>NZ_NQKW01000024.1 GCF_002252625.1 Synechococcus sp. 1G10 | reverse complement strand
GCTCGTAGTCCGTGAAGCCCAGCTGGAGGGGTTCGGCCATCCGTTCCAGTCTCAGTCTTGGATCTGGATTGATTTTAGCGGGTTTTTCAGATGTTCCTTAAGCCAGCCTCCTTCAACATAGGCTTGGTCAGGCGAATGCCCCGCGAGTTTCCAATTCTGAACAGCTTCGCACTCACAGGCCACGCCAACGAACAAGGATAGATCGTGCGTAGCCACGATCTATCCTTGTTCGTTAGCCGTCGGAATGAGCTTGTTTGGCTTTGAGTGCTTTTCTATGTCTTCTCGGCACCACCCTATTACGGCTTTGACGTTTGTACGGCTTTCAAGGCCTGCGAGCAAGATCGTTCAGCATTTCAGACACCTTTGAAATGCGCTACCTCGGGGGTTCAGTTGAGTGTGTCTCTCAGGGGTGCCAAAAAATCAGCTTGCCTCTTTCCAGCTTTGCCATTTTTTCCAATGAAGCAAGCAGAGAAACACCTTATCGGTAGAACTCCACATAGAAGCGAACTTCTCCTAGCGGCTCTACTTCATGCTTGACGGTCGGCTCCACCACCCCAGACAACTCTGGCCCGAGCAGGATTTCCTCCAAATCCGGGTCAAGGATTCGGTATCTGAGCTGTCCTTCAATCACCACGATCTTGCCCCACACGCCATCTTTCGTATTGTGGCTGTGGAGCAGGCCAATCGGAATAGTGTCTTGTGTAAAGTTTGGAGTGCGCCTGTACGAGGACACGTTGTCTGGAATGTGCTTCATTTTAGTTCGGGCGCATAACTTGTTATTGGATGGTTTCCGTGAACCACGCCCCGAAGTACCTCCTTTCTGTGAATCTCGGCGGCTACTCCTCCGCATTGAGCTCATAAGCCTATGGCAGCTTCGGGTCTGCCATTCCGCCCAGCAAGCTCAAGTGTGGTTTATGGGTTCGTGAATCACTTTTTTGAAAAGCTTCACCAAGTCTGCTGAGCTGTTTACCCCGATAGGCCCACTTTTGAGCACATGGGTATAGATCATGGTGGTGCTCACATCCTGCTGGCCCATCTGTTCCTGGATCGTGCGGATGTCCTGGCCCTGCTTCACCGCCTTCTGAACCACGCACTGATCGAGATGGTGTAGCCCTCCGCATTCGCCATGGGGCTCGCTCACACCATCGCTCCGGGTTTCACCCACCGATCGAACTCTTCAGCGCTGATCTCCCCGAGCAATAGAGCCGCTTCCCTGAGACTCAGCCGGTGCTCGTGGGCATGTTTGGCAATGGAGCAGGCGCGGTCGTAGCCGATTGCCGGTGTGAGGGCGGTGACCAGCATCAGGCTCTGATCGAGCAGATCACCGATGCGGCTTTCGTTGGCCACCAATCCATCGATGCAGAGGGTGCGGAAGCCGGTGCAGGCACCCGCGAGCAGATCGATGCTTTCGAGCACATTGTGAGCAATTAACGGCTTGAACACGTTGAGCTCGAAATTGCCCTGGCTGGCCGCCATCTGCACGGCGGTGTTGTTGCCCATCACCTGCACCGCCACCATTGTGAGGCTCTCGCACTGGGTGGGATTCACCTTGCCCGGCATGATCGAGGAGCCCGGTTCGTTCTCCGGCAGGATCAGCTCCCCCAGTCCGCAGCGTGGGCCGCTGCCGAGCCAGCGGATGTCGTTGGCGATCTTCAACAGGCTGCCGGCCAGCACCGTGAGCGCGCCATGGGCTGCGGCCAGCGGTTCATGGCCTGCCAGTGCCTGGAACTTGTTCGGCGCAGCGGTGAACGGCAGGCCTGTGCGCTCGCTCAGCCGTGCCGCCACCTTCTCGCCGAAGCCGGCGGGTGCATTGAGACCGGTACCCACCGCTGTGCCGCCGATCGCCAACTGGCGCACCTGGGGCTGGGCGTGGCGCAGGCTCTCGAGTCCCAGCTCCAGCTGGGCCACGTAGCCACCGAATTCCTGACCCAGGCTCAGCGGCACCGCGTCCTGCAGATGGGTGCGGCCGATCTTGATGATTCCCGCGAACGCGCCTGCCTTGCTGCGCAGGGCTTCGATCAGCGCCTCCACCGACGGAATCAGCCGCCGCTCCAGTTCGATTGCCACCGCCACATGCAGCGCTGCAGGGAAGGTGTCGTTGCTCGACTGGCTCAGATTCACGTGGTCGTTCGGGTGCACCGGGCTCTTGCTGCCCAGCACACCGCCCGCGGCCTCGATCGCCTGGTTGGCGATCACCTCATTCACATTCATGTTCGTCTGGGTGCCGGAACCCGTCTGCCACACCTTCAGCGGAAACTCATCATCCAGAGCCCCTCTCGCCACTTCCTCGGCGGCGGCCACGATCAGAGCGGTCAGCTCCGGCGCGAGCTTTCCTTCGGCCTGGTTCACTTCGGCGCAGGCGGCCTTGAGCTGGCCGAAGGCATGAACCACCGCCAGCGGCATCTCCGCCCCGAAGGGGAAGTTGCTGATCGAGCGCTGAGTCTGGGCGCCCCAGTAGCGCTGAGCGGGCACCTCGACGGCACCGAGGCTGTCCGTTTCACGCCGCGTGCTGGCATCCGGCTGGATCGTCATCAGCCTGCGGGCACCACTTCGCTGTTCAGCTCATTGAAGCTTCGGGTTGCGCTGGCGCCGGAGCTGCCGGCTGGATTCAGCCCGGTGGCCTTGCTCAGGGCCGCGCTGATGGTCTCGCTGCTCACCTGGCCCTTGCCGTCGAACACCACACGGCCGGCGGCATCGAGCACCACCACCTGGGGAATCAGCCCCTTCCAGTAGTGGGCAGGGTCGCTGGTGCCTTGATCGGGTCGGTTCTGGACCTGATCGGTGGTGAGTGGAATGATCTCGACCCTCGAGGCCCACAGCCGCTGAAGTTCCGAGACCACGGGGGCGAACTGCTTGCTGTCGGCACTGTCATCTAAATAGAAGATCAGCACCACCGGACGGTGATCGGCCATGGCCTGAGCCAGGCTGGTGCGGGGTGGCACCAGTGAGCCATTGCCGGCATAGAGCGAATAGATGTTTCCGTCGTAGCTGTTCGTGGTGAGGGCAGCCGCCGCTGGAGACGCCGGGGCCAGTAGCAGCCAGACGCCGAGGATCAGGCTGAGAAGACCGGCTTTGAGGGGGTGGATGTGGCCGGCTTGGAAGCCGAGGCGGGCAGGAAGGCGCAACCGAACACCAGATGGGCTTGGGCCATTGTGACTCTCAGGGTCTGCTGATGCCTCGCCCAAGCCCCTGGAGGATCCCCCGTCCCACCAGGCCGATGGCACGACCGATCACCTGGGTGAGCACCACCACGATCAGATCCCCGACGCGCTGCAGCAGCGTGCGCAGCTGCGGTGCCAGGGCATCACGGGCCTCCAGCGCCAGGGTGACGCTCTGCTGCAGCCAACCCAGCTGGCGCAGTTCCTCGTCGCGGGGTTCGGTGAGCAGCAGCGGGGAGATCGTTCCCCCCTGCTCAAGGCGATAGAGGCGCCGCTGGCTTTCGTAGAGCTGGATCGGCTTCTCAAACCACTCGCTCCAGCGCTGCTGGGCATTGAGCTGGTTGCGCAGGCGCTCCAGGCTGCGGGTGGCGATCAGCTCCTTCACCAGCAGGTAGCGGCGCAGTTCCGGCCAGTCGCCGCAACTGGCGAGCACATCGGCGCTGATGCGCTCGGCGCTGCGGATCACCCAGTTGCTCACCAGAGACTCCAGATAGAGCAGGGCCTGAGGTTCATCAGGGGCGAGCAGGCGGCCGTCCACCAGCAGCGGCTGGGCGGAGAGCAGAGCCGCCAGCATCGGCTGGCTGGGGGGAAGCTCAGGGTCGTCGAGCTCGAAGCTCCCCTGACTGGTGAGGGTGTCGGCCACGGGAAGCAGGGCCCCCTGCTGGGGCAGTTGCACATAGGGACCGGCCATCTGGCGCAGGGCCTGGCGACGCAGTTCCGGCTGCAGGCTCTGCCAGCGCCCCTGAAGGTCGTCGCCGCGCAGGCGTTCCTGGCGCAGCTGGCGCAACAGCTGATCCAGCTGGCTCAGCAAGGCCACGAACAGATCGCGCCGGCGCTCCGGGCTCAGTCCTTCGAGGGCGAACAGCTCGGCGCTGCCCTGGCGCAGCAGCGGCCCCTGGCTGGCCTCGCTCAGCCGTTGATGGATCGTCTCCCACACCGCTACAGCAGTGCGCTGCCTCAGAGTGATGGCGGTGCTGCCCCCACTGGGCGGGCGGGGTTCGTCGGCAGAGCTCTTCGGCTCAGGAGGCAGTCCGGTGGCACCCCAGGCCATCGACACCGGCCCCCACAGCCAGATCAGCAGGGACCGGGCGGAGCGCAATTCCCGCAGCCGCCCCTCCAGGATCAACTGCAGCAGCAGGTTGGCGGGAGGAGGGGCCAGCAGGCGGCCGCAGAGTTGCAGCTCCTGATCGATCTGCTGCAGGCCGCTGATCAGCAGCCACTGGCCGAGCCCCATCGTTCCAGTTCCCCAGACGCCGCTGGTCTGGGGATTGACTCTGGAGCTGGTGCCGCCGTCCAGCGCCACCACCCGTCCGCCCTGCAGCAGGGTGGCCACCGCCTCCAGCAAGGCTTCCGGTTCGGGCTCCTGCAGCAGTCCGGCGGCCGGCAGCTGCAGGAGCCATTCACTGCTGCAGCCGGGCTGGGCGGGGATCAACAGCAGCAGGGGCGCCGGTAACCAGCGCTGCTCCAGCCGCTCCAGCTCCAGCAGCAGGTTGCTGGGATGGATCGGGGCCTCCAGGCTCCAGATCACCAGCTGGGGGGCGCCTTCGAGTTCGGAGGGTTCGCCCGCCACCCGGCAGGGGGGGCTCGCTTCCTTGAGCAAGCGGCTCAGGCCCTGACGCAGCAGCGGCTGAGCCAGCAGCAGCACCTGGACGCTGGGGATCCCGGCAGCCCCATGGGCAGCCGCAGGCTCAGTCACGCGCCGTTCCAGTTCATGCACTCAAGGTAACGAGCGCAGGCTGGAAACTCCAGGGCCTGGATCTGATCAGGGCCTGTGGCGGCCGAAGAGCTGAAGGGTGTACGACTCGATGCTGTAACCAGTGAGATCCTCGATCTGCTGCACCAGCTCCTCGGGCAGCACCACATCGAGGTCCTGGATCTCGCCGCTATTCAGGCAGGTGAGGTGGCTGTGGGGATCGCTGCGGTAGCCATAGAGCCTGCCGCTGGCGCGGTCAAGGCACTCGATCACACCAGCGGACTGGAGGGCCTCGAGGTTCTGGTAGACGGAGGTGTGGCCGATGTTGCGGCCCTGGGTATTGAGGCGCTCAAAGATGTCACGGGCACTGAGGTGACGCCGATCGCTCCACAGCAGTTCCAGCACCATTCGCCGCTGGCGGCTAAGGCGCATGCCCAGATCACGACAGCGCCTGAACGCCTGGGCCACCGTGACGCGCAGGTCGGCCGGGGCTGATTCCTGCAGAGCACTTTCGCCGTTAGCTGAGGCTGAGCCTTCGCCGGCTGATCGGGTCGCTCCGGAGCTCACCGGCACGGTTGTGGTGGTGAGGGCGACAGACACGGAGTGGAGGTCAACACGAGGTGATCTCTATGTTAAGGGCCACGCTCGATCGGTTTGTGTCGCCTGTGGGGTGAGCTCGCTTCGATCAGCAGTACGAGGCATCAACAGGGTCCTGCAACCGCGCGGATCCCACCGCTTGCAGGGCTTCGCCCAGGTCGACACTGCCGTCGTACAGCGCTCGGCCCACGATCACCCCTTCCACACCCAGTGGGGCCAGGCTGAGCAGGGCAAGCAGGTCGGTGACCGAGCCCACGCCGCCCGAGGCGATCACCGGCACGGAACTGGCGCTGGCCATGGCCCGCAACGCCTCCACGTTCGGCCCGGCCAGAGTGCCGTCGGTGGCGATGTCGGTGCTGATGATCGCCGCCACGCCGCTGCCTTCAAAGCTGGCGGCCAGCTCGGTGGCCACGGTGCGGCTCTCCTCGATCCAGCCCCGGGTGGCCACCAGGCCGTTGCGGGCATCGATTCCCACCACGATGCGGCCGGGATGGCGGGCCGCCAGTTCCCGCACCAGCTCCGGCTGCTCGATCGCCACGGTGCCGAGGATGACCCGATCGAGTCCGCAGGCCAGCAGGTCGTCGGCTCGCTCTGCAGTGCGCACACCGCCGCCCAGCTGCACCGGAATCGTGAGGGCAGCGGTGATGGCGCGCACCACGGCATCGTTGACGGGCCTGCCACTGCGGGCGCCATCAAGATCGACGAGATGCAGCCGCTCGGCGCCCTGCCTCTGCCAGGCCAGGGCCTGGGCCACGGGGTCATCGCTGAAGCGGGTCACCTGGTCGTAGTCGCCCTGATGCAGGCGCACGCAGTGGCCGTCGAGCAGGTCGATGGCAGGAATGATCTGCATGGCGGGGCGGACTGAGCCGTGTTAGCGGCTCATCCTGGCTGGTTGGAGGCCACTCCCAGCCCGTAGGGCTTATGGTCGGCAGGATCGGTGATTCCCAGCTCCAGTCGCCAGTCGGCCACGGGTCGCTCCCATCCCTCCTCCCACCGGGCAAGCGCCAGGCAGGAAGCGCTGTGGCCGATCGCCATTCCATGGGCAACTGCGCGGCTGAGCAGCTCGAAGCGCTCAAGCTGCAGCCGGAAGCTGGCCAGCTGGCCGGCGGTGGTGAGCAGCACGTAGGCCGGGAAGCCGATCTGGCAGGCGGTGATCGCCAGTACGCCGCTCTCCCCACCGCCGCGGTGCCGAAGCCGCTCACCACATGATGAATGTCGTGGGTGGTGGCGATGCGCTGAGTCAGCCAGCGGGCTTCGGTGTCGACCGGACGTGGCCGGAAGAACTCGGGGTCGTAGTTGAGCTGCCGGATCAGTTGGGCGTAGCTGTGGCCGAGGCTGCCCTCAGGCAGCTGGATCAGTGAGTCGATATCGGGCTGGAGGGGTGGGTAGCGCCCATCCATCAGCTCAGCGCCGCCGGGCAAAGCACAGAAGCGCCGAACGCATTCCGCCATCTGGGGGCTGTCGATCAGGTTGTCGACCAGATCCGCCACCGAACCCAGATCGCCTCCGCTGCGACCGATGGCGGACAGCAGCTCGAGGTTGTTCAGGGAACGCAGCAGTTCGGCGAAGCGCGTCATCAGATGTCGCTCAGGACCGCGTCCACTGTGGCTCTTTTGGGTAGGGCCTCCATGGCTCGCTTGAATGGCCCCAGTACGGCCAAGCGCCCCATGAAGATCCTTGTGATGGGTGGCACCCGTTTCATCGGCAAGCCCCTGGTGGCCCAGTTGCAGGAGGCCGGCCATGCCATCACCCTGTTCACCCGCGGCCGCAATCCCGTGCCGGCGGATCTGGAGCATCTGGTCGGCGATCGAACCTCCGCTGAGGACCTCGCCCAGCTGCAAGGCCGCAGCTTCGACGTGATCATCGACAGCAGCGGTCGCAGCGGCGCCGACAGCGAGGCCGTGGTGGAGCGCACCGGAGCACCCAGCTACCGCTTCGTCTACGTCAGCTCCGCCGGGGTCTATGCCGACAGCGAGCTCTGGCCCCTGGATGAGCAGGCCGCCACCGATCCGGCCAGTCGCCATGCCGGCAAGCTCGACACCGAGACCTGGCTGCGGCAGCAGGCGATCCCCTTCACCAGCTTCCGCCCCACCTACATCTATGGACCCGGCAACTACAACCCGGTCGAGAGCTGGTTCTTCGATCGAATCGTCCACGGCCGGCATGTGCCCCTGCCCGGGGATGGCACCACCATCACCCAACTGGGTCATGTGAGGGATCTGGCCACGGCGATGGCCCGCTGCCTGGATGTGGAGGCTGCGGCCAATCGCATCTACAACTGCAGCGGGGCCCAGGGCGTCACTTTCCGGGGCCTGGTGGCCGCGGCGGCGCGGGCCTGCGGCGTCGACCCGGCGGCGGTGGAGATCCGCAGTTTTGATCCCTCGGGGCTCGACAAAAAAGCCCGAAAGGCCTTTCCCCTGCGCCTGGCCCATTTCCTCACCGACATCCACCGGGTGCAGCGCGAGCTGGCCTGGTCGCCCGCCTTCGATCTCGAAGCCGGCCTGGCTGACAGCTTCAGCAACGATTACGCCCTGCGCGGCCCCACCACACCCGACTTCAGCTCCGACGAGGCCCTGCTGGCCGGCTGAGGCCCACACCGAGGTAGCCCAACCCGGAGCTGAGCGCCAGCAGCAGCGACGGCCAGAACAACCACCAGCCCAGGCCGCGCATACCGCTGGCCAGGGGCCAGGACTGGGGCCAGAGCAGCAGCAGCAGGGCGGCGAACTGGAGCACGGTCTTGGCCTTGCCAGCACTCGAGGCCGGTCCACCACTGTCCTGACCGGCCCGCCAGCCGGAGATCAGCAGCTCCCGCGCCAGCAGCAACCACACCGCCCAGAGAGGCAGAGTCCCCTCCCTTGCCAGCCAGAGCAGGGGAGCGCTGATCAGGATCTTGTCGGTGAGGGGGTCGAGCCGTGCTCCCCAGACCGAGCCGCCGCCAGAGCGCCGGGCCAGCCAGCCGTCGGCCCAGTCGCTGAACCCGCCCAGCAGCAGCAAGGCCCAGCCCAGGCCCGCCTGGCCGGCGCCGAGGGCCAACAGGATCGGCAGTCCCAGGAAGGCCCGGGCAACGGTGAGTGCATCGGCCAGGCGGCGAGCCAGGGGCGCGGCGGGCTGCCCGCCATCGGATTCAGGTGCGAAAGGGGTCATCGCGGCCGTGCCTGGGCGTGCCCCCACGCTGGCCTAGAACCCTTGCAGACGCTCTGCACCGATGACCCCCGACACCCCAGGAACCGTACGGGTGGCCGACGCGATGTCCACACCCGTGCTGTCGGTGACACCGACCACGCTGCTGCAGGAGGCGGTGAAGCTGATGAGTGATCACCACATCAGCGGCCTGCCCGTGCTTGACGAGCACGGGGCCCTGATCGGCGAGTTGAGCGAGCAGGACCTGATGGTGCGCGAAAGCGGCTTTGATGCCGGCCCTTACGTGATGCTGCTCGACGCCGTGATCTATCTGCGCAACCCCCTCGACTGGGACAAGCAGGTGCACCAGGTGCTGGGCAACACGGTGGCTGATGTGATGAACCGCCACCCCCATAGCTGCAGCGCTGAGGTGTCGCTGGCCGCGGCCGCCAAGCTGCTGCACGACCGCTCCACCCAGCGGCTGTTCGTGCGTGAGGGCGAAGCCGTGGTGGGGGTGCTCACCCGCGGCGATGTGGTGCGCGCCCTGGCGGCTGAGGGCTGAGCGCCTGCCAGGGCACGATCGCCCCGTCAGCCACCAGCCAGATCTGCTCGCGCCGATCGCAGGGATGTCCGCCGGTGAGCTGCCCGAAGGAGGGCAGCACCAGGCGCCGTACCCCTTCGTCGTAGCTGAAGCAGGGCAGGCGCAGGCGATCGCTGCGGTCACCGATCAGCGCCACAGGGTGCAGGTGGCCGCAGACGTGCAGACGATCGGTTGACCCGGGTGGGGGCTGATCTTCGGGACCATGGCTCAGCCAGAGGCTTCCCCGGGCCATGGCCGGTTCCTGGGGCAGCCCCTCGATCCAGCTGCCCCGTTCGTGGTTGCCGCCGATCAGCCGCAGTCGGCAGCCCAGCAGCTGGGGCAGGGCCCTGAGTTTCTGGCGCAGCTCGGCGGTGAGGCCCAGCCGGCTGTGGATCAGGTCGCCCAGCACCACCACTTCCTGCGGGCGCCAGACGTGGGCCAGGGTCAGCAGGGCGTTGAGGGTGCCCGCATCCCCGTCGCTGGGCAGGGCGATGCCCTGGCTCTGGAAGGTCTCGGCCTTGCCCAGGTGCAGATCGGCCACCAGCAGCAGCTTTTGCTCGGGATCCCAGAGCGCCTTTGCCGCCAGCAGCTCCAGCCGCTGCCCCCGCCAGTGGAAGGGTGCCCGATCGAGGGGGTGGTCCACCATCACGCCGCCCGCTCAGTCCGTGGCCATCGCTGCCTGATAGGCGGGCCTGGCGCGGGTGGCCTCGATCGTGGCCTGAACCGCCGGGTAGGGGCTCAGATCGAGCTGGGGGAAAAAGACGGGCAGGTAGGCCAGGTGGGCATTCACGGCGCAGTCGGCCACACCCCAGGCCGCACCGACCAACGCCTGGCCATCGGCCAGGCGTTGGTCGAGAGCGGCCATCAGCCGCGGAAACTCCCGCTCCCGGGCCGATTCCACGAACAGGGCAGTGGCCAGGGTGGCATTGGCGAACAGCACCCACTGCTCGGCCAGGGCCCGCTGCTCTGGGCTGGTGAATTCCTTGCCATAGCGATCGGCGAGGTAGAGCAGGATCGCGCCGCTCTCGAACAGGCGCAGGGGTTTTCCGAGCGGGTCCTGGGCGCCGGTGTCCTCCAGGGCCGGCACTTTGCCGAAGGGATTGATGGCGAGGAAGGCCTCCTGCCGGTGCTCTCCGGCCTGCATGTCGAGCAGGCGCCAGTTGTAGGGAATCCCCTTCTCGGCCAGATACCAGCGGGGCATGGACGCCCTGGAGCGGAGACCGCCGTAGAGGGTGAGGGTCATGGGTTGGGGGGAGCTGGAACCTTCGCCGCAGAATGGAGCCTCATGGGGACGAAGCGCCAGTGGCCGACAGCCTGCTCCGTCTGGCTCCCCATCTGGTGGGCCGCGCCCGTCGCGGCATCGTTGGAGACAGCCGCTATGCCCGCTCCCTGCGTGAGGCGGTGCGCACGGCCTCCCAGGACCCGCTCGGTGGCCCGCTGCTGATCACCGGTGAACCTGGGCTGGAGAAGGACAACATCGCCGCCCTGATTCACTTCGGCTCCTCCTCCCGGCGGCAGCTGATGGTGCGCCTCGACGGGGCGCTGCTGCGTGGAGATGGTGCCGAGCTCTTCGGGGCTGCCGGCCGTGGCGGGGAGGGCTCCTTCCTGGACAACCCCGAGGTGGGCGCCCTGTTGATCGACAAGCTCGATCGGGTCGATCCCCAGCTGCTGCCCGCCCTGCTGGAGCTGGCTAAGAGTGGCCATTGGCAGGCGCCGGATCCCGCCGAAGCTCCCCACCACTTCACCGGCAGGGTCTTCTTCACCACCGAGGCGGTGGTGCCCGGCTTCGAGCGGGTCTGCACGCTGATCCGGGTGCCGCCGCTGCGGGTGCGGCGCCAGGACCTCGGCGATTGGCTGCGCTACGACCTGCGCCTCAAGAGTCGCGCCCTGGGCTGGCCGACGGCGCCGGTGGCGGGGGCGGAGCTGGTCCGCCGCCTGCAGACCCACGACTTCCCCGGCAACGTGCGCGAGCTTGAAGACCTGGTGGAGCGGGCCCTGCGTCAACTGCCGGTTCCGGCTGAGGGAGATCCGCCCCCGGAGCTGCCGGAGGACGTGTTCTGGCGACCCTCCCGCCAGAGTCGCCCCCGCTTCGACCTCTGGCGCTGGAAGCCGGCCCTGCGCCCCTGGATGCGCTCACCGAAGCTGTGGAACGCCCTGCTCTTCGGCCTGGTGAGCTGGGTGTTCGTGCTGGTGAACCTGTGGCTGTGGCTGGGACCCCAGGACCGCGCCCACAGCGGGGCACTGACGCTGTTCTGGGCCTGGTGGTGGCCCCTGATCCTGCTGGGCTACCCCCTGGTGGGCCGCATCTGGTGCTCCTTCTGCCCGTTCATGGTCTGGGGTGAGATCAGCCAGCGGCTGGCGGCTGCCCTGGGCTGGCAGCCATCCCGCTGGCCGAGGGGGGAAACCGACCGCTGGGCCGCGCCTGCCCTGGCAGCCGGCTTTGCCGCGATCCTGCTCTGGGAGGAGCTGGCAGATCTGGAGAACAGCGCCCGGCTGAGCAGTTGTCTGCTACTGCTGATCACCGCCGGGGCTGTGATCGGTTCGGTGCGCTTCGAAAAGCGGTTCTGGTGTCGCTATCTCTGCCCGGTGGGGGGGATGAACGGTCTGTTCGCCAAGCTCTCAGTTCTGGAGCTGCGCGCCCAGGTGGGCACCTGCAGCGGCAGCTGCAGCACCTATGCCTGCTTCAAGGGCGGTCCCGCCGATGGGGAGGGACTGGCCACGGCCGGCTGCCCGCTCGGCACCCACCCGGCTCACCTCGACGACAACCGCAACTGCGTGCTCTGTCTCACCTGCGCCCAGGCCTGCCCGCATCGCTCCGTGCAGCTGAGCCTGCGCCCACCCGCGGCCGATCTGCAGCGGGAGATGGCTCCACCCGACGGTGAGGCTGGTCTGATCCTGGTGCTCGCCGGCGGCGTCTGCCTGAAGTTCTGGGATCGGCTGCTGGGGTGGCTGCCCCTGGCCCCCGACAGCCTGCAGGCGGGCCCCTTTCTGCCGCGCCTGGCCTTTGCCGTCCTGGCTCTGGCGCTGCCTTCTGCCCTGGCCCTGCTTGCGCTTCGGATCGGGAGCTGGTTGACACCGCCGGAGCGGGCCGCCCGGCGTCTTCGCCTCGGGCTCTATGGCCTGCTGCCCCTGCTCTGGGCGCTGTTGCTGGCGCGGCACCTGCCGGTGGGGATGGCGGAAGCGGGCCGGTTGCTGCCGGTCAGCTTCCAGCAGCCGCTGCCCAGCTGGAGCGCCGATCCTCACGTGATTGCCTTCTGCCAGAGCCTGGTGCTGCTGCTGGGGGTCGGCGGGTCGCTGGTGCTGCTGCGCCGCCTGCTGCTGAACAGCCGGACGGCTCTGTGGTGGGGAAGCGCCGCGGCCCTGGCCCTGGGGGCGGGGGGGCGCTGGCTTGTGGCGGGTTAGGCAGGCTCGCCAAGGCCGCAGGCTCCGCACTGGCGGCAGGATCCGTCAGGGCCTCACAGCAGCGCGCAGAGCCGTCGGATGTCGGAGCTGCTGTAAAGGCTTCGCGTTGCTCCAGGTGTGTGCACGGCGAAGTTGTGCTCTTTTGTGAGCAGGTTGGTGGCACCGAGGCGGTTGGCGATCTCCACCCGCTCAAGGCCGCGGCTGTTCCGCCACAGCCGGCAGTCGTGGCGGGTGTCGTTGGTGAGGCCAGTCGCCCACACCCCGTTTGGGCCCGCCAGCAGCGTGGTGATCAACAGGGCAGGCCCGAGGCAACGGTGGCGCATCGACGACATCCAGCTGTGTCCAGTGTCCAACCAGATGTGTTCCAGCTGCTACACCAAAGCTGCCGCGCTCCGCCAGGATTCAGCAAGAGATGGAGAGCCCTGTGACCAGACGACGCCTCCAGCGCCAGCTTCCGGGCGAAACCCTCCACTGGCTTGAGTGCCGCCTGCACGCCCTCGAGAGCCGGGATCAATTCGAAGAGGCCTATGCCCTGCGGATGGAAATGGCCGAGTGGCTGCTGGAGGCCGGCCACGATCAACCCGTAAGCAACCTCACGGTGGCTCGGCTGCTGCGGGATCGAACCGTATTGGTGGATTCGCTTCTCTGCGACCCGACATAATCACGCCAGACGGCCTCCCCCCATGATCATCGCCCTGCTGATTGCCCTGGTGGGCTCCCTGGTGCTGATGAGCTGGATCGTCAAGAAGCTCAGCAAGGCCTGATCCAGGCCTGAGCAACCCGCCAGCTGCTGCAGCTTCAGGCCAGCGAACGTCCTCGCCAGGTCCAGCCCTGTCCTGTGCTGACCTTCCAGATCGAGACTGGAGCGATTGCGGCAATCACCAAACCCCCCAGCCAGCTCAGCCACCAGTAACGCAGGTCGAGCCTGAAGCGCCAGCGGCTCCAGAGCCGTAGCGCCAGTTGCAGGCCCACCCCTGCCAGGGCCGGCGAGAGCAACGACGGCCAGGCCAAGGGTTGCCGGATCGCCTGCAGCCCCGCCAACAGCAGCAGCAGCCAGGGGCCGCTGAACAGGCTCAGCACCACAACACCGCTGGCCAGGGTGAGCAGGGGGTTGCGGTTCAGGCCGAGATGCCAGTTCTTGGTCCAGCCCTCCCAGAGCGCACTGAAATCTGGGTACATGCGCAGCTCCAGCAGGTCGACGCCGAGCAGGTAGCGCAGGCTTAAACCCCGCTCCTTGATGGCCCGCGCCAGGGCGAGATCTTCCACCACTTCCGCCGCCAGGGCACGATGCCCGCCGATGGCCTCGTAGCTGGAGCGGCGGAAGAGCATGAACGGTCCGGCGGCGAAGGCGGTGGGGTTGCTGGGGTCGTTGGCGCGGGCGATCGGAAAGCCCAGTCCCAGCAGCGCCACCACGATCGGTTGCACCACCCATTCGGCCAGGCAGCCGCAGCGGATTCGCGGGGCGAGAGTGAGCAGATCGGCACCGCTGCGGCGCGCCTCGGCCACGGCGCTGGCCAGAGCCGCCGGCGCCACGGTCACATCGGCATCAACGAACAGCAGCCACTCCGTCGGGGGCGGGCCAGCTTCGGGAGTGGGGTGCTGGCTCAGCAGCCGTACCGCTTCGCTGCAGGGCCAGTTCTTGCCGCTCCAGCGTTCGCCGACGGGGCGGGGCCCGCAGCGCAGCACCTGCAGGGGCGGTGATGGGAAGGTGCCGGCCTCGATCAGCGCCTCCAGCCCTTCGGCTGTGCCGTCGCTGGAGTCATCGTCGGCCACAATCAGCCGCCAGCCCAGCCCCTGCAGCTCGCTTGCGAGCAGGGCGCCCACGCAGCTCTCGATCCTGGAGGCCTCGTTGTAAGCAGGCACGATCACGCTGAGGAAGTCGCGACCGCTGGCCTCAGCTGCACCCGTGGAAGCTCCAGCGGGGCTGGTTTCCGTGGCCCCCAGGCGCGGGGCGCGCCCCATGGTGAGCTCCAGGGCCAGCAGCAGCACCAGCAGCCCGAAGGCCGCCAGCCAGCCAGCCACCAGCAGCAGCTGGATTGTGATCGCCATGGTCATGGAGCCCAGCCCAGCGGCGCCCACTCTCGTCGTTCAGCCGTCGTCTTCCGCCTTCCTGGCTTCTGCCACCAGCCGCTGCACCCGCTCCAGCACCGACTCGCTGCTCATGCGGTTGTTGAGGCGCTCCACGAGCAGAGGGAAGGCGAAGGGCCCTGGCCGCGGGGTGCGCACCAGCAAGCGCTGAGCGCTGCTGAGGCGCTCAAGGGCCTGGCGCAGGCGCCCCAGTTCCAGCTGCTCGTCCATCACTTCGCGGCGGGCCTGCTCCAGCAGGAGGTTGCCGGGTTCATGTCGACTGAAGACATCGAAGAGCAGAGCAGCGCTGATCTGCAGCTGGCCGCCGCTTTTTTTCTGCCCCGGGAAGCCGTCCACCACCAGTCCGGCGATCTGGGCGATGGAGCGGAAGCGGCGGCGGCAGAGCTCGGAGAGGTTGATCGAAGCCTCCAGATCCGCTTCGAGCCCCGCCTGATCGAGCAGGGCATCGCTCCAGTCCTCGTAGAGCGCTTCGAAGGGGTAGCCGCGGGGAGCCAGCAGCTCGAAGCCGTAGTCGTTCACCGACACCGTGATCGTGGCCGACTGGATCCGGGTGAGCCGCCCGGCCCAGAGGAAGCCCAGACCCTCATGCACGAAGCGCCCCTCGAAGGGATAGGCGAACAGATGGCTGCCCTCGCGGCTGCGGGTCACCTCCACCAGAAACTGATCCTCACGCGGCAGGCGCGAGAGGTCGGCCTGGCGGCGCAGCAAGGGCTCGAGGGCCCGTAGTTCGTCCGTGTCGAGCTGAAGGCTTTCGCCGCTGGTTGCTGCCGGATCGGTGGCCTGGATGGCGCCGGCACAGCGGTGCACTTCCCGCCGCAGGTGAACGCTGAGCAGGTCGGAGAGGGCCATCTGGCCCCCGGCCCAGGCGGGCACTGTGCGGCTCTTGCGGGTGCTGGCCTTCACTAGAGCGGTCATGTCGCGCAGCCGCACGAACTCCAGCTGCCGCCCGGCAAAAAAGAACACATCGCCCGGCTTCAGGCGCGAGACGAAGCCCTCCTCCACATGACCGAGGGTGGCGCCGCGCACCACCTTGACGTTGATCGAGCTGCTGGAGGTAATCGTGCCGATCCCCAGCCGGTGCAGGCGGGCGATTACGGGATCCTTGACCCGGAACAGAACGGGCGCGCCCGTGGCTGGGACGGCACCAGGGGGCTCCTCCCGCTCCAGCTTGCGGTAGCGGGGATAGGCGCCGAGGCAGTCGCCGCCGTGCTCCAGGAAGCGCAGGCACCACTGCCAGCTGGCCCCATCGAGGTCGCGGTAGCTCCAGCTGCTGCGCACCCGCTCCAACTCCCGCTCCGGCTCGAAGCCCGGCCCGCAAGCCAGGCTGGTGAGGTGCTGCAGCAGCACATCCAGCGGCGCCACCGGCGGCCGCCGGGTTTCCACCAGCCCCTCCGCCAGCCCCCGCCGCATCGCCGACACCTCCAGCAGCTCGAGGGCGTTGGTGGGCATGAACAGCACCTGGGAGGTGCCGCCGGGATTGTGGGCCGAGCGGCCGGCCCGCTGCAGCAGCCGCGCCAGGTTCTTGGCACTGCCGATCTGCACCACGCGCTCCACCGGCTGGAAGTCGACCCCCAGATCGAGAGAGCTGGTGCAGACCACCCAGCGCACCGCCCCAGACTTGACCCCCGCCTCGATCGCCTCCCGCTCGGCCCGGTCGATCGAGCCGTGGTGCAGGGCCAGCGCCCCCTCCATCTCCGGGCAGGAGTAGCGCAGACATTGGTGCCAGCGCTCCGACTGATTGCGCGTGTTGGTGAACAGAAGCGTGGAGATGGCTGGATCCAGGGCCGCCACCAGTTCCTCGTACATGCGCAGGCCCAGGTGCCCACCCCAGGGGAAGCCATCGATCGATTCGGGCAGCAGACTGCGGATCTCGGTGTGCCGCTTGACCCGCGCGCACACCAGCAGGGGGTCCTCGCCTGCGCCAACACCCACAGCCGCATGGGCGGCCTCCTCCAGGTTGCCGATGGTGGCGCTGATCGCCCAGGTCCGCAGTCCCGGGCGCTGCCCTCGCAGCCAGCTCAGGGCCAGCTCCGTCTGGCTGCCGCGCTTGCTGCCCATCAGCTCGTGCCATTCATCCAGCACCACCGCCTCGAGGCCCGCAAACAGTTGCGCTGCCGCCCGGTTCGCCAGCAGCACCGAGAGTGATTCCGGCGTGGTGATCAGGATCTGGGGAGGCTGCCTGAGCTGCCGGCTGCGTTCACTGCTGGCGGTGTCGCCGTTGCGGATGCCCAGCGTCAGCGGCCAGCCCATGGCCTCGATCGGCTCTCGGATCGCCAGGGCCAGATCGCGGCTGAGGGCCCGCAAGGGTGTGAGATAGAGCAGGCGCAGGCCGGCAGCCGGGTTCGCGAGCATCGCGGCGATCGGTCCCATCACCGCCGCATAGGTTTTGCCGGCGCCGGTGGGCACCTGGATCAGACCGTTCTGTCCGCGCAGGTACGCCTTCCAGCACTGGCGCTGAAAGTGAAGGGGCCGCCAGCCCTTCTGGCGGAACCAGGCCTCGATCGGCTCAAGCGCGGCGCTCTGGGAGGCCAAGGCAGAGGTGCCGTATCAGGTGGTGAGGATGCCCACCACCACCGCGGCGATGGCCAGGATCACGGCTCCCTGCACCACGCCGGCGGCCACGTTGCCCTTGCGGATCTCGGCTCGGTAGTCGATCGGGGAGAGCTTGTCGAACAGCAACAGGCCCCCGTAGATGAGGATGACTCCGACAATGGTCCACCCGACCGTCAGCAGGAGCTGGAGCAGCGGCTTGTCCATCGACTCCCCTGAGACCGGACGCCACGCTAACCAGGGGGTGACCTGGCCCCTGCTGGCCGGTCTTCTGCCGATGGTTCCGCTGCTGATTCTGGCGGCTTCGGCCCTGGTGCCCACCCAGCGCCAGGTCATCGCCTTGGCGCCCGACGAGCCGGTGCTGAGCGCCCCGTTCGAGCTGCGCGGTGGGTATCTGGGCTTTCCGAGGATCAGTCTGCAGGCGGAGCTGCCGCCCGAAACCGCGATGGAGCTCGATGCGGACCTGCTCGATCTGGCCGGCACGGTAGTTCTGCAGTTCAGCCAGGAGGGATGGCGGCAGACGGTCACCTGGGTCGAGGAGGGTGCCACCTTTACCGGGGATGAGAGCGAAGCCGCCATGACCGTGGCCCTGCGGCCCCGCACGGGGGGACCCCACCGCCTGCGGCTCACGCTCGCGGACCTGCTCGACAGCGCCGGGCTGCCCCGCACCGAGCCGATCACGCTGCGGCTGGAGGTGCGCAACCACACCGTCGACGCCCCGCTGCTGCTGTTCACCGCGATGGTGAGTCTGGCGATGGTGTTGATTCTTCAGGCTTCGGTGTACCGGGGCTGGCAGTTGCAGCGGATGCGGCGGGTGGAGGAGGCGCGGCTGGGGCTGCGGCTGCGCGTCGGCGGGTCGGGGCTGCTACGGCTGGAGCTGCGGGCCTGGTGGGAGCGCCCCATCAACGACCGACCGCCGCTGGCAGATCTGCCAGCCGTCCAGCTCACGCTCACGGTGAGCGACGCGCTGGGCCGCTGCCGGCTCAGCGAGCAGCGCAGCCTCGCGCCGTTCCATGGCTCCAGCGAGGACGGCGACCACTGGCTGACCCTCGTGGAGACGTTTTATCTGCAGGTGGGCGAGCCGCAGGGCCTGCGGTTCCGCTTTGATCTGCCAGAGCGGATCGAGGACGGCGGCGAGCCCTGGGAGATCGAGTGGTGTGAGCTGGTGCTGGAGGATGGAGTTCTCCCCGCGTTTCCGGTGGCGGCCCCGCCGCTGGCCCGGGTCGGAACGCTGGCGGGCCCTGGCGAGGAGCAGCCGCGATGACGGTGGAGCGCACGCTGATTCTTGTGCTCACCCTGTCGGCGGTGGCTATGGGCACCACCACCGCGGTGACCCGGCCGCTGCTCTACCGGCTTGGGGATGACGGCACCCCTTCGGCCTCCGGTGCGACGACTTGGCGCGGCAGTGGCCTCAACGGCCGCTGGCTGAACCGCGAGCGGCCGCGCGACTGGTCGCGCTTCCAGGGCCGCGGCCCCGGGACGGCCAAGTAGGCATGCCGCCGTTTTCAGCGCTGCAGGTGCGGGTGCTGCTGGTCACCGCGGCGCTCTCCTCCAGCGTGGGACTGGTGCTGGAGCTGATGCTGGTCACCCAGGCCAGCTATCTGCTCGGTGACGCGGCCCTGGCCACGGGGGTGGTGATCGGCACCTTCCTGGCGGCCATGGGGCTGGGGGCCTGGCTCAGCCAGTTCGTGGATGGCGGCGAGCGGCCCATGCAGCGACTCCTGGGCGCGTTCCTGCTGGTGGAGATCTGCCTCTCGCCGCTCTGCCTGCTGGGCCCGCTGGCGCTGTTCGCTGTGTTCAGCGTCGATGGCCCGCTCTGGCTTGTCCTGGTGGTGGTGACGGTGATGGTGGGGGTGCTGGGGGGCATGGAGGTGCCTCTGCTCACCCGGCTGCTGGAGAGCCAGCAGCACCTGCGCACGGCCCTGGCCCGGGTGCTGGCCCTTGATTACCTCGGCGCCCTGCTGGGCTCCCTGCTCTTTCCGTTGCTGTTGCTGCCGGTCTTCGGCCTGCTGCCCACCGCGGGACTGCTGGCGATGGTGCCCCTGATCAGCAGTGCGGTGCTGTGCTGGGTTTTCCCGAGTTGCCGTCGCTGGCGCTGGCCGCTCAGCGGTGCCCTGCCCCTGGCCGCCCTGGCTGCCTGGGCGCTGGTGCCCCTTGGCAATCGGATCGAGGACGGCCTCTATGACGACCCGGTGGTGGGGCGGGTTCAGTCGCGCCATCAGCGCATCGTGCTCACCAGCCGTCGCGGTGATCTGCGCCTGTTTCTCGACGGGAACCTCCAGTTCTCCAGCCTGGATGAATACCGCTATCACGAGGCACTGGTGCATCCAGCCCTGGCGCTGCACGGCCAGCCTGAGCGGGTGCTGCTGCTGGGGGCCGGCGATGGGCTGGCGGCCCGGGAGATCCTGCGCTGGCCGGGGGTGCGCCGGCTCGATCTGGTGGAACTGGATCCGCAGATGCTGCAGCTGGCACGGGCCCATCCCTTCCTGCGCCGCCTCAACCAGGCGAGCCTTGAAGACCCGCGGGTGCACACGTACGTGGGTGATGCGTTCGAGCTGGTGCGACGCCTGAAGGCCCCCTACGACGTGGTGATCGCCGACTTCCCCGACCCCGACAGCCCTGTCGTGGCGCGGCTCTACAGCGTCACGTTCTATGGGCGCCTGCTGGAGCGGCTGGCGCCCGGCGGCTTGCTGGTGACCCAGGCCTCCACCCCGTTCTTCACGCCGAAGGTGATGGCATCGATTCAGGCCACCAGGGCCGAGCTGAATCTGATCACGCGCCCCTACAGCGTCGATGTGCCCAGTTTCGGGCCATGGGGGTTCGTGCTGGCCCATCGCCCCGGCCGGAGCCTGCAGCTGGCAACTCCGCCGTTTGAGGGGCGCTGGTTCGATCGCGCCCAGCTGGAGAGGCTATTCGTGCTGCCCAGGGATCTGCGACCCCCGGAGGGTGTGGAAGTGCTGCCGAACCGACTGACTCGGCCGGTGCTGGATCGATATCAGCGCCAGCCCCTCTGGCGGCAGGACTGATCCCCTTCAGGCGGTGATCGATAGGCTGAGCTTCTCCGGACGTCAGGCTCCGGGCCGAGGCCATGCCCATGGGCGTCTGGGTTCTGCTGGTGCTGCTGCTGCTGGCGGCGTGGGGCCTGCGCCAGCTGCAGAAACAACGCCAGCGGTCGGGGGCGAACCTGCCCCAGGAGTCGCTGGAGCGCACCCTCTTCGATCTGCGCACCGGCGACATCGTGCAGACGGGCGGCCGCGACTGGATGGTGGAAGACCGCCTGCTCTACGACGAGGAGGGTTTTCAGTGGCTGGAGTATCTCCTGCGCGACGGCAGCGAGGGTCGCTGGCTCAGCGTCTGCGAAGACGACTGGCTGGAGGTGAGCTGGCTGGAGCGGGGGCCGGCTGAACTGGCTCTGGAACTGGATCGTCAGCCCCTGCCCTTCCCCGCCCAGATCACGTGGGAGGGAGTTACCTACCAGCTCAAGGAGCAGGGCCGCGCTGCGGTGAGCTCCAGTTCCCGGACGATGAACCGGAGGCTGAGCGGCTGCCGCTACGGCGATTACGAGGGCCCTGATGGCCAGGTGTTGTCCCTCGAGCGCTGGGACGGGGGCAGCCCCGGCACCCGCCCACCGGCCCCTGGCTCCGAGCCCGGTCCGGCCGAGGCGGAGGTGACCCTCGGCCGTGTGCTGGATCCAGCCTCGCTGGTGCTGCTGCCGGGGGATGGACGCTCGGTGTACCGGCCAATCAGCCCGGGTGGTTGATGCCCTCCAGCAGGTTGAGGGCCGTGGCGAGGCTGTCGGCTTCCGCCGCCGGTTTGTCGCGGCGCCAGCGGCTGATGCGCGGGAACCTCACCGCCAGGCCGCTCTTATGACGTTTCGAGGGCTGCAGCCCCTCAAAGGCCAGCTCGAACACCTGCAGGGGCTCCACCGCCCGCACCGGCCCGAAGCGTTCGGTGGTGTGACGGCGGATCCAGCGGTCGAGCTCTGCGATCTCGGCATCGTCGAGACCCGAGTAGGCCTTGGCGAAGGTCATCAGCTGGGGCTCGCTCGTGTCGGCATCCCCCGGCGGGTGGCTCCAGAGGCCGAAGGTGTAGTCGGTGTAGAGGTTGGCGCGGCGGCCGCTGCCAGCCTGGGCATAGAGCAGCACCGCATCGAGGTGGAGCGGCTCGAGCTTGTGCTTCCACCAGTCGCCGCGGCGACGGCCGGACCTGTAGGGCGACTCCAGCCGCTTGAGCATCAGCCCCTCGGCTCCCACCAGGCGGGCGCGGCCGCGCTGCTGCTCCAGCTCCTCCCAGCTGCCGAGGGGCACGGCGGCTGAGCCACGCAGACGCCCCCGCTCTGGGTGATCGCTGTCGGCCAGGGCGCTGCGCAGCTCCTCCAGCCTCTCCAGGCGCTGCCGCAGCGGTTCGTCGCGCCGGTCGGCGCCGGCTGATTCCAGCAGGTCGTAGGCCACGAAAGCCATGGGGCACTGGCGGCGCAGGCTCGCTGCCACGCTCCTGCGCCCCAGCCGCCGCTGCAGGGCGGCAAAGCCCTGGGGCCGCTCCTCGCCGGGATGCCAGACGATCACTTCGCCATCAAGCACGGTGCCCTCCGGCAGGGCTTCACCCAGGCTCACCAGCTCGGGGAAGCTCTCGTTCACCAGCTCCTCGCCCCGGCTCCAGAGAAAGCTGCTGCCGGAGCGGCGGATCAGCTGGCCGCGGATGCCATCCCACTTCCACTCCGCTCGCCATTGGCTGGGATCCCAGCTCGCCAGCTGGGCCGGATCGAGGGGGCTGGCCAGGAAGAAGGGAAAGGGGCGGCTGGCCGGCACCGCCTCCCCCTCCAGTGCCGGGGCGAGCAGGGAGGTGAATGATTCGGCGCTGGGCTCAAGGCCCCCCATCAGTCGCTGGGCGATCTCGGCTTCCTCCAGCCCGGCCACCCGAGCCAGGGCCCGGGTCACCAGGCCCGTGGACACCCCCACCCTCAGCCCGCCGGTGAGCAGCTTGTTGAACAGGAAGGCCTGGCCAGCTGGCAGGCTTGCCCAGGTGTTGAGCACAGCTTCTGCCTGGGCACTGGGTTCCAGCGACGCGATCGCCGGCAGCCGCTCCCCCATCCACACCGCCAGGGGCCGCTCGATCGGCTCGGCCTCGGGCAACTGCAGCTGCGGCAGCAGCAGGGCGATCGTCTCGGCGCTGTCGCCCACCTGGGCGTGGCAGTCGTCGAAAAGCCAATCGGGCAGGGCCGAGGCGGCCAGTGCGATCTCCCGCAGCCGCCGGCCGGTGATCAGCCGCTTGCGCCGCTTGCCGAGCAGAAGGGTCACGGCCCAGGCCCCATCTGCAGGATCCACTGCCGCCAGATAGGCCCCAAGAGCCGCCACCCTGGCAGTGGTACCGGGGC
The DNA here is from genome assembly GCF_002252625.1 of Synechococcus sp. 1G10. Lineage (GTDB taxonomy): Bacteria > Cyanobacteriota > Cyanobacteriia > PCC-6307 > Cyanobiaceae > Regnicoccus_A. The sequence continues at coordinate 15,757 of NZ_NQKW01000024.1, read as the reverse complement.
TGCGGTCAAGCTGCTCGTAGAGGGCGCAGAAGTCGCGCATGGACAGCGGCTCGAGCGATTCGAGACCACACCCTGGCAAGCCCCGCTGCTGATTGCTCCCGCTCTGCGGCTCGCGGGAGGATGGGGGCCAGGCCCCAGCGGCCACCCGGTGCGACAGCCCGATGAAGTTCAAGGACTACTACGAGACCCTCGGCATCGAGCGGGGAGCGAGTGAGGAGGAGATCAAGAAGGCCTACCGGCGCCTTGCCCGCCAGTACCACCCCGACATCTCGAAGGAAGCGGGCGCCGAGGAGCGCTTCAAGCAGATCAGCGAGGCCTACCAGACCCTCTTCGATCCGGAGAAGCGCCAGGCCTATGACGAACTCGGCCGCCATCACCCCGGCGAGGACTTCCAGCCGCCTCCGGACTGGGACACCCGCTTCTGGCAGGGCCAGCCCCACCAGGAGGTGGATCTCTCCGAGCTCTTCGAGCAGATGGGATTCCGCGCCTCCCAGCAGCGGCGCCAGGCCCGGGGCATGGACTTCCCGATCCGAGGTCAGGACGTGGAGGCTGTGGCCCGGCTGACGCTCGAAGAGATCTCACGCGGCACCCAGGTGACCCTGGATCGGCCCGGCGGCAGTGTGCGCATCCGGGTTCCCATGGGCGTGACCGACGGGGAGCGGCTTCGCATTCCGGGGCGCGGCGGCCCCGGCAGCGGTGGTGGCCCCGATGGCGATGTGTATGTGCAGATCCAGGTGCTGCCGCACAAGCTGTTCCGGCCGGTGGGTCATGACCTCTACCTGGAGTTGCCTGTGACCCCCTGGGAGGCGGCCCTCGGCGCGCAGATCGAGCTGCCCAGCCTCGATGGCCGCGTGCGGGTGACGGTGAAACCAGGCGCGCAGGCTGGCCAGAAACTGCGGCTGGCCGGTAAGGGGCTGCCGAAGCGGGGCGAGGGAGCCGGCGATCTCTATGGGGTGCTGCAGATCGTGTTGCCCACGGAGATCAGTGAACGTGAACAGGAGCTCTATCGTGAGCTGGCGGAGGCGTCATCCTTCCAACCCCGTCCTCAATACACTGGAGAGTCGACCCATGGCTGACGATCTCCTGATCCCTGTGGACTCCGACAGTCTGGTGGAGTCGGCGGAGCTGCTGGCGGCCTCGGGCCTTGCCCACGACGAGCTGGTTGAGCTGGTGGAGTTCGGCCTGTTCGAGATCAGGGAGACCGCCACGGGCTGGTGTTTCCAGTCCCGGGCGGTCCACCAGGCGCGGCGGATGGTGAAGCTACGGGATTCCTTCGGGCTCAACCCTCCTGGCATGGCCCTGGCTCTCACTTATCTCGAGAAGATCGAGGCCCTGGAGCATCGGTTGCGAGAACTGGAGTGTCTGCTGCCCCGTTGAGGTCTCAGAGCGAATAGCGCAGGATCGCTGCCAGGCTGGCCTCACCAGGGATGTCGCCCTTGCGCACACCCATCACCTTTGCACCGGTGACCAGGGCACGGCTGGCGATTTCATCGACGATGCCATAGCTCTTCGCACTGGGACTTCCGGCGAAAGTCACAGCCCCTTCGTCGTCGATGGTGCCGGGGTTTACATCGTCGATGTCGATCAACAGGAGTTGAACCGCGCCGTAGGTCGCCGCGCGCGCCACCTTCTCCAGATCGGAAGTGGCCCGATCCTGGCTGGCCCTCAGCGTGTAGAGCGACTGGATTTCAGCCAGCTCGTCCCTGAACAGCTCATCAAGGATGGCGCGCGCGCTTGCCGCCAGATCGTCATCGCTCTGGGTCTCAGGGTTGTGGGGGATTGCTGCGCGCGTGAGGTGGGGATACGACTGAATCTCGCGGTAGATCGAGAGCATCGGTTCTGTTGCAGCCAGGATCAGCGGGGTTTCCCGGCCCGTCAGCAGCGCCCGCAGGGCGTTGTCGATCTTGCGGGCGTACTGGGCCTGGTGCACCTTCATCCCTTCGGAGCCCTGAAGGCGCCCGCTCGGCGCGCGGTCCTTGATTGAAGCCTTCCCTGCGGAGCTGGACACATCCTTGGGCATGCCGTTCAAACTGAGCTCGATGGCCGGCAGGTCGGAGGAGACCCCTACCAGCCTCACCGAGTTCTGAGTCAGGGCGAGCACATAGGCCGACTGGGGCACGGTGACCGTTCGCAGCAGCGGCTGTATGTGGAAACGGTCGCTGACCTCCACGGCTGGCTTGAGGTGGTTGGGCAGACGGAAGCTGCGCAGGCCTTCCGGCGAAACGAAGACGGCGAGGCTGTTGGCCTGGACCTCCCAGAAGTCATCGTCGTCAATGAGGTCGTGCAGCAGCTCCTCAATCGCCAGAACCTCGCGCTTGTCGTGGGCCGCGAGCTGCTCAATGGCCTCGCCAGCAAGGTTTTTCAGGGCGATGCGGTCGGCCTGGGCCTCCTGGGTCAGTGGCGTGGTCGGCAGGACCAGGCTGACCCGTGCCGGGCCGTGATTGAGCATCAGCGCTTCGATCTCTCCGCGGGTGGGGATGTCAACGTGCAGCATGAAGGGGAAGCGCCAGGAGTTTGGTTAATCAAATCAATCCTAGGACAGCGGGCCCCAGAACAAGCAAAGATCAGCCTGTAAGATGCTGAAGCTATTGCTTTGCCGGTCATGATGCAGGTGATCTTGTGCTGATGAGGCGCCTTGATCACCTTCTACTTATGACTGCTTATCTGTCAGTTGTATAAACCTTGACGTTCACCGTTGATCTTTCTGCTGACGAACTCCTTCTGCCCAGCAGTGAGCCATGAGCCATGAGCCATGAGCACTGAGCTGTTAGAAGTTAGAAATGTTCCAGGCATGAAGACCAGACTTTCTGCCTGGCGATGATCTGAGACTCTCGGCGTGAAACACCAGACCAAGCAGCCCCAGATCCGTCAACTCAACAGATCAGTCGTTCGGATTTCAGTGTGAAGCTGGCCTCCAGCTTCCCTTTACGTCTCCGGCAACATCTTTGAGAGGTCTGGCAGCCCCGCACACTGGTGATAACGATCCAACTCCGAGTGGAGTGCCCCCGCTGCGGCTAATCATCTGTGCTGCTGGAAGCACGGCTCGGTCCGGTTTCCTGAGCCAGGGCCCACCAGTTCTCCACCACTTCCGGGCTGCCGTACCAGCAGGATCCGAAGGCGCCGCCATGGGCCACGCCGGGCAGCACCAGCTGGGTGGAGCCCTCCAGCAATGCTGAGGCCACCGGCACCAGACCGTCGCCACGGTCGAGGGCATCGCCGCTGCTGTTGCGGTAGGCCGTCGGCGCCAGGCGCCGGGCCATGGGGCTGGCGCTCTCCAGATCCAGATTCCCCGCCACCGAGAGGTACCTCACCCGATCGGCGAAGGGCGCCCCCGGCAGGCGACGCTGCACCATCTGGCGCAGCACCGTGGCCTTGAGCGCCGTGTGGGGGCTGCCCAGCATCACCAGCGTGTCGGCCAGGGCCTTGCCGTCGTAGCTGCGGCCCTGGAACGGGGCGTTATCCAGGAAGAGGCGCAGCATGATCCCCCCGGAGCTGTGGCCGATCAGTGTCACCCTGCCGCTGGGGGACTGCCGGGCCAGCTCGGCCGCAGTGGCAGCGACCCGATCCAGGATCCGCGCCCAGGCGAAGGCGAAGACAGTGAGCAGCCATTCGGCTTTGCCCACTGCAACCAGCCGCACCGGTTGGCCGCTCAGCTGCTGGAGCCGGGCGACCATCGGGGCATAGGCCTCCGGGCTGATCAGGAAGCCACCGAGGATCACGATCGGTTGGCGGGGCATGGGCATCGCTTGGTGTCGCCTGGGAAACGGTCTCCCACCATGGCCTGGTCGGCTCACCCTGTAGCCAGCTTCAATGGGCAGATCTTGTCGGGTCGAGGCAGCGCTCGACCTGCTCCCTGCGCTCCCCTGACGCCATGGCCGGCAAGCGCACCCTCAACGCCGGAAACCTGGAAACACTCGGGGCGGCTGCCCTCGCCGAGCTGCTGATGGAGCTGAGCAGTGGCAATGCCGTGGTCCAACGGCGGCTGCGCCTGGCCCTGGCCGCTGCAGAGGGGGCCAGCGAAGCCGCCCAGGAAGTGCGCAAGCGCCTCGCGGCCATAGCCCGCTCCACCACCTACGTGGATTCCCGCAAACGCAAGGCCCTGGTGGCGGAGCTGGAGGCCCAGCGCCAGGCGATCAGCGGGCCGATCGCCAAGGCGGATCCGCCGTTGGCCTTTGATCTGCTGGTGCGCTTCCTGCAGTTGGCCGATGGGGTGATCGACCGCTGCTCCGACAGCACCGGCACCGTCATCGGAGTGTTCCGGCAGGCGGTCGCCGAGCTGGGACCGATCGCCACCGCCGCCGAGGTGGAGCCTGAAACCCTGGCGGAGCAGGTGGCCGACCTGCTGGCCGACGACGGTTACGGCCAGTTCGATCAGCTGATTCCAGCGATGGCCGAGACCCTGGGCGAGCAGGGGCTGCGGCGGCTGGAGCGAAACTGCCGCGACCGGGGCGCCCGTGATGGCCATGCCGCCCTGCTGCAGATCGCCGAGTGCAGCAGTGATGTCGAGGCTTATCTGGCTCAGTTCAACGCCAGCCAGCTCAGCTGGCCGAACACCGCCGCCGACGTGGCACGTCATCTGCTGGCGGCGGGCCGGCCGGAGCAGGCCCTGGCCGTGCTGGATGGCGCCGCCAAGGGCGCGAACAGCTGGCATTCCCCCGACTGGGACGATGCACGCATCGCTGCGATGGAAGCACTCGGGCGGGGGACAGAAGCCCAGCAGCTGCGCTGGCACAGCTTCAGCAAAACCCTGTCGATCCCCCACCTGCGCGAGTACCTCAAGCGGCTCGAGGCATTCGAGGACGCTGAGGCCGAGGAGCGCGCTTTCCAGCTGGCGGAAGGGCACGCGCTGCCGCTGCTGGCCCTGCAGTTCCTGGTGGCCTGGCCCGCCCTGCCCCGTGCTGCCCGCTACGTGATCGAGCATCGGGCGGAATGGGACGGGGAGGCCTACGAGATCTGCAGCCCCGCCGCCGAACGTCTCAGCGCCGACCAACCACTGGCTGCCACGGTGTTGCTGCGGGCGATGGTGGTGTTCGCCCTGTCGATCGGTCGGGCCAAGCGCTACCGCTACGCCGCCGAACATCTGCGCACCTGCGAGCAGCTGTCCGCCAGAATTGATGAGTGGCAAGGGGTTGAGAGCCACGAGAGTTTCACGGGTCGTTTGCGGGAGGCCTTCGCGACGAAGTGGAGCTTCTGGAAACTGCTGGAGAGGTAGGAGCCGGACTATGGCCAGCTGAATCTGCTCTCACCGTTTCCCCTCACTGGCCCAAGGCCTTGCGGATTTTCGGGTCACCGACCAAGTTTCCTGCTTGCAGAGGTCCTTGCCGTGTTCTCGGTGATGCAGCGTCAACCACTCCCGACTGCCACTCGGATGCTGCTGCGGCACCGATTGGTGCCCCGATTGGTGGGCCTGGTGCTCGGCGTTGGCGTGATCAGTCCGGCAGCTCTGTTGATGGCCACCGTCAACGCCACTGCCGCCACCGCCGCCGGCGGTCCGCCGCCGCCGCCGAAACTGGTGACCACTGCCAAGGTGTTTGCGGCGCTGCCCAGGCTGGACGCCTTCGCCACGCAGATCCTGCGGCAGACGGGGGTGCCGGGCATGGCCATCGCGGTGGTCCACGACGACCGGGTGGTTTTCCTCAAGGGCTACGGGCTGCAGGAGGTCGGCAAGCCCGGGGCAGTGGATCCCGACACGGTCTTTCAGCTGGCCTCGCTCTCGAAACCGATCGCCAGCACGGTGGTGGCAGCCCTGGTGGGGGATGGGCGGGTGCGCTGGGACGATCCGGTGATCGGCGATCTCCCCGGCTTTCGCCTCGGCCCGGCCGCCATCGCCGAGGAAGTGAGCCTGCGGGATCTGCTTTCGCACCGCAGTGGCCTGCCCGACCATGCCGGCGACCTGCTGGAGGACATCGGCTTTGATCGCGCCACCATCTTCCAGCGACTGGGGGTGCTGCCATTGGGGAATCGCTTCAGGGCCGTCTTCAACTACACCAACTTCGGCTTCACTGCCGGCGCTATCGCGGCGGCGAACGCCAGCGGCCAGGGCTGGGAGGAGCTCTCCAGAGAACGGCTCTATCGCCCGCTGGGCATGGCCCGTACCAGCTCCAGCTACGCCGATCTGATCGATGTCCCCAACCGCGCCGTCCTGCATGTCCGGGAGACCCCAAAGGGAGTGGCCAGCCGCCGCTGGGTGGCCCGTTACCAGCGGGACCCTGATGCCCAGTCGCCTGCCGGTGGGGTGAGTTCCACAGCGCGCGACCTCTCCCAGTGGCTGCGGCTGCAGCTGGCGGGAGGGCGCCTGGGAGCCGCGGCCGGCGGCCGTCAGATCGTGGCCCCAGCCGCTCTGGCCGAAACCCACCGCCCGCTGATCGCCAGCGCACCATCGCGGGATCCAGCGGTATACCGCACCGGCTTCTACGGCCTGGGCTGGAACGTGAGCAGCACCGACCAGGGCGCCGTGCAGCTCAGCCACTCAGGTGGCTTCGAGCTCGGTGCCGCCACGGCGGCGTATCTGCTGCCGGGCGAATCGCTCGGCATCGTTGTCCTCACCAACGGCCAGCCGATCGGGGTGCCTGAAACAGTGGCGCTGAGTTTTCTCGATCTGGCCCGCTTCGGCAAGGTCGAGCTCGACTACCTCAAACCCCTGGGTGGAATCTTCGCCCAGATCGCCAGCCAGGAGTATCCGCGGGTGCCCCAGCCAGCGAACCCCGGCCCTGCGCGGCCGTTGGCGGCCTACAGCGGCACCTACAGCAATGGCTACGTGGGTGTGATCGCCGTGAAGCCACAGGGCAGTGGCCTTGTGCTGGAGCTTGGTCCTCAGCGCAGGGCCTACCCCCTCACCCACGTCAGCGGTGACACGTTTCGCTATCAACCCAGCGGCGAGAACGCCGCCGGACCGAGTGCCGTCGCCTTCAGCGTCGGCGGCAATGGCCCCGCCAGCCGCGTCCAGATCGACAATCTGAATCTCGACGGCCAGGGCGTATTCCAACGCCAGAACCCACCAGTCGCCCCATGAAGGAAGGCTGGGTCGTCACGCTGTCTGGGCTGGGCGGCGGTTGAGGGCAACGGCCCCGGCCGCGAGGGCTGCCAGGCCGAGCGCCCCACTGGCGGCAAGGAACACAAAGGTCTGCAGGGCCAGCAGGAACAGCCCCAGCGCCGAGGCGGCCTTGATCTGGATTCTGGCCTTGATCAGGCAGGTGAGCAGAAGCAGCACCGTGGCCTGCAGCCCGGCGATCTTGGCGGCAGTGAGGGGGCAGAAGGGGCTGGGCAGCAGCATGGGGGAGGTCCTTTGGATCGATTCTGACTGTTCAGGCTGCAGACTCCGATCGGCTGCTTCCCACAGATGGGCGTGATTCTGCTCACCGTTCTCACCGTGCTGCTGGGGTACGGCCTGGGGAAAGGCGTTCCGCGCTTGGTGCAGCGCTCGGGCGCCCTGGCGCGCCGTTCCAGGGGCACTCAGCTGGCCTATGGGAGTCTGCTGCTCCTGCCCTGGCTTATTGGGATCGCCCTGGTGGTGCAGTTACCCCTGCGGCCTGACCTGCTGCTGCCGGCGATCGGCTACGCGGCGGGAATGTGGCGTGGTCGAGGGAAGGCGGGTCTCTAGCCGGCAGACATGGCAGGTGTGCTTAGGCCTTTGGGCTGAACAGGGGGCCGAGATCCTCGAGTGCGGAGTGCTCCTGCAGCTGCCGGTGCATCGCATCGAGGCTGCCCAGCTGCTTGCCGGGCACCGCTGACTGGTTGCCTGGCAGCAGACCACTGGCCTCGAGCTCTTCTGTGAAGCCAAAGCTCCGTATGTTGTCCAGGCGATCAGGGAAGATCACGCCATCGAGATGGTCGCATTCGTGCTGCACCACGCGGGCGTGAAATCCATCCACGGATCGCTCGATCGGCTGTCCCTCACCATCAAAGCCTCGATAGTGAATTGCCCGCCAGCGGGCAACCTGGCCTCGGAGCCCCGGCACACTGAGGCAGCCTTCCCAGCCTGAATCCCGTGTCTCGCCGATCGGGGTGATCTCCGGGTTGATCAGCACCGTTTCAGGGATCGGGGGCGCCTCCGGATAGCGCGGGTTGTGGGTGATGCCAAAGATCACTACCCGCAGCGGAACGGCGATCTGCGGAGCGGCGAGGCCCGCCCCATCGCGGGCTGCCATCGTGTCCCGGAGATCCGTGATCAAGGCGCGCAGGTCTGCTGTCCCGAACCTGGTAACGGGTCGGGACGTCTGCCGGAGGCGTGGATCACCGAGCCGCAGGACGGTACGTACTGCCATGGGTGGTTCTCCAGTCTGGAATGATCAATCCTCTTCGTCGCTGGCGCCAACCGGGATCGACCGGATCTGCTTCTTGCCAATCTTGATCTCAAACTCATCACCCGGCTTGAGGCCCAGCAGGCTGGTATGTGTCATCTCTATCAGGAGGTTGCCGTTGAATTGCACCTTGGCGATCTAGCGCAGGCTGCGGCCCGCCTGGCTTCCAGCAACGCTTCATTGAAGGCAGTGAAGTCAGTCGCTCGCTACCATCCTTACCAATGCTAATACCAATGCCAAGGGTGTGGCTGTAGGCGGCTGTCCGCTATCTCAGCGACGCAGCCTTTTGCAGGTTTCTTCATTACTCTCCCGACCTTGATATGGGTGCCCCCGGCTCATGGGGGCACCATCTTTGACATTATTCAGATTCGTTCAGCTGCCCTATCGGCCGATGCCAGCGCTTGGGGCAATTGATCTTGAGTCGCTGCGATCTGTCGCGAGGCGCGCTTCAGTTTCCAGATGCACAAGCGCCTGCGGCGGCTTCGTCCTTGGCTTTGCTTCTACAGGGACACCGCTATAGATCTGAAACTGGTCTCAGATGGTGGCCATGGAGCCTATCCCCAAAGGGGGCGAAATAACCGTGCAAATGTAGCTATGTCGATCCTTGGATTGATCGTCCAAACTCTCGGTTGTTGATCTCCCTTGCAGGGTGGAGGTTTTTGCTCGTGGCGCCCGATCGCCTCGTCGCCCGCGATCGGGCAGTGTGGAACGGCTCTTAGGGATGAATTCCATGGCCGACGCTCCCTATCTTGTTGCCTTGGCACTGGTGGAATTTGCAGGCAAGCGGGCGTTGCCGCTTACAGGCAAATCCCAGTCAGCAGAAGCTGCCGACGCCACTGATCCCGGCGATGATGGCCGCACCCTGGCGTTGGAACTGTTGCTTCGGCTCTGGCAGCGCAGCGAAGAGGGCCCTCTGCAACGGGCTGCCGGGGACCCCAGTTTGCTGCTGGTGGAGCTTCCGTTGGATGTGATGAGCGAACAACTGCCCCTGCTCAAGGCGAACTGGGTCTCCAGTGGTGATACTGAAGCGTTTCTCGGCAGCCTTCAGGGCCTGGCGATCAGGGCCTGGCACATCACGATCGCCAAATATGAACCGGTCAGTTTCATCGCCTGGCCCTGATCGCCCGCCATCTGGCACCCCCACCAACCCCATTTGGGGACTGGTAATTCTGTTGGCCTTCACAGAGTTGGGCTGACATTTGGACCCATGGCAACATAGGAGCGCAGCTGCTTGATTCGATCCAGGCGGACGAGTTGTATATGTCAATTGAAGACGATATCCCTGAAAGGGGACTTGCGCAACAGAGCCTCGGCTCCTCAACCTATGAGAGCATCCCTGAGGGATGAAATGCCTTTTCGAAGCTAGCTGGGATACTGTCCGCCAGCTGATAAGACATTGCAAACTATCTCCGGTTGGGGACTGCGCATGATCCCACCAGTTGAAGCAAGCTGATGAACGATCCGGCATAGGCTTGACCCCATCACCCACCCTGCTTCGATAGCTATCTACAAGGTCACACTCATCAACGCCAAAGAGGGTCTGAATCGAAGATCTACTGCGATGAGTATCAGTCAATCTTTGATGCTGCGGCGGATCGAGATATCGATCTGCCGTTGTCCTGCCGCGCTGGCTCCTGTTCGTCTTGCGCAGGCAAGTTGATTAGTGACACCGTAAACTAGGGCAATCATGCTTTCTTCTATGAGAACCAAATCGCAGCAGGCTTCGTTCTCACTTGTGTGGCTTTCCCTGTGTCAGATTGCACAATTGAAACCCATGCTGGCCGGAGATGCGCAGTAGAAGATCGTCATCACTACCGACAAGCAACGGCCTATATCTTCCCTAATCCTGGTGAAGATAACTTTCAGCTGATTGATGGATCTGGCTCTACGGCTCGCTGACTTGCGTTCCCTGGCGCAGGGCTGACACACCCTGATCCACCTGGGCCAGGCGCTCCATGACCAAGTTCATATCCAGGTCTGTGAGCTCGCCATCGCTGCCCCATTTCATACAGGTGCGCCCGAGGCAGCTGCTGACACTGATGGTCATGTCGGATTCTGCCAAGGCGGACTCCCTTGCTTTCGTTGGGTTAAGTCTCGGTCAACAGACAACGTTGTCATGCCCCCAAAAGGGGGTAATCACCGTCGGGCGACGATGAGCCAGGCGGGACCTCACGACTGCAAGGATGAGTCTCAGTACGCGACAGTAGGGAGCGCAAACTTTCTGGCGCGTCCCTCATCCAAACGGTTGTCGGCATTGAGCAGGCTTCTAACTGGGGCTGTCATCAACTGCCCTCGCCGGGCCCGTCGCGCTCGTCGCAGGCTGGAGCTGGCCGGATCAGCAGTTCGCCAAAGCCGGTGGCTGGATCCAGCTACCGGCGGAACTCCCACTTCGGCATCAGCCCCAGCACCAGCTCAGCGGTGGTGCGCACAAGCGATCCGTTGCAGAGATGGCCGCCGACCACCGCTCCTGTGCTGCCTGCGATGGCGATGTGCAGGTGGGCGCCATCGGGGGAGAGGGTGCCGGCCAGCGAAAGGATCTCCAGATCACCGCTGTGGCTGGTGATGTTCTCCTGGCCCGCCATGCGCAGCCGGGCTACCGACAGGCTGCCGATGCCGCTGATCACGCAGCCAGCCCGCTCGCTCTGCTGCAGCATCCAGGCCTCCAAGGCCAGGCGCAGGTCTGCCCCTGGAGTCAACCGCAGCGGCACCACCCTCATGGGACCTTCCCCTTGACCAGCACCTGGAACATCACATGGGCATCCACGTAGCCGAGCTGCCGATGGCGGAAGGCCGCCGGCAGGGTGCCGATGGCGCGGAAGCCGTTGCGCTCCCAGCAGCGAATGCCGGCGGTGTTGGTGCTGACCACCAGGTTGAATTGCATGGCCCGAAATCCCAGCTGGAGGGCGGTCTGGAGTGAGTGCTGGCAGAGGCGGCTGCCGATGCCTTCCCCCCGGCATGGCTCGGCCACCACATAGCCGGCATTGGCTACGTGGGCCCCAAGGCAGAGGCTGTTGGGCCTCAGGTATTAGGTGCCAGCCACGGCGCCATCGGCATCAAGAGCCACCATCGCCGTCTGGCTCTGCTCCACCCAAATAACTCGCGCTTCGGTCTCGCTGATGGCCGGGTCGTGGGGGAAGGTTTCCCCGGCGTGGAACACCGGCTCCAGCAGCCGCCACACTCCAGGCCAGTCGGCCGGCTCAAAGAGCCTGATCTGCAACGGGGAAGCCACCGGGGCCAGAGAAACGGATCGTCAAGTCATTGATTGTCTCGTCCCTTGTTGCCGCGAGGTGTGAGCTGCTGCTGCACTTCGCCACCCATCGGGCCCAGGATCTGCTGGGTCCATCGGAAGGCGCCCCATGTGGGGGCGCCTTTGCACCGGTTGCGGATGGTCACCTTGGCAGTTGGGATGCCGTGCGGTCGGGTGTCTGGTATTCAACGGTCGGCCTGTCTACTGCTATGCAGAAGCCTGCGATTAGGGCCTGGCAGTTAAGGATCCAGTCACGGCGCTGGGGAGAGATGCTCGGGGCTTGACCTCCGCAGTTGTGACCGCTGCCCGGGTTATGCAGCCCGGGATTTCAACAAGCGGGAAATAGAGATGGCATATGGCTTACTGCAGCTAAGGGATAGCGTTCACGCTGCGCCACCGAGGACACATCTGGTTCCAATCGCACCTCCGCTTTGATCACCGGCTCAGGGATGCTGGCCGGACTCTTCTGGAGGGAAAGGCCGGGTCGGCTCCCGTTCCTCCCCTCAACATCAAGTTACACCGAGCGGGCTCAGGTGGAGGCTTCTGTTAGTACCTATTCCCGTACCCGTCTGATTACCGCATCACCCCGCCGCTGATGCGCTTGAGGGGCCACTTCTTTGATGGTTGTCAAGGAGGTGGCAACATGGCGAGGTGCCAAGGACTCTTCCCGTTCCCACTGATCTCGCGCGGATCTGCTGCCCGCCTCTGGGCAGTGCTGATCCGATCCCGTACGGTTGCAGCTGCTGGAACATCTCTTGCGTGAGCACGCCAGAGAAGACTGCACCTGCAATCTCGCCCCCCTGGTGAAGCTCTCGGAGTCCACCGTCAGTCACCACCCCCGGCGTGGCATGAGTGTGTACTACCGCGTTGTGGCGGAGGCCATCACGGAGATGGCCCAGGTGCTTCATGTCGTCTGAGGCCCACGCTCACCGGCGGGTTGCCAGTGGTTCGGCGGCGTTTAGTTGGAGAGTTCTGCTCAACGCCGGGCTTGTCGGCGTGTAGCTGGTGATCGGGTTTGGCTTCGGGTCGCTGGCGCTGATCGGCGATGCCCTCCATAACCTCGGGGATGTGGTGGGGTTGCTGCTGAGTTGGGGGGCGGAGCGACTGGCCGGCCGGCCGGCCAATCGGCGTTTCACCTATGGCTACGGACGCAGCACCCAAATGGCCTCCATGGCCAATGCGGCGCTTGTGATGGTGGCAGGTGGGGTCGTTGTCGTCGAAGGTCTGCAGCGACTCGGGCGGCCCGTCGAACTCGGCACCACTCCGGTGGCGCTTGCAGCTCTCGCTGGTCTGGCGGTGAATCTGCTCTCGGCAAGGTTGTTCGGCCCTGGTCATCAGCATGACCTCAACCGCCGTGCGGCGGTCCTTCACCTGCTCAGTGATGCAGCTCTCTCGGCGGCAGTCCTTGTCAGCACGTTGTTGATTGCTCTCACCGGTTGGACGTGGCTTGATTCCCTGGTGGCGATCGGTGTCGGCTTTGTCGTGGGCTGGAATGGCTGGCGGCTGATGTTGGAAGCCGGCGCTCTTTCCCTCGATGCGGTGCCAGGAGCCGTGGATCTGGATGCGGTGGAAGATTCACTGCGCACGATTACAGGAGTCTGTGGCGTTCACCATATTCATGTCTGGAGCATCAGCACGTCGCGGGTGGCCCTCACCGCCCACCTTTGCCGCCGCCAAAGCCTGATCGACGACGAAACATTGCTCCGTGAGGCTCAGGAGAGGCTGCGCAGGCTGGGCGTAGAGCACGCCACTCTCCAGCTGGAGCCGGAAGACGGCATCGGCTGTGATCAGATACCTACGCCAGAATGCCGCTTGGTGCTCTTGGTTGTTATTGGCTTCCAGCAGCATGACGGGCACATTTGTTTCAGGGCCTCAACGGCGTGAATCAGTGCCCGGGCGCGAGCCGCTGGAGCCGCTGGAGCTGATCGATCGATTAGATCAAGAGCGAGCTGGGGCTCACCTGCTGGCCGGTGAACTGGTTGATCGGCAGCGGTAACATGATCCTTTTCACCCGCGCTGAGCGATGCTGTTGAGTTCTAAAAGCCCAGGCAAGTAAAGTGAATTGATTGAGAGTATTGGCAAGATATCAGAACGTTTGCAGGGAGCGCATCGCCCCATTGGGGAGCATGATGAAGTGGAATAGAATCACGACCTCAGATTCATTGAGAGCTTAACGTGCCCTTATATTCAGCATTCTTGGCTATCTGCACTGCAATTTCAGGCCTGTGCTGGCTGTCTCATAGTCAGCTGGGGTCTTACTTCTCAACATTTATGCTTGGAGACCAGGCAGTCGAGTGATCTCCGCATGCGTAGGACTCAGGCGCGGCTTTTCAAGGCGGCCTCCGCGCCGGTACTCTATGATGGTGTCTCTTAAGACCGAGAGCTTTTTAGGCCAAAATGTGCTTTTGGAATTAATGCTTAAGTGCGCTTCAGTTTCAGCTGTGAGGCCTGAAGGATGATGAGGCCCTGGACGATTTAAGTCGAAGATAACAAGCAAATCCTTTGGCAACTAGATGACTGTCAGTGTGATCACGCCAACCAGACTGCTGCCAGATCGGCTAAGTATGTTGGTTGAATTAAATCAAAGTATAAAAAATAACGATTGTGTGGTTGAGCATGTCATTGTTGTTGATGGCACGAGTCGGGAAGTGCTACCCGATGGGATCTGTGAGCATGCCACCGTCATTGCTACGGATCGTCCGATCGGCCAGGCCGCAGCACGCAATCTAGGTTTAGTCATTGCCAGGGGAGACTGGATCACTAGTGCCGACGACGATGACTGGCTTTATCCACACTCTATCGATCAGCGACTAGATGCAATCAATGGTCAGTATGGAGCTCTTTGGTCTGCTGGATACTGTACAGACGACTCCAAGTCGGATCCAGGAATTGTGCCAGCTGGACCAAGCTTTCCTGGAGATATCTGGCGTGCCTGGCCAACACCTAAGGCCTGCATTCCGTTGGGGCCAACAACCCTGCTGGTAGAAGCCAATCTCTTGAAGAAGGCTGGTGGCTGGATGGGTTTGTCTCAAGGCGAAGATATTGGCATGATGATTGCAGTTACTTGTATGGCACCAGGAATTATTATTAATGACTATGTGTATCATATCCGTTTGCACGCAGGGCAGATGACCAAGACAACCTGGTTTGACGACCTAGAGCTTCTTTCGCGTCGATGCGCCTGGGAACGGGGCGAGCAAATTCTTTCTTAACCCCAACCCCAATATCTCCATTGGAAAAATTCATCAACTCAGGCTTGCAACCTGGTTCGAGCAGGTAGTCAGGAAGATGCGACAAGGCTCTCTACGGTATAATCTAACTCGGCTTATCTGAGGTAAAATATCTAATAATATCTTGCAGTAAAGGCCGGTTCGTCATAGATGCGAGTTTGTAATGCAAGCGTTCTCTCGGATAATTGCTATCCGCTCTGTGTCACTCTGGTGACAGCATTAGAGATTTGTCTTGAATTGTAGGCGTCTCATCTCTTTTCCAGTGGGGCTGTCGGATGCGACTGATTCTTGTTTTTGCGGCAGCGTTCTGAGCAGTAGAGAACATCATCCCAAACGTCTTTCCACTTCTTTCTCCATTGAAATGGTCGTCCGCAGGCTTTGCAGCTCTTGGTTGGGCGATCAAGGTGATGAGGCATTGAGTGAGGGGTGTGAATTGTAGATTCTTTCGGCCGCAGTGAGCAGCTTCAGGTTGATCATCATCAGTAGCTTTTCGCGCTGTGGAGCACTTGGCTGATTTGAACTGGACCGATACCCGGCCAATATTCATGAGACGCCAGTCAAGAGTTGAAAACGTTTGCGAATAACAACTCTGCATGTCCCGTGCTGGCTCTAGCTCTAGCCATTCCAGCAGAGACAACAGCAGAGGTCATCATGCCTTTTGCCAATCCCAGAGACGTCAAGAAAAAAGCCCCCGCCAAGGCGGAGGCTTCACTTGCTATTCAGTTGAAGCTGCTGGTGGGCCGCAGCGACCCACCGGCTGCATCAGCCGATTGCAGGGGCGGTCAGTGCCACAGGGGTGGCTTCTGCAGATGCCAGGTCAAGTGGGAAGTTGTGAGCATTGCGCTCGTGCATCACTTCCATACCCAGACCAGCGCGGTTCAGTACATCAGCCCAGGTGTTGATCACGCGGCCTTGGCCATCGAGGATCGACTGGTTGAAGTTGAAACCGTTCAGGTTGAAGGCCATCGTGCTCACGCCAA
>NZ_NQKW01000002.1 GCF_002252625.1 Synechococcus sp. 1G10 | reverse complement strand
GCCGTCGCTGGCTGAACTTCCCGAAGGACTAGAGAACATATTTATCTGTGCGATAAGGCCCTTGGTGTAGCCGTGGCATGCCGGGCTGAGTTGGTTCCTGCTTTCTTGTTGGCGCCGATTTAACCGATTATTCGAGGTGCCCTTTACTTCAGTTAAGACCCCGGATACCTGATTTGAGACCAAGATCCAGGCAAATCCTCAAGAGCGGTATTCACCGCTACATTTTTGGCCGCTTCTGTCTTGGACATGGGGGCAGAGGGGGAGTTCGCCCCCAGGTATCGCCGCTGCGCAACGGCTTGATCGCATACGGAAAGAAGCACAATGTGACGAGGGCGTCGGCGCAGTAGCCCAGAAGCGTCACCAGCAGCGGCTGCGATTAGTAGTGTCTCCCAGGGTATAACTTGGCGCGTGGTCGTCCGATGCCGACGCTGGTCCTAAGCGACAACGAAGTTCAACAGCTCCAGGGCATCGCCAACCCACGGACTCTGCCGCATTCAATCGTGCAGCGCACTCAGATCGTTCTGGCCTGCTGCGGCGGCGAAACCAGCACCGCGATTGCCAAGAGGATGGGCCTCAGGCCACGTCTCTTGGAGTGATGATCACAGGTATAAATTCTGAGGACCGATATCCTGATTCAAGTGTGAACAGGCTGGGAAGGCTAGCTGCCAGTCCCGAGGGGGCTAACCGCCTCGTTCTTCCTCCATAAGCAAGGTACATGACTTGACAATTGAATCGCATTGCAGGTGGTTCATGAATGCAAGTCGGCGCTGACGGCCATCCTGCCTGCGAAGAACATGCACCATCTACTTGGTTGTGCGATAGATCATAACCCGGCCATCGGCTCCGTATACTCAACGACGTGATGGGGTAGCCCACAGCGCAGACATCCCATTCAGTCAAGAAGTGGATTGATCAGCTGCAGCTTACCCATTCGAGATTAATGTTTAAATTTTTGCCGAATAGCGCCGGACAGCCGCTGCGGAAGGCTGCTTTTACTTTCAGAGCATCGAACCAGCTGGGCTGGTGCCGCAACGCCATCTGATGGGCATCGAGAATTAGATTCAGCTCCGTGCTGACAACCTCAACGCCAGCCATGGCTGTAAGCAGAGCCGTGATCTCTGCATCACCAAGTAACCGCTGAAGTTAGCGGGTCACCAGAGGTTGGTGTCAACGAACACCCGCATCAGGTGCGTTCGTACAGGGATTCTCGGCTCCAGGGTTGGTGGCTGATGCCTTGGCTGCTGGCGGCGACCGCTTCAAAACTGGCCAACGCCTCCAGGCGCTGACTGCGGGCATCCACATAGCGGCTCAGGAAATCACGCACCAAGGGATTCACACCACCAGCACCGCCTCGTTCTTCGCCCTGAGCTGCTCGATCCGCTGGGCGTCGGTGAGGCCATCGGCTCCGGGGATCTGCTCGGCCATGGCCGAGAGCCACTCCTTGAGGGTGTCGAGCTGGCGTTCGGCAGCCAGCACATTCAGCCCCCGGGCCAGCACCTTAGCCGTGCTGCCGCCGCCGCCCTGATACACCAGCCGGCCGTGCAGATGCTGGGGCAGACCCTGGCGCAGCAGGCGGAAGGCGGGTTCCTCCATCGGGGTTTCCAGCACGAGGTTGGGCTTCTCCAGCCGGATGCGCGAGAAGCCGCAACGCCGCGCCAGCAGCTTCAGCTCCATCAGCTGCAGCAGGCTCGCCACCGGCGAGGGCAAGGCGCCGTAGCGGTCCACCCAGTCGGCGGCCAGCTGCACCAGCTCCTCGCGGGCGCGGCAGTCGGCGGCGGCGCGGTAGGCGGCCATCTTCTCGTCGCTCTCGGGAATCCAGTCGGCGGGGATGAAGGCGGTGATCGGCAGATCGATCTGGGTCTCCTCCACCACGGGAATGTCCTGGCCCTGGATCTCAGCCAGCGATTCCTGCAGCATCTCCATATAGAGATCGAAGCCGATCACCTCCATCTGGCCGCTCTGCTCCACCCCCAGCAGATTGCCCACGCCGCGGATCTCCATGTCGCGCATGGCCAGCTGATAACCGGAACCAAGTTGGGCGAATTCCTGGATCGCCCGCAACCGTTGCCGCGCCGCCTCACTCAGGGAGGCATCACCGGGATAGAACAACCAGGCATGGGCCTGGATGCCGCTGCGGCCCACCCGGCCGCGCAACTGATACAGCTGGGCGAGACCGAAGCGGTGGGCGTCTTCCACCAGAATCGTGTTGACGCGCGGAATATCGAGGCCCGATTCGAT
Organism: Synechococcus sp. 1G10; assembly: GCF_002252625.1. GTDB lineage: Bacteria > Cyanobacteriota > Cyanobacteriia > PCC-6307 > Cyanobiaceae > Regnicoccus_A. Next base: position 268,799 of record NZ_NQKW01000002.1, on the reverse strand, counting down.
GATCGTGGTGCAGAGCATCACGTCGGCCTCACCGGCGTTGAAGGCCACCATCGCGCTCTCCAGTTCCCCCTCCGCCATCTGGCCGTGGGCCACCAGCAGCTTCAGGCCCGGCAGCATCTCGCGCAACTGGCCCGCCACCTCCTCGATCCCCTCCACCCGCGGCACCACGTAGAACACCTGGCCGCCGCGGTCGAGCTCCTGGCGGATGGCGCTGCGCACCGCCTCCTCATCGCGGGCGGCCAGGTGGGTCTTGATCGGGCGCCGCAGGGGCGGTGGGGTGGTGATCAGGCTCATCTCCCGCACCCCCGAGAGGCTCATGTAGAGCGTGCGCGGAATCGGTGTGGCGGAGAGAGTGAGCACATCCACGTCTTTGCGCAGCGCCTTGATCTTCTCCTTCTGGTTCACCCCGAAGCGCTGCTCCTCATCCACCACCAGCAGACCGAGTTTCTCGAAGTGGGTGCCCTTGCTCAGCAGCTGGTGGGTGCCCACAACAACATCCACCGTTCCGTTCTTGAGGCCTTCAAGAATCGTCTTGCGCTCGGTGGTGGTGCGGAAGCGGTTGAGCAGGGCCACCTTGAGCGGGTAAGGAGCGAAGCGTTCGCTGAGCGTGCGCCAGTGCTGCTGGGCCAGCACGGTGGTGGGCGCCAGCAGGGCACATTGCTTGCCGGCGGTCACTGCCTTGAACACGGCCCGGATCGCCACTTCCGTCTTGCCGAAGCCCACATCGCCGCACACCAACCGATCCATCGGCTCGGGCTTCTCCATGTCGCGCTTCACATCCGCGATCGCTTTGACCTGATCGGGCGTGGGCTCGTAGGGGAAGGAGTCTTCAAGCTCTCCCTGCCACGGGCCATCGGGGGGGAACGGGAAGCCGGCCGCCTGCTGACGCTCCGCATAGAGCTTCACCAGGTCCATCGCCACCTTGCGCACCGCCTTGCGGGCGCGCTCCTTGGCCCGGCTCCAGGCCACCCCGCCCATGCGGTTCAGCTCCGGCGGACTGTCGGTGCTGGCGCGGAAACGCCCCAGGCTGCCCAGCTGGTCGGCCGCCACCCGCAGCAGCCCATCGGCGTACTGCACCACCAGGTAGTCGCGCGACTCACCGCTGATCGCCAGCTTCTCCAGCTTCAGGAAGCGGCCGATGCCATGGTTGCGGTGCACCACGAAGTCGCCGGGACGCATCTTGTTGGGGTCCACCGTGCGGCTGGCCGCCTTGCGGCGCCGGCGCACGTAGCCCGAGGCAGCCAGGCTGTGCTGGCCGAAGAATTCTCGGTCGGTGAGTAGCACCAGCTTCCAGGCCGGCAGCTGCAGCCCCTCCAGCTCGGCGGTGCCCTTGAGCTTCAGCGCCACCGGCGTGGCCTGCTCGATCAGGCGCTCGATCGCCGGCACATCATTGGGGTTGGGCACGAAGCGGGCGATGCAGTCGTGCTCCTCCAGCAGCGCCACCGCCCGCGAGGGCTGGGCCGAGACCAGCCACACCCGGCTCTTCTCCTGCTGATACCCCTTCACCAGCGCAGCCAGGCGGCCGAACTGGTTGGGGTGGGCCGGCACCGGACGGCTGGAGAGATCGAAGGCGTTGGGGTGGCGGTCGCTCTCGTGCAGCTCGGCCAGATCGAAGCCGGCGAAGCGATCGGCCGCCGCCAGGGCTTCCGCCACCGGCCGGTGCAACGACGGTGGCAGGCAGTCCGGTGGCAGCGCGGCACTCACCTCGGCGTGGTGGTCGCTGGCGTGGTCGAACCACTGCTGGCCGTGGGCAAGTCCCTGGCGGCGTTCATCCACGGCGATCAGGGTGGCGCCTGGGAGGTAGTCGAGCAGGGAGGCGGGCTGCTCCCAGGCCAACCCCATCAGGCGACGCATCCCCTCAGGCGTACCCCCCTCCAGCAACTGCTCGAGGGCCTCAGCGCCCAGCAGCTCCGTGAGCGCCTCCGGCATCGACTCGCGCAAGGCGTCAGCGATCAGCGGGGCATAGCCCGTGGGGGTGAGCCGCACCGCCTCGATCGCGTCGAGGGAGCGCTGGGTGGCGGGATCGAATTCCCGCAACTTCTCCAGGTCTTCCCCGAAGAACTCCAGCCGCACCGGCAGCTCGGCACTCACCGGGTACACATCGACGATGTCGCCGCGGCGGCTCCAGCTTCCTTCCTGCTCGATCGTCGGCACCCGCTCGTAGCCCAGGCGGGTGAGGGTGGCGGCCAGTTCCTCGAGGTCGATGCTGCTGCCTTTACGCAGGCTCAGGCAGCGGGCGGCCAGGGCTGCAGGCGGCGGCAGGTGGGGCTGCAGGGCGCGCTCCGTGGCCACGATCGCCCCCGACCAGGAGCGGCCGGTGGCGTCGATCAATTCACTGAGCACCTGCAGCTGGCCCCAGGTGATCTCGCTGGTGGGATCGAAGGGTTCGTAAGGGGAGCCCTCGCTGGTGGGATACAGCTGGGCTGTGGGCCAGCCCATCAGCTCCAGCAGTGACGCCCAGCGGCCGGCCTCCTCCAGGGTGGGCACGATCACCACCAGGGGCCTGCCGCCGCGACGGGCCAAGGCACTGGCGATCAACGCCCGGGCCGCCCGGGACGCCCCACTCAGCCGCAAACGCTCGGGCCGCCCACTGCGCTCAAGCACCTCCCCGGTGAGGGGCACCTGCTCGAGCTGGCGCACCAGGGCTGTGAGGGGCATCGGGGAGCAGGCAGGCAGGAAGATTGATCTTCGCAAGCGGCGGCGGCGGCCGCGGCCTGCCGCCAGGGTCCATCCCACGCGCTATGAACAGAACCTGAGGCCATCAGCACCTGCCTCCATCCGTGCGCCTGGCGCCGTCATGAGCAATGCCCGCCGTCCCTCGCGCCGATCTCGCCCAGCCCGCCGCCCCAGTGGCCAGAGGCCCCGAAGATCCGTGGGGGGGCTCGGTGCTCTGCTGATGGGCATGCTCCTCAGCGCCGGGGGCGCTCTGGCCGCCCTGGCGCTGCTCTCCCCCCAGCCAGGCCACAACGACACTCTCCTGGCTCTGCACGACCTCACCATCCAGCTGCAGGAGGTGGTGCTTGCCAGCCGTCCACAGCCGCCGCGGCCCGGCGATCGGGTGCTCACCAGCGTTGATCTGCCTGAGCTTCTGGCCCAGCTGAGGACAGCCGATCGGAGCTGGCTGCCACGGGCCGAGCCCCTCGGCAACGGCCGCATCCGCTATCTCTACAAAAGGCGCCTCGAGGATCCACCGCTGACCATCGCCCAGATCGAGGCACTGCGCCTCAATCCCCCCAGCTACCAGGCGGAACACGACGCCATCGCCAGCCTGCTGACCATGCTCGAGCGGGCGGGGGTGCAGGTGGTGATCGGACCGCCCCGCAAAGCCCGGGCCGCAGGGGAGTGGGAACCGGCAGCCCGCACCCTGCGCATCCGCCCCGATGTGATCGAGAAGGGGAGCGTGGAGTTCGCCAGGGTGCTCAACCACGAGGCGATTCACGTGGCCCAGAGCTGCCGTCGTGGCGGACTGGGGGCCCGGCCCAGCCTGCTCGGACTTTCGATCGTGCTGGATCCGATCAGCCAGCGCAATCTGGAGGATCCCGTCTATGCCAAGGCCAGCCCCACTGAGATCCGACTGGAGCAGGAGGCCTATGCCAACCAGAACCAGCTCAGCCTGGGGCCGGCCCTGCTGGCGAAGGAATGTCGTGCTCCGGGCAGGGCGCGGTTGGGGCTTCCAGCCGCTGGGCCAGGAGTGCGTTGAAGCGCAGCAGATCGTCGTCGCTGAGCTGCTGACGGCTGGCCAGGTTGAAGTCGCGCTCCAGCAGGGCGCGCCCCTCCGCCGCTCCCCAGCCCAACCGCGCCAGCAGCACATCGGAGCTCCGCAGGAGGTCGGCGCGGCGCAGGGGCAGGGCGGCCTGGGCCGGATCCACCCCAGGCTCCAGCCGTCGCAGGGCGCCGAGGTAGGCGAGCAGATCGGCGTAGCGGATCAGGCGGCTGCGGCTGGGATGCCCGAAGGCCCGCTCCAGGTAGATCGACTCCTGCTCCCGCTCCCAGCCCAGCTGTCTCAGCAGCCGCTCCAGCTCGGCCAGTTCCTCGCTCCAGTCGTCGGGATCAGCCAGCGGTTCGGCTTCCGCGGCAGCCGGCCGGCCAGGAGCCGCGGGGGCTTCCAGGGCCGGAGCAGGCGCTGAAGGCGCTGCAGGCGCTGATGCTGGACCGGCAGGCGGAGCCGGGCGCTCATGTGGCTGCGCTGCCGGCTGGTGAGCACCGATCGGATGTGACAGCCCGGCAGGCTCTTTCAGCCGCAGCAGCAGCCGCTGCAGCGCCCTGTCTTCGGCGGCCTCAGCCGTGGGGGCCTCCCCGAGGGCGCTGCCCAGGCAACGGCCATTTTCCCAGGCGCTCATCTCCACCACCCGCTGGCCGGAGTCGGCATGGGCCAGTCGTGCCCGGAGCAGCATGGCGGGGGAGGCCGGTGACAGTGACTTTCTAGAGTGGCGCCACCGAACCCGCTGCACGCCAATGGAAGCGGAGTCGATCCCCTCCCTCACTCCCCTGCTGGAAGGGGCGGATCAGTGGGGGGAGCTGCTGCTGCTGCTGCCACTGCTGGTGGCTCTCGAAGCGGTGCTCTCCGCCGACAACGCCATCGCCCTGGCCGCCATCTCCCGGCGGCTGCATGATCCGCAACGCCAGCGTCAGGCCCTCAACCTGGGACTGGGCCTGGCCCTGGTGTTTCGCCTGGGGTTGATCCTGCTGGCCCGCTGGGTGCTGAACTTCTGGCCCCTGCAGCTGGCCGCCGCCGGCTATCTGCTCTGGCTGTGCGGGACCAACCTGCTGCGACCCGGCGATGAAACCAGCGACGACGGGCCGGAGCCGGCCAGTGATGCCGCTGCCGCCACGGCCCTTCATGACCATGCGGGCAACGATTCGGACGGCCATCACGGCGCTGGCGGACTGGGGTCGGTGGTGCTCACCCTGGCGGTCACCGACCTCGCCTTCTCCCTCGACAGCGTGTCCGCCGCTGTGGCCGTCAGTGATCGGCTCTGGCTGGTGATGACCGGCGGGGTGATCGGCGTGATCGCCCTGCGCCTCACCGCCGAGCTGTTCATCCGTTGGCTGGCTGTGTACACCAACCTGGAGCGGGCCGGGTACCTGGCTGTCGGGCTGGTGGGGCTGCGCCTGCTGCTCCGCCTCGGGCTGCCCCAGCTGGTGCCGCCTGAGTGGACCCTGCTGCTCCTGGTGGCGGGCCTGTTCCTCTGGGGGTTCTCCAGACGAATCAGCGGCGAGGCCGGTGAGGTGAACCCCTGAAGCCCTTGCGCATCGAACTTCGACAGGCCGGCAGTGGCCTGCTGCTGGCCCAGCTGGAGCTCGATGAGCTGGGTGAGATTCCCCAGCCCGGCCGTTGGTTTCTACATGGAAGCCGCAGCTTCCTGGTGCTGCAGCGGCACCACCGCTACCAGCTGCGCAATGGACGCTACGAACTGGCCACGGTGGCCCTGCAGGTGAAAGCGGAGCGCCAGCCCAGGGAGGCGCGCTGGTGGAACGGAGGCTGGGTGATCGGCGACCCCAGCTGCCGCTTCAACGCCCGTTCACCGCTGTTGCGCTGTGCCGTGCTCCCGGACGGCCCCTGTGAGCGTTGCGCCCATTACAGCGGCCGGCAGGGCTGAAGCGGGCTCAGCGGTACGTCCTCAGCAGTACGCCCTCAGCTCAGGGCCTGGCGCAGGGCCACCGCGGCAAACGCCAGAAACAGACCCCCACTGAGCCGGTAAAGCAGACGCTCGGAGAGGAGCTGGCCGATCCATTTGCCCGCCCCAACCGCCAGACCGGTGACCAGGGCATGACCCGCCAGGGTTCCCGCCAGCAGGGCGTTGAAGGGGAACCCAGGCGCGGTGGCCAGAAAGACGGTGGCGAACTGGGTGCGATCGCCCAGTTCGGCCATGAAAACCAGCAGGAAGGCTTCCCGCACCACCAGCCAGCCCCCCGCCCGACTCCGGTCCTGGCTGGCTTCGGCGGCATTGACCAGATCCTCGGCCTCCTGGGCCTCCTGCTCGGCGGCCTGGTCACCCATGCCCTGGGCATCAATCAGCAGCTTCAGACCGAAGCCACCGAAGAGCACGGCCGCCAGCCAGGGCACCAGCTGAGGCGGCAGCAAACTGCGCAGCCCCAGGCCCAGGGCCAGGGAAATCAGCGTGACTCCCGCCAGGGCGGCGAACGCCCCGATGAAGACCCAGCGGGCCCGGTGGCGGGCGGCCAGCAGAAAGGCCACGAAAAAGGTCTTGTCCCCCAGCTCCGCCAGGGTGATCGCCGTGAAACTGGAGCCGAACGCGGCGATGGCGGGATCGCTGGCCATGGAGTGCTTGGGGCTGGTGCTCAGAGCGGCTCGGCCTGGGAGACGAAGCCAACTCCTCCGTAGTACTCCAGGATCGGCCGCAACCCCTGGCGGAGGGTCTCGATCGCCTCGCTCTCGCAGAACACCATGACGTGAACATTGGCGCCCAGGCCGCTGAATTCCATCGATTCCGAGACGGAGCCATGGGGCCCGCGCCCCGTGACATGACGGACAACCGAGTAACCGGGGACGCCGGCGGCATCGATCAGCTGCACCACCTTCTCGAGTTCCCGTTCACTGCAGATCAGATCAAGACGTTGCATGGCAGAAGCCGGACAGTCAGACAGGAATCAGACGGCAGGGATGACCAGCCTCACCATCGCCATGTAAAGCGGGATGCCCACGATGATGTTGAACGGAAAGGTCACCCCCAGGGCCGTGGAAATGTAAAGGCTCGGGCTGGCCTGGGGCACGGTCATCCGCATCGCCGCTGGCACCGCGATGTAAGAGGCACTGGCGCTGAGCACGATGAACAGGAGCGCATCCCCCTGGGGCAGTCCCAGCAGCCACGACACCGCCAGCCCCACGCCTGCATTGAACAGGGGCATGAGCACCGCGAAGCCGATCAGGAAGGCCCCGGCCCGCTTGAGATCTGCCACCCGCTGGGCCGCCACGATGCCCATGTCGAGCAGGAAGAAACTGAGGGCTCCGTAGAAGAGCTTGCCGGTGAAGGGCTCCATCTTCTCCAGACCCGAGGGGCTGTAGCCCGCCACCAGCACACCGATCACCAGGCTGCCCACCAGCAGGAACACAGAACTGTTCAGGAACGCCTCGTGCAGCAGCGCACCCCAGCGCATGCCCTCACCCTCACCCGGCGACGGCTTCCCCCCAGCCAGCTTCACCAGCAGCAGGCCGACGATGATGGCCGGGGATTCCATCAACGCCAGCGCCGCCACCATGAAGCCGTCGTGGGGCATGCCGGTGAGGCCCAGGAAGCTCTCCGCTGTGATGAAGGTGACGGCACTGATGGAGCCGTAGGTGGCGGCGATCGCGGCTGCGTTGTAGGTGTCGAGCTGCCGCTTCAGCACCAGGAAGCTGTAGAGGGGCACCAGAGCCGACATCAGCATCGCTGCCGCGATCGTGCTGATCACCTGGGGGCCGAGGCCGCTCTGCAGCAGCTCCACACCCCCCTTGAAGCCGATCGCCAGCAGCAGATAAAGGGAGAACAGCTTCGGCAGCGGCGCCGGGATCTCCAGGTCGGATCCCACCAGCACCGCGATCACCCCGAGCGCGAAGAACAGCACCGGTGGCGAGAGCAGGTTCTGCAGAACCAGGCTGGTCTCCATCGGCGGCCCGGCTACCTGCTGAACGTGGAGGGGAGGCTATCGGGGCCGCCTGGAAGGGTCCGGGCGGCCGATGCGATCAGCACAGATCGAAACGACATGGACCAGCTCAAGTGCAGAGAACCAGCTCAGGCGCGGAGAACCAGCTCAGAGCTCCAGTTCTAGGAACCGGTGAGCCTCAGCCCTTCACCGCATCGCCGCTGGCGCTGGGGAGGATGTAGCGCTGCAGCAGTACGAACAGCACAAGCACCGGCAGGATCGAAACCACCGACCCTGCCGCCACCAGCCGCCAGTCGAGCGAAAAGCTGCTGGCCAGCTGCTGCAGTCCCAGGGGCAGGGTGTAAAGCCTGGGGTCATCGAGGATCACCAGGGGCCAGAGGAAATCACTCCAGGTGCCGATGAACACAAACATCGCCAGGGTGATCAGGTCGGCCCGGGCAGCGGGGATCATCACATTCCACCATTCACCCGCCGGGGTACAGCCATCGATGCGGGCCGCCTCCTCCAGCTCCACCGGCACACCGAGAAAACTCTGACGCAGCAGAAAGATGCCGAAAGCCGTTGCTGCCTGAGGCACAATCAAGGCCCAGAGGGTGTTTCTCAGGCCCAGCTGGACCATCAATAAATAGAGCGGAATCATCACCACCTGGAAGGGAATCAGGATGGTGGCCACCACCAGGGCAAACACCAGGCCCCGACCGGCGAAGCGCATCCGCGCCAGCGGATAGGCCGCCAGCGAGCAGAACAGCAGGTTGCCCAGCACCGCCAGCAGGCTCACCACCGTGCTGTTGAACAGGTAGAGGCCCAGGGGATGGTCGGCGAAGAGGCGGCCGTAGGCCTCCAGGCTCGGCTGGGCCGGGATCAGGGATGGCGGGGTTGAAAAGATGTCCTCGGCGGGTCCCTTGAGCGAGGTGCTCACCAGCCAGAGCAGGGGCACGAGCATCAGCAGGGCCAGCAGCAACAGGGCACCCAGTTGCAGGGCGCTCGCCCAGAGAGGCCGCTGCTCCTTCACAGCCGCGGCAGCTCCGCCACCGGCACAGACGCCATCTGGGGATGCAGTGGCTGGCGCTCCATGCCGTGCACCAGCCGGTTGAGGGCGTTGACGAAGGCCTGGGCCGCGGCCACCACGATGTCGGTGTCGGCGGCATGGCCTGCGTAGAGCACCCCTTGATGGCGCAGGCGGATCGTGACCTCCCCCATGGCATCGATGCCGCCTGTGACCGACTTGACGCTGAACTCCACCAGCTCGTTGGGCACCCGCGCCAGGCTGTTGAGGGCCTGGCAGACGGCATCGACCGGGCCGGTGCCGATGGCGGCTTCGGTCAGCTCGGCGCCATCACTGGTGGTGAGGGTGACGGTGGCCGTGGGCCGCAGGTTGGTGCCGGTGCTCACCTGAACCAGCTTGAGCACGTAGCGGGCCTCGGGCTGCTGGGCCTGATCGCTGACGATCGCCTCCAGATCCCGGTCGGTGATTTCCCGCTTGCGATCAGCCAGTTCCTTGAAACGGGCGAAGGCCTCGTCGAGGTCGTCACGATCGAGGCTGTAACCCAGCTCCTCCAGGCGAGCCCGGAAGGCACTGCGGCCGCTCAGCTTGCCCAGAGAGATGCGGTTGTCGGCCAGGCCGATGGTGCGGGCATCGACGATCTCGTAGGTGAGGCGGTTCTTTAAAACGCCGTCCTGGTGAATGCCCGATTCATGGGCGAAGGCGTTGGCACCTACGATCGCCTTGTTGGGCTGCACCACCATGCCGGTGAGGTTGCTCACCAGGCGGGACGTCTTGTAGATCTCCTCGGTGCGCACCCCCGTCAGCGGCTCGCTGCTGCCGGCCGGACGGCCGAGGAAGGGGTTGAAGTAGGCACGGCGCACGTGCAGCGCCATCACCAGCTCCTCAAGCGAGGCATTGCCTGCACGCTCGCCGATGCCGTTGATCGTGCACTCCAGCTGACGGGCTCCGTTCTTGACCGCCTCGAGGAAGTTGGCCACCGCCAGACCAAGGTCGTTGTGACCGTGCACGGAGATCACCGCCTGGTCGATGTTGGGCACATGCACATTGATGCCGGCGATCAGGCTCCCGAATTCGGCCGGGGTGGCGTAGCCCACGGTGTCAGGGATGTTGATCGTGGTGGCGCCAGCAGCGATGGCGGCTTCGATCACCTCATAGAGGTAGTTTGGATCGGAGCGGCCCGCATCTTCGCAGGAGAATTCCACGTCATCGACGAGGGAGCGGGCATAGGCCACCATCTCCGCGGTGATCGCCACCACCTCGGCACGGCTCTTGCGCAGCTTGTGCTCCAGATGGATGTCGCTGGTGGCGATGAAGGTGTGAATGCGGCGATTGGCGGCGGGGGCCACCGCCTCAGCGCAGGCCTTGATGTCACCGCGGGCTGCCCGGGCCAGACCACAGATCACCGGCCCGTCGGGGGTGCCGACGGCGGCGGCGATGCGCTGGACAGCATTGAAATCGCCAGGGCTGGCAAAGGGGAAGCCGGCTTCGATGATGTCGACGCGGAGGCGGGCGAGCTGGTGGGCGATCGCCAGCTTCTCCTCCAGGTTGAGGCTGGCCCCCGGGGACTGTTCACCATCCCGCAGGGTGGTGTCGAAGATCAGTACGCGGCCCGGGTCCTTGGCCATGACCGTTGCAAGTCGATGTGACTATGAGTTGAATCGATCCTAGAGGGGCGGGGAGATCACCACCTGGCTGAGACGGCTCTCCCCAGACTCCTGCGGACGGCGCACCAGCTCCCGGCTGAGCGGCTCGACCCTCACCGGACCCTCCAGGCCCCGCTGAAACACCGGCGCCTGGACCGCTTCGGCCTTCTCCAGTTGCTTGCGCCAGTCGGCCAGATCCAGAAAGACATCCACGGCGTTGCGCAGCTCCCTTGGCACCATCCCATCGGCGTTGAGCAGCGTGATCCGGATTCCCTTCGCCCGCAGGGTTTCAACAACCCGCTCCAGATCCCGGCTGCCGCTGAGCAGCCAGACCTCATCGAGGCGGTGGGCCACCAGCATCAGATCCAGGCAGATCTCCACATCCAGGTTCGCCCGGGCGAACTGGCGATGGTCGGGATCCGCGCCGAACTCCCGCAGGGGTTTGCTGCGAACCGTGTAGCCGAGGCTGGTGAGCGCATCACGGAAGGGCCGCTGATCGGCTGGATCCTTCAGGCCCGTGTACCAGTAGGCGCCATCGAGTTCCACGCCGGCATCGGCAGTGGCCAACTCCAGCAACCGGCGTGGATCGAAGAACCAGCCCAGCTTCTGCTGGGCATAGAACATGCCGTGGCCATCCACGATCACCACGCGCCGAATCTTGCCTTGATCCACCTGCAACCCATCACGCCTCATCACTTCAGCGTAGAGACGTGTGCTCTTCAGTACTCACAGAAGGGTGCCCCGTAAGGTGGCTTCATTGATGGATGGTCGATGGCCACAGGCACCCTGGCCCTGGTCCTTCATGCCCATCTCCCCTTCGTCCGGGACAGCCAGCCCGGCTCTCTGGAGGAAGACTGGTACTTCCAGGCCCTGCTGGAGAGCTATCTGCCGCTGCTGCAGGTGCTGGAAGACAGCCGGGATGATCCGGCCCAGCGGCCCTGCCTCAGCCTCGGGCTCTCGCCAACCCTGCTGAGCCTGATCAGCGATCCCGTGCTGAGCGCACGCTTCCCCGACTGGCTCGCCCAGCGCCAACTGTTGCTGCAGCAGGCCCCATCCAGCCACCGCAGCGCTGCCACCGCCCTGGCCGAGACCCTGGAGAGCACCCGCCAGGGCTGGATCGAGAGCGGCGGCCAGCTGCTGCACCGCTTCCGGCAACTGCAGCAGGACGGAGTGCTCGACCTGCTCACCTGCGCCGCCACCCACGGCTACCTGCCGCTGCTGCGCCACAGCCCCGAAGCCGTGCGGGCCCAGCTGATCAATGCCGTGCGCGAGCACCAACGGTTGCTGGGGGAGCGGCCGCTCGGGATCTGGCTGCCGGAGTGCGCGTACTACGAAGGACTGGATCTGCTCCTGCGGCAGTGCGGTCTGCGCTACTCGGTGCTCGATGCCCATGGCCTGCTGCATGCCTTGCCGCGGCCGCGCTACGGGGTCTACGCGCCGATCTGCTCGCCTGCCGGCATCGCCTTCTTTGCCCGCGATGGTGCCGCCACCCTGCCGGTGTGGTCGGCTTCGGAAGGCTATCCAGGCGATGGCAGCTACCGGGAATTTCACCGCGACCTGGGCTGGGACCTGCCCGAAGCGGAGCTGCTCGCCCATGGCATCAACTCCGCCAGACCCCTGGGGCTGAAACTGCACGCAGTCAGCAGCCAGGGCTCTGCTCTCGATCAGAAACTGCCCTACGACCCGGAGGCAGCCGCCCAGCGGGCGGTGGAGCATGCCAGCGCCTACCTGGCCGGCCGCAGCGAGGAGCTGGAAAGCCTGGCTGCGGCCATGGCCCGCCCCCCCCTGCTGGTGGCACCGTTCGATGCCGAGCTGTTCGGCCACTGGTGGTATGAGGGTCCCCGATTTCTCGCCGAGCTGTTCCGTCAGGCGCCTGCCGCAGGGGTCGAGTTCAGCAGCCTGCGCGGCGCCCTCATGCGGGAAGAACCTCTGCAGGTCTGCCGCCCTTCACCCTCGAGCTGGGGGCAGGGCGGCTACCACCACTACTGGCTCCACCAGAGCAATGCCTGGGTCGTGCCGGAGTGGCATCGCGCCTCCGCGGCGATGGTGAAGCGGGTGAATGGCGGCGTGGCCTCGGATCACCAGCGGAGGCTGCTCACCCAGGCGGGACGGGAGCTGCTGCTGGCCCAGAGCTCAGACTGGAGTTTCATCCTTCGGGCCGGCACCACCACCGGACTGGCCCGGGAGAGGATCCACCGTCATCTCGATCGTTTCTGGCGGCTGATGCATGCCATCGACACCGGCGCGGCGTTGCCCGATGGCTGGATCGAGAGCATTGAGACCGACGATGGTCTCTTTCCCCAGCTGAACGCGGCGGACTGGGCCAGTGTCAGCGGCCAGCAGACCTCTCCACCAACCGACGAGCGACCCATCACCCATGCCTGACTCACCAGCCCCGCGCCGGCGCGACCAGGCCATCGATCTGATGCGCGCCACCTGCATCCTCTGGATCGTTGGCTTCTGGCACCTGCTGGGTTACGCCCCCTCGATCGATGGCTACAAAAACGACCTCACCTACCGGCTGACAGTGGTGGTGCTGGGGCTGTTTGTATTCATCTCGGGGCATCTGATCGGCAGGGCCCGGATCACCAACGCAGCCGAGGTCTGGCGGTTCTACCGGCGACGGATGGTCCGGATCTATCCCCCCTACCTGGCGGCCCTGCTGCTCTTCGATCTCTGTGGACTGCTCAAGCCGGGGCAGTTCGTCGGGGCGGCGCTGCTGACTGCGAGTTTCAGCCTGGAGCCACCCCTGACCCTCTGGTACATCTCGATGATCGTGGTGTTCTATCTGCTCGCCCCGTTGCTTCTCCTGCTGGTGCACAGCCTGAGCAAGTCACCCTGGCGCTGGACAGCGAACCGGCTGGTGGTGTGCGCCGGGATCATCGGCCTCAACGTGCTGCTGGGCAGGCTGCTGGGTGGGGTGGATCCGCGCCTGTTCCTCTACTTCCCGTCCTTCGTTGCAGGCCTGGTGCTCTCCCCCTCGCTGGTGGAGCCGCGGGTGAGCGGCCGCAGCATCGCCGTAACGGCTCTGGCCACCGTGGCAGCCACCCTGTTCTCCTTCCACCACCAGGCCCGGATCGACGAGAGCCTCAGTGCCATCCCCCTGGCCGTGTTCGGTCCACTGCTGACCTTTCTGGTCTGTGAACGCTGGGGCCGCCATCTGCGCCTGCCCCCCCTGATCCTGGCGATCAGCACCGCCAGCTTCTTCATGTACCTCTTTCACCGGCCCATTTTCCTGCTCTTCACCAGCCGCGGATTCCCCAGCAGCGCAGGGCCTCAGCTCGCCGTGCTGCTCCTTTTGGCCCTACCGGTGATCGTGGCGGCCTCCTGGACAGGTCAAGCCCTCTACGACGCCGCTGTGCAAAGGCTTCAGCGGCCTGCCACCGCCCCTGGCTGAAGAGCTCGTGCACCAGCCCGCCTACGCTCCTTGGCAAGGACTTCCTCGGGCTTGCCATACCCCAGGCCTCCAGCCATGTACTCACATCTGCTCGTTCCCATCGACGGATCCGACGTCTCCCTGAAGGCCGTTCATGGGGCCGTGGCCTTCGCCAAGGAGATGGGAGCCCGTATCACCTTCCTCAATGCCCGCAGTGTTCTGCCTGTGTCGATGGTGGGCACCGGCACCATGCTCGATGCCAGCACACTGGAGCACCTCAGCCTTGTGGCACGGGAAAATGCCGAGCGCGTTCTGGCGGACGCCCAGGCTGTGGCGGAAAGTGCCGGTGTGCCCTGCAGCAGTGAGGGAGTGATCAACGATCTACCCCATGAGGCCATCATCGAGGCGGCCGCTCACCACGGCTGTGATCTGATCTTCATGGCCTCCCACGGGCGCCGGGGCCTGAGTGGACTGTTGCTGGGCAGTCAGACCCAGAGAGTGCTGATCCGTTCCCCCCTGCCGGTCCTGGTGTTCCGCTGAACGTCCGCCGGGCAGCTAACCCCGCAGTGCCCGCCAGAGCAACGCCCCTTCGCGCCCCTTCGGCTGCATCAGCCCCCAGCGAACATCGGCTGGCGCCTGAGCAAACAGGCGAACCATCGCCGCCACCAGTTCGCTGAGACTGAGGGTGTTGGTCAGGAAGCCGTACCACTGCTGCTCGGGGAGGGCGAAAAAGGTGCTGAAGAACGCACGCAGATCCTGCTCGGAGAAACGCATCAGCTTCTCGAGGCCGAACTGGTAGATCCCGTGCTTGCGCACCAGCTCCGGGGTCCAGAGGGCGCCCCAGGCCGTCTCGGCCACCTGGGCAGCTGTGAACTCAGGCCGGTCCAAGGCGGCGAAGATCGCCGCGGCCAGGCCCGGGGCACGCCGCAGCAGGGAGCCCACCATGTAGCCCGAAGCGGGATGTACCAGGCTGGCGGCACCTCCGAAGCCCAGCACCCGCTGGCTGAGATCAGGCAGCGGCAGGTTCATCGGGAACAGGCAGCGCTCCTCGTGCTCCACCTGCACCACCGCCACGCCCCGATGGGCCAGCCTCCTGAGCAGGCGATCCCGGAGCACTTCAATCGACACCGGTGGCGCCAGGGCCAGGGAGGTTTCCTCCACGAAAAAGCGTCCCCCGCCCAGGTCCATGGCGTACAGGAAGGTTGGCGGACCCTGCCGCTCCTCCGGGCTCAGGTGGTCGCAGCGGTAGTCCATCAGCACGAACTGGCCAGGGGGCACGGGATCCGCCGTGAAGCTGCCCACGATTCCGTAAGCAGCCTGGGCGGCCACTGGTCCCAGGGCCGGCCGGCGCACGAACACCGGGTCGTGGCCGGTGGTGTCGATCACCAGGCGGGCCCTCAGCACCTCCCCCTCCCGGGTGGTCACCTGGGAGCCCTCTGCGTCGTGGATCAGCTCAGCCGCCAGTCCCCGCCGCCAGTCCATGCCGGAGCAGCGCCCCAGCCAGTAGGCCTGGAGTTTCGTGCGATCAAAAAGGCCGTAGTCGTGGCCGAGGGCCACTGGATCGGCGCCGAAATAACTGACGCAGTTCGACCAGCGATGCTCAAGAAGATGGGCCAGATTGAGCTGGTCCAGCTCGGCGGCCCAGATGCCGTAGGTGTTCTGCCAGGGGCTGGCGGGATCGTCAGCCGCCAGCCCCATCACCCGCAGACCAAGATCGACGAGCTCACTGGCGATCGCCAGTCCCGCCGGTCCGGCACCGAGCACCAGCACATCGGCCGCGGCGGGAAGCGTCAGGGAGACTCCGGTGCCGTGGAGGCATCAGGAGTGCCTTCGAGCACATCGTCTTCAGGGGCCGGCGGCACAAGCACCACCTCACTGAGACGATCACCGCTGTCGAGCTTCTGCAGACGCACACCCGTGGCGGCCCGCGACTGCTGGGGAATCGCATCGGCCTGCATCCGCACGATCACTCCCCGCTCACTCACCAGCAGCAGTTCCTCCCCGGGGCCCATCACCGTCAACCCCACCAGCACGTCCCCGTCGCGACGGAACTTGATGGCGCGCAGACCCAGGCCGGCCCGGCGCTGCAGGCGGAACTGGGTCACCGGCACCCGCTTGCCCAGCCCACTGGCGGATGCCACCAGCACCCAGGGGCCCTCGGCGCTGTCGCCAGCTTCCGGAGCCTCCTCCTCGTCGTCGCTCTCTGCCGCCGCCGAACTGGCCACCTGATCGGCCAGTTCAGCGGGCAACACGTCCATGCTCACCAGCTCATCCCCCGGCCGCAGCGCCATCGCGCGCACGCCCCGGGCGGTGCGACCCAGGGGCCGCAGTTCGCTATCAACAAGGCGGAAGTGGATGGTCATCCCCTTCAGCGAGCCGATCAATACGCTGTCGCCTGGCAGGGCGAGCCGCGCCCAGCGCAGGGCATCACCATCTTCAAGGCTGATCGCGATCAGACCGTTGGAGCGGATGTTGGCGAAGGCCGAAAGCCTGGTGCGCTTGATGTAGCCGCCGCTGGTGAGCATCAGCAGTTGAACATCGTCGTCGAAGGCACTCACCGCCACCAGCGAAGTGATCTGCTCTTCACGGGGAATCGGCAGCAGCTGCACCACCGGGGTGCCCTTCGCACCGCGGCTGCCAATCGGCACCCGGTAGGCAGGAACGGCATAGACCACACCGCGATCGCTGAACAACAGCAGGGTGTCGTGGTCATTGCAGCTGATGAACAAGCGCACGGCCTCCTCACCCTGGCTGCGGGTTCCGGCCTTGCCGCGGGTACCGCGACTAGTGGCCTCGAACTCACTCACCGGCATGCGCTTCAGATAGCCGTTCTCGGTGAGCAGAACCACGGAGCGTTCATTGGCGATCAGATCGATGTCTTCAAGTCCACCCTCAAGATCAAGAATCTCGGTGCGACGTTCAGAGGGATAGCGCTCCCGCAGCTGAATCAATTCAGCTTCGATCAGACCAAGCACCCGCTCGCGCCTGCCCAGAATGTCTTTGTAGTCGGCGATCTTGGTGACAAGATCCTCATGCTCCAGGCGGATCTTGTCGGCTTCAAGAGCCGTGAGCCGGCGCAGCTGCATCTGCAGAATCGCATCGGCCTGGATCTCACTCAGTCCATGGCGCTCCTGCAACTGCAACCGGGCCGTAGCCGCATCCGAGGCCGCCCGGATCAGAGCGATGATCGGATCAAGCTGATCGAGGGCAAGCAGCAGACCCAGCAGGATGTGATCCCGTTCCTCCGCCTTGCGCAGCAGGTAGCGGGTACGCCGCTCAATCGTCTCGATGCGGAACTCGAGGAACACCTCCAGCATTCGCCGCAGGGTGAGCAACACCGGTTCGCTGTTGACCAGCGCCAGCATGTGGGCACTGAAGTTGCTCTGCAGGGGCGTGAGCTTGAACAGGTTGTTGAGCACCACCTGGGGATAGGCATCCCTGCGCAATTCGATCACGATCCGCATACCGTCGCGATCGCTCTCGTCGCGGATGTCGGAGATGCCATCGAGCTTCTTGTCGTTCACCATCTCGGCGATGCGCTCGATCAGCGCCGCCTTGTTGGTCTGATAAGGGAGCTCGGTGATGATCACCGCATCGCGATCCGGCCGGCCGGGGACTTCCAGCGTTTCAATCGAGGCCACACCGCGCATCGTCACCGAGCCGCGGCCGGTGGTGTAGGTCTCGCGGATGCCGCGGCGGCCAAGGATCTGCCCGCCGGTGGGAAAATCAGGACCGGGAATCAGAGCCAGCAAAGCCCGATCCTCGATCTCGGGATCAGCGATCAGGGCCAGCAGGCCATTGATCAGTTCGGTGAGATTGTGGGGCGGAATGTTGGTGGCCATGCCCACCGCGATGCCCGACGACCCGTTCAGCAGCAGATGCGGAACCCGCGCCGGCATCACCGTGGGTTCCTGCTGGGAGCCGTCGAAGTTGTCGATGTAATCGACGGTTTCCGCTTCGATGTCTTCCAGCAGGCTGTCTGTGGTGAGCGCCTGCAGCCGCGATTCGGTATACCGCATCGCGGCCGGGGGATCGTTGTCGACCGAGCCGAAGTTGCCGTGGCCATCGATGAGCGGCATGCGCATCGAGAAGTCCTGGGCCATGCGCACCAGGGCGTCATAGACGGCGGTATCCCCATGGGGGTGGTACTTGCCGAGCACCTCGCCCACCACCCGGGCGCATTTTCGGTAAGGCCGGTCGCTGGTGAGGCCGAGCTCATACATCGCGTAGAGGATGCGCCGGTGCACCGGTTTGAGCCCGTCGCGGGCGTCGGGCAGAGCCCGGCCCACGATCACGCTCATCGCGTACTCCAGGTAGGAGCGCGACATCTCATTGCGCAGGTCGGTCTGGATGATCCGTCCGTCGGACTCGCCGGGACCCGTTGGATCCGCCATCTCGCACCACACTGCCGAAGGCCAGGTTAAGCGAGGCTGGGTCCACCCCTTCGTGGTTGCCAGCGCCGATGGGCTCCGCCCCCCCCCGCTCCCGCACAGAAGCGCAGCTGCGGGAGCGCCAGAACACCGGCGACCTGGCGGTGCTCAGCGCTATGGACTTCCGCGCCCTGGTGGCCGCCGAGGGACTGGAGGCGGCCTACGCCTGCACCGACGTGGTGGTGGCGGCCAACGCCGAGTTCACCGACCAGGCCACGCTCCAGCTCAGCCTCGGACCCTGTGATCCACCCATGCGCCTGCGCGAAGCGCGGCTTGACGGGGTCACAGCCCTGGGGGCCAGCGGCAGCGGTGGCCTGACCCTGCCGATCGGAGGCGGCATCTCGGACCCGGAGCGCCGGGGCGGCGCCCAGGTGCTGGGCAAGCTGCTGGCTGGCCAGGAGGTGGAGCTGGTGGCCAGCGGTGAAGGCACGGCCCTGCACCCTCGCCGTGAACTCCAGACCCGGCTCCAGCTCCAACGCCTGGGCGTGGCACGCCTGCTGCTGCACCGCGCCATCAGCGAGAACGGCATCGTGGCGGTGAGCAGCGCCGAAGGGGTCACCCACAGCCCCTATGGCCCCCTGCTGGGCCCTTACGGCAGCGCTCTCTACAGCAGTGGCGGCTGCCGCAGCATCGGTCTGACCATGCCTGGCCTCAGCTTGCTCGGCCCCGGCTCGCCCGTGCTGGTGGGAGGCGCGATCGGCTGGGTGATCGGCAGCGGCAGCGGCCACCAGCCCCAGATCCGGCGGCTGCCGAGCGGCCATGCCCGCGGGCCGGGGGCCGTGGCGGCGGTGAGCGTCGATCTGGCGGAGCTGAGGGCTGCGTGGATCCGCCCCTGCCACTTCGAAGGCCATGGCAGTGCCCTGCTGGTGGCGATCGCGGCACCGGTTCCCCTGATCAACCTGGCCGTGGCCCGCCAGGCGGCCTGCCGCGACGACCAGCTCGAGGCACCCGTGCTGGATTTCTCGATTCCCCGCCGCATCCGACCGAGCTTCGGCTTCGTTCCCTACAGCCACCTGCTCGCCGGCGAGATCCAGGTGGACGCCCGCCGCCTGCGCTGCGCACCTGCCCACAGCCCCCGCCTGGCTGAGGAGATCAGCTCCGGGCTGATCCAGCGCCTACGCGATGGCTCATTTCCCCTGAGGCTTCCCCTGCTCCCCTTGAGTGACCGCCCGGGCCTGATTCCGCTCGAGGGCTGAGCGCCGCAGCAACCGCGGCAGCGGCGGGGACAAGCCGGAGGAAACAGCGTAAGCTCCACCCGCGTTTTCGCGCGTCAACCGGTGGTCGAGTCCTCTGCTGCGTCCCATGAGCCCGAAGAGGGCCAGGACCTGCCATCAACGCCCCCACTCAGCGAGGCTGATCTCAGCGCTGAGCCTGGCCCTGGTCCATCAGCAAGCGAGGAAGAGGTGAGCACTGATGGCGAGCCGAGGGCTGGTGCCGACTCCACCGTGGAGCCCGATCCGCAACCAATCGAGGAGCTTGAAACTCCACCGCCTGCTGAGCCTGAACCTGCGCCCGCATCGTTTGTTGAGCCCTCGGCCGATCCAGCCGTGGCCACAACCCTGCACATCCCGGCCAGCGAAGCAAGCATCGACGGGGAGGGAGGTGGAGAGTGGGAGCTGCTCACGGGCAAGGTCCGTGACTTCTTCAGCCGCGCTGACTTCCAGCAGCAGCTGAAGCAGTACAGCGGCCCCCTGAAGCTGCTGGCGGGCTTTGTGGTCCTGCTACTGCTGCTCAGGATCTACGCCGCCCTGCTGGGAGCGATTGAAAGCCTGCCCCTGGTTCCCGGACTGCTGGAGCTGGCCGGGGTGTTCTGGCTGAGCCGCTTCGGGGTCACGCGCCTGGTGCGCAGCAGCGACCGCCAGAAGCTGCTGGCCTCGTGGCGGGAGCGCTGGGCGTCGTTCCGCGGCCAGCCCTGAGGCCAGGTTCATTGCAGCCTGGAGCGGGCCAGACCGGTTGATAGCTTGTCCCGACTGCAGAAACCCCAGTGGTGTCCATTCAGTTAGGCCGATCCCGAACCGTCCGCCGCGCCTATGGGATCGACGAGATCGCCCTGGTACCCGGCGGTCGCACCGTGGATCCCGAGGTGACCGATAGCCGCTGGACCATCGGTGGCATCGAGAGGGAAATCCCGATCATCGCCAGCGCCATGGACGGTGTGGTGGATGTATCGATGGCGGTGGAACTCTCCCGGCTCGGGGCCCTGGGGGTGTTGAACCTGGAGGGGGTCCAGTGCCGCTACGACGACCCGAATCCAATCCTGGATCGCATCGCTGCGGTGGGCAAGGAGGCCTTCGTGCCCCTGATGCAGGAGCTCTACGCCCAGCCCGTGCGCGAAGACCTGATCCGCCAGCGCATTGCGGCGATCAAGACCGCCGGTGGCATCGCCGCCGTCAGCGCCACCCCAGCCGCGGCCCTGCGCTTCGGCCAGGCGGTGGCAGAAGCTGGCGCTGACCTCTTCTTCGTCCAGGCCACGGTGGTCTCCACCGATCACATCGGCCCGGCCGGACGCGCGACCCTCGATCTGGCCACCCTCTGCCGTGATTTCGGCATTCCCGTGGTGATCGGCAACTGTGTCACCTACGACGTGGCTCTCGAGCTGATGCGCGCGGGCGCGGCCGCCGTGATGGTGGGTATCGGCCCCGGCGCCGCCTGCACGTCAAGGGGCGTGCTGGGCGTGGGCATCCCCCAGGCCACGGCGGTGGCCGATTGCGCCTCCGCCCGCGACGATCACGAGCGGGAGACAGGTGTTTACGTGCCGATCGTCGCCGACGGCGGCATCGTCACCGGTGGTGACATCTGCAAATGCATCGCCTGCGGCGCCGATGCGGTGATGATCGGCTCGCCGATCGCGCGGGCCAGCGAAGCCCCCGGGCGAGGCTTCCACTGGGGCATGGCCACCCCCAGTCCGGTGCTGCCCAGGGGCACCAGGATCAGCG
Source organism: Synechococcus sp. 1G10 (assembly GCF_002252625.1). Lineage (GTDB taxonomy): Bacteria > Cyanobacteriota > Cyanobacteriia > PCC-6307 > Cyanobiaceae > Regnicoccus_A. The sequence goes on along the minus strand of NZ_NQKW01000002.1, from coordinate 247,803 downwards.
TGGGAACCACTGGCAGTCTGGAGAAGATCCTGCGCGGGCCGGCCAGCCTCGACGACGGCACCCAGAACCTGCTCGGCGCCCTGCGTACTTCGATGGGCACTCTTGGTGCGCGCACCATCAAGGAGATGCAACAGGTCGAGGTGGTGGTGGCCCCATCCCTGCTCACCGAGGGGAAGGTGTATCAGAAAGCCCAGCAGCTGGGCATGGGTAAGTAACCCCCCGCACCTGGGCTGTTGATTCCGGCCTGAAACGACAGAATCGCGGCGAAGATGGGCGTTAACCTCAAGGTGTGGGGGCTCCGGCTCGCACACTCCTCACACCAACCCGCCCGGCGCGCCCGGGCATTTTGTCTTCCTACGGTTGCCCCGCGGTTATCGGGGATTCAGGATCCTCGTTGCTAGATTCCAGGCACCTTGTCTCCTCCCTCGGATGTCCAGCGCCACTGCCGTCACCGATGCTTCCTTTGAGCTGGATGTGCTCAAGAGTGACGTGCCCGTGCTGGTGGATTTCTGGGCCCCTTGGTGCGGCCCCTGCCGCATGGTGGCCCCGATCGTCGACGAAATCGCCAAGGAATTCGAGGGCAAGCTGAAGGTCTACAAACTCAACACCGACGAGAACCCCAACGTCGCCAGCCAGTACGGCATCCGCAGCATCCCCACCCTGATGATCTTCAAGGGTGGCCAGAAAGTTGACACTGTTGTGGGCGCGGTTCCCAAGAACACCCTTTCCGGCACGATCGCCAAATACCTCTGAGCATTCCTCCAGCTTCCCTCGCCCCATCTTCACTGATGTCCCCAGCCTCTCCCTCACTGGAGCGGTTGGGCCATTCCCTGGTCAACAACCCCCATCGCCTGCTGATCGAGCGCTCGCTTCACTCGATCCTGGAGATGGCCAGCATTGCCGATCACACCGACGACTGGCAGCTGATCTGCGGTGCCCTCAGCGATCTGCATGAGGCCCTGGCTGCCTTCCATCCCCACCGCACCACCCGCAAGGTGGCGGTGTTCGGATCAGCCCGCAGCCTGCCGGAGAGCTCCACCTACCAGCTGGCCGAGGAGGTCGGCCGTGAGGCCATGGCCAGCGGCTTTGATGTGATCACCGGCGCTGGCGGCGGGGTGATGGAAGCGGCGAACCGGGGAGCGGGAGCGGAGCACAGCTTCGGGCTCAACATCCAGCTGCCCTTTGAGCAGGAACCCAACCCCTATGTCGCAGCAGCCGGCGACCGCCTGGTTCATTTTCGTTACTTTTTCACACGCAAACTTTTCTTCCTGCGTGAGAGCGATGCCCTGGTGGTACTCCCTGGCGGCTTCGGCACCCTCGATGAACTGTTCGAAGCACTCACCCTGATCCAGACAGGACGCACCGCTCCGATTCCGGTGGTGCTGCTGGCGCCGCCGGGCCATGAGCTCTGGCAGGACTGGCCTCAGGACCTCCTCAGCGGCCTCGAGAGCGACGGATTGATCGGACCAGACGACAGGGGCCTGCTCAGCCACGCCAGCTCTGCCCGCGAGGCGATCGAGCTGATCCGGCACTTCTACCGGGTGTTCCACACCACCCGAGTCACCGACGATGGGCTGGAGCTGCTTCTGCACGTGCCGCTGGCGGAGGCTGATCTGCTGGCCATCCGCTCCGGCTTCCAGGATCTGCTGCGAAGCGGCGATTTCGAGCTGGGGGAAAGCTGCGACGACAACGATCGCCTGCGCCCCTGCCTTCACTTCGACTTCGATCAACGCTGCGTCGGCCGCCTTTACCAGCTCATCGCCACCATCAACGCCCTCGATCTGCCCCGTTGCGATGACCTGATCCATCCGGAGCAACGCAACTGTCTGGAACCACAGCCATGAGCCTGCGGATCGGCCTGATCGATTACGGCATGGGCAACCTGCATTCGGTGGCCAGGGCCGTGGAGCGTCTTGGCGCCGAGCTGATTCACGTACTGGATGCCCCCGCGATGGAGGAGTGCGCCGCCCTGATCCTGCCGGGGGTGGGTTCATTCGATCCGGCCATGGAGCGTCTTCACCTGGCCGGTCTGGCGGATCCCCTGCGGGAGTGGAGCGCCAGGGAACGCCCCCTGCTGGGGATCTGCCTGGGGCTGCAGTTGCTGTTCGAGGGGAGCGACGAGGGAAAAGCGCCAGGCCTCGGGCTGCTCAAGGGCAGGGTGCGGGCCCTGCCGTCCAGTCCGGGGCATCCGATTCCCCACATGGGCTGGGCTCCCCTGATCTCCACCAATCCGAGCCCCTTGCTCCCCGAGGGCCATTCGGCCGCCTGGGTCTATTTCGTGCACTCCTACGCCGCCGCTCCCGATGACCCGGCCTGCACCACGGCAGAGGTGCTTTTCGCCGATCAGCCGGTGACCGCGGCGGTGTGGCAGGGAGCCCTGGCGGCCTGCCAGTTTCACCCGGAAAAGTCTGGCCCCCAAGGGCAGCGCATGCTTGAGCGCTGGCTGGGCTGGGTGGAAGAGGGCGGGACGTGAGCCTGCGGCTGAGTGGCGGGCGGAAACTGCTCAGTCCGCCAGGGCAGCACACCCGCCCGACCGCCTCAAGAGTGCGCTTGGCGGTGCTCAATCTGCTGGCGAGTGAACTGAGTGGTTGCCGCTGGCTCGATCTCTGCTGCGGCAGCGGGGTGATGGGCTGCGAGGCCCTGCAAAGAGGCGCCAAGCTGGTTGTAGCCCTGGATCACAACCGGACCACCCTCGACATCGCCCGTCGCAATCTGGAGGCCGTCAAGGCTGGTGTGAATCCGGCCAGCGACCTACGGGTGATCAGAGCAGACCTGCCGCGGTGGCTGATGCCTGGCCCAGAGCAACAGTTGGGGGAGGAAGCGGCGGGCGGCTTCGATCTGATCTACGCCGATCCCCCCTACGCATCAGGTCTTCATGCCCCGATTGCCGAAGCGGTGGCCGCGGCCGGCTGGCTGGCCGCAGGGGGAAGACTGCTGTGGGAATGCTCAAGCGAGATTTTCCCGGAGATTCCTTCCGGCTGGCAGCTCAGCGACCAGCGGCGCTATGGAAGTTGCGGTCTGATGATTCTGGTGCCTGCGGCCTGACTCAGCCGCCCAGAGCACTGCCACGGCGGTACTGGTTCCAGGCCGCCACGAACAGGCCCACCAGGGTGATCGGGATCAAACCCAGAACGATGCCGCAGAGGAGGGGTTCAATCATCGGGAGCCGGAAGATTTGCCTCCCGCAATTCTCCCACGGCCAAGGCAGGCTGGGAGGGTCTTCCGAGTGATCCGTGACCGGCGATCCTTCCACCATTCTGGAGGCCCCCCAGGCGCCGGCTCAGCGTCAGGGCCTGATCACCGCCCTGGTGCTGCTGGCAGCAGCAGGATGCATCCTGCTGCTTTTGCTCCTCCTTCCGGCGGCCCGCAGTGATCCGTACACCCGCCGCACCCTGGAGCTTTCGGGCTCCCCTGAAACCGGGGCTCGGCTGTTTCGGATGAACTGTGCCGGCTGCCACGGCATCGCCGCCCAGGGACTGGTGGGTCCCAGCCTGCATGGGGTGAGCCGGCGCCGCAACGACCGCCAGCTGATCCGCCAGGTGGTGAGCGGCCGCACTCCGCCGATGCCGCGCTTCCAGCCCGAACCCCAGGCCATGGCCGACCTGCTGGCCCATCTCCGCAGCCTGGAGTGAGGGTCGGCTCGACGCCCAACTGCCCAGATCTGGCCTTGGTGCTGGTGGAGCCAGCCGGTCCCTTGAATGTGGGCAGCGTGGCCAGGCTCTGCGCCAATTTCGCAGTTCACGACCTGCGGCTGGTGGCTCCCCGCTGTGATCACCTCGGCGAGGAAGCCCGGCGGATGGCTGTCCACGCTGGGACGCTGCTTGAAGCTGCCAAGGTCTATCCGGATCTGGCGGCAGCCATCGCCGACCGCACCCGGGTGGTCGCTGCCAACGGACGGGTGGACTCGCAGGCGGTGCCCATCGAAGGACCCGCCCAGGCCATCCCCTGGTTGCTTGGACACCCGAGCGGGCCTGGGCCAGCGCAACGAACCAGTGCCGGGGCGCTGGTTTTCGGGCGGGAAGACCGGGGCCTGAGCACCGACGAACTGCTCCAGGCGGGCCGCATCCTGCAGATCGGCACCGACGCAGGCTACCCCTCCCTCAACCTGTCCCATGCGGTGGCCATCACCCTGCATGAACTGCGCAGCTGCCAGCAGGGGGAAACTGCAACCCGACCAGGCGGCCCGACCCCGCTGATCGGGCCAGAACCCGCTGCTCGGGAGCTGCTCGAAGCAGCCCTCGTCGATGCCGAGGAACTGCTGCTGGCAGTGGGGTTTGTTCTCCCCCACACGGCCCATGCCCGGATGGCCAAGCTGCGGGCGCTGCTGCAGCGTGCCCAGATCAGCGCCGAGGAAGTGGCCCTGGTCCGGGGCATGGTCCGTCAGCTGCGCTGGGCCAGCCAGCGGGGAACCCCCTAAGGTCCTGCCATCTCCGTCGCCCCTGGCTGCATCGTGCGTACGGGTCGCTCCCCCCGTTCCGGATCCCCCGGCTGGTTTCAACCCCTGGCTCTTGTCCTGCGCCTGCTGGTGATGGGCCTCGGCCTCGGGGTGCTCACCGGCACCGCCTTGAAACAACTGGCTCCGAAGCTGGCCCAGGGGGCGATGGAAGCCCCCAAGGCCAGCAGCGCCAGCTCACCGGTACCCACCCCCAGGGGCGGGCTGGCCCTGGGCCGCTTCGAGCCCAGGGTGGAGCTCACCAAGCTCAGCCAGAGCTGGAAGGCCCTGGCCGCCGAGCACAAGGATCTGAAGGTGGGCGGCTTCCTGCTGGTTCTCGATGACGGCCGTTTCGCCCAGCTCAATCCCGACATACCCCTGCCAGCGGCCAGCTCGATCAAGACCCCGATCCTGCTGGCGGCCCTCGACGACCTGGACGCCGGCAAGCTGCGCTGGAACGAGCCGCTGCCCCTCACCAAGGAGGTGATGGGTGGGGGAGCCGGCTGGATGGCCAGCCGACCGCTGGGCACCCGCTTCCCCTTTTATGAGGCCGCCACCGAGATGATCCGGGTGAGCGACAACACCGCCACCAACCTGCTGATCAAGCGCCTCGGGGGCAAGGCCGCCACCAATGCCCATTTCCAGGCCCTGGGCCTTCCATCCACGGTGATCAACAACTGGCTGCCCGATCTCGAGGGCACCAACACCACCAGCCCCCGTGACCTGGCCCGCTCGATCGCCCTGGTTGACATCGGCGAGAAACTCAGCCCCCGGGCCCGCGACCATTTCCGCACGATCATGGCCACCTCCCGCACCAACACCCTGCTGCCCGCAGGTCTGCTCAAGGGTCTGGGGGGCACCTCCAGCGACCCCGACAGCGAGCTGATGGCCCGGGGACTGACCGTGCTCAACAAAACCGGCGACATCGGCATCGCCTACGCCGACGCCGGGCTGATCGAACTCCCCAACGGCAAGAGAGCCGTGGCAGGGTTCATGGTCAAAGGCCCGTTCAACGACCCTCGCTCCACCGATCTGATCCGCGCCATGGCCGCCGCAGTAAGCCAGACCCTCGTGGGTCGCAGCGACCCCTCATCCCAACCGCGCTGAGCCCTGATGCCATTCCTGACCATGGCCGCCGGGCTGCTGCTCTCGGCCGGCGCGGCTCCAGCAGCGGCACCGCCCGCCAGCACGGAGCTGAGACCCCAGCAGGTGCGTCCACTCAGCGGCGGGCTCGACCGGGTGCCTGTCGTCAACGACAACAACCCCGAGCTGATCATCAAGCCCGGCATCCTGCTCTCCACCTTCAACGGCCGCGGGAGCCTCGCCGGCCAGCCGTTCTCGAGCCCCGACGCGCACCTGAACGTTCCCCTGCAAGGACGCTTCGACCTGTTCAGTCACCACGTCTATGCCGGGCGCCCCGAAACCCTCGAGTCGGTGCTCTGGCTGGGGGTGGTTGCGGCCCCGGTGAACAGCAAGCCGGTGCGGCTGCGGGTGCTGGGCGGATCCACGGCCCTCTCCCAGTCGAGTGATCCAAGCCAACCGGCGGCCCCCTTCCTGCCCCTGCCTGCGCTGATGTCCCACGACGGCAGTTCGGTGTTTGCCGGCCCCGGCTCACGCGTGGCGGCTGAACTGCTCCAGAACCGCCGAGGCGCAGGGATTCCCCAGGAATGGACCCTGGCCCCGGGCCAGCTCACCACCATGCTGGCCCTGCCGATTCCCGTGAAAGGGCTCGATCCCCTGCTCAATGGCCGCAACCTGCAGCTGCGGCTGGAGAGTGACGGCCCCGTGCAGTTGGCCACCCTGGCCGCCTTCGGTGGCGAGCAGCCGCCGGGGCCGGACGTCTGGAGCGGCCTGCTGCGCGCCGGGCTCAGCGCCAAGGAGCATGTGCCCACGCCCAGGGGCCAAACCGGAGGCATCATCTACTCAAGGGTGAGCGGGGTGCAAACCGGCAGCCGCTGGAGTGCCCAACTCACCGATCCAGGCAGCAAGCTGCTCTCCGTTCGCAGTGCGCCGGTGTCCTGGCCGATCGCCTCGCTGGAGCGGGGCAGCCTGGGCAGCGGTCAGGTCCAGACTGCTGAGCTAAAGGCCTTCTACCCGGGAACCGCCTGGGCCGCCCACGGCAACTACGGCGTGGAATACGACCTGATCCTCCCTCTTGTGAACGACAGCAAGGGGCCAGTGGCCCTCGATCTGGCCCTGGAATCCCCCCGCAAGACCGACAGGGCCGAAGGTGGCCTGCGCTTCAACCTCAACCCGCCGCGGGCCGTTGTCTTCCGCGGCACGGTGGAAGTGAGTGGACTCGATGGGCCGGCGGGCCGCCCCGCCGGTCGGCGCTGGTTCCATCTTGTGCAGCGCCAGGGAGAGAAGGGCCCCAGCCTTGGACGCATCAGCCTGGCCCCCGGACAGCAGCGGCAGGTGAGGGTGCGACTGATCTACCCCGCCGACGCCACGCCCCCTCAGGCGCTGAGCCTGCTGCCCGCTCCCGCGCTCCCACAGGCAGCTGTGAAACAATCCGAATCCGTGCCGGCCCCCCGTCCGTGAGTCAGACCCGCAAACGCAGGGCGTTTCCCTTCACCGCCATCGTCGGCCAGGAGGAGATGAAGCTCGCCCTGCTGTTGAACGTGATCGATCCACGCATCGGTGGGGTGATGATCATGGGCGACCGGGGCACGGGCAAGTCCACCGCTATCCGCGCCCTCGCGGATCTGCTGCCGGAGATCGATGTCGTTGCCGGCGACCCTTACAACAGCTCCCCCAGCGACCCCGACCTCCAGAGCGCCGAGGTGCGCGAGCGGGCGGAGAACGGCGAAACGCTGCCGCTGGAGCGGCGCCAGGTGCCGATGGTGGATCTGCCCCTGGGCGCCACCGAAGACCGTCTCTGCGGCACGATCGACATCGAGAAAGCCCTGAGCGAAGGGGTGCGGGCCTTCGAGCCGGGCCTGCTGGCCAAGGCCAACCGGGGCCTGCTGTACGTCGATGAAGTGAACCTGCTCGACGACCACCTGGTGGACGTGCTTCTGGATTCGGCCGCGTCCGGGTGGAACACTGTGGAGCGGGAAGGAATCTCGGTGCGCCATCCGGCCCGCTTCGTGCTGATCGGCTCGGGCAACCCGGAGGAAGGGGAACTGCGCCCCCAGCTCCTGGATCGCTTCGGCATGAGCGTGGAGGTGCGCACGGTGCGGAATCCGGAGCTGCGGGTGCAGGTGGTGGATCAGCGCACTGGCTATGACAGCGATCCTGACGGCTTCAACAGCCATCACCAAGGTGCCCAGGAGGCGCTGCAGGAGCGCGTGGTGCAGGCCCAGCAGCGGCTCCCCCAGGTGCTGATCGACCCTGATCTGCGCATCCGCATCTCGGCGGTGTGCGGTGAGCTGGACGTGGACGGCCTGCGCGGCGACATCGTCACCAACCGGGCGGCAAGGGCCCTGGCCGCCTTCGAAGGCCGCAGCGAAGTGAGCGACGACGACGTGGCCCGGGTGGTGGCCTGCTGCCTGCGCCACAGGCTGCGCAAGGATCCGCTGGAGCAGATCGACTCCGGCGATCGCGTCATCAAGGTGTTCTGCAAGATCTTCGAGATGGCGGACACCGCCCGCGACGCCTTCCAGCTGGCCCTGGCGGCCTGAGTCCTTGCGCATCCTCGGCATCGATCCTGGCCTGGCCCGCGTCGGCTACGGCCTGATCGAGACCGGCCCGCCGCAGCGACTGCTGGACTGCGGCATGATCCGCACCGAGGCCGGCACTCCGGAGGGTGAGCGGCTGGTGGAGATCGCCCGCGACCTGCGCTGGCTGGTCCGCCGCTGGAGCCCAGACCTGGCCTCCGTCGAGAAATTCTTCTTCTACCGCTCCAGCACCACGATTTCGGTTGTGCAGGCCCGCGGCGTGGTGATGATGACCCTGGCCCGGCTGAAGGTGCCGGTGGTGGAATACCCGCCGATGCAGATCAAGCTGGCCCTGACGGGCTCAGGCCATGCCGACAAAAATGACGTGCTCGACGCCGTCATGCGGGAACTGGAGCTGGAGCATCCCCCCCGCCCCGATGACGCCGCCGATGCCCTCGCCGTGGCCCTCACCGGCTGGTTTCAGCGCTGATGGCGGGCGAACCGGGGCTGGACGACCCCAAACCCGTCTGGCGCCGGCACTTCCGCCAGCGGCGGGCTGATCAACCGGAGGCGCAGCAGGAACGGCTGCTGGAGCAGGCCCTGAGCGGGGTGCCGCCCCTGCTCAGGCCAGACCAGCGGCTTGGCCTTTACTGGCCTCTGGCCGGTGAGCCGGATCTGCGTGAACTGGCCCGGGCGCTTCCAGGCCGGCTGGCCCTGCCTGCCATCCGGGCTCTGGCAGAGAACAGGAGGCTCGGCTACGAGGTCTGGAAGAGCGCGGATCCTCTCCGGCTCGATGCCGCGGGGGTGCCGGCGCCGGCACCTGCAGGCAGGCCGCTGCCAGCCACGGCCCTTGGCCTGCTGCTGGTGCCGGCCCTCGCCTTCGACAGACGCGGCTTCCGGCTGGGCTACGGCGGTGGTTGGTTCGATCGGCTGCGAGCCGATCCCTCCTGGCGCGCGGTGCCGGCCCTGATCGTGGCCCCCGCCACCTGCGCGGTGGAGCAATTGCCGGTGGACCCGTGGGATGTTCCCTTCGATGGCTGGCTCAGCGAAGCGGGGATCGAATGGTTGCAACCTGTTGAGAGGTCCGGACTTTGATCGTCCCAGCGTCGATCCCTTTGCCAGGATCCCCGGGTTCGAGCCCTAACTTCCTTGGACCTCAGCTTCGTTCACTCCCGCCCCTCTCCCGCCCGTCGGGTCGGTGCCACCGCATTCGGAGCCGGCACGGTGCCCGAGCGGGTGATGGCCGCTGAGCTTGGCCACCGCTCCCAGCCGAGTGAAGCTCTCTCGATGATGGTCAGCTCGATGGTGCGCATGGTCCAGGCCGGCAAGGGTCAGGCTGCCGGCAGCCGCTGGTCAGCCTCCTGAAGTCGCCTTAGTTTTAGAGCCACTTCCCTCGGACGCGACCACGCCCTGCCGATGACGACTCCACGTTTCACCGGGCTCTCCAGCCAGCTCACCCTCGCGGCGCTGGCGGCATTGGTTGGCTTGATCGCGGCTCCAGGCAGGGTCGAGGCCCACGCGATCGAATCCAGTCTGGATCGGCTGGAATCCCTGCGCGACGGGCTGATGCTCGAGAGCCACTTCTCCAATGGTGAACCCGTGAAGGGCGCCACAGTGAGGCTGGTGCCCCCCGATGGGGGCCAGCCCGTGGAGGTGGGTCAGATCGATGCCAAGGGGCGCCTCAGCTTCAACATGCCCAAGGGGGCTGACGGCAACTGGGAGTTACAGGTGGATGCAGGTCCCGGACACCGGGATTTCCTTGAGGTGCCAACCCAGGCGGGCCAGGCCCAGCTCGATCGGGTGAGCAGTTCCGATCCGGAGCTGAAGCCCACGCTGTTCTCAGTGCATGAACATCGATCGCTGCTGCTGATTGGCGGGATCACCGGGCTGGGCGCTCTGGTGGGTGGGCTGGCGATCCAGCAGCGCCGCCGCGGCTGAGAGCAAGCGCCACACTGGGGTCACTTCTCTTTTGACCCAGTCCATGAGCACCGGCAGCGACAGCCTTGACGCGATCGTGGAGCGGCTGCGGGGCACCAGCGACCCCAAGCGCCGCTACGAGTACGTGCTGTGGCTGGCCAAGAAGCTCGCCCCCCTGCCCGAGGAATTCCGGCAGGAGGTGTTCAAGGTGAAAGGCTGTGTCTCCCAGGTGTATGTGGTGGGGCAACTGGTCGACGGCAAGCTCCACTGGCAGGGGGATTCCGATGCCCAGATCACCAAGGGGCTGCTGGCACTGCTGATCGCCGGTCTGGAGGGTCTGGCGCCCAACCAGGCCGCTGGTCTGGACCCTGGCTTTCTGGCCGAGACAGGCCTTCAGGCCAGCCTCACCCCCTCCCGAGCCAATGGATTCCTGAACATTCTCAAGATGATGCAGGCCCAGGCCAGGAGCCTGGCGGCGGAATGATTTCTAGGATCATCGGTTTCGCGGTGTTATCGGTATGACCATCGGCATCGGCTTGCTCGGTCTGGGCACGGTGGGAGCCGGTGTCGCCGAGATCCTCACCTCCCCAGAAGGGCGCCATCCACTGGTGGCGGAGCTGGAGCTGCGGCGCATCGCCGTGCGCGATCCGAGCCGCCCCCGGCCCGTGGCCCTGCCACCCGAGCTGCTCAGCACTGACCCGGCGGAGGTGGTGAACGATCCCTCGGTGGAGATCGTCGTGGAGGTGATGGGTGGGCTGGAGCCGGCCCGCAGCCTGATCCTCGCGGCCATTGCCGCCGGCAAGTCGGTGGTGACGGCCAACAAGGCCGTGATCGCCCGCCATGGCGAGGAAATCGCCGATGCAGCAGCCCGCCAAGGGGTTTATGTGCTGATCGAAGCGGCGGTGGGCGGAGGCATTCCCATCATCGAGCCCCTCAAGCAATCCCTTGGAGGCAACCGCATCCAACGGGTGAGCGGCATCATCAACGGCACCACCAATTACATCCTCAGCCGCATGACGGATGAGGGGGCTGCTTACGCCGAGGTCCTGGCGGAGGCCCAGAAGCTGGGTTACGCCGAAGCCGATCCCGCCGCCGATGTTGAGGGCCATGACGCGGCCGACAAAATCGCGATCCTCGCCGGGCTGGCCTTCGGCGGCTCGGTGGAGCGTTCCTTGATTCCCACCGTCGGCATCAGTGACCTGCAGGCGAGGGATGTGAGCTACGCCAGCCAGCTGGGCTACCGGGTGAAACTGCTGGCGGTGGCCCAGCACCTTGGCACTGCGGCAGATGGCAGCGAATGCCTTGATGTGCGTGTGCATCCGACGCTCGTCCCCTCTGACCATCCACTGGCGGTGGTGAATGGGGTCAACAACGCGATCCTGGTGGAGGGAGATCCCGTGGGACAAGTGATGTTCTACGGCCCTGGGGCAGGGGCAGGCCCCACCGCTTCGGCCGTGGTGGCCGACATCCTCAACATCGCCGGCATCCGCCAGATGGGCGGCACCGGCGGAGGGCTGGATCCCCTGCTGGCGGCCAGCCGCTGGCGCAGCTGCAGCCTGGTGGAGAGTTCCCGCACCAGCCACCGGAATTACGTGCGCCTGCAGACCAGCGACCAGGCCGGAGTGATCGGCCGCATCGGCAGTTGCTTCGGTCACGAGGACGTCTCGATCCAGTCGATCGTGCAGCTGGAGGCCAGCGGTGGACAGGCTGAAATCGTGGTGATCACCCACGAGGTGGAGGAGGCCCGGTTCCAGGCGGCCCTGGCCGCGATCCAGGCCATCTCAGGGGTCCAGAGCGTGGCAGCCTGCCTGCGCACCCTCTGAGGCCCTGAGGCCATCAGCAGACCTGCTGGTGGCCAAAACGAGTGCTCATGCCGCTGCGCTTGACGGGCAGGGGCCGTGCAGGGCCAAGATATAAACATTCCGTCAGCAGTATTCGGATGCTCATCCGCTCACCTGGCGCCGCATGTTGTCCAGGTTGAACGCCACCTGAGCAACCCCTGCGAAATCCTGAGCCGACAACGGCTTTTCCCCACTCCTCCGCTTCCCGGTACCCAGCCCTGTCCGCCGTCCCTGCCAGCCCCGATCAGGGCTGCCGTTCGCCCCACAGCCCAGCGACCGCCATGACCCTCCATCAGGGTGACTGCGTTCACCTCAGTGCCGACATGGCGCTCAGCGCCGGACCCACGAGCGATGGCCTGTATCAGGTGATCGGTGTCGATGCACCCCATGACCGCTGCTGGGTGCGCCGCTGGCCCCTGGCGCGGCACGGCTCTCCGGTGTTCGAGGTGTCGATCCGCCAGGTGGAACTTCATCACCTGCCCCATTCCCAGAGCTGCCCGTCGCGGTCTTGAATGGGGGCCTCTGACCATCCTCCAGGAGCCTCCTGAACGCTTTGCCTGGCTTGAAGCGGCTGCGCACGGTGTCCTTGCTGGCCATCCTGATGGGGGCGCTGCTGGGTTGTCAGCCCCAAGGGCCCGGGGGGCGGCTGGTGGTGGGCAGCCGCACCAGGATCGATTCGGTGGACCCGGCCGCCACCTACAGCTTCGGGGCTCTCCAGCTGATCAGCGCCATCGGCGATCCGCTCTACGTGATCGATGCCAAGGGTCAGCTGGAGCCACGGCTGGCCACGGCCCTGCCGAGGCTGAGTCCGGATCGGCTCACCGCCTGGGTGCCGCTGCGGCAGGGAGTCCGCTTCCACGACGGCACCCGCTTCGATGCCGCCGCCATGGTGTTCACCCTGGAGCGGTTTCTGGCCATCGGCAAGCTCAGTTATCTGCTGGGGGATCGAATCGTTTCAGTGCGGGCCAGTGGCAGCCATGAGCTGGAACTGAAGCTGCGGCGCCCCTTCACCGCCCTGCCCCAGATGCTGAGCGCCGTCAGTCTCACGCCCCTTTCCCCCACTGCCTACCGAAGCCACGACAAGCGCTTCCTCAACGACCGCTTCGTGGGCACTGGCCCTTACAAGCTCACCTTCTTCGCCGACCAGCAGCAGCGGCTGGAGCCCTTCAACGACTACTGGGGGGAGCGTCCAGCCAACAAGGGGCTTGACCTGGTCAACCTCAGCAACTCCACGGCTCTCTACGGGGCCATGCGCAGCGGCGAGGTGGATGTGCTGCTCTCCACGAGCCTGGAGGGCGACCAGCAGCTCTCCCTGCACCAGGACGCCCAACGGGGACGGTTGCTGGAAGGGGTTGGTCCGGCGCTGGAGATCGGGTACCTGACCCTGCTCAGCGACCAGCCGCCCCTGAAGAACCCGCTGGTACGCCGTGCCATTGCCCACAGCCTTGACCACGAACTGATCAGCCAGCGGGTGACCCATGGCCTGCGGCCGCCGCTGCGAGATCTGGTGCCCCCCAGCCTGAGCGGCTCCGAACCGACGGCCTGGCCGGCCTACGACCCGGCGCAGGCGCGGCGGCTGTTCGAGCAGGCCGGCTACTGCCGGGGCCGCACGCTGAACCTGCCCTTCACCTTCCGCTCCAACATCCCCGCCGACAAACTCTTCGCCCTGATCTGGAAGGAACAGCTGCGCCGGGATCTGGGTGACTGCATCGTTCTGGAGGTGAGCGGCATGGAATCCACCACCGCCTACCGTCAGCTCGGCGAGGGGGCCTTCGCCTCGATCCTGCTGGAGTGGATGGGCGACTATCCCGACGCCGACAACTACCTGCAGCCGCTGCTGGGCTGCAACAAGGCCGTGGGCTATCGCTGCCTGGAAGGGCCCAGTGCCGCCAGCGGCAGCTTCTGGACCCGCCCGGGCCTGAACGAGGAGCTGCTCCTCAGCCAGAGCCTGGAGGGAAGCGAGCGGATCGAGCTGCTGAGGCGTCTGCAGCGGGACACCGCCGCCGCCGCCCCCTACATCCCGGTCTGGCTGGTGGCGCCACGGGCCTGGGCCCAGGCCAGCCTGAGCACTCCCGTGTTCGATGGTTCCGGCCGCGTGGTGCTCAGCCAGCTTCAGCAGCGGCCTGCCGCTTCGAGGCCTGCGCCATGAGCCGCCGCCGTCAGCTGCTGGGCTACCTGGGCAGCCGGCTGCTGCTCGCTCCTGTGATGCTCTGGCTGATCGCCACTCTGGTGTTTCTGCTGCTGCGGCTGGCGCCCGGGGATCCCATCGACGCCCTGCTGGGCACACGGGCGCCGGAGGCGGCGCGTCAGGCCCTGCGCCAGCAGCTGGGGCTCGACCAGCCCCTGCCGGCCCAATACGGCCACTTCCTGGCCGATCTGGTCAAGGGGAATCTGGGGGAATCGCTCACCAACCAGACACCGGTGCTGGAGGTGATCCGCCAGAGCCTGCCGGCCAGCCTCGAACTGGGACTGTGTGCGCTGCTGATCGCCGCGGTGCTCGGGTTGGCGGTGGGCTTCAGCGGCATCGCTCGCCCCGAGGGCAGGCTCGATCTGGCCGGCAGGCTCTATGGCATCGGCACCTATGCCCTGCCGCCGTTCTGGGCCGCAATGGTGATCCAGCTGATCTTCGCCGTCTGGCTGGGCTGGCTGCCGGTGGGAGGGCGCTTCCCCGCCACCCTGATGCCTCCCAGCGGCAGCGGCTTCTATCTGCTCGACAGCCTGCGCGCCGGCAATCCCCAGCAGCTGGCCGGCAGCCTGCGGCACCTGGTGCTGCCCGCCAGCACCCTGGGCCTGCTGCTCAGCGGCATCTTCGCCAACGCCCTGCGACTCAACCTCCGCAGGGTGCTGCGCTCCGACTACGTGGAAGCGGCCCGCAGCCGGGGCCTGAGTGAAACCCGGGTGGTGCTGCGCCATGCCCTGCCGAATGCGCTGCTGCCAGTGCTCACGATCACAGGTATCACCGTGGCGTCTCTGATCGGTGGCGCCCTGCTGATCGAGGTCACCTACTCCTGGCCCGGCATCGCCTTCCGGCTGCAGGAGGCCATCGGCCAGCGCGACTACCCCCTGGTGCAGGGGATTGTGGTGGTGGTGGCGGCCCTGGTGGTGCTGGTGAGCGTGACGGTGGACATGCTGGTGGCGGTGCTGGATCCACGCATCCGCTTCTGAGCCACGCCTTCAGCGGCCGATGCGGCTGCGCCAGCGCCGGGCATTGCGGCCGTCAAGCACATAGGCCGTCACGCCATCGCGGCTGCGGCGCTGAGGGGCCATCGGCGCGGCCGTGTCCACTGACGCCAGGAACTCGCTGGTGAGGCTGAGCAGCAGCTCCTGGACCCGCACCGGCTCCACCCCCACCAGGCCATCACCGAGCCGCCAGAGCGCCTGCTCGTGCTCCTTGACGCGCACCACGGAGAAGTGGCTGCCGCCCTCCACCATCACCAGACGGCTGCGTGGATCCGGGTGCTGCAGGAACAGTGCCAGCTGCTCGCTCACCGGCGGGGTGACCAGATCCAGCCCGCCGCCTGTGATCAGCAGCGGGGCCTTGAGCCGCTCCAGACCACGGCCAGGCCAGAGCAGGCTGCCGAAGCCGTTCAGGCTCACCACGGCAGCCAGGGTTCTCGGCTGGCCGCTGGCCGGCTCCGGCAGGGCCACCTCCTGAAGCTGACATTGCAGCAATCTGGAGATGTTGATCAGGGGGATCACATCCAGAGCCCGGTCGCAGCGGCGGGCCAGGCCCGGGGCCGGGCGCAGACCGCTCGCCAGCAGCGCCGAAAGCCCCCCCAGGGAGTGGCCCATCAACACCACCGAGTGGCCAAGCCGGGGAATCTGCCCCTGCCCCTCCGCCGCCAGGACCGCCTCCACATCCGCCAGACGATCGGGCAAGGTTTCAGCCCCGGGCGGAGGGCGCTGGCCATCGAGCATCTGGCGCACCGCCGTCTCGTTGCTGCCGGGGTGCTCGATCAGAACCACCGGCCAGCCCCTGGCCGCCAGGCCCTGGGCCATCCAGCCGAGCTGGGCACTGCTGCCCCCCAGTCCCGGCATCAGCACCACCCATGAACCCTGGCGGGGCGTCGCGGCCGGCCAGAGTTCAAGCTCCAGCGGGGCTGACCGGTGGGCCACCGTCAGGGCAATGGATCTGGGACTGAGCTCAGGCTGAATCGCCGAGAGCCGTTCCCTGGTCGCTGAATCCTTCCGGATGCGCAGCGGCAGGTCCCGTAATCTCTTCAGCGCAAGAGCCTGCTCGTCCAGCTGCTGCCGCCAGAGGCCCGCGAGCTGCAGCAGCCCATCGAGATCGAGGGTGAGCTGGGGAGTGGGCACCGCCAGCAACAGTTCCACGAACCGAATCGGCTCGGGCCGCTGCAGCCGCTCCCGCAGGGTGGTGAGCAGCAGCACGCCGCTGCCGGGTTTCCCTCCAGCGAACAGTTCGCCCACCTCCTGCAGCACCTGGCGGCCAGCCCAGCTCTGCAGCAACTGCAGAGCGAAGCCGCGGTCACGCAGCAGGGGTGCCCGCAGCAAGGACACCAGATCGTCGCGACTGCGCTCATCGAGCAGCTCGAACCAGATGGCCAGTTCACTGCGGCTGCCCTTCGGGTCCCGGCTCCAGGCATCGAGCTGGTGCAGATCGAGGGGCAGCGAGAGGCCATCGAGCTGCACATCCAGCCGGTCGGCGGCCCGAGCTGAAACTGCCAGCAGCGGCGTCGCCGAGCCCACCAGCAGACTGGTCAGGAGTGCCAGCCCCCGGCGAACGTGTTGTGACTGAGCCGCAGGCAGGAGCAAGCCAACCGATCTGGTGGCTCCAGTTTCCCGCGCCGCTGCGCGAACTGACCGTGATCCGGCTGGTGGGCAGCTTCGGGGCTGGGGGGATCCTCTATCTCACCCCGGTGGTGTTTCACCAGGCGCAGTTCTCGGCCCTGGAGGTGGGTCAGGGCCTGGCCGCCGCGGCACTGGCCGGCACCCTGGGGCGGCTGCTGAGCGGCTGGTGGCTCGACCATGGCCTCAGCACCACCCGGCCGGTGCTGCTGGCGGCACTGATCTCAGTGCTGGCCGACAGCCAGCTGTTCAGGGCGGAAACCTTCGTCGCCTTCGTGCTGGGGCAGGTGCTGCTGGGCACGGCGATGGGGATCTACTGGCCGGCGATCGAGCTGGCGGTTCCCCTGAGTGCGCCGCCCCTGCCCACCAGCCGTGCCTACGCGCTGGTCAGAACCGGTGATGCCCTGGGCGTGGCCCTGGGGGTGCTGCTGGGAGCCCTGCTGGCGGGCAGCCGACACCTGCGCGGCATCTATCTGGTCGACATCGCCTGCATGGTGGTGGTGATCACCCTGCTGCTGCGCTCGCCTCTGCCCGTGGCGGCCGCCAGCAGCGACGGGGATCGCCGGCTGCCCTGGCGCCAGTGGGTGAAGCCCCTGCTCCCCCTGCTGGGGGTGACGCTGCTGGCCACGGCCATGGTGTCGCTCCTGCAGAGCGCCTTGCCGCTGGATCTGGTGCGCGGTGGGCTGGAGCGGGCACCGCTGCCCGAGAGTCTCGGGGCCCTGCTGCTGGGCCTGCAGCTCAGCTTGCTGCTGCTGTTCCAGTGGCCTCTGGGGCGCTGGCTGTCGGAGCGGCCGGTGGCCTTTGGGTTGGGCTGGAGCCTGCTTGGCTTTGCGCTCGGCAGCCTGCTGCTGGCCCTCTCAGCCCTGGGCTGGCAGAGCCTGCCCCTGCTGGTGCTGGCCCAGGTACCCCTGGCGGCAGCGGCGGCGGCCTTCCTCCCAACCGCCAGTGAAGCGGTGATCGAAATCACTCCGGCAACGCACCAGGGGATGGCTCTGGCCCTGTTCTCCCAGTGCTTCGCGATCAGCTCGTTTGTGGCTCCTCTGGTGGGGGGCTGGCTGCTGGAAAACCAACGGCACGGAGCCGGCCTCTGGCTCTTGATGACAATGCTGAGCCTGCTGGGGCTGCTGCTGGTGGGGGAGCTGAACCGCTTCCATCCCCACCCCGGTCAGCGGCGGATCCAGGCGGGCCCCTGAGCAATGGCGCGCCCCTCAGGTGCCCTCGACCTGGGTGTTGGCGTTGGCCTTCTGGGCACGGATCCAGGCTTCCGACTCATGGGGGAGCGGCTCGGTGCCGTATTCCCAGTCGTCGTAGTCGGGGTCGTTGCGGATCCGCTGGTGCAGTTCCTTCTGAACCTCGAAGTTGTGGGGGTGATCGGCGGGAGCGGCCGGATTGATTGGCGCTTCCGGATCGTTGGCGGGAGACGTCTGGGATGTGGGCATCACCGGCCACTGCAGCTGCTCCCATTGTCCCCCCTCAGTGGGGCGCCGCCGGGACAGACGCTGGAGCGGGTCCACCGTAAAAATGGAGCCGCCAAAGCGAAAATCAGACTGTGACGTATTGCGTGGGCATGCTGCTGCAGGAGGGTCTGGTGATGGCCTCCGATTCGCGCACCAATGCCGGCGTCGATGATTTCGCCAGGTTCTGCAAGATGACCACCTTTGAGCGGCCCGGTGATCGGGTGATCGTTCTGCTCAGTTCGGGCAGCCTGGCCGGCACCCAGGCGGTGGTGAGCCTGCTGCAACAGCGGGCCAGTCGCAACGATGGCACCTCCACCCTGTGGAACGCCCAGACCCTGTTCGATGTGGCCATGCTGGTATCGGATGCGATGCGCGACATCGAGCATCGCGATGCCCCCTTCATGGAGGGCAGTGCACTGAAATTCAACGCCTCATTCATTCTGGGCGGCCAGATCAGGGGGGAAGCCCCGCGGCTGTTTCGCATCTACGCCGAAGGCAACTTCATCGAAGCTGGCGAAGACACACCCTTCCTGCAGACCGGCGAAGCGAAATACGGCAAGCCGATCATCGACCGTGTGATCACCCCGGCCACGACATTGGCTGATGCCACCAAATGCGTACTGGTGTCCTTCGATTCCACCATGCGCAGCAATCTGTCGGTGGGCATGCCGATCGACCTGATCTGGTACGAGCGCGACAGCCTGGCCATTCGCCACAGACGCCGCTTCCTCGATGGCGACCCCTACTTCTCAGCCCTGAGCACCGGCTGGAGCACCGGCGTACGCCACGCCTTCCGCGGGCTTCCGGCTCTGGACTGGTCTTGAGCCCTGTATTCAGAGTGACCGAGTCAGGCAAGCAGACATCCATGCAGCAGCCGTGAATCCTGAAAAAATCCTGCAGACCGGTATGGCCGTGTACCTCAGACGACGATCGATTCCAGAATTCTTTTGGACTGCTGATAAGTATGAACATGCTCCTCGAAACACCAGGCGGCTTCGATGACACAGGCGCCGACTGCGCCGACTACACCGGCTGGATGAAGGAGGCCGGATTCTCGACAACGCTGATGGAGCATCCCTTCGGGCCCGACTCGATGGTGATCGCGATCAAGTATCCCAATCCCGCCAGCGAGTCTGGTTCAACCTCGATCTGGCTGCAGACTGATGCACCAAGCGGAGCCTGACCCCATCAGAGTTCCAGCCATTGGTTTTAACCGTCCATTGTTTTTACGATGTCACAGATTGACCAACTGCCAGCGGGCGTCGTCGTGGTCACCGGTGCCAGTCGCGGCCTGGGCCGCGAGCTTGTGAATCAGCTCCGCCAGCGCGGGCGTCCCGTGATTGCTGTGGTGCGCAGGATTGAGAGCTGCACCCTGCCAGCCGACGACGACGATCTGCAACTGGTGGAAGCTGATCTTTCCACCCCCGCCGGAATCGAGGCTGCCATCGAGGGCATCGAGCTTGCCCTGGGCGCCCGGAGCATCGCAGCCCTGGTGAATGGAGCCGGGGCGGTCACGCCGGTCGGTCCGCTGGTGGCTCACTCCAGCAACGCCATGACGGCGGCTCTGACGCTCATGGCCATTGCCCCCGCGCGGCTGAGTGTGGCCTTGGCGCAGCGCATGCTGCCCGCAGTCCGGGTGCTGAATCTCTCCACCCGCTCAGCCCACGAAACCTTCCCAGGGCTCTCCCTCTACTGCATGAGCAAACATGCCCTGCATTCCGTGAGCCGCTCCCTGCAGCTGGAGTGCTCGGCCACCATGGCGGTGGCCGAGCTGATCCCCGGGGAAGTGGATACGGACATGCAGGCGGATCTGCGCACTCCCGATCCGGCCGACTTCGAGATGGCGGCCTTTTTCCGCATGAACCAGCCCAACTTGATCCCCACGGAACTGGCCGTGGCATTCATCGCCTGGGTACTGCTGGACACCCTTCCGGAGGATTACGCCCGCACCGACCCCTGGTATGTCTATGACGCAAGCATCCACCACGAGTGGGTGCCGCAGGGGATGGTCTTCAACTATCCAGAGCCCTGACCTGAGCCTGGGAGAGCCGATCTGCTCAGACGTTGAACAGAAACTCCATCACGTCTCCTTCCTGGACCACGTACTCCTTACCCTCACTGCGCAGCCAGCCGCGGTTGCGGGCTTCCGGCAGGGAGCCGGCCTCCACGAGCTGGGCATAGGCCACGGTCTGGGCACGGATGAAGCCCCGCTCGAAGTCGGTGTGGATCACCCCGGCGGCCTGGGGGGCGGTCATACCGGCGGTGATCGTCCAGGCGCGGGTTTCCTTCTCGCCGGTGGTGAAGTAAGTGCGCAGGCCCAGCAGGCGGTAGGTGGCGTGGATCAGGCTCTGCAGCCCACCCTCGCTGACCCCCAGGCCCTCCAGATAGTCAGCGCGCTCAGCCTCGCCCAGCTCAATCAGCTCCGCCTCCACCTGGGCCGAGATGCGCACGGCCTCGGCACCTTCCTTCAAAGCCAGCTCCTCCACGGAGCGGCTGTGGGCATTGCCCTCGGCCAGATCGTCTTCCGAGACGTTGGTGGCGTAGATGATCGGCTTGGCGGTGAGCAGCCCGAGGGGCTTGAGCATGGGCACCTCCTCCTCCCCCAGCTCCACGTTGCGGGCGGCACCTCCCTGCTCGAGCTCCGCCTGGATCCGCGCCAGGGCGGCATCCTCGGCCTGGGCCTCCTTACTGGTGCGCGCCTGCTTCTTCAGCCGCTCGCGGCGCTTCTCGATCTGGCCCAGATCCGCCAGACCCAGCTCCAGATTGATCACTTCGGCGTCGCGCACCGGATCCACCTCACCAGACACGTGGATGACGTCGTCGTCCTCGAAGCAGCGGACCACGTGCACGATCGCGTCAACCTCGCGGATGTTGGCAAGGAACTTGTTACCCAGGCCCTCCCCCTGACTGGCTCCCTTCACCAGACCGGCGATGTCGACGAACTCCACCCGAGTGGGGACGATCTCACGAGAGCTGGAGAGATCCGAGAGCCTCTGCAGCCGGCCGTCAGGCACTGCCACAACGCCCACATTCGGCTCGATCGTGCAGAAGGGGAAATTGGCCGCCTGGGCCTGGGCGTTGGCCACCAGGGCGTTGAACAGGGTGGATTTGCCCACGTTGGGCAGCCCCACGATTCCAGCTTTGAGCATGGGGCGAAATCTAGACGGGGGCTCATCCGGGGACAGGGCCACAGCTGGGAGCAACACCAGGAAGACTGGTCGCAGTGAATGGAGCACGGCCATCGCCACGCGGATGCTCGAACAACCCCCAGCCCCGAAGCCGCCCCAGGCTCCGCTGACCCCCGGCGTATCCGCAACAACTGGAGCCGGGCCGGTAGCCCCGGCTCCGCGACGCCGCTGGTGGCGAGTGGCGGCCGGGGCCGTGGCCTTGCTTGTGGTCGTGGGCGGTGTGACCGTCTGGCAGCGCCAGCGCCAGGCCGCCAAGCGCAGCAACCTGGCCGATTTCACCGTCGTGGCCCAGCGCGGCACCCTGCCGGGTGTGGTGAGCGCCAGTGGCGAGCTGGAGGCAGGCCGCAGCGTCAACGTGAGCCCCAAGCGCGGCGGGGTGCTCGAGTCGCTGTTCGTCGATGAAGGCGACCGGGTCAGCAGGGGCCAGCCGATCGCCCTGATGGACAGCGGTGACCTGCGCCAACGGGAGCTGGAACTCGAGGCTCAGGTGCGCCTGGCGGAAGCGGAAGAGAGCCGCGCCCGCTCCGACTACGAACGCCGCCTCAAGCTGTTTGAGCAGGGGGCCATCAGCGAAGACGACATCGTGTCCTTCCGCACCCGTGCCCTCACAGCCCGGGCCTCACTCGACGTTGCTCGCAAGCGCTTCAACCAGCGCACGGTGGAACGCGCTGAGCTCACGATCCGGGCCCCCTTCGGTGGGGTGATCACCCAGCGCTTCGCCGATCCCGGCGCTTTCGTGACGCCCACCACCTCCGCCTCGGCCAACGCCGGCGCCTCCAGCTCATCGGTGGTGGAGCTGGCCCAGGGACTGGAGGTGGTCGCCAAGGTTCCCGAGAACGACATCGGCCGGATCAGCATCGGCCAGAGCGCCAGCGTGCGAGTCGATGCCTTCCCCGACAAGAGATTCGCAGCACGGGTGATCCAGGTGGCACCGCGGGCGGTGAAAAACAACAACGTCACGTCGTTCGAGGTGAAGCTCTCGCTCAGCGATCCCAACAACCTGCTGCGCATCGGCATGACCGCCGACATCGACTTTCAGACCGGCAGCCTTCCCCCACAGACCCTGATACCCACCGTGGCGGTGGTGACTGAGGAAGGACGGCCGGGAGTGCTGCTGGTGGGCAAGGACAATCAGCCCCGCTTTCAGCCGGTGACCCTGGGCTCGAGCAGTGGTCGCAACACACAGATCATCACAGGTCTCAAGGAAGGCACCAGGGTGTTCATCGACCTGCCCCCCTGGGCGAAGAAGCGAGATTCCTGACGGGGACCAGAGAACCGATCAGTTCGGAGCTCCCCTCAGGAAGCGCCTGCTGGCCTCGAGAATCCGTCCACTGGCCTGGCCATCGCCGAAGGGGTTTCGGGCCTGGGCCATGGCGGCATAGGCCTGGGGATCGTCCAGCAGCCGGCTGGCCTCGTCCACGATCGACTCCCTGTCGGTGCCGATCAGGCGTGCCGTTCCGGCCGTCACCGCTTCTGGCCGTTCCGTGGTTCTCCGCAGCACCAGCACCGGCTTGCCCAGGGCCGGCGCCTCCTCCTGCAGACCGCCGGAATCTGAGAGCAGCAGGGTGCAGCCCCGGATCGCCCCCACCAGCTCGTCGTAGTCGAGCGGTTCGCACAGGTGAGCGCGGGGATGGTCGCCCAGCAGCTCCTGCAGGGGCTCCCGCACCGTGGGGTTGCGGTGCAAGGGCAACAGCAGGGCTGTGTCAGGGTGGCGGTCCAGCAGCTGGCGGAATCCCTCTCCGATGCTGGTGAGACGCTCCCCCCAGTTCTCTCGGCGGTGGACAGTGGCCAGAATCACCCGCTGCCGCTCCCAGTCGAGACCTGGGACCTGGGGCAGGGGTGCCGAGGCGGCCATCAGCAGCAGCGCATCGATCACCGTGTTGCCCGTGACCAGGATCTGCCCCACCACGCCTGACGCCTTCAGGTTCGCCTCGGAGACACTGGTGGGGGCGAAGTGCAGCTGGGCCACCTGGGAGATCAGGCGCCGGTTCGCCTCCTCCGGGAAGGGATCGAGCAGGTTGTCGGTACGCAGCCCGGCCTCCACGTGGCCCACGGGGATCTGCTCGTAGAAGGCCGCCAGGGCCGAAGCGAAGGCGGTGGTGGTGTCGCCCTGCACCAGCACCAGCTCGGGTCGATGCTCCAGGAACTCCTCGCGTAGTCCCTGCAGTGCCGCGCAGGTGACATGGGTGAGGGTTTGCTTCGGGGCCATCAGGGCCAGGTCGCGGTCAGGGGTGAGCCCGAACAGATCCATCACCTGGGCCACCATCTCCCGGTGCTGACCCGTGAGCACCACCCGGGTGCGGAAGCCTGGATCGCGCTGAAAAGCCAGGATCACCGGCGCCAGCTTGATCGCTTCTGGCCGGGTGCCCAGCACGATGCTCACGAGCGGTGCGGTGGCGGACAAGGGGGCGAGGCAGTGGCTCGGATCCTAGGGAAGGGGGCCCGCAGGCTCTTCCGTGACAGGGGCTCAGTTTCGAGCAATGCTGCTTGCACTGGCCGCAGCCAACCTGTGAACCCGCTCGAGAGCAGCAACGCTCCCCAGGCCCTGGTCGATGGCGCAGCAATCAGGCTGCCGCCCCCACCTCCGCCGGCTCCGGCCCCTGTGGATTCGGTCCATCCAACGCCGGAATCCGTGCGCCCGACCTTCGGCGATCTGCCTCCCAGCCTTGAAGCGATCGTGGCAATCGCCGAAGCCAGGGACTTCTCCGACGTGCACATCAGCGTGGGCGAAACGCCCCGCTATCGCGACCAGGGGGTGATGGTGAACACGGGCTGGCCCACCACCGACCGGGAGCAATTCCGGCGCTGGCTGGAGGAGATCGTCGAGCCCGCCGACCTGGATCGTTTCCGTCGCGACCTGGACTTCGACGGGGCTTACGCATTCCCCTTCGCGCGCGTCCGCATCAACCTGCTGGAGAGCGTGCGCGGCCCTGCGATGGTGCTGCGGCTCATCCCGTTAGAGGTGCCAAGCCTGGATCAACTGGCGATGCCGCCGGTGATGAAGCAGCTGGCCAACTATCCGAAGGGGCTGGTGCTGATGACCGGCCCCACGGGCTGCGGCAAGAGCACCACCCTGGCCGCGATGATCGACTGGATCAACCGAACCGCAGCCAAGCACGTCATCACGATCGAAGATCCGGTGGAATTCGTGCACACCAGCCGCACCTGCCTGATTCGACAGCGGGAGGTGGGGCATCACACCAAGCACTTCCACACCGCCCTGAGAGCGGCGCTTAGGGAGGATCCCGATGTGATCCTGATCGGTGAAATCCGCGACCGCGACACCCTCACCACCGCCCTTGAAGCCGCCCAGACCGGCCACCTGGTCTTCGGAACCCTCCACACCAATTCAGCCGTTCGCACGGTGGACCGGGTCATGGGACTGTTCGATCCGGCCAGTAAGGAACAGATGCGCCGCGAGCTGGCGGAATCCCTGCTGGCGGTGATCTCCCAGGGGTTGATCCGCACCGTGGACGGGCGGCGCAGGGCCTATCACGATCTGCTGGTCAATACGGAAGCCTGCCGCGACTACATCCAGCGCGGGGATCTCGACGAGGTGGAGCAGATCATGGCCCGCAGCGCCTTTGACGGAATGCAGACCATCAATCAATCACTGGCCGCACTTGTGGAAGAGGGTCAGGTGGATCCCCGCGAAGCGCTCTCCCACAGTCTCAAACCGAACGAGCTGGCCCAGACCCTGCGCGGCAGGATCAGCTGAGGGTGCCGACGCCGCTCAGGAGCGGGTGACCAGACGGATCAGCAGCAGAGTCGCCAATCCCAGAGACAGGCCAAGCATGGCCAGGCGCCCGTTCCAGATCTCAGCCTGGGGAGTGAAACCACGGCGCCAGGCGTTGAGTTCCTGTGGGTCGACATCGACTGGCTCAAGCAGGTTCTCGCTGATCTCGGCAGGGGCCATTTGTCCTCGTCCCAAGACAGAGTTGTCAATACTCTAAGGGGACTTACAACCGGACTGCATTTCGTAAAGGCTGCCTGCCTGCTCGAGCGGAAGGCGTGCCATCACCCCCAGATCGCAGCCACTACGGGCCCCGCAGGCCAGGCGAGCCGCGGCTGCCACGCCGATCATGGCGGCGTTGTCAGTGCAGTAGGCCAGGGGAGCGACGCGCCACTGCAGGCCAAGGGCGGCGCAGCGCTCCTCCATGGTCTGGCGCAGGCGGCGGTTGGCCGCCACGCCGCCCACCAGCACCACCGTGTCCAGCCCCTCATCCAGAGCGCAGCGGCAGCTGCGCTCCACCAGCACCTCAGCCACCACCCGCTCGAAACTGGCGGCGATGTCGGCCACAGGAAGCTCCTGAGGCTCCTGCGCGAGGCGCTGCACCAGCCGCAGCACTGCGGTCTTGAGACCACTGAAGCTGAAGTCGTAGGGATGGAACCCACCCTCTGGCCTGGACACCCGGCCCTTGGGCAAGGGGAAGCGCTTCGAATCGCCGGCGGCCGCGGCCGCCTGGATGGCGGGGCCGCCGGGGTAGCCCAGTCCCAGCAGCCGCGCGACCTTGTCGAAGGCCTCCCCGGCCGCATCGTCATGGCTGCGTCCGAGCCGCTGGTAGGAGCCGACCCCCTCGACTCGCACCAGCTCCGTGTGGCCGCCGCTGACCAGCAGCACCAGGTACGGGCCTGGTGGCAGGGGCTCCCCCAGCTGTACCGAGCAGAGGTGCCCCTCCAGGTGATGCACCCCCAGAAAGGGCAGACCGTGCAGGCGGGCAAGGGTGCGACCAGTGATCGATCCCACCAGCAGGGCTCCCACCAACCCTGGCGCCACCGTGGCCGCGATTCCGTCAAGATCGTCGTAGTTCAGCCCCGACTCCGCCATCACCCGCTCCACAAGCTGGGGCAGGGCCTCCACATGGCGCCGGGAGGCGATTTCCGGCACCACACCTCCCCAGCGGGCGTGCTCCTCCACCTGGGAGGCCACAGCGCTGGCGAGCACGTCACGATCACGCACGACGGCGGCGGCGGACTCGTCACAACTTGTTTCGACGGCCAGAACGGTGGGCATGGGCTCCAGGGAAGTCCCCTACTGTCCGGCTGTGACATCCTGCCTTCCGGCAGGTCTTAATCCCAGCACCGGACACGATGCGCCGTCTCTTTGCTGTTCTGATTTCAGCCTTCCTGATCTTCGGCTTCGCCCCCATGGCGCACGCCGATCTGGCTGGGCTGACCCCCTGTGCTGAGAGCACCCGTTTCCAGCAGCGGGCGAGCCAAGCCACCACCGACCAGGCCAAGGCCCGGTTCGCGAATTACAGCCAGGCCCTCTGTGGCACCGATGGACTGCCCCGTCTGATCGTTGATGGCCGCTTCAGCCATGCCGCTGATTTCCTCATCCCGGGCCTCCTCTTCCTCTACATCGCTGGCACGATCGGCTGGGCCGGCCGTAGCTACCTGATTGCCATCCGCGGCAGCAAGGACGCCACCATGCGTGAAATTCAGATCGATCTGCCCCTGGCGTTCAAATCCACCCTGTCCGCAGCCGTCTGGCCCCTGGCAGCCTTCAGTGAGTTCGCCAGCGGAAAAATGGTGGAAGCCGACGCCAAAGTGACCGTTTCCCCCCGCTGATTCCTGGACCCATGAAGAAATTCCTCACCACCGCCCCCGTTGTTGCCGCCGTCTGGTTCACGCTCACGGCCGGTATCACCATCGAGATTTTCCGCTTCTTCCCGGATCTGATCATCCACCCCCTCTGAAGCCTGCATCAGGCCTCATTGATCGTTCAAAGCGGCCCTTCAACAGGCCGCTTTTTTCATGTCTGCTCCTCCCTCCTTGGGTTCCAGTCGTCGCATGTCTCGTCTATTGGACATGGCAGGCATCACCGAACCCCAGCAGCAGCTCCAGCTCCTCCAGGGCCACGCCAAGGTCGGCGTTCACCAGCACAGCGTCGAACTCAGCCTCGGCCATCAGTTCCTGGCGTGCGCGCGCCAGCCGCCGCTTGATGGCCTCCTCGTCGTCGGTGCCCCTTCCACGGATGCGCCGCTCCAGCTCCTCGAAACTGGGGGGCTTGATGAACACCTGAAACCCAGCCGGGAAGCTGCGCCGCACCTGACGGGCCCCCTCAAGCTCGATCTCCAGCAACACTGGCCGTCCCTGGGCCAGATGCTGCTCCACAGGCGGCCGCGGTGTGCCGTAGAGGTTGCCGGCAAACTCGGCCCATTCCAGAAAGCCACCTGCCTGCACCTGGTACTCAAAGCGCTCGCGATCGAAAAAGTGATAGTTGGCTCCATCGATCTCACCAGGCCTGGGCGCACGGGTGGTGGCCGACACCGACAGCCAGAGATCGGGATGGCGCTGCAGAAGAGCCGCCACGAGCGTGCCCTTGCCCACACCACTGGGGCCGCTGATCACGGTGAGCCGTCCTGGCGTTGAAGGCGATCCCATGGGGGTCTTCGGCTGGCCAGCAGAGTAGAGGGGTCCCACCGCACGCTCCGGCGTGGAGCGGCAGCCCATGGCGCCCCAGACCCAGCCAAGCCCGGCCATCCAGGCCATGGATCTCACCACCCTGCGGGCGGTGCTGGCGGAGCTGCGTCCCCTGCTGGTGCCGGCACGCTTCGAGAAGGCTCAGCAGCCCAATCCCCACACCCTGCAGCTGGGGCTGCGCGGTCTGAGCGGGATGCGCTGGCTGGAGATCAGCTGGCTGGCAGCAGCCCCACGATTGCTGGCGATCGATCCGCCGCCGAAGCAGGGGGACGGCAGCACCCTGGCCCGCGTTCTCCATCACGGCCTGTCTGGGCTGGCCTTGGTGGCGATCGAGCAGGAGGGCTTCGAGCGGGTGGTGGATCTGCATTTCGCGCCCCGGCCCGGGGAACCCAGTGGCCGCCGTCTGGTGGTGGAACTGATGGGCCGCCACAGCAACGTGTTCCTGCTCGATGCCCAGGGGCGGGTGGTGAGCCTGGCCCGCCAGGTACGGGAGCAGCAGTCACGGCTGCGGCCGATCGCCAGTGGCTCCAGCTACGTACGCCCACCGGCCCTGCAGTCGGATCCACCCAGCCTCAAGGAGCCCCAGGAACGCTGGCTGCGGCGGCTGCAGCTGGTGCCGGTGTCCTTGCGTCAGGCCCTGCAACAGACTTACCAGGGGATCAGTCCAGCCCTGGCGCTGCAGCTGGCCGATGGGGCGCCGGTGCCGGCGGTGGAGTTGCTGGCCCAACCGGTGGGCGAACTCAGGCAGGAGGACTGGGATCACCTCTGGGCGAACTGGCAGCGCTGGCTGCAGGACCTGGAGCAGGAGCGCTTCGGCTGGGAAGACTGTGACTCCACGACTGGCTCTGGCGGCTCCAGCCACTACCGCTGCTGGGGCACCGCCAGCCAAGGCCCCGTGAACGCCCCCCTGGCGGCCTACTACCGGCAGCGGCTCGGCCAGGGGGAACTGCAGCGACGCCGGGCGAGCCTGGAGCTGAAACTGCTGGCGGCCCGGGAGCGGGAAGAACGCCAGCGGCAGCAGCAGCAAGCCCTGCTCGATCAGGTGGAGAGCGGGGATGATCTGCGACGCCAAGCCGACGCGCTGCTCTGTCTGGGGGCCCCCAGCCGCGAGCAGGTGGCCGAGGCCCAGGCCCTCTACCGACGTGCCCGGCGGCTGCGGCGCTCGGTGGTCTCGATCACCCCACGGCTGGAGCTCCATCAGCGCCAGCTGGAGCGGATCGACGCCAGCCTGGCCTTCCTCGCCCTGCACAGCCCTGAGATCAGCCCCGGCCGCGGCCACCCGTACGGAGACCTGGAGGAAGCCCTCAGCCAGCTGGAGGCCCTTGAGCAGGAGAGCGAGGAGCTGCTGGCCAGGGGGGGCACCGAAGGGCGCCGCTCCGGCCGCCGCGGTCCGCCCCGCCCAGGCCCGGCCAGCATCCCTTCCCCCCTGGAGCTGCTGACGCCCGGCGGCCTGCGGGTGCAGGTGGGCCGCAACCACCGCCAGAACGAGTGGATCAGCATCCGCCAGGCCCGCCGAGGTGATCTCTGGTTCCACGCCCAGGAATGCCCTGGCAGTCATGTGATGCTCAAGGCCTCAGCTTCTGTGGCAGCCGACGCCGACCTCCAGCTGGCCGCTGATCTGGCCGCCCACTTCAGCCGAGCTCGTCAAAATGTGAGGGTGCCGGTGTTGAAGGTGCCCTGCGATCAGCTGCAACGACTTGCCGGGGCTGCCGCCGGCACCGTGACCCACAAGGGAGGGGAGGTGGTCTGGGCATCGCCCGAGCGGGCCGCCCACTGGCTCGCGACGGCGGAATCTGTGCCTAAGGTCCCAGCGGAGCCAGGGCCATGAGCGAACCAACCCCATCCACAGCCAGCGGCGGAGCCACCGGAACCGCCCTGCCCGCGCCGGCACCCATCCGCGTGAGCCGCCCGGATGAGTTCCCCGCAGAAGTGGAGATGACCCTGGTGGAACACCTGGAGGAGCTGCGGCGTCGCGTGCTGCGCAGCCTGCTGGCCCTGGTGGTTTCGGCGGCCGTCTGTCTGGTGCTGGTGCGCCCCCTGGTGCGTGTGCTGCAGGTGCCGGCAGTAGGCATGCGCTTTCTGCAACTGGCACCTGGCGAATTCCTGTTCGTCTCCCTGAAGGTGGCCGGCTACGCCGGACTCACCCTGGTGCTCCCCTACATCCTCTATGAGCTGCTTTCCTTCGTGCTGCCTGGGCTCACCCGGCGCGAGCGGCGACTGGTGGCCCCCGCGGTTGCGGCATCAGCTGTGCTGTTCATCGCCGGCCTGGCCTTCGCCTGGTGGGCGCTGGTGCCGGCAGCTCTGCGCTTCCTAGTGAACTACGGGGCCGATGTGGTTGAACCGATCTGGTCGATCGAGCGCTACCTCGACTTCGTGCTGCTGCTGATGGTGGCCACCGGACTGGCCTTCGAGCTGCCGGTGCTGCAGCTGCTGCTCGGGGCCTTCGGGCTGGTGGGATCCCGCACGATGCTGGGGGCCTGGCGCTGGGTGGTGCTGGGCTCGGCCCTGGCCGGCGCCGTGCTCACCCCCTCCACCGATCCGGTGACGATGTTGCTGCTCACCGGAGCGATCACGGCCCTGTTCCTGATCGGGGTGGCACTGGTGGCGCTGGTCGAGCAGGTGAGGCCCGAGCCCGCCTGAACTGCCCTTAAGTCAGAGCAGGAATTCACTGCTGCGACCATCCGCTGCCGGCTCCAGAGCCAGGCTCATCGCCTTGCCAAGCCGCGGCCGATCTTTCGTGGTGCTCAGCCACCCCCTCACCTGCTCCGCCACCTGGAGATTGTTGAGCACCTCCACCAGCTCCCGCAGACGGGCTTCGTAGCCGGCAGCATCGAGCGGGAAAGACTGCTGCTCGAGATAAGCCCACATCACCTGCAGGTACAACCGCCCGCGGCGCTGGACCAGCTGCAGGTCGTAGGAGGCCTGCCAGCGGGAGCGCAGCAACGTGATCACCTCCTCATAACGAAGAGGCGCCGGGGCGAAGGGAGCGGCTGGATCGGACAACGGCGAGGACGGCGATGAAGAGCGCAGCGGTGGAAGTCACAACAGCATGTTGCGGCAGCTGATCAGACCCCCTGTCTGGCCCCCTGGGGCAGGAGGTGCAACGGTCATAATGGTCGGCACGTCGCTTCGGCACCAAGGAACGCCTCGTATGACCCAGATCCCTGTGAGCGATGTGCCCGGAATGGGTCGTCGGCAGTTCATGAATCTGCTCACCTTCGGCACGGTCACAGGGGTTGCCCTTGGCGCTCTCTACCCGGTGGTCAACTACTTCATCCCCCCGAGGGCCGCAGGCGGTGGCGGCGGCACCACAGCCAAGGATGAGCTGGGCAACACCGTCACGGCCACCGGCTGGCTCTCCACCCATAAGGAAGGCGACCGCAGCCTGGTGCAGGGGCTCAAGGGTGATCCCACTTACCTGTTGGTGGAAGGTCCCGAGGCGATCGGCAGCTACGGCATCAACGCCATCTGCACCCATCTGGGCTGTGTTGTCCCCTGGAACAGCGGTGCCAACAAGTTCATGTGCCCCTGTCACGGCAGCCAGTACGACGCCACCGGCAAGGTGGTGCGCGGTCCTGCACCCCTCTCCCTGGCTCTGGCCAACGTCACGGTCGAGAACGACACCGTGTTCCTGAGCCAGTGGAGCGACACCGACTTCCGGACCGGCGACAAGCCCTGGTGGGCCTGATCCACCCCGTTCTCCCTTCCCTTCGTCGCCCGTTCGCCCACCCACCATGCGTCGTTCCCTCTCCCTGCTGCTGAGCTCCCTGCTCGTCGCTGCTGCCCTCCTGGGCGCTCCCCAGGCCAGCTGGGCCTATCCGTTCTGGGCCCAGCAGAATTACGCCAGCCCCCGTGAAGCCACCGGCAAGATTGTCTGCGCAAACTGCCACCTGGCCAAGAAGGCCACCCAGGTGGAGGTGCCCCAGGCCGTGATGCCGGAC
Organism: Synechococcus sp. 1G10; assembly: GCF_002252625.1. Taxonomy (GTDB): domain Bacteria; phylum Cyanobacteriota; class Cyanobacteriia; order PCC-6307; family Cyanobiaceae; genus Regnicoccus_A. The sequence continues at coordinate 216,196 of NZ_NQKW01000002.1, read as the reverse complement.
ACCGTCTTCAAGGCGGTAGTCAAAATTCCCTACGACACCGCTGTGCAGCAGGTGGGGGCCGACGGCAGCCGTTCCGGTCTGAATGTCGGGGCGGTGGTGATGCTCCCCGATGGCTTCAAGCTTGCTCCTCCTGAGCGACTGAGCGAGGAACTGAAGGAAGAAACCGCTGGGGTCTACTTCACCCAGTACAGCGAGAACGATCCCAACATCCTGCTGGTGGGCCCCCTGCCTGGCGACCAGCACCAGGAGATCGTCTTCCCGATCCTCTCGCCTGATCCGGGCAGCGACAGCTCCATTCACTTCGGCAAGTATTCGATCCACGTTGGAGGCAACCGGGGCCGTGGCCAGGTGTATCCCACCGGTGAGAAGAGCAACAACGGGGTCTTCAACGCTTCCGTGGACGGCACCGTGGCCGCCATCACTCCTGGTGAAAACGGCGCTTCCGTGGTGGAGATCAGCACCGCCGATGGTCAGAGCGTGAGCGACACCATTCCCGCCGGCCCAACCCTCACCGTGGCGGTGGGTGACAGCGTCAGTGCAGGTGCCCCCCTCTCCGATGACCCCAACGTGGGTGGCTTCGGTCAGCTGGATGCTGAGATCGTCCTCCAGAATCCTGTCCGTCTCTACGGAATGCTCGCCTTCTTCGCAGCGGTGGCTCTGGCTCAGATCATGCTGGTGCTGAAGAAGAAGCAGGTGGAGAAAGTACAGGCCGCTGAGGGCGTCTGAGCCTTGTTCACCATGCCGTTCGCCTGAGTGCATTCGTTGGAGTTTCTCTCCCCGGCCACGGCCCTGGCTGTGTTCACTTCACCGGGCCCCCTGATTGTTCAGCTGGGTCCCTTGTCTCTGCGCTGGTATGGCCTGCTGATCGCCTTGGCAGTGCTGGTGGGTCTGTTGCTGGCCACCCGGCTGGGCAAGGCCCGGGGCATCGACCCCGCCCTGATCGCTGATCTGCTGCCATTGCTGGTGCTGGCCGCTGTGCTGGGCGCCCGGCTCTATTACGTGTTGCTGGAGTGGCGGCAGTATCAGCTCAACTGGCTGGAGGCGCTGGCCATCTGGCGAGGCGGCATCGCAATCCACGGGGCTCTGATCGCCGGCACCCTGGCGGTAGTCGCCTATTGCCGCTGGCGCAAAATCGCTTTCTGGAACCTGCTCGATGTGCTGGTGCCCTCCGTTGCCCTCGGCCAGGCGATCGGGCGCTGGGGCAATTTCTTCAATTCAGAGGCCTTCGGCCTTCCAACCGACCTGCCCTGGAAGCTCTACATCCCCGCCCTCAACAGGCCTGCACAGTTCCTCGATCAGCAGTATTTCCATCCCACCTTCCTCTACGAATCCATCTGGAACCTCGCTGTGGTGGCCTTGCTGCTGGTGCTGTTCCGCGCCGGGCTCAAAGGACGCATCCCCTTGCCCCCCGGCGCGCTGAGCTGCGTCTATCTGGTGAGCTACAGCCTCGGCAGAGTCTGGATTGAAGGGCTGCGCACCGACCCGCTCTGTCTGTTCTCCACGCCGCCCTTCTGTGAGGGAGGCCTGCGCATGGCCCAGCTCATGAGCCTGCTGCTGATCGCGCTCGGCAGCTTCGGCCTCTGGCGGATCTACGGCCAGGACCGCCCCCTGCCCGATCCAGGCGGTGCTCCCCTTCTGCCCCGGAACCCCTCTTGAACGAATCGTCGACCCCAGCGCCAGGTTCCACAAGCCCGGTGCTGATCGTGGGTGCAGGCCCCGGCGCCGTTGATCTGATGACCGTGCGGGCCACCCGTGCCGTTGAAGCCGCTGATGTCCTGGTGTGGACTGATTCCCTGGTTTCGCCGCAGATCGCCGCGCTGGCCCCTGCGCACTGCGAACGGATCCGCACCAGCACACTCACCCTGGAAGAGGTGATCGATCTGGTGGTGGAGCGGGCGCGGGCCGGCTTGCGGGTGGTGCGCCTGCACGATGGCGATCCCTGCCTCTACGGAGCCCTGGCGGAGCAGATCTGCCGCCTCAGCGAATCAGGACTCGAGGTGGAGGTGGTACCTGGCCTGAGCGCGTACCAGGCCACCGCCGCTGCTCTCAAGGCCGAGCTCACCATTCCGGGGCTGGTCCAGACCATCGTGCTCAGCCGTGCCGGTGGGCGCACGGGGGTGCCGGAGCGGGAATCGCTGGCACACCTGGCTTCCCTGCGAGCCTCCCTCTGCCTGTACCTGAGCGCCCGCCATGTGGAGTCAGTGCAGCAGGAGTTACTGCAGCACTACCCCGCCGACACCCCTGTGGCTATCGGCTACCGGGTCAGCTGGCCGGATCAGTGGCTGCAGGTTGTGCCGCTGGAGCGGATGGCGGCTGTGAGCCGTGAGCGACAGCTGATCCGCACCACCCTCTATGTGGTGAGCCCAGCACTGGCAGCCCCTGAGCAGGCTCGCTCTCGCCTGTATTCCGCCAGCCATGATCACCTGTTCAGGGCAGCAATCACTCCAGGCTCGACCAAGAGCGCAGCGACGGTTCAAGCTGGAGGCTCTGGGGGCTGAGCCGCGGTGTTTTAGGATCCAGGGGTCGGGGCGATTAGCACAGCGGTAGCGCACTTCCTTCACACGGAAGGGGTCACTGGTTCGAATCCAGTATCGCCCATTGTTCAGTTCAGGCCTGGTCAGAGGCCCTTCTTTCAGGATCAGGCCGCCACCGGACTGCATATGAGTTCGGCATGCAGGATGTCCATCACCTCAAGAATCTTGGCTGATTCGCTCTCAGCAATCTCCAGCTGAGCAGCTAGATCGGAGAGGATCTGTTGTTCCTCGGGCACCAACGGCCCGTCAGATCGCATTATTTCAGCCGCCACCGCAAAGGCCGTGCGGCGCTCATGGGGATCCAGTTGCAGAGCCGCGCGGGCCATCAGGATCGGTGCACCATCGCGGCGCAGATCAGCGAGCAACTGGTCGAACAGCTGAATCATCACCGCATCTCCCATCTGATTGAAGGGCACGCGGTAGTCGAGGGAGTGGCGCAGGGCCCTGGAACCAGCGCGGGTGAGCGACCCATCCCATGACACCGCGGCGAGGGCCACGGCCACGAAGGCGGTCGGAGAGTCCATGGAACTGGCGGCAGGAGATTCGTTTGTCTGTCATGGCGAAAGCAGGGCCGCTCCTGCGGTCGTCTTCGCTACCGGCTGTCGGATTCCACCAGCAATCGCACCCCTGTGGCCTCCGCCAGGGGCTCGGCGCACGCCTGCAGGCTCCAACGCTCCAGGCTCAGATCCAGGGGTGAGGCCGGCTCGAGCCCGATGCTCAGCTCACTGGTGCTGCAGGCGATCCGCAGGCCCGCCACCGCCGGCGTGGGACGGCGATCGAGGGAAGCGGCCAGCCGCAGAAGCATCGCCATCGCACTGACGGTGCGCCTCTGCTCACGGCCCGGGAGCAGAAGCCAGGCCTCGTGGCGCTTCTTGGGAAGGCTGCGGCGGTGATAGCGGGCAATCGCCGCCACCATCAGCTGCTCGGTTTCTGAGTAGCCGAGCAGGTCGCCATGGCGGATCAGATACCAGCTGTGCTTGTGGTAGGCGCCGATGTTGATGTGCTGGCCCGAGGCATGCAGCATCGCCGCGGCCCAGAGCAGTTGTCGCCCCTCACCTTCGTCGTGGTGCAGCACCCCGCGAGCGCGGTCGTAGAGGCTGAGGGCATGCTGGGCCACCCGATCCGCGCGCGCCTGGACGACGCCGTAGCGCTGGGCCAGCTGCAGCACCGTGCGACGGCGGATGCTGCTCTGGTAGGCGAAGCGATCCACGATCAGGTCGTGGCGGAGCATCCAGTCGACGATCAGTCCTTCACGCAGGGCCCGCTCGCTGATCACCATCTCCTCGGCCTGCAGCATCGCCATCGCCTGCTGCAGCACCAGCGTCCCCGGCACGATGATCTCAGCGCGGCGTTCATTGATGGCGGGCAAGGAGCGCCGCTGCTCCGGCGTCAGGGTTGTCAGCCGGTTGACCTGCTGATTGACTTGCTCCCGGCTCATGCGGAATCCCTGCAGCCGCAGGGGAGTGCGCTCCTGTTCGGAGGCCACCAGGGCTGCCAGTGCCGTTGCGGTGCCGCTGGTGCCCACCATCACTGGCACCTCCCCAGGCCGCAGCTGACGCTTCACGCGCTCCACAGCCGGCTCCAGAGAACCCTGGATGAACGCCCGCAGGAAGTTGAGCCGGGCTGCCGGCATCGGGTCCTCGCGGATGAAGTCACGCTGCAGTCGCACTGCGCCGATGCGGGTACTGGTGAGTTCACGGGCATCAGCCCCGTCAGCCAGGATCAGCTCGGTGGAGCCGCCGCCGATGTCGAGGATCAGGTGGGGGGTGTCACCGAAGGCCATGCCCGAGAGCACCCCGAGATAGATGAGGCGAGCCTCCTCCTGGCCGCTGACCAGATCCACCTCCAGACCCAGTTGCTCCTGGACCGCCTGCAGGAACAGTCGGCCGTTGGGCGCCTCCCGCACTGCACTGGTGGCGGCAGTGAGGATCTGCTCAACTCCGTGGCTCTCGGCCAGCTGACGGCAGTGACGCAGGGCGATGAAGGCGCGCTCGATCGCCTCGGGGGTGAGGTCCCCCGTTTCGGGATCCCGCTCTCCCAGTCGGGTGGACGACTTCTCAGCCAGCACCAGAGAGAAGCTGCGCAACTCCGGGTCCACCGCCGCGATCAACAGGTGGATGGAGTTGGAGCCGATGTCGATGGCTGCCACATGCCGCAGCCCGGTGCCTGAGCCCTGGCTGACGGGAGCGACCACCGTGACGGCGGGGTCGGGAGAGACCATCGGGCGACCAGCCGGCACTGACCGCGCCACTTTGCCACCGCAGACCGCAACCAGTCGCCCCATGTCACGGCCCCATATCGCTGCCCAAGGCATCCCCAGCCCCGAAGCGCCGTATAACCTGCGCCGATGAACATCAGCGCCTCCCTGCGGGGTTGGTTCGAGCTGCTGCGCTGGCACAAGCCCAGCGGACGTCTGATCCTGCTGATCCCGGCCGGCTGGGCCCTCTGGCTCACCCCCCAAACCCCGCCAGCTCCCAGCCTGGTGGGCCTGATCGTGGCCGGCGGGCTGGCCGTGAGCGGCGCCGGCTGCGTGGCCAATGACCTCTGGGACCGGCGCATCGATCCGCTGGTGGAGCGCACCCGCACGCGCCCCCTGGCCAGTGGCCGGGTGGGCATGGTCGAGGCGGTGCTGCTGCTGCTGGCCTGTCTGCTGGTCGCGCTGACGGTGGTGCTGGCTCTGCCGGCGCCCAGCCGCGGCCTGTGCCTGACCCTGGCGGTGGCCACCCTGCCGCCGGTGCTGCTCTATCCCTCGGCCAAGCGCTGGTTTGCCTATCCCCAGCTGGTGCTGGCCTTCTGCTGGGGGTTCGCGGTGCTGATTCCCTGGGCCGCAGCCACGGCCGCTCTGGGGGGAGGCTGGACCCTGCCGCTCGCCTGGCTGGCCACCCTGCTGTGGACCTTCGGCTTCGACACCGTCTACGCCATGGCCGACCGGGCGGATGACGCCGCCCTGGGGGTCCGCAGCAGTGCCCTCAGCCTGGGGGAGGGCGCCCCCACTGCGGTGGCCCTCAGTTATGGAGCGGCCGCCCTGCTGCTGGCGGTGGCAGCCACCAACGCCGGAGTGATCTGGATCTTCTGGCCCCTGTGGACCCTCGCCGCCGCGGGCATGCAGCGGGAAGCCCAGCGCCTGCGGGGGCAGCCACCGCGCTCCCGCTACGGGGAGCACTTCAGCCGCCAGGTGCAACTCGGCGCCCTGCTGCTGCTGGCCCTGGTGCTGGGGCGCGGGGCATGAGCGACTGGTTGCCACCCCCCCTGCGGCCGGGGGACCGGGTGAGGCTGGTGGCGGCCAGCTCTGCCCTGGCGGAACGCCAGCGGCTGGAAGCAGGCATCGCCGTGATCGAAAGCTGGGGACTGAAGGTGGAGCTCCCCTTCGCCCCGGAGCGGCGTTGGGGGTACCTGGCCGGCAGGGACCATGAACGCCTCTCCGACCTGCTGCCGGCTGGTTCTGCCACCACTGGCGAAGCGGCCGCCCTGCTGGCCTGTGTGCGGGGCGGCTGGGGAGCGGCACGCCTGCTGGAGCAGTCGCCGCCCCTGCCTGAGGGCTGGCTGCTGGGTTTCTCTGATGTGACCTCCCTGCTGCTGGCCCAGCAGGCCAGGGGCCTCCGCGGCGCGGTCCATGGCCCCATGGTCACCACCCTGGCGGACGAGCCGTCCTGGAGCCAGGATCGCCTGCGCCGGCTGCTGTTCGGGGAAGCGCCGGGAGCGTTGCAGGGAACCCCATGGCGGGGCGGGCGGGCCGAAGGACCCCTGCTGGTGGCGAACCTCACTGTGGCTACCCATCTCCTGGGCACGCAGTACCTGCCCGACCTCAGGGGGGCGGTGCTGATCCTGGAAGACGTGGGGGAGGCCCCCTACCGGATTGAGCGCATGCTCACCCACTGGCGTCTCTGCGGCGCTCTGCAGCAGCTGGCGGGGATCGGCTTCGGCAGCTTTCAGGGCTGTGAGGAGCCCGACGGGGAGGGGATATCGGCCGGAGAACGGTTCAGCCTCGAGCAGGTGCTGCGCGAACGCACCGCGGATCTCGGCATCCCCGTGCTCGCGGGGCTGCCCGTGGGCCATGAGCCCGGCAACGGCGCCCTGCCCCTGGGGGTTCCCTGCCGCCTGGATGGGGAGTGCGGGGAGCTGAGCCTGCTGCTCTAGGCCCTGTCGCTGCGGGCAGCCAACACCGCCCCGGCGATGGCGAGATCAAAGGGGGTGGTGAGTTTGATGTTCGAGGCCGAGGACTCGATCACCCGCACCGGCCAGCCCAGGCGCTCGAACAAGGAGGCGTCGTCGGTGACGCTCCAGCCCTCGGCCGCTGCAGTGGCATGGCCGAGGAGCAACTGGGCCAGGGGGAAGCCCTGGGGGGTCTGGGCCGCCCAGAGCCCCTGGCGATCGGGAGTGTCCTCGATGGTGCCGTCGGCCGCCACCCGTTTGATCGTGTCCGACACCGGCACCGCGGCGATCACGGCCTCCCCTCGGGCGGCCGCGGCGGCGCAGCGGCTGATCAGCTCCGGCTCAACCAGGCAGCGGGCGCCATCGTGGATCAACACCGCTTCAGCGTCTGGAGGCAGAGCCGCCAGGCCGAGGCGCACCGACTCCTGGCGGGTGTCCCCGCCCTCGATCCAGTGCACGGGGCGCTCAGGCGCCGCAGCCGCCACCAGGGCCTCCACCTCCGCCTGATCGCGGCTCTGGCCCACCACCCCGATCCAGCTGATGTCCGGCGTGGCCAGAGCCGCCTCCAGAGTCCAGGCCAGGACGGGGCGCCCTGCCACAGGCAGCAGCAGCTTGTTGCGCTCAGCGCCCATTCGGCGGCCACTGCCTGCAGCGGCGATCAGCAAATGCACAAGGGACTCCCGCGCAGCGGACAAACCAGACCAGATTCATACAATCAGCCCGCCCGCCGCCTTCCAGCCACCGCTCCGATGCGTGTACTTGTACTGATTCCGGGCGGCATGGCAACCCAGCTGCAGGCCGTTCCTGCGGTGGCCGCCGTCGCCAGCCATCTCCATGCCCAGGTGCAGGTTGTCTGCACCGCTGGGGTGGCTGCAGCCTGGAAGCTGGTACCGGCCGTGGAGAAAGTGCTTGGTTACGGCTTCGATCAGGGGGTGAGCCTGGCCGACTGGGCCAATCTGCTGGGGAGTGCGCGCGAGCCCGATTTCCAGGTCTGCCTGAATCTGGGCAGCGGCTGGGCGATCGATCTGATGCTGTCCCTCGGCCACATCCCCACCCGGATCGCCACCGGGGGCTTCTCAGCCACCACCACCGTCAGTCGCCAGCCGGGTTGGCCCAACCAGACGCTCGAGGCCTGGCTGCGGCCGATCGGTGTGCCCCTGGATGCGGGCGCCTACCGCCTCAGCCTGCCCAAAGCCGCCCTGGAGAAGGCGGTGGCCGCAGCGCCGGCAGGCGATGGCCCGCTGCTGCTGCTGGCCCCTGACCCCCAGCCCACGGCAGCGGAACCCGACTGGCCGGCCCAGCGCTGGCAGGAGCTGCCGGAGGCGATCCGGACCCGGCTCCCCCAGCTGCGCATTCAGCAGGCCCGCCGTGATGGCAGTCCCCTTGAGCGTGCCGCCCAGGTGGCCGCCGCCGACGTGGTGCTCAGCCGCGACCCGATCACCACCGAACTGGCTCTGCTCAGCGGCACCCCCCTGGTCGCCCTGGGGCGCAGTGGCGACAGCCTGCCCATCAGAGCGGGTGTACAAGGTCTCGGCCTAGCATCGTCTCTGGACAAGCTCGATGTTGCTGACGTCCTTCAGGCCCTTGGTCTGGGCTAAGCGTCCACTCTTCAACCCCGGCCCCTCGGATGCCTCCAAAGTCCAGGCGCCGACGCCCCAGGCCTCCCTCCCCCCGGATCCGACAACCCTGGCGAACCACCCTGATCGCCCTGGTGGCCCTGGTGAATTTCTCGGCGGCGGGTTACCGCTTCACCGAAGGCTGGGACTGGGGGGACTGCTACTGGATGGTGCTGGTGATGCTAACCACCCTGGGCTGGAGCGACGGCACCACCCAGCCCCTCTCCGGGGCCGGCCGCGTGGTGACCACCCTTTCGATCGCCGGGGGGTTGGTGGTGGTGCAGATGACCATCCAGGGCCTGCTTGGGCTCACCGATTCCGGCTACTTCCGCCGGATGCGCGAACTCCGCTTCCGCCGCTGGCTTCTCACCATGAATGACCACGTGATTCTCTGCGGCTATGGCCGCATCGGCCGGGAGATCGCCGACCAGATCACCGCCGAGGGCGTGCCGCTGCTGGTGGTCGAGATGGATCAGAGCCGCAAGGAGGCCGCCGAGGAGAGCGGCCTGCCGGTGCTTCAGGCCGATGCCACCCTCGATGTAACCCTGCTGGAAGCGGGGATTCACCAATGCCGCAGCCTGGTGGCCGCCCTGCCCAGCAACGCAGCCAATCTCTATGTGGTGCTCAGTGCCCGGGGCATCGCCCCCCGCTGCCGCCTGATCTCCCGCTCCGACAGCGAGGAGGGCGCGCGCAAGCTGCGGCTGGCCGGCGCCGATCAGGTCGTGAGTCCCTACGTGGCCGGCGGGCGCAGCATGGCAGCGACAGCCCTGCGTCCTCTGGCGGTGCAGTTCATGGAACTGCTGGCGGGATCGGAGTGCGAGGTGGACGAGTTTCAGATCAGCAACAACGGCCAGCTGCTGGGGGATCTCAATGGACGGACCCTGGCCGAGCTGGAACTGCGCAAGCGCACCGGTGCCCTGGTGCTGGCCGTGCGCATGCCCGCCATGAATGAGAACAACCCATCGGTGTACCGCGGGATCACCAGTGCTCCCCTTCCCCCGAAACTGATCACAAACCCCAATGGCGATGTGAGGCTGCTGCCGGGCCAGTTGCTGGTGGTGATGGGCAGCAAGGAGGAACTGCAACGCCTCGCCCAGTTGCTTGGCCCCGCCGTGGAGGGAGTCGAAGCGATGACCAACTGAGTGCGGCCAGGAGGCGCATACGATCACTCCCTCCTTGCTGCCTTGCCGATGAGCGGATCCGCTGTTGCCCCACTCACGGGCCAGGTGGCTCTCGTCACCGGAGCCAGCCGCGGCATCGGACGGGCCATCGCCCTTGAGCTGGCCGCCAGCGGGGCGGAGGTGGTGGTGAACTTTGCCGCTTCCGCCGACGCCGCCGATGCGGTGGTGGCGGCCATCAACGCCGCCGGCGGCCGGGCCTGGAGTCACCGCGCCGATGTCTCCCAGGAGGCGGAGGTGGAAGCCATGGTCAAGCAGGTGCTGGACCGAAGCGGCCGACTCGACGTGCTGGTGAACAACGCTGGCATCACCCGCGACGGGCTGCTGATGCGCATGAAGACCGCCGACTGGCAGAGCGTGATCGACCTCAACCTCAGCGGCGTCTTCTTCTGCACCCGAGCCGTCTGCCGCACCATGCTCAAGGCCCGCAGCGGCCGGATCATCAACATCACTTCGGTGGTGGGGCTGATGGGCAACCCCGGCCAGGCCAACTACAGCGCCGCCAAGGCCGGGGTGATCGGCTTCACCCGCAGCACTGCCGCCGAGCTGGCAAGCCGTGGGGTCACCGTCAACGCCGTGGCTCCCGGCTTCATCGCCTCAGACATGACCAAGGACCTGGACGTGGAGCGGATCCAGGCGGCCATTCCCCTGGGCCGACTCGGTCAGCCCGAGGACGTGGCCGGTGTGGTGCGGTTTCTGGCCGCCGATCCAGCCGCTGCCTACATGACCGGCCAGGTGCTGCAGGTGGATGGCGGCCTGGTGATGCGCTGAGGCCCGATCACGACTGAATCGGCTGCCCCAGCTCCTCCCGCAAGCGGCGGATTCGCTGCAGCAGCCGCAGCCGGCGGCTGCGGGCCGTGATGGTGAGAAAGAGCCGCAGAGGCACGTAGACCAGAGCCATCGCCAGCCCAAGGCCGGCGATGACAAGGAACACCATCAGACTGGCCCCCGAGACTGTGTCGATCGCGGGGTCGGTGAGCGCATCGGCCACCGAGGCTGAAAGGCTGGCGCGCAGGTTCTCCTCCATGGCAGGACCCTATCGAGAGATGGAGCCGGCCGCAGCGCCCGGGTGGGCGCGCGATTCGGCTTTCCCCACCCGCAGGCTCCTGACTGGGCCACAGCCGCTGTGGGACGCTGATTCCAATTGGGTACGGAGGCCGTACCCAGTTCCGCCTGGGAGGTCGCCCCACCCCGGCGTCAGCCCTTCTCCACCACCTCCACGATCGATGGCCAAACTGATCAGCTTTTCCGACGCCTCCAGGGGTTCGCTCGAGCGGGGGGTGAACGCCTTGGCGGATGCCGTGCGGGTCACGATCGGACCGAAGGGCCGCAACGTGGTGCTGGAGAAGTCCTTCGGGGCACCGGACATCGTCAATGACGGGGTGACGATCGCCAAGGAAATCAGCCTGGAGGATCCATTCGAGAACGTGGGAGCCAGGCTGATGCAGCAGGTGGCCTCCAAGACCAAGGATCAGGCGGGTGATGGCACCACCACCGCCACGGTGCTGGCCCAGGCAATGGTGCACGAGGGACTGCGCAATGTGGCCGCCGGGGCCAACCCGGTGGGGCTTCGCCGCGGGATGGAGCGGGCCGCCGCCCGGGTGGTGGAGGGCATCGCCGCCCGTTCCCAGCCCGTGGCCGGCGACGCCATCCGTCAGGTGGCCACAGTCAGCTCCGGCGGCGACGAGGAAGTGGGCCGGATGGTGGCCGAGGCCATGGACACGGTGAGCACCGACGGGGTGATCACCGTGGAGGAATCCCGCTCCCTCTCCACAGAGCTGGAGGTAACCGAGGGCATGGCCTTTGATCGGGGCTATTCCTCCCCCTACTTCGTCACCGATGGCGACCGCCAGGTGTGCGAGTACGACAACGCCCTGCTGCTGGTGACAGATCGCAAGATCGGCAGCATCAATGATCTGGTGCCGGTGCTGGAGGCCGTTTCCCGGGCCGGTTCTCCCCTGGTGATCCTGGCTGAGGACGTGGAGGGCGAGGCGCTCGCCACCCTGGTGGTGAACAAGAACCGTGGGGTGCTGCAGGTGGCGGCCGTGCGCGCGCCAGGATTCGGCGACCGCCGCAAGGCCATGCTCCAGGACATCGCCATCCTCACAGGCGCCACCCTGATCAGCGAGGACCGGGCCATGACCCTCGAGAAGGTGGCCCTGGCTGATCTCGGCCGCATGCGCAAGATCACGATCAGCAAGGACACCACCACGATCGTGGGCACAGAAGACCACAGCGCCGCCGTGGCCGATCGCGTGGCCTCGATCCGCCGTGAACTGGAGGCCACCGAATCCGAGTACGACCGCGAGAAGCTGAACGAACGCCTGGCCAAGCTGGCCGGCGGTGTGGCCGTGATCAAGGTGGGCGCCCCCACGGAAACCGAGCTGCGCAACCGCAAGCTGCGCATCGAAGACGCGCTCAATGCCACCCGGGCTGCGGTGGAGGAGGGAATCGTGGCGGGCGGTGGATCCACGCTGCTGCAATTGGCCAGCGAACTCGACTCGCTGATCGCCGAGCTGAGCGGGGATGAGCGCACCGGCGCAGAGATCGTGCAGCGGGCCCTGTCGGCTCCAGCCCGTCAGATCGCCGAGAATGCCGGTGCCAACGGCTCGGTGGTGGTTGCAGAAGCCCAGCGCCTGGGTAAGGGCTACAACGCCATGACCGGCGCCTACGACGACATGGTGGCCGTCGGCATCCTCGATGCCGCCAAGGTGGTGCGTCTGGCCCTGCAGGACTCCGTTTCGATCGCCGCGATGCTGATCACAACCGAAGTGGTGATCACGGACAAACCGGAACCGCCGGCCCCCGCCGGTGGCGGAATGGACGGCATGGGAGGCATGGGCGGTATGGGTGGCATGGGCGGTATGGGTGGCATGGGCATGCCCGGCATGATGTGACCCTGCTCGCAGGCCGCTGCATCAGCGGCCTGCGCCCATCCGCCCCACGTAGGCGGCCACCTGCAGATCCACCCCGGTGATTGCGGTGCCCACGACCACGGCGTCCGCTCCTTTTTCCAGCGCCATGACAGCCTGATCTGCCGAAGCGATTCCCCCTTCGCAGATCAGCGCAGTTTCAGGAGACAACTGCTCGCGAAAGACCGGAAGCAATTCCCAGGCCGGGGGGCGAAGTTCGGCTGTGGCCTCTGTATAGCCCAACAGGGTGGTGCCCACCCACTGGCAGCCAAGAGCAGCAGCTCGCAGGCCGTTCTCGAGGCTGTCGACATCGGCCATCAGCGGGACCTTGAGATCGCGTTGGGCCCGCTCGATCAGGCAGGCCAGTTCTTCCCCCGCCGGGCGGTGCCTGGCGGTGGCATCGATGGCCACGATGTCTGCCCCCGCGGCCCAAACGGCACGCATCTCTTCCCATCCAGGCGTGATGTACACGGAGCTGTCTGGGTAGACCCGCTTCCATAGACCCACGATCAGGGCACCTGGGCAGCGCTGTCTCACAGCACCGATGTGCTCCGGGCTCTCGAGGCGCACTCCGAGCGCTCCATTGACCAGGCTGGCCTCCGCCATCGCGGCGATCACCGAGGGATCACGCATCGGCGACCCTTGGGGGGCCTGGACCGAGACGATCAGGCGGCCCTGCAGCGCTCCACGAAGCAGCCTTGAATCAACGACCACAGTCCTCAGGAAGCCTGACGTTCGTCGTCCTGCTCCAGAGCGTCCGGCAGCCACGAACGCAGCGAGTCGAGGGCAGGATGGCTGGGAGCGGGTGCGGGAGATCCGGGGGCCGGCCGGTTCGCCCGAGCAGCACGGCTGGCGGAACTGTTGCGTTCGGCACGCCACCGCCCCTGCTCCTGCCTGGTGGGCTGAAGAGGCTGCTGCAGAGCGAAAGGTGGCGGAGCGATCGGGCCACGAGCAGCTGGCGGCTGGGCCGGGAAAGCGTCGAGGAATGGATGGGGAGGAGCAGAGACATCAGGAGCGGCCTGTTGCTCGCCTATCAGCGGCGCCTCAGCCGATGCCGCCGCAGGTTCCACGGGCTTGTAGGCCGCCTCATCGTCGTTGCCGAAGGTGCTTGCCACCTCTTCGACGCAGTCCTTGAGCAAGCCACGCAGTCGGGAAAAGGGATTGCGACGTGTTTCAGCAGGCTTCTCGGGAGCCGACTCAGCCGGAGTGGGAGCCGTCGGGATGGGAGCCGTAGAGGCCTCAGAGATGGGAAAGGCTTCTGCCGAAAGCTCCTCCTGGAGTGAAACCAGGGGTTCAGCCTGGAGTTCAGCCTGGAAGTCAGCCTGAACTTCACTCTGGAACTGAGCCTCCACCGGCGGGAAGGCCTCCAGTTGCAGCTCCTCGGGCGGGGCGGCGGCCATCACGGGCGGGACGATCGGGGGGGCCAGGGGCCTTTCCGCCAACTCCGACTGCATCGCGAAGATCGCCTGGACGTTGAAGCTGGGCAGCGGTTCGAGTCCGGGAATCGGGCCGAAGGCCTCGGCCAGAGATGGCAGAGGCTCTTGGAGCGAAGCGGCCGCCGGCTCAAGACCAGCGAGTTCAGCAGCGACGGGCTCAATGGCAGCAGGTTCAACGACCGCCACGTCCAGTTGCATCACTTCAGGCTGAACTGCCTCGCCATCGTCAATGGCTGCAGCAGCAGGCACCAGCCACTCCGCGGGCAGGGGGACAGAGTCCTGATCGACAGGGAGGGTAAGCAACGGCTCCGTCGCCGAGGAGATCGCGACTGCCTCCACTGGCTGGGACCCATGGAAAGCCTCCGTGACAACTGCAGCCGGGGTTGGGCATACCAGTTGTTCGCGCCACCAGAGTCGGGCAGTTTCATCAAGCGCCTGGTCCTGGATCAGAATCTCCAGCGCCTCGATCCCATGGCGGTGAGCCCAGCGCAGGGAGTGGGCCGCGAGCAAGGCCCCGTCTCTTTGCTCCAGAGCCTCGCGCAGGTCCTTGGGAGAGAGCCTTGTGCTGACCTGGGACATGGCGTCTGCGTCAAGGAGGGAATCGGTGGTGGACACGGGTTGACTCAACTGAGTTTGCGATCCAAAACAGGACGGATCAGGAGAAAGAGGCCGATGGCAAGAGCGGCGAGTATGGCCAGACAGGCGAGACCTGTGAGATCCCCGTAGGGGGCTTCCAGGACTACCGCCTGAAGAGAAAAGCTGCCTGCGTAGGCAGCGCGTATGGGTTCAATTGCGAAGGTAAGTGGATTCAGGGCCGCAAGCCAGCCCAGCCAGGTGGGCATGAAGGAAATCGGAGCCAGCGCGGTGCTGGCGAACAGCAGGGGCAAGTTGGCCACGAAGATCACCGCGATCAATTCGATGTGACCCGGCAGGGTGAAGGCCAGCCCCAGGCTGAGGGCCGTCACGGCAAACACCAGCAGCAGCAGGGTCACCAGCACCAGCAGCAGGCCGGCGCCGCCCGGCCAGCCGTAACCCAGCAGGGAGGCTGTGACCATGATCGCCAGGCTCTGAACCAGGCTGAGGCTGGTGATGTACAGCACCGAGGCCAACACGATCGAACTGCGGGAGCGCAGCGGGGCCACCAGAAGCCGGTTCAGGAAGCCGAATTCCCGGTCGAACATCACCGGCAGGCCGGCGTTAAGGGCCGCACTGAAGGCGGTGAAGACGATCACCCCAGCCCCCAGGAAGCGGCCATAGCTCATGCCATCCGGCAGCAGACCTTCCGGAGCCTTGGCGAAGAGCGCCCCGAACAGCACCAGCCAGATCAGGGGCTGCAGCACCCCCGCCACCAGGGTGGAGGGACGTCGGGCCAGCTGCAGGAACAAACGGCGGGTGAGGGCCAGGGTCTCCTGGCTGAGGTCAGCGAAGGCGGAACGCTGGGCCGGACCCTGATCGGGCAGGGTGGCGTTGAGCGTCAGGGGCGAAGCGCTGGTCATGGCCGGGGGACGGAAGAAGCGGGCAGTCGGGAGATCGGGCAGGACATGGTGGGAAGTAACTCAGCGCATGGCCTGCTTGCGCTCGGCCTTGGGATCACGGTTGCCGACCACCTCCAGTTCGGCATCCATCAACGTACGGCCGGTGGCCTGGAGGTAGACGTCATCGAGGCTGGGACGGCTCTGGGAGAGTGAGAACACGGAAAGCTTGGCCTCACTCAGTTGGCGGCGCAGTTGCTCGATCACGGCCTCCCCATCCACCACCAGGTTGAGGGAATGTCCCTGGGCACGGTTGACCACCACCTGGCGCACGCCCGGGCAGCCCTGCAGCACCTGCTGCACCCGGGCCGACTCCGACTCATCACTGAATTCGCGCACCCGCAGGGTGACGCGATCACCGCCAAGAGCGCGCTTGAGCTCGCTGGGGCTGCCCTCGGCAATCACCCGGCCCCCGTCAAGGATCGCCAGCCGATCGGCGAGGGCATCGATCTCCTCCAGGTAATGGCTGCTGAGCAGAACCGTGGTGCCGGCGTCGCGCAGCTGCCGCAACACCTGCCAGATCACCCCACGGCTCTCGATATCCAGTCCCACGGTGGGTTCATCCAGCACCAGCACCGAGGGCTGATGCAGCAGGCCGCTGGCCAGATCAAGGCGGCGACGCATGCCACCGGAGTAGGTGCCGCAGCGACGGTCGATCCACCCCCCCATACCCAGAAGCTGGATCAGATCGTCGATGCGCTGGCGCAGGTGGGGCGCAGCCAGGTGGTACAGGGCGCCTTGGAGACGCAGCATCTCCCGTCCGGTGAGGATCTTGTCGATGGCCACTTCCTGGGCCACGTACCCCAGGCGCTCGCGCACCTGGCGCGGCTGCTGAAGTGCATCGATACCAGCCACGCGAACCCCACCGGCATCCGGGGCCAGCAGGGTGCAGAGGATGCGCAGGGCGGTGGTCTTGCCGGCCCCGTTTGGTCCAAGCAGGCCATAGAGGCTGCCGGCGGGAACATGAAGGCTGAGGCCATCAAGGGCCACGACCGGCCCGTACGCCTTGCTGATCTGATCCAGATGGATCATGGCTTCTGGCTGTACTGCTGACACACCGGCCCTGCCAATGGGAGCTTGCAATCTAGAAAGCGGGGGAGGGGAGGTTGAGAGCAGCCAGCAATTCTCCGGCCTGGAGGCTGAAGGTTTCAGCTCCGGGCAGCCTGGCCAGCAGCAGCAGCAGGCAGATGCCGAATAGATAAAGGATCGACCAGCGGAACAGTCCCCGGGCCGGGGCGACCTCATCGGGATTGAGGCCCAGGGTATGGGCCATCTGCAGCAAGCGGGCATTGAAGGGAATCACCAGCAGGCCGTAGAGCCAGCCGCCAGTGGGGAGCGCGAGCACCCCAAGCAGGCTCACCAGCACCGTGGCGCGGGCGTAATGGCCGATCGCCGCCGCGGTCACCTCGGTGCCTTTGACCACCGGCAGCATGGGAATCCCGACCGAGCGGTAGTCCTCCTTGAGCAGGAGGGCCAACGCCCAGAAATGGGCGGGGGTCCAGAGCATCACCAGGCCGAACAGCCACCAGCCGCCCAGGCCCACATGGCCGGTGGCCGCGGCAGCGCCCACCAGGGGAGGGATCGCTCCGGCCACCCCACCGATGACGATGTTCTGGGTGGTGCGAGGCTTGAGCAGGGCGGTGTAGAGCAGCACGTAGCTGCACAGGCCCAGCAGGGAAAGCCCCGCAGCCAGACAATTCACGCCGCTTACCAGCAGCAGGGCAGCCGCGCAGGTGAGCGAGACGGCCACGGCGAATGCGGTGCCGGCCGAAAGCCGGCCGGAGGGCAGGGCACGGCCGCTGGTGCGCAGCATGCGCCCATCAAGCTCCTGCTCCCAGAGGCAATTGAGCACTCCGGCGGCCGCAGAGGCCAGGGCGCCACCGCCGAGGGTGCAGGCCAGCCGCGGTGCCGTCATCGGCCAGCCCTCGGAAAGGGCCATTCCCCCCAGGGTGGTGGCCAGCAGCAGGGGAATCAGTCTGGGTTTGGCGATTTCGAGCCAGGGTGGCAAGCGCAGCTTGGAGCGGGAAGGGACCACCTGGTCGCGGCTGCTGAGCTGGGGGATGAGGCTGGTGGCGCTAACCATGGCAGGACTCGAGACGGGGGTTCTGGGGCTGGACGGAGGTGATTGCCTCGGAGGAGGTGATCGGCCGGTGGGACATCGCCAGAGCGCTGAGCACCGCGACCAGCAGGGCGGCGGTGAGCTGGTGGGCCACCGTTACCAACGGCACCGCCAGGGAGAAGCGAAGCGTGAGAACTCCAAGGGCGATCTGCAGGCAAACCAGCAGCAGCGCGGCGAGGGCATAGGGGCCTTGTCGACTCCGTTTCCGGCTGACCAGCAGATGGGCAGCCGCCAGCACCAGGACAGAGACGGCCACGGGGGTAGCCAATTGACGGTGCAGGGCCAGCCAGCCGCAGGCGACCCCTGACTTGAGGCAGCTGCCAGAGGCCCATTGGGTGGCCATCAGCGCACCGCTGACAGACTGGATGAAAACCGCCAGAGCGGTGATGGCGGAGGCCAGCCACCAACCGTTGCGCCCAAGCCAGGCCAGGGGCGAAGCAACGATCGGCTCTGCAACCAGGGCCCGGGCAGCGGCTGGGCGGGAATTCATCGAAAGTGCCAGCAGGTCAGGATCTGCCAGTCCCTGGTGGATGGCACTCACCAGGGCCACAAGCACGAGCGCTGTGGAAAGGTGGGCAGTCACCACATCGAAACGGAGAAGCTGGGTGACAGTGAGCGCGCCGAGCAACCCCTGAACCGCCACAAGGCCAAGAGCGGCTGCGCTGGCAGCGATCAGCCAGGCCGGACGCCTGCCGGCGGGCCGCCTGAGCACAACCACTTGGAGGGCCACCAGAGCCAGCCCGACAAGAAAGGCATCCAGCCGGTGAAACCACTCCAGGAAGACCTGAAGGTTCATCTGGCGGCCGGGGAGGAAGGTGCCGTAGCAAAGTGGCCAGTCCGGACAGGCCAGTCCGGCTTCCATAACCCTGGTGGCTCCACCGATGCCCACCAAGGCGATCAGCGCCACCACCAGATGGGACGTCAGGAGAGTGGTGAGACGGGCGGATTGCATGGGCGAAAGCTAGCGATCGCGGCTGGTGTAGCCGTGCGGTTGTGGGGAAGCACGCACGTGCTCGGGCAGGTCCCAGCCGCAATGACTCGCCATCATGTGCTGAGTTCCTCACAGGCTTTCAACGCACACGAAGGGCTTGCTGACAGCCACGAGCGCCGCGCCGACGATCCCCATATGGTGGAGCGAGCTTTGTGCCAGTCGTGCCGATCCCCTCAGCCATTCTCAGCCTTGTTCTGGGAATGGCCCTTGTGCTCACTGGCCTCTGGATTGGCCAGAACGTTGAACTGCTGCCAGTAGCAGCCAGCTTGAATGCGCCGATTTACGACCAGCTGTTCAAGGTGCTTTTCAGCATTGGCAGCATCCTGTTCATCGGAATTTTTGGGCTTCTGGTGTTCAGCTTGATCCGTTTCCGCCGCCGCGACGGTGAGACTGGAGATGGAGCAGCCGTCGAGGGAAATCTCCAGCTGGAGATTTTCTGGACCGCAATTCCAGCGATCGTGGTGCTGTTCGTTGGCATCTACAGCTACGACATCTACGACCGCATGGGTGGCATGGTTCCCCTCAGTGATCCCCACTCCATGCATGGCGCGGCAATGGCGCCGCAGGCGAGCGATGGCAGCGCCGGAGCCGTGATCCAGGCCTCCGTTCTCGGCACTCCCCTTGAGCCTTCCAAACGGATCTGGGGTGGTATCGGATCCGGCCAGATCTCGGCTGGGCCAGCTCTCCCAGTCGAAGTGACCGCACTCCAGTTCGCCTTCCTGTTCCATTACCCGCAGGGCGACATCACCAGCGGCGAGCTGCATGTTCAGAAGGGTCAGCCTGTGGAGTTACGCATGGAGGCCCGCGATGTCATCCATGCCTTCTGGGTGCCCGAGTTTCGTCTCAAGCAGGACATCATCCCCGGACAGCCGACCCTGCTGACCTTCACCCCGATCAAGGCCGGCAGTTATCCGATCATCTGTGCTGAGCTCTGCGGCCCGTACCACGGCGGCATGCGCTCCACCGTGGTGGTGCATGAACCAGACGAGTTCGCAACCTGGTTCGAGAAGAACAACACCGCCACCGTGGCCATCGCTCCCAGCACCAGCTCCACGGGCTGATCGGCCATCCAGCAGCTCAGTTTTTCCCCACCGCTTCGCCGCTCGCCCCCATGACCATCGCTCTTCCGCCGCAGACCAGTTCTTCGCCGCCTGGGCTTCAGCCCGAGGGTTGGCTGCGTTATCTCAGCTTCAGCCTTGATCACAAGGTGATCGGCCTGCAATACATGGTGGCAGGCTTCTTCTTCTATCTGGTCGGCGGAGCACTGGCCGGGATGATCCGGGTTGAGCTGGTGAGCCCGATCTCGGATTTCATGAGCAGGGAAACCTACAACGAGGTTCTGACCCTCCACGGCACGGTGATGATTTTTCTCTGGATTGTGCCGGTTGTGAACGGTGCTTTCGGGAACTATCTGATTCCCTTTTATGTCGGTGCCCGCGACATGGCTTTCCCGCGGCTCAATGCCGTGGCCTTCTGGCTGATCCCGCCGGCAGGTTTCCTGCTGATCGCCAGTTACTTCATCGCCGGTGCGGCCCAGTCAGGCTGGACGGCCTATCCACCCCTCAGCCTGACCACGCCCGCGGCCGGTCAGGTGGTCTGGATTCTGAGCGTGCTGTTGCTGGGGGGCAGCTCCATCTTCGGTGGCATCAACTTCATCGCCACGATCCTGAAGATGCGCAGGCCTGGTCTGAAGATGATGCAGCTGCCGATGTACTGCTGGGCCATGCTCGGCACCAGCATCCTTGTTGTGCTCTCCACTCCAGTGCTGGCAGGCACTCTGGTGCTGCTCAGCTTCGACATCATCGCCCACACAGGTTTCTTCAATCCTGCCCTGGGCGGCAACGCGGTGGTTTATCAGCACCTCTTCTGGTTTTACTCCCACCCAGCCGTGTACATCATGGTGCTGCCGGCCTTCGGTCTGGTGAGTGAGATCCTGCCGGTGCATTCCCGCAAACCCCTGTTCGGTTACACCACCATGGTGTACTCAATTCTGGGCATCGTTTTCCTTGGGCTGATCGTCTGGGCCCACCACATGTTCACCAGCGCCACACCGCCCTGGATGCGCCTGTTCTTCACGATTGCCACAGCCTTCATCGCCGTGCCCACCGGCATCAAATTCTTCAACTGGCTGGCGACCCTCTGGGGCGGCAAGATCGCCCTTAACAGCGCGATGCTGTTCTCTTGCGCCTTCATCGTTCACTTTGTCTTCGGAGGTATCACAGGCGTGGCCCTGGCACAGGTGCCATTTGACATCCACGTTCACGACACTTACTTCGTCGTGGGTCATTTCCACTATGTGGTGTACGGCGGAACGGTATTTGTGATCTTCGGATCGATCTACCACTGGTTCCCGAAATTCACCGGCCGGATGCTGAACGAAGACCTCGGCCGGTTCCACTTTCTGATCACCTTCATCGGCTTCAACCTTTGCTTCGCTCCCCAGCACTGGTTAGGCCTCAACGGCATGCCTCGCCGCGTCGCCGAATATGACCCTAATTTCACACTGATGAATCAGATCAGCAGTGTCGGCGCCCTGCTGATGGCGGTGAGCACCCTGCCTTTTCTGATCAACGTGTTCTGGAGTGCCTTCTCCGGCCGTGTAGCCGGCGACAACCCCTGGAACGCCCTCACACCTGAGTGGCTCACCAGCTCGCCGCCACCGGTTGAAAACTGGAAAGGGGAAGCCCCTTTGGTGCAGCACCCCTACGGCTATGGGGTTGCACCTGGCCAGATCGATCTCGGAGCCGCTACCGGCCGCGAGATCTGGTCCAGCGGCCAATGATCAGTTCTCGGCCTGGTCGCCAAGAAGACTTCGGGCCCAGCCTCATGTCCAGCCGTCCCTGATTTCCTCCTTCATCGCCAGGAGCCCCCATGACAGCCTTCTCCCCCAGCTCGGATCAATCTCCGTCCAACACCCTCGCCCCGCCACTGCCTGAGGGATCGGCGGCCCTGGCCCAGGTTGCGACAGAGAACGGCCACCCCGACCACCGCATGTTCGGCCTGGCCACATTCCTGGTGGCCGACGGCATGACCTTCGCCGGCTTCTTCGCCGCCTACCTGACCTTCCGGGCGGTGAATCCCCTGCCAGCCGGAGCGGTCTACGAACTTGAACTGATCCTCCCAACGATCAACACCGTTCTGCTGGTGATAAGCAGCTTCACCTTTCACCGCGCCGCCAAGGAACTGCGCCACGATCAGCTCGGGGCGTGCCGCCTCTGGTTGCTGATCACAGCGGGGCTGGGCCTGGCTTTCCTCGGAGGCCAGATGGTGGAGTACTTTTCCCTGCCCTTCGGGCTCACCGACAATCTCTATGCCAGCACCTTCTACGCCCTGACTGGATTCCACGGTCTGCACGTATCGCTGGGGGCTCTGATGATCCTGATCGTCTGGTGGCAAGCCCGCATCCCCGGACGATTCACCGCCGATCATCACTTCGGAGTGGAAGCCGCGGAGCTCTACTGGCACTTCGTCGATGGAATCTGGTTAGTTCTTTACGGCATTCTCTATCTACTTTGAAGGGACCCTTGCCGAATCTCCATCCCCCTGGCCACAATCGGAGCCAGGACTGTTAAAACCATGTCGAATGTCGTGCCGTCACTCGGCAGAACCATGCTCCAGGGCAAGGAGTTGCTCGACAAGGCCCGCTCCCTGAGCAACTGCTCGGAAGATGAAATCGCCCGGGGCTGCGGCTATGTGAGCCCGGGGGGACGGGTCCTCAAGAAGAGTTTCTACAGGGCTCTGGTGGAAGCCAAGGGCTACAGGCTGGGCGGAAGTGCGGCCAGCTCAGGGGCTAGCAAGGGGCGCCAGGCCGAGTTCCGCACCCGCGTGCATGGCAACGGCAACCTGCTGATCGGCCATGCCTACACCCGTCGCATGGGGCTGGAGCCCGGGCAGGAGTTCCATATCCAGATCCACCACGAAACCGGCGCGATCTGGCTGCTCTCCGTTGATGGCGACGGGGGAGAATCCGAAACCGGCCCCAACACCCCGGCCCATCCCTGAAGAACGGATCAGTTATCAGGCGGCGATTCAGTCCTCTTCGGGATGGAATCCGGCGCCGAAGGCCAGCAGGTCGATACCGCTGAACAGGAAGCTCACCCCCACCAGAATCCCCAGCACCGAGAGCTGACCACCCAGTTTCATCGACAGGATCAAGGCACCGAGCACCAGGGTGACAAGGCCGTTGAGCAGGCCCCAGACCCATCCAGGTGCACCCCGGTGGCTGATCGCCACCAGCACCGCCACCAGGCCTTCCACCAGAAAGACCACGCCCACGGCCAGGGACAGGGCCGCCACCTGATCGGCCATCTGCAGTGGCCCTCCGCGGAACTGGGAGATCATCCAGCCGCCGGTCACCAGGAACAGGGTCGAAACCACCAGCCGCCAGAAGGTGTGGCGGCGACTGAGCTGACGGCCCCTCACCAGGTTGTCGATCCAACCCACCAGACCCCCCACCAGGAAGGCCAGGGCCACCATCGCCGTGATCCAGAAGGAGGCCACCACCGGAAACACCAGCGCCAGCACCCCCAGCACCAGCATCAGCACCCCTTCGGCGATGGTGAAGGTGCGCAGGGCGGCCACCTGACGCTGATCGAGCGGGCGCAGGGGCGGGAGCGGCGAGGTCATGGCGGCCCTGTCAGCGTCGACTTTCATCAGGCTACGGCGAGTCTCCGGGGACCCAGGCCGGGGCTGGCATTCCTGATCAGCCCCAACCATGCTCCGCCAGCCAGGACCGGTCCAGAGGCGGCGCCGAAGCCCGAGGGTGCGACTCCTGCTTCAGCAAGCGTTCTGTGTACTTCGCCAGCAGATCCGCCTCCAGGTTGACCCGGTCGCCCACCTGCCGCTCTATCAGCGTGGTGCTGCCCCAGGTGTGAGGGATCACAGCGATCCAGAAGCGCTCCCCGGCCGGGCTGCTGCCCGCCACCGTCAGGCTGATGCCGTCGACCGCCACGCTGGCTTTGTCGCAGACATAGCGGCCATAGGCGGGATCCTCCCAGGCAAGCTCCAGACGCCAGGAGCCTGCTTCCTGTGACACCGCCAGCACTTCGCCCACGCCATCGACATGGC
This sequence comes from Synechococcus sp. 1G10, assembly GCF_002252625.1. Taxonomy (GTDB): domain Bacteria; phylum Cyanobacteriota; class Cyanobacteriia; order PCC-6307; family Cyanobiaceae; genus Regnicoccus_A. The sequence goes on along the minus strand of NZ_NQKW01000002.1, from coordinate 192,659 downwards.
CGCTGACCAGGTGCCCCCCCAGGCGATCCGAAAGACGCAGCGCCGGCTCCAGATTCACGGCCGCGCCGGCCTCGGCCTTGTTGGCCAGGGTGCTGCGCCGCAGCGTCTCCTCACTGACATCGGCAAGGAAGGCATCCGCCATCAGGGCACTGACCGTGAGGCAGACCCCGTCCACCGCCACGCTGTCACCAAGGGCAAGGGGATCGAGACCGCTCAGACCCTCGATGGTCACGCCATGGGGGTGGCGCCGCAGGCGGCCAACCGCCTGAACCAGACCGGTGAACATGGGAGGTTGCGGCGCTCCTGGTCATAATCGGATAAAGGCCCAGCGCTGCAGGACCATGGTGGAGATGCGCGTTGCCGGAATCGCCCTGGATGCGGCCAGCCGCAGCCCGATCGTGCTGTTGCGGGATCCCTCCGGCCGCCGGCAGGTGCCGATCTGGATCGACCAGGCCCAGGCCCAGAACATCCTCGCGGGCCTGGGGGGAACGACTCCGCCCCGTCCCCTCAGCCACGACCTGATGGCCTCCCTGATGGCCGTGGGCGGGGTCAGCCTGGAGCGGGTGATCATCCACTCGATCGAGGACGCCACCTTCCGTGCCGTGCTCAAGCTCACCGACTCCGACGGCGAGGCCAGCGAACTCGATTGCCGGCCCAGCGACGCGATCGCCCTGGCCCTGCGCACCGGCAGCGGGATCTGGATGCTGGAGGAGGTGGTGGCCGACGCCTCGATCCCAGTGGATTCCGAGGCCGATGCCGAGGAAAAGGCCGATTTCCGCCGCTTTCTCGACCAGGTGAGCCCCGCTGAGCTGATCCGCAACCTCAGCCGGGCCCAGCGCCAGGACAACCCTGACAGTGACAACCCCGAAAGTCGCGACGACGACGGTGGTGACGACGAGCCGGGCCCAGGTGCTGCGGACAACGGTTCCACCAATGGTCCGATGGATGAACCTCCAGCACCCTCCTCCAGCAACTCCTGAGGCCGGCGTGCCACCTGAGCGGCGTCCGTTGGGCTCCGGTCCTGGGATTTCCCTGTTCACCCTCGGCACGATGCGAGCCACCGGCAGCCCCGAGCAGATGCTGGAGGTGCTGGAGGCCGCCCTTGACGCCGGCATCAACCACGTCGAAACAGCCCCTTCCTACGGGCCGGCCGAGGCCTGTCTGGGCCAGGCCCTGGACAGGATCGCCACCAGCCGCCCAGGAGACCGCGCCGAGCTTGTGCTCACCAGCAAGATCCTCCCCGGCGCCTCACTCGAGAGCGGCCAGGCCCAGCTGTTCGGCAGCCTGCAAAGGCTGGGGGTCCACCGCCTCGACAACCTCGCGGTGCATGGGCTCAACAGGCCCGAGCACCTGGCGTGGGCCCTGGAAGGGGAGGGGGCGCGGCTGCTGGAGTGGGCCCTGGCGCAGGGGCTGGTGGGTCAGCTGGGGTTCAGCAGCCATGGCTCCACCCCCCTGATTGAGCAGGCCCTCGCCAGCGGGCGGTTCAGCTTCTGCAGCCTGCACCTGCACCTCTTCGATCAGGAGCGGGTGCCCCTGGCCCAGCGGGCCCTGGCCGGGGGCATTGGGGTTCTGGCCATTTCTCCGGCCGACAAGGGCGGACGCCTCTACGACCCTCCCCCAGAGCTGATAGCCGACTGCGCGCCCCTGGAGCCCCTGCGACTGGCCTACAGATACCTGCTGGCCAAGGGGATCAGCAGCCTGACCCTCGGTGCCGAGCGAAGGCAGGATCTTGAGCTGGCCGGGCAACTGAAGTCCGCCGCCGGCCCCCTGGACAACCAGGAGCTCCATGCCCTCCGCCATCTGGAGGCCAGCGGCCAAAGCCGCCTCGGTGCCGAGCGCTGCGGCCAATGCCGGGCCTGCCTGCCCTGCCCGAGCGGTGTCCCGATACCTGAACTGCTGCGCCTGCGCAATCTGGCCCTGGGCCATGGCATGGAGACCTTCGCGAGCGAGCGCTACAACCTGATCGGCCGGGCCGGCCACTGGTGGGAAGCGCTCGATGCCAGTGCCTGCCACAGCTGCGGCGCCTGCCTGCCCCGCTGCCCCCATGGGCTGGAGATCCCCGCCCTTCTGGCCGACACCCACCGGCGCCTGGCGGCTGCCCCTAGGCGCCGGCTCTGGGGCTAGGAGCCGCTGCGGTCCCAGAGCGATTGCAACTCGCGGCGCTGCTCCTGCGCCAGCAGCGGCAGGGAGGTGCAGCGCGCCAGCACGGCCGGCGCCGGATAGAGGAGGGCCGCCACCGCCGGCGGCCAGCTGGAGAGCGCAGCGGCCAGAAGGTCCCGACGCAGCGGCGGCACCCAGCCTGCCGCCAGCAGACGGCTGAGCAGGGGCGCTTCCCGGGCCTGCAGCAACCAGCGCAGCGGCGGAACCTCCCTGGTCTGGGCCGGGCGCAGCAGCAGGTTCCACCAGAGGGCAGAACCGCTGGCGGGCAGCAGGGCGCTCAGGCGGGTATCGCTGCGCAGCAGCGGCAGCACCCGTTGGCTGGGCAGCACGGCGGCCTCCACTTCGCCTGTGAGCAGCAGGTTGAGGCCATCGCGATCATCGAAGGCAGCGGCCTGGCCGCGCAGCCGGCTGAGCTGATCACCCAGGCGAGGGTCGCTGAGACTGGCCGGAGCGTCTGGAGGCAACCCCAGCTGACGCAGGGCCAGATCGATCACCAGCCGCGGCGAGGAGGGCAGCAGCAGCTGACCTCGCAGGCTCGGGTCCAGCAGCAGCGACCAACCCTCAGCTGCGCGGTCCACCAGGTCGCGGCGGTTGCGCAGCACCAGCAACCAGGTCCCGAAGGACCAGGGGTAGGCCAGAGCCGGGGCCGGTTCAGGGCGGAACAGGCGGGTGAGTGGCTGGGCCTCGGGCGCCAGCCCCTCCCAGAGCTCAGCTGAGGCAGGGGAGCCCGCCGACACGAATGGTTGCCAGGCATCGGCATCCGTCGCCTCCAGCCAGCCGTCCCCCAGCTGCACCAGGGCGGCAGCGCGGGCGGAGAGCACCGCTTCGGGGCCTTCCACGGCCTGGGCCCGCCAGGGATCCGGCAGTCGTTTTGCCCAGACAGCAGGCAGCTCGCCACGCCCGTAGACCAGCTGCACGCTGGTGCCCCGACCGCAGCCCCCCACCAGGCCCAGGCCTGCAACGGCAGAGAGCTGCAGCAGCCTGCGGCGGCTCATGGAGCAGCTGAGAGGACGGGGATCGGCCTGCATGGCTGGACCCTAGGAGGCGATCAGATGCTGTCCTGCAGCTCCTGCATCGCCTGATCGCAGGCGGCAGCCAGTGCAGCTGGGGAGCGGCCGCTCAGCTCCCAGAGCAGGGCGAGACCGCCGGCCCCTACCCCCTCCTTGACGTACCCCCGCTCGTAGTCGCGCAGGGCAACACTGCGGCAGGCGCCAAAGCGCAGAGAACTGGCAAAGGCCATCGGCCTGACTCCCCAGCGCTCCCCGAGGCGCTCCAGCAACAGGCTGAGGTCGCTGCCGGGCTCCTGGGCCACCCAGGCGGTGGTGGCGATGGCCCCATGGTTTGCCAGGCAGGTGCGCTGGCTGGCCGGTGCCAGGGCCAGGGCCAGGGCCAGCACGGCGGCCATCTGGCTGCCCCCGGCCAGCAGCACCGGTACCCGTCGGCCGGCGATCCCCAGCAACAGTCCCGCGGCAAGGGCCTGCATCGGATCGCCCACGGCGGAGAGCACCGCCAGGGGATCGAGCGCCGGCAGCGCTCCGGGAACCGGCTGAGCCTCAGCAAGCCCCAACCCCAGCCCCGCCGCCGCCAGCCCGCGAGCCGTGAGCTCGCTCTTGAGCCCATGGGCCGGCTGGCGCAGGCTGCCGCTCACCAGACCCGCAGCTTCCACCCCCAGCCCAGTGAGCACCGCCTGAGCCGTGCTGGTGCCCCCCGGCACGCATTCGGCAATCAACACCGGAGGCGGCTCGCCCGTCGCGGTGTCATGGTGAGCCGCACACCAGCGGGCTCCCCAGCGCTGGCCCAGGCGCAGCAGCCGCTCCACCCGTTGCCTCGGCATCGCGGCTCCGCTGCTGAGGCAACGGGCCGGCGTGCCGCCCAGGCGCAGGTGGGAGACCGCTGGTGCCACGGCGCAGCCCAGGTCGGCCACCAGCGGCACCAGAGACAGCTCCCGGCAGACCACATGGGAAATCAGGGCCGGGCTGACCCCGGCGGGCAGAGGTGGCAAGGCGTGGGGCCGCTGCCCCGACGGGCCGAGCAGGAGCAGCTCCGCGTCGGCGGCGGCGGTGTGGAGACGCACCTCAGGGGTGGCTCCGGCAGCGGAGATGCCTGGCACCGCCGCTGTATCGGTACCAGCCAGAAGTAACAGGATCTTGCTGGCGGGCCAGTCGCGGGCTAGGTGCTCACACCAGCGACGGGCCTGGTCAGGGTCACCGCAGAGGCTGATCAAGGGGAATCAGAGGGGATCGAGCGTCACCAGGGAACGCAACTGGGGTGGCGGCTCAGTGATCGGGGCCTGCAACCGGGGGAAGATCCAGTAAGCCACTGCATGGAGCGCCAGCACGTAGATCAGGTTCTGCACCAGCACCAGAGCCAGGGCCATCAGCTGCACCTGCAGCAGGTCGGGGCCGACCCCCAGGTTGAGCAGCGAGCTGAGGCGCTCGAGCAAACCGGCGGCAGCGGCGGTGATCAATACCCAGAGGTTCTCCCCCAGCAGGAGCGAGAGAACTGCCACCCGCACCAGAAAGCCACCACTGCCGATCAGCAGGCCCACGCCCCAGGTGAGCCACCAGCTGCGCCGGGCACCCCAGCCCCAACCAAGCCACAGGGCCAGCAGTCCGTAGGGGAAAAGCACCAGGGGCCCACGGATCGGGCCCATCAGCGCCACCAGCAGCAGAGACGCCACCACCGCCCCCTCCCAACCGGACCTCCAGCCCTGACGCACCTGCAGAAGGGCCAGGGGGAGGGGCAGGGCCAGTCGAAACAGGGCTCCCCCCACGGGCAGGTAGTAGAGGCCCGCCCAGAGCAGGGCGGTGGCTGAGGCCAGATAGGCAGTTTCCACCAACTGGCGGGCCTGGCGGGGGCTGAGGCTGGTGGTGGGGGGAGACGAGGGATGCATCGCAGCAGGCTCAGCGGGGGGCCGGGGCAGGGCTGGAGGCCGGAGCGGCCGCATTGGCACCCGCAGGAGCGGTGGCACGGCCGCCCTCTGATGGCATCCGCTCGATCGTCTCCACTTCGAAACTCACCCCCGCTGCCCGCAGGGCCTCCGTGACCAGCTCGGCGGGGGCGGAGGGATCAGCCCCGGGCAGCTTGATGGTGATTCGGTAAGCAGCAGAACTGGCGGGGGAGCGTGGGGCGGACCCTGCCCCCTGGAGGCTGGCGACTGGCTTGGCGGGCTTGGTGGGAGCCGCCTCACCAGGCTTGGCAGATCCGCTCGCCCCGGCCGTGCCTGCCGGCGAGGTGGGCGAAGGGGACGGGGGCGGCGCGGCGGCTTTTCCGGCGGCAGGACTGGTCCCTGCCGCTCCAGTGGCATTGCCGGCGCCGGCCTCTGATCTGGTGTCGGTGGAACTCCCCGGAGCAGCGGCAGGGGTGGCCGGTGCTCCGAAACTGCCGGAGAGACGATCACCGAGAGGAGTGCCGCTGCAGGCGGACAGGGCAGCGAGCAGAACGCCCGCCAACCCCGCCAGGCTGAGGCCATGGATCAGGGGGCGGGCCATCAGCCCGAGCCAGCCTGGATGATGCGCACCGAGCTGGCCCTGGGGCGGCCCGTCTTGGTGGTGGAGGGGACCTTGGGCTTGCCGGCAGCGGCTGCCTTGGGCTGGGCTTTGGGCTTGGCCTTTGACGAGCCTGCCTTGCTGGCGGCTGCTTTCGTCGCACCGGTTTTACCGGTCTTGCTCTTGCCGCTGGTGGCCTTGGCCGCCAGCAACTCGACGGCCTGCTCGAGAGTGACGGCCTCGGCGCCGGTGCCCTCGGGCAGGGAGGCATTGACCTTGCCCTGCTTTACGTAGAGGCCGTAGGGGCCATCGAAGACCTGGATGGCTTCGCTCGCGCCTTCGGGAGTGCCGAGATCGCGCAGGGCGGTGCGCCCGCCCCGGCCGCGCTTGGGCATGGCCAGCAGCTCCAGGGCCCGCGACAGGTCCACTGCCAGCACGTCGTCCTCGGCCTTGAGCGAACGGTAATCCTTTTCGCCTTTGCCCTTGTCGTGCACCACATAGGGGCCAAAGCGGCCTAGACCCGCCTGAACCTTGCCGCCGTCCGGGTGCTCCCCGAGCTGGCGCGGCAGCCGCAGCAGGCCGAGGGCATCTTCAAGGCTGAGTTCCTCGGGTTTGACGCCCTTGGGCAGGGAGGCTCGCTTCGGCTTGGGGACCTCATCGCTCACCTGCCCCCTCTGCAGGTAGGGGCCGTACTGGCCGAATATCAAGTAGATGGCTTCGCCGGATTCCGGATCGACACCGATGGATTCCGGTCCTTCGCTCTTCTGGCGCAGGATCAGCTCGGCCTGCTCGCTATCGAGTTCTCCCGGGGTGATCTCCTGGGGAAGGGTGGCCTTGATCAGCTCCTCGTTGCCGTCGTCATCCACCCGCTTGGCCTCGAGGTAGGCGCCGAAACGGCCGATCCGCACCACGCAGGGGAGTCCCTCCAGCTCGATTGTGCGCGAGACGGTGGGGTCGATGTCGTCCTCCCGCTGCTGCACCTGGGTTTCCAGGCCCTTCTCCCCCTTGTAGAACTCGGTGAGATAAGGGAGCCACTCCAGCTTGCCGGTGGAGATCTCATCCAGACTCGACTCCATCCGGGCGGTGAAGCTGGTGTCCACCAGGTCGGGGAAATGGCCCTCCAGCAGGGCGGTCACGGCGAAGGCCGTAAAGCTGGGAGTGAGAGCGTTGCCCGCGAGGGTGGCGTAGCCGCGGTCGACGATCGTGCCGATGATGCTGGCGTAGGTGGACGGGCGGCCGATGCCCTCCTTCTCCAGCATCTTCACCAGAGCGGCCTCGCTGTAGCGGGCCGGCGGCTGGGTCTGATGGCCGAGGGCCTCCACCCCGGAGCAAGCGGGCCGATCATCGACAGCGAGGGAAGGCAGGAGCACTTCCTGGCCTTCGAGAGCGGCATCGGGATCGTCGCTGCCCTCCACGTAGGCCCGGAAGAAGCCGGGAAAATCAATGCGCTTACCGCTGGCTCGGAAGCTGGCCTCCGCCACCTGCAGCTCCACACTCAGCATGGTCAGCCGTGCCTCAGCCATCTGAGAGGCCACGGTGCGCTTCCAGATCAGCTCGTAGAGGGCCAGATCTTTGCCATCCAGTCCGCTTTCCCTGGGGGTGCGGAAGGCATCGCCAGAGGGGCGGATCGCCTCGTGGGCCTCCTGGGCGTTGCGGGATTTGGTGCTGAATTGCCGCGGTGCAGGACTGAGGTAGTCGGGGCCGTACTTCTCCCTGACACAGGCACGGGCGGCGTTGATCGCCTGATCGGAGAGATGCACCGAGTCGGTGCGCATGTAGGTGATGAAGCCGCGCTCGTAGAGCCCCTGGGCGGTGCGCATGGTGTCGCGGGCGGAGAGGCGCAGCTTGCGGTTGGCCTCCTGCTGCAGGGTGCTGGTCGTGAACGGTGGCACCGGCTTGCGCGTGGTGGGCTTGGCCTCCACCTCAGCCACGCGCCAGGGCTGACTGAGCACCGTTTCACGCAGGCCGCGGGCTTCCGATTCCTCCAGCAGCCGCACCTTGCTGCCGGCCTTGAGCGCGCCGGTGGTTTCGTCGAAATCAGAGCCGCCGGCGATCTTTTCCCCACCGACATGGGTGAGCCTGGCCTCGAACTCACTGCCGTCGTGCTTCAACCTGGCCTTGAGGTCCCAGTAGGAACCACTGCGGAAAGCTCGGCGGGCACGCTCCCGCTGCACCAGCAGCCGCACGGCCACCGACTGCACCCGACCGGCGGAGAGACCCCAGGCCACTTTCTTCCAGAGCAGGGGTGAGAGGGTGTAACCCACCAGCCGATCCAGGATCCGGCGGGTCTCCTGGGCATGGACCAGCTCCATGTCCAGATCACGGGTCTCCTCAAGGGCGCGGCCGATCGCCTCCTTGGTGATCTCGTGAAACACCATCCGCTTGACGGGAACCTTGGGGTTGAGCAGCTCCTGAAGGTGCCAGCTGATGCTCTCCCCCTCCCGGTCCTCGTCCGTTGCCAGCAGCAGCTGATCGGCACCCTTGAGGGCCTCCTTCAGCTCCTTGACTATCTTTTTCTTGTCCTTCGGAACCACGTAGAGCGGTTCGAACTGGTGGGCCGTGTTGACGCCGAGGTTGGCCCACTTCTCCCCTTTGTGGGCAGCCGGAATCTCACTGGCGTTGTTGGGCAGGTCACGCACGTGTCCCATGGACGCCTCGACCCGGAACTCCTTCGGCAGGTAGCCGCGGATGGTGCGGGCCTTGGTGGGGCTCTCGACGATGACCAGCGTGTGCGCCACAGGCAGGCATGAACCGGTTCCCTCTTTATCGCATCGGGGGCCCGCACTGCCAAACAAGTCCTGCCATCGCGGCTACACTCCGCAGCATCACGACCTGCTGAAGACCAGTGATGACGGTGTTTTCCGCCTTGACCGCTGGGGGATCTCCGGCCATCACGGCTCTGCAGCTCAACGCCGGTGCCATTGCTCCAGAAAGCGCCGTACTGGTTGCCCTGCTGGTCTGTCTCCTGGTGGATCTGGCCGGAGAGGAAGCCGCCAGCCGCTGGGTGCCTCCCATCTGCTACGCGGGGCTGAGCACTGCCCTGCTGCTGCTGGCCCTGCAGTGGAACGCACCCCTGGAGCCCTCCTTCCTGGGATCGTTCCTGGCCGACAACCTCGCGATCGCCTTCCGCGGCGTCGTTGCCGCGTCAACACTGCTGTCCCTGCTGATCAGCTGGCGCTATGTGGAACGCAGCGGCACGCCGGTTGGGGAGTACGCAGCGATCCTGCTGGCGGCCACCCTCGGGGCCATGTTCCTTTGCGGAGCCACAGACCTGGTGAGCATTTTCATCTCACTGGAAACCCTGTCGGTCTCGAGCTATCTGCTCTCCGGGTACATGAAGCGTGATGCCCGCTCGGGAGAAGCCGCCCTCAAGTACCTGCTGGTGGGTTCAGCAGCCGCTGCGGTTTTCCTCTATGGCGCCTCCCTGCTCTACGGCCTCACCGGTGGCGAAACCAGCCTGGAGGCGGTGGGCCTGGCCCTGCAGACCAGCGCCACCCCCGTCACGGCCCTGGCCTTGGTGTTCGTTCTGGCCACGGTGGCCTTCAAGATCGCGGCGGTGCCCTTCCACCAGTGGACACCGGATGTCTACGAGGGTTCGCCGACCCCTGTGGTGGCCTTCCTCTCGGTGGGCTCGAAGACAGCAGGCTTCGCCCTTGCCCTGCGACTGCTGGTGGGCTGCTTCGAGAGCTTCGATGCCCAGTGGAAGGTGCTCTTCACGGTGCTGGCGATCCTGAGCATGACCCTGGGCAACGTGGTGGCACTGGCCCAGACCTCGATGAAACGGATGCTGGCCTACAGCTCCATCGGTCAGGCCGGATTCGTGATGATCGGCCTGGTCTGCGGCACCGAGGACGGCTACGCCGCCATGGTGCTTTACATGGCGGCGTACCTGTTCATGAACCTGGGCGCTTTCGCCTGCATCATTCTCTTCTCCCTGCGCACCGGCAGCGACCGCATCTCCGATTACGCCGGTCTGTACCAGAAGGATCCCCTGATCACCCTGGGCCTGAGCCTCTGCCTGCTCTCCCTGGGCGGAATCCCGCCGATGCTGGGATTCTTCGGCAAGATCTATCTCTTCTTCGCCGGCTGGGCCGATCAGCAATATCTTCTCGTGGTGGTCGGCCTGATCACGTCGGTGGTATCGATTTACTACTACATCTCTGTGATCAAGATGATGGTGGTGAAAGAACCGCAAGAAGCCTCCGATGTGGTGAAGGCTTATCCGGAGATCAGCTGGAATCTCGCTGGAATGCAACCCTTGCGGACCGCTCTGGTGGGCTGCGTGCTGGTGACGGCCATCGGAGGAGTCCTCTCCAGTCCGTTGTTCACCTGGGCCAATGCCGCCGTGGCGGGCACGCCGATGCTCCAGCACGCGATCGCGGCCAGTGAATCAGCCGCCGCGGCCCTTGGATGAGCGGACTGAGCGCCCCAGCCTCTTCAACTCGGCCCGGCACAGGTCCGGTGGCCGATCAGGAACCGGTTGCTCGTCTCGAGCACATCACCAAGATCTACGGGTCCGGTGATACGGAGGTAAGAGCTCTCGACGACCTCTGCCTCACGGTCCAGCCCGGCGACTATCTCGCCGTGATGGGCACCTCAGGGTCGGGGAAAAGTACAGCTATGAACATCATTGGCTGCCTGGATCGCCCCACCTCCGGCAGCTACCTGCTGAGGGGAACTCCAGTTGAGCAACTCGATGACGACGCCCTTGCGGACTTGCGCAACCGCAGTCTCGGCTTCGTGTTCCAGCAGTTCCACTTGCTGCCCCAGATGAGTGCGCTCGACAATGTGATCCTGCCGATGGTCTATGCCGGCATCCCCGCCAAGGAGCGTCGTGAGCGGGCCGTGGCTGCACTGGAGAGGGTTGGGCTGGCCCAGCGCCTGCGCAACAAGCCCAACGAACTCTCAGGAGGCCAGCAACAGCGGGTGGCTGTGGCCAGGGCGATCATCAACCAGCCAGCCCTGCTGCTGGCCGATGAGCCCACCGGTGCACTTGATTCCCACACCACCCAGGAAGTGCTGGAGATCTTCGACGACCTCCATCGTCAGGGGATGACGGTGGTGCTGGTGACCCACGAAGACGACGTGGCCGCGCGGGCCCAGCGGGTGGTGCATTTCCGCGACGGCCGCATCGCCGACTGATTGATCCACTCACCAAGGATCAACCAAAACGCCGAATCAGCCTGCCGCCGGGGCCGGGGCAACAGGCCGCTCCAGGCTCTGCAACAGCTGGCCCATCAGCAGAGCGATGGCATCGGGGCCACCGACCACCGAACCGCCGGGATCGAGCATGCCGGGATCCACAGCCACCCAGCCGCCGTTCTCCGGCAGCCGCAGTTCGAAATGGAGGTGAGGACCCGTACTAAGGCCAGTGCTGCCCACCCGTCCGATCACGGCGCCCTGCTTCACCTGTTCGCCTTCCTTGACGTAGAGCTCAGAGAGGTGCCCATAGAGGGTGCGGCGCAGGGGATTCCTGTGCTCAATCTCCACCGCCAGCCCGTAGCCGCCCTCCACACCGCTGCTCACCACCCGCCCGGCGAGAGCTGCCACCACGGGGGTGCCTTCCGGGGCTGCCAGATCCTTGCCGGCGTGCATCAGCCAGCTGCCCAGCACCGGGTGCAATCGCCAGCCGAAGCCGCTGGTGGTGACGGCGGAGCCGATCAGGGGAAAGAGCAGGCCCCGGTTGCCATTACCCGCCAGGGGAGCTGGGCGGGGCGTCACACCGAAGACATCACTGAGGCGAAAACTGCCGCCTGCACCGGAGAGCAGAGCCGAGACGGGCACGGTGATCGGAGGGAGTGGCAGGCCGTCACTACCGAAGCGGCCCATACCGGCCATGAGCGTTCCACTGGTCTTGTCTCCGTTGTCGAGGCGCTCCTCCTCCAGGGGATTGCGCCCGCGCCAGCGCACGGACACGCCGGTGCGGCACTCCTGCTCCGAGAGAGCTCCACTGCTGCAAGCCTGTTGGTGGGCAGGCAATTCCCCGGGCCGCAGGGCACCGGAGGATTGAACCCGGCTGCGCTCAGCAGGGGTCACGACCCCCTGGCGAACCAGTTCGTCCAGCGACTGATCAAAGCGGCGAGGCCGGCCCTGGGGAACCTGATCGAAACTCGGCTTCAGCGGCGCCGGGGGATCGTTGGCCAGGCGAGGTGAAAGGGCGCGGGGAGCTGGCGCCGGGGGGGGCAAAGCCGGAGCAGCAAGGGTCTGGGGTGCGGCCGGTGCAGCAGGCTCAACAGGGGCCGTCAGCTCTGCCGGAGGCTGCAACTGAGCCAGGCTGAGGGGAGCTGACACCAGCACCAGGGAGCCCAGCAGCAGGCGGTTGTACCAGAAGTAGCGACGCAAACCGGAATCAGAGTTGATTGGCAGGAGCATAAGAAACTCTGCCTGTGTTCAGCCACACAACTGACCCCCTCGGCAAGTGGGCCCCTCAGAAGCTGCGCCTGAGCACAATCCGCTCGCCAGCGCGACTCAGCAGCAGGCCGCCATCCACGCTCAGACCCTCCACCTGCCAGCGTTCCTGGCGGTAGGTCATCACCTCGGCGGGCACCAGCAGGCGGCGCTCAGCCAGGCGGCGCACCAGTTCGGGGCTGGTGCTGCGGAACACCGCCCACTCCAGTGCGGCCAGCACGCGAGCCGTCAGGGCAGGCACATCGCTGGCCGTGGTCTGACGGCCGAGAGCCTCGCGCAGGCTGATGGCACCGGCCGGCACCCGGTTGCGGCTATTGAGACCAACCCCCACCCGGGCCAGGCGAATCGCTGGCCCCCGCAGGCTCAGGCGCGGCAGCAGGCCAGCCAGCTTGCGCCCGTTCACCAGCAGATCGTTGGGCCACTTGAGCTGAACGGTCAGACCGAGTGCTTCCAGCTGCTGGGCCAGGCCCACAGCCACGGCCAGCCCCAGCGCCGAGCTGGCACCAGGCTCCGCCGGCCAGGGCAGGGCCGCGCTCAGCCACACCCCCCCCGGTGGGGAGATCCAGGGCCGCCCCCGTTGGCCATGACCGAAACGCTGGTGGCCGGCCAGCACCGCCAGCGGTGGCTGGCCTCCGGAGGCCAGTTCCTGCTCCAGCCGCTGCTCGGTGCTGCCGCAGCAGGGCCACCACGTAAGCCGCCAGGGCAGCCGCGGCACCGGTAGGTCCAAACCCGGCGTGGCGCACGCTTGTCGTCGCGCCGCCTGAACCCTGCCGATCACGGCTTTCTCAATGGCTTGGGCCCAGTGCATCATCGAGGCGGCGCAGCCAGTCGCCAATCCGCTCGGCACCCGCCTCCAGCTCCTCCACCGGGTGCACCAGCGCCAGTCGCATCCAGCCCTCGCCGCTGGGGCCAAAGCCGTTGCCGGGGGTCAGCGCCACGCCGGTGGCCTCCAGCAGGGCCGCGCAGAACGACTCCGAATCGAGACCCCGGGCCCGGGCCACCTCCGGCAGGCCCAGCCAGAGGTAGAGCGCCATCGAGGGCCGCTGCAACGGCCAGCCCTGGGCCTCCAGGGCCGCCGCCATGCGGTCGCGGCGCAGCCGGTACACCTCACGCAGCTGCGCCGGCCACTGGGGCGCCTGTTCCAGGGCAGCGATCGCCCCGGTCTGGAGGGCCAGCGACTGGTTGAAATCCACCACGCCCTTGAGCTGACGCAGGGCTGTGATCAGGGGCTCGGCGCCGATGGCGAAGGCCAGGCGGAAGCCACCCAGACACCAGCTCTTGGAAAAGGAAAAGAACTCAATGCCACAGCTGCGCCAGTGGGGATTGCGCAGCAGCGCCGGTGCCTCGCCCTCGAGGGCCAGGTCCACATAGGGGTTGTCATGAGCGAGCACGAAGCCATGGCGCCGGGCCCGCGCGACGGCCTGATCCAGCCACTCCTGCTCTCCCACCGTGGCGGTTGGGTTGTGGGGAAAGCCGAGGACCATCAGCCTCAGTTGATCCCAGACGGCCGGGGAGATCGCCTCGAACTGGGGCTGCCAGCCCTGGTCGGCGCGCAGGGGCAGCAACTCGGTGCGGGCTGAGGCCAGCTGCAGCCCACCGTTGTGAGAGGGGTAGTAAGGATCCAGCAGCAGGGCCGGCTCGCCGGGGTTCAGCACCGCCAGGGGCAGGTGGGCCGTGCCCTCCTGGGAGCCCACCAGCAGCAGGACCTCAGCCTCAGGGTCAACCGTCACGCCGAAGCGGCGCCCGGCCCAGGCCGCCACTGCCTCCCTGAACGGCAGGGTGGCGCCGTGGAGGCAGTAAGAGGCGCTGCTGGGCAGTTTCATGGCCGCGGCCATGGCCTCCAGCGCCACCGCCGGAGGGGGCAGGTCGGTGGAGCCGAGGGAGAGATCCAGCAGAGTGGGGCGGCCGGGGGGCCGCTCCGGATTCAGCAGACCCTCGCTGTAGGCGATCTTGCGCTGGTCGTTGCGTGCGAAGACCCCCTGACCCAGGCGGGTGACCCGTTCAGAGATGGGCATCCAGGAAGGCCTTGAGCTGGGGTTTGGCCATGGCGCCCTCGTGGCGAGCCAGTTCCTTGCCGTCGCGGAACAGGATGAGGGTGGGAAGACCCTGGATCTTGTGGCTGTCGCGGACGCAGGGATTCGGATCAGCTTCGAGTTTGCCCACCAGCAGCCGCCCGCCGTACTCGGCCGCGGCCCAGTCCATCAGGGGAGCCATCAGCCGGCAGGGGCCACACCAGCTGGCCCAGACATCGACCAGAATCGTGCCGGGGGCGGCAAGCACGTCAGCCTCGAAGTTGGCATCGGTGAAAACAGCAACGGCCACGGACCCGGTTCAGCTGAAAGGATTGTATGGAGCCGGCCGGGGTCGCCAGGGGGATCAGATCCTCCTGGTTGAGCTCAGAGCTTGTCGATCGAGCGTTTCAGTTCCTCGAGCTCGGCGTCCACCTCAGCCACCTTCACCGGTTCGAGCTGGGGAACCGGGCCGTTCTCAACTGGCAGGGCGATCGGATTGGCGCCTCCCTCGAGGCGGGTCTTCAAAGCGGCAAGCTCGTCATCAACGTCGGTGCCTTCAAGGGCCGCGAACTGACTTTCGAGATCGGCGCCGGCCAGCTCGGCAGCCGCCTGGCTGCGGGCCTCCTGCTGCAGAACCTTCTCCTCCATCTGCTCGAAAGCGGCCATGGCGTTGTTGGTGCCCAGACCGCTCACGGCGCTCTGAAGCTGCTCCTGAGCCTGGGCCGCCTGGGAGCGGGCCTTGAGCATGTCCTTCTTGGTCTTCGCCTCGGCGATCTTGCCCTCAAGGGCGGTCAGGCTCTTCTTGAGCGTTTCCACCTGACCGGCCTGGCTGTTGAGCTGGGCATTGAGAGCCGTGGCGGTGTCCTGGTACGTCTTGCGGCGGCTGAGGGCCTCGCGGGCCAGATCCTCCCTGTTCTCCTTGAGCGCCAGCTCGGCCTTGTTCAGCCAGGACTTGCTCTGGGAGTCCGCCTGCTCCGCCTGGTTCTGAAGCCGTTTCTGACTGGCGATAGCGGTGGCCACCGCCTGGCGCAGTTTCACCAGGTCGGACTGCATGTCCGCCACGGACTGATCCAGGATCTTGGAAGGATCCTCGGCCTTGCTGACCAGATCGTTGAGGTTGGCCCGCAGCAGGCGGCTGAGCCGGTCGAAGAAGCCCATGGGTCGAGGTGGGGGCAATCCGGAGGGTAGCCGCTGTGGCTCACCGGAACACGGACGGTTGCCCGCACCCTCACTCCCTAATCTCAGGTCATGGCCAAGGCTCCGCAGGATCAGGTGCGCCGGATCGGCAACGTGAGCGTGCTGATGCCGGCACCTCCGGCGCCGATCGTTGCTGTGGGCTCCTGCCTGGATCAGATCCAGCAGGAGTGGCGGCGGGCCGGCAGCCTGGCCGCCCTGTGGCAGGCCTGGCCTCGGATCGCCGGCGACCAGCTCGCCCCCCACTGCCGCCCTCTCAGCCTCCGCGGCGGCGTGCTGACCGTGGGCGCCCAGCATCCCCAATGGCTGCAGGCCCTCCGCTACAACCGCCATCAGTTGCTGGGCGCCCTGCGGGGGTCCGGTTTTCCCGTCCGCGACCTGCGCTTTCGTCAACACCAGGCCCATGCCGCCGGGCTGCCGGGCAGTGAGGACATCGCCCAGGTCTGGGCTGCCCATCCCAGCCGGGTGGACGTGCATGGGCTGGGACTCTGCCCCGCCTGTTGCAGCCCCGCCCCAGCCGGTGAACTGGCCCGCTGGGGCCACTGCGGCCTTTGCCACCGCAACCTGGAGGAGGCCCCAGGTCAGTAACGCTCGGGCACCGGCAGCTGCCAGGTGGGCGCCACTCCAGCGGCCCGCAGCTCAGCGGCCCGTCGCTGGAGCCGGCCCCGATCGAGGCGCCAGAGCCGGTACAGCCCAGAGCGGCCCAGCTCGACTGGAGCGAGGCCCTGCCAGTGGGGCTTCCTGGCCGTGCCCTGATCGATCACCACCAGCACGGTGGGTTGAACCTCAGCGGAGCTGGGGCTCAGACCCAGGCGGTGTTCCCGCTCGAGGCGGTCGGCCAGGTTTACCAGCGCGGTGCGGGATATCCCCTCGTAGAGGACCACCTGACGGGTGTAGTAGTGCAGCGACGGTTTGAGGATTCCAACCATCGCCAGGGGCTCGGCGCCCAGGCGCTGCAGCCGAACCTGCTGGGCCACCGTCCGTACCGGCAGCCCCCTCACCCGGTCCCCGAGATTCCACATTGGCAGGACCGCCAGCAGGTGAAACAGCACCAGAGCCAGCTGGGCTGGCACCAGCCCCCAGGGCCGCGGCTTCGGCGTCCAGCAGAGCCAGAGCCCGGCCAGGGTGGCCAGGGCATAACAGACCGCCGCCCGCAGCACCAGGCCACTGGCCAGCAACTCCGCCGGCAGGGTGGGCATCTCCGGATCGTTGATCAGGGGAATCCAGCTGGGCGAGAGCGCCAGGACCAGGGTGAGCGCCGCCATCAGCGCCACGGAGGCCCCCAGGGCCCAGCGGCTGGCCCTACCCCCTTCGGCGGCGGTTAGGGCGATCAGCAGGCCGGCGGCCGGTGTGGCCGGCAGCCAGTAACTGGGAAGTTTCGTGGCGGCCAGGGTGAAGAAGATCAACACGGCCAGCAGCCAGCAGGCGGCGTAGCTGGCCAGGGAGCCGGCGGGCTCGAGCAAGGCGGCAGCGGGGGGCACCTGCTCACGCCAGCGGTGCCAACAGCGGCCCAGGGCCCTGAACAAGCTGAGCAGAAGCAGGGGGGAGAAGGGAAGGCTGGCCAGCAGCAGCACCGGCGCGAAGTACCACCAGGGCTGAAGGTGCTGGTTCACCACCGATGTGAATCTCTGCAGGTTGTGGTAGCCGAAGAAGCTGGCCCAGAAAGGCTCGCCCTCCATCGCCAGAGCCGCCAGATACCAGGGCAGAGCCACCAGAGCGGTGAGTGCCAGACCAGGCAGGGGCCGCAGCCGTCGCCAGAGCGCCCCCAGGCGGCGCTGGTTGAGTCCGAACCCCAGCAGGGTCAGGGCCGCAAGGGCCAGGGCCACCGGCCCCTTGGTGAGCACCGCCAGGCCGAGCACGATCCAGGCGGGCCAGACCGCTCGGCGAGGCTCAGCCCAGCTCTGCCAGAACAGCAACAGCGACACGGCCAGACAGCCGGTGAGCAGGGCATCGCTGACGGCAATCCGCCCCCAGAGCAGGATCAAGGGCGAGAGGGCAAAGGCCAGAGCAGCACCGAGGGCGGTGCTGACGGAGCGCAGCCCGCCGCTCGACTGTGGCCAGCGCAGCAGGGTATAACCCAGGCTGAGCATCACGGCGATCACAGACAGGGCCGAGGGCAGACGAGCGGCCCAGGTGCCCAGGGGGTTCCACTGCTCCTGGCCGGGGATCATGTAGCCCACTCCCATCAGCCAGTAGATCAGCGGCGGCTTGTCGTAGCGCGGCAGTCCATTGACGTGGGGAATCAGCCACTGGCCGGTTTCGGCCATGGCCCGGGCGGAAGCGGCGAACAGGGGAGGTGTCTCATCCACCAGCCCTGTGGCGCCGAGCTGCCAGAGAAACAGGGCGATGCCCAGCACCAGGATCAGACCCAGCACCGCCCAGCGACCAGTGGCACGTTGAGCCCCATCCGGGGAACGGGAAGGGGACGGGGACACGGGTGGCGCCTGAGTCGCTGCGAACTTAGGCCGGGCGCAGACCCTCCCGGATCCAGGTCTCGATCCGCTCGGCGAATGCCTCCCTGGAGGCGTGGCGCTCCACCCAGCGGCGGCAGGCGGAGCGCTCCAGCCCCACCGCGCCCCGCGCCGCCAGCGTCAGAGCGGCCACATCGTCGGGGGGCACCAGCACCCCGGTGACACCCGGCACGATCAGTTCGCCGGGGCCGCCACGGGCGTAGGCCACAACAGGCACGCCACAGGCCATCGCCTCGACCACCACATTGCCGTAGGCCTCGTTCCACTTGGGCGTGTTCAGCAGCAGCCGGCAGCGGCCCAGCTCCGCCTGCAGGGCACTGGTAGGCAGGAAACCACGCCATTCGATGGTGCCTGAGGGCACCGAAGCCTCCACAGCGGCGGCATAGGTCGGGTCCTCACGCACCCCCCAGACCAGCAGCCGCTCACCCAGGCTGGCCGCCACCGCCGCAGCGTCCTCCAACCCCTTCTCAGGCGCGATGCGGCCAGCCCAGCCGAGCAGGGGCTCGGGATCCGGCCGCTCGCGGAAGCTGTAGGCCGACAGGTCGAAGCCATTGCCCACCACCAGCGGCGGGGCGGGCAGGCGGAAGTCGCTGGCCTGGGCCCTGCTGTGAAAGGCCAGCCGGCGCTGGTCACTCAGGGCCACCGCCTCGATCACCTCATCCATCACCGTCGCCACCGAGCCCATGCTCACCAGGTGGAACAGCGGCGTGGGCAGCAGGGGGGTGAGCCAGAAGGGCAGCCAGTCGTAGGCAAGGTTCAACACCGCATCGAACTCCCCCTGGCGAGCATGCACCTGCTGCCAGAAGGCCGGCAGCAAACCGGCAGCGGGAATCTGAACGGGGGCGTCACGGAGCTGGTGCTGCCAGCTGGGCTGATCGACGCCGGCCGCCGTCCAGAGCCGGGCGGCCAGGCAGCTGCTGGAGAGCCGCGACCCCTCAGCGGCCAGCACCGTGAGCTGGTGACCGCGGCCGAGCAGACCGGCCACCAGGCTCTCGAGCGTGAGCTCCACGCCGCCGCCAGCACCTGAGCCGAGCGTTCCCACCGGCGTGCTCACCACGAGCAGGCTCAAGGGGGCCGTCATGGGGGCAGGCCCGGCGGTTCCGGTTCGGGCAGCGCCGGGCTCCAGAGCCGCTGGCGTTGGTTGATCAGCAGCACCGAGCCAAGCGCCAGGACCGAGCCGAACCACTGCAGCGGCCGCAGCCGTTCCTCCAGCAGCAGCAGGCCGCAGAGCAGGGCGAACACGGGCGTGAGAAAGGTCAGCGCGGTGAAGCCGGTGAGGTCGCCGCGGCTGGCGAACCAGAAGAACAATCCGTAAGCCAGGGCGCTGCCCAGCAGGCTGGCATAGGCCATCAGCCCCCACTCCAGGGGGCTCCAGGCAGGCCAGAAGGGCGCCGCGGCCGGATCCAGCCGAGTGACGCCCAACGATCCGATCAGCAGGGGCACCCCGCCGATAAGCATGTGCCAGCCGGTGACGGCCACCGGGTCGCTGCCGCGACTGGCGTATCGGCAGAGCACGGTGCCCACCGCCATGGCCACCGCCGCCCCCAGCATCCAGGTCTCGCCATGGCTCCAGGGATGCAATCCCAGGGCCTCCGGTCCATCCAGCCACCAGTGCCGCAGCAGCGGCGCCGGCAGGCCCAGGCAGGCGATGCCGGCCAGTCCCAGCAGCAGACCCGACCAGCCCACCGGATTGATGGCCTCACCGAAGAGACTGCGGGCCAGCAGGGCCACCAGCAGGGGCTGGGAATCGATCAACACCGAGCCGAGGCCCGCACCGGTGCTCTCCAGACCCCGGGCCAGCAGCCCTTGAAACAGAGTGCCGTCCACCAGGGCGAAGGCCAGCAACCAGAACCGGTCGGAGGCCGCCACCGCCAGGGAACGCCCCTGCAGCCGCGCCACCACAAGCACCGCCAGGGCTGCCGGCAGCAGGCGCATCCAGGCGATCGTGAGCGGGCCGGCTGACTCGAGCAGGGGTTTCATCGCCGCCATCGCCGTGCCCCAGAGGGCGAAGGGCAGCAGCATCAACAGCCATCGGAGCTGGGGCGTCATCGAAACGGTCGTCGGTGACCTTTTTAAGATCCAGCGACATCGATCTGCATCGCATGCCCTGGCCCTGGCGCCGCAAGTCCCGCAAGAGCATGGCGAGGATCGTGATCGAGGGGGCAATCGCCGGCCCGACCCGGGAGCGGGTGGTCAAAGCCCTCCGGCAAGTGGAGGACAGGGAATTCCCGGCGCTGCTGCTCCGCATCGACAGCCCCGGCGGCACCGTGGGCGACAGCCAGGAGATCCATGCGGCCATCGGTCGCCTGCGCAGCAAGGGCTGCCGCGTGGTGGCCAGCTTCGGGAATATCTCCGCCTCCGGAGGCGTGTATGTGGGGGTGGCCGCCGAAAAGATCGTGGCCAACCCGGGCACGATCACGGGTTCGATCGGCGTGATCCTGCGCGGCAACAACATTTCAAAGCTGCTTGAGCGCATCGGCATCAGCTTCGAGACCGTCAAGAGCGGCCTCTACAAGGACATCCTCTCGCCTGACCGGGCCCTGACCGCCGACGAACGGGAGCTGCTGCAGGGTCTGATCGACTCCAGCTACGGCCAGTTCGTCGAGGCGGTGGCCCAGGGCCGAGGACTGAGCGACAGCGAGGTGCGCGGCTTCGCCGACGGACGGGTGTTCAGCGGTGCCCAGGCCTTGGCACTCGGGCTGATCGACGAACTCGGCGACGAGGAACACGCCCGGCGGCTGGCCGCTCGCCTGGCCGGTCTGGATGAGGAGAAGACCCAGCCGGTGATGTTCGGCAAACCCCAGAAGCGGCTGGCGGGCCTGATCCCCGGCCGCAACCTGCTGGGAGGTCTGCAGCAGGCCCTCAGCCTGGAGCTGGCCTGGTGCGGCCAACCGCTGTGGCTCTGGCGGCCATGAACGAGGACAGGGAGTTGCGGGCGCTGAGGGGCGCCACCACCGCCACAGCCAACACCACGGCCGCCATCGAGGAGGCGGTGAGCGAACTGCTCGCCAGCCTGATCGACGGCAACGGCCTCAGTGGAGCGTGGGTGTTGTCGGTGACCTTTTCAGTGACCGCCGATCTCGACGCCGGGTTCCCAGCGGCCATCGCCCGGCGGCAGCCCGGCTGGGACGGAGTGGCGCTGCTCGACTGTCAGCAGATGGCCGTGGCCGGCGACCTGCCCCGCTGCATCCGCCTGCTGGCACACGCCTGGATGGAGCCAGGCAGGCAGCCCCTGCACCCCTATCTGAGGGAGGCGGCCCGGCTGCGGCCGGACAGATCCGGTCACAACTGACAGCTGTGCCGCTGCCCCCACGAGGGGCTGGCCCCGATGGCGCCGGCCGACAATCCAGACAACACCCGGGCCCGCTTGCGCCGGCCACCCCTGATCCACTCTCCATGACCCTTCCGACCCTGCAACAACGGCTGCGCCGAATGACGGCCTCCCTGCCCAGACGCACCGGCCTGCTAATGGCTGCCGCGGGCATGGGCCTGGGGGCCTTGATGGCCGGTGCTGGCGCCGGAATCGCTCCGGTGGCCAGCCTGGCCCAGGGCACGCCCGGGCTGCTGGAGTTCCGCTGGGACAACAACAAAGACTACCGGCGGCTCTATTTCTTCATGACCGACACCTCACGGCTGAAGCGATCGGATTACTACCTGATCCTGAGGCCAAAGGATCGCAAGACGGCCATGCTCAAGCTCACCATTTCAGTTCCCGATAACTTCGACGCAAAAATCGATCCCAAAGACATCAAGCTCTGCGTGATGAAGGAAGGCGGGATGCTCTCCCGCACCCGCTGCAAGGAAACGATTCCTGCCGTCATTGAAGTGAATGCCAACGGCAAGTCAATCGAGATCTTTCCGGAGCGGCCCGTGCCCGTTGATGGCACCATCGGCGTGTTCATGTCGATCTTCAATCCGTTCAACATCGGCATGTACCAGTTCAATGCTCTGGCCCAGGCACCTGGCGATGTGCCCTTCGGCGGCTACCTGGGCAGCTGGCTGATCCAGATCGATCCGGGGATCGATTGACCCCTGGCTGTTAAGTTGATCGATCGAGACCAGGCCAGACGCCGAGACGCACCATGACCAAGCGAACCCTGGAAGGAACAAGTCGTAAGCGCAAGCGGGTGTCGGGATTCCGCGTACGGATGCGTTCCCACACCGGCCGGCGCGTGATCCGCACCCGCCGTCGCCGCGGCCGTGCTCGCCTGGCCGTCTGAGGCCTGAAGGGAGATTCCCCGCCCCATGGCCCTTCCCAGGGATCTGCGCCTGCGGGGCGAGAAAGCCTTTGACCACCTCTATCGCAAGGGCCGCCGTTTTCACGGCACCTACCTGGTGCTTCGCTCCGTGGTCGGTGAGCCCTCCCTGTTGCGTGCTCCCCTCGGCCAGGTGCCGCTCCAGGGCTGCCGCTGCGCCGTCGTGGTGAGTACCAAAGTGAGCAAGCGGTCAGTAAGGCGCAACCGGCTCAGACGCCTGCTGCACGGCTGGCTGAACGAGCGCTGCGGCCAATTGCCCGCTGACCCCAACGGCCTGTGGCTGCTGCTCAGCCTCAAGCCAGGCTCCGTTGAGGCCAGTCCTGAGGCCTTGCTGGGAGAATGTTCGGAGCTGTTCCGCAAGGCAGGCCTGAGTCGATGACCATCGAGGTGACCGAGACCACGTTCTACGAAGGGGGACCGGCTCGGGGGGATCTGCTGTTCAACCTGCTCTTCGGTCTCACCCTGATCGGCATCCCCTTCGCGGTCGGCGCGATCGTGCGGGCCCTCTGGCTGCGCTTCCGCATCACCAGCAGGCGGATTTCGGTCAGCGGTGGCTGGCTTGGCCGTGACCGGACCCAGGTGGTCTACAGCCAGGTGCGGGAGGTGCGCTCGGTGCCCCGGGGCTTCGGCGCCTGGGGCGACATGGTGCTGGTACTCAGCGACGGGGCCAAGCTCGAGATGCGCTCCATGCCCCGCTTCCGTGAAACCGAGGCCTACATCCTCGAGCAGATGGCCCGCCGTGGCGGCGCCAAGGCCCCAACCGAAAACAAAGGATTCGCTGACTCCCAGCCGGCCAGTGCCTGACCCCCAGGCCCAGGCCGCCAGTTCGAGGCCTCCGGACGGGATTTGCCCGCATCGGCGTCACTCCGATCAGCTGCTCGGGCACACTGGTTCAAACCCTCACCCTTCTGCCGCCTCCCCGCTGTGATCGGCTACATCTCCGACAACCTGCTTCTGCCCATCCTCGATTTTTTCTATGGGCTGGTGCCGAGTTACGGGCTGGCGATCATCGCCCTCACCGTGGTGATCCGGCTCGCCCTCTTCCCCCTGAGCGCAGGCTCGATCCGTAGTGCACGGCGCATGCGCATCGCTCAGCCCGTGATGCAGAAGCGTCAGGCTGAGATCAAGAGCCGGTACGCCAGCAATCCCCAGAAACAACAGGAGGAACTGGGCAAGCTGATGAAGGAGTTCGGCAGCCCCCTGGCCGGCTGTCTGCCCCTGCTGGTCCAGATGCCGATCCTGTTCGCTCTGTTCGCCACCCTGCGCGGCTCACCCTTCGCCGATGTGCCCTACACCCTCAATCTCAAGGTGTTACCGGCCGATCAGATCGCTGCGGTGGAGATCAAGCCGTTCAACAGTGCCAGTCACTCGATCTTCATCACCGAAACCAGTCACGTGCCAGTCGTTGCCAGCCTGGAGGGCGGCACCAAGCTGGGCATCGGCGACTCAGCCCAGGTGAACCTGCACACCAAGGACGGGCAACCCTTCAGCAGCGTGCTCGAGGGCGTGGAGAACGGCTCGAAGTACACGCCGTCCTGGCGTGTGAGCAAAGGCGAGGGCGTGGTGCGAGTGAGCGAGTCAGGTTTGATCGAGGCGATCGCCCCTGGTGATGCAACGGTGGAAGCATCGGTGCCCGGCCTGGCGGCCCGCAGTGGATTCCTGTTCATCAAGGCCCTCGGTCAGGTGGGCTTTTACACCGATGGTGCGATCAACTGGGACATCGCCATCCTGGTGGGGGCCTTCGGAGCCAGCCTGTTCATTTCCCAGATCCTCTCTGGATCTGGGATGCCGCCTAACCCTCAGCAATCGACGGCCAACAAGATCACGCCGGTGATGATCACCGGCATGTTCCTTTTCTTCCCGCTGCCTGCTGGGGTGCTGCTTTACATGGTGGTTGCCAACATCTTCCAGGCCCTGCAGACCTTCCTGCTCAGCCGGGAGGCCCTGCCTGAGAACCTCCAGGACATCCTCAATCAACAGCTCGCCCAGCAGACAGTGGCGGTGGCGGCCACCGCTGGTGGGTCTGAGCGGCTGCCCTTTGAGCCCAAAGGCAAGAAGTGATGACGCGGCGTCCCTCGCCGTTGCCTGAACCATCCCTGCTGCGGCCCATGCCCCTGCAGGAGCTACGCCTGCTGCAGGAACCACGCTTGTGGGCTGTCGACCAGCAGCTGGAGGATCTCGAGAGCCTCACGCCGGTGCGGGGCTGGTTGAGCGTCCGCCACGGCGAGCCCGTGCTGGAAGTGGAGGGGGAAGCCGAAACCATCGTCACCCTCTGCTGCGACCGCTGCCTGAGCACCTACAACCACACCCTGCACTTCCGGGGGGAGGAGCGACTCTGGCTCGGAGATGCCGATCAACTCGGCGATGACCTCGACGCAAGCGAGCTGATCGAGGCTCTCGATCCCCGCGGCAGCTTCGATCCGGCCCGGTGGCTGTTTGAGCAACTCAGCCTTCAGCTGCCCTTGCGGAACGACTGCGGCCCGGGCTGCCCCGGACCGGACCTGCCAGAGCAACCTGAGGCCAGACAGGAAGCCTCCTCCACGACCGGCGGGGGAGACCCCATCGATCCCCGCTGGTCGGCCCTGCGCCATTGGCGATGAGCGAGGAGTGGGCCGACCAGCTTGATCTGCTGATCCGTGCCCGCGCGCCGATCCTCTGGATTCGCAGCCCCGAGGAGGAGCGCATCGCTGCTCTGCTCCAGCGCGCCGCCCAGCGCCTGGGCCAGCGCACCTTGCTGCGCTGGGATTTCGTCGAGGGGCTCCAGGGGCTGCCGAACCGCGAGGGTGAGGCCACCCGCAATCCAATGGGAGCCCTGGAGGCGATCGAGAGCCTGCCCCCGGATCAGGCGGCGATCCTGCTGCTGCTCGATTTCCACCGCTATTGCGACGACCCCGGCATCGGCCGCCGGCTGCGCAACCTGGCCACCAGCCTGCGCCAGAAACCGCGCACCCTGGTGATCACCGCCCCGGAATGGCAGGTGCCGCGGGAACTGGAAGAGTGCCTCACGATCCTCGACCTGCCCCTGCCCGATGCCGGTGAGATCAGCTCTCTGCTGGAGAGCATCGCTCAGGCCTGCGGCCACCCCCTGAGCCCCGGTGTGCTCGAGCAGCTCACCCACTGCTGCAGCGGCCTGAGCGAACAGCGCATCCGTCAGGTGGCGGCGCGGGCCCTGGCTCGGCGCGGCCAGCTGGGGGAGCCCGATCTGGCAGAGGTGCTGGAGGAGAAGCGCCAGGCAATCGCCCGCAGCGAGCTGCTGGAGTATTGCCCCACAGAGGCCAGCCCCGCCGACATCGGCGGGCTGGAGGCGCTGAAGCACTGGCTGGAGCAGCGGCGACTGGCCTTCAGCGATGAGGCCGCCGCCTATGGCCTGCCCCTGCCACGGGGAGTGTTGCTGGTGGGTCCCCAGGGAACCGGTAAGTCACTCACCGCCAAGGCGATCGCCCACAGCTGGGCCATGCCGCTGCTGCGCCTGGATGTGGGGCGGCTGTTCGCCGGCCTGGTGGGCGCCAGCGAAGCCCGTACCCGCGACATGATTCGCCGCGCCGAAGCCATGGCACCGTGCGTGCTCTGGATCGACGAAATCGACAAGGGATTCGGCGGTGACAGCCGCAGCGATGGCGGCACCAGCCAGCGGGTGCTGGCCAGCCTGCTCACCTGGATGGCGGAGAAGCGCTCGGCGGTGTTCGTCGTGGCCACCGCCAACGGGGTGGAGAGCCTGCCGCCGGAGCTGATGCGCAAGGGGCGCTTCGATGAGATCTTCCTGCTGGATCTGCCCGATGCCGCCGAAAGGCGCACGATTCTCGACCTGCAGCTGCGCCGCCGCCGCCCCGAGCACCGCATTCCCCTTGAGGTGCTGGTGGACCGCACCGCGGGATTCTCCGGTGCCGAACTGGAGCAGACGGTGGTGGAGGCGATGCACCTGGCCTTTGCGGTGCACCGCGAATTCGGCGAGGCGGATCTGATCGCCGCCGCCAGTGACCTGGTTCCCCTCTCGCGCACGGCCCGCGAACAGCTCGATGCGCTCAAGCAGTGGGCCAGCAGCGGCCGGGCCCGACCTGCATCCCGCCTGCTGCGCTGAGGCACTCGCGTGCGATCAGGCCCTCCTCATCGGCGGGGACCCGCACCAGCTCAATGGGCCCGAGCCAGCCCAGGGACAACTCAAGATCCGCCAGCAGGGCGTGATCATGCTCACCGATACCGCCGCTGAGGGCGATCACATCCACACCACCCAGGTTTGCCGCCATCGCCCCGATGCCCTCCAGCAGGCTGTGGCGAAACACGGCAAGGGCGAGGCTGGCGCCGTCGTGACCGTCGCTGGCGGCCTGGCGCAGCTGGCGCATATCGGAGCTGAGGCCACCGGAGAGCCCCAGCAGGCCACTCGCCCCCTGCAGCCCCTGCTCCAGTTGCTCGGGCGTCAGCCCTTGCCGCAGCAAATGCAGCAGCAGACCGGGGTCGATCGAGCCGCTGCGGGTTGCCATCACCAGACCATCCAGGGGCGTGTAACCCATGGTGGTGGCCACACTGCGCCCATCCCGGATGGCGCAGAGCGAGCAGCCGGCACCGAGGTGGCAACTGATCAGCCGTAGCGGCCGAGTAGGGGGCTGGTGCTTGTCAGACCAGCGACGACTGACGGTTTCACTCACGTGCTGATGGTTGAGGCCGTGAAAACCGAAACGGCGCAGGCCCAGCTCCCGCCAGGCCGCCGGCAGGGCATAGGTGCGGGCCTCCGGCGGCAGGGTGCTGTGGAAGGCCGTGTCAAAGCAGGCCCACTGGGGCAACTGGGGATTCCAGCAGCTCAGCCAGCGCATCACGGCCAGGGCAGGTCTGTTATGCAGCGGTGCCAGGGCGATCATGGCCTCCAGAGCGTCCAGCACCGGGGAGCTCAAGAGGGTGGGGGCGGTGAAGCGCTCACCGCCATGGACCACCCGGTGGGCCGCCAACAGCGGTTCCCCATTCCAGGACTCCAGGGCGGCTGGCAGCCAGCCGTCGAGGACCTCCTCCATGGTGCCGGAGGCCGGCTGCCAGCTGCGTTGCTCGCGCCATTGGCAGCGGCCATCCGCCGCGAACAGCCCCGCCTTGAGACTGGAGCTGCCCGCGTTCAGCACCAGCACCGATTCCCGGGCGTTCATCCCTAGTGCGGGCTTGGCAAGGACCAGCGCCAGCCGGTCACATCGGGAGAATCCATGCCGTGGGTGTGGGCATAGCGGCGGTGGCCGAGGATCTCTTCCTTCATCCGCTCCTTGACGTGGGCGGCGCGGGAGCCGAGGCCTGGCACCCGGTCGATCACATCGATCACCAGGTTGAAGCGGTCGATCTGGTTGTTCATCGCCAGCTCCAGCGGCGTGTTGATGTTGCCCTTCTCCTTGTAGCCCCGCACATGAATGTTGGGGTGGTTGGTGCGGCGGTAGGTGAGCCGGTGAATCAGCCACGGGTAGCCGTGGAAGTTGAAGATCACCGGTTTGTCGGTGGTGAACAGGCTGTCGAAATCCCGATCCGAGAGGCCATGGGGGTGCTCGCTCGGCTGGGTCAGGGCGAACAGCTTCACCACATTGATCACCCGGATCCGCAGCTTGGGAACCTCACGGTGGAGGATCTCCACCGCCGCCAGCACTTCCTTGGTGGGGATGTCGCCGGCGCAGGCCATCACCACATCGGGTTCATCGGGTTCATCCCCCTGGTCATCGTTGCTGGCCCAGCCCCAGAGACCGATACCCTTGGCCACGTGACTGCGGGCCTCCTCAAGGGTGAGGTACTGGAGATGCTTCTGCTTGTCGGAAACGATGATGTTGCAGACGTTCGTTTCCACGAGAGCCTCCTCCGCCACCGCCAGCAGGCAGTTGGCATCGGCCGGCAGGTAGACGCGCACCACATCGCCACTCTTGTTGCCGGCAAGGTCGATGAAGCCCGGGTCCTGGTGGGTGAAGCCGTTGTGATCCTGGCGCCAGACGGTGGAGGAGATCAGGCAATTCCAGGGCGCGATCGGCGCACGCCAGGTGGCATGGAGCTTGCAGGATTCCAGCCATTTGGCGTGCTGGTTGAACATCGAGGCGATCACGTGGGCGAAGGCCTCGTAGGTGTGGAAAAAGCCGTAGCGGCCGGTGAGCAGATAGCCCTCCATCATTCCGACCAGGGTGTGCTCTGAGAGCATCTCCACCACCCGTCCCTCGCGGGCCAGTTCACTGCCATTGAGGTCTTCGGGGAGGAACTCCTCCATCCAGACCTTCTTGCTGACCTCATAAATGGCCTGCAGCCGGTTGGAGGCGGTTTCATCGGGGCCGAACACCCGCAGGGAGTCGGGGTTGCGCACGATGGTGTCGCGCAGCAGGGCTCCCAGTGGTGCCGTGTTCTCGTGCTCACTCTGGCCTGGCCGTTCGATGTGCACGGCATGGTCCTCGATCGGTGCGAGCCGAAGACTGCGGCGCAAACGGCCGCCATTGGCATGGGGGCTGGAGCCCATCCGCCGCGCGCCCGTCGGTGAGAGGGCCTGCAGCTCGGGCCTGAGGGTGCCGTTGGCATCAAACAGCTCCTCGGGGCGGTAGCTGCGCAGCCAGTCCTGGAGCATGGTCAGTTGCTGGGGATCCTTGTTCGGTGCCGGCAGGGGCACCTGGTGGGAGCGCCAGAAATCTTCCAGCTTCTTGCCGTTGAGCTCGCGGGGGCCGGTCCAACCCTTGGGGGAGCGCAGCACGATCATCGGCCAGGCAGGCCGCACGGCCTCTCCGCTCTGGCGACAGTCCTGGCGCACCCGCTGGATGGTGGCGATGGCCTGGTCCATGGCGGCGGCCATGGCGTGGTGCATCTCCGCCGGCTCACTCCCCTCCACCAGGATCGGATCCCAGCCGTAGCCCCGCATCAGGCTCACCAGCTCCTCCCTGGGAATGCGGGCCAGCAGGGTGGGGTTGGCGATCTTGTAGCCGTTGAGGTGCAGCACTGGCAACACCGCCCCGTCAGTGATCGGGTTGAGGAATTTGTTGATGTGCCAGGAGGTGGCAAGGGGACCGGTCTCGGCCTCGCCATCCCCCACGCAGGCCAGGGCGATCAGATCAGGGTTGTCGAAAACGGCACCGCAGGCATGGGAGAGCACGTAACCGAGCTCACCGCCCTCATGGATCGAACCGGGGGTTTCGGGGGTGCAGTGGGAGCCGATGTGGCCTGGGAACGAGAACTGCTTGAAAAAGCGCTGCATCCCGCCCGCATCCTGCGACTTGTCGGGATAGACCTCGCTGTAGCTGCCGTCGAGGTAGGTGGGGCCCATCACGCCGGGGGCTCCATGCCCTGGCCCCGACAGGTAGATCATCTCCAGATCGTGGTGGCGGATCACCCGGTTGGCATGGGCCCAGATGAACGCCTGGCCAGGGCTTGATCCCCAGTGCCCCAGCAGACGGGCCTTGATGTGCTCAGGCCGGAGCGGCTCGGCCAGGAGGGGATTCTCCCGTAGATAGATCATCCCCACCGCCAGGTAGTTGGCGGCACGCCACCAGGCATCGAGAAGCTGGAGTTCCTGCTCGTGATCCATAGCCATGCCTGATGCCCATCGCCTGTTCAGTGCAGGCTCACATGAGCCTTGGGCTTTGCCAACGCGAGGTGTATCGACCCTGACAGCAGTGAGTCAGCACAGCGACGGCAGGCCTTGGCCTGGCCCAGGGTTGGTCTCATTACCACTCGAAGCTGAGCAGACGCCGCCCCGCGACCAGGGCACGGGCTTCATTGACTACCGCCTCGATCACATCCAGCCTGGCGTTGGGATGCCCTCCACACCCCCCCAGACCGCCACCATTCGTCAGCGAACCTGGTTGAGCCAGCGGCGCCCGGACGATTTCGGCCTGTTACGAAGCCCAACCGCCGGTAACGAAACCCCCGATCCCCGCTGGTGGCTTCAAGAAGGTTCCCTACGTTGCTCCTCAGTTGAACCCTGTCCTGTGGATCGTCCCTCAACCGCCACCCAGATCGTCGTCGCCTGCCTTGGGGCTGGTGTCGTCACCAGCTTCGCCGTGGCCCAGGGACAGAATCCCCTCACCGCCCTCGGCATCACCCTCTTCTCCGCCGTGGCAGCGGTGATGGTGGGCCAGGTGCTCTGACAGGCACAGATTTCGTTAAGCACCATGGATTGAATAGCCCGCTCGGAACTCCGGGCGGGCTTTTCAGTGAGGTGGCGCGGAACCAGTTCGGAGCGTTGCCAACCATCTCCACAGGAATTCTGGGAGTTGGGAAGCCATTGCTGCCTTGCATTTCCACGATCATGCGGTTGGCGTTGGTTAGTTCTTCCAGTAGTTATCGCTATGGGTTTAGGGGCAGACGGCAAACTTCAGACCCCCTCGGCGAACTCGAGCACTCCCACGTCGCCTTACTTGAGCATGCTGATCTTCCATGCAAGCCTTATGTCGCCATAAACGCGGACGCGACGACTGCCGTCCACAACCTCCTGATACCGTCGATGTTCGACGATTTGAGTCCATCTCGCCCCATCTTGGTTAGGATATAGAGCTCCTCTAGTATCAACTGCCCTGAGTTATAGACTGCTCGGACCATCGGAGTGGTACCACGTCGTTTGGCGCCATTGGCTATCCAGCCGTGCTCACCATTCAGATTTGTCCTCATTTTGGGACTTGCTCACATGAGGTGGAATTAGCGAGGCTGGCAAGGTTGGGGTTTTCAGGAATGCCCTGTAGGCGCGGGATCGCCCAGCAGACACACTGGTGCTTCAACTCCGGCCGATGATTGCCCAGCATCCCCCCGGGGCCGCTTTCGCTTCTCGCTCCCCATGTCGCCGCTCCCGTTCCTTTGCCGCGCCTTGGCCCTCTCGCTGGCGTCGGGGGCCGTGCTCACCGCCGCCGCCCAGCCGGCGGCCGCCTTGCAGGAGATCGATCTGCGGCTACCGATCCTGCAGACGAGCCTCTATATCCAGCTCAAGGAACTGACCAGCACCAGCAAGCTGTTTGCGGGCAACAGCGATCTGGCTGAGCTTGACCGGGCCACCAACGGGGCCGTCGGACGCAAGCTGGTCGAGCTGTTCAACGCCCCCCCTGCCGCTGCAGACCAAGGCGGTGGTCAACCAGGCTGTGGGCTCCCCCCTGCTCACCCAGGCCCTGCTATTGGTCTCCTCGCTCGGGGGCATCGATGGCCTGCCCTCCAGCCTCGGTGGCAAAGAGATCTCGCGGGCGCTCGACACCTCCGCCGCCAAGGGTCCGCTCACCATGCTGACCGTGCTCCAGGCGCTTCCAGGCAAGACGGCCTCGGTGGATCTGGATCGGGCCCTGTCCGCCGTCCAGCGCCTCGCCCGCCAGCTTCAGCCAGCCGATCGACTGCTGGCGGCCCAGTCGGCGGCCACAGTGAGCCCGTCGCTCAGCCAGGCTGGCCCCCTCAAGGTGCAGCGCGGCGAAACCACCATCCCGGTGCCCTACCGGCCGGACCTCCTGCGACTGGTGGTGATCAGTCCCACCCAGGGGAGCAACGGCCGACTGGTGGTGATCTCCCATGGCCTCTGGGATAGCCCCGCCAGCTTCGAGGGCTGGGCCAGTCACCTGGCCAGCTACGGCTACACCGTGCTGCTGCCCTATCACCCCGGCAGCGACCAGAGACAGCAGCAGGAGATGCTCTCCGGCAAGGTGCCGCCGCCGGGTCCCGCTGAACTGCGCCTGCGGCCCCTCGACGTGTCGGCCTTGATAGATGCGGCCGCAGCCGGCCAACTGGCTCTCGCACCGGGCCTGCGCACCGATGAGGTGGTGGTGCTGGGCCAGTCCTGGGGGGGCACCACCGCCCTGCAACTGGCGGGAGCCCGGCCCAGCTCCGCCCGGCTGAAGAAGCGATGCAGCGATCTCAATGATCCGTCCCGCAACCTGAGCTGGGTTCTCCAGTGCAGCTTCCTGAACTCCGCCGACCAGGCGGCCCTGGCTGATCGCCGGGTCAAGGCGGTGGTGGCGGTCAGTCCGCCGATGTCGCTGCTGTTCGATGCAGAGGCGATTCAAGGTATGAACGGCCAGGTGCTGGTGGTGAGCGGTAGCCGCGATTGGGTGGTGCCGCCGGGACCGGAGGCGATCTGGCCCATGGCCGCTGAGGTCCGCAATGGCGTCGGTGGCTATCGACTGGTGCTGGCCAAGGGCGGTGACCACTTCAACCTCGGCGCCCGCTACGAGGAAGGGGGTGGTCCCCTGCGGGGTCTGTTGCTGGCCTGGGTGAACGGGGCCTTTGCAGCTGGGGCCGTCGTAGCCCCCGGCTCCAAGTCCCCCGCGTTGTTGCCGCCTGACGGCTGGGGGGATGCCAGCGTCGCCCTGGCGGACGTCACTGGTCAGCTCCGGAGTTTCACGCCCTGAAGTTTCTCGGGGCCAGGCCCTCCCGGGCCAGAACCTTGCGATCGATGAATGGGTGTTGATCAAGGAGTCCACCATGGGCAGGTTTGCCGGCATCGACCTGATCAGCGACCGCATCCCGGATGAGACCACGATCCTGAGCCACTCCTTCTGAGAAGGCTTCCGCTACAGGCAGCTGCCGGAGAAACACAACCTCGGCGAGCTGATCTTTCAAAGGGTCAAGGTCCACCTGAAGCGTCTAGGCGTGATGATGCACCAGAGCGCAATCGTGGTGCCACATTGATCGCTACGGCCAGATTCTTCAAGAACAAGAGAGGAGAGCGGCATCCCGTGATGAACCGACCAAGGGTGGAAACCAGTAGATCAAGCACTTCGCAAAAGGGTTCGCCTACGCTATGAAGCTACATACTGATTTTGACAAGAACACAGGCCTTATCTACAGGCCTGATGCCACCACCGCCAAATCAAATGGCCGCATTCTAGCTGTCGAGATTCGACACCGCAATGCACTTACAAAGCGGAAGCTCCCATCCAAGACACCTTGATTATGGGTAGATAGGTTGCGCGAATGAGCCAGGGCTCAAAGCACGGTCAAACTGGAACATCCATTCCGGGCGATTAAGCAGCGATCTCGGTTCCGCAACCCCTTGTTGCGAAGGATAATCTAAAACAGCAATGAGGTTTTCACCCTGGTGGACCTGAACAATCTGATCATCCTTGTTGCCGCTTGATGTATGCGACTTGATCAGGGGGATTGAACCTGAGGACACCAACAATTCAGCCCGCCATTGGCCCCTTCAACCGATTCGGTTCAACCAGAGGCCGATCGCCACCCCGGCCAGGGCGGCACAACCGGCGATCGACACCGTGGTCAGCACCGTGGGAAGCACCGCTCGCTCACCGATCCGGGCGCGGCCGTAGCCCAGCAGCACCAGCAGCGCCAGGGTCATCAGCAACGACACCGGCCGGGCCTGCTCCAGCGGCAACAGCGCGAAGGCCAGCACCGGCGTGAGCCCCGCGAACAGATCCGAAACCAACATCCACAGCGCATGGGCCCACGGCTGCTGGCGACTGGAGGCGGAGGGCACCGCTGCGCGGCGCTCAAGTTCCGGCAGCGTCGCCGGCCGCTGCTGCAGGTCGCTCTCAATCGCCGCCAGGGTGGCCGGCTGCAGCCCCGTGCGGCCCAGGCGTCCCATCAGCGCGGTGATCTCGCCCGATGGATCAGCCCCCACGGCCCTCAGGCGGCGGCGGCTGTCCACCCGCTCCCGGTCCTGCTCCGACTGCAGGTCGAGGAACACCCCCGCCATCATCGAGACGGCGGCGGCCACGGCCCCGGAGGCACCCGCAATCAGCACGCTCTTGCCGGAGCTGGCTGTGAGTGCCACCCCGGCCACCAGGCCGAAGATCGACACGGTTCCGTCCTCCATCCCGAAGACGACATCCCCGATCGAGGCCTCGAACGAGGACCTGAGTGCACTGATGAGGTTCTGCCGTGGCATGGAGAGCGGGATTCAGTCGGACCTGTGCAGCCATCCTGCCGGGGGGCAAGGATGGGTGCCCCGCCTGGATCCTGTCGTGACCCTGATCGCCCAGCCGCTCGCCGGGCAGCAGCTCACTCCCGCCCAGGCGCCATGAACTACGTCGACTATTACGCCGCCCTGGAGGTGGAGCGCGGCGCCACGGCCGAGGAGATCCGCAAGGCCTACCGGCGCCTGGCCCGCCGCTACCACCCGGATGTCTCCAAGGAGGCTGACGCCGAGGAGCGCTTCAAGGCGATCAGCGAGGCCAACGAAACCCTCTCCGATCCCGAGAAACGCGAGGCCTACGACCAGCTCGGCCGCCACCGCACGGGCGAGAGCGTCCAGCCCAGCGCCGAATGGGACAGTCGCTTCTGGCAGGGCGCCCCCGGCGAAGACATCGACCTGGCCGAACTGCTTGAGCGCATCGGCTTTCATGGCGGCGCCCCCCGCCGCGGCCAGGATTTCGAGATCGCCACCAGCCTCAGCCTCGAGGACGCCGCCACGGGCACCGAGGTGAGCGTGGAGTTCAGCGTCCAGGAGCTGGGGGATGACGGCCGGGTGCAGCGCCGCCCCCACACCGCCCGGGTGCGCGTACCCAAGGGCATCAGCGATGGTGAGCGCCTGCGCGTGCCGGGCAAGGGCGGCCCGGGGCTGGGGGGCGGCAAACCCGGTGATCTCTACATCGACATCCGCCTGGCCCGCCATCCCCGCTTCGAGGTGGCCGGTCACGATCTTTATCTGCAGGTGCCCCTCGCCCCCTGGGAGGCGGTGCTCGGCGCCGAGATCGAGCTGCCCACCCTCGATGGGCGCCTGAAGCTGACCGTGAAACCCGGCGCCCGCGGCGGTCAGAAGCTGCGCCTGTCGGGCAAGGGTCTGCCCCGGCGTGGCGAGGGCGCCGGCGACCTCTACGCCGTGCTCCAGATCGTCACCCCCAGCGTGATCAGTGAGAAGGAGAAGCAGCTGTTCGAGGAACTCGCCGCCAGCTCCAGCTTCGATCCCCGTGCCCACCTCACCGGAGAGCCCAGCCATGTCTGACCTTCCCCTGAATCCGTCGAGCCCCGAGGAGGCGATCGACCTCGACGATCTGATCGCGAGCACCGGCCTGGTGCAGGCCGAGGTGATCGAGCTGGTGGAGCTGGGCGTGCTCGAAACCTGCGACGGCCGCACGGGCTTCCTCTTCTATTCCCGCACCGTGGTCCAGGCCCGCCGCGCCGCCCGCCTGCGCGACGACTTCGGCCTCAACACCCCCGGCATGGCCCTGGCGCTCACCTACCTGGAGCGGATCGAGCAGCTGGAACATCGCCTGCGGGTGCTGGAAGCCAGCCAGCCCCGCTGAGATGGAGAGCCAGTTGCTCACCCCCGAACCCGCCCTGTTCACCAGCATGTGCCGGAGCCTGGGCCTCGCCGGTGCCCCGCTGCTGGATCTGCCATTGCAGAACGATCTGGTGAACCTCGACAACGATCCGCAGGCGTTCGCGGAGCGCGTGAGCGCGCTGCTTCCCCTGAATCACTTCGCGCAACTGGGCGAGGCGGCAGGCTTCGTACAGAGCGGAACCGCCCTCACCTGTGGGGAGCTCACCATAAGCAGCACCGTCCACTCCGCCCTGGAGATCGAGCTCGGGGAGCATCCCTTCGCCTCCCTGGCCCTTCCCTATGCCGGGAACACCACGATCACGATCGAGGGGCGAGAACGCTTGATGCAGCCCGGTGCCACGGCGATCTACATGCCGGGCGAAGCCTTCAGCGGCCGCACGAACGCCTATGCAGGTGTGATGCTCAACCTGCCGCACCAGAGCCTGGCGCGCACGGCCCAGGCGATCGCCGGTGGTGAGGGGGCCGCTCGCCACTGCCGCCTCACCCTGCAACGGCCGCAGCTCCTGGCGAACGACACTTCGCTCCGTGCCGAGCTGCTGCTAAATCTGCGCCGCCTGCTCTCCGTGTACAACGGCTCAGCGCTGCTGGGCGGCTCCGGTATCCACAGCCTTGCCCTGGAGGATGCTCTCCAGCGGCTGGTGATCCTGTTGCTCTGTCCGGAACTTCTCGCCGAGACCGAAGCCGATCGGGTGGTGGCCAGGCTGGGCAGTACGGGCCGGGACAGGATCTTCGATGAGCTGATCGAGTGGATCCAGACCGATCTCACCCGGCCGCTCACCCTCTCGCAGCTGGAGCGGCGCAGCGGCTATTCGCGTCGCTCGCTGCAGTACATGTTCCGTTCCCGCTTCGGGCTGGGCCCGATGCAATGGCTACGTCAGCAACGCCTGCAGGCCGTCTGCCGCCGTCTGCGGGAGGGGGTGCCGGGCGACACGGTCGGAGCGATCGCCACCCGTTTCGGCTTCATCAGTTCATCGAGCTTCGCGAAGCTTTTTCAGATCAGCTTCGGACAGACGCCCTCGGAGCTGTTGCGAGCTTCCCAGCGGCGCAGCAGCTGATCCACCGATTGATCAGAGTTCAGAAAAACAATCGCGCCCGTCGGGGTGGTTGGTCCATGGGTGCGTCCGCCTCACGGCTGGGATGAATGCACCACTGACAGCGCGAGGGATCGGCCTGATCGCAACGGATCCCTGGCAGGGAGCGCAGCAGGGCTGGTGCGTCCGGCGGTGGCGGACAGGCCAGCAGGCTGGCATGGCAGCGCAGGGGTGCCGGCTGGGTGAGGCTTCGCGGAACGATGGAGTTAGACGCACCGGTCACGGCTGGGCCCAAGGCTGGGATGGTTGTTCTGACGTCAGGCACCACAGCTCAGACCAGCTGCAGGATGATGAGAAGGTTAAGGCTGTTGGCCAGCATGAGGATGAATGACTGAGCAGAATTGCGCGCCTGAATCCCGTTTGCGCCGCACGATCCAAGGGCGTCAACTGATCACATTATGGATCGATTGAGCGACCAAGTTGTTTGTAGGACTGTCCTTAACCTCTACATTTAGTCGTCACAGCCCAGGCCCATGGCCGACATCTCTCCGCAGCAGGCGCTGGAGCAACTGGCCGCCCAGGCACCCTTCCGGGGCCGTCATCTCCGCCTGTTTCTGATCTCGATCGGCGGCACCTTCATGGATGGCTACGCCACCTTGATGACCGGCGTCGCCCTGCCGCTGTTCAAGCTGCGGGAGGATCCCGACCCGGTGCAGGTGGGGCTGCTGGGCGCCGCCCTGGTGCTGGGGGCGGTGGTCGGGGCGATCCTCGGCGGCCACCTTGGGGATCGCCGTGGGCGGCGCTTCGTCTACCGCCTCGACATGGCGATCCTGGCGGTGGCCTTCCTGCTGCTGGCGGTGGCCTGGAATCCGCTCTCCGCCATCGCTTTCCAGCTGCTGGTGGGCCTCGGCATCGGCATGGATTTTCCGGTCAGCAGCGCCTACGTCTCGGAGCTGATGCCCGCCCGCCTGCGCACCCGCCTGCTCACCGCCACGATCAGCTTCCAGGCCGTCGGTGAACTGGTGGGAGCCGCCACGGCCTGGCTGCTCTTGCAACGCTGGCCCGAGCCGCAATCCTGGCGCTGGCTGCTGGGCTCGGGGGCGGCATTCGCCCTGCTGCTGCTGCTGGCCCGGCTCGGCATGCCCGAAAGCCCCCATTGGCTGATGGAGCAGGGCCGCAACCGGGAGGCCGCCCAGATCATCGCCAGCCTCAGCGACCAGCCCCGCGAGTCCGTGCTCGCCCTCGGGCGCCAGGCGGGCGAGCAGCTGGAAGCGGCCCCAGGCGCCACGGCTTCCGGTGCCACAGCCACGACCGCCAGCGGTTGGGGGCTGCTGTTCACCGGCGCCTACCGGCGCACCACCGCCCTCACGGCGGGCAGCTGGTTCCTGATGGACATCGCCACCTATGGGGTGGGGCTGTTCACCCCGATCATCCTGGCGGCGCTGCTGGGAAGCCCGGCGGGGCCTGCAGGTGCTGGCCGATCCGTGATCGCCAGCGAGTTCAGCACGATTTCGGGCACCGCTCTGGTGGACAGCTTCCTGCTGCTGGGCTTCGGGCTCGGCATCGTGCTGGTGCCGCGCTTCGGCCCGATCAGGATGCAGAGCATCGGCTTCCTCGGCATGGCGGCCGGCATGGCGATCCTCGCCTTCGGATCGCTGCTGCCGGAGGCGAACGCCCACCGCATCGGCCTGGTGTTCCTGGGCTTCATCGTCTTCAACCTGCTGATGAACGCCGGGCCGAACTCCACCACCTTCCTGCTGCCGGCGCATCTCTACCCCACCAGCGTGCGCGCCACCGGCGCCGGATTCGCCGCCGCCACGGGCAAGGTGGGCGCCACCCTGGGCATCTTCCTGTTGCCGATCGTGCGGGAGCGGGCCGGCATCACCACCGTGCTGGTGCTGATGGTGGCGGTGTCGCTGCTGGCCTGGTTCGTGACCGTGCTGTTCTCCCGCCACCTGCCCCGGGGCACCGGTTCGCTGGCCACCACCCTCACCCCAACCTGAAGGCAATGAGTTCTTCCAACGCTTCCCCCAGTGCTCCGGCCAGCATCGACCTGATCGGAGCCACCGCCCTCGGGGTGGGCGGGATGATGGGGGCTGGCCTCTACACGCTCCTGGGCCTGGCCGCCCGCAGCTCCGGGGTGCTGCTGCCGCTCGCCTTCCTGCTGGCCGGTGTTGCCGCCTGCTTCTCGGTCTATTCCTATGCCCGGCTGGGCACGGCCTTCCCCAGCCGCGGTGGCGGCGCCCACTTCCTGCTGGCCGCCCTGGGCGACACCGACCTCTGCGCCTCCCTCAACGTCTTTCAGTACGTCGCCTATCTGATCGCCACCTCGCTCTATGGGGCGGGCTTCTCGGAATACGTGGGGGCCCTGGCCGGCGGTCAGCTGCCCACGGTCGCCCTGCGGCTGATCGGGGCGGCGGCGGTGGTGGTGTTCACCGTGGTCAACCTGGTGGGGGCGCAGCTCGTGGATCGCTCCCAGAAGCTGATCATCGCCGCCGAGCTGGTGATCCTGGCCCTGCTGCTGCTGCTGGGCAGTGCCCACATCGATCCGGCCCGCCTCACCGCCACCCCATGGCCCAGCGGCGCCGGCGTGGTGACGGCTGCGGCCCTGCTCTATGTGACCTTCCAGGGCTTCGGGGTGGTGAGCAATGCCGCCCAGGACATGCGCTCACCGAAAACCCAGCTGCCGAAAGCGATGTTCATGGCGCTCGCCATTGTGCTGGTGGTGTATCTGCTGGTGAGCACCCTGGTGGTGACCCTGCTGCCCCTGGCCGAGATCGAGCGGGTCGCCGGCCATGTGCTCGCCAACGCCGGTGGTGCCGTGCTGGGCCGCACCGGCTTTCTCGTGATTGCCGCCGCCGCCATCCTGGCCACAGCCTCGGCGGTCAACGCCACCCTGTTCGCCTCGGCCAACATCGGCGCCGACCTGGCCAGCAGCCGCCAGCTGCCGGGCACCCTGGCCCGACCCTTCCTGCGCAGCGCCAACGTCTCGCTGCCCGTCTCGGCAGGGATAGTGATCCTGCTTGTTCTGTTCTTCCCGCTCGATGCCGTCGGGCAGATGACCAGCTTGGCGTTCCTGATCGTCTATGGGGCCGTCAGCGCCGCCCACTTGCGCGTGCGCGGCAAGACCGGCGCCCGCGCCTGGCCGCTGCTGCTGGCGGTGGTGATCAATGCCGCCCTGTTCGTGTCGCTGCTGATCGACACGATCCGCACCGGATCGCCCGCCACCTGGATCACCTTTCTGGCAGTGCTGGCTGGCAGCTTTGCGCTCACAACCGTGCTACGTCGCGGCCGCTGAGGCAAGGCTGTTCGTCCGCCAGCAGCCCTCACTCCGCCTGCAACTTCTGCTTGGCCTCCTCCAGCTCCTTGTGGGCAGCGTCGCTCAGCTCGGGATAGGCCAGGTTGAGTGATTCGAGCGTGTCGATCACCGCAGCCGCCACCACCAGCCGGGTGAACCACTTGTTGTCGGCCGGCACCACATACCAGGGGGCGCCCGGGCTGGAGGTGTGCTGGATCATCTCCTCATAGGCCGTCATGTAGTCGTCCCAGTAGGCGCGCTCCTTGATGTCGTTGGCGGAGAACTTCCAGTTCTTCTCAGGGGTATTCAACCGCTCCAGGAAGCGCCGTTTCTGCTCCTGCTTGGAGAGATGCAGGAAGAACTTGCGCACCACAACGCCGTTGCGGCCGAGATAGTCCTCGTAGTTGCGGATGTCCGTGAAGCGCTCCTTCCAGATGTCTTTGCCCACCAGCGCCGGCGGAATCGTCTCCTTGGCGAGCAGCTCGGGGTGCACTCGCACCACCAGGGTCTCCTCGTAGTAGCTGCGGTTGAAGATCCCGATCTGGCCACGCTCCGGCAGGGAGCCGTTGCAACGCCACAGGTAGTCGTGGTTGAGATCGACCGAGGAGGGCATCTTGAAGGAGCTCACCTGACAACCCTGCGGGTTCACTCCACTCATCACGTGCTTGATCGTGCCGTCCTTGCCGGCGGCATCGATCGCCTGAAACACAAGCAGCAGGGCCCAGCGGTCCTGGGCATAGAGCTTGTCCTGCAGGGCTGAGAGCATCGTCACCCCATCCGCCAACGCCTCTTTCGCCTCCGGCTTGTCACCCGAGCTGAAGTGAAGGGTGCTGCCGGGATCCACCGATTTCAGCTGAAACCCCTTGCCGTCACTCACCTTGAACGGGGCGCTGATGTGGTTGGCCTGCTTGAGGATGTCGTTCGGGTTCATGGGACGGACCAGGTGGGAGGAGGAGCGGTGGCGGAGCGGTGTTGGAGCGTGCTTGGCGCCGAGTGATCAGAGTTGGGCCGCCAGGGGCCTGGAGAAGAAACGGCGAGTGCGCCCCAGCAGCACGGAGCGCTCCGGGTCCATCAGCCTGTAGAGCGCAAGCTTCACCGCATCGAAGATCAGGAACCAGAGGAAGGCGTAGCCCCAGCTGGCGGCGGCCCAGCTCCAGCCCACGGGGCTCATCAGCCAGCCGTAGGTGCCCATCAAGGTGGAGAGCGCCACTGAGGCTCCGGTGGCCCAGAGCATCTTCGCCGCCGGCTTGATCGACCAGAACGGACCCCTCACCCGGGTGCAGTAGATCGTGAGCATGCCGCCGATGGCCAGCTGCAGATAGATCAGCGTCTGGACCTGATTGAGCGGCATGGCCAGCCGGTTGGCGACGAAGTCGTACAGCAGCATCGTTTCAACCACCCCAACCAAGCCGATCACACTCGACATGATCAGCAGTCGCGGCATGTCCCAGTGGAGCGGTTTGGACGGTGTCAGGGTGTTGTCGTAGGCGATCGTCACCATCGAGCCGTCGTTGATCAACGCCAGGATCACCAGCATGATCACTGTCACCGGATAGTTGCCGAACCAGAGAATCGCCAGGGTGGTGAAGATCAAGATGCGCACCGTTTCCACCACCCGGTAGAAGCAGTAGCTGTCCATGCGAAGGAAGATCTTGCGGCTGAGCCGGATCGCATCGATGATCACCGAGAGGCCCGGCGTCAGCAGCACGATGTCGGCGGCGGCGCGGGCGGCGTCGGTCGCTCCCGACACGGCGATGCCGCAGTTCGCCTCCTTGAGCGCCGGGGCGTCGTTGACGCCATCACCGGTCATCGCCACCACGTAGTTGTGGCTCTGCAACGTCTCGACGATGTGGAACTTGTCTTCGGGAAACACCTGGGCGAAGCCGTCGGCCTGCTCGATCTGCTGGGCCAGCGCACCCATCTGGCTGGCGGGGGTCTGGCGGAAGATCCCCGCGTCGAGCACGTTGTCAGGCAGGCCCAGCTCGTGGCACATCTCCCGGGCGATCAGCACCTGATCCCCCGTGACCATCTTCACCGGCACCCCCAGCTGGCCGGCGGCGGCCAGCGTTGCCTTCGAATCGGGCCGGGGCGGGTCGGAGAGCGACAGGATGCCGAGCATCTGCCAGGGGCCCTCACCCACCGCCTTGGCCACCCCCAGGGCCCGGAAGCCCCGGCCCGCCAGCGCCTCGATCTGGGCCTGTACCGGCTGGGCGATGGCGCTCTGATCCTTGATCAGCGCCAGGATCGCCTGCGGTGCCCCTTTGCTATAGCGGATCTGCTGGCCGGAGCGATCACTCACCTGCACCTCCGTGCGCTTGCCGACGGGATCGAAGGGGGTGTAGTGCTCGCGCTTGAAGTCCTTGAGGCTGGCCGGATCCTTGAGGCCCTTGAGCACGGTCTGATCGATCGCATCCCCCTCCTGCTGCTCACTGGCCAGGGCCGCGCCCAGCAGCAGCTCATCGGCGCCTATGCCCGGCAGGGTGAAGGGGGCGCCGAGGCTGAGCTGGTTGAGGGT
The DNA here is from genome assembly GCF_002252625.1 of Synechococcus sp. 1G10. Taxonomy (GTDB): domain Bacteria; phylum Cyanobacteriota; class Cyanobacteriia; order PCC-6307; family Cyanobiaceae; genus Regnicoccus_A. The sequence continues at coordinate 150,628 of NZ_NQKW01000002.1, read as the reverse complement.
GAGGGTGCCCGTCTTGTCGGAGCAGAGCATGTCCACACTGGCCAGCTCATCGATGGCCGAGAGCTTGGTCACCAACGCTCCCTTCTTGGCCAGGGCCTGGGCACCGATCGCCATGGTGACGGCCAGCACGGTGGGGGTGGCCAGCGGGATCGAGGCGACGGTGAGCACCAGGCAGTACTTGACCACCTGCAGGATGTTGTCGCCCAGGTGAATCCGCACCACCAGGATGCTGCTCACCAGCACCATATTGATCACGATCAGGTAGTCGGAGAGCTTCACCACCGCCTCCTGGAGGTGGTCGTTGCTCTCCGCTTCTCCCACCAGCTTGGCGGTCTTGCCGAAGAAGGTGTTGGCCCCTGTGGCGGTGACCAACCCTTCGGCGCGGCCCTGCTTGAGCACCGAGCCCGAATAGAGCAGATCGCCCTTGCCCCGCTTCACCGCCAGGGATTCACCGGTGAGGGCCGCCTGATCCACCTGCAGCGGATCGTCGGTGAGCACCGCCATGTCAGCGGGGATCACGGCGCCGATGGCGATGCGCACCCGATCGCCGGGCACCAGCGCTCGGGCGGGCAGCTTCTGCCACTGGCCGTCGCGCATCACCAGCGCCTCCAGCGCCAGCTTCGCCTTCAGGGCCGCCACGGCATCGCCGGCCGACGACTCCTCCACGTAGGCGATCACGGTGTTGCCGACCAGCAGCCCCAGGATGATTGCGAAATCCACCCAGTCGCCCACGATGGCGCAGAGCAGGATCGCCGCCTCGATCATCCAGGGCATCGGGCCCCAGAGATAGGAGAGCAGCATCGCCAGCTTGCTGCGCTTCTTCTCAGGTAGCGCATTTGGCCCTGTCTTCTTTAGCCTCTGTGTGGCCTCCGTACTGCTGAGGCCATCCCCGCTCGTATCGAGTTGCTTGAGCCGCTCGGGGAGAGTCGGCAATTTTTCATTAGTCATACAGCCAAAGAAGCATGCTGGTCCGCGGGGAATCGGGCCAGGCCAGTAGACAGACAGCATCGTGGCGATCGATGCCACCTATTTCCGTCCGCTCGTAACGAATCTGCAATCTGGAGTGGCCATCATTTGGCCAAGAACCGTCTTCAGAGACATTCATAAGCATCGCAACAGTTCAGCAACGCAGAACCAGTTCATTCGCGCAGAATGTTGTTCTACCCGCCACGCTGCTTGCGTTGGGGGCAGCTCCCCTATGGTTGAGGGGCATCGCGAGTCGATCATGTTGCTCCCCAGAGCTCTACGTCTGAACTTGCTGTTCAACCTCATGCTCAGCCTCCTGCTGCTTGGATCCATGGATCTCAGCTTCGGTCAACAGATGGAGGGAGGAGCGCCATTCTTCAATGACTCCGGCTCATCGCCTTTGTCTCCAGAAAGCACGGAGGAACTGCAGGAATCAATGCCGGAGTTGCAACTCTTCCCACCTCAGAACCCTTCCCAGGCTCTGCCTCCACTGGGTGAACCACTTGGGTCGCCGGAGCTCTGAGAACAAGCCCCATCGGCCTCTGCTTCGTTCAGGGCGCTTGATCCACGCTCAGCTGTTCAGGACCCTCACACTCAAGGACATCATTGTTTTCACTGCGGCGAGACAATGCGGGCGTGGACTATGCCCAGAGCGACTGGCGCAACGACATCAACGAAGAACGTCTGCTTCGGCAGCTGATCAGCCAGATGGGACCCCTGGCCGAGAGGGTTACTGATCCAGGCGTCCTGTTCCGGCTGCGATGCTTTCAGCCCATCACCTCCGACCTGTGACGAGCGACGGCAATCCTGCCCGGCAGGCCATGACCCCAGTTCAGCTGCGAGAGCTGATGCCCGCCCTGGCCAACAAGACCTACTTCAACTACGGAGGCCAGGGGCCGCTGCCCACGCCCTCGCTGAAGGCGATCACCGCCAGCTGGGAGCGGATCCAGGAGCTGGGGCCCTTCACCGCCGACATCTGGCCCTGGCTGGAGCAGGAGACAAGGGGGCTGCGAGGTGCGCTGGCCGCGCTCTGCGGGGTGCCGCCCGAGCGCCTGGCACTCACCGAGAACGTCACCAGTGGCTGTGTGCTGCCCCTGTGGGGCTTGCCCTGGCAAGCGGGCGATGAGCTGCTGATCAGCGATTGCGAGCATCCGGGCGTTGTGGCCGCCTGCCGTGAGCTCGCCCGCCGCGAAAAGCTGACGATCTCCACCCTGCAGGTGAAGGCCCTGCGGGGCGACCTGACCAGCACCAATGCCTCCGTGCTGGAGGCCCTCGAGAACAGCCTCACACCAACCACACGCCTGGTGGTGCTCTCCCAGCTGCTCTGGAACACCGGTCAGTTGATGCCGATTGCGGCTCTGGCCCAGCGGCTGGGGGAGCACCCGCGTCGGCCCTGGCTACTGGTGGATGCGGCTCAGTCGATGGGCAGCTTGCCGCTGGCGGAGGGCGGGGCGGAAGCCTTCGGCGCTGGTGCGGCATCCGTGGCCGATATCTACGCCTTCACCGGCCACAAGTGGTGCTGTGGCCCCGAGGGGCTGGGCGGTGTGGCGCTGTCGGAACGCCTGCTCCATGAGTCGCAGCCCACCATGGGCGGCTGGCGCAGCCTGGCCAACGAGAACATGGCTGGGAGCAGCGACGCCAGCAGTGCCTGGCACCACGATGCCCGGCGTTTCGAAGTGGCCACCTCCTGTGCTCCGCTGCTGGCGGGTCTGAGACAGTCCCTGGAGCTACTGGAGGCGGTAGCGCCGGCGCCGCAACGGCTGGAGCTGATCCAGGCGCGCAGCCACCAGCTCTGGCAGGGGCTTGGCCAGCTGCCGGGGGTGCATCCCCTTCTGGACGTGCCGCCACCGGCGGGACTGGTGAGCTTCGTGGTGGAGGGAGCGGATCCAGGGGAGCTGGTGCACCAGCTGGGGCAGCGGGCCATCTGGTTGCGCACCCTCGACGATCCCCATTGCCTCAGGGCCTGCACCCACATCACCACCACCGAAGAAGAGGTGGAGTTGCTGCTTGATGCCCTGGCCTAACTCAGCTGCTTGCGCCAGCTTGGTCAAGGAACATCATTTGGTCACCATTTGCTGTAAGCGATAAGCAAGGCGATCAGACTTTTTGGGTTGTCGTCCCTCCTTCCATGCGTGCCCCTCACCTGACGATGCATCCGTGCTTGTCACTGCTGGGTGCGGCAATACTCGGTGCCTCCTGTCTGATGGCATCGACCACACCAGCCTGGGCCAATCCCACCACTCCCACGAAGCAGCTGGAAGGAACCGCCACACCAGGAAGTGAGAAGCAATCCCCCTACGCCGCGGCCAAGGAAGCCCCCACACCTGTGGAGCCGATGGAAGGCACCCAGGCGCCTGGGAGCGAAAAGGAATCGCCCTATGCAGCTCCCAAGGAGAGTATTGCCTCTGCCCCCATGGTCGACACCGGCAAGCTTTGGGGCCTGCTGGTGCCGATCGTGCTGGCCACAGGCAGCTACCTGGTGCTGCGTAGCCGGGAAGGCAACGAAGACGCCTGAGTGCTCAGTCGCTGGGACCTTCGAGAAGGTGGCGGTGCACCCAGCCAGCCAACAGGGCACCGGCAATGGGCGCCAGCCAGAACAGCCACAGCTGGCCCACGGCATCACCTCCCACCCAGAAGGCCACGCCGGTGCTGCGGGCGGGGTTCACTGAGGTGTTGGTGACCGGAATGCTGATCAGGTGGATCAGCACCAGCGACAGACCGATCGGAACGCCTGCCAGGTCCTTGATCGCATCCCGGTGGGTGGTGCCAAGAATCACCAGCAGGAAGATGAAGGTGAGAACCACCTCGATCACCAGCGCCGGCAGCAATCCATAGCCACCGGGGGAGTGGGCCCCGAAACCGTTGGTCGCCAGGGGGTTGCTGCCGGTCAGCGCAAAGCCGGGTCGACCACTGGCAATGCCGAAAAGCAGTCCGCCGGCGATCAGGCCCCCCAGCACCTGAGCGACGATGTAGGGAAGAAGCTGTGAGCCTGGATGGCGGCCACTCGCCCAGAGGCCGAAGGTGACGGCGGGATTGATGTGGCAGCCAGAGATGTGGCCAATGGTGTATGCCATCGTCAGCAGGGTGAGGCCGAAAGCCAGCGACACCCCCAGGAAACCAAGACCCAGAGGATTGGCCTCGGCCTGGGCGTATGGGAATACGGCAGCCAGCACAGCACTGCCGCAGCCACCGAACACCAGCCAGAAGGTGCCGATCAGTTCAGCGAGGAACTTCCTCGACATGGGCACGGACGAAGCCATACGAAGGCGGAACGAAGAGCTGAAACCTGGCCAAGGTACGGGTCAGGACGCCGGGGGGAATCCATGAGCGGCCACTTTCTGACTCTGCCCGACCCTCAGCCGAGCCTGGAGCGCAGCGCCTGCTCCGCCTGCTCCCGGTCGTCGAAGTGGATCTTGGTGGTGCCCAGGATCTGGTAATCCTCATGGCCCTTGCCCGCGATCAGCACCAGATCGGCCGGGCCAGCCGCGGCGATGGCCGCCGCGATCGCCGCGGCCCGATCCACCTCCACCAGCAGGTCGGTGCCGGTCGGAATGCCCGCCACCACGTCGTCAAGGATGCGCTGGGGATCCTCTGTGCGGGGGTTGTCGGAGGTCACCACCACCCGGTCGGCCAGCCGCGCGGCGATCGCGGCCATCTGGGGGCGCTTGCCCCGGTCGCGGTCGCCGCCGCAGCCGAACACACAGACCAGCTGGCCCTGGGCGAAAGGCCGGCAGGCCGCCAGGGCATTCTCCAGACCATCGGGGGTGTGGGCGTAGTCGACCAGCACCGCCGGCAGCTCACTGGCCTCGGGCAGCTGCACCCGCTCCATCCGGCCGGGCACGCCCCGGAAACTGGGGATCGCCTCCAGCAGCTGATCCAGGGGCAATCCCTGCTGCTGCAGCACCCCTACCGCCTGAAGCAGGTTCATCAGGTTGAAGCGGCCCACCAGGGGTGAGCGGAATGTCCCGCGCCCCAGGGGCGTGATCAGGGTGCCACTCACCCCATCGGCCGCGAAGACCAGGTCTTCAAGCCGTAGCTCGGCCAGATCCTCGGGGCGCACGCCATCAACGGGCACAGCCAGGGAACTGCGCCAAAGACCCTCCCCAAGCGGCCCCGAGAGCCGCTCGGCCAGCCGCGCGCCCCAGGGGTCGTCGATGTTCACCACCGCCGTGCCATCCAGGCGCTCCGGCGAGAACAGACGCGCCTTCGCCTCGAAGTAGGCCTCCATCGAGGGGTGGTAGTCGAGGTGGTCCTGGGTGAGGTTGGTGAACACTGCACCGGCGAAATGGCAGCCGGCCACCCGGCGCTGGTCGAGGGCGTGGGAGCTCACCTCCATGGCAGCCAGCTGGGCTCCGGCCTCCACAGCACTGGCCAGCTGGCCCTGCAGCACATCGGCGAAGGCCGTGGTGTGCGACGCCGTGACGCTGTGCCCCGGCCAGCGGTTGATCAAGGTGCCGAACAGGGCCGTCGCCTGGCCGCAGCCGGCACTGAGGTGCTCGATCAAGTAGGTGGTGGTTGTCTTGCCGTTGGTGCCGGTGACACCGATCAGAACCAGCCGACGGCTGGGGTCGTGCCAGAACGAAGCCGCCAGCCGGCCGGCCCATTCCGCCACCGGCTCCTGCAGCACCAGCACAGGATCGGTTGGCGCCGGGGGGCACTGGGCCGCCGCCGCCGGCCCGATCAGCGCCGCCACCGCTCCCTGCTTCAGGGCGGCGGGCCAGAAGCTGCCCCCATCCACCTGCCCCCCCGGCAGACCGATGAAAAGCGTGCCGGCCGCGACGCTGCGGGAATCACAGCTCAGGCCGGTGACAACGGCATCAGGCAGCTGGGCAGGAATCGCCACAGCACAGTCCTGGAGGAGGGAATGGAGCAGCTGGGGCATCAGGAGGTCGTCCCCAGGGACGGGGGCCGGCGCGGTTGGATTTGGGCTGTTTTAGGCGCAGGGAGGCGGGCCAGGCAGCTCCACCAGACACTTCCGCAGCCAGCGCTGCAGGCCATCGCCCGCCAGCCGCGGCCCCACCCTCGGCAGGAGCTCAGGCCGCCCCTGTCGCACCACCGCCAGCAGTGGCACCTCCAGGCCGTAGCGGGCCTGGAGGTGGGGATCGTGATCCACATTCACCACCTCCAGTGGCGGAGGTGGCTCCAGTGCCCGCAGCCGTTCTTCCAAGCCATCGCACAGGCAGCAGCCGTCCCGGCTGTAGAGCAGCAGAGCCGGCCAGGGGGGCACGGGCAGGTTCACTCGGGCACCGGATCGCAACCGCAGGGGGTGAAGGGATGGCAGCGCAGCAGGCGCCTCAGGGTGAGCCAGCCACCCCGCCAGGGGCCATGGCGCTGGATCGCCTCAAGGCCATAGGCGCTGCAGCTGGGAATGAACCGGCAGCGGGGACCCAGCAGGGGCGAGAGCCAGCGGCGGTAGCCAGTGATCAGGGCGATCAGGGCAAGCTGCAGCGCCTGGCTGAGGCCTGCGATGCCAACGGATAGGATCGACAACTGGCGTTGCACGACCGGAAGCCTGGAGGACGCCTCCAGCATGCTCCCCGGCAGGTCCGGCCCACGGGCTGGCCTGCGCTTCGTTCCAGAACCCCGTCCTCTGTTTCTGTCTGCATGTCTCGCTACCGCGGTCCTCGCCTGAGGGTGACGCGGCGCTTGGGAGACCTTCCCGGTCTCACCCGTAAGTCCGCCAAGCGGGCTTATCCCCCCGGTCAGCACGGCCAAGCCCGTCGCAAGCGCTCCGAATACGCCATCCGCCTCGAAGAAAAGCAGAAGCTTCGCTTCAACTACGGCATCTCCGAGCGCCAGCTCGTGCGCTACGTGAAGAAAGCGCGCGCCCAGGAGGGTTCCACTGGAACCAACCTGCTGAAGCTGCTGGAGAACCGCCTCGACAACATCTGCTTCCGCCTCGGCTTCGGCCCCACCGTCCCTGGTGCCCGCCAGCTGGTGAACCACGGCCACATCACCGTGAACGGCCGTGTGGTCGATGTGCCCAGCTACCAATGCCGTGCCGGCGACGTGATCGTCGTGCGCGAACGCAAGGCCAGTCGCCAGCTCGCTGAAGGCAACCTGGAGTTTCCAGGTCTGGCCAACATCCCCCCCAACCTCGAACTCGACAAGAACAAGTTCACCGCCAAGGTCAACGGGCGGATCGAGCGCGAATGGGTCGCCCTGGAGATCAACGAACTGCTGGTGGTTGAGTTCTACAGCCGCAAGGTCTGAGTTCACGCCCGTCTGATCTGGCCCATCCAGGGACCAGCCAGGCCCAACAGCCACCCCCCGGCACAGAGCCCATGGCTCCTTGCCGGGGGCTTTTTCATGTTCCGGTGATTGGCACCAACGCTGCCTCGATGTAGGAGTGCGGCCTCTGCTCGGTGGCCAGGTAATAGAGCACCAGTAGCTCCCCCCGGTGATTCTCAACCATCTGGGGATAACCCATGTCGTAACTGAAGGGGTTGTCGCGGATCACCACCTCGGGTCCCCAGGTGCGGCCACGATCGCCGCTGAGGCGCAGCAGCAGCTGCTGCCGGCTGCGGTTGGCATAGGCGCAGGCCAGGCGTCCGTCGCGCAGCCGCACCAGTGCGCCGGGATTGCCGTTGTGGATTCCCGTCTGTGCGACACGGCCGAGCGACGACCAGCTGCTGCCGCCATCCTCGGAGGCGTAAGCCTCGATCCAGTTGGGCTTGTCCTCGCCGGCGCGTGGATCCTTGCGTCGCAGCACCGTGATCAGCGCGCCGCCACCCAGAGACACCAGGGACGGCATCACGGCGCGGTAGGGATCGCTCCAGGGAACCACCCAGGCGACAAAGCTGAACCGGCGACCACCGTCCTCGGTGCTTGCCACGAAGGTCTTGTCGAGACGGCTGGAATGGCGGCCCAGCCGTGGATCCTGGGCGGAGAGGAAGACCTGGGCGGAGCGTTCGCCGGTGATCCGGTAGCAGGTGCGGGAGGTGAGCACCAGCCCCTTGAGCGCGGGCTCGCTCTCGAGGCCTTTGAAAGGGAACGGCCCGCGCCAGGACAGACCACGATCGGAGGACACGAAGAAACCGCCCAGCCGCTCCTCGCCTGAGCCGGAGTCTCCCGCCACCACCCGCAGCGCCAGATCAGAATCATCGAAGCGGATCGGGGCTTCCAGCTGTTGCGGGCCGCCGGCTCGGCCCACAAACGGGGTCGGCATCTCCGACACCCAGCTCAGGCCTCCATCGCGGGAACGGACCAGCCGGTTGGTCTGGGGGCTGCCGATGCGGTGCCCCTCCTTCTCAACCCACGGCCCCTCGCTGTAGCCCACCAGGACTTCGCGACCACCATCCCATGACCAGCAGCCGTTGTTGGCCGGCCAGGCCAGAAAACGGCCTTCCTCGCCGGCCGCCACAGCAAAACGGATGCCGGTGACCCGGGGCTGGGCCCCGAGCCGGGGGGAGAAAGCCAGCATCGACCCGACTGTCAGGCCACCAAGCCGGCGCAGCAGAACCCTCCTGGACAGAATCCCGCCGGCACCGGCGGGAGCGTCGCGCCGCGCTGACACCACCGGCCTCAGATCCCGATCAGGGTCTCCAGGGCAGCCGTCACATCGGCCTGGCGCATCAGAGCCTCGCCCACCAGCACCGCATCGGCGCCGGCGCCCATCACCCGATCGAGATCATCCCGGCTGCCCAGCCCCGACTCGCTCACCAGCAGAGCGCCCTTCTGGCGCAGACGCTCCCCGTAACGGGCCATCAATTCCTCGGTGGTGGCCAGGTCGGTGTGGAAGCTGGTGAGATCGCGGTTGTTGATGCCGACCATCTCCACCCCCTCAAGCGCCAGTGCCCGCTCCATCTCGGCGCCGTCGTGCACCTCCAGCAGCACCGCCAAGCCAAGGGCATGGGCCACCTTCAGCAGGTAGGAGAGGTCCTGGTCGGAGAGGATGGCGGCGATCAGCAAGGCGGCATCGGCCCCGGCGGCGCGGGCCTGATAAAGCTGGTAAGGGGTGAGGATGAAGTCCTTGCAAAGCAGAGGCAGCTCCACCGCTTGGCGCACCTCAACCAGCACCTCGAACCCCCCCTGGAAGAAGGCCTTGTCGGTGAGCACCGAAAGGCAGCTCGCCCCGCCCGCCTGGTAGGCGCGGGCGATGGCCACGGGATCGAAGTCTTCGCGGATGACCCCCTTGCTAGGGCTTGCCTTCTTCACCTCGGCGATCACGGCCGGTTTGCGGCAACTGGCCCGCAGGGCTGCCACGAAGTCACGGCAGGAGGGGAGATCCGCCACCTGCTGCTTGAGCTTCTCAAGTGGCACGCGATCGCGCGAGGCGGTCAGCTCACGGTCCTTCTCCCAGAGGATCTCTTCGAGGATGTGGCGCGGGGCTGCCTCCTCATGGGGAATGCCGAATTGCAGGTGGGCCACCCGCACGGGCGGATTGGGCGGGCGACGACGGATCTCCAAGGACTGGCGGCAGTGGACGCATGAAGTGATCGTAGGAGCGGCGGGCCGTCAGACCGATACAGCCAGACCGGGTTGATCAGACCAGGGTCGCGGCCGCCTGCTTGTAGGCCACCTCGACCACTTCACTCAGGGTGGGGTGGGTGTGCACCTCATGGGCCAGCTCGCGCACGCTCTGGCGGCGGGCCACGGCATTGGCAATCTCCTGAATCAGGTCGGCGGCGTGGAGGCCATAGATATGGGCTCCGAGCACCTCACCGCTGGAGCGGTTGAACAGCAGTTTCATCAGACCATCGCTTTCGAGCTCCGCCAGCGCCTTGGAATTGGCCTTGAAATAGCTGCGCACCAGCCCGAGTTCAAAGCCGTCGGCGGCAGCGAGCTCCTTGGCGTCGGCTTCACTCAGGCCCACGGAGCTGATCTCAGGATGGGTGAAGGTGGCCGCCGGAATCGAGCGGTAATCAATCAGGCGCTGGTGGCCCAGGATGTTGTCTACGGCCACGCCCCCCTGGGCAGCGGCGGTGTGGGCCAGCATCATCTTGCCGGTCACATCGCCCACGGCCCAGAGATGGGGCACTGGGTTGCCATCCACCAGTACGCGCATCGCCTCATCCACCGGGATGAAGCCGCGGTTGGTGGTCACATCGACGCTGGCCAGGTTGAGGTCCTTGCTCACGGGCACCCGGCCGGTGGCCACCAGCACCGCATCCACCTCCAGGATCTCCACCGGCTCGCGGCTCGCCATCTCCACCAGCTCGATCCGCACCGGTGATCCAGGTGTGACCGACTTGGCGAGCACACCGGAGCGGGCGTCGATGTCGCGGCCATCGATCAAGTTGCGAGCGGCCATCTTGGCGATGTCGGGATCGAAGGTGGGCATCACCCGATCAAGGGCCTCGATCATCGTGACCTCACAGCCAAGGGCGGTGTAGACGTCGGCGAACTCCAGACCGATGTAGCCGCTGCCGATGATCGCGATCCAGCGCGGCAGCCACTCCAGGCTGATGGCTTCATCACTGGTGAAAACGGTGCGCCCGTCGGTTTCGATGCCGGGGGGGACGAAGGGGTCGGAGCCGGTGGCGATGATCACGTCACGGGCTGAATACACCCGCTCGATGCCGCTGGCTTCTCGCACCGCCACCCGCTGGGAGCCATCCAACCGTCCCTTGCCGCGCAGGATCGTGGCACCGGCCCGCTCCAGTGTCTTGGTGAGGTTGGTGCGGATCGTGGCCACCAGCTGGTTGGCATGGTCGGCGATCTTCTGGCGCTCGAAGCGCACCGGAGCCGCATGGATGCCGAAGCCGCGCAGGTGCTCGACGTCCGCCAGTTCCCGCACCCGGCCGCTGGCGGCCAACAGGGCCTTGGAGGGCACGCAGCCCCGGTTCACGCAGGTGCCGCCCATGTCGCGCGACTCCACGATCGCGGTGCGCAGGCCATGGTCGGCGGCGTGCTTGGCGGCGTCAAAGCCGCCATAACCGGCACCGATCACGATCAGATCGAAGTCAAAGCTGGCTGCGCTGGCGTCGCTCACCTGGGCTGCTGCGGTTGTTGCCCCGCATTCTCCCCCGTCAGCTGACGCCAGCGCTCCAGCAACAGCGGTGCGGCGGCCACCGCCACATTGAGGGATTCCACCGCCGCACTGTGGGGAATGGTGACCCGGTGGCTGCTGACCGCCAGCAGATCCGGAGCGAGGCCCGCTCCCTCATTGCCGAGCAGAAGCACCGTGGGACGGGTCCAATCGAGCTGCCAGTAGGGCATCCCGCCGGCAACCACCGAGGCCACCACCTGGGCGCCGTTCGTGCGGGCGGACTCCAGGCGCGGCAGCAGCCGCTCGAACCGGCGGCAGGGCATGGCCAGGGCCGCGCCGGCCGAAGCGCGCAGCACCTTCGGCTGAAAGGGGTCGGCCCCCTCCGCCAGCCAGATCTCCTCCACCCCGGCCGCCAGGGCAGTGCGTATCAAGGTGCCGAGGTTGCCGGGGTCCTGAAGGCGATCGAGCGCCAGCACGAACTCGACGCGGGGGGAAGCCGGCAACTCCGGCCACGGCAGCGTCAGCAGCACCCCATCGGGATGGGCGGTGGTGGCCATCGCCTCCAGCACCGGCTCAGCGACCGGTTGCAGCACGGAGGCCACCCGGGGGTGGGCCTCAAGAAGTGAGCGGTGACGCTCGATCCAGCCAGGAGTGGCAAGCACCTGCCGGGGTGGCAGGCCCAGGCGCAGAGCCTCCTCCAGCAGATGGGTGCCCTCCAGCAGCAGCAGGCCCTGATCCCGGCGGCCCCGGGGCTGATGAAGGGCGCGGCAACGGCCCACGAGTGGATTACGGCGGCTCGTGATCAGCTCAGCTGTCTGGGTCACCGCAGCGGTCCCATCGCTGGCCTCAGAACGACTGACGGCAGCGCACATGCATGGGGGCCTGAATCAGAATCCCGGCATCCTCCAGATCGATGCCGCGGATCGAAGCCACCTCACCCTCTATGCCCTCGCTTCTGAGGTTGTCAACCAACCGGCTCACCACAATGTCTTCGATGGTGGATTCATCCATGCCATCAGGGGTGAGACTTTCCAGAAACTTGCCGATCTTCTTGGCAACAACCTCAGAAGAATTTGTGATCTTGATGACAATCATGGGTGATGCGGCACCACGGCTGAAAGCACTGGCCCCGGCAAGGGGGAGAGGGGAGCGTGGGCTGAACTGGTGGAAAGTGCGGATGGGGAGACTTGAACTCCCACGACATTGCTGCCACTAGTACCTGAAACTAGCGCGTCTACCAATTCCGCCACATCCGCTGGCAGTGCCGCAAAAGCGACCAGAAAATCTTAAATCACGGAGGGCCGACCCCTCCTGACTCCGGGCCCTGGGCTGAAGGCGGCTCGTGGTGATCAGCCAGAGTTGCTACCAACCATGACAGTTCCTCGGGCGGACGCCTAGACGGTCGCGGTCTTGGTTGTCAAGATTCTGGGACCAAAAGTCGGACCGAGCGCCATGACATTGACCGTCGTACCGACACCCACCTCCATTGTTGCGCCTCAGTTGGAGATCACGGGTGGACGACGGTTGTCCGGCGAAGTACGGGTCAGCGGAGCCAAGAACTCCGCCCTGGTGCTGATGGCAGCCTGCCTGCTCAGTCGCGACACCCTGCGCCTGACCAACGTCCCCCCCCTGACCGACATCGCCGGAATGGGCGAGATCCTCACTGCGCTGGGTGTGCGCGTCAGACGGGGCCAAGACTGGGTTGAGCTCGATGCCAGCCACCTGAGCCAATCGACTCCCCCCTACGAGCTGGTGAACAGCCTGCGGGCGAGCTTCTTCTGCATCGGCCCCCTGCTTGCCCGGCTGGGCATGGCCAAGGTTCCCCTTCCAGGCGGCTGCAAGATCGGCTCCAGGCCCGTGATCGAGCACGTCAAGGGCCTCAAGACCCTTGGTGCCCAGGTGAGCATTGAGCATGGGGTGGTCTCGGCCGCAGTTCCTGGCCGCAGCCAAAGGCTCACCGGCGGACGCATCCATCTTGAATGCCCCAGCGTCGGCGCCACCGAAACTCTGATGATGGCGGCCGCCCTGGCCGATGGCGAAACGGTGATCGAGAACGCAGCTCTCGAGCCTGAGGTGGTGGATCTGGCCGGTCTGCTCAACGCCATGGGCGGACGAGTCCTGGGTGCCGGCACCCCCACGATCGTCATTGATGGGGTCGAGCGGATGCACGGCGCCGATTACGCCGTGATCCCCGACCGCATCGAAGCCGGCACCTTCCTGCTGGCCGCTGCCATCACCCGCTCCGCCCTGCGCGTCACCCCGGTGATTCCCGAGCACCTCGGTGCCGTGCTCACCAAGCTGGTCGATGCGGGCTGCGAACTGATCCCCGACGGGGAAGGCATGACCCTGCGCGCCTCACACATCCAGGCCGTGGACCTGCGCACCCAGCCCTTCCCCGGCTTCCCCACGGATCTGCAGGCCCCGTTCATGAGCGTGCTGGCCACCGCCCAGGGCACGAGCATGGTGGTGGAGAACATCTTCGAAAACCGCCTTCAGCACGTGGCTGAGCTGCAGCGCATGGGTGCCGACATCCGCATGCAGGGCAACACCGCCCTGGTGGAAGGGGTGGCCCGCCTCAGCGGCGCTCCCGTGCAGGGCACCGACCTGCGCGCCTCGGCCGCCATGGTGCTGGCCGGCCTGGCCGCCGATGGCATCACCACCGTTCAGGGCCTGGAGTTCCTCGATCGGGGCTACGCCGATTTCGAGGGCAAGCTCAACGCGGTCGGAGCCTCAATCCGGCGCCTGGAGCCATGAGCCTCTTCCTTCACAAGTAAGCTAACTCCCGCGGGAGCGTGCCGGAATTGGTAGACGGACTCGACTCAAAATCGAGCGCCCTCGGGCATGTGGGTTCAAGTCCCACCGCTCCCATCACGTTGCCACGGGCCAGCCAGCCGGCCCCGGAGTCGCAGACTCCGCTGACGGTGTCTCACACCCCGCTTTCAGCGGTGATGGGCACCTATGCCCGCCTGCCCCTGGAGCTTGTCAAAGGCCGGGGGGTGTGGGTGCGCGACAGCCAGGGGCGCCGCTACCTCGACTGTGTCGCCGGGATTGCCACTTGCACCCTCGGCCACAGCGATGGGGTGATGCGCCGGGCTCTGAGCAAGCAGCTGGGCCGCCTTCAACACGTCTCCAACCTCTACCGGATCCCCGAGCAGGAGGATCTGGCCCGCTGGATCGTGGGGCGCAGCTGCGCCGATCGCGTCTTCTTCTGCAATTCCGGCGCCGAAGCCAATGAAGCCGCCATCAAGCTGGCTCGTAAGCACGGCCATCAGGTCCGCGGAATCGAGCGCCCGCTGATCCTCACGGCCCAGGCCAGTTTTCATGGCCGCACCCTCGCCACCGTGAGCGCCACCGGCCAACCCAAGTACCACCAGGGCTTCGAGCCGATGGTGGAGGGGTTTCACTTTTTCCCCTACAACGACACCTCCGCCTTTGAAGAGCTGCTGAGCCGCAGCGAAGCCGACGGTCCCCGCGTGGCAGCCGTGATGCTGGAGCCCCTGCAGGGAGAAGGGGGCGTCAACCCCGGCGATCCCGCCTTCTTCCAGCGGGTGCGCCAGCTCTGCGACCAGCACCGCATCCTGCTGATCTTCGATGAGGTGCAGATCGGCATGGGCCGCAGCGGTTGCCTCTGGGGCTACGAAAAGCTGGGCGTCGAACCTGATGCCTTCACCACGGCCAAGGGGCTGGGCGGGGGCTTCCCGATTGGCGCCCTGGCCGTGAAGCAGGCCTTCGATCACTTCCGTCCCGGCGACCACGCCAGCACCTTCGGGGGCAACCCCCTGGCCTGTCGTGCCGCCCTCACCGTGGCCCAGGAGCTGGAGCGGCGACTGCTGGTGCCCCACGTGCAGCGGATGGGCGAGCTGCTGCTGCAGTTGCTGGCTGAGCTGGTGAGCCGACACCCCCAGCTCCTGGAGGGGGTGCGCGGCTGGGGCCTGCTCCAGGGCCTGGTGTTGCGCCCGGAAGCACCCACCGCCCCCCAGATCGTGCTCTCGGCGATCCAGAAGGGGTTGCTGGTGGTTCCCGCCGGTCCAAGGGTGGTGCGGCTGGTGCCACCCCTGGTGATCAAGCCCCGCCAGCTTCGCCAGGCCGTGGCGCTCCTGGAGCAGGCCCTGCTGTCGATCCTTGAGGAGCCATCGATTCATTCGCCGACCTGATCGAGCCGTTCAGCCGCCGTGGCGTTGATCTGGGCCTGGATCGGATGCGCAGCGCCCTGGCGGACCTGGACCATCCCGAGCGCCGCTTTGCGGCGGTGCAGGTGGCGGGCACCAACGGCAAGGGATCCATCTGCACCTTGGTGCACGCGGCCCTGCTGGCCAGTGGCCTGCACGCCGGGCTTTACACCTCTCCTCACCTGGTGAGTTGGTGCGAGCGGATCCGGTTGGGGGACCAACCGATCTCCGCCCCAGCCCTGCGCAGGCTGCTGAGCGACCTGCAGCCCCTGGCCCGCCGCCACGATCTCACCCCCTTCGAGCTGGTGACCCTGGCGGCCTTCCAGGCCTTCGCCGACGCCGGCCTCGATCTGGTGGTGCTGGAGGTGGGTCTGGGGGGAAGGCTGGATGCCACCACCGTCCATCCCGAGCGCCAGGTGCTGGGATTCGCCGCGATCGGCATGGACCATGCGGAGGTGCTCGGCTCCACCATCGCGGCCATCGCCGCGGAGAAGGCGGGGATCCTGAGCCCAGGCAGCCTGGCAGTGAGCGGCCCCCAGGAGCCAGAGGCCGCTTACGTGCTGCGCCGGCGCGCAGTTGAAAGCGGCAGCACCTTGCTCTGGGTCGACCCGCTCAGCACGAACGGAGGGGATCTGGTGGCCGGCCACCTGCGCTGGCGGAGTGGTCTGCCCGGCCTGGTCCAGCGCCACAACGCAGCCGTGGCCCTCGGCCTGGTGCGTGCCCTGCGCCAGCGGGGCTGGAGAATCCCCGATCAGGCGATCGTTGAGGGGTTCGAAAACGCCCGCTGGCCGGCACGGCTGCAACCGGTGCTCTGGCAGGGGCAGCCCCTGTTGCTGGATGGTGCCCACAACCTGCCGGCGATCCAGGCCCTGCGCCGGGAACTGGATCAGGCCGAGGCCGCCGAGCACCGACGCTGCTGGGTGCTGGGGGTGCTGGCCAACAAGCCGGCGCCGGCGATGGTCCGGGCCCTGCTGGCCCCATCCGATCGGGCCTGGCTGGTCCCGGTGCCTGAGCATCCCTGCTGGAGCCTGGAGGCGCTGCTGGCAGCGGCACCCGAGCTGAGCGGACGCCTGGAGGCGAGCGCCTCGCTGACTGAGGCACTCGGCGCCGCCACAGCCAGTGCCGGCGGACGGACGGTGGTCGTGGCGGGATCTCTTTACCTGATCGGTGCCCTGATCCGTTCAGGCAGCCTCCAGGAATCGGGGTGATCCGGGAGAGAGTGGAGAGCGCACCCCGCAGCAGCGTCATGACCCATGCCACGCGCCTGATCAAGCCCCGGGGTATGCACGACCAGATCCACCAGCACCAACTCCACCACCGACGCCAGCGGCGCGGCTGGCCGGGGGCTCTGACTTCTATGGCGCTGGCCCTGCTCGCGATCTCACTGCTGGGCGGCCCCTGGATCTCTGCCGCAATCGCCCTTGAGTCCGGCGCAGGAATGGGGGGAGTACAGGATCTTGCCCTGGCTCAGGAGCGGGTCGATTACACCCTCACCAATCAGGACGGCAAGGATTTCAGCGGGCAGCAGCTGGCCAACAGCTCCTTCGCCGGGGTGACCGCCCGGGATGCCGATTTCAGTGGCGCGGATCTTCACGGGGCGATCCTCACCCAGGCCTCCTTTCTGCGCTCCGATTTCAGCGGCGCCGACCTCTCCGATGCCCTGATGGACCGGACTGATTTCACCGGCACCGACCTGAGCGGAGCCCTGCTGCGGGGCGTGATCGCCGCCGGCAGCAGCTTCAGTGATGCCGTGATCGATGACGCCGACTTCAGCGACGCCCTACTTGATCGCTCCGATCAGCGCGTCCTCTGCCGCCGGGCCCGGGGCACCAATCCCACCACGGGAGTCAGCACCCGCCTCAGCCTCGACTGTCCTTAGGCCATTCAGCGTTCGCTCCAGCCCCGCAACTTGCCTGGGTTGAGCAGACCAGCCGGGTCATGGGCGTACTTGGCCGCCACCTGATCGGCGTCGATCACCCCCAGGCCCCCGTCCTCCACCGTGAGCACATGGGGGTTGAACAGCAAGGCCCCAAGCTGCCGCGCCTGCTCCATCAGCTCCAGCAAAGCCTCGGGGCCGCGCCAGCGCACCAGAGGCAGGGCTGCCAACCGCTGGCAACCCTGCTGGCGCACGGCTTCAAGATGCCAGAGCAGATCATCCCCCCAGCGTTGCTTGAGGGCTTCGAGCGCCGGGAGCTCCGGTTGGGGAAGAAGCATCTGCAGGTAGGTCCAGCCGGGGTCATGGGCACGCATGTGCAGGGTGGTGTGGTTCCAGCAGAGTTCCCGCAGGGGCACGCCGCGGCATCCCCGCTCCGGCGCCTGCCAGACCAGCCGCCCGCCCATCGCCCCAAGCAGCGGCTCCAGCGCCGGCAGGGCATCGGGTGCAGCCAGCAGCAGCAGGCGATGGCCATCGGCCGGTGGGCAAAGGGTGGGTGCTGAGCTTCCATCCGGAGGCTGGCCATGCCCCCCCGGACAGGGCAGATTCCTCGCAACCGCCGCTTCCAGCAGGCAGAGGCCGTTCAGGACCATGGCCGTGGCGGGGAGGGCGCGGATCGCCGCAACCGCTGCCTTCCAGCTGCTGAAGTCGATCACCAGCTGCTGCCAGGCCACCGCCGCGGCTGTGGCCACGCTCACCGCCGTGAGAATTCCGTTGCTGCCGTAGGCATGGTTGAGAGGGGCACTGGCGCTGGCATCGAGCTGCAGCAGCCTTGGCTCCGGCTCCACCGTGACCACCTCGAGCCCCAGCAGATGGCCGGGGTCGCGCAGAAAGCCCCAGCGCACCGAGCCGATGCCGCCGGAGCCGCCGGCGATGAACCCTCCCAGACTGGCGCTGCGGCGGGTGCTGGGGGTGAGGCGCAACTCCCGCCCATGGGGAGCGAGCTGCTGCTCCAGGTCGGCCAGCAGGCAGCCCGCCTCCGCGGTCAGCACCCCACTGAGGGGATCCAGCTGCCGCACCTGGTTGAGACCGCTGAGGTCGAGCACCACCCCCCCGGCCAGGGGGACGCACTGGCCGTAGTTGCCGGTGCCACTTCCCCGCAGCGTGATCGGCACCCGATGACGGGCGCAGGCTCCTGCCACCAGCTGCACCTGCTCGGTGCTGCTGGCCTTGACCACCAGCTGGGCCAGCCTGTCCTGCAGCAGGGGCGTCAGCACCGGGGAGTAGCTGAAGAAATCCCGGGAGAGCCGCTCCAGCTCAGACCCGGCGCGAATCAGCACCAGACCCTTGCCGGCTTCCCCGGCAGAGGAGGCGGCCACGGAACTCAGCTCGGCCACCAGAGCCTCCAGCTGGGCTTGCGTGGGCGGCGCTGGAAGATCGTCTGGCAGCTGGGTGGCAATGGCCGGGGCAGGGGGCCTGGTGACTGGATCGAGGGGCAAAGCGACCGAAGCGGCGAACGGCAGGCAGGGGCCTCACCTCCGTCCGGTCTACTCAGCCCCGCTGGGCATAGCCGCGGCCATCGCCTCCAGCCATCATCTCCAGCTGTGCTGCCAGCTGCGGCGGCGCCGGGGCCGGCAGCCACTGGCCAGCGCGCAGCACCCGCCGCTGGGGAGAGCGGGCCAGCAGCTCACTCCAGCTGCCGGCGGCGATCACCACCAGATCAGCGGGTGCCCCGGGGCGCAGCACCCCGTCCCACTCCAGACCCATCAAGCGGGAGGCGGAGGTGGTGAACGGAGCCAGCCCCTGCCGCTGCCAGGGAGCCAGATGGGCCGCCGGCAGGCAGAAGCGCAGCAGCTCCAGTGGATCGAAATCCCCACCCGGATGCCAGGAGTCCTGGACGTTGTCGCCCCCCACCGCCACCGTGACGCCGGCGCGCTGCAGCTGGCGGATCGGGGCCAGGGGCCGGATGGCCGGGGTGTCTTGAGCGTGATGTCCCAGCAGCCAGAGGTTGGTTGGGGGCAGGGCCACCACCGAAAGGGACGCGTCCGCCATTGCCTCGGCGAGCCGGTTCAGGCGCGGTGCCCTCAACTGCGACATCGAGCAGCTGTGGCTGCAGGTGACCGGCACGCCGATGCGGTGCCGCCGCACCAGCCTGGCTACCAGGGCCACTCCCGCCCCGCCCCCCTCGCCGCTTTCATCGACGTGCAGATCCACCGGGGCTCCCAGGCTGTCGGCCAGCTGGAGCAGGGCCAGCAGCCCTTCGCCATCGGCACCGCTGGGGGCCATGGGGGCGCCCAGCACACCCCCCAGCAGCACCGATCCCCGCGGACCGCGGCTGACGAGCCGGCGGGCCAGGGCGCCTCCCGCGGCCGTGCCCCAGTGCTGCACCGGCACCAGAGCCACCAGCTGCAGCGCCAGCCGTGGCGCCCAGCGGCGTTGCAGCTGCAGCAATCCCTCCCATCCCGGCTCGGCACCGGGACCGAGGCTGTCGATGTGGCTGCGCACGGCTCTCAGGCCGTAGCGCCAGGCCCGCTCCAGGGCTCGCTCACCCCGCTCCAACACCTGCTCGAGGTTGCGTTCCTGGTGCTCGGCCAAGTTGGCCGCCAGAGCCCCTTTCATCGTGCCCGCCGGGTTCGGGTGCCGCTCCCAGCTGAAGGCCTTGTCGAGGTGGGCATGGGGCTCCACCAGGGGGGTCAGTGCCAGGGGCAACTGCTCCCCATCGCCGCGGAGATGGGTCTCGATCGCCGTGATCCGCCCATGCTGATGGATCAGACGCACGGCCACCAGGCCAGCCGCATCCGCCGGGGGCAGATCACGGCGCTGGGGATCGATCAGGGCACGCGGCAGCAGCAGCGGCGGCAGCGACTCAACCGCGCTCACCACGGCCCACGATCGGCTGAGGCGCTTTCTGGGTCGTTGTCGCTGGAGGTGTTCAGGATCTTGAAGCGCCCGGCGGCCGCCACCGTGAGCACGCGATACACAGGAAGCTCGAGAAACGGCAGCACCGAAGGGCCTCCAATCTGGGTGCGGTAGACGCTGAACAGTCCGAAGTTCTGCCGCCCAGTGCTACGCCGGGCCAGGTCACCGAGCACCTTGTGCTGACTGCGAACCAACTCAGGACAGTTCTGGATCGCCAGCTTGAGGGGCATCGGCAGGCGATTGACGCACACCTCCTCAACCGCCAGTTCAGCCAGCTGGTCACCCGCGAAGCTCTCGAACTCATCCAGCCCGGGATTGGTGAAGACCAGGGCAACCCCGCTTACCCCTCCCGCCACGGCCAGAGCGGAGGACCAGCGGGCAAGGCGAACTGAAGGGGCGGGCCGCAAGGCGAGGGTGCAAGGCTGCTTGATACATTGGCAAAGACCACGGCGGGCGTCGCCAAGTGGTTAAGGCAGCGGCTTGTGGTGCCGCCATCCGGGGGTTCGAATCCCCTCGCTCGCCCTCATTGAAGCCAGCAGTCGATCGGCTGCTGGCTCATCTCTTACCGGATCGGCGCAGGGGAGCCCCAGGGAGTCGCTGATGGCTCCACAGGCCCTGGCCGCGCTGTCCTCCGCCAATCCAGCGGTGTTCAGGGCCACGGCTCTCACCCGGGGCGGTGGAGTGCCCATGGGCCGGCCAAGGGCCGCCAACCCCTCCAAAACGCCGATCAGCTCTGACAGGGGTGGTACCGCCACCTGGGGATGCTTGTTCACATGGCTCTGGCCAGCCCGATGGACCAGCAGCAGTGCCGTCGGCTGGCTGCCGCGGATCAGGGGCAGGGTGGCTGTTGAGCCGGGATGGCAGAGGGAGCCCTGACCCTCCACGAATAACAGGCTCTCCTCGGTGCAGGCTGGGTCAGAGGCCGCCTCCAGCAGGGCACGCTCCACTGCACCGGCTGCATAGTCGACACGAACGGCATCCAGGGGGACGCCCCTGCCGCTGATCAGAATGCCGGCCTGGCCGGTGCCGACGAACCGGCCATCCAGCCCCGCCCTGCGGGCGGCCGCTGTGAGCTCCAGGCAGGCGCTCATCTTGCCCACGGCCATGTCGGTGCCCACCGCCAGCAGCCGCTCGCCGGGCAGATCTGCCGCACGGGCCGCGGCCACCTGCAGGCCAGGGGGCTCCTGACGCAGATCCCAGATCCACTGCCCAGGACCCCGCAAGGCAGCCAGCTCCGGATCGGAGGCCAGGGGGGTATGCAGACCACTCGCCAGGTGAAGCCTGGCCCGCAGGGCAGCGGCCAGATCAGCCTTCAGCTCCGGCGGCAGCTGCCCACCGGATGGGGCCAGCCCCACCACCGCCACCTCCGGCCGGAAAGCCAGTGCGGCGTTGAGGTCGGCCACGATGGGCACCGATCGGGAGATGCCGGAGATGGCCTCCAGCTCAGCGCCGGCATGGGCCGGATCCACCACGGCCACCACAGGACCGTGCCGGTAGCGCAACATCGCCAGGCCCGTCTTGCCCGAAAGGTTGTCGAGGCCGCCGTGGAGCAGCAGCACCACGGGCGCATCGGCGCTCAGCACGGGGCAGCCGCTGCAGCGGGATCTGAGGACTCAATCACCCCAAGCCCGGGACGAGAGGAGGGCAACAGCCTGTCGCCCTGGAGCTCGGGGCCCTCGAAGGGGTCGTCGATCAGGTTCAGGTGGCTGTCGAGGTCGGGCCAGCGCACCAGCGGCAGCAGCTGGGAGGCAGCCCCGTTGAGCAGGGCGCTGTCGGAGTAGCAGCCCAGCATCAGATCAAGCCCGAGGCTCCGTGCGGTCTGGGCCATCAGCAGGGCCTCCGTGAGGCCGCCACTCTTGAGCAGCTTGATGTTGACCGCATCCACGTGGGGGGCAAGGCGCAGCAGGTCGGCCAGGTTCCAGCAGCTCTCATCGGCCACCAGGGGAATCGGGCAGCTCAGATCGAGGGCCTCGAAGCTGGCTGCATCGGCGTCGGGGTCGAGCTGGGCGGGCAGCGGCTGCTCCACCAGCACCACCCCCTGCTCCGCCAGCCAGGGGATCAGCTGCTGAGCGGTGGCCAGGTCCCAGCCGCCATTCGCATCCACCTGCAGCTCACTGACCGTTCCGGCCTGCTCCTGCAGCCGCCGCCCCACCGCCAACACCAGGGCACGGTCGTGGGCTGGGCCATCAGGACTGCCCAGCTTGAGTTTCACCCGCTGGGGCCAGCAGCCCAGGCGCTCCTGCCACAGATCCAGCCTGGCGAGCACCCGCTCCACCTCGCCCAGGCCGAGGGTGACGCTGGTGGGACTGCAGGCGGCCCGATCCAGGCCCCAGAGGCGCCAGAGGGGCTGGCCCAGCTTCTGGCCCCACCAGTCGTGCAGGGCCAGGTCGATGGCGCAGCGGGCCGGTGGCGACAGCGGGGTCAGCCAGGGCTCGAGGGCCTGAAAGGCCGGCAGGTCATCGCCGAGGGCCAGACCCTCGGCTGAGGCGAAGCGCGCCAGCAGGGTTTCCAGCTCCGCCGCGACCGCCTCGATGGCATAGGCCCGGTGACCGGTCTCGAAGCCGCCGGTTTCGCCGCGACCCACCAGCCCCTCGTGCTCCAGCTCGACCACCAGCCGCCGCACCGATGCCGTGGTGCCCCGGCTGATCGCCAGGGGCACCGCTTTGGTAAGCGTGATCCAGTGAAGACGAACCTGCATCCCACAAGTTTCGGCCATGGTCGAAACTTGTGGGATGAGCGTTACCACCACAACGGCGAGTGCCACAGCATCGGCCCCAGCACTGACTGGGCGGGGCGGCAGCTACTGGATCACCACCTTCGGCTGCCAGATGAATAAAGCCGATTCCGAGCGCATGGCCGGAATCCTCGAAAGCATGGGCTACCAGCCCGGAAGCGATGAGCACAGCGCTGATCTGGTGCTCTACAACACCTGCACGATTCGCGACAACGCTGAGCAGAAGGTCTACAGCTACCTGGGCCGTCAGGCCCAGCGCAAACGAACCAACCCCCATCTCACCCTGGTGGTGGCTGGTTGCGTGGCCCAGCAGGAGGGAGAGTCGCTGCTGCGGCGGGTGCCCGAACTCGACCTGGTGATGGGTCCCCAGCACGCCAACCGGCTGGGCACCCTGCTGGAGCAGGTGGCCAGCGGTCAGCAGGTGGTGGCCACTGGTGAGCACCACATCCTTGAAGACATCACCACCGCCCGCCGCGATTCCCAGGTCTGCGCCTGGGTGAACGTGATCTACGGCTGCAACGAGCGCTGCACCTATTGCGTTGTTCCCTCGGTGCGTGGCGCCGAACAGAGCCGTCGCCCCGAGGCGATCCGGCTGGAGATGGAGGGGCTGGCGGAGCGCGGATTCAAGGAGGTCACCCTGCTGGGCCAGAACATCGATGCCTATGGCCGCGACCTGCCCGGCATCACCCCGGAGGGCCGCCGTCAGCACACCCTCACTGACCTGCTCCAGCACGTCCACGACGTGGAGGGGATCGAGCGGATCCGCTTCGCCACCAGCCATCCCCGCTACTTCACCGAGCGCCTGATCGAGGCCTGCGCCGAGCTGCCCAAGCTGTGCGAGCACTTCCACATCCCCTTCCAGAGCGGTGATGACGACGTGCTCAAGGCGATGGCACGCGGCTACACGGTGGAGCGGTACCGGCGCATTCTCGAGCGCATCCGCAGTCGCATGCCCGATGCGGCGATCAGCGCCGATGTGATCGTGGGCTTCCCCGGCGAAACCGAAGCCCAGTACCGGCGCACCTTTGCGCTGATTGAGGAGATCGGCTTCGACCAGGTGAACACCGCCGCCTACTCGCCCAGGCCCCATACCCCTGCAGCCGACTGGCCCGATCAGCTGAGCGAGGCCGTTAAGGTGGATCGGCTCCAGGAGATCAACGCCCTGGTGGAGCGCACAGCCCGCCTGCGCAGTGAGCGTTACCGGGGGCGGATCGAGCAGGTGCTGGTGGAAGGCAGCAACCCCCGTGATCCCAGCCAGTGCATGGGCCGCACGCGCACCAATCGGCTGACGTTCTTCCCCGCCAGGGACCCGTCCAGCCATAACAGCGAACTCCAGGGCGGCGCCATCCGGCCGGGGGATCTGGTGAACGTGAGGATCGAGGAGGTGCGCGCCTTCTCCCTCACCGGCGTTGCGGTGGGCTGAGACGTGGTGGCGCTGATACGTTTGGCGCCGATCCGGATCTGACCGACCCCATGCCCAGCTCCCTCCGCTGCGTCGGCCTGGTGTTCGGGGGGGCATCCGATGAGCACGCTGTCTCGATCCGCTCGGCCATCACCGTGGTGGCAGGCCTCAGGGACGACGAGAACCGCCTGCGCTATCTGGTTCGGCCCTTCTACATCGATCGCCAGGGCCGCTGGTGGGGCCCAGAGCTGGCCGAGACCGTTCTCTCCAGCGGTGAACCGGCCTCCGACGAGCAGTTGCTCGACACCGCAACTCATCGGCCCCTGGAGGGACCTGGCTTCAAGGGCCTTCCACCCCAGGCCGCTGGCGTTGACGTGTGGTTTCCGGTGCTGCACGGGCCCAACGGCGAGGACGGCACCATCCAGGGCCTGTTCACCTTGATGCAGGTGCCCTTCGTGGGCTCTGGCGTGCTCGGCTCGGCCCTCGGCATGGACAAACAGGCCATGAAGGCCGCCTTCGCCGCCGCAGGCCTGCCCCAGGTGCCCTACGCCGGCGTTCAGGCAACAGACCTGCGCCAGGACCCGGAGGGGCTTCTGCAGCGCCTGGAGAGCGATCTGGGCTACCCCTGCTTCGTCAAGCCGGCCAACATGGGCTCCTCGGTGGGCATCAGCAAGGCCAGCGACCGCGCCTCCCTGTTGCAGGGGCTTGAACTGGCTGCTGACCTCGATCCACGGCTGGTGGTGGAGCAGGGGGTCACGGCCAGGGAACTGGAGTGTGCCGTGCTCGGTCACGGGCCTGGAGGCCGGGGCGGCCTCCAGGCCTCAGTGGTGGGGGAGATCCAGTTTTCAGCTGACTGGTACGACTACGAGACGAAATACACCGCAGGGCTGAGCTCCACCGTGATCCCCGCCGAGCTGCCCGAGGTCGTGAGCGAGAGCCTGCGCGCCATGGCGCTTCAGGCCTGTGCCGCCGTGGCGGCCGAGGGGCTGGCGCGGGTGGATTTCTTCTACGACGAAGCGGCGCAGCGGCTCTGGCTGAACGAGATCAACACCATGCCCGGCTTCACCAGCCAGAGCATGTATCCGATGCTGTGGGCCGCCAGCGGGGTGCCACTGGCCGACCTCGTGCACCAGTTGGTGGAGAGCGCGGGAGAATGGGATGGTGAATCATCTCGAGAGGACCTGGCGGAATGAGTCACGGCTTGCTCTGGCTGCCCCTGCTGGTGGTTTTTGTGCTGCTCACGGCCCTCGGCTGGCTAGAGCGGCGCCGTCAACGACTGTTCCGCGACTGGGCAGCCGGCTCGGAACTCTCGAAACTCGATGGCTGCGGTGCGGCGCGGCTCGCCGATGGGGTCCTGACATGGAGCACCTTTGAGGCCGGGGTGCTCAAGCCCCAGGGATCGTTTGTCATCAGCAAGCTCGAACTGCTGGAGCTGATGTCACTGGGATCAGGTGATGCTCCCCTCACTGAAGAAAGCCAGGGCAGCTGCCGTGTTCGGCTGGTGGGAGATGGCCAGCAAAAGGACCTGCCCTTCTCCGATGCCGAGCGAGCCCGGAGCTGGATGGATGAGCTGATGGCCCGATCCCGTTGTGAGCTGTGAGTCCCGGTCCTCTGGCGCCAGGGGTTGAAAGACGGCGGCAGCTGCGGTTGCAGCGCCGGCAGGAACGCCTTCGCAACTTCTGGAGGCTTGTGGTCTTCTCAGCGGCAGCCGCGGGCCTTGGCTACGGACTGTTGCGCCAGGGCTGGAGCCTTAGCGGCCCGTCCCAGGTGGAGGTGAGCGGCAGCGAACGGGTGAGCCGTGAGCAGGTGATCACCGCAGCCGAACTGCGCTTCCCCATGCCCCTGCTGACCCTCGACCCCCGGCGGCTGCGCTCCGAACTCCTGGGCGCCCTGCCGGTGGAACAGGTGACGGTGCAGCGCCTGATCCTGCCGCCCCGCCTGCGCATTGAGCTTATGGACCGAAAGTTGGTGGCGCGGGCTGAGCGCCGCACAGCCAGTGGGAACGAGCAGGGCTACATCGACCGCCTGGGCAACTGGATAAGCATCAGTCAGACGACCATCGGGTCCAGCGGTAGCCAGCCCGAAACGGCGATCCGTGTGCAGGGCTGGCAGGACCGGTTCAAGCCCACCATCGTGCAGCTCATCGGCCGCCGCAACGACCTGGGCAGTCCGCTCCAGACGATCCGATTCGAACCGGACGGCACCCTCTTTCTGAGCACCGGCACTCTGGGAGAGGTCAAGCTCGGTGGCCCTGACGGCGACCTCGCCCGCCGCCTCTATGTGTTGCGTTATCTGTCCGGAGAACTGCCGAAGCAGGTCAAGGGCCAGGGGGTGCGCTCCATCGATCTGAGCGACCCCAACCAACCCGAACTGGGGCTGCCGGCTCCGGCGGTCGATTCCGCTCAGCCGAAACGAGCAGGGCAAGGAGTGGACTGATGCGCCAGGGGAGTGGGACTCCCAAATGGAGCGCAAACCCTCACCGGAGCATTGCGAGAAAATCGATTTCACGCAAAAGTGCCGCATCGCACAGGATTTCCTCAGCCCTCCACCGACATAATGCTGCCCGAGATGAGTGCCAACGGTTCCCCGGGCGGCCAGCTCACCGCAGGAATCTTCCCCATCCCACAAGACGCCTTACTCGGATCCCCATTGACCTCCTCGCCCTCCAGTAACGGCATTGTTCCCAGCCAGAGCGCCAGGATCGAGGTGATCGGCGTTGGAGGTGGCGGCAGCAACGCCGTCAATCGGATGATCGCCTCGGATCTCGAAGGCGTCGGCTACTGGGTGCTGAACACCGACGCCCAGGCTCTGTTGCAATCGGCCGCCCAGCGGCGGGTGCAGCTCGGCCAGAAGCTCACCCGGGGCCTTGGGGCTGGCGGCAACCCCATGATCGGTCAGAAGGCGGCCGAAGAATCCCGCAACGACCTGCAGAGCGCCCTCGAGGGAGCCGACCTGGTGTTCATCGCCGCCGGCATGGGGGGCGGCACCGGCACCGGAGCGGCTCCGATCCTCGCGGAGGTGGCCAAGGAATGCGGTGCCCTCACCGTGGGCATCGTCACCAAACCCTTCAGCTTTGAAGGACGTAAGCGCATGAAGCAGGCCGAGGAAGGCATTGCCCGGCTGGCGGAGCACGTCGACACGCTGATCGTGATCCCCAACGATCGCCTGCGTGATGCCATCTCCGGTGCGCCCCTGCAGGAGGCCTTCCGAGCCGCCGACGACGTGCTGCGACAGGGCGTCAAGGGAATCAGCGACATCATCACCCGTCCTGGCCTGGTCAACGTTGACTTTGCCGATGTGCGCTCGGTCATGACCCTTGCAGGCACAGCCCTGCTGGGCATCGGCGTGGGCTCTGGCCGCTCACGGGCCGTGGAAGCTGCACAGGCCGCCATCAGCAGCCCTCTGCTGGAAGCCGCCCGAATCGACGGGGCCAAGGGCTGCGTGATCAATATCAGCGGCGGCAAGGACATGACCCTCGAGGACATGACCACCGCCTCCGAGGTGATCTACGACGTGGTCGACCCCGACGCCAACATCATTGTGGGCGCAGTTGTGGATGAGAAGCTCGAAGGTGAGATCCACGTGACTGTGATCGCCACCGGTTTCGAGGCGGGCAGCATTTACCGCACCGAGCGCCCACGCGAGAAATTTGCCGCCAGCCCCGAGCTGACCCACTCCGAAGCCGAAGCAGAGCAGCGCGGCGCCAAGATCCCTCCCTTCCTGCTCAACCGCCAGAGCCGCTCCAGCAACCCCTGATCGGGCAGCGCGACCAGGCCTGAAGGCTCCAGGTTTTGAAGAGGGTGACCCGGAGTCCACGCCTGCCTGGAGCATCCCGTGTGGCTGCTCCCTTCCGGTCCTGACCAGATTTGGGCGTCCGGGCCGCGTGGGTCCGAGTCTGGTCAATGGTAGCAATGGAAGCCCGAGAGGTTTCTGCCCGTGCCCCTGAGACCCCGTGATCTGGTGGCCCGCAAACAGGCGGGGCGGCCGATCCTGATGCTCACCGCCTGGGATGCCCTCTCAGGGGCGCTGGTGGAGGAGGCCGGTGCCGAGGTGGTGCTGGTGGGCGACTCCCTGGCGATGGTGGTGCTCGGCCATGCCACAACCCTGCCGGTGACCCTGGCGGAGATGATCGGCCACACCCAGGCCGTGGCCCGGGGACTGCGGCGGCCCCTGGGCCAGCAACCGCTGCTGATCTGCGATCTGCCCTTCCTCAGCTACCAGTGCGGCACTGATCAGGCGGTTGCTGCAGCTGGGCGGGTGCTCAAGGAAAGCGCGGCGGCCGCCGTGAAGCTGGAGGGGGGTGAGCCGGAAACCGTGGCCGTGATCGACCGGCTGGTGCGCAGCGGGATCCCGGTGATGGGCCACCTCGGCTTGACTCCCCAGTCGGTGCACCGGCTGGGCTACCGGCGCCAGGCCAGGGACCCGATCAGCCAGGAGCGCCTGCGGCGCCAGGCGCTGGATCTGGAGGCCGCCGGCTGCTTCGCTTTGGTGCTGGAACACGTGCCGGCGGATCTGGCCGGCAGCCTGCGCCGGCAGCTGGCCATTCCGGTGATCGGGATCGGCGCCGGCGACGACTGCGACGGCCAGGTACGGGTCACGGCGGACCTGCTGGGCCTGACCCCAAGCCAACCTCCTTTCAGTGCGCCGCTGCTGGCGGGCCGCGAGCTCTGCGTGGACGCCCTCAGGGGCTGGCTGCAATCGGCGACCCGGCCAGAGGCAGAGGCACCTCTTGAGGTTGATGGTCATCCCACCAGGCCAGCAGCTCCCTCAGCACCGCATTGCTGAGAGCCAGCCCCCGGGGATCCGCCAGCCGCCAGCGCCGTCCCTCCACCAGCAGCAGGCCACGCTCGCGCCAGGGGGCCATCGAGGCATGCAACGACGCACAGCCAGCGGTACTCAGACCCGCGGCCCGGGCGAGCCGCTCCAGGTTCACCCCTTCGCGCCGGCGCAGACCCACCATCAGCCACTCATCGAACGGCGGCCGCCCTGCCGGCGGGCTGGCCGCTCTGCTCTGCAGCCAGGCGGCATAGGCCTCACGGGTGCGGGGCCTGGCCAGGCGCTGTCCGTAAGGAGCCGACGTGGCCCCCAGGCCGAAACCCCACCAACCGGCCCCGCTCCAGTAAACGCGGTTGTGACGGGAGGCATGCCCCGGCAGGGCGTAGTTGGAAATCTCGTAGCGGCCGTAGCCGGCGCTGCGCAGCTGCTCCCCGGTGAGGTCCATCAGGTCGGCCCCCAGATCCGGATCCGGCAGGGGCAGCTGCCCGCGCTGCTGCAGGCGCTCGAACACGGTGCCGGGCTCCACGATCAGGTCGTAGACGGAGAGATGGGGCGGCCCCAGTTCCAGGGCCTGCAGCAGCTGCTGCCGCCAGTGGGACAGATCCTGCTCGGGAAGCCCCTGGATCAGATCCAGACTCCAGCTGGCCAGATCACCGGCGGCCAGGGCCTCGCGCAGCCAGCCGGCGGCCTGGAGCAGGTCCTGGCGGCGATGGCGGCGCCCCAGTCGCTCCAGCACCCCGTCATCGAAACTCTGTCCCCCCAGACTCACCCGATTGATGCCCAGAGCCAGCATCCCCTCCAGCCGCGGACGATCAAAGCTGGCCGGATCCATCTCCAGGGTGATCTCAGCCCCGGGGGCGAAGCCGAATCGCTGCCGCAGGCCATCGAGAACCCCCTCCATCTGCCGGGGAGTGAGCAGCGAGGGGGTGCCACCTCCGATGTAGACGGTGGAGAGCGGCGCAGGGTTCGGGCTGGCGGCGATCTCAGCCTGCAGCAGGGGCAGATAGGCGGCGATCGAGCCGGAATTGGCCCCGTCGGCATGGTCCCCCAGTGGCACCACCGCGAAATCGCAGTAGAGGCACCTGCGTTGGCAGAAGGGGATGTGGAGGTAGGCGGCGCGGGGTGCGGTCACGGGCTGGCGTGGACTTGGGCGCGGTCGCCTTCAGGTTTCGCCACATGTCCGTAGGCAAATGTACGGATACCTTTCCCAGCCAGATGGAGTGGGATCAGCCATGCTGCGAGTTCCCGGTCCCAGGCAGTACACAACCCATTCATGGTGGACCCGATCATCCTGCTGCTGTTCCTGATCTCCGGCGCAGCCACCGGCTGGCTGGGGGTGGATCTGCTGCCGGAGAACCTGCTGATCGAGGTGACCAACCTCGAGGGCCTGCGCTGGGTGCTGGGCGGCTTCGGGGCCTTCTTCGGGCTGCTGGCCGGATTCTTCTTCCAGCTGCTGCGGCGGCGCCTGATGCGTCAGGTGCGCTCGATGCCCACCGATCTTCTGGTGAGCCGCGCGGTGGGGCTGATCCTGGGTCTGCTGGTGGCCAACCTGCTGCTGGCACCGATCCTGCTGCTGCCGCTGCCCTGGGAAGTGATTTTCGTGAAGCCGCTGGCGGCGGTGTTGAGCAACGTGTTCTTCGGTGTGTTGGGTTACAACCTCGCCGAGGTTCACGGGCGCACACTGCTGCGACTGTTCAACCCTTCCAGCACCGAGGCGCTGCTGGTCGCCGACGGGGTTCTGCAGCCGGCCACCGCCAAGATTCTTGATACCAGCGTGATCATCGACGGACGAATCCGCGGCCTGCTGGAGTCGGGACTGCTGGAAGGCCAGGTGATCGTGGCCCAGGCTGTGATCGATGAGCTGCAGCAGCTGGCCGATTCGGGCAATGCCGAGAAGCGTGGCAAGGGTCGGCGCGGCCTGAACCTGCTGGCGGCCCTGCGTGAAACCTATGGCCGCCGCCTGGTGGTGAACAGCACCCGCTACGAGGGCAACGGCGCCGACGACAAGCTGCTCAAGCTCACCGCCGACACCGGCGGCACCCTGCTGACAGCCGACTACAACCTGGCCAAGGTGGCTGAGGTGCAGGCCCTCAAGGTGATGAACCTGAGCGCCCTGGTGATCGCCCTGCGGCCCGAGGTGCAGCCCGGTGACGCCCTGCAGCTCAAGATCGTTCGCGAGGGCAAGGAGGCCAATCAGGGCGTGGGTTACCTGGAGGACGGCACCATGGTGGTGGTGGAATCCGCCCGGGCCCGCATCGGCCAGCGGCTGCCCGTGACCGTGACCGGCGCCCTCCAGACCCCTGCTGGGCGCATGGTTTTCGCCCGCTGCGACCAGGAGGGGCCGAAACAGCCCGCCCAGGTCCAGCAGCCGGCTGGCCCCCGCTAGGCTCCACTTCAGGCCCTGTAGAGCGTTTCCAGATGTCGGTGTCGGCCCCTTACTACGGCGATTCCGCCGTGATGCGCACACCGCCGCCCGATCTGCCGTCGCTGATGCTGAAGGAGAGGATCGTGTACCTCGGTCTGCCCCTCTTCTCCGACGACGAAGCCAAGCGTCAGATGGGGATCGATGTGACGGAGCTGATCATTGCCCAGCTCCTCTATCTCGAATTCGACAATCCCGAGAAGCCGATCTTCTTCTACATCAACTCCACCGGCACCAGCTGGTATTCAGGCGATGCCATCGGCTTCGAAACCGAGGCCTTCGCCATCTGCGACACGATCCGGTACGTGAAGCCACCGGTGCACACCATCTGCATCGGCCAGGCCATGGGCACGGCCGCCATGATTCTCTCGGCGGGTACCAAGGGTCACCGTGCCGCCCTCCCCCACGCTTCGATCGTGCTGCACCAGCCCCGCTCCGGAGCCCGCGGCCAGGCCAGCGACATTCAGATTCGCGCCCAGGAAGTCCTGCACAACAAGAGGGTCATGCTGGAGATGCTCTCCGACAACACCGGGCGCAGTGTGGAGCAGCTCTCGAAGGACTCCGACCGCATGACCTACCTAACGCCCAGGGAAGCGCTGGAGTACGGACTGATCGACCGGATCCTCACCAGCCAGAAGCCTCTGCCGGTCCCCCTGGCCGGCTCGGTCTGAATCAGGCCCGCTGAGCTCGCTGATCCAAGCCAGTTCGCGGCTCGTCTTTCATTCGTCAACATCCCGTTTCACACCCACCGCCATGCCCATCGGCACCCCCAGCGTTCCCTATCGCCTGCCCGGCAGCCAGTACGAGCGCTGGGTCGACATCTACACCCGCCTCGGCGTGGAGCGCATCCTCTTCCTCGGCTCTGAGGTAAACGACAGCGTCGCCAACAGCCTTGTCGCCCAGATGCTGTACCTCGATTCCGACGACAGCAGCAAGCCGATCTATCTCTACATCAATTCTCCGGGCGGATCGGTCACGGCCGGGCTGGCGATCTACGACACGATCCAGTACGTCAAGTCGGATGTGATCACCATCTGTGTGGGGCTGGCGGCCAGCATGGGTGCCTTCCTGCTGGCTGCGGGCACCAAGGGCAAGCGCCTGGCCCTGCCGCACGCGCGGATCATGATTCACCAGCCTCTGGGCGGCACCAGCCAGCGCCAGGCCAGCGACATCGAGATCGAGGCCCGCGAGATCCTGCGCATCAAGGACATGCTCAACCAGAGCCTGGCCGACATGTGTGGTCAGAGCCTTGAGAAGGTGACCAAGGACACCGACCGCGATTACTTCCTGAGCGCTGCTGAGGCCAAGGACTACGGCCTGATCGACCGGGTGATCTCCCACCCCGGCGAAGCCTGAGCGGTCAGGCGCGACCGTAAAGTCGCTGTTTGCCCTGCCCGATTCGCCGGATGGCCCAGCTCTTCTACGACTCAGACGCCGATCTGAGCCTGCTCGACGGCAAGACGGTGGCCATCATCGGCTACGGCTCCCAGGGACATGCCCACGCGCTCAACCTCAAGGACAGCGGAGTGAACGTGGTGGTGGGCCTCTACGAAGGCAGCCGCTCAGCAGCGAAGGCCAGGGCTGATGGCCTTGAGGTGCTGAGCGTGGCCGAAGCCGCCGAACGCGCCGATTGGATCATGGTGCTGCTGCCCGATGAAACCCAGAGGGCCGTCTACGACGCCGAGATCGCACCACACCTCAAGCCCGGCAAAGTGCTGAGCTTCGCCCATGGCTTCAATATCCGCTTTGGGCTGATCAAGCCACCGGCTGATGTGGACGTGGTGATGATCGCCCCCAAGGGGCCGGGTCACACCGTGCGCTGGGAGTACCAGAACGGGCAGGGGGTACCGGCGCTGTTCGCGATCGAGCAGGACGCCTCCGGCCACGCCCGTGCCCTGGCGATGGCCTATGCCAAGGCGATCGGTGGCACCCGCGCCGGGATCCTGGAAACCAACTTCAAAGAAGAAACCGAGACGGACCTCTTCGGTGAGCAGGCGGTGCTCTGCGGTGGCCTGAGCGAACTGGTCAAGGCAGGCTTTGAAACCCTGGTGGACGCGGGCTACCAGCCCGAGCTGGCCTACTTCGAGTGCCTGCACGAAGTGAAACTGATTGTTGATCTGATGGTCAAGGGTGGCCTCACCGCCATGCGCGATTCGATCTCCAACACCGCCGAGTACGGCGATTACGTGAGCGGTCCACGCCTGATCACCGCCGACACCAAGGCGGAGATGAAGCGCATCCTCACCGACATCCAGGACGGCACGTTCGCCCGCAACTTCGTGGCCGAATGCGAGGCCGGCAAGCCGGAGATGAACAAGGCCCGCGAACGCGATGCGGCCCATCCGGTCGAGCAGGTGGGCGTGGGCCTGCGTTCCATGTTCAGCTGGCTCAAGGCCTCCTGATCACGGCTCAATAGGCGGCCTAGATCTTCGCCAAGGGGCAAACAGGTATCGCTTGTCTGATGTCATGAGCGGCGTGCTTCCCTCCTTGGCCTGGGGCAGTGCCCAGGCCGGTGGAGCCCTCACGGTGGCCTCCACCGGCTGGCTGGTAAGCGGGCTCAGTCCCTCGCCGCTGGTCAACAGCCTGCTCCCCGCGCTCGGAGCCTTGCCGGCACTGCTTCCCCTGCCCCTGAAGGCCAGGGAGGGATACGGCCTGCAGTTGGCCGGCGCGCTGCTGCTGCTGGCGGTGAGCGTCAGACTCACCGGACCTTCGGTGTTCTGGCCGCTGCTGGCGGTGCTTCTGTTCGGCCTTGGGGGGAGGATGAGCCACCTGCCCCTGCAGCAGATCCTGCTCAGCCGCTCACGGGTGGCGATGGAGCAGCAGCGCCAGGGGAGATCCCTCGGTCAGCTGCTCGGCACCCTGCTCACCGGCGCGCTGTTCCCGATCGGCAAGGCCGTCGCCCAGTACGCCAGCGCCCTGGTGCTGCTCTTGCCCCTGTTGCCCCTGGCCTGGGCCTCAGCGCCGGTGCCGGTGCCGGTTCGCAAGGGTGGGTTCGAGCTCCGCAGCCTCCTGCAGGGGGTGCTGTTCGGCAGCCTGTTCGCCCTGCTGGCGCTGTGGGTGCGCAAGGTGGGCGCGGGCAACTGCTTCGATTTCGGCATGGTGCTGACCGCCTACGGGCTCGGGCGAGCCCTGGGGGCCACACCGCTGCAGCCCCGGCTGGTGCCTGGGCTTCCCTATCTGTTGATCGCCTTGGTGCTGGCGGCCACCCAGGCGCTGCCTGGCTGGGGGGCGGTGCTGCTGTTCCTGCCGATGGGCCTGCTGGCGGCCGCCAGCGATGGCCATCTGATCGACGCTCTGGCCCCGTCGGGGGACCTGGCCGTGCGCTGGCAGGTGCTGGAGCGCTCGGGGGTCCTGGGGGGCCTGCTGGGCACCCTGTCGATCGGAGCCCTCAGTCAGGTTCTGGGTCTGGAGCGTGCCCTGCCGATCGTTCTGGCGGCCTTCGTGCTCGCCGGCCTGCTGATGCATCGCCGCTGGAGCCTGCAACAGGCGTGAATGCCACCAGCCTCGACACAACCGCCACAACGGCAATGGGGACCTGGCTGCTGGTGGCCCTGGCCTGTGGCCTCGATCGCCTGGTGGGGGACCCGCGCCGCTGGCTGCATCCGGTGCAGGTGATGGGCTGGGTGATCACCGGCCTGCGGAGCCCGGCGGAGACCTGGGCGGGCGATCGGCCCGCTGCCCTGCGGCTGGGGGGGGTGCTGATCACCCTGCTGCTGGTGGGGGGAAGTGCCGCCGCAGGCCTGGCGGTGGAGCACCTGGCTTTTGCTCTTCCGCTGCTTGGGTTGCCGCTGCTTCTGATCGGCCTCGCCAGTGCCCTGGCCGGACACAGCCTTGAGCAGGCCGTGGAGAGCGTGCTGGCAGGCCTATCTGACGGCGACCTGGAGCAGGCCCGCGAACGCTTGGGCTGGATCGTGGGCCGCGACGTTGACGGCCTGACGGAGTCGGCCATCCTGCGGGCGGCGGCGGAGACTGCCGCTGAAAACGCCGTCGACGGCCTGTTCAGCCCCCTGCTCTGGATGCTGGTGGGCGCTGGGATCTGGGCGTCCTTGGGAGTGGCTGATGGGGCTCCGGGACCCCTGAGCCTTGCCTGGGCCTTCAAGGCCGCCAGCACCCTGGATTCCATGCTGGGCTACCGCCGCGGCCGCCTGCGCTGGCTGGGCACCGCCGGTGCCCGCCTCGATGACCTGCTCACCTGGTTCCCGGCCCGGCTGGTGGCGTTCACGCTGCCAGCCGCCGTGGGCCGGTTGTGGCAGGGGCTTGAGCTGGGGCGGGAAGCCCTCCGCCTAGGGCGGGCCGATCCATCTCCCAACGCCGGGGTGTCGATGGCGGCCTTTGCCCTGGCGGGCCAGGTCCAGCTGGGGGGCGTGAACCACTACGGCGGGGTGGCCAGGGCCAAACCGATCCTCGGCGAGGGTTACTCCGCAGCCGATCCCGCTGCTGTGGCCCGGATCATGAAACTGAGCGCCCGGCTCGAGGGGCTCTGGCTGGTCCTGAGCCTGCCCATCCTGCTTGGGCTGAGCCAGATGCGCGGGCTGGCGGGCTGGGCAGGAGGATCTCAGTAGGCGCCGCGATCTCGCGGGTAGAGGATTACCCCCACCGTGCGCAGAATGATCGCCAGATCCAGTTGGACAGTGCGGCGGCGGGCGTAGCTGATATCGAGCTGGACCCGGGCCTTGTAGCTGAGGTTGTTGCGCCCCGACACCTGCCAGAGACCGGTGAGTCCGGGACGGACCGCCAGCACCTCATCCATCTGGCGGCCGTAGCGCTCCAGTTCGTCCCAGACGATCGGCCGCGGCCCGACCACGCTCATCTGACCCTTCAGCACGTTGATGAACTGGGGCAGCTCATCGAGACTGGAGCGGCGCAGGAAGCGCCCGATCGGGGTGATGCGTGGGTCGGCCTTGAGCTTGAAGTCTTTTTTGAACTCCGCCTTGAGTTCTGGCGACTGCTCCAGCAGGGTCTTGAGGATGCGGTCGGCGTCCTTGCGCATCGTGCGGAACTTGATGCAGCCGAAACCCTTGTAGCCCCGGCCGATCCGGCGCTGCACATAGAACACCGGCCCGGGGGAGCTGAGCTTCACTATTACCGCCAGCAGCAGCAGCAGGGGACTGCCCAGGGCCAGAACCGCCAGGGAGAAGACGATGTCGCCACTGCGCTTGAGGACGCGGGAGCGCTTCGACTGCGCCCGGATCAACTGCTCGGCCGTGGGCACCGCGGGTGGCATCGCATCAGCGACCGCGGGCTGGGGGACCAGGTGCAAGGGCCGGGCAACGGGACCGGCGGCCTGGTAAGCGCTGAGTGACGTTCCGGACATCAACGCCCCCGAGGTGTCGGAATACTAAAAATCGTTTGGTTCAATCACCAGCTTTCGCGGTCACTCACCCCAGAGGCACAGCGCCGCAGGCGCCTCTGATGCCCCTGCCAGCGACGCTCCAGAACCACCTGCAGCCTCTGGCGGAACCGTTCAGGCGAGAAGCTCTCGGCCCACTGGCGCTGGCGCTCCGGCGGCAGACGGTGCCACAACTGTCCCTGCTCGAAATGCTCCAGCGCCTGGACCAGGGCTGCGGCGCTCTGCTGCTCGAACAGCAGGCCGGTGGGATGGGAAGTCCCTGAAGCCAGGCAGCGGACCGTATCGAGCAGCCCCCCCCGACCCAGGCCGATCACAGGAGCCCCCGCGGCCATGGCCTCCACCGGGGCGATGCCGAAATCCTCCAGACCGGCGTAGAGATAGGCCCGGCAGCGCCCCATCAGATCAGTCACCCGCTCGGCAGAGCAAGCCCCCAGCAGGGTCACGGTGGGGCCGGCCAGGGCCTGCAGGCGGCTCCGCTCCGGCCCGTCACCCACCACCAGCAGGGGCAGCCCCAGGCGGTTGCAGGCCTCGATCACCAGATCCACCCGCTTGTAGGGCACCAGGCGGCAGAGGGAGAGGTAGAAGTCCTCCCGGGGCAGGTCAGGGCGGAAGCGGTCCACCTCCACCGGCGGATGCAGCACCTGGCTGGAACGGCGCCAGCAGCGCCAGATCCGCCGCGCCGTGAAGCTGGAGTTGGCCAGCAGATGGTCGACCCGGGCACTGCTGCTCACATCCCACTGACGCAGCTGATGCAGCTGCCAGCGCAACCACGGTCCCAGGGGTCCGCGGGCGATGGCGGAACCGGCAAGGTAAGCCTGCATCTGGTCCCAGGCGTAGCGGACCGGTGTGTGCACATAGCTGATGTGAAGCTGGTCCGGGTCGGTGAGCACCCCCTTGGCCACCAGGTGATTGCTGCTGAGCACCAGGGGATAACCGGCCAGATCCAGCTGCTCGATGGCCAGGGGCAGCAGCGGCAGGTAGTGCTGCACATGGCTCACCCCCCAGGGCAGGCGCTGGATGAAACTGGTCCGGATGCGCCGGCCCTGCAGCCAGCTGCCCGGCCGGTCACTTTCACCATCCACCAGGGCAAAGAGGCTGGCGGCGGGGCGACCCGCAGCAAGCAGCCGATCGATCTGCTGCACCACCAGTTCAGAGCCCCCCACCGAGCGGGGTGTGAACCACTCATGCACGAGGGCGATCCGGCTGGGCAGTCCTGACATGGCGGCAGGGTAGGGCCCGCGCCCTCGCCACCACATCACGAAAACTCTCAGCTGATTGCGTGCCCAGGCCTGGATCTGGATGCTGAACGGAGCTCAGTCAGCCATGCCGATCCGCGACCTGCTTGAAGACGCCCTCGAGGAACCCTCGATCGGGCTCACCCCATGCTTCAGCTGGCATGCCACCCCCGTGGGAATCGCCGCCCTCTGGCGTGCTGGTGCAGCACCCTCCATCCCCCCCTACGAGGCCGCCCTCAAGGAAGGGCTCGATGTAGGGCTGGATCTCAGCCGCGAGGAACGGGAGTTCCACCAGTTGCGCATGGGTCTGGTGCTGCTGTTCCATTCCTGATGCCCCTCAACCGATGAGCGATGCCCCCGACAACACCGCCCCAGCACCAGGGGCGGTGTCGATCTGGCAGCTCAAACCCTGGTGGTGCCAGCCCTGGTCGATCCTGCTCACCGGTGTGCTGATGATCACCGGCAGCTGGTTATGGCTCGGACGCTGGTGGCTTACCGTTCCGCTCGCGGCAGGCGTGCTGCTGTGGTGGTGGCTGTTCCTGGTGCTGATGCCCCGTCAGCTCAGCAGCCTGTCAGGACCAGATGACATCGGTTGAAATGCAACCGATCCAACAGCATCAGCGCCTTCCTTTCCGTTGGATGGTGATGCCATCACGATGCAGAGGGCGTACGCCATTCCGTTCCTTTCCACCCGCGAGTCCCCATGAGTTACGAACCCGGTACCAGTGAATGCCGGTTGCTGATCGACAGCAAGGACCAGATCGAGGCGGTCCTCGCCAACCTGGCCAAGCTTGAGAACACCGATCACATCCGCATGCAGCTGCTGGCGGTCTACAACCAGCTGGAGGGCCTTCACGACCTCAGGCGGACCAAGCCAGCCGCTGCGTCCCCCGGCATGGATGGAAACGCCTGAGGAACCCGTCCAGCTCGATCGGTCCGCACCGCCGCCGCCAGCCCTGCTCAGCGATCGGATGCCGCCAGACAGTGATCCGCAGCGCCCAGCGCCCCTGAGGCCTGTAAACGATCAGATAGCGGTAGCGGCAATCACGGCGAAACTCCGGAGATCCCAGGGGTTCAGCCTGGAGATGGCAGCGCAGAAAGCCGGCCACCAGCCCGCCGGGACCGTTCCCATCGGCCTGGCAGGCCTCGAGGGCTGCGCCCAGCCTCAGGGCCGCCCCGGCCGGATCCCCCTGATGGGGAAGATAGAGATGAACAGGTCCCCAGCCGGGAAAACCCAGGAAGGAATACACCGCGGGGATGTCCATGGCAACGGCTCGAAAAGGTCCGCTTCCCCAATGCCCCCGCTGTCCCATCGGGCGCTGGGGCGGCCGCTCCCTGGGGGCTGTTCTGTTGCTGGCCCTGCTGGGCTGTGCCGGACTGGCCCTGGCCCAGCAGCGCCGGAACGACAGCCAGGGCCTGGCGTCACTGTTGCGGGTGGGTGAACCGGTTATCGCGGCCGACAAACGGTTGCTGCAGCTGGGCTGGCGGCCTGCCCCAGCCGCAAGCCCAGCTGCTCTTGACCAGGAGCGCTCCGGCAGCTCTCTGGCCAGCCTCAGTGGCTGCGCCGGCACGGGGCTGGGCTATTGCCGCTTCGACTACCGCAGGGGCGGGGCCAGGCTGGCGGTGATCACCGTTCCCGCCGCGCCAGGCGGCTCTGGCGGGCCGCAGGTGCTGCGCTGGGTGGATGGCGCCAGCGGCCAGCGCTGGGGGCTGTGTCAGAGCGACTCCTCCGGGGAGTTGGTCCCCTGCGACTCTGAGCAGCCCAAGGATTGACCCAG
The DNA here is from genome assembly GCF_002252625.1 of Synechococcus sp. 1G10. Lineage (GTDB taxonomy): Bacteria > Cyanobacteriota > Cyanobacteriia > PCC-6307 > Cyanobiaceae > Regnicoccus_A. Next base: position 111,073 of record NZ_NQKW01000002.1, on the reverse strand, counting down.
GTGCCCCATGGCCAGACCAGCCGATAGGTTTGGGCCGTTGCCGCCGCCAAAGGCTGATGGGTTTGGAGAACAAGCAACGTCCCCCCTGGCTGAACTGGTTGTTCCTGCTGATCTTCCTCTTCAGCAGCTGGCAACTGGCAGGCTTCTGGTTCGAGCGACTCCACTGAGCCTGAGCCACCCTATTGATCGTCGAGGGCCTGGCTGAGACGCGAGAGCAATGTGCGGCGGGCCACCTCCGGGCTCAGGCCCTGGTCGGTGGCGTGCTCCACCCAGTCCTGGGCACCCCGGATCAGGGCCTCCAGATCCTGGGCTCCCGAACGCAGAGCCTGAAAGGAGGCCATCAGCTCCTGGTCGAGGGCCTGGGCAGGATCGCCGCAGACGATGTATTGGCGACCGTCGATTCCCGTGTAGAGCAGGCTGCCCTCAGGACCCCGCAAGGGGGCCGTGGCGGGCACGGTCAGGGCGTCCTCGGGCCCCTCTCCGGACTGGGAGGGCTGGGAGTAGTCCGGACCCGGGGCCGGATCGTCGTCGGAACTGGTCATGGCCAGGGGGCAATGGGGGCGGGAGGGCTGGTGATTCAGCGATAGGCGTTGGGAACAAAGAACTGCTCGTTCATCGGCGGGCGATGGTAATCACCAACAGTCTTGCGCGGAGGCAGTTCAATGGGTGCAGGCGTCATGTCCTCGTAAGGGATTTTGGAGAGCAGATGGCGGATACAGTTGAGACGAGCCCTGCGCTTGTCATCAGCCTCAACGGTGAACCACGGCGCTTCCGGGATATTGGTGTGCGAGAACATCTGATCTTTCGCCTTGGAGAACTCCACCCAACGGTCACGTGACTCGAGATCCATCGGTGAAAGCTTCCAACGACGGGCTGGATCATCCAGCCGGGAGCGAAAACGAACTTCCTGCTCCTCGTCGCTGACTGAGAACCAGTATTTGAGCAGAACAATTCCCGAACGCACCAGCATGCGCTCGAACTGGGGAGCCGATTGCATGAACTCCTCTACCTGAGATTCCGTGCAGAAGCCCATCACCCGCTCCACACCTGCCCGGTTGTACCAGCTGCGATCGAACATGACGATCTCTCCGGCTGCCGGGAAGTGCTCCACGTAGCGCTGGAAATACCACTGGGTGCGCTGCTGATCCGAGGGCGTACCCAGGGCGACCACATTGCAGCCCCTGGGATTGAGCGGTTCGGTGATGCGCTTGATCGCTCCGCCCTTGCCGGCGGCATCACGACCTTCAAAGAGAATAATCAGGCGAAAGCCAACGTGCTTCACCCAGTACTGCATCTTCACCAGCTCGACCTGGAGTTTCTCCAGCTCTTTCTCGTAGAACTTACGGCTTAGCTTGACAACTTTATCTTCTGGGGGGGCTCCCAGATCGTCTTCACTTTCCCCCAGCAGATGGGAGGGGTGGTAGCGATCATTCTCACCATTGGGGGGGAATGGGGAATGGGAGCCGCTCAAGGAGAGATCCAGGCTGGAGTCTCCATGGCTGCCTTTTTTGGACTTGAGCTTGGTCTTGGCGGAACCGTGCTTGGCGGAGCCGTGCTTGGCGGAACTGGGCTTTTTGCCGTCACTCTTGCTCTTGTCTTTAGCCATCAAGCTCAGCTCCGAACCCCCAACGATGCCCCCTGTCTAGAGGCATCCCCTTGAACAGGGTGTGGGTTAAGGACAGATTGTTGAGGCCCTGACACGTCCAGCGACCAGGGAATGGCCGCAGAGGCTCACACAGAACGTCCCGGGAGCCTCCTGGGGCGAGAGGTCCACCAGGGGCTCACCCCCCAGCCGCAGTTCACCGCCATGGGTGCGGGCCACCCGCTGGGCGATCGCCAGACCCAGGCCGCAGTGGCCGTGGCCGCCGCGAGCCTCGTCAAGCCGCTGGAAGGGCATCAGCGCCTGGGAGCGCTGATCCTCAGCGATGCCCTCCCCCTGATCCCACACCTGCAGCTCGAAACCGTCCTGCTGCCAGGCACGCAGCACCAGCCTCACCGGCGGCTGCCCGTAGCTGAGGGCATTGTCGATCAAGTTGGCCACGGCTCGGCCCAGGGCGATCGGCTGAACCGTGGCAGTGACCGGGGCCAGATCCAGCTCCACCGGCTGGCCGTCGTAACGGGCGGCCAGCTCCGCCAGCAGCTCCGCGAGGGGCACGCTCACCGCTGGCTCCGCTCCCCCGCCTCCGGCGAAGAGCAGGAACTGACCGGTGATCCGCTCCAGATCGTCGAGATCGGCACCAGCCCGGGCACTGGCGGAAGCATCCCCCAGCATCGACAGGCGCAGCCGCAGGCGCGTGAGCGGGGTCTTGAGGTCGTGGGCGATCCCTGCCAGCATCGTGGCTCGCTCACGCTCACTCTCCTCCAGGCGCAGGAGCATCGAGTTGAAGCGCTGAGCCAGGCGGCGCACTTCGGGAGCACCCCGCTGGGGCATCGGCTCGGGCTGTGCCTCGAGGCCCACCCGAGCCATGGCTCTCTCCAGCTGCCGCAGCGGCCGCTGCACTTCCAGCAGCAGGAACAGGGCCCCTGCCATCACACTGCCACTCGCCAGCGAGAGGGTGACCAGCAGCGGGTCGGGTGGCCAGCCGAAACGGGGCCGGATCGAGGCATAGAGCCAGACCGGCTCCAGGGGTGAGGCCAGCTCGATCCAGACACCACGGGCAGCGCCATGGTTCGGCACCACCTCGGGGCAGCGGGGCAGACGGCGGCAGAGCTCCAGCTGGAGCTGATCGGCCTGCCGCTCGAGGCGGACATCATCCCCCTGGCCGAGCAGGCCCCAGCTGCGGGGACGCCGCGGTGGCTGGCCCACCCCCAGCTGCAGCCCACTGAGCTGGGAGACCGTGGCCGGCGGGAAGCGCTCCAGCGCCAGCTCCGAAAGCCTCAGGTTCAGGGCCACCTGGGGAGCCATCTGAGCGATCTGGGCCTGGCCGGTCCGGGTGCCGAGCAGGACCTGAAGCAGCACCAGGCTGAGGGCCCATCCCCCCAGAAAAAACACCCCGAGACGCAACGACAGGGCAGCTGGGCGCATCGCGGGGGCCATGGCTCAGCGGTTGCGGGGCTGGCCGTCGGGAACAAAGACGTAGCCATAACCCCAGACCGTCTGGAGATAGCGCGGCCGGCTCGGATCGGGCTCCACCAGCCGCCTCACCCGCGACACCTGCACGTCCATGCTGCGGGTGTCGGTGTCGCTGGCGGGACCCCGGGCCAGCTCGATCAGCCGCTCCCGCGAAAGAGGACGGTGCGGATGCTGCACGAAGGCGGCCAGCAGGCTGAATTCACCGCTGGTGATCGTCACCGCCTGATTCTGCCGCTCCAGGGTGCGGGCGGAGAGATCCAGGACGTTGTCGCCGAAGTGCACCAGCTCGCCATCGGCGAGGGGAGTGCCGGCCGGCAGGGAGCCGCGGCGGCGCAGCACCGCTTCGATGCGGGCCATCAGCTCCCGGGGCAGGAACGGCTTGGCCAGGTAGTCATCGGCGCCCTGCTCAAGGCCGATGATCCGGTCAACCGCCTCGCCGCGGGCCGTGAGCATCACGACGGGCAGATCGTCGCTGGCGTCGCGCAGGCGTCGCAGCAGGGTCAGGCCGTCGTCGCCCGGCAGCATCAGATCGAGCACCACCAGATCGGGACGCTGGAACTCCAGCCGGGCCATCAGCTGGCGGCCGTCGGTGAGACAGCGGACCTCATAGCCCTGATCGGTGAGGTAGGTACCCAACAACTGGCGCAATTCTGGGTCGTCATCGACGACCCAGATCGTGTGGGTTCGGCTCAAGGGGGGGCCGCAGCTGGCCTGACTGTATGGAGCGGAACCCACCGCGCCCAGGGGGCACCCCCTCGGGGCGCCTTGCCAAAGGTGACTGGCCGGCCCTGCAGACAGGTCCGGTCATGTCTTGGCCCCTGCAACCGCCGCCGCAGAGGCTGACCTGGCCCGCGCACCTCCATAAGGTGATGGCCATGGCGTCGCCCACCAGCTCCAGAACGAGGACCAATCTGGCTAAGGCCATCAGCAGCAGCACCAGCCGTAGCACGTTGCTGCCGCTGATGGCCTCCCTGCTCCTGCTCAACCAGGCTGGTCCAGGCCTCGCTCAGGACACCCGCTCGCTGCAGCTGTACCACCAGCAGAAGCAGGCCTGGTTCGAGCGACTGGACCGCAACCGCGACGGCAGAGTGACTCCCCAGGAAAGCCGGGGCCAGCCCTATCTGGAGACCAATTTCCAGCGGCTGGATCAGCGGGGCCGGGGCTACCTGCTGCCCACCGACCTGGCCCCCAGTCAGCCGGCCTTCCTGGGGGTGAGACTGCAGACGGTGTTCATCCAGGCCGACCGCAACGGTGACGGCCAGCTCAGCCGCCAGGAGGCAAGTTCCTTTCGCTGGCTGAACCGGCGGTTCTCCAAGATCGACCTGAACAGCAATGGCTCCATCAGCCTGCAGGAATTGTGGGAGTCGCGGCGGTCGCTGGCGCCCCGGCCCTGAGCTCAACGCTCGGGGCGATCCGGCGGCCGGATTCGCACCACCGACCAGACGAGTCGAGCCAGACCAGCTGGCAGTGCCATGACCCCGCCCAGCCCCGGTATGGCCAGACGCAGCAGGCGGAACACCCCGTTGATCAGCAACAGCAGTGCGGCAATCGCCAGCCCCAGCAGGAGCAACACCCCAAAAGCCTGCAGCAGGCCCACCAGCAGGCTGATCAGACCCATGCCGATCTGGCTCAGCCCCTGGATCAGGGCGCTGATCACCTTGCTGATCACCAGCAGCGAATCCAGGCGGCTGGGGAGCTGCATCAGCAGCAGCAGCAGCCCCGTTCCCGCCGCCCCGTTCAGCAGAGCCAGGCCCCCCTCCCGCCAGGCCGAACCACTCCGCCGCTGGCGCGCGAACACCTTGCGAGGCAACGGGCTCTTGCGGCCGGGATCGGGAAGGTGCGTCTTCATGGCGACGGCTTCTCAATCGAGCCTGTAGCCCGCGCCGCGCATCCAACGCTCGAACTCCAGCAGCACCAGTTCATTGGGGCAATCCACCAGGCTGAGACCCGCCACGGTGCAATCCCCCTGGCCGCCGTGGTGAAGCGAGAGGTGAAAGTCCTTGCCGCTGAGGCCACAGACCTCGGGATCACTGCGCACGACCACATCGAGGGAGGCCCCCAGCCGATTCACCCGTCGGCGCAGTTCAGACCAGCTGGTGGTCATGGCTTCGTCGTCATCGCAGCGGGACCATGGAGCGCGGGATCATCGGCAACCGGATCAACGCCAAACGAATCAACCCCAGGGGACTCTCCCATTGAGTGTGGCCACAGGTTCTCGATCGTCAATGGGCCAGTCACCTAGCGGGGAGGGGTGAGGGGCGAGGTCGGCGTGGCTGCGGGGCTGGCAGCCGGTGTGGCCGTGGGGCGCGGCAGAGGCACCATCAGGCCCAGCGCAGCAGTGATGGCCAGGGCGGCCAGACCGGCGGCAGGGGGGGCCAGGCGCTGGCGCAGGGGCACACGCTCCAGGATTTCGCGGCGGTGGAGGGGGCGATCTGGAGGCAGGCTGAACCCCAGCTGAACGCGGGGATCGAGGCGGAGCTGATCCAGACAGCGCACCAGGTCCGCCAACTCGGCGTCGTCGAAGCTGAGCTCCAGGGGCTGGGTGTCGGGCTGGCTGCTGAGCAGGCGCAGGCGGTGGGCCAGTCGGTTGCGCAGGCCAGCCCTCGTGGAGGAGATCGGCTCCATCTGCACCGGATCAGTCGCCACCCCCATCGGCCGTGGCACGGAACTCACCAGGTGGCGGGCATAGGGCAGCACCGCGGCCAGCAGGGCCTGGAGGTGATCACGTTTGCCCTCCAAAGTGGGATGACCTGCCAGATCAAGCTCCCAGGCCGAGAGGATGCCGATCACCTCAGGGCCATGCCCGGCGGACAGATCCGGGAGTCCGTCGATGCGCAGACGGCAGCTGGTCTGCTCGAAGCGATAGCTGAGTTTCATGCCGCGGCATCCATCAGGCTGGCCTTGAGACGATCGAAGCCACCCCGGCCGGAGCCGAAGGCCAGACCCTGCACCAACTGCCGCTGCAGACTGGGACCCTCCTGGGGATCCAGCAACTTCTGCACGCCGCCGCGACGGGGATTGAGGCGCTCGCGCACCAGCTCATCGAGCCGGCTGCGGAACAGCTGCCAGCGCTGCTGGGTGACCGGTTCCGGCTCAGAAGCCGAGAGCAGTTGGCGCAACATCGGATAGAGCCGATCGGCCATGGCACAGAGCAGGCTGATCAGGGCATCGGTTTCAGCTTCGCTGAGCACGCCCCGCCGGCAGGCCAACCTCAACGGGTTGTAGCAGCGCCGCTTCCACAGCTCCACACGATTGGGGAAAAGGGAGCCGAAGCCGAGCTGATTGGCCATCCAGACCATGGCTTCGCCTCCGTTGAGATCAAGCGCTTCGACGCTGAGCAGCATCAGGTCGAGCCGCTCGAGTCCCCGGCGAGAGAGGCGGGCAGAAGGCCGTGGTGGTGGGGACTGCACCACGGCGGCTTCAGCGTTTGGAGCGGTGATCGTGACGTCGGCCATGGCTGCGATGATGCCAGCGCCTGCGCCGATCCGTCACCCGATCGCTCCTTCATGGCCCTGAGCAACGCATCTCCCGAGTTGGGCAAGCCCATTGATCTGCGGGAGCTGGTCAGGGATGTGCCCGATTTCCCCAAGCCCGGCATCCTCTTCCGCGACCTGACCCCGCTGATGCGCGACCCACGCGGCTGGAAGGAAGTGGTGCGCCAGCTTTCGGGACTCTGCGAGCAGCTGCGCCCCGATCTGATCGTGGGTATCGAATCGAGGGGCTTCATCGTGGGAACGGCCCTGGCCACGGCCGTTGAGATCGGCTTCGTGCCGGTGCGCAAGCCCGGCAAGCTGCCCGGCCAGGTGCGTGCCGTGGAGTACGCCCTGGAATACGGCCACGACCGCCTCGAGATCCAGCACGATGCCCTTTCCGGCGGCCCGCGGGTGTTGATCATCGACGACCTGCTGGCCACCGGCGGAACCGCTGCTGCCTGTGCCCAGCTGGTGTTTGAAGCCGGCGGCGACCTCTGCGGCTATGGCTTCGTGGCGGAGCTGGCGGGCCTGGGCGGACGGGCACGCCTGCCGGGTGAGCATCCGGTGGAATCCCTGATCATCTACGCCTGAGCTCGGTTGTCGACGATCAAGTCTGCTGGTCCTGCCAGGCCAGCACCTGATCGAACTGATCCAGGCTGATCAGCCCGAAGCGCCAGAGAATCACCGGCAGGGGAGCCTGCTCCTGATCGGCCTGGCGAATCCCCAGCGCCAGGGCGCTCTCGCTCAGACCCTGCTCATGGCGCAGATAACGCACCAGGGCGGAGGAAGGAATCGGCTGGGGCGAGGTGCTGATCACCATCGGATCACTGGAATGCTCAGACTCAATGGGGCCGAAGCCGGGCTGTGCTCACTCTGACCAGAGAGCCGCGAGGCGGCAAGGACCCAGGGTCATGGCCTTGAGGCTGAGGTGCCTCAAAGTGCTGGAGCGGCCCATCAGGCCGAGAGCCAGGCGGCGGCCCCTCAGCAGCAGCGGCTGCCGGTTGGAGAAGATCCGCACCAGCAAGTCGGTGCTCAGCAGGGTGAGCAGCACATCAGGCCAGCGGCGGCGTCCATAGGCTGCGGCCACCGCGGCAGGCGAGAGCTTTCCAGCGGCCGCCCGCAGGGCCTGACGCTGCAGTTCTTCCACATCCCGCCAGCAGAGATTCATCCCTTGGCCGCCCACCGGATGGCAGCGATGGGCCGCCTCCCCCACCAGCGCCAGCGAGCCGCGGTGGAAGCTGCGGGCTAGCTCGAGGGCCACCGGGAAGGCCCGGGGCCGCTCGAGCAGGGCCTCGGGCTGCAGGCTGTCCGGAAGTGTGGCGGCGAGGGCATCGAGGAAGGCGACGGGATCAAGCGCTTCCAGCTGTCGCAGCCGCCCGGCAGGAGCACTCCAGACCATCTGGGCGGTGCCATCGCCGAGGGGGAGCACGGCGAATGGACCCTCACGACGAAACAGCTCCCAGGCCTGATCGGGGGCCGAGCTGCGCAGGCGCACCTGGGCCGTGAGGCAGCCCTGGCCATAGGGCAGACGCCAGTGCCCTATCCCAGCCGACTCCCGGGTGGGCGAGGAGCTGCCATCGGCGGCAACCACCAGATCAGGCGGGCCAAGACAGTCGGGATCAAGGGATGGCACCCCACGGGATTCGGCCTCTCCCAGCCTGAGGCTGATGGCGGGGTGAGCCTCGAGGCGCTCGAGCAGAGATCGCATCAGCAGCTGATGCTGCAGGATCCAGCCCACGGCACCCGCCTCGGCGGGGCTGGCGGAGCCGAAGCCCACCTCGGCCGGGCCGAAACCGATCGCTCGCCCCGCCTCCAGATCACAGAGCCGCAGCGAGCGGAAAGGAATCGCCAGCTCCGCCAGCTGCTGCCAGAGGCCCAGGCGTTGCAGAAACAGGCGACTGGAATGGCTGAGGGCATAAGCGCGACGGCGGGCCTGCAGCTGAGCACCGCTGAGCGGATCAGTGAGCTGCACCCGCCAGCCCGCCTGGGCCAGGGCCAGGGCCGTCAAGGCACCGGTGGGTCCCCCGCCGAGCACGTGGGCCCTAGGCATGGTCGACCACTCGGAAATCAGAGGACGAGTTGGGGCCGCCGCAGGGGCCGGGGCAAGAACGCTCATGTGCTCAGCTGCGGCCACAAAAAAGCCGCAACAGAAATTCTGCTGCGGCGGGATGGGGAATGCGGAGACAGGGCTCAGCCGATGCCGAGCAGGCCGCGGGTGAAGGCCTCGCCACCCAGGGCGAATTCGGTGGCCAGCAGGGCGATGAAGCCGAGCATCGCCATGCGGCCATTCAGCTTCTCGGCGCGCTCGTGGAAACCCCAGCCGCTCTCGGCGCTCACCACTTCCATGCGGGGCTCGGTGGCGAAGGCATTGAGGCGACCGCCGTCTTCAGTGGTGACGGTGGCGCCGCGGATGGTGGCGCGCTCGCTTGCGCTGACAGGAGCCGAGCTGGGGGCGGTGGCGGTGGCTTGGGCCATGAGGTCTCCTGGGTTGATGAATTGAATGTAACACATTGTTGCGGAACGTAAACGCCCGCTGGCGGAAGCAACTCCAGGGCGAGCCCGGTTGAAAGCCGCTTCAGCGCAGGCGTCGCAGGCAGAGCTCCTCGAATGCGGGCCGCAGCAGGTAGGGGTACTCACCCACCCAGGCCTTGAGCTGCGGGATCCAGGCGTCGCTCATGGCATCGATCCGCGAAAAATCAGGCCGTTCGCTCAGCACCAGACCGCGAATGACCATGCCGCGGCGGATCGTCTGGTGCTTCTTCTCCATCGGGAAGCGCACTGAGCCCAGGTAGCCGTCGTCGTCTTCCAGCTCCAGCGACAGCCAGGTGCGGCGGTTCTCCACCAGCTCCAGACGGCCGCGCTGATCCGCCTGCTCCTTGCGTTGCTCCACCAGCTCCTTGGTGAACAGATCACCCACCCGCGCCTCGAAGATCGCCGCCCGCGGGTAGCGCCGCAGGGTGGCGTTGCGTCGTCCCGCTTCCAGGATCGGGCCCCAGAGCACGTAGAGCAGCAGGACAAAACCCGCCACCAGCCAGACCGAACCGAAGCGATAGGAGAACTGGCTCTGGGCGATCAGCAGCGAGATCACTCCGCCGATCACCGAGATCAGCACCCGCTGCAGGATCTTCTGGGGATTGCCGCTGCAGAAACTGAACTGGGGCCCGGTGGCCACCGCCGGAATCAGGCGCTGCAGTTCACCTGGCTTGAGTGGGATCAGCATCGCTTCAGATCAGGCGCTCGAGCCCATACACCAGACCCTGGAGCTGGCGCACCCGGCGCAGGGTCAGCAGCACGCCGGGCATGTAGGCGGAGCGCTCGATCGTGTCGTGGCGCAGGGTGTAGGTCTCCCCTGGGGCGCCGAACATCACCTCCTGGTGGGCCACCAGCCCGGGCAGCCGCAGCGAATGCAGCCGCAGACCACTCTCCCGCTGACCACCGCGACAGCCCGCCAGCGTTTCGTGCTCCTCCACCTGGGGCTCGTTGAACGTCTTGCCCAGCTCCTCGATCAGCTCGGCAGTCTTGATGCAGGTGCCGCTGGGGGCATCGGCCTTGCGGTTGTGGTGCAGCTCGGTGAGCTCGGCGAAGTCGTAGAAGCGGGCGGCGGCGGCGGCGGCCTGCTGCAGCAGCACCATGCCCACCGAGAAGTTGGGAATAACGGCACCGCCGATGCCGGCCTTCTCGGCAAACACCGCCAGCTCGCCCAGTTGCTTGGGGCTCAGGCCAGTGGTGCCGATCACCGGATGGACGCCATAGGCGATCGCAGCACGGGTGTGCTCGTGGACCACCGAGGGATGGGTGAAGTCGACCAGCACTGCGCCAGCTCCTGGGCCATCACTCCGCACCGCCTGGCTGGCCTGGCAGAGGCAGCCTTCGAAGTCTGCGGTGATCGCCACCTCCAGTTCCCCCAGTCCCAGCTCCAGCCCCACGTCCGCCCCCTCCTTGCCGGGAGTGGTATCGATCGCGCCGAGCAGGCGGCAATCCCCAGCCGCGGTGACGGCTTTGACCACTTCAGCCCCCATCCGGCCCAGGGCACCGGCCACCACCACCGGGATCGAAGCAGGGAGCGCATCGGTGGGGGGCATGGGCCGGGCGGAATCGCGACGTGGGGGGAGCCTATGGCGGCGATTCCTGCCCCGGCCACGCTCCTGTAACGCCTTGGGGCGCAAAGTCGCGCGGCTGGGGCAGGTTTCGTAGGCTCCTTCACATTGCTCAACCCCAGCGCCGATGTTCACGCAGGTTCGCTCCGCCAACCGCCGGGTCACCCCTGGCAACGGCGAGGCTCCCGCCGGCAGTGAGGGTCGGGCTGTGATGCGCGCTGTGTACGTGGTGCTTGAGCCCCAGTACCAGAACGCCCTCACCCAGGCGGCCACCAGCCTCAACGCCACCAACCCGGCCCTGGCGGTGGACCTGAGCGGCTACCTGATCGAGGAGTTGCGCGACCCAGAGAATTACGCCGCCTTCTGCGCCGATGTGGCCGAAGCCGATGTGTTCATCGCCTCGCTGATCTTCATCGAAGACCTGGCCCAGAAAGTGGTGGAAGCTGTGGCACCCCACCGCGACCGGCTGAAAGCGGTGGTGGTGTTTCCCTCGATGCCGGAGGTGATGCGGCTCAACAAGCTCGGCACGTTTTCCATGGCCCAGCTGGGCCAGAGCAAGAGCGCCATCGCCAGCTTCATGAAGAAGCGGAAGGAGGCCAATGGGGCCGGCTTCCAGGACGCCATGTTGAAACTGCTCAACACCCTGCCCACGGTTCTGAAGTATCTGCCGGTGGAGAAGGCGCAGGATGCGCGCTCGTTCATGCTCAGCTTTCAGTACTGGTTGGGGGGAACGCCGGACAACCTGCGCAACTTCCTGTTGATGCTGGCCGATAAATATGTGTTCCCCCGGGGCGACAGCGGCCGACCCGAACTTCAGGTGGCCGAACCTGTTGTGTTTCCGGATCTGGGCCTGTGGCACCCCATGGCTCCCGGGATGTTCGAGGACCTCAAGGAATACCTGAACTGGAACGCCAGCCGCGCCGACCTCAGCGAGAAGGCCAGAAGCGGTCCGGTGATCGGTCTGGTGCTGCAGCGCAGCCACATCGTCACCGGCGATGAGGCCCACTACGTGGCGGTGATCCAGGAACTGGAATACCGCGGCGCCACTGTGATCCCGGTGTTCTGCGGCGGGCTCGATTTCTCCAAACCGGTCAAGGCCTTCTTCTACGACCCGCTCGACCCCGACCAACCGATCGTGGATGGGGTGGTGAGCCTCACCGGCTTTGCCTTGATCGGTGGTCCAGCCCGCCAGGACCATCCCCGCGCCATCGAGGCGCTCTCGAAGCTGAACCGGCCCTACATGGTGGCCCTGCCACTGGTGTTCCAGACCACCCAGGAATGGGAGGAGAGCGACCTGGGGCTGCACCCGGTGCAGGTGGCACTGCAGATCGCCATTCCCGAGCTCGATGGCGCCATCGAGCCGATCGTGCTCAGCGGCCGCGACGACGCCACCGGCAAAGCCCACACCCTCCAGGACCGAGTGGAGGCGATCGCCGAGCGGGTGATCCGCTGGGCCTCGCTGCGCACCAAACCCCGCATCGAGAAGAAGCTGGCGATCACAGTGTTCAGTTTCCCGCCCGACAAGGGCAACGTGGGCACCGCCGCCTACCTGGATGTGTTCGGCTCGATCCACCGGGTGCTGGAGGAGATGAAGCGCAAGGGCTACGACGTGCAGAACTTGCCGCGGGATTCCAAGGCATTGATGGAGGCTGTGATCAACGACCCGGAGGCGCTCCAAGGGGCACCGGAGCTGGCGATCGCCCACCGGATGAGCGTGGAGGAATACGAGCGGCTCACCCCCTATTCCGAGCGGCTCGAAGAAAACTGGGGAAAGCCTCCCGGCAACCTCAACAGTGATGGCACAAACCTGCTGATCTACGGCCGCCACTTCGGCAATGTGTTCGTGGGGGTACAGCCCACCTTCGGCTACGAGGGGGATCCGATGCGGCTGCTCTATTCCCGCAGCGCCAGCCCCCACCACGGCTTCGCCGCCTACTACACCTATCTGGAGAAGGTGTGGGGTGCCGACGCGGTGCTGCATTTCGGCACCCACGGCTCGTTGGAGTTCATGCCCGGCAAGCAGATGGGCATGAGTGACACCTGCTACCCCGATTCCCTGATCGGCGCCCTGCCGAACCTCTACTACTACGCGGCCAACAATCCCTCGGAGGCCACGATCGCCAAGCGGCGGGGCTACGCCGCCACGATCAGTTACCTCACACCACCGGCCGAAAACGCTGGCCTTTACAGGGGCCTCAAGGAACTGGGCGAACTCGTGGGCTCCTACCAGCAGCTGCGTGAGAGCAGCCGTGGGGTGCAGATCGTCAACGCGATCGTGGAAACCGCCCGCCAGTGCAACCTCGACAAGGACGTGATCCTGCCGGAGGTGGACGCCAGCGAGCTCGACCTCGACGGCCGTGACGGGGTGGTGGGTGCTCTTTACAGCCAGCTGATGGAGATCGAGAGTCGGCTGCTGCCCTGCGGCCTGCACACGATCGGCAAGCCGCCCACAGCCGAGGAGGCGATTGCCACCCTGGTGAACATCGCCGCCCTGGAGCGGGAGGAGGAGGGGTACCGCAGCCTGCCTGCTCTGCTGGCTGAAAGCCTGGGCCGCACGATCGATGAGGTGTATCGCGGCAACGACGCCGGGGTGCTGGTCGATGTGGAGCTGAACCAACGGATCACCGAGGCCTGCCGCGCCGCCGTGGCCTCGATGGTGCGCGCAGTCACGGGCAGTGATGGTCGGGTGGATCTCAAAGGCCGCTTCGGCTGGTTCTTCGCCCTGCTTGAGCGCTTTGGCTACGAGCGGCCCAGCCCCTGGTTGAGTTCCTGCCGTGCCTCGGGCTTCGCCGCGGTGGAGCCCACCGAGCTCGACAAACTGTTCGGCTACCTGCGCTTCTGCCTGGAGCAGATCTGCGCCGACATGGAGATGGAGAGCCTGCTGCGGGCGCTTGATGGCGAATACGTGATTCCTGGCCCCGGTGGCGATCCGATCCGCAACCCAGGTGTGCTGCCCAGCGGCAAGAACATCCACGCCCTCGACCCCCAGGCGATTCCCACCCGCGCCGCCATCGCCGCGGCCAAGGTGGTGGTGGATCGGTTGATCGAGCGTCAGAAGGCCGAGCAGGGCACCTGGCCGGAAACGATCGCCTGCGTGCTCTGGGGCACAGACAACATCAAGACCTACGGCGAATCGCTTGCCCAGATTCTCTGGTTCATCGGTGTGCGCCCCGTGCCCGATTCGCTCGGGCGGGTCAACAAGTTGGAGCTGATCACGCTCGAAGAGCTGGGCCGTCCCCGCATCGACGTGGTGGTGAACTGCTCCGGGGTGTTCCGCGATCTGTTCATCAACCAGATGGGCCTGATTGACCAGGGCGTGAAGATGGCGGCTGAGGCCGAGGAGCCTCTGGAGCTGAACTTCGTGCGCAAGCACTCCCAGGAGCAGGCGGCGGCACAGGGCATCAGCCTGCGCGAGGCCGCCACCCGGGTGTTCTCCAATGCCAGCGGCAGCTACAGCTCGAACGTGAACCTGGCGGTGGAGAACAGCACCTGGGAGGAGGAGGGCGACCTGCAGGAGATGTATCTGTCGCGCAAAACCTTCGCCTTCAACGCCGACAACCCCGGTGAGATGAACCAGAACCGTGAGGTGTTCGAGTCGGCGATGAAAACCGCCGATGTGACCTTCCAGAACCTGGATTCGGCTGAGATTTCGCTCACAGATGTGAGCCACTATTTCGATTCCGATCCCACCAAGCTGATTGCCGGCCTGCGCGATGACGGCAAGGCCCCGACCAGCTACATCGCCGACACCACCACCGCCAATGCCCAGGTGCGCAGCCTGAGCGAAACGATCCGCCTGGATTCCCGCACCAAGCTGCTCAATCCCAAGTGGTACGAGGGCATGCTCAATTCCGGCTACGAGGGGGTGCGCGAGGTGGCCAAACGGCTCAACTTCACCCTGGGCTGGAGCGCCACCAGCGGCGCTGTGGATAACTTCGTGTACGAAGAGGCTAACGACACCTTCATCAACGATCCCGAGATGCGCAAGCGGCTGATGGAGCTCAACCCTCACAGCTTCCGCCGCATCGTTGGCACCCTGCTGGAAGTGAACGGCCGCGGCTACTGGGACACCAGCGATGAGAACATCGCCCAGCTGCAGGAGATCTATCAGGAGATCGAAGACCGGATTGAAGGTGTCACCACTGCTGAAGCCAGTTGATCACTGAACCCGTTCGGCATCACGCCGGACGGGTTGATGCTGGGATGGCTCCGGAGCTCGTGGAGCCGTTTGATCTGCTGCCATTGGCCCGGGCGTTGCGATCCTGAGAGGGTCCTTCCGTTGAAGGGGTGACCATGCACGAGCGCGGATCCTCGAGCCAGGAGAAGTCTCTGGAGCTGCTTGCCGAACTCACCACGGCCGAGAAGCTGGAGCTGCTCGACGGTGACACCCCGTTCTGGTCCGGCATGGCGGACATCGCCCTCCATCAGGCCTCCCACCGCCATCCCTGGCCGGCGGCGCAGGTGCCCCGTCTTGGCCTGGCGGGCCTTCAGTTCGTCGATGGCCCCCGCGGCGTGGTGCTCGAGGGTGGAGCCACCACATTCCCCGTGCCGATGGCCCGGGGGGCCTGCTGGGATCCCGACCTGGAGCAACGCATCGGGGAGGCCATCGCTCGTGAAGCCCGATCCTTCGGCGCCAACTGGGTGGCCGGGGTCTGCATCAACCTCCTGCGCCACCCTGGCTGGGGCAGGGCCCAGGAGACCTATGGGGAGGACCCGGTGCACGTGGGAGCCCTGGGGGCCGCCATGACCCGTGGGTTGGAACGCCATGCGGTGGCCTGCGTCAAGCACTTCGCCCTCAACTCGATCGACAGCTCCCGGTTCCTGGTCGACGTGCAGGTCAGCGAGCGGGTGCTGCATGAGCTCTATCTCCCCCACTTCCGGGACTGCGTGGAAGCCGGGGCCGGTTCGATGATGAGCGCCTACAACCAGGTCAACGGCCACTGGTGCGGCCAGCACCCGGAGCTGCTGCGACGGATCCTCAAGCAGCGCTGGGGATTCCGCGGCTTCGTGGTCAGCGATTTCATCTTCGGCGTGCGTGATGGCGTCGCCGCCGTACTGGCGGGCCAGAACCTGGAAATGCCGTTCCGGATGGTGTTCGCAGGATGCCTGCCGGAGGCCGTCGCCGACGGCCGGGTGCCGATGGGCTGCATCGATGAGGCCGTGCTGCGACTGCTGCAGGTGCAGCTGAGGGTGCCTGCAGGTGCTTACCCGGCGTCGCTTCGCTCCTGCGAGACGCACCGTGCCCTGGCCCGCGAGGCGGCCACCAGCTCGATTGTGCTGCTGCGCAACGAGGGGCAGGTGCTGCCCTTCAAAGGCCTGAGCTCCCTGGCGCTGATCGGCCGGCTGGCGTCGATACCCAACCTGGGGGATCGTGGATCCTCGGACACCCGGCCACTGCCGGGAACGGTGGTGACACCGCTGGATGGGCTGCGGGCCGCGGCTCCCGACCTGCGCATCGAGCAGGCCAGCGGCAGCAGCCCCCTGGCAGCGGCCGCACTGGCGGCCCGCTGCGACGCCGCTGTGGTGGTTGCCGGCCTGGACTGGCGCCTGGAAGGGGAGCACATCCATCCGGGCGATATCGCCCCGATCCTGCGCCTGATTCCTCCACCCGACTGGCTGCTGCGCCTGGTGGGGCGGCGCAGGCTGATGCCGTTCTGGCGACCCCTGGCCCACCTGCTCGCCTGGATCACCAGCTACGCCTCAGCCCGGCAGGGCGGCGACTTTGCCGCCGGTGATCGCACCGATCTGAACCTGCCCGCGGATCAGGTGGCCCTGATCCGCCAGGTCGCCAGCGCCAATCCACGCACCGTGGTGGTGCTGATGGGCGGTGGCGCCATGCTGATCGAGGACTGGCGGCAGCTGGTTCCGGGCCTGCTGCTGCTCTGGTATCCCGGAGAGCAAGGGGGTGCTGCCCTGGCTGATGTGTTGCTCGGTCGGGTGTCACCTTCCGGCCGCCTGCCCTTCTCAATGCCGACTCAGGCCTGCCACCTGCCGCCCTTCGAACCCCGAGCTCGGCAGGTCGTCTACGACTTCTGGCATGGCTACCGGCGCCTCCAGCGTGACGGCCATGCCGCGGCGTTTCCGTTCGGCTTCGGGCTCTCCTACAGCCAGTTCACGGCTTCCGAGCTGACGGCCGAGTTCCAGCGCGCTGATGGCCGGATCGATCACCTGCAGACGAGCGTCACGATCACCAACACCGGCGAGATGGAGGCGGCCGAGGTGGTGCAGCTTTATCTGGAGCCCCCAGCCCGGGAGCTGGAGCGACCGGCTCGAACCCTGGTGGCGTTCCAGCGCCTGCACCTGGCCGCCGGGGAAGCGAGGCGCATCACGCTGGCGGTCCCCCTGCGCAGCCTCGCCAGGTTTGATCCAGCCCAGGATGGCTTCGTGACCGAGGAAGGCACCCACCGGCTGGTGGTGGCCAGGCACGTGGAGGACGTCGGCCTGGCGGTTGCGCTGGAGATGGAAGCGGCGCGGGTGAGCAACTGAAATGTGAGTTACCCACAACGACGGAATTGGCCATCAGCGGGTGCTGAACGTGCGTCCCTTCCACTGCACCTTGCCGCGCTCGAGGTTGAGGATCGCCAGCAGAAACACCCCGAGAAAGAACAGCACCGGAATGGGAAACAGCAGGTTGATCCAGGCGAAGCGACCCACGGGGCGGGTGATCACCAGCAGCTGGAGCGCATAGGCCCCGTAGACCAGCGCATTGCTGAGCACGGCGCGATCACCCACCAGCGGCCAGCCCAGCAGCGAGGCCGGCAGGCACCAGGCGGCCCAGAACAGGCCGGAGAGCCAGAGCAGCACGGCCAGCATCCAGCTCCAGCGCACCTCACCTGCAGCGGTGGCGAAATTTTTGTTGAACCCCACCACCATGTCGCGCAGTCCGCCCGGGTACATGCGGTAAGCGATCCGGCCGAAGCCGAGAAAAGCGCTCACCGGCAGATCGGCCCGTTCGTAGGCATGGGCGAGGAACCAGTCTTCAACCACCTTGCCGGCAACGGCCGCGTGACCGCCGCTGCGGTCGTAGTCGGCGCGGCTGGTGGCCAGCGCCGGCCCGAAGGCCACGCCGCAACCGGGCCCAAGGGGCACGGCCATCAGCCCCACCATGTTGAACAGCAGCGAGAGCTGTTCGTAGGGCTTCTCGGTGCGGTGGTATGGCTGCACCGACACCAGTCCACCGAGCTGCTGGTGCGCCGCCACCAGGCACTCCAGGAAGTCAGGACCGGGTTCGGTGTCGGCATCGAGGAACACCAACAGCTCACCGCGGCTGGCCAGCACACCGTTGTGCAGCGCCCAGGTCTTGCCGCACCAGCCCTGGGGCAATGGCAGCGAGGCGAGCACGGCCACCGGCAGGCCAGCTCGGGGCTCAGCGGCGATGGCGGCCGTGCGATCACTGGAGTGGTCATCCACCACGATCACCTCCAGGGGCTTGAGGCTCTGGCGAGCAAGCCCATCGAGCAGATGGGGAAGCGTCGACTCCTCGTTGCGAGCGGGGATCAGCACCGACACCGTGGGCGGTTCAACAGGTGAGGCGGCTGGGAGGAGGGGTAGGCGCAGGCCCAGGACCCAGCCCAGCAGCCAGCGCACCAGCATGGAAACGCCAACCCAGCCCATCTTGCGCACCAGTCCTGCAACCACTAACGCTATGGGCAACAGGCCTCAGACGCACGGGATCACGGCCTGAGCAATTCCCTGGTCAGTGGCCCGATGGCAGCCGGATCACGCAACAGCTGGGGGTGTGTCGCCACCGGCAGCTCCGTGCGGGCGCCGATGGGCAGCACGGCGCGCCATCCCGGCAGCACGGCCAGATCAATGGCGGAATAGAAGCTGTGGCACTCGATCCGGTGCAGGGTGTCGAGGTTGCCGTTCAGGCGCTTCAGCAGGCCGCTGCCCCACTTCAGACCAGCGATGCCCTTGAAGACGCGCCCAGGCCAGGGCTGGGCCGTGAGCGTTCCCTGCTGGGGACTGCCCACGCTGATGAAGCGCCGTGTGCGCTGGTGCCCTCCCATCAGCTGAATCCAGGTGCGGGCAATGACGCCCCCAATCGAAAAGCCCAGCAGGTCGATCGGCTCCTCCAGCCCCAGACTCGCCCGGATGTGGCCACCGAGCAGCTCAGCAGCCTGTTCGATCGGGGTGAGTCCGAGGCGCAGGGGCAGGGCAGGGATCAGCAGATGGGGCCGTCGTTCTGCCAGCTCACGCCTGAGTTTGTTGAACACCGCTGGGCTGTCGAGCAGCCCATGAACCAGAACCAGGGGGGGACTCGGAATCGGAGAACGTGCTGATACCACCAACCAATTAAAACCAGCTGCGGCTCCAATTGAGAGCCGTGGTGACCGACCGCCCTGGTCAGCGTCACGTCGCGGCGGTCATGAGCAGTTTCCCGCCAGCAATCAACAACACAGCGGCGAGAATGCGCTTGATGGTGGTGTGAGGAAATCGGTGACTGCCGAAATGGGCTCCAGCAAAACCTGCCGCGACAGCGGCAATCGCCAGAGGGATCGCGAAAGTCGGGAAGTTTTTCGTGCTGCTGACATTGCCCAATAAACCAGCCACAGAATTCAGCAAGATGAACAGTGCAGACACGGCTGCAGCAGATTTGACTGTTGACCACCGCATCATCAGCAGCAAAGGGGTGAGGAAAATACCGCCACCCGTGCCCGTAAGCCCTGATAACAATCCGAGCCCAGCACCGATTGGAATTGCGCAGGCAATTGCCGGTGGCGAGCTTGCCGTATCAGCACTTTGACCAACAATGAATCTCACAGCCGACAGAACAAGCACGACTCCGACAATGAGCCTGAATGCGGTTACTGGAAGATTGAGGTAGCCACCAACAAACGCCATGGGCACTGCCAACACAGCAAATGGCCAAAATAGTGACCATGAAAAGTGGCCGCGTCGTGCAAACTGCCATGTGGCAATCGTCGCCACAAGAATATTGAGCATCAGCGCGGTTGGCTTGATGGCACTGGGTGACAACTCGGCCAGCGACAAGACGGCGATATAGCCGGAAGCGCCTGCATGACCAACAGATGAGTACAAAAACGCCACCCCACCGATGGCGATGCACAACAGCAGGATGTGATCATCATTCATGGACAGAGGGCGCTGCAGATAGCAAACATGATCCACTAGTCACCGCAGGTTAGACTTACAAGATGTCAATGCAAACTTGTCAGGCAGTAGATCGCTCTCGCTTAAGCAGCAGGCAAGCAATAACGGCACCAATCATAGCCAGAACTGCCATCGGATAGAAGACAAGGTCATAACTTCCGAACAGATCTCGAATATGACCAGCTAATAAAGTACCAATCAAGGCACCAACTCCATAGGCAGTAAAAACAATTCCATAATTCTGGGCATACTTTTCGGGATTGAAAAAGCGGAGAGTAATGGTTGGAGCCATGGCCAACCACCCGCCAAGACAGAACCAGAACAAGCAGAAGGCAGCCAGATATGTGGCAACCTGGCCAGCTTCAGCATTGATCATCAGCACGCAGGCAATAAGGATCAGCGCATAGGACAATATGGCAACATAGTGGGGCTTGAACCGATCGCTTAACCAGCCAAACAGCGGACGACTGACGCCATTAAACAAAGCGAATAAAGACACGCTCCAGGCTGCCACAGTAGGATTGATGTCAATTATTTCCTCCCCGACTGAACTGGAAATACCAATCGCGGTCAAGCCGACCAGGGTTCCGATCGCGTAGCAGAGCCATAACCCATAAAACGATCGATGATGGAATAGGTTTCGGGTATTGACCAGGGCTGAGCCAGCAACAGCAGCAGCATGGTGCCGAGGCTGCCAGCCCTTAGGCGGCAACTTCATCACCAGAGAAAGAGCCAGGATGATGAACGTAAAAGCAATGCCAAGCAGGCGCAAGGTGGGGCGAACTGTGTAGGCTTCAATCAATTGATTGGCAAGAGGAGCCGTAATCAAGGGCGAAAGCCCAAAACCAATAATCGTCAAGCCCACGGCGAGGCCTTTCTTATCAGGAAACCAGCGAGAGACGACCACTATGGGGACACCATAGACAATGCCCACACCTGTTCCAGCGATCATCCCGTAGGTGACAACAAGAGCTCCAACATGAGTAGCAAAACTGGCAAGTATATAGCCCAAGCCTACGACAATACCTCCGATAACTGTCGTGACGCGAGTACCAATACGAGGAATACAAAAACCCGCAATTGGCATCATGCCAGCATAAAAGACCAAACCAAATGTAAATGGAAGCAGGCTTTGTGTGGCACTGATTCCAAGCTCCCCTTCCAAGGGAGTCCTGAAAATACTCTAGGAATACACACTTCCCAAGCAAAGCAGAATAATGATTCCAAAAGGAATAAGAAGCCATCGGCTTTGCTCCGCAGGTTGCCCCAACAACTTGAGTTGAGGCTGATGGTGAGTTGTATGAAGTGTCACAGGGACCAGCGAGCCAGACGCAACAACAAAAGCGACATTCGCAATGGCAGACTATCGACTCCGATCACCTTCCTGCCAGAAGATGGCAGCCGTGTCAGCAAGCCAGAGCAGATGGAACAGGCACATCGGCTTGCAGAGATCAGCCACAAGATCGGCAATAGCGTTCTGGCAACGGATACGCAGAAACGGGGTAAGCTTGTTCTGACCAAGCTCCTTATCCAGAAAGAACTGCTGCTTGCTGATGAACCTGGAGTGGATATAAATGCGGGCATGCTCTGCTCGGGAAACTGGGTTGAGGTACAGGCGCAACTCAGCGCCTGGGATGGCGGTTTTTATCTCAGCCGCGATCGAGCCCAGCAGCGCCTGAGTCGCCACGTTGCTGGACTCATCGGAGCAACAAGACATCAATTCAGATATTGACGGTTCGACTGAAACCAGGCTCCAGTTGACCTCAAGATGCAATTCCCAGGCCTGATTATGCAATTCCTACACCTGTTGGGATCACAGGACTATGGCCTGCGCAGGCTGGCTCTCCCGCCGAAACTACTCCATGCGGAAGAAGTCGATTAACAAAGCTCATATCCGAGCAAACATCATATCTACACGAAGACAATATCTGCAAGAAGATCATATCTTGGTGAAGATCATATCCAGGTAATGATCATTTCCGAGCGATAAATACACCCCAAAACCTGATTTTCCGAGCAGACAGGCAGCACCCTCATCAGCTCGCGGGGGAAAGTCCTGGATGGCTGAGCCTACGTCAAGGTGCAAGCCCTAAGGGATATGACGCAGTGGTTCCGCAGGGCGATCGTCTGCCTAGGTTCCGAACAGGTGAAGTCTTTCCAGGCACCAAGAGGAGACGGACGATGACGGCCATCAGCCAGTGCCCTTTCGCAGGCCGCTCCGGGGCCCCCACCACCGCCGGGGATCAATCCAACCGCAACTGGTGGCCCCACCAGCTCAACCTTTCGATCCTTCACCAGCACGCGCCGGCCTCCAATCCGCTCGGGGCTGAGTTCAACTACGCCCAGGCGTTCAACGAACTGGATTTCGCCGCCGTGAAGCGTGATCTGAACGCGCTGATGACCGACTCCAAGGACTGGTGGCCGGCCGACTGGGGCCACTACGGCGGTCTGTTCATCCGCATGGCCTGGCACAGCGCCGGCACCTACCGCACCGGCGATGGCCGCGGCGGCGGCGGCACGGGCAACCAGCGCTTCGCGCCGATCAACAGCTGGCCCGACAACGGCAACCTCGACAAGGCCCGGCGGCTGCTCTGGCCGATCAAGCAGACCTACGGCAACCGGCTCTCCTGGGCCGATCTGATCATTCTGGCCGGCAACTGCGCCCTCGAATCAATGGGCTTTGCCACCTTCGGCTTCGGCGGCGGCCGCGTCGACATCTGGCAGCCGGAGGAAGACATCTACTGGGGCGGCGAAACAACCTGGCTCGGCGATGAGCGTTACAGCGGCGATCGGGAGCTGGAGAACCCCCTCGCCGCCGTGCAGATGGGATTGATCTACGTGAATCCCGAAGGCCCGGGTGGCGTTCCCGACCCGGTGGCCTCCGGGCGGGACGTGCGCGAAACCTTCGCGCGCATGGCCATGAACGACGAGGAAACGGTGGCTCTGGTGGCCGGCGGCCACACCTTCGGCAAGGCCCACGGGGCCGGCAGTCCGGAGCTGGTTGGACCCGCACCGGAAGGGGCCAGCCTGCAGGAGCAGGGGCTGGGCTGGCACAACCGTTTCGGCAGCGGCAAGGGCGCCGATGCCACCACCAGCGGCATCGAGGGGGCCTGGAAGCCCAATCCCACCACCTGGGACCGGGGCTACTTCGAGATGCTCTTCGGCTACGAGTGGGAACTGGAGAAGAGCCCGGCCGGCGCGTGGCAGTGGCGGGCGAAGGATGTACGCGAGGAGCACCTGATCCCCGACGCCCACGACCCCACGAGGCGGCACAGGCCGATGATGACCACAGCGGATCTTTCGCTGCGCTTCGATCCGATCTATGAACCGATCGCTCGCCGCTTCCACCAGGATCAGCAGGCCTTCGCCGATGCCTTTGCCCACGCCTGGTTCAAGCTCACCCACCGGGACATGGGCCCGAAGGTGCTCTACCTCGGTCCCGAAGTACCGGATGAGGATCTGATCTGGCAGGACCCGATCCCCGCCCCTGACCATCCCCTGATCGGCGCCGCTGCCATCGCCGAGCTCAAGGCCCGAGTGCTGGCTTCGGGGTTGACGGTGCCGGAGCTGGTGGCGACGGCCTGGGCATCGGCCTCCACCTATCGCGGCTCCGACAAGCGCGGCGGTGCCAATGGCGCCCGCCTGCGCCTGGCGCCCCAGAAAGACTGGGAAGTGAACCAGCCCGAGCAGCTTGCGCGGGTGCTGGCAGTGCTGGAAGGGATTCAGCAGAGCTTCAACGCGGCCCAGGGTGATGGCACCCGGGTGTCGCTGGCGGATCTGATCGTGCTGGCCGGTGGCGCGGCGGTGGAAGCCGCCGCTGCCGCCGCTGGCCATGCCGTGGAGGTGCCCTTCAGCCCAGGCCGCACAGATGCCTCCCAGCAGCAGACCGATGCCGCCTCCTTCGCGGTGCTGGAGCCCCAGGCCGACGGCTTCCGCAACTACCAGAAGCGGGCTTTCAAGGTGCGGGCGGAAGAGCTGCTGATCGACCGGGCCCAGCTGCTGGGCCTGAGCGCACCGGAGCTGACGGTGCTGGTCGGCGGCCTGAGGGTGCTGGGTGCCAACACCGGCGGCTCGGCCCATGGCGTGTTCACCCACCGCGTCGGCACCCTCAGCACCGACTTCTTCGTGAACCTGCTCGACATGGACACGGTGTGGACGCCCAGCTCAGAGGCCGGCGACAGCTTCGAAGGACGCGACCGCCGCACGGGCGAGCTGCGCTGGAGCGGCACCCGGGTGGATCTGGTGTTCGGCTCCAACTCCCAGCTGCGGGCCCTCTCGGAGGTGTATGCCCAGAACGATGGACCCGCCAAGTTCGTGACCGATTTCGTTTCGGCCTGGAACAAGGTGATGACGCTCGATCGCTTCTCCTAAGAGTTTGCGGAAAAACCGCCTACCGGAGCTTCGGGTCCTTCACGAGCCGGCACAGGCGGCGAGGAGCGAACGATCGCATCCACCATCCGGGCGGTCTGCACAATCGGCGCCACATCGTGCACCCGCAGCACATCGGCACCCTGCGTGATCGCCTGGGCGCAGACAGCCGCCGTGCCCCACAGCCGCGCGCGGGGTCTGGGTTCGTTGAGCACCGCGCCGATGAAGCGTTTGCGCGAAGGCCCCACCAGCAGGGGGAAACCTTCGCGGCGCAGGTCTGCCAGCCCCCGCAGCAGCGCCAGGTTGTGCTCGGTGGTTTTGGCGAAGCCCAGGCCCGGGTCCCAGATCAGCTGATCAGCCCGGATCCCCGCCGAGTGCGCCGCCTCGCTGGCGCGCAGCAACTCCTCACGCACCTCGGCCACCACATCGGCGTAGGCGGCCAGCCCATCCATGCTGCGGCTGTCGCCGCGGCTGTGCATCAGCACATAGGGACAGCCGAACTCCGCCACCACCGAGAGGATCTCGGGGTCGCGGCGACCGCCGCTCACGTCGTTGATCCAGTGGGCGCCGGCCGCCAGAGCAGCCGCGGCCACCGGGGCCCGGAAGGTGTCGATCGAGATCAGTGGGCCTCCTGTATCGGCCCATGCAGAGCGGATCAGCTCCAGGGCCGGCAGCACCCGCCCAAGTTCCTGCTCGGCGCTGATCTCAGCGGCCCCCGGCCGGGTGCTCTGGCCGCCGAGATCGAGCAGATCAGCCCCCTGGGCCACCATCGCCCGGGCCTGACGCAGGGCGGCAGCGGGGGTGGGGTAGCGGCCACCATCACTGAAGGAATCGGGGGTGAGATTGATCACCCCCATCACGTAGGTGCGCAAGCCCCAGGGGAGAGCGCCCCCTCGCTGAACTGGATCAGACCCCGCCGGCTCAGCCGCTGGATCCGACGATGCTCTGCTGGAGGCCATGGTCGGCACTGCCGTGGCGCGATCCATCCTCAGCCCCCGCCGCCTCGTCCCGGGTTCCATGGGAAACTGTCCAGGTCAGCGGTTCTCGGGCCGATGGCAGCGCCCTGGAGGGGTGGTCGAGTGGTTGATGGCTCCGGTCTTGAAAACCGGCGAAGGGAAACCTTCCGCGGGTTCGAATCCCGCCCCCTCCGTTGCCTGCACGCTCTCCTGCCGCGATCGCTGGAGAGCTGCGGAAACTGCCGCTAACGTCGGCCGGCTTGTGATCCGAACGGCACCTTGAGACGAACGCGATGGCTGCTGCCGGTGTTGATGCTCTGCGGACTGCTGCTGGCGATGGTGCAGGCCCTGCCCGCCCCCAGTGCCGCCCAGGCCAGCCGCAGCGAGATCCGCGGCGTGTGGATGACCACCAACGACATGAGCACCATGCGCGATCGCACCAAGTTGCGAGCCGCGATGGACCAGCTGAAGGAGATGCATTTCAACACCGTCTATCCGGTGGTCTGGAATTCCGGCTATGCGATTCATACCAGTGAGGTGACCCGTAGGCGAAAGATTCAGTCGTTTTCCTACAAGGGCCTTGAAGGCCAGGACATCCTGGCGGATGTGATCAGTGAGGGCCATGCAAAAGGCATGCTCGTGATCCCCTGGTTCGAATTCGGCTTCATGGCTCCACCCTTTTCGGAGCTGGCCCAGCAACATCCGAGCTGGCTCACCCAGCGGCAGGACGGCAGCCGCACATCGATCAGCGCTGCCGGAGAAGTGGTGTGGCTCAACCCCTTCAGGCCGGAGGTGCAGCAGTTCATCACCGAGCTGGTGCTGGAAGTGGTGGGCAACTACGACGGCGATGGCATCCAGTTCGATGACCACATGAGCCTGCCCAATGAATTCGGCTACGACAGTTACACCAAAGCGCTCTACACCAAGGAGACCAATCGTCCGGTGCCAAGCAACCCCATGGATCAGGCCTGGATCAAGTGGCGAGCCGACAAGATCACGGCCTTCATGGTCGAGCTGGACAAGGCCGTGAATGCCAAAAAGCCCAGGTCGATCGTCTCCGTTTCCCCCAACTACTACGACTTCGCCTACAAGCTGCAGCTGCAGGACTGGCTAGGCTGGGTGCGGCGCAATATCGTCGATGAAGTGATCGTGCAGCTCTACCGCCCCGACGTCGCCAGCTTTGCGGCCGAGGTGGCGCGCCCCGAGCTCGCGGAAACCCGGAAGAAAATCCCCACCGCGATCGGCGTGATGACAGGCCTGCGCACCAAGCCCGCACCGATGCAGCTGATTCAGGATCAGGTGCAGACGGCCCGGCAAAGGGGCATGGGGGTGGCGTTCTTCTATTTCGAATCGCTCTGGAATGCCACCGCCGAAGCCGAAAACCTGCGCCGCGAGGGCTTCCTGTCCCTGTTCCCCAGCCCTGCGCCCCGCACGCCCCTCTGAGGCCCAGGTGAAGCAACGCAACGCCTAAGGGGATATGGCGCCGATCAAAAGCACCGATCAGCTCAGCTGGCTGCGGAAGCGCGAGACACTGATGGCCATCAACAGCGGCGCCATCACCAGCAAGGCCAGGGCATGGGGCCAGAGTGCCTCGAGACCGACACCCTTGAGCAGCAGCCCCCGCAGGATGGCGATGTAGTGGCGCAGGGGATTGAGCAGGGAGAGGGCCTGAAAGAAGGCCGGCATGCTCTCGATCGGCGCGATCGCGCCGGAGGTCTGAACCATCGGCAAGGTGATGAAGAAGGCCGTGAGCATCACCTGCTGCTGGGAGCGGCAGACCGTGGCCAGCATGATCCCCACGCCGATCCCCACGAACAGATACAGCCCCGAGAGGGCCAGCAGCAAAAACGGATCGCCCCGGATGGGCACACCGAACACCAGCCGGCCGAGGGCCAGTGCCAGCAGCACATCCCCCATCAGCAACACGACCAGGGGCAGGATCTTGGCCAGCAGGATCTCCCAGGCGCCAGCTGGGGTCATCAGCAGCTGCTCGAGCGTGCCACTGTCCTTCTCGCGCACCAGCGTCACCGCCGACACCAGGGTGGCGATCAGGGTGAGCACCAGACCGATCACCCCGGGCACGAAGAACCAGCTGCTGGTGAGACCGGGGTTGTAGAGAAAGCGCACCTGGGTGCGCACCGGCGGTGTGGGCGGCAAAACCCCCGCCTCCGGCCGGAACCGGCGCAGGATCTGCTGGATGTAACCGCTGGCGATGCCGGCGCTGTTGGCGTCGACGCCATCGATGAACACCTGCACCCGGGCGGTGTCACCGCTGGCCAGCCGCTTGCTGAAGTTCGGTGGGATCACCAGGCCGGCCGTCAGCTCTCCGCGCTCCACCTGCCGGGCCAGCTCCTGTTCGCTGCTGGGATAGGAGCTGGCCAGGAAGATCCGGTTGGCGGTGAGGGCCGACACCAGCTCCCGACTCGCCGCAACCTGGGCGTAATCGACCACCCCCAGCTTGAGGTTGTGCACCTCTGGGTTGAGGGCGAAGCCGTAGATCAGCAGCTGCAGGGTGGGGGGAATGATCAGCAACTTGATCAGCTGCCGGTCGCGCAGGATCTGCTGGACCTCCTTGCGCAGCAGGGCCCAGAGGCGACTGGCCACCAGCACTCGCCAGCCGTGCCACAGGATCCTCACGGCCCGCCACCACCGCCATCGGCCAGCTGCAGGGAGCCAAGGGAGCGCAGCGTGACCAGATAGAGCAGCGCCGCCAGGGCCAGGATCATCAGCACATCCAGCCAGACACCGGCCCAGCCCGTTCCTCTGACGAAGGCATCACGGCTGATGACGATGAAGTAGCGCGCCGGGATCAGGGCCGACACCAGCGAGAGCGGTGGGGGGATGTTGCTGAGCGGATAGATGAAGCCCGAGAGCAGCAGGGCGGAAAGAAACCCCACCAGCGACACTCCCTGCACAGCCGCATTCTGGTTGGCGCTGCGCACCCCCAGCAGCAGCCCGAAGAGCACGGCGGCGGCCAGATAGATCGTGGTGCCAACCAGCAGGGGCGTCGGGTCGCCGGCGAAGCCGAGCTGGAAGATCAGCCCCCCCAGCCCCATCACCACAACGGCCATGCTCACCCCCACCAGCAGGTAGGCCAGGGCCTTGCCCAGCAGCAGCTCGGGCGCACGGATCCCCGAGGCATAGACCTGCAGGATCGTGCCCTTGTCCTTCTCCTTCACCATCGCGATCGCGGCCAGCAGGGAGGGAAAGATCCAGAGCACCACGGCATAGACCCCCGGCACGATGTACAGCGATTCCTTGCGACCGGGGTTGAACCACAACCGCGTCAGCGCCTGCACCGGCGGCGGGTTCGTGAGCAGCTCCTTCTCGGAGAGAAAGAACGCCGTGGTGCCCTGGATGCTGTTGCGGATCACCCGGGCATTGTTGGTGTCGGTGCCATCCACCAGCACCTGCACCTCCACCGGCTGGCCGGCCTTGAGGCGGCGGCTGAACTCCGGCGGAATGATCACTGCCGCCTTGGCCAGGCCCCGATCGATCGCGTCGGCCACCGGGTCGTCGCCCCGCCAGGGGGCTGGCCGGAACTGATCGGTGGCGAAGAGGCGGTCGGTGTAAGCGGCACTTAGCGGACTGCGGTCAAAGTCCTGCACCACGATCGGAATCACCTTGGTTTCAAGGCGGATGGCGAAACCGAAGATGAGCAGGGTGAGCAGGGGCAGCAGAAAGGCCAGACCCAGCGTGAGCCGGTCGCGGCGGAACTGCAGCAACTCCTTGCGGCACTGGGCCAGGATTCGCCTCATCTGCCCTCCCCTTCTCGCGCCTGGGCCCGCTGCACGGTGCCGATGAAGGCATCCTCAAGGGAATGGGGCACCCGGCGCAGTCCTTCCAGGCTGAGCTGGGCCTGGCTCAGCAGCAGCTGCAGGCCCTCGACCTCCCGCTCCGGATCATCCAGCACCAGATGGAGGCGGTCGCCGAAGCGACTGACCCGCCAGGGCTGCCAGTGCCGCCGCAGCAGAAGAGTGGCGCTCTGGAGCTGATCCTGCGGCAGCACCAGTTCAAGCACCTGGCCCGGCTGGGCAGCCTTGATCGCGCCTGGGCTGCCCTCGATCACTTTTTCGCCGGCCACCATGAAGCAGAGCCGGTTGCACTGCTCCGCTTCCTCCAGGTAGTGGGTGGTCACGAGGATGGCGGTGCCCCGGCGGGCAAAGGCGTTGATCAGGCTCCAGAACTGCCGCCGCGCCAGGGGATCCACCCCTGAGGTGGGCTCATCCAGGAAGAGCACCTCGGGATCGTGCAGCACGGCGGCGCCGAAGGCCACTCGCTGCTTCCAGCCCCCGGGCAACTTCGCGGTGAGCAGCTGCTCCTGCCCCTGCAGCCCACAGCTGGCGATCACCCAGTCGATGCGGGGCTGACGCAGGGGACCCGGGATGCCGTAGACGCCGGCGTAAAACTCCAGGTTTTCCCGGATCGAGAGGTCGTCGTAGAGGGTGAATTTCTGGCTCATGTAGCCGATCCGGCGCAGCAGATCCGGGCCACGCAGCAACTTCGACTCCCCCGCCAGCACGATCTCGCCGGAGCTGGGGGCCAGCAGGCCGCAGAGCATCTTGATCGTGGTGGTCTTGCCGGCACCGTTGGCCCCCAGCAGACCGAAGATCTCGCCGTAGCGGATCTCCAGCGTCAGCTGGCGCACGGCCTCGAAAGCCCCGAAGCGGCGGCTGAGGCCCCGGGCTGCGATGGCGGGATCGGCGCGGCGCCGGCGGCTGCCCTGCACCCCCGGGAAGGGCAGCAGTGGCAGCTCCCCGGAGCGGCGGCGCTGGCTGATCACGACCACGTTCTCGAGGGTGGGAGCGGTGATCAGCAGCTCCTGAAGCGGCAACCCCTGACGGCGGAACAGCTCCCGCACCTGGGCTTCTCCCGTGGCCGCATCGTTCACAAGCAGATCGAGCCGGTCGCCGAAGGTCTGCACATCGACGATCGCTCCACCACTGAGCAGCGGTTCCGCCGCAGCCGACGCGGCCCCCCTCAGCTCCAGCCGGCTCAGCCCCAGCCCCTGCTTCAGGGCGGCCGGCGAACCCAGGCTCTCGATCCTCCCCTGCTGCACCAGGGCGATGCGGTGGCAGCGCTCGGCTTCCACCAGATCAGGGGTGGCGATCACGATCGTGACCCCCTCCTCCGCCAGGGTGGCGAGCACGTCCCAGAAATCGCGGCGGGAGACCGGATCCACTCCAGTGGTGGGTTCGTCGAGCAACAGCAGCCGTGGCCTGTCGATCAGGGCACAGCAGAGGGCCAGCTTCTGCTTCATGCCACCGGAGAGCTGGCTGGCGAGGCGATCGGCGAAGGGCTCCAGACCCAGGCGCCTGAGCAGGGGAGTGCGCCGCTCCCGCCAGAGAGCTGGGGATACCAGCCGCAGGCCGGCCACGTAGCGCAGGTTTTCCTCGACGCTGAGGTCGGGGTACTGGGAGAACTGCTGAGTGAGGTAGCCGACCCGCTCGCGGGCCTCGCGGGGAGGGCTGCCCAGCACCCGCACCTGGCCGCCGCTGGGCTCGATCACCCCGGCGAGGATGTGGAAAGTGGTGGTCTTGCCGGCGCCATCGGGGCCGATCAGGCCGAAGATCTCACCTTCGCTCACCCTGAAATCCAGGCCGGCCACGGCCGGGCGGCTGCCGTAGCACTTGTGCAGACCCTCCACGCTCACCACAACACTTGCCACGCTGCGGCCGGCGTTGTTGTGAGCGGGATCAGGGGGTGAGGATCTCGGCATCGGCAGGCATTCCCGGTTTGGCGTAGCCGGCCGGATCCTCGATGGCCAGCTTCAGGCCGAAAACCTGCCTGACACGGTCGCGCTGGAAATAGATGGTCTCGGGGGTGAAGGAGGCCTGGGCATCGACTTCCGCCACCCGCGCCGCCAATGGCCGGCGGGGGTCTGAATCCAGGTAGATCCGGGCCTGCTGCCCCAGGCGCACCCGCCCGATCTCCCCCTGGGGAATGAAGCCGCGCAGATACACCGTGGCGGGATCCAGCAGGGTGAGCAGGGTGCGGCCGCTGGCCACCACGGCGCCGGGCTCGACACTGCGGGAGATCACAACGGCAGCCAGGGGCGAGTGAATCCTCAGATAGGCGGCTTCCGCCTTCACCTGCTGCTCGGCCGCCTGGGCACTGCGCACATCGCTCTGGGCAGCCCGCACCCCGGCCACAGCGCGCTTGCGCTGCTCGCTCAGGGCCTGGAGCTGGGCCGAGCGAATCGATGGATTGAGACCCGTCGAAGCCGCCAGGGCCAGGGCGCCGCGGGTCGCCTCCACCTGGCGCTGCTGGGCGGTCACCGCGGCCTCGGAGGTTTCGAGGGCAGTGCGATCCTGATCCAACGACTGGGGTGAGGCCGCCCCCTGCCGCACCAGCGACTCGGTGCGCCCCAGGGTCACCCTCGCCAGGCGCTGCTGGGCCTGGGTCTGGGCCAGCTGGGCTTCGGCACTCGCCAGGTTGGCCCTGGCCTGACCCACCCGGCCCAGGTTGTCCTGCTCGGCCTGAGCCACGGTCAGACGGGATTCGCGGATCTGGCTGTCGACCACATCGATCTGGGAGCGGCTCTGGTTCAGCTGCTGACGAGCGGAGGCCAGCCGTGCCTGGGCACCGCGCAGGCGGGCGAGCACCTCCTCGTCATCGAGGCGAACCAGCAACTGCCCAGCCTTGACGCGCTCCCCTTCCCGGACCGTGACCTCAGCCACGCGGCCGCCGATCCGGGCGCCGAGATCGGTTTCGTAGCCCTCGATCCGCCCGCTCAGCTTCAGGGGGCCACCGCTGGATCGTCCCAGCCACAGCCAGCCCGCCAGGCCGGCGGCCGCAAGGGCCAGGCCGCCGCCGATCAGCAGCTGCTGCCGCCTGGGCCAGGCGAGGGGATTCAACGTCAGGCGCACCCCGAGCCGCCGGCGGGCAGGCGGCTGCCCTCCAGGCAGGCGCCGCTGA
The DNA here is from genome assembly GCF_002252625.1 of Synechococcus sp. 1G10. Classification (GTDB taxonomy): domain Bacteria; phylum Cyanobacteriota; class Cyanobacteriia; order PCC-6307; family Cyanobiaceae; genus Regnicoccus_A. The sequence continues at coordinate 79,074 of NZ_NQKW01000002.1, read as the reverse complement.
GATCGCTGCCGACCAGCTGGCAGTCGCGCAGATCACAACCGCTGAGATCGGCACCGGTCAGATCGGCCTCGCGCAGGTTGGTGCCGTAGAGGCAGGCCCCGCGCAGGCTGGCGCCCCGCAGTTGGGCACCCTGGAGGTGGGCGTAGCTGAGATCAGCCCCCTCGAAGTCGGCACCGCCCAGATCGGTGTGCTGGTCGAGCCCGGAGCGGAAATCGGCCTCCACCAGCCGAGCTTCGCGCCAGCGGCTGTTGGCGGCCACCACCCCGCGCAGGCAGCAGCGGTGGAGCAGGGCACGGCTGAAATCGGCCCGCTGCAGGCGGGATCCCGAGAGGTCGGCCTCCTGCCAGCTGGAACCCGCTGCCTGCAGACCGGAGAGGTCGGCGCCCCAGATCAGGGCCTGCTGAAAGCTTGCGCCCTCCACATGGGCCTCGCGCAGGCAGGCATGGCCGAAGCGCGCCTCGCGGAAGCAGCCCAGGCTCAGGTCGCAGCCGGAAAGATCGAGGTGGAGGCCGTCGACATCGGGCAGGCGCAGACCGATGAAACTGCGGCGGCCACTGGCAAGGGCCTGGCGCAGCTCCTCGATTGAAGTGGGCAGCGGCGGCGGCGGGGTGGCTGTTGTGGTCATCAGAAGATCGCCGCCAGATCATCGAGTTGCTGGCGGCGGGCAGCCAGCAGCAGCTTTTCGGACTGGGCCATCAACCGGAACACCCCCTTGTCGATCACGTCGTAGAAGACGAGGCTGCCCTCGGGCCGGCGGCGCACCACACCGGCGATCATCAGCAACTTGAGGTGCTTCGAGACCAGCGCCTGACTGAGGCCGGTCTTCTCCACCACCGCGGTGACATTGAGGGCTCCGGAGCGCAGGGCCTCCAGAACCGTGAGGCGGTTGGGCTCGGAGAACACCTTGAAGTAGTCGGCAAGGGCTTCCATGGCGGCGTCACGCGGGAGCACAGGCTGCAATGAGATTTTAGCGCGCTGCCGCAGCAACGCTGGAATGCAAAGACGGCCTTTCGTAGTATCATGTTGTCGTTATGCATTTCGCGTCAGAGCGCACACCTGCCGATGACCACCGCCACTGCAGCCCCGGCCACCACCCCGCACCTGCGCGAGGACCTGCTCACGCCGCGCTTCTACACCACCGAGATCGAGAAGGCGGCCCGCACCGACATCAATGGCCAGCGGCCGGCCTTCGAGGCGATGCTCAACGAAATGGAGGCCGACTACAACCGCGACCACTTCGATCGCAAGGCACCGCTGGATCGTCTCAAGGACCTCAGCCCGGAGGAGAAGGAGGCCTATGAGAGCTACCTGGTCCGCTCCTGCGTGTCGGAGTTCTCGGGGTTCCTGCTGTTCAAGGAACTCTCCAGGCGCCTTTTCCAGGCGGAGCGCCCCGAGCTCGGACGCCTGTTCCAGCTGATGGCGCGGGATGAGGCCCGCCATGCCGGCTTCCTCAACCGGGCGCTGGTCGCCGAGGGCATCACACTCGATCTGCCCAAGCTCAGCACCAGGCGGCCGATCACCTGGTTCCCGCTCAGCTGGGTGCTCTACAGCGTGTTTCTCTCCGAGAAAATAGGCTACTGGCGCTACATTCTGATCGATCGCCATCTCAAGGCGAGCCCAGATAATAATTTTACGCCGCTGTTCGATTTCTTCGAACCCTGGTGCCAGGACGAGAACCGCCACGGCGACATCTTCAACATGCTGATCCGTTGCTGGCCCGGCCTGCGCCATGGCCTGCGCGGACGGCTGCTCAGCCGCTTCTTCCTCTGGAGTGTGTTCCTCACCCACAGCCTGACGGTGTGCGAGCGGGGCGACTTCTACCGTCTGCTGGGCATGGATCCCGCCGCCTTCGATGCCGAGGTGATGCGCCAGACCAACCGCACCGCCCGCCGCGCCTTCCCCTGGGTGTTCGACCTTGAGGGCAGCCGCTACCTGGAACTGCGCGACCGGATGGTGGCCTGCCACCGCGAGCTGCAGGCCGGCAAGGCCGAGGGTGCCGGGCCCCTGAGGCAACTGGGTCGGCGGCTGCGCTTCGGGCAGCTGCTGCTCCAGCAATTCCTGCAGCCGATGGTTCCGGCTTCAGCGGCATGACCCACGACATCAACGGCGCCCCAGTGGCGCGGGTGTTCATCGGCTACGACCGCCGCGAAGAGGTGGCCGTGAACGTGCTCACCGCCTCGTTCCAGGCCCACGCCAGCATCCCGGTGCAGATCGGCCAGGTGCGGCTCGATCAGCTCAGGGGCGTGTACACCCGGGAGCGTGACCCGAATCAGAGCACCGATTTCTCCTTCAGCCGCTTCCTGGTGCCATGGCTGGCCGGCTACCAGGGCTGGGCCCTGTTCATCGACGCCGACATGCTCTGCCTGGGCGACATCGCCGAACTCTGGGCGCTGCGCGACGAGAGCATGGCGGTTCAGGTGGTGAAGCACCAGCACGAGTGTGAGGAGGGGCTGAAGTTCCAGGGCATGCCGCAGACGCCCTATGGCCGCAAGAACTGGTCGTCGGTGGTGCTGTTCAACTGCGAGCGCTGCACGGCGCTGACTCCGGAGTTTGTGAACACGGCCACGGGGCTGGAGCTGCACCAGTTCCGCTGGCTGGCGGATCGGGAGATCGGCGAACTGCCGCCGGAGTGGAACGTGCTGGTGGGAGTGCAACCGATTCCGGCTGCAGCGAAGGTGCTGCACTACACGCTCGGCGGCCCCTGGTTCGACGACTGCCTGGACATGCCCGAATCCCAACGCTGGCTTGAGGCCCGCGAGGCCATGAACCGTCCCCTGGTGGCACCCCCTTCACCATTCACGTCTCACGCTTCAGCGCCTGATCCCCCTGTCATCAGCAGGAACGGGTGATCGGCCTCAGCCCAGCAGGCCCTTGACGTGGCTGATGATCCCGTCGGGATCGAGGCCCTGGTGGGGGAACTGCTCCCAGAGGCCGCCGCAGCCCTCCTTGTGGGTGCCCAGGTGGCCGTAGCGGGGGGTGAAGCCCCGCTCCAGCAGCCAGGTGCCGTAGCGGCTGCCGAGGCCGGTGCGGCGGTTGAAGGATTCCACCACCAGCACGAAGGGGGAGGCGCCCGCCCTGGCGATCATGGCTTCATCCACCACATTGAGGGTGGGTTTGTTGATCAGACCCACATCATGTCCCTCTGCCCGCAGCCGCTCCACCGCATCAAGGGCGCGGTAGAGGCACTCACCGAAGCTCACCACATAGCCGGCGCTGCCCTCCCGCACCAGCTCATCTTTGCCGCTCTCAAAGCTGTAGCCCTCACCGTGCAGTTCATTGCCGGCGGCATCAAGCAGATTGGGCACCTTCGAGCGGGTGGAGAAGATGAAGCGCAGGCCGGGATCAGCGAACACGGCCTTCACACAGGCCTTCATCTGGGCCGCATCAGCCGGGAAATAGAGGCGGGTGCTGTCGTTCTCCTCCAGTCCGTTGTCTGCAAAGCAGTTGTTGAGACCGAAATGGCAGGTGTTGTCGGCCATGTCGTCGATGCCGGCATGGGAGAAGTGACTGAGCACATTGGCCCCGTTCAGCCGCGCCATGGTGACCTCGGAGATGATCATCTCCAGGAAGGCGCTGAAGGTGGCGAAGATCCCCTGGCGGCCGGCCTCCATGCCGAATCCGGCGGCCGCCGAGAAATTTGCCCGCTCCATAATGCCGCCGCTCACGAAGATCTCCGGATGGGCCTTGCGGATCTGGGCCAGGCCGCAGGAGCCCTCCAGGTCGCTGTCCACCACCAGCACGCTGTCCTTGCGGGTTTCAGGCGTCATGGCGCCCAGGATCTCCACCACCACATCGCCGAACACGTTGCGATTGGCCTCCAGCCGCTGGCCTGAACCGAGGAAGGTGGCGGGATTGGCGGGTTTGACGATGCCCTTGAGATAGGTGGCGGCACCGTTCTGGCCGCGCTGCTCCAGGTAGGCGATCGCCAGGTCCACCGGGATCACGTCGTGGCCGTGGGTTGTGCCCTCCAGACCCTCGATTCCCACCGCCATCGGCCGCTTGTTGATCACCGCGACGGGGCCGTTCGTGCCCACGGCGCGGCAGAGGCGGCCATACAGATCGTCGAGGTCCTCACCGTCGCCGGTGAGAGTGGCGAGACCATGGCCAGCGAGGGTGCGCTCCAGGTCGTAGCCGGGCTGGTACTGGGAGGGATGCCCGGCGATCGTCACGTCGTTGTCATCGATCACCAGCTTCACGTTCAGCCCGTGAGCCACCGCGAAGCGGGCCGCCTCGGCGTCATCGCCCTCCTGCTGGGCGCCGTCGGAGCCGAGGCAGAACAGGGTTTTGCCGGGGTGGGCCAGGGCGACGCCGTTCACGAACGGCCAGAGGTGACCGAGCCGGCCCGAGCTGAACTGCACACCAGGAGTGAAACCCAGCTCCGGATGGCCCGGCAGCCTGGAGTGGGCGGCGCGGTATTGCAGCAGCGCCTCGGCCGGCAGCTCGCCCCGCAGCACGCTGATCAGGTACTGGGTGGCCACCCGGTGGCCGGCCTCATCGAAGAACACCGGCAGGAACTGGTCCGGCTTGCCGCGGAAGAAGGCATCGAGGATCATCACCTCCGGCACCGTGTCGAACGGCCCGCCGCTGTGACCGCCCACGCCCCGGGCCGCACCGGTGGCGGTGAAGAAGATGATCGCGTCTCGGCAGAGCTGGATGTTGGCTTTCAGCGCCTCCCGCTGGCTGGCGCTCAGGCTGGGCTGATCAGGATCGAGAGCAAGCGGCTGGAAGGCATCCAGATCGATCGGGAATGGGTTGGTGATGGTGGCGGTCATGACGGCGCTCAGGGAGTGGCCGCATTCCAGCACTTCTGGGCGAGCTCGCCGCTGAGGTCAGAAGATGAAGTCTTCACTCACCGGCCGACGGTTCAGGGCATGGGATCGACAACCATCTGGAACGGCCGCAGCGCGCCCCTTGGCGCCACGGTCTTGGGGGGTGGGGTCAACTTCAGCGTCTATTCGAAATACGCCACTGCGGTGGAGCTGTTGCTGTTTGAGCGTGAGGATGCGGCGGAAGCCACTCGGGTGGTGCGGCTGGATCCCACCCGTCACCGCGCATACCACTACTGGCATTGCCTTGTCGATGGCATCGGCGCCGGCCAGCTCTATGGCTATCGGGTCTCTGGACCCCATCGGCCGGACCTGGGGCTCCGCTTCGATGAGCGCAACCTTCTGCTCGATCCCTATGGGCTGGCGGTCGTCACCCCCCCTGGTTACAGGCGCACCCAGGGCCGCTCCAGCGCCGATGGTCATGCCACCGCGATGAAGAGCGTGGTGGCCGACCCCGCCCTCTACGACTGGGAGGGGGACCGGCCGCTGCAGCGCTCCCATGCCGAGACGGTGATCTACGAACTGCATGTGAGGGGCTTCACCCGTCACCCCAGCTCCGGCGTGGCCCCGGAGCGGGCAGGCACCTATGCCGGCCTGGTGGAGAAGATCCCCTACCTGGTGGATCTGGGCATCACGGCGGTGGAGTTGCTGCCGGTGTTCCAGTTCGATCCGCTCGATGCACCCGTTGGGCTCAGCAACTACTGGGGCTATTCACCTGTTTCCTTGCTGGCTCCCCACAGCAGCTACTGCTCCAGCCGGGATCCGCTGGCGCCGCTGGACGAATTCCGCGACATGGTGAAGGCCCTGCATCGCGCCGGCATCGAGGTGATTCTCGACGTGGTGTTCAACCACACCGCTGAAGGGGATGAGCGCGGGCCCAGCTTCTGCTTTCGGGGGCTGGCCAACGAGTCTTACTACCACCTGGAGGCCGACCGCAGCCGCTACGCCAATTTCAGTGGCTGCGGCAACACGCTCAATGCCAACAACCCGGTGGTTCGCCGTCTGATCCGCCACAGCCTGCGCCACTGGGTGCAGTGCATGCATGTGGATGGGTTCCGCTTCGATCTGGCTTCGGTGCTCTCTCGCGATGAAACCGGCCAGCCGCATCGTCTGCCGCCGGTGCTGTTCGACATCGAGACCGATCCGGTGCTCGCCGGAACCAAGCTGATCGCCGAGGCCTGGGATGCGGCGGGGCTGTATCAGGTGGGCAGCTTCATCGGCGACAGCTGGCAGGAATGGAACGGCCAGTTCCGCGACGACCTGCGCCGGTTCCTCAAGGGGGACCCCGGGCAGGTGCCCAGGGCGGCGCTGCGGCTGCTGGGCAGCCCCGACCTCTACGGCCACGAGGAGCGGGAGGCGGAACAGAGCGTCAACTTCATCACCTGCCACGACGGGTTCACCCTGGCCGATCTGGTGGCTTACAGCGAGAAGCACAACGATGCCAATGGCGAAGCCAATCGCGACGGTGCCACCGATAACGCCAGCTGGAACTGCGGCGTGGAAGGCCCCAGCGACGACCCCGGCGTTCAAGCGCTGCGCCAGCGGCAGATCCGCAATTTTCTGGCTGTGCTGCTGCTGGCCATCGGCTCCCCGATGCTGGCGATGGGCGATGAGGTGTGCCGCAGCCAGGCCGGCAACAACAACGCCTACTGCCAGGACAATCCGCTCAGCTGGTTCGACTGGTCGCTGCTGGAGCGTCACGCTGACGTCCATCGCTTCGTGAAGCAGCTCGTGGCTGCGCGGATGCACAGAGATGTGGTGATCGATCAACGCCGGCTCAGCCTCAACGACCTGCTGCGCGAAAGCCGGATCGACTGGCACGGGGTGGCTCTGGACCAGCCCGACTGGAGTGAGCAGTCGCGCTCCTTCGCCCTGACGATCCGCAGCATCGCCAACCGGTTCCGGGTGCACCTGATGGTGAATGCCTTCTGGGAGGCTCTTTCCTTCGAGCTGCCGCCGGTCGAGGGTTGGGGCACGCTCTGGCGATGCTGGATCGACACCGCCCAGCCCAGCCCTGACGACATTCACGACTGGGGGTCCTCCCCTGCGTTGACGACGACCCATCAACGGGTTGAACCGCGCTCGCTGGTGGCGGTCTTCGCCCTCCAGGAACAGGCGGAGCAGTGAGCCGATGAGCCGCCGTGCGTGGGATTGCGAACTAAGCCCTTGAGCCCGAGTTGGAGGGCGACATAGGACTCAATCGGTTCCTCGTTCTCAATGCTGCTGTGCCTAACAGTTATACCGAGATCCGTCCCCGCTTCCGGGTGAACGCTCGCCCCGAAGATCTGCCGCGGATCCGGGAGCTGGCTGAGTTCTCCCCTGTGTTCAACCTGCAGTCGAACTGAAGCGTGGGGAGGAGTGAAGCGTCTTAGAACGAATAACCTGTTCGCCGGGCCTGTATGCCGCGCCTTCTCGCCGCCCTGCTGACCCTCAGCCTGACGCTGATCCTGGGCTGGCCCTTTGGCAGCAGCGATGCCATCGCCGCTGTCAAAGGGCAGAGCACAGAGAGATCTGCAGCCGAAGCGTCGAAGTCAGTCACAACACAGGTGGGAAGCTTCGACACCGCCAAGGTGTCGATTCTTGGTGTGCCGGCCATCACTGTGGCAGTGCCGGTGCTGACCGATTCCGATGGGCCGGATGCTGAGTTGCGTGCACGGTTGATCGAGAACAACCTCCGCTTGCTCTATTCCCCCCAGGCGATCTGCAATCCGGGCGAATTGCTGGCCGACTTCTGGGTAAGCAGAAGCATCCGGTCAAAGCAGGGTGTCGAAACTCCCGGCCAGCCCGCCTGCGACATCCATCGCTGGTCATCTCGCAGCAATCCCGATGAGGTGAACCTGGCCACGATCATGAGCAATGAGGGACTTCCGGTGCTGGAGGCCCGCTTTCCCGGACGGGACCCGATGCCCGTGCTCACGGTCACCGATGCGGACTCCCGATTCAATGGCCTTCCCGCCGCTGAACTGGCGGATCGATGGCGGAACACGCTCCAGTCGCGCCTCCGTCATGCCAGGGAGTGGCTGCGGCCCGAGTCGCGTGCACGCATCCTCAGCCTGCTGGCGCTGGCCCTGCTGCTGCTGGTGGCTCTGATGGTGGCGCTGTTGGCACTCTGGCAACGGACCCAACGCTGGGAAGCCCGTCTGCAGGAGGCCCAGCAGGTCAACCAGGGCACCTCTGTTCACCTCGACGTGCTTCTCCAGAGCGCCAGCCTGATCAATGTCGGCCTGTTCGTGGCCATTCTCTTGATCGCCAGGTCGATGGGCGCGCTGGCGATGATGGCGTTTCCCGGCCAGTTCACGCTCGGGCTGAACCTTCTCCTGCAGCCGGGGCTGCTGTTCTTCAAGATCCTGGTGGTGGCGGTCGTGCTGCTGATCGTCCGGGCCCTGGCCAGCTTCCTGCTGCGACAGTGGCTGTCGAGCGGCCGACAGCCATCCGACCAGCTTCCCCGCCGCCGTCAACGGTACCGAACCCTGCGCAGTGTCACCGAGCGGCTGATCACCCTGGCTGCAGGGATTGTTCTGCTGGTGTGGTGGGCCTTCGACCTGGAGGCCGTCCGTGGGATCAGCGCCAGCGGACTGCTCGCCGGAGGCGCGTTGCTCGGAGCCCTGGTGTTCGTGTTCCAGGGATTGCTGCGGGATTTTGTTTCCGGCCTGGTGGTGCTTCTGGAGGATCGCTATGCCATCGGCGACTGGGTCGAAGTGGGCTCCTCCAGCGGAGAGGTGGTCGACATCGGCATCCTCAGTGCCCAGTTCCGCACGGTCGATCAGCGGCTGATGGTGGTTCCGCATGGACTGGTCGATCGTCTGGTCAACCACACCAAGCTCCGCTCCGCTGCCCTGATCTCCCTGGTCCTCTCCCATCGGATCGGTTCGTTGCGGCAGGCACTGCGGGTGATCCAGCAGGAACTGGAGGCCTTCGCCGCGGAGTCACCCTGGAAGAGCCGGTTGCTGGATCCCCCCCTGCTCAGGGCCGTCGATGCTGTGAATCCCCAGGGCATCGAGGTCAGCGTGCTGATTCAGACGGCCCCGGGGCAGCAATGGTCGATGAAGAGGGAACTGCTGCGACGCCTGGAGGAGGCACTCCACAAGCGCGCGATTCCCCTGGCCAGCACACTTGAGTGGGGCAGCCTGCGGGCGGCGTCGGCCCTGCCGAAGGACAGCTGAGCGGAGCCCCCGGCGCTGGCGGTTCTGCGACGAAGAACCTTGATGGGCTTCGCCGAAATGTTCACTGCGGCACTCTTGCTCTCGTGTAAGGGCTGAGTGAGTGATAGGTTCAAGAGATAAGAAATCGTCTGTTTCCTTCGCGTTGCTTTCAGGTTCGGCCGCTTGGGCTTTTGCCTGGATCAACACTCTCCGTTGATATGGAACAACTCACTGCCGAAGGCCTGAAGGTCGTAAACGACCTGGCCCAGCGTTATGGCTTCAGCCAGGATGCCGTCAGCCACATGATGTACGCCATGCTCAAGGGCAGAGGCGGCATGGCCCAGTTCAGTCACCCCGAATTCGCCGGGTCAGGGCAGTGGATGAAGGGCGGGATGATGATGCTTGGCGATATGTTCAACAACACGCTCAAGGCGAGGGTGGATGGGCTCTGTCAGGCCATCTCCGATGTGCTGTCAACCCAGAGCGAGCTGTTTCCGCTCGGAAGCTTTCAGTCGCAGTCCCAGAGCGGCAGCGGCCACCAGCAGCAGATCAACGGCGGCGGTCAGCAGATGAGCTTCAGTGGCCATGCGGGTGGCCCCAGTCTGTTCAGGCCAGATCCCCGGGACACCTGGTGGCCTCCCGAATTGGGCACCCCCAATGCCACCGGTGCCCAGAACAATGTCCGCTATGCCTATTTCTCCGATTCCGGCCGCGTCGCCGTCGACGTGAACGGCAAGGTCGATGTCTATGAAACGGGAGATCACCAGATCGGCGGGTTCTCCCAGCAACAAGGGAGCGGCGGAGTGGTGTTCAGCACACCGTCGGGCAGCGTCAGCCTGACGTCCCTCTCGACGATGTCCGCTGGATCGCAGCAGGCCCAGAGTTCGGGAACAGGAAGCCAGCAGCAGAGCAGCGTGGCGGGCCAGCAGGCGTTTCAGGCCATGCAGCCGATGCAACCCCTGCAGCCGATGCAATCGATGCAGCCGATGCAGCCCCTCCAACCCATGCAGCCGATCCAGCCGACACCATCCTGGTGGCCGGCGGAACTGGGGACACCGAATGCCTCGGGATCCCAGGATGAAGTTCGGTACGCCTATTTCTCCGAGCCGGGCCGTCTCGCCGTCGACCTGAATGGCACGGTCAACCTCTATGACGTTCACGACCAACCGATCACCGGGCTGGCCCAGGGCTCATCAAAGGGGGATCCTGTGTTCGTCACTCCGGAAGGTCTGCTCAACCTCTCGAGCCTGCGGCCCGTGGCTGCCACGCCCGAGCGTCCCGGCGGAACTGCAGTGTCCGGCGAAGCCGATGTGCTGAGCGCCCTTGAGCGCCTCGGTGAACTCAAGCAAAAGGGAATCCTCACCGATGAAGAGTTCACGGCCAAGAAGACCGAACTGCTCAGCCGGTTGTAGATCCAGAGAGCTTCAAAGTATTCACCGGCCCGGCAGTCATGGTGCTCCGAACCGTTCTCTTCCTGATCACGAACCTGGCGGTCGTCGCCACGATCTCGTTGTTGCTCTGGCTGGGGGTGGCCACAGGCTGGCTGCCTCCTGACCTTCCTCTGATACCCCTTCTGATCGGCAGCTTCGGCTGGGGTGTCGTTGGCTCCTGGATCTCACTTCAGGTCTCACGGCAATCGGCCATTCAGGCGATGGGGGTGCAACTGGTCGATGGCAGAGAGGGCGCCAGTGCCCTCTGGCTGGTCGAGACGGTGGCCCGCTTGGCGAACAAGGCCGAGTTGCCCATGCCCGAGGTGGGGGTCTACGCCTCGCCGGAGTGGAATGCTTTCGCCACCGGCGCCTCGCCTGAGGGCGCTCTGGTGGCAGTCTCCAGCGGGATTCTCGAAGGCATGCCGCAGGCGGAGCTGGAAGCGGTGCTGGCCCATGAGATGAGCCACGTCGGCAACGGCGACATGGTGACCATGGCCCTGCTGCAGGGGGTGATCAATGCCTTCGTGATGTTCCTGGCCCGGGCCATCGCCCTGCTGCTGCCCCGCCGCTCCGACGACCAGGGTCGCCAGCCGCCACCGATCTCCGCGCTGATCTGGCCGCTGGAGCTGTTGCTGGGGATAGCCGGTTCCCTCGTCACCGCCTGGTTCTCGCGGCACCGGGAGTTCCGCGCCGATGCCGGTGCTGCCCGCCTCACCGCGGCCGGCGCCATGGTGGGAGCTCTCCAGTTGCTGGGCCAGACCCAGGACCTCCTTGAACCCCGTGACGGGACGGCGCTGGCCTCGTTCAAGATCGCGGGGCTGCCCAGCCTGCTGGGGCTGTTCGCCTCCCATCCGCCGCTGGAGCAACGCATCGCGGCGTTGCAGGAGCTTCAATCGGCCAATCCATCGACGCCCTGAGCTGTCGGGAACCAGACCTGAATCCGCCGTCAGGCCGGCGCCTGCACCGGTGTCTGCCGCGGCAGGCTGTCTGCAGTGATCTTTCCATCCTGGATCTGGATGATCCGGCCGCTGTTGTGCGCCACCGAGGGGTCGTGCGTTACCAGCACGATCGTGAGGCCGCCGGCGTGGAGCTCGGAAATCAGCTCGATCACTTCTTCGCCGGTGCGTGAATCCAGGGCGCCGGTGGGTTCATCGGCCAGCAGCAACTCGGGCTGGTTCACCAGAGCGCGGGCAATCGCGACCCGTTGCTGCTGGCCGCCTGATAGCTGGTTAGGACGATTGGCCATCCGATCGGCCAGCCCCACCTGCTCCAACATCGCCATGGCCCGCTCGCGCCGCTCGGCCCGGTCGTAGCCCGCATAGACCATCGGCAGCATCACGTTCTGCAGCGCCGTGAGGCGCGGCAGGAGGTTGAATTGCTGAAACACGAAGCCGATCTGGAAGTTACGGATGTCGGTACGTTCGTTATCGCTCAGCAGGGTGATGTCGCGGGCGTCGAAATAGTAATGGCCGCTGCTCGGCTGCTCAAGGCATCCGAGGATATTCATCAAGGTGGACTTCCCCGATCCAGAAGTTCCAACGATCGCCGTGTATTCACCCCGCAGGATGGTCAGATCGATGCCGTGCAGGATCGGAACATCGACCTCGCCCATCCGGTAGGCCTTGGTGATCCGGCGCAGTTGCAGCATGGTTCAGTCGCTTCGCAGGGCTGTCATCGGATCAAGCTGGGCGGCCTTGTTGGCGGGATAGGCGCCGAAGAACACACCGATCACCAGGCAGAAGGCCAGTGACCAGCCCACCGCATCGAGGGCGATCCCGGCGCTCCAGCCGAAGGCCGCGTTGATCGCCAGCGACGCCACCACCCCGAGCAGAACTCCCAGCAGCCCGCCCGCCAGGGAGAGCACCGTCGATTCGATCAGGAACTGGCGCAGGATGTCGCTGCAGCGGGCGCCGATGGCGCGGCGGATGCCGATTTCCCGCGTCCGCTCGGTGACCGACACCAGCATGATGTTCATGATTCCGATTCCTCCCACCAGCAGGGAGATGGCGGCCGATCCGCCCAGCAACGCGGTGAAAACGTTGGCGACGGCATTGGAGGCGTTGACCAGATCGGCCTGGTTGCGGATCACGAAGTCATCCTCCCGGGGGGGCACGATCCGGTGGCGCAGGCGCAGCAGATTGGTGATCTGATAATCGGCCGCTTCCATGCTGGCGGCCGAACGCGCCGACACCGCGATGCTCTCCACCGACAAGCCGGCTGTCGTGTTCACACCCACGATCCTCGAAGCCATCGTCGTGAGTGGGATCAGCACCTGATCGTCCTGGTCGCGGAAACCGGTGCTGCCCTTGAACTCCAGGGTGCCGATCACCGTGAACGTCTCACCGCGGATGCGGATCGTGCGGTCGAGCGCGCTGCTGGCTGTGAGCCCCAGGCTGTCGACCACGGTCTGCCCCAGCACCGCCACCCGTGCGGACTGATCAAGTTCGGCCTCGTTGAAGAACCGCCCGCTCAGTGGCAGGAAGTCGCGCACCGCCACATAGGCCGGCGTGCTGCCCACCACGGTGGTGTTGGTGTTGCGATCGGCCAGCACCACCTGCGTGCGCTGGCTCAGGTTCGGGGCCACATCCGCCACGGCCGGAATGGAGGCGGCAATCGCCTTGGCGTCCTCCCAGATCAAGGTGGTGGCCGAGCCTGCTCCGCGTGAGGCGGGCCCACCACCGGCCGCCACGCCGCTCTGCACGAAAATCAGGTTCGAACCCAGCGATTTCAACTGGTTTTCCGTCTGCAGCTGGGCGCCACGGCCGATCGTCACCATGCTGATCACGGCGCCGATGCCGATGATCACCCCCAGCATCGTCAGGGCGGAGCGCATCCGGTTGGCCAGCAGCGACGACCAGGCCAGAGCGATCGTTTCGGCGAGGTCAGCTCCGCCGCGCCGTCGGCGTGAGCGCGGCGGAGCTGACCTCGCCGACGGCGCGGCCCTGCAATCGCCTCAGCCATCAGCGCGGCATCCTGCCCTGGCCGCGTGGTTGCTGGAAGGGCGAGGAGCCGGTCACCGGGCGGCTGTTCGGACGGCGCCCACCGGGCGCGGAAAGGTACACCCGATCGCCTTGCTTCAGGCCGCTCACCACTTCGGTGCGGGTGCCGATCGTGGCGCCCACCTGCACCGGGCGGAACATGGGTTTGCCATCGGCGCCGGGCACCAGCACCCCGGTGCCTCCCCGTTCACTCACGATGGCGGGTGTGGGGATCAGCAGGGCATCGGGCCGCTGGCCCACCAGCACGTTCGCGGTGAGATTCATGCCGGAGCGCAGCTTGCCTGGCCCGTCGCCTGGCAGGGCGATCCTCACCTGAAAGCTGGTCACGTTCTGCTCCACCACCGCTTCTGGGGCCACCAGCCGCACCGTTCCACGGAACACCTGGCGAGGGAAGGCATCCACCTGCAGGTCCACCGGCTGGCCAGGCCGGATCGCCCCCACATCAACTTCCGCCACGTTGGCCACCGCCTCCAGCGTGCTGGCCAGGGCCAGGATCGACGAGGAGGTGGCCGAACTGGTGGCGCTGGCCGAGGTGGTGGGCGTCACGAAGGCTCCGACGTCGGCATATTTCTGGGTGATCACCCCATCGAAGGGAGCGCGGATCACCGTGTCCTCCAGCTGGGCCTCGATCGAGGCGAGATCACCCCGCGCCTGCTGCAGCTGGCCGCGGGCAGCGGCGATGTCTTCGGCGCGGCTGCCGGACCGGGCCAGATCCAGCTGGGCCCGCAAGGCACTCACCCGGGCCTCACTGGCCAGGAACGCCGATCGGCTGGCGTCGAAGTTCACCCGGGCGATCGCGCCGGATCCATACAACTGCTGATTACTGAGGAAGACGGAGCGCACCGCGATCTGATCGGCCTCGGCCGCCTGCAGATTGCGCCGGGCCGCCTCGATCTCCTGGGGCCGGTTGCCGGCCTGCAGCTTGCTGAGGTTCGCTGCCGCCGCCGCCAGCGTTCCCTGGGCTTTAAGCAGGGTGCCCCGCAGGTTGCTGTCGTCCATTCGCGCCAGCACCTGGCCGGCGCTGACGCGATCCCCCTGATCGACCAGCAATGCCGTGACACGGCCCTGCTGCTTGGGGCTGATGTTCACAGGCGTGGTGGGGCGGATCGAGCCGGCAGCCGTCACCTTGAGGATCACGTTGCTGCGCTCCACGGGCGCGGTCTGGGCGGCCAGGGCGGCCTGCCGGGCACGGGTCTGGCCCTGCTGCCAGAGCAGCCAGCCGCCGCCGGCCAGGCACAGGGTCAGCGCACCGGCGGCGATCAGCCACCGGTGTGGAGCCAGCCGCCGCGGGCGAGGCCGGGCCGGATCAGCACCGGGCTCAGCGGAGGAGGGAGGAACGGGGATCCGGCGCAGGACGGTCTGCAGCATTCAAGGTGGCTTGGCGGCGAGGACGACCGGCTGTCCCCACACCATCGCTGCTGCCTGTGTCTGCGGCATGACGCGGCCACGATCAGCTGTGAGCAGGTGTGACTAAGCAACCGCAGCCGAGGCTGGGCAGGGTTCAACAGCCGCCTGTGGTGCCTTCGGCGGCAATCCCCCCGCTCGCTCGTGGAGCAGCGTGGGCGAGAGGACGATCGCCCCGGTGCTCCCACCGAAGCGCAGCTGCAACCAGGTGATCACCGCTGAGTCGCCAGCCACGATCGCTTCGATCGGCAGTGCGCTCAGCTCGCCTGGCTGGCGGGTTGGGCGCCCTTGCTCTGGCGGGTTGCTGAGCGCCTGCCGCAGGTTGAGCTCGTCCACCAGCGCCGGCTCCAGGTACCAGAGCTCCACGTCAGGCCCTATGCGGTCGCGGCGCTCTTCGATCAGTTCGCGCAGCTGACCATCGCCGCTGAGCTGGCCCAGCGGTGCCAGCAGGAGCGGCAGGCTTCGGGCCGAAACAGGAGCGGCCGGGGTGAAGGGGGCGGCAGTCATGGCGGGTGAGGGGTGGCGAGCGCGTTGCAACGAAAACGCAACGACAGGACAGCATGACAACAGTAACGTTATACCGTTTGCCGAGGGCGCCCTCCCGGGGTGCCGCTCTCATTTCGGCACCTTTTCGGCACCCTTCGTCATGACCAGCACCCTCCCTGAAGCTGTTTCCGGCGCCATTTCCGACCACGCCAGGCCAGCGGATGTCGCCGCCCGCAAGGGTTTCGGACCCCGGGTGCGGCGTCTGCACGCCCGCATCGGCGCCGCCCACCACAAGGCGGAGGGCATGGACTTCTCCCGTGCACTCCTGGCAGGTCAGGCCAGCCCACTGCAGCTGGCGGGCCTGATCCGCGCCCTCGGCCCCGCCTACGCGCTGATCGAGCAAACCGGCCCCGAACTGGCAGCAGCCCTTGGCGCCCCCGACCTTCCCTGGGGTGCCCTCAGCCGCAGCGAAGCCCTGCGCCACGACGTGGCCCTGCTGGCCGGCATCGAAGCCAGCGGACCCTCAGCCGCAGGCCAGGCCTGGCTGGAGCACCTCGGCAAACTCGCCCAGCAGGCACCGCACCGCTTCCTCGCCCATGTGTATGTGCGCTACGGCGGCGATCTCTCCGGCGGGCAGCAGCTAGCCCAGCAGGCCAACGCGATCCTGGCCGCCCATGGTCTGCCCTCCCTGCGCTTCTGGCAGTTCGAGCGGCCGATCCCGGAACTGAAGCAGGCCCTCCACGACGCCTTCGAGCAGCTCGAGCTCAACGAAGCCGAGGAAGCGGAGCTGCTGGAAGAGGCGGTGACCGCCTTCCTCGACACCCAGAGCCTGCTGGCCGAGCTGGGCGAACTCACCACGCCCCGAGCGGATCCGCTCCCCCTGCTGCTCAAGTACGACAAGCCCGTTCCCCGCTACACCAGCTATCCCACCGCCGCGGCGTTTCACGACGGCGTGGGTCCCGCCGACCTGGAGAGCCAGCTGGGGCAGGCGAGCACGGCCGATCTCTCGCTCTACGTGCACGTGCCCTTCTGCCGCCATGCCTGCTGGTACTGCGGCTGCAACCGAATCACCACCCAGGCCGGCTCGGCCGTGGTGGGGCCCTACCTAGAGGCTCTGACCAAAGAGCTGGCGCTGGTGGCCCAGGCCTCGGGCCGGCGCAGGCGGCTGGGGCAGTTGCACTGGGGTGGCGGCACGCCCAACTACCTCAACTCCCAGGAGCAGGGCCAACTCTGGGATCTGATCGGGGAGCAGCTGGATCTGGCGCCCGACCTGGAGGCCTCGATCGAGGTGAATCCGGAGTTCCTCAGCCGTGATCAGGTGCTGGAGTTGCGCCGTCTGGGCTTCAACCGGATCAGCTTCGGAATCCAGGATGCCGACCCGCACGTGCAGGCGGCCGTGAACCGGATCGTGCCGGTGGAGCAGCTCCGGCGGGTGATGGAGTGGATGCGGGAGGCGGCCTTCGAGAGCGTGAACGTCGATCTGATCTGCGGGCTGCCTCTGCAGACCCCCGAGCGGTTCGCCAAAACCATCGCCCTGGTGCGGGAGCTGAGGCCCGACCGGGTGTCGCTGTTCAGCTTCGCCTACCTGCCCGAGCAGCTGCCCATGCAGCGCAAGATCGCCGCCGACGACCTCCCCAGCCAGCGGGAGCGGATCCGGATGTTGCAGCACGCCTTCACCGCCTTCACCGGCGATGGCTACGACGCCATCGGCATGGACCACTTCGCCCTTTCAAGCGACAGCCTGGCGGTGGCGGCGCGGCAGGAGCGGCTGCACCGCAATTTCCAGGGGTATACCACCGGCGGCGAGCGCGACCTGCTCGGCATCGGCGTGACGGCGATCAGCCAGTTCCAGAATCTGTTCAGCCAGAACCAGCGCTCACTGAAGGGCTATGTCCAGGCCCTCGACGAGGGCCATCTGCCCGTGGAGCGGGGCCTGGTGGTGCGGGATCCCGAGGTGCTGCTGCGGCGCTCGATCATCCAGAGCCTGATGTGCCACTTCGCGGTGGATTTCGACACCATCGCCCTGGGGCAACCCCTTGAGGCGAAGCGCCAGTTCGCCAGCGAGTGGGCCGATCTGCAGATTCTCGAAGCCGACGGCCTGGTGCGGCTGGGGGCCAACAGCCTGGAGGTGACAGACGTGGGCCGCTGGTTGATCCGCACGATCGCGGCGGTGTTCGACCCCAGCCAGCGCCGCCAGGCCAGTGGGTCGCGACTGATCTGAGCCCGATCAGTCGGACATCGGCCTGGTTTCGACCTAAACAAGATAATCATCAAGACTGCCAGGCGCCTGCTCTTCAAACCACTCCCATTTTTAGGCAGTGGTGAGATCTTTCAAGGGAATTTCCTCGACAATGACCTCATCAAGAGCGGAGCGCCAGTCTTGCAGATCTGACTCAAATTCGAACTCAATCGAGCAAGAAACTTTGTGCGTATATTTCACGAAGCAACAAAGCCACGGAGGGACTGATTAACTGCAGTTAGGTTATGGGACCGCGTCAACTCATAGATAGAAACCGACTGTTGTCACAACGCGTGTTCCTTCCCGGCGCAGGGCATTACGCAAAAAGTAGGTGGACTGGTTGTGCAGCAGGTTCTGCCATCGGTGCCGGGTCACGAACACCGGCAGCACCACGGTGCAGAAGTGCTCCCCATCCTTGCGGTTATCACGCTCGAACTGGTGAATGAAGTCCTTGACAGGATCGATCAAGGAGCGATATGGCGAAGCCAGGATCACCAGCTCCACTCCCGGCAGCTGGCGCTTCCATTGCTCCTGAAAAGCCTCGGCCCGGCCGTCGCCGAGGTCCACATGCACCGCCACCAGGGTGTCGGCGATGGTGCGGGCGTAGCGCAGGGCCTCAAAACTGCCACGGTGCAGCTGTCCCACAAGCACCACCACGGGCGAGCCACCCTCCCGAAGGGGTTCCGGCAGTTTCAGACGCACCTCCGCAGACAACCGCAAGCGGCGGGCCACCAGCCGGTAGTGGCTCTTGATCGTGAGCAGGAGCGCCACCAGCAGGGGCACCGCCACCACGATCACCCAGGCGCCGTGGCTGAACTTGCTGTAGAGCAGAACTCCGCACACCACCGCCGTGACCAGGCAGCCCAGAGCATTGATCAGGGCCTTGCCCAACCAGCCGGCACCTCGCTCCTTCCACCAGTGCATCACCATGCCCGCCTGGGACAGGGTGAAGCTGGTGAACACCCCCACGGCGTAGAGGGGAATCAGACGGGTGACACTCCCCTCGAACAACACCAGGAGCACCGTGGCGAATCCGCTGAGCAGGGCGATGCCGTTGCTGAACACCAACCGGTCGCCCAGAGAGGCGAGCTGGCGGGGCATGTAGCCGTCCTGGGCCAGGAAAGCAGCCAGGCGGGGGAAATCGGCGTAGGCGGTATTGGCCGCCAGCAGCAGGATCAACAGCGTGCTGAGCTGCAGCACCGTGAGCAGAGGGCCGTTGTTGAACACCCGGGCCCCCAGCTGATACAGAAGCGTGGGGCCGTTTTCCACATACACCAAGCCCAACTGACTGGCCAGCACACTGATGCCGCTGAACATCACTGCCAGCACGATCACCATCCCAGTCAGCACCCGACGCGCATTGCGCCATTCCACAGGCTGAAACACCATCACGCTGTCGCTGATGGCCTCGATGCCGGTGAGCGCGGCGCAACCGGAACTGAAGGCACGCATCAGCAGCACCGGGCCCAGGGCCGCCAGCTCCCCGCCGTGAACCTCCGCCAGCTGACGGGTCTGGGCAGCGGCGTCGAGCGGTGGCAGCAGCCCAAGCCTGAGCTTCACCAGTCCCAGGACCACCAGGGTGACCACCATTCCCATGAACAGGAATGTGGGCAGGCTGAGCAGGCGTGCGCTGGAGCGCACCCCGCGCAGGTTCACCAGCATCAGCACACCCACTGCCAGCAGGCTGAGCGGTATTCGCTCCGGGGCCAGGGCCGGCAAGTAAGAGGTGATGGCGGCAATACCCGCCGCCACACTCACCGAGACGGTGAGGACGTAGTCAATGGCCAGTGAGGCCCCAGCGATCAGACCGGGCACCACCCCCAGATTGTCGTGGGACACCCGGTATGAGCCGCCGCCTTGGGGATAGGCCTTGATGGTCTGGCGATAGCTGATCGCCACCACGAGCATCAGCGCCACGATCAGCCCGGTGATCGGCACCGTTTCGCTGAGGGCGGCAGCACCCGCCAGGCTGAGCACCAACACGATCTCCTGGGTGGCATAGGCCACCGAGGAGAGGGCGTCGGAGCTGAGGATCGCCAGGGCTTCGCCATTGCTCAGCCTCTCCTCGGCGTGGGCGCTGGTGGGCAGGGGCTCGCCAATCAACCAGCGGCGCAGACCTGAGGGACCCATGCTGCTGCTCAAGCCACCACCTGCAACCGGGCCCTGTTGTTCTCCTGCAGGGCGAGGGGTTCGAGCACCTGACGCTCCGGATCCGCCAGCACCAGGAGTTCATGGGCTCCAGGTGCCAGCTCGAGCGTCAGGGCAAAGGATTCCTCGGCGCCGGCGGCCAGCCAGGGCAGGCGCAGGTAGCGGTGGCCGGCGTAGCGGTCGTCGATCACCACCGCCACTCCCACATCGCTGACATCGAGCGTACCCCGGTTGGTGATGGCAAACCGCAGCAAGCCAGCATCGTAGCTGGCCCGCTCCACCGCCAGGTCGGCGCCCAGGTGGCGCAGCTCCTGAAGTGGATAGAGGGCCAGGGACTCCAGTCGCAGCAGCTGGGTGCCGGGGTGCTCATGGTGCAGATGGCCGCCGTGGAGCAGGTCGCTGCTGCAGCCGTGCAGATGCAGATGGGCGTCCGCCTGAGGCACCGTGACGCGCCCGCTCTCGGGCCGGGTGTCCCAGAAGCCGCAGCAGTCCCACTCCAGGCTGCGGCCCAGGTAATGGATCGGATCGGCGGGGTCGCCTGGATCCCGCGGGGCCAGGCGGTAGTGCTGAAGGCTGGCGTAGAGACTTGCCCCCGCGTCCGGATCCACGGAGTCCGTGTTGCGGCGGCGCTGGCCCATGCAGAGCTTGGAGGCTACGGTGATCAGCAGGCTGCTCCAGGTCGCCCGCAGGCGTACCCCCACGATCGGCGCAGGCTCCATCCGGCCCGACGCGATCGAATCCGCGATCGCCTGCCCCACCAGCTCCTGCAGCGGCACCCCGGCGCTGGGGCCCAGCCCGGCAAGGTCCACCGGCTGGCGCAGGGCGCTGGCATCACCGCTGAAGCACACATAGGGAAAGTGGGAGGCCCCGTCGCCGGGGCGCAGCCGCCGGATGCCGCCATCGAGGGCCTGGCATTTGTAGAGGTGGGTGCGGGCAGCACCGGGCTGGTGCAGGAAGGTGAGCTCGCCGTTGTCGAGGCTGGTGGTGGTGCCCAGGCCGAGCACATCGCCCTCGAGCGGAATCCGCTCCAGGGGCAGATGCTCGTTCACGTCCCCCTGGATCAGGTCGCTGATCGTGTTGGCGATCGAGAGGATCACCATGGGGCGGGAGCCTGAGAGGGAGCAACCGCCGGTACCGCACCCGCCACCACCCGCCACTCGTGCAGCACCCAGCTGACGCAACCGGAGCGAATCAGGGGATCGCTCTGGACGATCGCCTCGGCCTCCTGCCAGTCACTGGCGTGGAACAGCAACATTCCACCGGCGCCTTCACCGTTCATGCCCTTGCGCTCGCGCCAGTAGCCACTGCTGGCCTGGTGGCCGCGCCGCTGCAGCTCGGCCACCCAGTCGAGGTGGTCGCGCAGGTGCTCATCAAAATGGGCACGGTCGACCAGACCCTGCTCCAGCTTCACGAACCAGGGCAAGGCGAGCGCCCGATGCAACCGCCCCAATTTAGACCTGAAGCCCGGTGCCGCAGTCTGAGTGGGGGCGCGCTGCCGGTTAAGGCCGAAAAAGTTGAGTAGAAATCCCCATAGGGAAATCCACGCTGGACCCGCCGGAGACGTTACATTTTGTTAGACGTTCCGAGGGGCGGGCCTGGCTTGGGTCCACCTCTTTTTTTTTGGGCGCTGGCAGGGCCCGCGGGGACAGAACCCGATCGCCCCCTTGCCCCGACATGACTGCCTTCAGAGCGGATCACCGGGCAGGAAACGCCGGATGAACAGCTCAAGGGTCATCGGTCCGCAGCGGTGCTGCCAGCAGGTGTCACCCGGCAACCGCCGCCAGCACTCCACTTGGTGGTGGGGATCCGCGCCTCCGACCAGATGCACCCCGTAGCGATAGTCGGCGTCTGCGGCCTCTTCCGCTCGGGTCAGGGCCTCCGCCCTGGGCTGGCTGCTCAGGAAGGAGGCCAGAAAGTCGGCGGCATCACCACCCAGACGCAGGGCGGACGCGAACCGCCAGGCAGCGCCGGTTGGGTAGCCGTCGTGGTGGAGGTAGAGATGGCGCACGGCGGCGCCGGGAAAGCCGGTGAAGGAGTAGACGGCGCGGGTGGCCAAGGCGGAGGGAGCAGCTGCACAGACCAGTGCCACCGGCGTCTCAGCCGCTGATTCTGTGCAACGGTCCTCAGCGCTGTTCTGAGCCTGCACCTGCTCTACGGCGATGCCTCCTGCTCGGTGTGGTGCCTGGTCAGTGCGCTGGTCTCCGACTGCCGATACAGGATCCTGAGGGAACCAGAAACCCTGTGCCTGCCGGCAGGATCTTGATGGATTCCACTGACCCCGCCCAGCTCCGCCGCGACTATCGCCGGGAGGACCTGCGACGGGCCGATCTGGCGGCCGATCCGGTGGCGCAGTTCCGGCGCTGGTTCGACCAGGCCGTGGCCGCCCAGCTGGATGAGCCCAACGCCATGGTGCTGGGCACCAGCAACGGCCAGCGCCCCAGCGCCCGCACCGTGCTGCTCAAGGCGTTCGACGCTCGGGGATTCGTGTTCTTCACCCACTACGAGAGCCGCAAGGCCACCGAGATCGCCGCCCACCAGGAGGTGAGCCTGCTGTTTCCCTGGTACGGACTGGAGCGCCAGGTGGCGATCCTGGGGCGGGCCGAGCGGATCAGCGCCGCCGAATCACTCAGCTATTTCCTCTCGCGCCCGATCGGCAGCCGTCTGGGGGCCTGGGTGTCTCAGCAGAGCGCCGTGATCGGCTCCCGCTCGATCCTGGAGATGCAGTGGGAGGCGATGAAGCGCCGCTTCGCCGATGGCGAGGTGCCGCTGCCGCCGTCCTGGGGCGGCCTGCGGGTGGTGCCGTTCGAGTTCGAGTTCTGGCAGGGCCGCACCAACCGCCTCCACGATCGCTTCCGCTACAGGCCCGCTGACCCGCAGGCGGGCGGGAGCAGCGGCGGGGCCTGGAGCATCGAGCGGCTGGCCCCCTGACCTGCGTCCTGCTATGCGGCTATGCTCATATAAGTTGTCGATCGAGCCCACCCATGGCCGTCGCTCCCGCCAGTTCCTTTTCCCTCGCTGCCGCAGCTGGAGGCAACCCCCTGCTGTTCCGCCAGCTCTTCGATGCCGACACCGGCACCTTCACCTACCTGATCGCCGAGGTGGCCAGCGGCCAGGCCCTGCTGATCGATTCGGTCTTCGAGCAGCACGACCGTGATCTCGCCCTGATCCAGGAGCTGGGCCTGCAACTGGTGGCCTGCCTCGACACCCACGCCCACGCCGACCACGTGACCGGCAGCTGGCTGATGCACGCCGCCACCGGCAGCGCCATTGGCCTGGCCGCCACTGTCGGCGCAAAGAACGTGACCCTGCCCCTGCGACACGGTGATCGGGTGGCCTTCGGCGGCCGCACGCTGGAGGTACGCGCCACCCCCGGCCACACCGACGGCTGCCTCACCTTTGTGCTCGACGACCACAGCCTGGCCTTCAGCGGCGACGCCCTGCTGGTGCGGGGCTGCGGCCGCTGCGATTTCCAGCAGGGCAATGCCCAGACCCTGTACGAATCGATCACTGGGCAGATTCTCTCGCTGCCCGACTCCTGTCTGCTCTACCCCGCCCACGACTACACCGGCCGCAGCGTCACCTCCGTGACCGAGGAGAAGGCCTACAACGCCCGCCTCGGCGGAGAGGCCGATGAGCACGACTTCGTGATCTACATGCAGGCCATGAAGCTGCCCCATCCCCACAGGATTGCCGAGGCCCTGCCGGCCAACATGCGCAGCGGCAAGCCCCGGGAGGACGCAGACCAAGGGGCAGCCGCCTGGGCGCCGACCCGGCGCAGCTACGCAGGGCTGCCGGAACTTGCCCCGGCCTGGGTCGCCGCCCACCAGGGTGAGCTCACCCTGGTGGATGTGCGCTCGGTGGAGGAGTTTCAAGGCCCGGATGGTCACATCGCCGGCAGCCTGCTGATTCCGCTTCCGGAGCTGGAGGAGCGGGCCGGCGAAATTCCGGCGGACACCCCCACGGTCGTGCTCTGCCATTCCGGCAGCCGCTCGGCCCTGGCCACCCAGCAACTGCTGCGGTCGGGTCGCCAGCAGGTGGCCAACCTGCACGGCGGGCTGCTGAGCTGGCAGGCCGCCGGGTATCCGCTGGTCACCGTCACCCCGGCCTGAACCATGGCTATCACCAACAGCGCACACCTCAACGCCAGAGAACTCGCCGAGCAGATTCAGAGCGGCCGGATCAGCGTCATCGATGTACGCGAGCCGATGGAATACGTGGGCGGCCATATTCCCGGCAGCCACAACATCCCGCTCTCCCGCCTCGCCAGCGCCACCCTCCCCTCAGGGCCGCTGGTGCTGGTCTGCCAGAGCGGCATCCGCAGCGAGAAGGGCCTCGCCGACCTGCTGCGCAGGGGCCATCCCCATCCCCTCGCCGACCTCGACGGCGGCATGAGTGCCTGGCAGCAGGCAGGCCTGCCGATGACGCGACGCCAGGGGGCACCCCTGCCGCTGATGCGCCAGGTGCAGATCGCCGCCGGCAGCCTCGTGCTGCTGGGGGCGATCCTCAGCCAGACCGTGGCGCCGGGCTGGATCTGGCTGGCGGGCTTCGTGGGGGCTGGCCTCATCTTTGCCGGCATCAGCGGCTTCTGCGGCATGGCCCGCCTGCTGGGGGCCATGCCCTGGAACCGGGTGCGGGCGTGATCCTCGGCATCGGCATCAGCACGGTGCTGCTGATGCTCAGCGGCGGACTCGTGATCGGTGTTCTGCTCGCCGTGCTTGGTGCCGGTGGCTCAATCCTGCTGCTGCCCCTGCTGGTGAGCGGAGCGGGCCTGTCCGCCAAGGAGGCCGTTCCGCTCTCGCTCCTGGTGGTGACCCTGCTGGCCCTGGGCAATGTGGGGCCCTACATCCGCCGCGGCCAGGTGGCTGTGCGGCCGGCGTTGATCCTGGGGGTGCCGGCCCTGGCAGGTGCCTGGATCGGCGGCAGCCTGGTGAAGGCCGGGCTGATCCCCGAGGCGGTTCAACTGGGGGTGTTCACCGTGGCGGCCCTGGTGGCTTCCTGGCTGCTGACGCGGCCGCCCAGACCCGGCCGGGGCGGATCACCCCAGGCCCTCGCGGCCCAGGGGGTGCTGGTGGGTCTGCTCACCGGCATCGCCGGGGTGGGCGGCGGCTTCGCGATCGTGCCCGCCCTGGTGCTGCTGGCCGGCCTGCCGATGCATCTCGCCAGCGGCACCAGCCTGCTGCTGATCAGCACCAACAGCCTGGTGGCCCTGCTGGCGCTGGGCCACTGGCCCGCCGCCAGCCTGGCTCTGATGCTGCCCCTGCTGGCCGGCGGCGCCCTGGGTGCCGTGCTGGGCCAGCGGCTGTCCCAGCACCTGAGTGAGCGCAGACTGCGGCTCGGCTTCGCCGGCCTGTTGATCGGCTCGGCCCTGCTCACCGGCTTCGAGGCGCTGCGCCGCCAGAACTATGGGCCTGTGGGGCCCAGCACGATCATCCACCGCTCAGCTCAGCCCGTCGCTGGGGCGGTGGGACCTGTGCGCCAGTCGAGCCAGGGCAGGCGGGGCACGATCGCCGGCGTTGCGGTTCGGTAGGCGGCGTAATCCACATGGACGGCGCAGAGGCTCAGCTCTTCGCGGCGGGCCTTAAAGCCCAGCACCAGCGCCAGGGCGAGCAACAGAGCCAGGTGCAGCAGGCTTCCCCGCGCCAGTGTCACCCCAAGGGAGCAGACCAGCAGGGCTTGGTAGAGGGGATGGCGGCAGCGGCCGTAGGCCCCGGCCGTCACCAGGGGCGCGCCGGCCATGGGCTCAGGCAGGGGGGTGAGGCTCTCGCCCAGGTTCAGCGCTCCCTGGCCGGCCAGCAGCAGGCCGGCGGCAAACAGGCTGAGACCCACCACCCGCAACACGGGCGGCCAGCTGAAGCCGAGGGCGGCGGGGCTGGGGAATGCCGGCAGCAGGTGAGCCGTGATCAGGGCCATCTGGGCTAGCAGCCACCATTCGCCGTGGCGGTTGTCGAGCAGCCCTGGCCAGCTGAAACCCCAGGCCTGGAGTCGTTGCGGCAGCGACCTGCCCATGCGTGCAGTGCAGGGAATGGCTTCAGTCTGGCCACGAACGGCGCAGGAAACCGCCGGCTCAGGCCGCCTGCAGCTGCAGAAGCTGGGCCTCGAGCCGCTGCCTGAGGCGTCCCTGCACCAGAGCGCAGAGTTCCTCCACCAGCTCGTCATCGGCGGAGTAGATCAGGCGGGAGCCGTCGCGCTCGCAGCGCACCAGGCCAGCGCGCTGCAGCTGCCCCAGCTGGCGGCTGATGTGCGACTGACTGAATCCGGTGGTCTTGATCAGGCTGGAGACATCCGTGGGCTCAGAGCGCAGCAGGCAGAGCAGCTGCAGGCGAGCCGGCTCACTCAGCAGCCGGAAGAAGCGGCTGATTTCCTCCATCAGCTCCGGGCTGGGCCTGGCTCCACCCGCGAAAGCGCCCATGGCGACTGGTTGACACTCTTTTAAGTATGCCGGGCCACGCATGAAGTGGGTGCGCCCTTGGCGACTCGCCTACAGCAGCGGGCCGCCCCCACTGCGTCGGATCGCCACGACGGCCGGGCGGGGGCTGCGCCCCGGCACCCCCGAGGGCCAGTTGGAGCCCAGGGGCACCCAGCGCAGCTGCTCGAACTCCTGGCCGTCGCGGTCACGCAGGCGGATGGCCTGCCATTCACCGGCCCCGCTGGAGCGGGTGCCGTTGCTCTCTCCCGGGTGCTGCACCGAGAGGAACAGGGTGGCCTCCGGCGCATCGAAGCAGGGGCCGGTGAGCTCGCACTCCATCGGCCCGGTGGCGAAGCAGAAAGGCTTTCCCGCCGCGGCCCCCTGGCTGGGCAGCACCCAGCAGGAGTTGTTGCCGAACAGATCCAGCTCGGGCTTGCCGCCACCGCGATCGGTCACCAGCCAGACGTTGCCGGTGCGATCGACGGCGAGGTTGTCGGGGCTGGAGAACCCCAGCCCTCCCTGCCAGGGGGCACCGCCGGTGGCCAACATGCGCCAGCGGAACCGGCCCGCCTCGGCGAAGCCTTGATCCTGCAGGCGCATGATCCAGCCATGGGGCCAGCGGTTCTCCCCGCCGGGTCCATGAAAAATCGCCGGATCGGCGCTGCCGCCAGCATCGGAGCCGCCGGCGGTGAAGGCCACCAGCAGATCACCGCTGCTGGGATCGATCACCGTGTCTTCCGGCCTTGCAGCGGCGGTGGCGCCCACCGCATTGGCCGCCAGGTGAGCATCGATCAGGATGGCGCCGAGACGCTCCTCGCTGCGGCCGGGATAGAGATCGGCGAGGGTTCCATAGCGCTGGAGATAGGTCTCCACCGCCTGGTCACTGGCCAATGCCTCGGCCCCTGGCTGGCTGCGGTCGCTGTGGGGCACCAGGGTGGGCTGCTTGAGGCCGAAACCCTCGTAGTGGCTGGGCCGCTGGGGGTTGAGCGGGGTGGCGGGATCAAGCGGAATCCAGCGGCCGCTCCCATCGGGCTCAAAACGAGCCACCTCCAGCCGGCCGGCCTCCAGCAGCGCTGAATTGGCCGGATCGCTCGGATCTGTGATCCGCCCCTCGCTCACGAAGCGGTAGAGGTGGCCGCCATGGCGGTCACAGCCGGAATAAACCAGCAGCGGCTCGGTGGCCCGGGCCTGCACCGCCACGGCCTCATGGCGGTAGCGCCCCAGCCAGCTGTGCTTGACCGCCGGCCGCTGGGGCTGACGCGGATCGATCTCCACCATCCAGCCGTACTTGTTCCCGGCCAGGCCAAAGGCATTGCCGAGGCCATCGAACTTGCGGCCATCGCAGCGCAGGGGCAACACGGCGGGGGCCGGCGAGGAGCCATCGGCATGGACCGCTTCCACCACCTGGCTCTGGACGTTCTCCTCGGCCGAGAGCACCGTTCCCCATGGGGTTTCGCCGCCGGCGCAGTTGGCGAAGGTGCCGATCACCCGGTCCTGGAGGCCATCGTCGTAGCCGAGGCGCTGCGGGCTTCTGAACACTGCCGCCGCCGGACCACTCACCCGCAGGCGCCTGGCGGGATCGTCGAGGCCTTCGAGGCCACTGACGCGCCGATCGAAACTGCCACTCCGGCGACGCCACTGCCCCGAGGGCTCCCGGCGGAGTTCGATCACACCGATGCCCTGATCGCGCAGGGCGGCGCCCGCCACGGTGCGGGCCAACTGGCGCAGGGGATCGTCGGCCCTCAGAGCCGTGACATCCACCACACCATCGAAAGATCTGAGTGCCTCGATCAGCTCGAGCCAGGGCAATGATTCGCCGGTGGCGTCGGCGTAGCCCTCGCTCCAGGGCTTCGGGCTGATGTATTCAAAGTTGACCGTGAGCAGGGCCCGGTCTTCACCCAGATCCGTGAAGGAGAGGTGGTCGTTGTTGAAGCCAAAGTGGCCATCCGCCAAGGGTTCCCCCCAGGCGGCAAGCAGATCGGCCCGGTAACCAAGGGGCACCACCAGCCTGTCGACGAGGGACACCCGGCGCTGTGTGCGCTGCTGCTCAGTTGCGCTCTGCCCATCGCCTGGGAGTGGCAGCGGCACGGGCACAGGCGTGAAGGGCCCGCTGGCAGATGGCACTGGCAGGGCCTTCAGGGGCAAGCCAGAGGCGAGGGCCGCTGATCCCCCCAGGCCGAAGAGGGCAAAGAGATCGCGGCGTTGCATCGCTCAGGCCAGGCCCGCGGCAGTCAACCACGCCAGGTGGGCAGGCCGTGGCGTCCGCGGTTACGCCAGAGGGCTTCCGAGCTCACATGAAGGCCATGGCGACGAGCCAGGCTGGCTGCGGCATGGGTGGAGTCGGTCTGCTTCAGCGCCTGGGCGAAGGAGGGGTCTTGGCTGGCCAGTTGCTGCAGGGCATGGAGCGCGTCCATCGCTTCGTGCACCGTTCCAGTCAAGGCCGCCACGCTGGCGGCCCCGGGGGCAATCATGGGGGTGGCATTGATCATGGCGACCTCAAACTGTTGTTGCTTCAACCCTAACCAGAAAAGGGTGCAGTCAGGCCAGTATTTATACTTAATCAAGTGAGAGATCATGGCGCTCTGGCCACAATCGGAGCCAGCCCTGAGCGCCACGTCAAAAGATCGCTGGATCCTGCCCGTTCAACTCAGAACAAACGGACAAGATCCATGACCAAAGGTTAATCGAAGCCGCCTCGATCACTCCCTAAAAGCACTTGATTCTTGACCTGCAGGGCCTTCAGCCTGGCAGCAGCCCCTGGAATGGAGCAAGCTGGGTCTCACTGGATCAGCCGCCAGCCATGACCCGCGAACGCGACCCCTTCCGCATCCCCCGCGCCGGCTGGGAAGCTGCTCCCCTGGCGGGGCTGGCCTCGATCGATCTGAACCAGAACGGCGGGGCCTTCACGGGCAAGGAATTCTTCTCTGAATCCACCGTGGGCGGGGTCGTCTGCTTTGCTGCCTACCAGGCGCTGCTCACGGCCCTGCGCACCGAGGCCCTGCGTAAGCGCGGCGAACTCGACCGGGCCA
The DNA here is from genome assembly GCF_002252625.1 of Synechococcus sp. 1G10. GTDB lineage: Bacteria > Cyanobacteriota > Cyanobacteriia > PCC-6307 > Cyanobiaceae > Regnicoccus_A. Next base: position 49,965 of record NZ_NQKW01000002.1, on the reverse strand, counting down.
CCCAGGTGCGGCTGGTGCTCAGCACCACTTTCGAATCAGCCAAAGCGGGCGTGGCTGTCGGGGCCGTGCTCTCGGTGCTGCTGCTGGTGTTCCCCTGGCTCACGCTTCCCCTCTCCCTGATGGGGGTGGTGGGCACCGCCAAAGCCTCCCTCGATCTCTTCCACGCCTTCTGGGATGGCCTCGACGACGAGCAGAAGCTGCAGGTCACCGTGGCAGCCCATGAAGCAGGCGTAAACCTCAGCTCCTTCTTCCGCAACGACGGCGAGGGCCTGGGCCGCTCCGCCCTGGGTTGAGTCGCTGAGCCAGTGGTTTCGGCGATCCGCCTGATCAGCCGCTTATTGCGGCGCTCTTCCCATCAGGATCCCCATGCCGCTGAGAACCACAACGGAGCCCAGCAGGTCGCGGCCGGTGAAGGGTGAACCATCCACCAGGCGCAGCCAGATCAACGCCATTGCCACATAAACCGCTCCATAAGCGGCGTAGACCCGTCCAGAAGCCGTGGGGTGAAGGGTGAGCAACCAGGCGAACAGCGCCAGCGACAAAGCGGCAGGCACCAGCAACCACAGGGGCCTTTGCTGCTTGACCACCAGATCCGTGAGATAGCAGCCCAGAATCTCGGCGACGGCTGTGATCAAAAACAGGCCAGTCGTTCTGAGCACAGCAAGGCGTTGGCGCGCCACCATCATCCCCCGCCAGATCGACGGCGCCGCTGGGACGGCCACGCCGCCGAGAATGGGGGGATGGATCTGAACGCCGATCTCGACCAGCGGGTGGTGCTCGACACCACCGCCCTGCCCTGGACACCCTCACCCATGGCGGGCGTGGACCGGCGCATGCTCGATCGCCGCGGCGGGGAAGTGGCCCGGGCCACCTCGATCGTGCGCTATGCCCCCGGCAGCCACTTTGATCGGCATGTCCATGGCGGCGGCGAAGAGATCCTTGTGCTGGAAGGCACCTTCTCCGATGAACGGGGCGACTACCCGGCCGGCACCTACCTGCGCAACCCTGTTGGCTCTAGCCACGCTCCCTTCAGCGAGCCGGGCTGCACGATCCTGGTGAAACTGCACCAGATGCACCCGGCCGACCAGCAGCAGCTGGTGATCGACACCCACAGCGCTGAGTGGCTGCCCGGCCTGGTGGCGGGCCTGGAGGTGATGCCGCTGCACGCCTTTGGTTCAGAGCATGGGGCCCTGGTGCGCTGGGCACCCGGCACGCTGTTTCAACCCCACAGCCATCCCGGCGGCGAGGAGATCTTGGTGCTTGAGGGCGTGTTTCAGGACGAACAGGGCAGCTATCCCGCCGGCAGCTGGCTGCGCAATCCACCCGGCAGCATCCACCGGCCCTGGAGCGAGGAGGGCTGCACGATCTGGGTCAAGACCGGCCACCTGCCTGCCACGCTTGGGCCGGATGGATCAGAGGGCCTGCTGCAGACGTGAGCTCGCAGTCTGTGTTCAGTTCATCGGCTCAGTTTCTTTGTTTCCGCGAATGACCTGCTCCACCAGCAGCTTGAGCAGCAGGGAAACCAGGCCCACACCCCCCAACACCAGTGCGGCGCCATAGGCCAGTTCGGTGTCGTACTGCTTGTAGGCGTCCTCCACAAACAGGGGCAGGGTCTGGGTCTGGCCGGCGATGTTGCCACTCACAACGGCGACAGCTCCGAACTCACCCAGCGCCCGGGCCGTGGTGAGGATCAACCCGTAGAGAACGGCCCAACGCACGGAGGGCAGGGTGACCTTCCAGAAAACCTGCCAGCTACTGGCACCAAGCGTGCGGGCCGCCTCCTCCTGGTCCCAACCCTCCTCCTCCAGCAGGGGGATCACCTCCCGGGCCATGAAGGGGAAGGTCACGATGATCGTGGCCAGCGTCATCCCGGGCCAGGAGAAGATGATTTTCCAGCCCAGGCTGGTCACGATCCCGCCCAGCAGTCCGTTGGTGGGGCTGTAGAGCAAGACCAGCATCAGGCCGACTACCACTGGCGAGATCGAGAACGGCAGATCAATCACGCTCAGCAGAAAGGCCTTGCCGGGGAACTGGCGACGGGCGATAGCCGTGGCTGCTGACAGGCCAAAGATGGTGTTGGCAGGCACGGCGATAGCCGTCATCATCAGCGTCATCCGCACCGCCGAGTGCAGCTCTTCCGATTCAAAGTTATCCAGAAAGGGCTGCAGGCCCTTGGCAAAGGCACCCGATACCACTTCCAGAGCTGGCAGCAGAATGATCACTGCAACATAGAGGCCAGCAATCAGCGGGATCAGCACCGAGGCGGATGGGCGGATCTTGCCACGACGCAGGAAACGCAACAGGGAACGCATGGGAAAAACGGCGGGTGGATTTCAACAGAATTAGGCGGGATTGCCTTCCCAGTGCCGGCCCCACACCTGCAGCCCGTTGATCACCAGCAGGCTCACAAGCGAGAACATCAACATCACCATGCCGATCACTGTTGCCGAGGAAAAGTCATATTCCTCAAGCTTCTGGATGATCAAGGTGGGGGTAATCAGGTCCCTGAAGGGCACGTTGGAGGAAATCATCACCACCGAGCCGTACTCGCCCACAGCACGGCTGTAGCCCTGGGCCACGCCGGCCAGGATCGCTGGCATCAGCTGGGGCAGCACCACTTTCAGCAGGGTCTGGCGAGGGCTGGCGCCGAGGCACCAGGCCGCTTCCTCCTGCTCACGCTCGAGGGCTTCCAGCACCGGCTCCACACTGCGCACCACAAACGGCAGCGAGATGAACATCATCGCGATGCCCACCCCCAGCCAGGTGAAGGACACTTTCAGTCCGAAGAGGGCATAGAGCGGGGCCCCGAGCCAGCCATTGGAGCTGTAGATCGACGCCAGCGCCAGGCCCGCCACGGCGGTAGGCAGCGCGAAGGGAAGATCGATCAGTGAATCGAGCAACCGCCTGCCGAAGAAGGAGCAGCGCACCAGGGCCCAGGCGATCACCACGCCGAACACACCATTGACAAGGGCAGCCACCAGCGCCAACCCGAAGCTGATTCGGTAGGTCGCCAGCGCTTCAGCGGTGGTGGCCAGCTGCCAGAACTGGACCGGGCCGACTGCAGCGGCCTTCAGGGCCATGGCCCCCAGGGGCAGGAACAGCACCAGGGCCAGATAGAGCCAGGTGATTCGCCAGGACCAACTGAGCTGCAGCCAGCTGGGAAGCGCCGGGCGCCTGAGGCGGGCCGGAGAGGCAGGAGCCATGGACGAGGTCATGGGAACAGATCCGTGGGAACGTATCACCATTTGCCGATTTATACAACGGTAAGCCGGTGGGGAAATGTGTGTTTGCTATAGGATCGTGCCATCGAATCCGTTTTTCCCTGCCATGGGCATCCGCGTCGCTGGTGTGAGCAAGGAGTTCGGCTCGTTCCGGGCGGTCGACAACGTCAGCCTTGATGTCGAGACCGGCTCCCTGGTGGCACTGCTCGGCCCCTCCGGTTCTGGTAAGAGCACTCTTTTACGCCTGATCGCAGGCCTGGAGGAGATCGATACCGGCCGCATCTGGATCACCGGGGAAGAAACCACCAGCCGTTCGGTGCAGGAGCGCCAGGTGGGATTTGTGTTCCAGCACTTCGCACTCTTCAAGCACCGCACGGTGCGTCAGAACGTGGGCTTCGGTCTTGAGCTGCGTGGCTGGAAGCACGAGGCGATCCGCCGGCGCGTGGATGAGCTGCTGGAGCTGGTGCAGCTGCAGGGCTTTGGCAACCGCTACCCGTCCCAGCTCTCCGGCGGCCAGCGCCAGCGGGTTGCCCTGGCCCGGGCCATGGCGGTGAAGCCACGGGTCCTGCTCCTCGATGAACCGTTCAGTGCCCTCGATGCCAAGGTGCGCAAGGAGCTGCGCGGCTGGCTGCGCAACCTCCACGACGAGATGCACGTCACCACGGTGATCGTCACCCACGACCAGGAAGAAGCCATGGAGGTGGCCGATCGGATCGTGGTGATGAACCACGGCAAGATCGAGCAGATCGGCAGCCCGGCTGAGATTTACGACCAGCCAGCCAGCCCCTTTGTCATGAGCTTTGTGGGTGCGGTGAACGTGCTGCCTCCGCACGTGCCCCTGGCCCTTGCCGCTGCTGAACGCTCAGGAGACGAAGGTCAAGGCGGCGATATCTTCATCCGCCCCCACGATCTTGAGCTGCACCGCAGCCCCCAGAGCGGCAGTGTGCCCGCTGTGTTGTGCCGGCTCACCCACATGGGCCGTGACATCCAGGCAGAACTCACCCTCGCCAGTGGAGAGGTTGTGGTGGCCCAACTCCCTCGCGAGCGGATCGATTACCGCGAGCTCAAGGCCGGTGATGCCCTGCACATCACCAGCCGTGAAACACGCACCTTTGTGCCGGACTTTGTGATCTGAGCTTCAGGGCCGAGAGCCCACGGGCAGGCCCTGTTCGTTGAAGACGCTTATGAATTCGGGCCCTGAGGGGATTCCTCCTGGCGTCATTCCATGCTCACGAACGACAAGCGTGATCAAGAGATCCTGGCGATCGCCTGCCGCCAACTCGCCGTCACGGTCCCAGTGCAGGCACCAGGGAGGAGTGTGGATGGTCATGGCTGGAGGGGGATCAACAGGTCGCTGTCGCCCACGGCCAACAACCGGCCCTCAGCGCGAAAGCGGCAGAGCAGCTTGGTCACCGTGACCCGGGTCAAGCCGCACAGATCGGCCAGGGCCTGGTGGGTGAGGTTGAGCTCACTGAGCGAGAGGCGGCAGCCGTGGCGGTTGACCTGGCCATGGGACCCGCCAATCCAGCTGAGCAGGGTGAGTAGACGGCGCTCCCCGGAGCGGATGCGCTGGATGGTGAGGAGCTCCGCCAGCATCTGGCGCTCCCGCTGCAGGTGTTGGTGTTGATCGCGGGGATCGAGCTCGATGTGCTCCACCACCACGGTGGTGAGGCACTGCAACTCCAACGGCTGGACCACAGGATTCTCCGAGGTGATCACATCACCAGGGCCCCATAGGCCCAGGGCGATGCACTCGCCTTCGAGATCCCAGCTTGCAGACCGTACATAGCCCTCATGCAGGCGCCAGCTCATCCCTTCAGGGAGGACGTCCTTGGGATGGAGCGTGAACTGCAAGGGCTGCTTGAGCAAAGAAGACGTCACCGGGCTGGTGGGCGATGGGGCGGTTGTTCGATCAACGACAGGCGGACAAGCAGGGGCATTCGCAGACAACAGGCCATGGCGGGCAAGCAACTTGCCTGGAGTATGCCCTAATTCCGATAGGTGTACCGGTATTTCCAGGCACACGAACAGCGACGCGTTGGTCTCAGATGTAGAACATTGGTGCCGGTTGCTGCAGGCTGTCCCGCTCCAGCAGCAGCTGGGCCAAGGTGGTGGACTGCAGCACTGCCATGCGGGCCTGTTCGGCCCGATGGGCCAGGCCCTTGAGTACGCGGAACTCGGCGTCCTGGCGATCACCCTGGCGCTCCGAGCGGGCCTCGCCTTCCAGGCATTCCTCCACCTCCGCGATGGTGATCTGCTCCGGCGGCCTGCTCAGCTGAAAGCCGCCGCGGGGCCCGCGGATGCTGTTGAGGTACCCCCCCTTGCGCAGTGCCGTGAGCATCTGCTCGAGATACCGCTCGGGCAGACCATGGCGGCGGCTGATCTCACCCACCTGCACCAGCACTCCAGAGGAGGAAGCCGCGGCCAGGTCGATCAAAGCCACCAGTCCGTATTCCGTTTTGGCGCTGAAGGCCATGGCTTGATCGAGAGCGTTGGCCGATCTTAGCAGAAAGGACGGTTAGCAGATAGGGAATATGCCTACACACGTCTGTGCCCCAGGTCACACCGGCCCTGGCAGACGCGGGCTTACTTTGCGCCAGTTCCCGATCGACAAACCGTGGATACAATTCCATCTCCCGCTCCTCTGCGTCGCCGGCAGCTGGCGCTGACGGGGCTCGCCGCCCTGCCCCTTGCCGTAGCTGTTGCCACCAGCCTCGACGCTTCAATCGCTGAGGCCCAGCAGGCGCCCAAGCCGCTGACCCTCACTGTTGTGTCCTACGCCGTCACCAAGAACGCCTACGACAGAATCTTCAAGCTGTTCTCTGATGACTGGAAGAAGAAAACGGGGCAGACCGTCACCTTCAGGGGCAGTTACGGCGGCTCCGGCTCCCAGACCCGCGCCGTGATCGATGGCCTGGAGGCCGATGTGGTCAGCCTGGCCATGACCGCTGATGTAACCAAGATCCAGCAGGCCGGCCTGATCAAACCTGGCTGGGAGAACGAAAACCCCAACAACTCCACACCGATCAACTCCACCGTGGTGGCCTTCGTGCGTCCCGGTAATCCCAAGAAGATCAACAGCTGGCGCGACCTCGACAACAAAAATGTGGACGTGGTCACGGCCAACCCGAAGACTTCCGGCGGAGCCCGCTGGAACTTCCTGGCCCTCTGGGGCGCCATCACCCGCTCGGGCGGCTCGGAAGCTCAGGCCCGCAGCTTCATCACAGGTGTGTACAAAAATGCCGATGTGCTGCCCAAGGACGCCCGCGAAGCCACCGATCTGTTCATCAAGCGCAAGCAGGGCGATGTGCTGCTGAACTGGGAAACAGAAGCGGTTCTGGCCAAACAGAAAGGGGAATGGACGGCCCCTTACAAACTGTTCAGCCCCAACATCCTGACCGAGCAGCCCGTCACCGTGGTGGACAAGGTGGTGGATCGCCGCGGCAGCCGCAAGGTGGCGGAGGCCTTTGTGAAATTCCTCTACACGCCGCCGGTTCAGAAGATCTTCGTGGACAACGGCTTCCGCCCCGTGACACCACAGGGCAAGGCCTATGCCAAGGGCAGGTTCCAGAACGCCAGCTTCTTCAAGGTGAGTGACTTCGGCGGCTGGGCCGGTGTGGACAAGAAGTTCTTCGGCAAAGGGGGAGTCTGGGATCAGATCTTCGCCAGTACCCGCTGAGACAGGACGTCCAGCGGAGCACCAGATCAGGGCAGGCAGATTGACGTATCACCGGTCGGACAACCGTGGTATCCTGTACCTCGAATTTCCGGCCGGAAAACGTGACTAATGCTCCCCAGCGCCTCTCCGCCCTGCTTGCGGCTGGCTCTCTGGTCCTCCTGGCGGGCTGCGGTGGGCCACCACAAAGCTCCGGCACTGGCGGGCCGGACGGCCAGAAACAGCTGCTGCTTGTGAGTTACGCCGTCACCAAGGGGGCTTACGACCGGATCGTTCCCAAGTTCATCTCGCAGTGGAAAGCCAAAACGGGCCAGGAGCTGGAGATCAAAACCAGCTACGGCGGCTCAGGCACCCAGACCCGGGCGGTGATCGATGGCCTCGATGCCGATGTGGTGACCCTGGCCCTCTCGGCTGACGTACTCAAGCTCGAGGAAGCTGGACTGGTGGATGCCGGCTGGGAGAAGGAGTTGCCCAACAACAGCATCATCACCAACTCAACGGTCGCTTTCCTGACCCGTCCTGGCAACCCCAAGCAGATCGCCTCCTGGGCCGATCTGATCAAGCCAGGCATCACGGTGGTGACAGCCAATCCCAAAACTTCAGGCGGTGCCCGCTGGAACTTCCTGGGCCTCTGGGGCTCTGTGACCCAGACGGGAGGCAACCAACAGCAGGCCGAGGCCTATGTGACCAGCGTGTACAAGAACGTTGACAACCTGCCCAAGGATGCACGAGAAGCCTCCGACGTGTTCCTCAAGAAAGATCAGGGTGACGTGCTTCTGAACTACGAAAACGAGGCCATCCTTGCCACCAGGACCGGTGATCTCAAAGATCCGTTCCTGGTGCCAGAAGTAAACATCCGCATCGAGGGTCCGGTTGCCGTGGTAGACAAGAATGTGGAGCGAAAGGGCACCCGTAAGGCGGCAGAAGCCCTTGCCAAGTATCTGTTCTCTGAAGAGGCACAGGCCATCTTTGCCGAGGAGGGATTCCGCCCCACCAACCCCACGATCTGGTCACAAGTCAAAGATCGCTTTGCCCCCGTGAAGCAGTACTTCACTGTGCAGGACTTCGGAGGCTGGGGCCTGGTGAACAAGGAGTTCTTCGGCAAAGACGGACTCTGGGATCGTCTCTTCGCCAAAACCCGCTGATCCGGCCATGTGCGAGCTGCTGGCCCTCAACGCCAACACCCCCACCGACATGGGCTTTTCCTTTCGGGGCCTCAGTCGCCGCGGTGGTGTCACCGGCGAGCACGCCGATGGCTGGGGGCTGGCCAGTTTCAGCCCCACTGGCCATGGCCTCACCCTGCTGCGGGAGGACGCCCCGGCCGCCTTCTCCGCCCTGGCGAATCAACTGTCTGAAAGCTCTGCCAAAGCTCTGGTGAGCATCGCCCACATCCGTCAGGCGACCCGCGGGGTGGTGGCGCTGGAGAACTGCCATCCCTTCGCGCGCACATGGCAGGGCCAGAGCTGGGTGCTGGCCCACAACGGCGACCTGAAGGGCGAGATCCCCCTGGGCGATCGCTATCGCCCGTTCGGCACAACCGACAGCGAAGCCGCCTTCTGCTGGATCCTCGAGCAGCTCGATCGAGCCCGGGTTGATCCGGAGGATGCCGGTGCCCTGTTTGCCCTCCTGCATCACTGCGCCTCGCAGCTGGCCCAACGAGGCACCTTCAATGCCCTGATCAGCAATGGCCAGTGGCTGTTTGCCACCGCCACCAGCCGGTTGCACTGGCTCAGCCGCCGGGCCCCCTTTCGCACTGCCACCCTGGCTGATGCGCCCCTTCAGGTGGATTTCTCCGCTGTCACCACGGCCGATGATGTGGTGACGATCCTGAGCACGGAGCCACTCACCACCGATGAGTTGTGGCACCCCTTTCAGAAGGGTGAGTCGATGCTGCTGATCAACGGCGAGATCCGTGGCAGGCTTCAGGAGAGAACAATCAAATCAACAGTTCTCCCATCTCTCATCAACCTCAGGGGCTGAGAGCATCGGCAATCAGCCAAGCGATTGGCGCAGGACCGATTTCAGCTGAGACTGTTCTTCCAGATATCCATCATGGCCAAGGTGGCTTTCAATTGAGGTGTAGGTGACGCGCTTGCCGATCGCCATGGCCAGTTCCTGCTGCCTGTGCGGTGGGAAGAGGCGGTCGGAGCTCACAGACACCACGCGGGCACGGGCCGTGATTCTGGCCAGGGCCGCAGCCACCCCGCCGCGCCCTCGGCCGACGTCATGTCCGCTCATGGCCTGGGTGAGGAGGATGTAGCTGTTGGCGTCCAGCCGCTCCACAAAGCCCCGCCCCTCCCTGGCGAGAAAGGTGGTGATGCCGTCTTCGGTGGCCTCGGTGCCAGCGGCGGAGATGCGCATGTTGATCTCACGCTCACATCCATAGGTGAGTCGGGCGATCGAACGCGCCAGGGCCAGACCGTCCACCGGTCCGCCGGACGGACAATCGTAGAAATCCCCTCCCAGAAAGTCCGGGTCCTGGCGGATCGCCTGGATCTGGCAATTGTGGAAGGCGATGTTTTCGGCGGTGCAGCGAGCGGTGGTGGCCAGTAGCACCAGCCGCTTCACCCTCTCGGGATGGCCGATCGCCCATTCCAGGGCCCGCATGCCGCCCATGGAGCCGCCGATCAGCGCGTGCCATTCAAGGATGTTCATGTGGTCGGCGAAGGCCACCTCCGCTTCCACTTGATCGCGGATCGTCAGCTGGGGGAACCGGCTACCCCAGGGTTTGCCATCGGGTGCCAGACCAGCCGGGCCTGTGCTGCCCTGACAGCCCCCCAGCACATTGGTGCAAACCACGAAGTACCGGTCGGTATCGATCGCGAGTCCAGGGCCGATCAACCCATCCCACCAGCCCCGGATGCCGTGGCCAGGGCCTGCCGGTCCGGCGGCATGGCTGTCGCCACTGAAGCCATGCAGCAGCAGCACCCCGTTGTCGCGCGCGGCATTGAGCTGACCCCAGCTCTCGTAGGCGATCGTGATCGGACCCAGCCGCGCGCCCGATTCCAGATTCAACTGGCGGCGGCGGAACAACAAAGCGAATCTTCGATTGCCAATGGGATCACCCCACCGCCAGCCCCCATGGCGCTTCCGTTGCTGGAGGGGGTGGCTCGTCGCGGTGCTCGCCATGATCAGCACCCTCGCATTGGGCTGAAACCGCACTCCAGGTCCGCCAGTCGCTGCTCAAAGGCGGCATGGATGGGAATCATGATGCTGGTGTCGATATTGCCAAGTTCCCGAAGACCGGAGACCTTGGCGGCATGGTCGGTTGTCGTTCTGGTATCGATCTGGTATCGAGCTGACGGGTTTCGAAACTGAACGTCATGTTGTGGAAGCAAGGAAGAAGGTCATGAGGGAGCGATGGCTTGTGACTTATGCCAGTGCAATCAGGGCCACCGGCGGATGCAGTAAAAGCCAAGCGATGAGCAGCCCGCCGCCGGCCACAAGGAGCCGCTGACTCGCTGGGAATGGAAACCATGACCGCTGGCAACCTGCCACAGGCAGCTCTTGGCGCACCCAAGCCTCGAACCCACCTGAGAGATGGCGAATCCTGCGGGCATAGCCATGGCCATGCAGATGTTCAATCACTTCAGCTGAGTGATCGTTGCTGTCACCCACCAGGATCAGATCCCCGTCCGGCGGGTCAGCACTAAGCAGCCATCCGCTGGGGATGCTGTGACTGCCTGGTACGTGGCTCTTGTGATAGCTAGATCTAGAGCGAAGATCGATGATCAGCTGATGGGAGCTCTTTCGCGTAGGCCCACTAGTGTTCACCAGACTGAAGACTTCCTGGGGCGTCAACAGATCACCGGAAGCAGAACTGGACACTGGAATAAAAACGGCATGGCTCATGGCGCCCCGTACCGGCAACTACCCAATACTGCAGCAGCTCAACGTTAACAGCGGTATTCCGAGCGACAAGACGTTGTAATGCCACAACAAAGCATCAGAATGCTGGACCAAGGCATGAAAAAGGGTCTCACTATCTAGCGAGACCCCCTGTTATCCCGTACCCGCTCTGTGTCGAGCGCACATACATCTTGGCGCTCCCAGGGCGCTTTAAAAGTGGCTATGAGCACAGCGGCGGTTGCTTGAACACACATGGCGAGAAGCTCTGTCGAGGCATGCTTAGAACGACGAAATCAATTGACCCTATCTTGATGGGATATCACCACGATCACGATTGGAACCAGGATCGAGTGGCAGGTCTGTTCGATCGCGCGGGTATCCGGCGTGGCCAGATTCACGAGCTGCAGCCACTGGAGGTACGCAGAATGCTCTGGGAAGGTGCCACCCTGGTGCAACCAAAACACCCACTCAGCGATCCGCTGCAGAGCGCCATCCAGCTGGAAGCAGACATGGAAGAGCGTCAGATTCGGGATATGCTGCCAGACAGCACCATGCCACTTCTGTGCATGGGAATTGGGAAGGACGGCGCAGCCTCCAAGCCAGCCGTGCAGCTGGCGGAGCATCTGCTCAGCCTAGGTTACGGTCACGTGTTCTGCCTGGCTTCAGGTTCGCCGGAACTGTCGATTGAAGTCAGCTGACAATGCACCACTCCTCGCCCTTGAAGCAGTAGTTATTCCTCGAAGGTCGTCAACAGCTCTATGCTCACGACAGCAAGTACATCGTCATGAGCAATAACCGTTAAAAAATTCACTCTGGGTAGGCAAGCAGTGCCTAAGAGCAGTGGTCACTGAGCCTGTGCGTGCTCTGAGTGTGCTGCTGAAGTTCATTCCATGAGACACCGATGTGGTTCAAGTTACACCCGGTCGGCCAAGTCCTCGGCAGGCTGCCCTTACTCCGTCTCATTGTTACGGAACTACAGGGTCATGCGATGAATACCCAGACAGACTCACGGAGCGGCAGTGATAAGCCCCTCCATCTGTCGGGCAAGCCAATGGTCGGGCCTGTCTCTAAAGAGGTTGTCGATCGCGAGTCCTTCTTCAGCCCTTGGACGAATTGGCACAGCTGGATCGTGCTCCTTGCAGGTGTATCGATTGGGCACGTGATCGGTTTCTCCCCTTTGGTGTTCGTTCTCATCGGGGTGCTCTGCCTGTGTTGTGGTTGGCTACGTAACTCCTGATCCACAACCACATCGACCTGTGGCGGCAGCCACCGGTTCACGCTCCAGCTTCATGTTCGACGAAGATGTTGTTCCTGAATTGCCATGACAGCCGATGCTGAAGCACCCACTACTGCAGAGGGATATGCCTTCACCCCCGTGCCGAACAACCTCGGTGCGACCCTGCTGCTGGCCCTTGGCCTACTGACAGCACCTGTGATAATCGGGCTTCCGCTCTTGCTCCTCGGACTCGCCAAGGTGCGATCAGCCGATGGAGCCTTGGCGCTTCCGCATCTTGCCGGATCGATGGGGCGCCTGCGGCGAGTAATCGAAGACCTTAACCTTGCAGGCCGGCGGTTAGCTCCCCGCAGACATGGGGCCAAGAGGTATCGAGGGAAGGGAGCTCAGAAGTCTTGACCAGTGATCGACGTCACATCAGTAGAGCGATGACTTTCAATGGCTGATTACCCTGCGGACTGATGTCCTGTGACCAGTAGCGAAGGCAGTCAGTGCCTATACCGGACAGGCATAAGAAATAGATCTACGCTTCTGCAAGCCAAGGTATTTATCATGGATATGCCGGCCAAGGCAAGCCGACAATAGGTCATCCAGATGACTACGACATGATTCACTCCTGATCAACAGCTTATGGATCACTATCCAGCAGCTTTGCGACATGTGCTCCCAGGCGTGGTGCGGAGTGCCTGGGATTACATCGTCTGCAATGAGGTCTTGGCTAGGAGTGGATTAGGCGAGCCGACCCGGTTAACCAAGTCAGGTTCACGACGCTACTGCAGCTACTGCGATGACTGTTGCCACAGGAGTTCTGCCTTCGCAGACAGCAGAGATTACGCCTCCATTCGATGACAACAGTCTATCGATCGGACATACGCCATTGGTGCGGTTGAACCGTGTGATCGGGGATGCCAAGGCCAAGGTGTACGCGAAGATCGAGGGGCGCAATCCCGCCTATTCGGTGAAGTGCCGCATCGGAGCCGCAATGATCTGGCAGGCGGAAAAAGACGGCCTGCTGGGATCTGGTAAAGAACTGATTGAGGCAACAAGTGGCAATACCGGCATAGCTCTTGCCTTCGTCGCAGCTGCCCGCGGCATCCCGCTTACCCTCACCATGCCGGAGACGATGAGCCTGGAGCGGCGTAAGTTGCTCACAGCCTACGGTGCAAGGCTCGTTCTCACCGAAGGCAGCAAGGGCATGCCTGGAGCCATCGCCGCAGCACAGGAGATCGTCGCCTCCGACCCTAGGCGCTATGTGCTTCTGCAGCAATTCTCCAACCCCGCCAACCCCCGCATTCATCACGACACCACTGGTCCTGAGATCTGGTCTTCCACAAAGGGCAACTTGGACGTGCTGGTGGCGGGAGTCGGCACCGGGGGGACTATCACAGGTGTCAGTGAATACATCAAACGCACGCTCGGCAAACCCCTGGTTTCCGTGGCAGTAGAACCACTGGAGAGCCCTGTAATCAGCCAGACCGTATCCGGTGAACCATTACAGCCCGGCCCACACAAGATCCAGGGCATCGGAGCGGGTTTCGTGCCAGCGAACCTCCACCTAGATCTGGTGGACCGGATCGAGCGGATCAGCAGTGCCGATGCGGTGGCAATGTCACGAAGGTTGACCCGTGAGGAGGGAATCCTTTCGGGCATCTCCAGTGGCGCAGCCGCTTCCGTGGCGGTAACCCTGGCCCATGAGGAGGCCTTCGTGGACCGGACGATCGTGGTGGTGCTGCCCGACTCCGGCGAGCGTTACCTGAGCACGGTTCTGTTCGAAGGCCTGTTCAACGACGAAGGGTTGGCGCCATGAGCGAAGCCATGGTCAGCCCACCGCAGCCATCTCCCGTTGAAGGCCAAAAGGAAAGCTGGAATCTGGCGGCCATTGTTGCCTCCCTGCGAGGCATCAGGGATCGCTCCCACCTCTCTTGGCGTCATCCCCATTCCCTTGTCCAGATGCCCTCACGCAAGGCACTTGGTCAAGCCCTCGAGGGCCTCAGCGCCTCGCTGTATCCCCATCGGCTGGGACAGCCGGAACCTGACCTTTTCGGCTTACCCACACCCCTATCGGCCACCGACTACTTCGTGGGCCATACCCTCGACGCGAGTCTGCGCAGCCTTCGCGATCAGATCCGAATTGAACTGGCTGCCTGCGAGCCGCCAAGAAGCCGAGAACAGCAGACACGGGATCTCGAGCATCGCGCCACCTCAATCGTGGCCGACTTTGCAGACCAGTTGCCGTCCATTCTTGCCATTCTGGATACAGACCTCCAAGCTGCATTCACTGGTGATCCAGCGGCTGGAAGCATCGATGAGGTGCTCGTCTGCTACCCCGGAGTGAAGGCGATCACCTATCACCGTTTCGCCCATGCTCTGTATGGCCTTGGCTCTCCTGTAATAGCCCGAATCATCGCTGAGATCTCCCATTCATCCACCGGTGTTGATATACATCCCGGCGCTGAGATCGGAGAGAGTTTCTTCATTGATCATGGCTCCGGTGTCGTGATCGGCGGCACGGCTGTAATTGGCAAGCGTGTGCGCCTGTATCAGGCCGTCACCCTCGGCGCAAAGCATTTCCCTGTCGATGATCATGGCCATCTGGTCAAGGGTGAACCACGCCATCCGATCGTTGAAGATGATGTGGTGATTTATGCCGGTGCCACCATCCTGGGTCGAGTCACCATTGGCAAGGGATCGACGATAGGCGGCAACGTTTGGCTCACCCGCAGCATTCCTGCCGGCACCACAATCACCCAGGCCCGCGCGCGCAATGAGACATTCAATGAAGGAGCAGGAATATGATAGATGTCCGCCATAACAAGGGCTATCCTGATATCGGCCGAGCATAGGGCTTGGACTCTTGTTGCTCCAGAAGCCATCCTAGAGATTACACCTGTTGATCAGTTCTTAATCGCTTAACGCTCTTCCCTGTCGGTCGATGTTGCATCACTGACGTGATCGACGAGGGCAACCAAGGTGCTGAACACCTTGCCCTTTCAGCTTCTTTGTTTTTCCATCTGCCTCATTGAATCTCATGACCCATTCCACTCCATCTCATTTGGCCCTGGGGGACGAGGCGGCCCGCCAGCTTGCAAATGCCACCAAGACCGTTCCCCAGTTGCTTGGCATCTCGCCCCGCTGGCTGGTTCCCCTGCTCTCCTGGGTCGGTGTAGAGGCAGGCATCTACAGGGTCAACAAGGTCAAGGACGAAACCAGGGTTCTCACCGCCTGTTCCCAGCGAGACGAGAACGACCTCCCTGAGACGTTTGTCGACTATGAAGAACGACCTCGGGAATATTTCCTCAGTGCCGTCACCACCACGATCGACATCCACACCCGGATCTCTGATCTCTACAGCAGCCCCCATGATCAGATCCAGCAACAGCTGCGGCTGGCAATCGAGACCATCAAGGAGCGCCAGGAAAGCGAACTGATCAACAATGCTGAATACGGCCTCCTGAACAACATCGTTTCCAGCCAGAGAATCCAGCCTGTCTCTGGTGTCCCCACGCCTGATGACCTCGATGAACTGATCACAAAGGTGTGGAAGCAGCCCGCCTTCTTCCTGGCGCATCCGCGCACGATCGCTGCCTTTGGGCGTGAATGCACTCGCCGCGGCGTACCACCGGCCACCATCACGCTCTATGGCTCTCCGTTCATCACCTGGCGCGGACTTCCTCTGGTGCCCAGCAACAAGGTGAAGATTGAAAATGGAAGAAGCAGCATCCTGCTGCTGCGTACCGGCGAATCCCGCCAGGGTGTGGTAGGTCTGTATCAGCCTGGCCTGCCCGGTGAGCAGGGCATGGGCCTGTCAGTGAAGTTCATGGGCATCAGCCGCAAGGCCATTGCTTCCTACCTGATCTCGCTCTACTGCTCCTTGGCTGTTCTCACCGACGACGCCATCGCCGTGCTCGAGAACGTCGAAGTTGACAAGTTCCATCAGTACGCGCATGACTACCTCTGATGCCTTCCCTGTGACCAGGCCCCTGCCGCTAGGTTTTCCAGATGAGCTGGAGTTGAGCAAACTCGCCAGCCGCCTCTATCAGGAACTCGGCGACGCTCCGGTACTCGCGGACCGGGCAAATTCTGCCCGCTACAACCATCCCGGCAGAGAGCCTCCCTCGCCGGCGGTGCCTCTGGCCGGGACCAGTGCGGATGCCATCGAACTCAGTGTGGAGCCTCATCTGCGCGACGATGTCAGAACCACCCATCTCAGCCAGGTCGTTGATCCGGCGGCACTTGATCCAGCGGCCGTTGAACCGTGGATAGGGACCCTGGCCCCGATCATGATTCCCCACACCGTTCCGCCCCTCGGCTCCATCCTGGACCAGCATCCGTTGGCGTCGGATGTGCCCTACTTCCTGCAAGGCACCTTTGCCGCACCTCCCAGGATCGAGCCACCGCTGTTAGGGCCGCAGACCAGTGAACGAGTCGACCTCGATCCGCTCAAGACGCTTGGACCCATCAGTTCAGCGCAGCCGCTCGATTCAGCCTTCGTCCGGCGCGACTTTCCGATCCTGCAGGAGCGCATTCACGGCAATCCCCTGGTCTGGCTTGACAACGGTGCCACCACCCAAAAACCCAGTGCGGTCATTGATCGGCTTTCCCGCTTCTACCGCACGGAGAATTCCAACATCCACCGGGCGGCCCATGAGCTGGCGGCCCGGGCCAGCAATGCCTACGAGGAGGCACGTTCTATCGTCGCGCGTTTTCTGCACGCCTCAAGTAGCGAAGAGATCGTCTTCGTGAGGGGAACCACCGAAGGCATCAATCTGGTGATGCAGTCATGGGGGCGCCAGCATATCGAAGTAGGCGACGAGATCGTGCTCACCCATCTGGAGCACCACGCCAACATCGTGCCCTGGCAGCAGCTTGCGCACGAGAAGGGCGCCCGGCTGCGCGTTGCTCCCGTTGATGACACCGGTCAGATAATTCTCGAAGGCTACGAACGCCTTTTCAGCAGTCGGACAAAACTGGCCGCCTTCACCCAAGTTTCCAATGCTCTGGGCACGGTTCTCCCCGTCCAGGAGATGATCGCGATCGCTCACCGCCACGGTGCACGTGTTCTTCTTGATGGTGCTCAGGGAGTCGCCCACACGCCGGTCGACATGCAGGCTCTCGATGTCGACTGGTACGTATTCTCTGGCCATAAGATCTATGGCCCCACGGGTATCGGTGCTCTCTACGGCAAGCGAGATCTACTCGAGTCCATGCCCCCCTGGCAGGGGGGCGGCAACATGATCCGCGATGTGAGCTTCGAGCGAACCTTGTACCAGGATCCTCCCCATCGCTTCGAGGCGGGTACGGGCAACATCGCAGATGCCGTGGGACTCGGAGCTGCGCTCGAGTACGTGGAGCGCGTCGGCATGCATGCCATCGAGCGGGCCGAACAGGAGCTTTTGGCCTACGCCACGCCGCGCATGCTGGCGATTCCGGGTCTGCGGCTGTTCGGGAATGCTGAACACAAGGCCGGCGTCCTCTCGTTCCTGCTTGCCGGCTACACACCCGATGAGGTGGGCAGCGCCCTCAACCTTCAGGGCATTGCCGTGCGGGCCGGGCACCACTGCGCCCAGCCGATCCTGCGGCGCTTTGGGGTGGAGGCCACGGTGCGGGCAACGCTGGCCTTGTACAACACCCGACACGATGTGGATGCACTGGTAAGCGCCCTCCAACAGCTGGCCGGGTCCAGGGCCTGAGAAAGCCGTGGGCGGCATCCGTCCCGGCAACCTCCCCATACCAAGCCCGTTGGAAACCGACATCTTCCGATCTCCTGCCACTGCAGCGGCCCATCTCTTGATTGCCGTGACAGTCCGGCGATCCTGGCAGAAGTGAAGCGAACTGCCACAGGAAAGTGGTGAGGACTCGTTCTCCAACAACCGGATCTTCTCGTGGAACAGTTCAGCCACGGCGGGTAGAGCCTTGAGCGATTCAGGCGGAGGTGTCACCAACCGCCTTTGCGGTTCTTGGTGATTCCATTGCTCTCCATCGATGGGCCAGGTTGGCAACGGCTGCTCTCTGCAGCGCCCCATGAGAAAACAGTGCCAGGACCACTCCATTTGAGCGCCGTGGCGAAACCCAGCAGGGCGGCGATTATCCATACCCAACCGTGCAGGCTGAAGCTCATCACCCCTCCGAGAAAAGCATTGACGTTGCAGCCGGAGGCGAGCAGCCCCCCGAAGCCCATCGCAAGACCCCCGATGCCACGGCGCATCAGATCGGACGGATTGAGTTCCCCGGGACCTCGCCAACGGAGGGTGCCACCGGAAAATCCCCCCGCTAGGGCACCCGAGATCAGCCCCAGATCGAGAAGTACCGCTTCCTGTAACCACCAGGGCCGGGGACCCTGCAGCAGTGCCATCCGGGCAGGCGCTGACCAAAATCCTGAAGCTTCGGGATTCCAGCCCAGCCAGGTGGCCGCCTTGGCTCCGGTGATCGCCAACCCCCAGAGCACCTTCCAGGGCTCCCCCGTGACGAGCAGCACCCCGGTCGCCGCCAGGGCCAGTAGAGCAGCCCCTCCGTACGGCACTGGGCTGGAGCCGATGGATCGGCCTCTCCAGCGTTGAAGCAACCAGGCCAATAGAGCAAGACCTGCCAGCTGAAGCAGCACCGTCCAGGGAAGGGCGAGGTGGTCAAGGATTACTGGCGACAACACCTGAGGCTGGGCAGCCAGCAGCGGACGCTGCAGGCTGCCCAAGAACGCCCCGACCACGAGTCCCGCCAGGGCCACCATGACCCCCCATCCGCCCCGGGAGGTGGCGGCCAGGGTTCCGCACGCACATCCCCGGGCCAGGGCTATCCCCACCCCGAAAAGGAAGGCACCGCCAAGAAAAGGCAGCGACAGGGGAGTGCGCAGCAGTTTTGGCTCCAGGCCCACGGCCGCCCCGAAAGCCAGAGCCAGGCCCATAGCCACCACCAGCAGTGCCGCCAGTAGCAACTGGGCCTGGATGCCTCCAGGATCCCGCTCGGTGATCAGCCGTCGGTAGCCCGAACTGAATCCAAAGCGGCTAAGGGTGAGCACCAGACCGAGGGCACATCCCAGCAGCCAGATCAGGCAATCACGGCCGTCGATGGCAGCCAGGGCGAAGGCAGCTGCCAGGAGCAGGGCTCCGGGCACGACGAATCTCATAATCCTGATCAACGGTTCCTGGTTTTCGGTGGCGGCGGACTTTCGCTGCCTGTTTCACAGGCCAGGACCTGCAGCGGGATCAGTGTGGCTACAGAAACCAGGGCAATCGTCAGAGCGCCATTGAAACCGACAGAGTTGAACCTGTTGGCGGGGCTGTTCGAGGAGTGGAGAAACGAGGCCATGGAAGTCAGCTGGCAGGGCTTTTTTCTGGCCCGGTCTGCACCGGGTGGGGGGAGGCGCTGTATTCGGTCCACGATCCCTCGTAGATGCGCACGTTGGGGTATTTCAACAGATGCTTGAGCGCCAGGAACTGGAGGCTGGCCTCACGCCCGGTGCTGCAAGAGATGATCACCGTCTTGTCGGGAGTGATGCCCCTACTGACGAACAGAGCCCTCAAGTCTTCGATAGACTTGAGCTTGTGGGGGTTACTCTTCGCTGCATCCGGATTATTGGCCTCGGTCAGCAGCTGCCAAGGGATGTTGCGAGCTCCGGGGATGTGGCCGTTACGGATGAAGGTCTGGTCGGTGCCCTCGAACTGGGCCTTTGGCCTCGGATCGACGATCACCACGTTCTTTCTGCCCACCAGTGGTAGCAGCTCATCCAAGTAGATATTGAGACCCTCAACAGTGGAGGGCTTGAAGCTGCCGGCATTGAAGGTGGGGAATGCCTTGGTGGTTTCGGCGCCAGAGGCCTTGTAACCGGAGAGGCCGCCATCAAGGATGGCCACCTTGGGCACGCCGCTTTTTTCAAGGATGTAGGCCACCAGAGAAGCGCCGAGCACATTGTTGCCATCGGAGTAAATCAGCACCGAGTCCTTGTTGCTGATGCCAGCCCGGCTCAACAGACCAGCTAGCTCGCTGGGCCCCCAGATCTGAAAGGGAAGCCGGCCGTTCGGCCCACGGAAAGCCTGCTCGGAGATGTGAACGGCTCTAGGCACGTGACCGCCGATGTAATCAAGGGGAGGTACTGGGCGCACATCCAGCACCTTCCAGTCGCCGGACTTCAGGCCAGCAGCTGCCTGATCAGGAGTGAGAATCTGAAAGTTGGTGGAGCCTGAAGCCACCTTGGCAATGGAGGGAAGAGTCAGCGGGAGGGCCAGGGACACGGTTGCGATCATTCCGAGGCCTGCAGAGATCCACCGACGCCGTAGTGGAAGCCGAGAGACAAAGAACATTGTACGCAAAGACGAGCGGGGATATGATGTTAGAAATCAGATCGACAGATTGTGTGTAATTTCAGGTACAGCCGCCTGTGTGCTGATCATCGAATCGTCAACTTCCACAGGCCCCCTGGAGCGGTTTCTGAGCAATGCGGTTGGGGTGAGATCGTGATGGTTCCGAACTGGATCGGCCAGCCATGACCACGCAACCGGCTTCTCAGGCCTCAGCCGTGAGCCTGAGCGAGGCGTCACGTTTCTGGCTGAAGCTCGGGCTGGTGAGCTTCGGTGGGCCGGCCGGGCAGATCGCCCTGTTGCACCGGGAGCTGGTGGAGCGGCGGCGCTGGTTGAGCGAGCGGCGCTTCCTGCATGCCCTCAATTACTGCATGCTTCTGCCCGGTCCGGAGGCCACCCAGCTGGCCACCTATCTGGGCTGGCTGATGCATGGGGTGTCTGGTGGCCTGATCGCCGGTGGGCTGTTTCTGGCCCCCTCGGTGCTGGTGCTCACGGCCCTGGCCACGGTCTATGCCCTCTGGGGCCAGCTGCCCCTGCTCGTTTCGGTGTTTGCCGTTCTCAAGCCGACCGTGCTGGCGATCGTGCTGGTGGCGGCCTGGCGGCTGGGCCTGCGCACCCTGCGCACCCCCGTGCTGATCGGCATTGCCGTCGCGGCGTTCCTGGCCCTGGCGGTGTTGCAGCTTCCCTATCCACTGGTGGTGGTGGGGGCAGCCCTCTGCGGCCTGGTAGTGGGCCGCTGGCGATCGGGGCTGTTGCTGGTGCCAGGTCATTCAGCCCCACCGGCTCAGCAGACCAAAAGCACCACAGCATCAAACGCCGGCATGTCCGAGGTGGAGCCCATCCACGGGGACCACACGTCGACGCCGGAGCACGCCCGCTTCTGCCGCCGCCGCCTGGCACTCACCCTGCTGGCCTGGGGAATGGCCTTGCTGATTCCCCTGGCGCTGCTCACCGCTGCCGGCGGCTGGAACGGCAACCTCGCGCTGATGGCCCGCTTTTTCTCCCGGGTGGCGCTGCTGAGCTTCGGTGGGGCCTATGCCGTGCTGCCCTATGTGGCCCAGGGGGCGGTTGAGCAGTTCGGCTGGCTCTCAGCCGGCCAGATGGTCGATGGCCTGGCCCTGGGGGAAACCACCCCGGGCCCGCTGATCATGGTGGTGGCCTTCGTGGGGTTCATGGGCGGCTGGAACAGCACCCAGGGCAGCTGGCCCGCCGCCGCCGCCGCCACCCTGGTCACGGTGTGGTTCACCTTTCTTCCCTCCTTCGGATTCATCCTGGCCGGGGCGCCGCTCGTGGAGGCCAGCCGCGGCGATCTGCGCCTGGGTGCACCGCTCACAGCGATCACAGCGGCTGTGGTGGGGGTGATCGCCAGCCTGGCGGTGTTCTTCGCCGGACCGGTGCTCTGGCCCAACGGACGCCTTAATCCCGCAGCAGCACTGGTGGTGGCCCTCGCCCTGCTGGTCCTGGTGAAACTGCGCTGGAGTGTGCTGCAGGTGATTGGCGCGGCTGCAGCCATCGGTGCCGGAACCCAACTGCTGGCGCAGCTGGTGGGGTGAGAGCTGTCGCCATTCAGGTGATCAGCGGCCTGTGGATCGGCCTGGACAGCGCTTTTCCGAGAGCTCGGAGGCCATTCATGAAACGCTTTAATTGTATGAACGGCTACACAACTGATGGCCTGGCGCCGGATTCAGGAGCAGCGGCTGCGCGGCCGGGCCTTCCAGCCACGCTTTGAGCTCCATGATGTCGTGGCTTCTTGGCTGGGCGGTCTGCTGGCGATCACAGCTCTGAGTCTGATCAGTTCCTGGAGCCACTACCCCCTGGTCGTCGCACCCTTCGGGGCCTCCACCGTGCTGTTGTTCGGCCATCCCGGCAGCCCCCTGGCCCAGCCGCGCAACATCGTGCTGGGCAACACGGTGGCGGCCGCTGTCAGTGTGGTGTGTGTCGCGACGCTGGGTCGTACTCCCTGGGCGATGGGCCTGGCGGTTGGGGTCACGATCGCCCTGGGACAGCTGCTGCGCTGCCTGCATCCACCTGCCGGCGCCGTCGCCTTGCTGGGCGTGCTGCTCAAGGTCCAGCCAGGATTTGTGGTGATGCCGATGTTGACGGGTTCCCTGCTGCTGACGCTGATGGCGGTGCTGTTCAGCCGTCTGCGGCCCGGGGATGATCCCTATCCCCACCACTGGTTCTGACCAGACGGCTCAGGCCTGCACCAGCAACAGCAGGCGGTTGCCCTCCGGATCCAGCAGCCAGGCTTCCACCCCGAACGGTTCCTGCCGCGGGGGTGTGAGCAGTGATGCCCCCTGAGCTGTTGCCTGCCCAATCCAGTCGTGGAGCACCTGGGTGGGATCGCCGCCATCGGCGTGGCCTTGCAGGCACAGCGCCACACGGCCCAATTGCCGGGGCTGGGGCCGACTGCTCGACGGGGCATAGATCTCCAGGAACCCGCCGGCAGGCCAGGCCAACCGCCAGTGGGAGGCGCTCAGGCCCCGCTGCGGCTCCACCGCAAGCAGGCAGCCATAGAAGCCGGCCAGTTCCGCTGGATCGTCGGCGGCCAGCACGATCGAGCCCTTCATCTCCACCAGCTCCACCAGGGCTTTACAGCCGCTCGACCATGGCTGCCGTCGCAGAGGGGGTAGCGGCGGGAGCGGCCGCAACCGCACATCAGCACGGTGCCCGGCTGCTCCAGCTGAATCTCACGGGCAATCAGCCCACTGCCCAGATGGGCGCCGTCGCAGAACCAGCCCTGGCGGCTGCGGCGGCAGCTGCAGAGGTAGGAGCGGCCGGCGGGCAGATCCACGGGCTGCGGGCCGTCAGCGGGGGGAACCGGCCCTGACATCAGCGCACCATCCCCCGAATCAACGCCTGCCCCCAGTCTGAGCTGGCACACAGATGTTCGCGAGGAAAGGGCGCCGCAACAGCCTGATCGCGCTGGCTTTTGGACGGCGATCGCCGGATCCTCACCCGGTAGGCGCAGTGGGCTGGGAAGAGATCAGCAACCCCTCGCACACCGGGATCGGATTGGTCTTTGGAATGTCTCTTCAAGACGAGTACTTGATCAGCCAGCCCAGCATCAGCAGGCCAGAAGCAGCCATCCAACTTCCTGCCACCCGCAGGCCGATGCGCAGCCAGGCTGGATGCGGTGGGGTCAGCGCCAGGGTGAGCATCGTTGTCATCGCAGTGACGCCCACGACGCCACCCACCAAGGCCAGGGCAGCGCCGGAGTGAAAGGCCAGGGCTGATCCATTGATCAGGCCGAACCACAGACCGACCAGCACTGTCAAAGCCATGGTCGCCCGCCTGCCCATCGGCACCTCGAGCGCCACCAGCAGGCCCACCAGCGAGAAGGCAATCGTGTTCAGCCAAGGCGTCGACAGCTCGAACGGCAGCTGTAGCCCCACGATTCCGCCCAGCAACCAGGACAAGGGCAGGGCCAACCGCAGCCTCACAGCACAGGCCGCTCCCTGTTGAACCGCCAAGGCGGACAGACCGCAGACGAGCAGCAGGTCGGAGGGCGTCAGCACCAAACGGGCGGCGCCATCCGCGAAACCACCCAGGCCGGTCTGCACCAGATGGGCGCCGGCAGGTGGGGCAGCAATCGCCAAAGCTGCCATCAGGAACACGCCTGACCATCCCTTGCCGCGGCGGACACCTGCGGAGCTCATGTCAGCGCCTGCTCCAGGAAGAAGAGCCCCACCAGGGCCACTACCGCTCCAGCGCCCTGCACGAACCTGCGTCCCCCAGGCCATCGGCGCGTCTCCCCCAGCAGGATGCCTGTGAGATGGAGCAGCCCGGTGGCCATCACGAACGCCAGGCTGTAGAGAAGAGCATTGCTGCCGGCAGGAAGCTCGCTGCCGTGGGCATGGCCGTGAAACACCGCAAAGGCGGCCACGATCAGCGCAGCCAACCAGAGCGGAGCCCTTACCTCGAACAGCACCATCAGACCCAGCACCAGACCCGAAGCGGCGATGGCGATTTCGACGCCGGGAATCGGGATCCCCAGAAGGCCGAGCAGGCCGCCGAAGGCCATCACCAGGGGGAAGGCCACCGGCAGCACCCAGACGGCCGGCGGTCCCAGCACCGCCCCCCAGAGCCCAACGGCCACCATCGCCACCACATGGTCGGGCCCCGTGATCGGATGGAGGAACCCAGCCACGAACCCCCCGCTATGGCCGTGCTCCATATGGGCGAGAGCCGCCAGGGGAGAAAGGGCCAGCAGCAGACCCAGAGGAACTGGAAGGAAGGACCGTTTCATGGCAGAGAGAAAAAAGGGCTGGAGTGGGCAGTCCGGCTGAGGCGGTCAGCCCCGGCTGCAGATCGGGCAGCGCTGCAGGGCCAGGGGTGGCTCAAGGCCATAGCGCTCCAGCAGGGCCGTATCGACGAAGATCCGGTCGGTGGGGCCGTCGGCGACGATTTGGCCGGCCGCCAGCACCAGCGTGCGCTCGCAGAGGTCGAGCACCAGATCGAGATCGTGGGTGGCCACCAGCCTGGTATGGGCAAGTCCCTGAAGCAAACGGATCAGCCTGCGGCGGGCGCGTGGATCGAGGTTCGCGCTCGGCTCATCGAGCAGCAGCAGCGCCTCCGGCGGCAGGCCCAGGTTCACCGGCCCGAAGGCCACGTCCTCCGCGACGGTGGGCATGAACAACTGGTCGTCGGAATCCTGGAACACAATGCCTAGCGAGCGGCGGATCTCCGCCAGGCTGCAGCTCCCCCGCCGGAGTCCGCCGATGTGGATGGAGCCGGCCGCCGGTTCGAGCAGGCCGGTGAGCATCGCCGCCACGGATTCGCCGGGGGCAATGGTGAGCGAGATTCCATCCAGGGCAGGGGTGCCATCGGCATAGGTGAAGGCCAGCTGGCTGACCTCGATGGCGGCCGGAACCAGGAATCCGCTCATCCCATGGCTCCGATCACGAGCCGGCCAAGCAGCTCCCCCACCGGAACCTGGCGGCAGATCAGAAAAGCAGCGCTCCAGCCCAGCAGAAAACCCATATCTCTCCTGGGCAGGCATCGGGACCCGACCGTGCGGATCGAACCCGCAAACCGAACAGCAGCAGGGCAACCGCCTTGGTGAGCAGGAAGCGCAGCCCGATCGAGGCGAACGACACCCCCTACCCCCATGCCGACCACCCACTCGGGCCGCACACCCTTCATCGGCATGCTGGGGAATGACCAAGTGCCAATGACTCAGCAACGTTTGGCCCTGTCCCGCAGGGCTGCGCACCCGTGGTGCGATCTGCAAGGTTGTCGAAGTGGACCGCCTCACGTCCAGCATGGTGCCTGCGTCATCGACGTGCAGAAGTTGACTGAGTGGAGTGCTGAGCTCTCACCAACCTGCTGATCCTTTGGCGCAATTGCAGTTAAGAATGTTGAAAAGATATTCAGCAACAGCGACCAACCTGGCAACACCAACCCAGCCGAACTTGCGTGACAACGCGAACAGTGTTGTGCCGGTCCGTCCAATTAGCGTTGAACTAAGCCGCTGCGCGGCAGATTCAACAGCCCGTGAAAACAATCATTGCTTCACTCTTTACTATTCCGATACTTCCACATTCGCAGTGTGCACCCTCACACCAAGATCAGCTGAAAGCCAACTACACTCTTCATGAAGCCATGGGGGCCATGGAGCAGGTACTTCTACTTACCAGCCACGGCAATCATGAAGGAAACCTGAAAAACGGCCGGACTTATCTGCAGTAGTCCCCGCCCGGCAGAGCTTCAGATTTGCAGGCTTGTTCAACTGTGGATAAGATCGGGGCTGCGCACGATCTATCCATAATCGTTTGAACTAAGCCGCTTCGCGGCAGATTCCAAGAATAAGCATAGCAAACCTGCCTCGTTGCAGGGCTCACTGTAGATCAATGTCCTGCTGCCGAGCCATTGTCGATGGCAAGGCCTCTGCAGCCTCTTGCGAGCCTGCGCCTGCCGAAGAAGACACTGAGGGAAGTGCATCTGTAGATGCGCCCACTCCCTTCGTCTTTCCATCGGGAAGCTACCGCAATGGATCCTGCTGAACAGGAGCGCTTTGATTGCCTGTTTGATGCGAACCTGCAAGCGATGAGGCTGCACGGCTTACGCAGCAAGACGATCGACAGCTACAGCCGAACGCTACGTCGAGTGGCCGGCCATTTCGATCGTTGCCCTGATGATCTCAGCCCTTCTGAACTCAAAGACTACTTTGCCGCTCTGCTTGAGCAGTATTCGTGGAGCACGATCAAGGTCGATCTCTGCAGTCTGCAGTTTTTCCATCGCTATGTTCTCGATCGCGAGATGGAGTGGATCAAGATCATCCGTCCACCTCGAGTTCGCAGCCTACCAGATATTCCAACTCGGGAGGAGGTGCACAGGCTGATCAATACGGTGCGCAAGTTGCGCTATCGGATTTTTGTGCTGGTGGTCTACAGCCTGGGCCTGCGCATCAGTGAAGGTCTGGCCTTGGAAGTCGCCGACATCGACGGTTCACAGCGGCGCGTGCACATCCGCGATGGCAAGGGCGGCAAGGATCGCTACGTACCCATGCCGGCGCTGACGCTGCAGGCCATGCGTCGGTTCTGGACGACCCACCGCCATCCCCGACTGCTGTTCACCAGCCCGGCCGGCAGCCAGTTCATCGTGCGGATCGCCAGTGCACCGATGGATGCCAGCGGCGTGCAGGCGGCACTGAAAGCAGCCCGCCTGGAGTGTGGGATCGAGAAGAGGCTCACGGTTCACACGCTGCGGCACGCCTACTCCACCCACCTGCTGGAGCAGGGGATGGACCTGCGCCTGATCCAGTCCCTGCTCGGCCACAGCAATAGCAACACCACAGCCCGCTACGCCCACATCACCAAGGTGGTTCGCGATCACACCGGCGATCGCATTGAAACGCTGCTGAGCGGCTTCCAGCTGCGCTGGGTGGAGGAGTCATGATTCTTCTCTCCCAATTGGTGGAGCGTTACCAGGATGACCTGGAACGCCGCCATGGCCCTCAACTGCTGCCGAGCCATCGCCAGGCCTTGCAGGCGATGCGGCGCTGCCGACAGCAGGGCAGTGACCAAATGGTGCTCCACTGTTCTGACTGTGAGCACACCATCAAGATCCCCCATTCCTGCGGCCATCGCAGTTGTCCGCACTGCCAACATCATGAAAGCCAACAGTGGATTAAACGGCAACGAGCCAAGCTGCTGCCAGTACAATATTTCCTGATCACCTTCACGGTACCAGCAGAACTACGGCCATTGATCTGGCAGCATCAGCGCACCGCCTACGATCTGTTGCTGAAAACAGCCTGGCAAACGATTGATTCATTCGCTCGACGTGACCCGAAACTCAGAGGGCAGATCGGTGCCCACGCTGTGCTGCACACCCATAACCGCAGACTCTATTTCCATCCACATGTGCATCTGATCGTGCCTGCAGGTGCCGTGAATCAGCAGCGTCATGAATGGCGGACCAAGGCCACACAGTACCTGTTTCATGCTGCCAACCTGGCCAAGGTCTTCCGTGCGAAGTGGTACGAGGGAATGCGGCGGCTTGGCTTGCAGGTCAAGACAACCCTGCCGCAGGAATGGGTGGTGGACTGCAAGCATGTGGGCCATGGCGACAAGGTATTGCTCTACCTTGGCCGCTATTTGTATCGCGGCGTGCTACCTGAGGAGAACATCCTTTCGGACGCGGATGGCAAGGTAACGTTCCGGACGACGGACAACCAGGGACACGAGACGATCCAGACCGTCTGTGGGGGTGACTTCCTCTGGCTGCTTCTGCGGCATGTGCTGCCCAAACGGTTCCGTCGCGTGCGGGATTTCGGCATCCTGCATGGCAATTGCAAGCAACTGATTCAACTGGTGCAACTCCTGCTCAAGGTGTCGCTACCAGATCAGCCAGCGGCGAGCCAGAAGCCCCCCGTTCTCTGCCCCCGTTGCAGAGGGGTGATGAGCATCATCGCCGTACGGGTGCGCAGTATGGCGCCACTACTCTGCTGAGCTGAACAAGAAGGGCTGTAAGATCAATCTAGAGATAAATCCTATAGCCTGCTCCAGGCCAGTTCCCGTAGAGAGAAATGGCCTACCGGCACGGCTGCGCCCATATAATGGATAGTCACGCAACGCCACACCCATGTGGGTCATGCGACAGGCCTCTGCCTCCATAGTCAATCTGGAGCAACTGTGAAATCAGGCCGGATATTTCTGCAGTAGGCCCTGGATTCCGGAGTTGCAGGCTTGTTCAACTTCGGATAAGATCGTGGCTGCGCACGATCTATCCATAATCGTTAATCGTTTAGAGAGACGGCGGCGGAGTGGCTCGCAGCCCCTACGGCAAGGTGCCGTATACTCTTTGTATAGTCGCTTTCAGGCCATGCAAACACGGATCCAGAAATGGGGAAACAGCCTTGGGGTACGGATCCCGCGCGCTCTTGCCGAAGAAGTCGGAGTCGGCCCTGGTTCAGAAGTCAGTCTGAGTGTCCTTGAGGGTGAGCTGATCGTGAAGCCGGCGTTTCCTACTCGGTTCAAGCTAGAAGATCTCCTCGCAGGAATCACTCCTGAAAATCTCCATTCAGCAGTGGACACTGGAGAAGCTGTTGGCGTGGAGATCCTCTGATGCCAGCCGCCTATGTACCCGATAGAGGAGACTTGGTATGGCTTGAGTTCACACCTCAGGCTGGAAGCGAGCAAGCGGGGAAACGCCCGGCTCTGATTATGTCACCAAGGACATACAACAAGAAGGTTGGGTTAGCCCTTGTCTGTCCAGTGACATCGCGGATCAAAGGTTATCCCTTTGAGGTTCGCCTACCCGATGGTCTTGAGGTTGGTGGCGTAGTTCTTTCTGATCAGCTAAAGAGCTTGGACTGGCGAGCTCGGAAAGCCAGGTTGATTGATTGTGCACCGGCACCGATTGTCCAGCAAGTGACGTCTAGAATTTTACCTTTGCTGGATCCCGACAGTTAATGCCACTCTCTAACATCAAGATCCAGCGGCCGGGGCTAGAAATTCTTGATGAATCCTTTGGGTTCCTGCCCGCCGCTGATCCTGAGCGTTGGGCGGATCAAGGAGGTGCGGTAACTCAGAGCGGAACTGCGGGGGTTGCTGGCCGGCTGGTAGAACAATTCCCCCAAGCGAGGTGATGGGAACGGCCCCAACCTTCCGGTCAGACGTCCGGGGAAAACTGCAGACACGGCTCATCAAAAGCAGGTGACTTATTCCTCCACCTCGATCGTTGCCAGTGGCGGGCGGCCCGCCAGCACCCGCCGCAGCCGCTCACGGAACCACTGCAGGGGATGACCCAGATCAGCGTCTTCAAGCAGGCCACGCTGGCGCAGGCAGTCCTCATAGCTGCGCAGAACATCGCTGCGCCGGGCCACCTCCTGGGCCACGGTGTCGGCGAATTCGGGTCTCGAGGCCAGCAGAGCGCGGAAGCTGCCGCTGGGAACCACGAACAGCGTCGTGTCCTGAGCCGCCACCATCGTTGTCGGGTAAGGAACCTGGAGCAGCAGCGGCAGTTCGCCGAAGAACTCGCCAGCGTCGAAGGTGAACAGCTTGCGGCTGACCCGCTCGGTTTCGTGGATGGCGTCCATGGCGCCGTTCAGCACCATGTAAAAGAAACGCCCCTCCTCACCTTGACGGACCAGGACCGTGCCGGTGGGGAGGAAGCGGCGGGCGCCGCTGCCCACGAGCTCCCGCAGGCGCCGCTCATCCATGCTGCTGAAGCAGGGATGGTCCGGCAGGGAGCTGCGCAGCGGGCTCCGTTCTTGCGCCTCTGCGTCCTTGGCGGCCCCGTGCCTGGAGGTGAGCAGCTGGACCTGCTGACGGGCACCGGCCAGTTCGATCTGTCGATCGCGGAGCCCCTGCTCGATCGCGTAGTTGAGGGAACTGCGCAGGCTGAGGCTGGCATGGATCTGTGAGGTCCAGGCCCAGAGCTCGAATGCCAGCCCCTGGCCCTGCAGTCCGTGGAGCAGAACCTTCGGCGGCGGATCGGCCAGCACCGAGGGTTCGGCAAGTGCCGCTTCCAGCAGCACTTCGGTCACGGCCAGAGCGTCACTGCCGTGGGCCACGGTCACCTCCACATCCACCCGGCCATCCGGGCTCAGGTAGCTGAGATTCTTCACCGGCGCATTGGTGATGGCCGAGTTGGGAACCACGATCTCGGCGCCCTGAAAGGTGCGGATCACGGTGGAGCGGATCGAGATCTCTCGGATGTAACCGGTGGTGTTGCCGAACTCGATCAGATCCCCCACCTTCAGCTTTCCCTCCATCAGCAGAGTGAGGCCGCTGCTCAGGTTGCGGGTGAGCTCCTGCAGTCCAAAGCCCACCCCCACACCCAAGGCCCCGAAAAGCACAGCGAGAGCGCCGAAGTCGAGCCCCATGCCCTGGGCCACCACCACATAGCCCAGGGCGGCCAGGCCCAGGGACACGAGGGTAGCGACCGCTTCGCGCCGCCCCTCCGGCAGGGAGAACCAGAGCAGCACACGACCGGCCAGCAGACGCTTCAACAGCCGCGCCGCCAGGCTCACGGCCACCAGCAGCAGCA
Source organism: Synechococcus sp. 1G10 (assembly GCF_002252625.1). Classification (GTDB taxonomy): domain Bacteria; phylum Cyanobacteriota; class Cyanobacteriia; order PCC-6307; family Cyanobiaceae; genus Regnicoccus_A. The sequence continues at coordinate 19,197 of NZ_NQKW01000002.1, read as the reverse complement.
GAACCTGAAGAACCCACAACAGGGAAAAACTCTGACGTCCCAGTGGAAACAATGGAGACGTGAAGAATCTTTGGAGGCGCTCGAGATTCACCCTGGGGCTCCAAAGTCAGCCGCCGTTCTAGCCAGAGGATCGGCAGCGTCCACTTGCCCGCCAGCAACTGGAGGGCAGCTCGAACGAAGAGGCTTGCTTCGATGGGACCAGCGCCCCAGGGCTGGATGGCGTTCATTCGAGCTGCCGAAGTCCTGCCCTGGAGCGCGCCTGACGGTAAGTCCTTCCTTTCCGAAGCGGATCTCCACAGGTTGACCATCGCTTCCCCCCGTCCATGACGCGACTGCAAGCCAAGGTGGCCCTGGTCAGCGGCGGATCCCGCGGCATTGGCCGGGCCATCGCCGAGCGCCTGGGCCGTGATGCGGAAGCCGTTGCGGCCATAATCCGTGCAGCCGGGGTACGGGCGTTCGCCCTCCAATCCGACCTCAGCCAGGTGCACCACACGCAACATAGGTTTGCCACCGTGCTCGAGCAATTCGGTCGTCTCGACATCGTCGTCAACAACGTGGGGATGTCGGTGTTCAAACCCACCACCGAAATCGAAGAAGACGACTACGACCGAGTGATGAACACCAATGCACGCGGCACCTTCTTTGCCCTCCAGGAGGCGGCCCGTCACGTGGCCGCCGACGTCTATGCCGCCAGCAAGGCGGCGGTGGAACAGTTCGGCATGGCCTGGTCCAAGGAGCTGGGGCCCCGCGGGATCACCGTCAATCAGATCAGCCCCGGTGTCACCGACACCGACGGACTGGTGATGCCGGCATGACACACCACCGACAGGTCCTCACCTTGCTTGCAGCCATTGGCGGACTCATTGCCGGCCTTTACGCCGGACCCGCCAGCGCTCAGCATGCAGGCCAGGGGGCACAGAAGGCGATGTTCGCCACAAAAGCTGAGGCTGAAGCCGCCGCCAAGCAGTTCAATTACAAAGGCGCCCACAGGATGGGCAACCTATGGATGCCATGCGCCAGGCATGGCGAGGCCTCCGGTAGCCATTCCAGCCCAGCTGCGCACTGATGACAACTCCGGTTGTATCGCCACCGGCTTGCGGTGGTCGACCGAAGATCGTTGCCATCGGCATTGCCCCCCTGGGCATCATCTCGATCGGCATCGTGCCCATGGGTGTGGTCAGCATTGGCGTCGTGCCGATGGGGGTGTTGAGCATCGGCGCCGTCGCCATGGGAGTGATCAATGCCTCTGTGGTGGGCATGGGCATCCTGATCGCTGGGGTGAACGTGATGGGTGTGTGGTGGGTTGGGATCGAGGGTATGGGCCCCTTCCGTCTGCGGAGCCAAAGCGGGCAGGTTCATCAACACCACGGGCAGCAAGGGGCCAAACAGAACGTTTATGCCTACCCGAGCAAACAGGTGGCGCTCCAGAAGGCGAAGGAACTGGGGTGCGAGGGCGTCCATGCCATGGGCTCACTCTGGATGCCCTGCCGTGAGCACCCCAGCCACTGAAGAATCCCTGTGTTGATCAGCCTTCCATGAAGGCCTGAAACCAAGAACACCGTCAGATCTGCACGCTCGGCCACCGATCTGCATGCAGTCACTCGGCCCCCAGCCCGGAGTCCGGATGCCAGGTGCCGGTGTCGATCACAACCAGCTCCATGCCCAACCGGCGGATCGCCGCAGCAATCCGGTGCTGCCCGTCCCCGCAGGCATCGATTCCCCTGTGAGAGCTGATCTATCGATGTGGTGATGGCGCCCCACCACCGGGCGCAGGTCTAACGGAAGCAGCGCTCAGCCTTGCCGCAAGCGGGCGGATTCAGCCGAGCGCACGGCCTTGGGGCCCGCATTGCCTAAACGCTTAACAACCTGTTACAGTTCTTGAAACAACCCGTAACACACATGGCTGACTCCGCTTCCCGCTTCGGTTTTGTCGCTTTCGCCGAAACCTGGAATGGCCGCCTCGCCATGCTCGGCTTCGTGATCGGGCTCGGCACCGAGCTGCTCACCGGCCAGGGCATCCTCTCCCAGATCGGACTGGGTTGATCGTCATGAGCACCGACTACACCGCAGCTACCGCCGCCGTCATCGGCCTCGTCATTGTTCTGACGGGCATGGTGACTTACTTGCTCAGCCGTCCCAGCGACCTTTCTCAGTCATCACGATGATCGCCGCCACCCTCACCGTCGTCCTGTTCAGCACCTAGCTCGCTGGCGCCCTGCTTCAGCCAGAAGTTGCTGACTGACGCTTCAGTCCTTTTCCATTCACCTCTTAAACCCATGACCAACACTCCAGTCGACGCCCCACGTTTCCAGCAGCCCACCGAGCAGCAGATCCACCTGGATCAGCTCAAACGCGCCGAACTCTTCAATGGCCGCGCTGCCATGATCGGCATCGTGATCGGGGTGGTGGTCGAAGGCCTCACGGGCTTCGGCATTGCCCACCAGATCGGTCTCGGACCCCTGGTGGACGGTTACGCCGCCTGCCGCACCCAGTTTCTGCCTTTCTGCTTCTGACCTTTGCGCGAAAGCGCAACTACTTCAAATCCCCGGGTACTGCCTGGGGTTTTGTTGTAGGTGCCATCAGTGCCTCGCGGTCGTCATGGCAGAGCGCGGGGATGCGTTCTATCCAGCTTTGATGAGGAACCTCATTACCCAGCCATGAACCTGCCCCAGACCCCAGATCTGCTGGTGATCGCCGCCAGCAATGGCGAGAATCTCAAGCTGGCTGAGCGCTTTGCCTCCGCTGCCAGGGAACAGGGCCATTCCGCCGAGGTGCTGGACCTGACCACCGTCGCGCTGCCCCTGTTCACGCCCCGAGCCAAAGCAGCCGGCACACCGCCTGCGCTGGCCGATCTGGAGGCCCGTCTCAGTGCTTACCCCCGCTGGGTGATCTGTGCTCCGGAGTACAACGGCTCGATTCCGCCGGTGCTCACCAGTGCCATTGCCTGGCTGTCGGTGCAGGGCGACGACTTCAGAGCCCTGTTCAATGGTCGCCCCGTAGCGATCGCCACGCACTCCGGTGGTGGCGGCCACACCGTTATGACGGCCCTGCGGCTGCAGCTCGCCCACCTGGGTGCCCATGTGGTGGGCCGTCAGCTGGTGAGCAACAGCAGCCATCCAGCCAAAGACGACTCAATCGCCGATCTGATCACACGACTGCACCACCTTCGCGTGCCCCAACCATGACCCTCTCAGCGAGTGCCGCGTAGGGAAAACCCGGCGGAAAAATCAGCTTTGTTTGCCGGTCAGTTGATCGAGCAACACCCAATGCACTTGCAGCCGCCATGGCGGCTGCCCTGAAAACTGGCCGTTTCCAGCCGCAGGGCCAGGTGGTCGAGGTCGGCAGGAACAATTGTGAGATTGTGAGGCTACATCTGGCTGTCGATCGCGCTGCCAAAGCGACCCTGTCCCAGCAGGATCACATCCAACTGCAACGGGCCGCTGATGGTGTTGCCGAGCTCGCTGAAGGGAAAACTGGACGAGGTGTTCAAACCCACTTCTATTTCGGGACTCCTGAAAAATGCAAAATCCCTGCAATACAGCTGGTTTGAGCCAATCAAAGGCGCCAAGCAAGTATGTTGTTATGGAGATTTGTGTGTAAAATCGCTTGAACTTCTCGAGAATTTAATCCGCTGTGGCGTTCCAGTTGAATGGGGCCTTGGTCTTGTTGTAGGCCGCCACGAACTGATCGATCCTGGCAATCAACTCCCACCGCTGCGCGGAAGCCTGCTCCTAGGACGCTGAAGAAGCTGCCCCGCCGGATGGCCCGCTGGGTGATGACCCCAAACCAACGCTCCAGCTGGTTGCGACAGGAGGCGTAGGTGGGCGCGAAATGGAAGTGGATGAGGTGGTCTGGTTTTTCTGGACAGACCCCATCGTTAACCTGTGAGGCGGGGCACCGCCCCTGACAAGGGGCTCCCACCCATGAGCAAACGCCGCACGCACAGCCCCGAGTTCAAGGCCCTAGCCGAAGGCTTCCGCTTGCGGTAGGTCGCCATGGAGGCGATTTCAGGTCGCAGAACGCTTCAGGAGATCGCCGCTGCCCATGCGGTCCACCCGATCCAGGTGAGCCAGTGGAAGAAGCAGTTGCTGGAAGGAGCCAACGAGCTGTTCACGCGAGGGAAGAAGACGCAGGCTAAGGACGAAACCCAGGCCAAGGAAGCTGAGCTGTTCCAGCAGATCGGCAAGCTTCAGATGGAGCTGGAGTGGCTGAAAAAAGTCTCAACTGCTCTGATGCCCGGTGAACTGCGGAACCTGGTCGATCACGACCACTCTGAGCTCACGGTCAGCCGTCAATGCGAGCTGCTGGGCCTGCCTCCATCCACGCTCTACTACCGGCCCACTCCAGTGCGCGAATCGACGCTGCGGATCATGGCCAGGATCGATGCGCTCTATCTGGAGGATCCCTGCAGCGGCAGTCGTCGAATGGTGGACTACCTGGCCAGAGAAGGAATCCCGATCAGCCGCGACCGCGTACGAAACCTCATGCGGCGCATGGGTTTACGGGCGATCTACCAAAAGCCACGCACCACGGTGCCAGGCGAGCCAGCTGAGAGATTCCCCTGCCTGGTGGACCTCAATCAGATCACGTCAGTAGATCAGGTGTGGGCAACCGACATCACGTACATCCCGCTGCAGAAGGGCTTTTTGTACCTGGTGGCGGTGGTTGATCTCTTCTCCAGGCATGTGCTCAGTTGGAGACTCTCCAACAGCCTTGAAACGTAATTCTGCCTGGACGCCTTGGACATGGCGTTGGGCAATGACCGCAAGCCAGAGATCTTCCACTCCGATCAGGGCTGTCAGTTCACCTCTACAGCCTTCGTGGGCAGGCTCAAGGAAGAAGAGATTGAGATCAGCTGGTCGGGCCGTAGACGCTGCTACGACAACATCTTGGTGGAGAGGCTATGGCGCACCGTCAAGTACGAGGAGGTGTACCTGCGTGCCTACAGCGATGGCTGGGAGGCGGAAGTCAGCCTGGCCCACTTCCTATGGAGGTATTGCCATGTAAGCCCCCACAGTGCACTGGGAGGCAAAACTCCTCAAGAGATCTACACTGAGACCGAACCCTGTTCCTCCCGTCCGGGGTTAACGATGTCAGAGGTCGTATCTGTCCAATAAAAGGCACCCACCTCAGGTGTACCGATGAAAGGGGTGACCTCTTTCCTGAAACCAGGGGGTTTAAGCAGTCTTGATCAGAGCCTCTTTAGCTAAAATGACTGGAGGCTGGGTGGGTGCTGGAACTGATCGGCTGCGACGATGCCTCGGGCCCTGGCTGCTTGTCTCCTCGCTGGCGAGCTGACGCCTCGGCGGCATCACCGTGACCGGATCAGTGTGGGTTTGATCGTGCGATCGATGCGGGTCACCCCTTCGTGGACCCTGCCACTTTCCTGCCACGTGAAGGTGAACAGGTAGTCATGAAGGGAAGCGCCTTCCGGCAGAACGATCCGCAGCTGTTTTGCAGGGCCGGCGCTGGCGCCCCGGAGACAGTCCACCAGCCGGTCGCCTCCGTCGGCCTTGATGATCCGACAGGCATTACTTGAAAGGATGGGGTGATCCCACCACTTCGCGGTGTTTGTGGTTGCATGTTTCATCAGGATGGTCGTGGTGCCTGCGATCACGTCGAACACGATCCAGGATTCAAAAGGCAGACTGCTCCAGGAAAGTAGTTGGACCTTGTACCGCTCGATCCTGGGATCGGGAGCTGCTGCAGGAGCGGGGCCGGCGCCGTCCCAGCGTTGAAGCTGCCCAGTGGTTCGCGGACCCGGCGCTGAGGTGGGCTGGCCAGGTACCGCCACTCCGAAGCCGAGGGAAGCCAGAAAGGCGGGCAGGAAAAGTGTGAACGGAACAAGGGAAAGGAATCTGCCCATGGAATCCCCATCCCCGCTGCCGCTCAGCATGCCAGACATCGCCGGCTGTAAGGCAGAGGAACCCATGCCACAAGGGGCTCGTGGACGGGTGTGTCCGATTATCGGGATCCACACACGCGGCGGGGGTACAACGAAGCCCACGGCAACAACAGCAGCCGTTGCACGCGATCGAGAATAGGAGGAAGAGAGGGGTCGATGGAACCATGGCAACGGCAACTCAGGGAGGTGGCCTCCCTCTGGTTGCTCTCACTTGGCTCGCTGCCCAGCTTCGCTGTACCCCCTGCTGCGACCGATCCTGCCCCGGAACTGCTTGCGGCCTACCGGGTGCTGGATCGGCTGATGGCACCGGCTTCGATCAAGGCCCCGATCACCCTCGTCGTGCGACCGTTCCGCGGCGAGGTCTGCCCGCCGCAGGCGGTCGATCCAGTGGCCCGCACCCAGGCGGCCGCCACAACGCAGCCACCATCAGAGTCGGGCATCTGTCTGAGCGGCTTTGAGCTGCCGCCACGACTTCGGCAGGGGTTCTTCGTGCCCTTCGTGGTGTCGTTGCAGCGTCAGGCCGACCCGGCAAGCGATCCTGAACGACCCTCGGCCGCCATCGAGGGGCACACGATCCTGCTCAATGCCAAACGCCTGGAATTGATCTGGCAGGCTTCCACGCCTGCAACGCGGCACGGAAGAGAGGCAGGGCCCGTTCTCCCGCCCGAAGCCACCTGCAGGATCGCCCAGGAATTCGCCGCCGTTCAGCTGGGCCAGCCGCAGCAACAGCAGGAGAGTTTCGATCGCATCCATACCCAGCTGGCGGAGCGGATCAGCTTGGTGGCGGGTGTGGCAAACCCTCGCCCATCGAACCTGGAAAAAGTGATCACAGGAATACTGATGATCTCCATGCCCTTACACACGGCGGTTGGTACTGCAACGAGAATCCCAGGCAGGAACCTGGGCCGCTGGATCAATGCCCGTCTGGCCGAGTCCCCCCACTGGCAGGTGCTGCAACAGCATGCACCAGCAGTGGTGACTGCATTGATGGAGCTGCGCAGCCTGCCGGAAGGTAATCCTTATTATTTTGGTACCGAAACAATCTTCAGTAAGGCCTGGGGGCATATCGACGGGTGGTTCGGCGTCGCCGCTCAGGAACGGGATGAGGTGATCGAGGAGCAGCGAAAACAAGCCCAGGCCGAAGCGGTGCGGCTGATGGCCGCTGCCGGGATCGATCCACGATCCTGCGCCGATGTGTTCCTCTCCACCTCAGCTGCGGAGCCGGATGCGGCCGTTCTGAAGGCCTATGAGCAGGCTCGTAGGAAAGGGCCTGGTTCGGGGCCGAGCCTGCCCCGTCGCTTCCTTCCGGCCGAGCAGAAGGTGGTGATTTTCCCGGGGAATGCGCACCCGCTGCCGGCCAACGGCAGCTCCGTTCGTGGTTCTCAGGCTGGCCCGTCTGGCTCGAAAAGGTAAGACATGTAGGCACCCGGTTACCGAAGGCTGAAAACCATGGTGTGCGTTCAGGGGTCGGGACAGCCCATCGCGCCAATGAGAGCCCGATTGCTCCTTGGAAAGGGGCAATCGGTTGCTGGCTTTTGTGACTGTCGTCTCAGCGATCTGGCACCAGCGATGGCATCACGCCACCGAGGCGCTGGGCGATCCAGGCCTGCTCCAGGAAGCTCCAGACATCTCTGCCCTGCTGCCTGAGGGTGGCCGTGACCGTGAGCAGGCGGCTTCGGCAGGTAGCACCGCTGGCGGACTGGACGGCATGACTGATCTTGCGGTGAATCACCGGCTGGCGCAGTGCTCGCTCGGCGGCGTTATTGGTGGGCTCGATCTCTGGTTTCTCCAGAAAGGTCCAAAGCGCTAGCTGACATTGCGCGAGTTGCCGGCAGGTGCTCACCGTCTGGGCCCAGGGCGTTCGCTCACCCCGCTCACAGCCCAGATCCACCACCCGCTGCAGCGTGGCCTCGAACGCCAGCCGGATCGGCAGGCAGCTGTCCTGTAGCTGCTGGTGGTTGTTCTGGCCAACATTCCTGTCATTCCATTGCTCAAACAGCTGCCGCTGCAACGCCAGCAGCGCCATGCCGATCTCACCGCTGCCGCCAGGCCGCTGCTCAATGACGGTGAGGTCACGGATCAGGTGCGCCCAGCACAGCTGCCTTTGATCAATGGGCAGATGGTTGTAGGCCGCGAAGCGATCACTCACCACAATCCCGGCAAAGGCATGGCCGAGCGGCTCAGGCCCTGCAGGAACACCGTCACCACCGGCGTCACCATGCCCCATTGCCAGCCGCGCCGGCCATCAGGATTGCCCCATCCGCAGTGCCCGTGGGAGCACCGGTTTCATCCATGTAGGCCACCGGCTGCTGCCGGGCCAGCTCCAGCGCCTCCGCCGCAGAGTGTTGCAGGCAAGCGCTCAGCCGCTCGAAAATGGTGGCGATGGCACCCCGGCTGATTTCCACATCCAGCAGCGCCTGGGTTCTGCCGAAACTCAAGGGGAAGGCGCTGCTAAGCAGTCCCACCAGGTTCAGCTGGCAAGGGGCTGACAGAGGGCAAGCCGGGCATCCCAATCGAAGAACGTGCCCAACTGGCTGGCGTCAGGTTCTGCTGGGGCCGTTGTTAATGCCCAGCATGACGGTTCAGAGGGCAGCAAGCAGAGCAGGCTACCTTCGCTCCTGATGTGCCGTTGGAGCGCTTCGGGCCCAACGCCCCGGTCCTGCACTCGAGACGATCAAGCAGGGCTGTGAGCGGTTCGACGTTCATTGAGCCCGGAGGGCTGCATGTGTCCGTTCGTGCCTTGCGGTGATCACGCCTTCAGGGCCGATCTAACGTTCATACGGATGATGTTCTGAGGCAATGTTGCTGCCATGAAATACATGATCAGTTGGTTCGAGCGCCCGCAGGGTTCTTCAGCGGAGTACGAGCAAGCCCAGAAGCGGATCCTTGAGGTATTTGGTCAGTGGAAGGCACCCGCCAATCTTCGGATCGAGCTCTTCGTGGTTCGCGTTGGTGAATGGGGCGGCCATCTGCTGGTGGATTGCGATGACCCGTTGACGGTCCACAAGCTCTGCTCCACCTTTCCAGCTTTCGAGTTCCAGGCTCGCCCGGTGATTCCCGTGGAGGAGGCGGTAAGGGTGGAGCTTGAGGCGATCCACTGGCGTGATTCGCTCCCGGCAGGGTAACCAACCTGCTGCCGGATGAGACGACTTGTGTGAGGATGGTGCCCACGACTCAGATCGCACCTGGAAGCCCCCATTTTGCGTTCAGTCGCTGGCCAGTGCCCACTGCTCCGGCGTGATGAACCTGTCGTTGTCCTGGAGCTCCGCACGGATCCTGAGGAACGACGCTCGGCTCGTCAAAGGATCAGGATGCTGCTTGTCTGCCAAGAGCTTTGGCGCCTCCTGGGGCTACCCCCAGGCCCTGGCGGCCTCTGCGATGGCGGGCCCTGCCTGGGCGAGGTCAGCAGGGATCATCACCGGTTCAAAGGAGAGCTCCGCCTTGAGCCAATGAAAGAAGGGTTCAGCGACCGCAGGAATCTGCGCTGCACTCTCCAGATCAAGGACGATATAGGCACCCCGCTGACCATCAACGGCCGTGAAATAAGCCGCTTCGGCATGGATGTCCGTCAGCAGTCGTTGCATCTTTTCACCGAATTGAGGATCGGCCAGTGCCACATTGGCGGCGGCATTGTCGAAACGCACCTTCATCAGCTGACGCATGACGGTTCTCCAGGTTGATCCCTTCCAGGCTGATGCCGGTGAAGCTCGGATCGGCCCTGCGTCATGAATCGACAGTCAATGCAAGGCGGCATGACTCGTGCCAAGTGCAGACCCGAGGCGCTCTGGCCCTATTCCCGCTGCAGTTCCACTGATCGGCCTATGAAGGACCAGGGCCTCAGTCACGACGCCACTACCTGGGGCCACAGCTCAACAAGATCGAAGTCCCCAGCGTCGACTTCGACGCTCCCTCGCACGGCTTCACCACAGCTGACATGTACAACCCCCATCCCCTGGTGATCTGCAGCAGCGTGGGGTTCCTTGCGTAGGGGTTCAAGCTGATTAAAGGACAGCCCCAATCTTAGAAAATGGCGTCGATCACACGGACCGTGTTGCTGCGCCCTCTTCACAGGTTATCCGTCACCTGATCTCTCTCTTCGATGGCGTCTCACGTCACCAGCAGGTTTTCGAGACTGTCTCCACCGGGCAGTCGATAGACGCCGAAATCGCGTCGATCAAGCGTGGCGATTCGGCGCAGCCCATGCTCATGGGCCAGCCAGAGCAATGAGGCATCGGCCAGATCCATCGGCAGATCGCCGTACTGCCGCATCCAGCGGGCCATCAACTCCAGGGCAGACCCACTCAGTTCCAAAACGCTCAGGCCCCCGAGCGAGACCCAACCGAGCAGGCGAGGTGCCACATCCGCTGGGATCAGATGGCAGACCTCGGTGAGAACCGGCCAGGTGGAAACCAAGGCCCCGCTGTGCTCCAGGAAAAAAGCGGCACAGGCCTCGTGGTCCTGATCACTGCGATCGAACCAGGCGACCAGAGGGCCCGTATCGACGAGGGTGGCACCGCGAAAGCTGGAGCGGCTCACGCGTCCGGTTCGCTCAGCTGTTGCCGCTTGTGCTGCCCGCTCAGCTTCTGGCGGAGTTGAGCCGAATGGTCCCGTCCCCGGCTGCTGCTGGCGCTGCCCGGGGCGCCACTGGAGAAGCAGCCGATCAGGCCAAGGCGCTCCGCCAGGGCCGCGGGGCTGGCGGATTGCCGCTGCAGCAGCTCAAGGCCGGCCTTCACCACTTCGGTCTGGCTGAGGCCGAGGGCCTGGCAAAGGCTTTCGAGCCTGACCTCGCTGCCGTCATCCAGGCGCACGGAAATCGTCCTCACCGATTCGCTCCATGTGCAATACATTAATAATACAAGGGATTGCCTGGGGGTCGTCGGCCAGGCTCTGGATCCAGTCGTGATGGCTGCGGGCCCGGCCTTGGATCAGGGCGGCTTGACGGGCTCCACCAGGAAGACCCAAGCCTCAGTCCAGCAACCGGCGGGGCGGTAGAGCCCCACCCGCTCGCTCTGCAGCGTTGCTGGTGGGCTCGATCCCTGGTTTCTCCAGAAAGGTCCAGAGCGCTTGCTGACATTGCGCGAGTTGCCGGCAGGTGCGCACCCTCTGGGCCCAGGGCGTTGACTCGCCGCCTAAGTAGTTGACGCCGAGCAGGCGCGAGAGAATGAGGGTCTTCTCCACGGCACTGATCTCCCGTGGACACCGCAGTTCCCCGCACAGCACCATCTGCTCCAGTGACTTGCACATCAACGGGTAGGCGTTGTGCGTGGCGGGGATCTGCTCATCCACGCCCTTGACTGTGCACAAGGTCATCAGGTTGCAGAGATCTGACTTCACCACCTGAAACCGGAGCCGAAGCGGCTAAGTTGGCTGTGGTGGCCTGAATCAAGGGAAACTGCTGGTCGCTTTGCATCAATATCGGACCAAGATGACGAGACCACTGATGAGGAACTCAAGATGCAGCATCATGTGCATTGCACTTTTGACCCTGTGCCTCATCAACAATGAGAGCAAAGCAGAACCTCCCAATATCACGCAATTACGACCTGCTACGAGCGCTCAAGATGTAAGCGGGGCGGGAACAGACTTTTCTGCTATTGGCTGGGATTTGCTGAAAACAGAAAGCTTAGGCCCTCTACGAATCGGATTGTCTTCCAGCGAAACCGTCGCACTTCTTGGAAGTCCTGAGACCAAATCGCCAAAGAGAGTTTGGCCAGCGGACGCCCAAGAACATCAGCAATGGGCTTACAATAAGGCGGGCCTTCTTTTCGACATGGTGACCGAAGCTGACGAGCAAAGAATTGCCACGATCAAAGCCAGCGGCCCTTGCAAATTTAAAACGAAGAGAGGAGTTGGCGTTGGAACTGATGCTCAGACCGTGATGAGCGCTTACAAGGCTGAGATCAATTTACCAGAGAGTGATTACCCTCAGTCGTTAGTCGTCGGATCAGTGTACGGCGGGCTTATCTTTTCTCTTAAGGATGGCCAGGTATCTTCAATCTTCCTGGGGGCCGCCGCAGAATGATTGGCCGACATTCGACTCGCATAGTCAATCAAGCGACCATAGATTGAGCCGCCGCCATTCTCATTGCCTTGAACGGCAAAGGCTCTCGAGGTAGCGTGCTGTTGCCCGAGGCACTTGGTCCGCAGTCAGCCGTTTCAGCTGAGCTACTCACCGGCGGGCCTGCGCTTCTGCCTCAACCGATAGCCGTCGCCCCTTCCCGCTCGTTCATTGACTCCATCAAAACCATTCTGGCGGGATAGTCCGGCATGATCGCCTGGCAGAGGTCGAATGAACGCAACCACTGGTGCCCCCTGCAGCGACACTCTCAGTTGCAGGCATGAGCAGCCGAGGTGGTGAACCACAGTTATACTAGAGGCCTGAGAGAGCCGATGGCGATGGGCATGCTCACCCTGCTGAAGTACAGCACCCATGACTGTTCAATCTGCCAGAGGATGGCTGCTTTTGACGCCAAAGTGGCCGAGGAGCTGGGATTGGCTTTTGTGGATGTCGACATGAAGAATCCACTGATCTACGGGCGATACCGCAAGATATTGCTGCATCACTATCCCCTCAAGCAAAACCTGGGGCTACCCACCTATCTGTTGGTGGAAAGCCCTGAGGGGGATTTCAGCATTCATGGCGAAATCGCCGGCGGCATGCCTGAGGACAGATTTCAGGCACGCCTGCAGGAGCTGCTGCGCGAATCCGCCAGCAACTAAGACTGCTCGTCAAGAGCGACATGACTGAACAAGGTGGTCACGAAGGCAAACATCAGAAACGGCAGCGACAGCACGAAAATCAGCCCGATCACCGCGATGCCAGCCACGGGATGGGTGGCGCCCATTAGCGCCATGCCTGCAGCAAGGCTCAGGAAGATGACCAGCAACCACACAAGAATCTGCCCATAGATATCTCCGTAGGCGAGAGTGCAGCGAAATGCGTAGCCGCTTGTTGATGTCATGATATCCAGCCCGCTGAACAGGATTGATTGCCAACAGAAGACTCAGGCCTGACGTTTCAGGAATACCAGTTACGGTACCAGCGCTGCATCTTATTGATCTCATCACTTTGCACGCGCACCATGTCTTCAGCGAGCTTGCGCATTTCAGGGCGCTGGCTACTGTTGAGCTCCATGGTCGCCATCATCACGCCCATCTGGTGATGGGGAATCATCTGCTCGATGAACACCCGATCGAAGTCGGATGCCTGCTTGAGAGCCGCGAGGTTGGTGCCCATCCAAGGCCCTCTGCCTCTGCCAGCACTGCCTGGCATGCCCATTCCTCCCATCATCCCGCCGCGGTGCCAGCCCCAGCCAATCCCTGGTTCCCACTTGGGGAGATCGGCGTTGAACCACTGCCTATACCAGCGCCGCATCTGCTCATTTTCTCGGGTCTGGCTGACCTTGATGCTGCGGGCCAGCTCTTTGATCTCTGGTCGGCGGGCGCGGGTCAGGGCCAGATCGGCCATCGCGATGGCTCCATCGTGATGGGGAACCATCATCTCGATGAAACGCTGATCACTCGGACCCATCCGAGCACTCCAGTGAGGTGCAACGACCTGCGCTTGCCGCACAGAGGGTTCTGATGTCTGAGTCCGAGCCACCGGCATCGCTCCGGACAGCACGGTCAGGGCAAGCCCTGCGCCCGCGAGCCGCAGCGCTGTGGGACCAAGCCTGCGGAGGGAGCCGCGAATGAAGGAGGGCATGGTCTTCTCCTGATTGACGACCGTTCATCCCTCAAGCGTTGCCGCGCCCCCGGCCAGCAGTCGTGTTGCTTTACAAGATGTAGTGACCGGATATCCACCTGCAGGCGATTAGAGAATAGGACATAGAATTAGCGAGAGCAATTTCTATTCACAGCAGGCTGAGAATCCTGTCCCGTCGAGCTCGACGCCTGGGATCTCTTCAAGTGGGTGGGGTTATCACCTGTGCCGCCGCACCAGTCGTGAGGCACGATGAAAGCAGCCCTGTTGAATGTCAACCAAATGGCCCTACGCGACGAAATCTGTGTGCCTTGCCGAGATGGTGGCCCCACCCTTGAGGCGGATGAACTGGCCTCCTTGCAGGCTGAACTGCCGGATTGGGAGGTCCTTGAAGGCCACCACCTCCACAGGCGCATCAGCTTCCCCGACTTCAGTGCGGCATTGGCCTGGCTGAATCAGGCCGGCGCCATCTGTGAAGACCAGGGCCACCACGGCGACTTTCGCGTGGGTTGGGGCTACGTGGAGATTGACATCTACACCCACAAAGCCGATGGCCTGACGCGAGCCGATGCCGTCCTGGCCGCCAAGTTCGACGCCATCAACCCCTGATGGGGCAGCACGGTATGACACGTCTGGCGTTGACCATGGCGGCTGGGATCAAACTGAGTCCTGCCTTGTAGCCCGCCTTGGACCGCCTCCTGCTCCTGCGCGCCGAGGGGCTCAAGCGTCAGTTGGGGGATCGACTCCTCTGGAGTCAGCTGAATCTGGTGCTGGCCGCCGGTGATCGCATCGGGCTGGTGGCACCCTCGGGGGCGGGCAAGACCTTGTTAATGCGAGCCCTGGCCCTGCTCGATCCCCTGCAGGCCGGCACGATCAGCCTGCAGGGGCGCCCGCCGGCCTCCTGGGGTCTGCCCCGCTGGCGCTCGATGGTGTTGTATCTCGCCCAGCGGCCCATCGCCCATGGGGGGACAGTGGAGGCGAACCTGCGCTCGCCCTGGGAGTTCCAGGAGCTGCGGGGGCGTGGTGGCTGGCGTTATGAGCGGATCACGGGCTGGTTGCAGGCCCTGGGGCGCGATCCCTCGTTCCTGGCCTACGACGCCGAGCGGCTCTCCGGCGGCGAGCTGCAGTTGTTGGCGCTGCTGCGGGCCCTGCAGTTCGATCCGAGCGTACTGCTGCTGGATGAACCGACGGCCTCCCTCGATGGGGCCACCACCGCTGCGCTTGAGGCTCTGCTGATCGAGTGGCTCGCCGCGGGCCAGCGCGCCTGCGTGTTCACCAGCCACGACAGCGAGCAGATCCAACGCTTCGCCACCCGCACCCTGGAGCTCCGCCCATGACGCCCGTGACCTCTGGAGCCCTGACGATCAGCGATGGCCGCCTGGCGCTTTCCGCCCTGCTGATCCTGGTGAACGTGGGGCTTTCGGCGGCGCTGCGCCTGGGCCTGACGCGCAGTCTGCTGGTGGCTTCAGTGCGCATGGTGGTGCAGCTGCTGCTGGTGGGCTTCGTGCTCGAGTGGCTGTTCCGCCAGGACCATGCGCCGCTGATCGTGCTGGTGGGTGCGGCCATGGCCATGATTGCGGGGGTCTCAGCCGTCCAGCGCACCCGGCGCCGCTTCGCCGGCATTTACCTCAACAGCCTGCTCTCTGTGATGGCCTCCTCGGCGCTGGTCACGGGCCTGGCGGTGACGGGGCTGATCCAGCCCCAGCCCTGGTATGACCCCCAGTATCTGATCCCCCTGCTGGGGATGGTGCTGGGCAACACGCTGAACGGCATCTCCCTGGGGCTCGATCGCTTCATGGAGGGGTTGCGCAGCTGGCGCGATCGGGTGGAAACAGCCCTGGCCCTGGGGGCGACCCGCTGGGAGGCCTGCCAGGAGGTGGTGCGTGACGCCATCCGCGTGGCAATGATCCCGACGATCAACTCGATGATGGTGATGGGGCTGGTGAGCCTGCCGGGGATGATGACCGGCCAGATCCTCCAGGGGGCGGCGCCAGATGCGGCTGTTCGCTACCAGATCGTGATCCTGTTCATGATCGCTTCGGCGACGGCGCTGGGCGTGTTCGGCGTCGTTGGCCTGGCCTACAGACGGCTCACCAGCGCCGACCATCAGTTGCGGCTCGATCGCTTGATCGGCTGAACGAGGTGGTCGGGGTGATGAACCTGGCGCCGATGATCTTCTGGAACCCATTCAGGCTGGGTCAGCTCCGACAAGCGGCGGCTACAAGGAACTTTTCATTCCCTGAACGCCTCAGCGCTTCAGCAGCCAGCGCAGCAGCGACAGGCAGATGATCAGCCCGATGCCGGTGTTCCACAGCAGTGAGGGGCGCTGGGAAAGGCGTTGGAGCCAGCGAGGCATTCGATCATCCCAGTGTTCCTGCACCGTAAGCAGCAGCTGGGCCACGGGGAGTCAGATGGGTTTCAGAGCGTTGAGCACATGGCCGATCACTTGTGGGGAGTGGCTCTGCGGCGTGGGCGCACCAGCAGGCCATCCTTCGGGGAGGGGCTGGGAATGACCATGAGCGTCAGGTCCTGATCCGGCTCCATCTCCAGGCTCAGCTGTTTGAGCAAGCCCACCGCCAGCAGCCGGATTTCCAGCTCCGCCAGCGCCTTGCCCAGGCAGACCCGCTCACCTCCTCCATAGGGCAGCAGGAACACAGTTGCGTCTCCGTAAAGATGCCGCTGGGGCCGAAAGGCCGCCAGATCATCGGGGTCGGCGCCGTGGCGATGGCTGGCGCTGATGCTCACCTGCACCACCCGATCGGCAGGCACCAGCACACCGCCCAGGGCGATGGGCTCCCGGGTGCGGCGAAAGAAGCCCCCCACCGGCGGGGTCAGCCGCATCACTTCCTTCACCACCGCATCAAGACGTGGGGCGCGCAGGGCGTCGTAGACGCTCACCGCTTCCCCCTCCGGCGGTGGCCAGGGCAAGCTGTCGAGTTCCTCCAGCAGCCAGGCCAACTCCGCGGGATGCTGAAGAAGGGTCAGCAGCAGGCAACTCAGCGAGGAGGCAGTGGTTTCGTAGCCGGCGAACAGCAGGAGCAGTAGCTGCTCGGCCACGTCGTCGTCGGCCAGGGGGAGACCGGCTTCATCCAGTCCTCCTGCCAGCAGATCGAGTCCGCCGGCGGCGAGGGGTGCTCCGGAGGCAGCGGCGGCCTGGGCCTTCTGGAGCACAGAGCCCAGACGCAGCAACAGGCGCTTGCGGGCCTGACGGGCTCTTGCGAATGGACTGCCGGGCAGGGCGAACGGCAGGGAGAACAGGCCCTGGCACCAGGTTTCGAAGTCTTCGAACAGGGCATCACGATCGACACCATCGAGCCCCAGCACCGTGCTGGCGATCACGCTGAAGGCAAAGCGCCGCAGCTTTGGCACCACGGCGACGGGCGCTTGCGCGCCAAGCAGCTCCTGGTTGAGCGCCTCAACCAGCGCCACGATCGCCGGGCTGTACCGCTTAAGGGCCGCGGAGGCGAACAGCTGGCCCACCACCCGACGGCGGGCTTTGTGATCGGCACCGTTGCGGTTGGCCAGCGACAGCGGCCCCAGCAGCTGCCGCACACTGTCCGGCCACCAGCCCTGAACCGCATCAGCCTGAGCGAACAGGTCGCCGATCGCCTGCCCGCCGCGAATGAAGACGGTGCGCTGCCCCAGCAGGCTGGTTTCGTAGACATCGCCGAAGCGCTCGAAGCGTGAGCGAGCGAAATCAGGATCCCGCAGGAAGGCGAGGGTCTCGAGCACACCGCCCATGGCTGGTGTGCACGGCATTGGCCGAAGGGTGGCGGAATCGAGGGGCAAGCAATCAGAGCCGGAACGGTGCCCAGGCTGGCAGCCAACCGAGACAGCAAGGCTCGGCCCGTCGATGCTCAAACCCGAGCCGATTCGCTCAATCGCCCCAGGCAGCCTGGAGCCCGCACGACAAAGCCCGGTGACGAGGCCACCGGGCTCTGAAGCAGTTTGGTTGTGGGGGCGGAGCTGCTGACGCTGGCACCTGGGGCCAGTTGACAAGTGGGACCTCCCGTTTGGTCCTGGGCACCTGAGGCTGGGCCGTGAACGGTGCAGTGGACGGCGACGATGTCACACGCCGGGGAAGTCAGTGGTCCGTCGAGATTGTTGGAGCAGGGACCGGATCGTCAGCGCGCTCCTGGCTGATGCTCAGGTGGGGTGTCTTCCATGCTCTGGAGCCTCCCGGTTGTTGATGTAGTCACAATCGGACGGCCAGCCGCTGCCAGCAAGGGCTGCAGCGCGATCGACAACGGTCGTTACCGAGGGCAACTGGTCTTCATGAAGAGGGCTTCATGGCTCCGGAACTTGCACCCTCGGCAGGCCCGACAACACTCCCAGGGCCTGCAGGCTGGCGCTCAACTCTGGGTGTCCGTCGGTTCCGGCGGCAGTCGCCGCTCCACCTGCAGAAACACGAGCCAGGCCACCCCGGCGCTGATGCCGCCAGTCCAATCGCTGCGCAGGAGCTCCACGATCGAGATCGTGCTGGCACCGATGCGGAGGCCACGCAGCAGAAAGCGGCCCAGCTTCTCCAGGTCTGAGGGCATGGTCAGGGACTGCGGCTGGAGCTTGAGGTTGGCGGGAGGATAGATCCCGCCAACAGCTCAGTGATCAGAACCACCAGCTGCTCCAGTCGATCGAGGCGTTGCTCCAGGTGCTGCAGTGCAGCTCTGCCGGCCTTGCCGTTGACCGCCAATGTGCAGGACCCTTTGGTGCTCTTGCTCAGCCCCTTGATGCCGTGCTCTTTGCAGAGTTTCCAAAGCGCCGTCTTGAAGAGAGCCTCCAGCTACTCCCGGCGGGCACGGGCCTTGCCGTCCATCAGAGGGGCTGCTGCCTGGCAGCCGGAGCCGTATCGGCGGGTTCCTCCTGCAGACCCCGGTAGAGGCGGGCGTCGGACTGGGCCAGATCCCCGAGGGTGGCCCGCAGGGTGTCAGTGATCAGGCCCATGCTCGCCAGTCTCCGCTGATGGGCTGACCACGTGCTCCACCTCGGCCGACAAGTTCTTCGGGCACTTGTGGCATTGCCGTCCAGGACGATCGGCGGCAGCTCTACCACTCTCACTTTGTTTGATGCGGGTCCAGCGGCTGATGAAGCGGATCACCGCTTGAACCAAGCCGCCAAGAAAAGAGCCACCCTGATATGTCTTACGGCCGAGCTTGTAGCGACCGAATTCATTCACCAGATCATCGCCAGCGTCTTCGATGTCACCGGCCAGTACGGTGACGATCTCCAGCATTTCGCATACGCCCTGGCGTACAGATGCTTCCCGAGCGCCGAGGCCCAGCAGCCGCTGCTAGAGCTATGCCGTTTCATCTCGCGCCCCAATGGCCAGGCTGCGGTGCTGCCAATGAGGCACTGGTCCGAGGCCAGCACAGCCGGCGCCATGGCATCGCCATGCTGGGTGTTAGTCGCAGCACGAATTGCACTGAGCGCCCTTCCGTACTGAACCACTCTGCCTAGAATTCGATCGCATTTGCTCCGCAGTCGGGCTTATTCTTCTAGGGAAGCTCTGATCAAGACGGCTCAATCCAAACAACCCAGTCTCATTCTCATCAATGAGACGTTATTGAGCAGATTTTGCCCACTGTTCGCTCAC
>NZ_NQKW01000073.1 GCF_002252625.1 Synechococcus sp. 1G10 | reverse complement strand
CATGTCGCCCCGCAGGCACTCGCTGTCCACGCTCTCCGCCGGCAGCTCTCCATCCCCCTGCAGCAGATCCAGCAGCTCCGTGTCCTCACCGTCGCCGACCTTCGTCTCCAGGCTCACCGGCTGACGCGCACGGCACAGCAGATCCTTCACCTCCTCTTCCGGCAGCTCCACCGCCACCGCCAGCTCACTCAAGGTGGGGGTGCGTCCCAGCTCCTGGCTCAGTTCCCGCTGCCCCTTCTTCAGCTTGTTCAGCGTTTCGGTGATGTGGATCGGCAGCCGGATCGTGCGGCTCTTCTCCGCGATCGCCCGCGTGATCCCCTGGCGGATCCACCAATACGCATAGGTGGAGAACTTGTAGCCACGGGTGGGATCGAACTTCTCCACGCCCCGCACCAGACCGATCGTTCCCTCCTGGATCAGGTCCAGCAGCTCCATGTTCCGCTTGGTGTACTTCTTCGCGACGCTCACCACCAGCCGCAGATTCGCCGCCACCATCCGCTCCTTGGCGCGGCGGCCGCTGGCCAGCTTGCGCTTCAGCAGGGCCGGGCTCAGACCCGTCGCAGTCGCCCATTCCTCGGCGCTCGGCTTCTGACCGCCAGCTCGCATCTCCAGTTCCTGCTCCGCTTCCTCCAGACGCATCAGGTCCTGCACCTGACGACCCAGGGTGATCTCCTGCTCATGGGTCAGCAGCGGCACGCGGCCGATGTCGCGCAGGTAGGAGCGCACCAGGTCGCC
>NZ_NQKW01000023.1 GCF_002252625.1 Synechococcus sp. 1G10 | reverse complement strand
AGTCTCTGCCTGAGATGCAATCGGGAATCACGCCGACGTCAAGGGTTCAGCCGTAGCGATGTTCGCTGCGAGCTGTCCTGCCCCCTGAACGCATACATAGCTATTTTGTGGAGGCGTCCAACCGAGGGCCAATCATCAACTCCCCTTGGGCTATTTCTTATGCCATCACTGCGCCGCCAGATTCGTTTTCCAGGGTCTCTGCTCCCTGCCTGCAGAATCATTCTATTGTCTACCTAGTGTTGGATACGGCCAGGAGTCGCTCTTTTCTTTGCTGCGATGCGAAGAGGGGCGATCTCGCATCAGCTGGATTCACCTGGTTTCCCAGAGTTCTCTGGGTTACCCTGCTGATGAGTCGCACCTTCTGGGGATGGACTTCCCAAGGGATTCTCGAGCTCCTCCGCCGTTCTGGAATCGACCGCAACAGTTTCGCTCGTCTGAGAGCCGCTACCGTGACGGATTGACGTCATCGTGGGTGCGCAGCGGCTGCAACCTATCGCAGCGAGGGCAGGGAAATCACCATCTTATCGAGCAGGTCTGGATTGAATCGCTCCGCTCCCTCCTGCTCTCCCGGACTGGCTGGGTGTTTGCCAGTCTTGCCTTGCTTTCCAGCCTTTTTCGAGGAGTCTGGATTGTCAGCTCTGGAAATGGGCATCCTGCTACTCCTTTTGATTCGAATCGGCCAGGTGAGGCTGGTATCGAGCACCTCACGGCCGCCGAGAGCTGAATCGATCCCAAGCCATCATGATCAACGGGCACTGCTGTTCGTGCCCGGGCTCATCTTTTGCTCGCCTCGCAGTTCTCCGCGTTCAACAGTTCACATCCTAATCACGATGTTCTGATGAGGCTGACGCTGTAACAGGTCATTGTCTGCTCGGCTGAAGTCGTCTTCCGGGGATGGCCTGGCCCCGAAACACTCTCCTGCTCGCTGCAATCAGCTTGGAGGTGTTTCTCGATCTGCTGTTGGCACCAAATCCGTGCACCGTGGCGGGAAGCCCAGAGCCGCTTCTCGCAGAGTGCCCGTGAGGGATTCAGGGCTCCACCCTGGAAACCGTGCGGAGCTGCCCCAACTCTTGCCAAAAATCAGCCACTCGCTCTGACCCATCCGCGAAGGGTCAAAGCTGTCGCCAGGAAGCCGACCGTTGCCCAGGCGGATGTGATCGATGCCTGTAGGAGCAGAAACAGCCAGCCGCCGCAAATTTCCCTCACGCCTGGCGGAACGACGCCCCCGCTCATCGTTCGTGGCCTCAGCATGGCAAAGGCTGCGGGTGAGTCCGGCCTGATCCAGTCAGCAACGACATTCAGATGCCAGGCCAGCCATGACGGACCCCAACACGCTGGCCCTGACGCTCACCGGTAGCCGCATCGAGGCGCCCGAGCTGCCGACCCTGTTGCGAGCTGGCGCTCAGCGTGCTGCCACGGTGGTGGCCGATGCGTTCTTGCCCGACGACTATCTGCGGGTCGTGGAGGCCTACGACCTCACTTCAGCCGGACGGTCCGCCGCCACTGTTGAAACAGTCGAGGTGTCCTTGCGCCCCGGACAGGTGGTGGTGCTGGAACTGCCTGATGGCACCACGCTCATCACAAGTGGCGACCGTCTTGAGCAAGAACTCACGCGCGTCACTCCGGAGGCGGTCGAGAAGCGCGGGATCGTTCTCGACAATGTGCGGCCCAGCGGAGCGGCGTCCCGCGGCCTGCTCATCGCCCAGGCGATCAGCGAGGACCTCACCCTCCTCAGCGCCGATGCCGTCTTCAGCTCCTACGCAGCTCAGCTTCAGCCCAGCCTCTCTCCTACAGATGCACTCAGCTGTTGGAGTAACGCCTGCCCCTCGCTGGCCCCCTTCCCCTCCAGCTGGGCCTCGCGGATCAGCAACGGGCAACCGGCTGTGGCCACCACTACGCCAGTGCGTTCAACCAGCTCCAGCACCGTGCCGGGCGCAACTGCCGCGCTATCGCCTGAAGCTTCGCCAGCAAAGGCCGACTCCGCCGGCAGGCCCCAGCGTTCTGCCAGCACGGCCCCCTCGGGGCTGAGCTGATCGGCCAGACGCCCGACCAGCGGTTCGCAGGCCAACAACTTCAGTCGCTTGCCCCGCCAGTTGGTGTGTGCGCCGGGGTGCAGGCCCATCACGCGCCGGTGGATGGTCAGGGCTGGGGCGTTCCAACAGATCGCGTAGTCGTCTTTCTGCAGCAGGCGCGCATAGGTGATGCCCTCCTCCCCCTGGGGCCGCACGCCCAGCTGCCGCAAGCGCTCGGCTTCAGGGCCAGGGCCGGCCGCGGCAATCATGGGCATGGCCTCCACCATCAACTCAGCGGTCAGCTGGCCCAGCCGCGCCCCCAGTTGCGTCGCGTTCTCGAGCAGGCCGATCGTCAGACGCCGCTCCAGCAGCACCGATCCTGTGTCGAGGCCTTGCTCCATGGCCATGACGCCCACGCCGGTCTCAGCGTCGCCTTCGATCAGGCACCACTGAATCGGGGCTGCACCGCGCCAGCGGGGCAGCAGCGAACCGTGACCGTTCCAGCAGCCCAGCGGCGGCACGGCCAGCACTTCGGGGGGCAGCAGTTGTCCGAAGGCCACCACCACTGAGGCCTCTGCCCCCAGGGCCGCCAGCTGGGCCTGCAGCTCAGGTTCACGCCGGATCCGGCTGGGGGTGAACACCGGCAACCCCAGCTCCAGTGCTCTCGCCTTGACCGGCGATGGCACCAGCGCCGAGCCCCTGCCGCGGCGGCGATCGGGCTGGCTCACCACCCCCACCAGCTCATGGCCCGCCGCCACCAGCGCCTCAAGGGACGGCACCGCGTAGGCCGGGGTGCCCCAGAACAGGATCTTCATCCCATGATCCTCAGCCCTCAGCCCTCAGCCCTCAGCCCTCAGCCGTCAGGCGTCGCCGGTGATCGAGAGTTCGTCCACCCACACCAGCGGACAGATTCCATCGGGCGTGATCTTGGCTTGCCCCTCGAAGCCCACCAGGCCCTTGAGCACGGCGCGAATGTCGCCAGCCACGGTGGCGGCTTCGATCGAGCGGGCTTCACCACCCTGGATCAACCAGCCATCGAAGGGGAGGGAGAACGATCCCTGACTGGCCTTGACGCCGGCGTGCAGGGCCGAGAGGGAATCAATCCAGACGATGCCGTCCTGGCTGAAGCGATCGAGGTTCGCCGCTCCCGCCTGCTCGCCTGTGCTGCCCGCCGGGCCGATCTCGAACCAGTGCGGTCCCACCGACACCTTGGCCCCCAGGCCGGCATGGCCGGTGGGGGCCACACCGAAGGCGCGGGCGGTGGCTTCCGAGTGCAGGAAGTTCCGCAGGATGCCGCCCTCCAGCAGAGGCAGCCGTGCCACGGGTGTGCCCTCACCATCGAAGCTGGTAGCGCCGATGTTGCCGGGGTGCAGACCATTGTCGTGGATGGAGAGGAAGGGCACTGCCAGCTGGCTGCCGAGGGAGTCGCGCTGACTGAGGCTGACGCCATCGAGCACGGCGCGGGCATTGAACAGACCGCTGAAGGCGCCGATCAGATCGAGGAAGGCTTCAGGGCTGAACACGCAGGTGTAGCGGCCGGTGGCGATCGGGGCGTAATCGAGATGCTGGATCGTGCGTTCCGCCGCCTCTTCGATGCAGCCGGCCACGTCCAGCTGCTCGGCGCCGTAAGCCAGCCTGACGGCACCACTGCTGCGGGGTTTGCGGCCGTCTTCCTCGGCGCGGGCGTATAGGTAGAGGCTGGCCGTGCTCAGCTGCTGCTCGCGGCAGGCCCCCTCGCTGTTGAGGTAGATCCGCTGGCTGCTGCGCTGGGCCAGACCGTTGTAGGGAACGGTGCTGATGGCGGGATGGCGGCCCAGCAGCTCGGCTTCGGCTTGCTTGAGGGTGTCCAGCAGCTCCAGGATGCCCCTGGGTTCACTGATGGGCTGCTCCAGCTGGGCCAGGGGAGCCGTGGCCAGGGGCGAGAACCCGGGGCTGTCGTCGGGATTGCCGTAGGTGCTGGCGTCACTGGCACCGGCCAGGGCCCTGGCCAGGCCAGCGGGGGAGAGATCGGAGGTGCTGGTGATGCCCACCAGACCGTCGCTGTTCCAGGCCCGGACGGTGATCGAGCTGCGCTGGGCTCCCTTGAGCTGCTTGGCTTCACCCCGGTCCACCTGCACGGAGGTGTCGGTGCTGCAGGCCGCGCCCAGATCCCAGCGGCTCACCCCCAGCTCCGTGGCCAGGGATTGCAGCTGCCCGGCCAGATCACTGGCATGAAGCGCGCTGGGGCGGGCGGTGATGATGTCGGCTCCCATGATCAGCGCCCCCCCACTGTGATGGTGTCCACCTTGATGTGGGGCTGGCCGACGGTCACGAAGATGCTGCCGCTCACCGAGCCGCAGAAGCCCGCGGCCAGCTCCAGATCGTTGGCGCACATCGAGATGCGCGGCATCACTTCCTTGGCCTCGCCGATCAGGGTGGCTCCTTTCACCGGTTTGGTGAGCTGGCCGTCCTCGATCAGGTAGCCCTCTTCCACGGCGAAGTTGAACTGGCCGGTGGGCCCCACACTGCCTCCCCCCATCGATTTGCAGTAGAGCCCACGATCCACCGAGCCGATCAGCTGCTCGGGGGTATGGGGGCCGGCGGCGATGAAGGTGTTGCGCATGCGGCTGGCGGCGGCGAAGTTATGGCTCTGGCGCCGACCGCTGCCGGTGCGCGCATGGCCCGTGCGCAGCTCGCCGGCGCGGTCGGAGATGAAGCGCTGCAGCACGCCGTTCTCGATCAGCACCGTGCGCTGGGGCTCCATGCCCTCGTCGTCCATCGAGAGGCTGCCGAAGGCTCCGTCGCTCAGCCCTTCATCCACGGCGGTGACCGCCTCATGGGCGATGGTGTCGCCCACCTTGTCGGCGAAGGGGGTGGTGCCCCGCTCCACCTGGGTGGTTTCCAGCAGATGGCCGCAGGCTTCGTGGAAGATCACCCCGCCGAAGCGGTTGGCCAGCACCACTGGGTAGTTGCCGGCCTCCACATAGTCGGCGTAGAGCATCGAGCGGGCGCTGCTGCAGAGATCGACCGCCGAGGCTTCCGCATCCCACTGGCGCAGGTCGTCCGGACGACCGGAGCTGCCGTAGCGGCGACCCAGGCTGGCGCGATGATCGCCATCGGCCGCAAGAGCGTTGATCCCCACCGACTGGTGCAGCCGGATGTCACGGGCGAAGGTGCCGTCGCTGGCGGCTACCAGCACTTCCTGCCAGTCACGGGCATAGCTGCCGCGGCGGGCCTGGAGATGATCTCCGTGGCGATCGAGCAAAGCCGTGGCCTCCAGCAGCCGGGCCGTGGATTCATCCAGGCCTGGACACTGCCTTAACCAGTTCTCCTTGCTGGCACCGTGGTCGCGCAGGGCGGCCAGGCCATCGAAACCATGGGCGCCGAGGTTGGCGCGAGTGAGGCCGAGCATCCCAAGGGCCTGATCCAGGGCCTGGAGCAGGCCGGCCTCACTCAGGTCGTTGGTGGAGACGAAGCCGTCTTTGTCACCCAGAAAAACCCGCAGGCCAGCACCGCGGCCGAAAGCCGGACTGACGTTGGTGATGCGCTCCTGCTCTGCCAGCAGCCCGATGTGGTCGGTGCTCTCGAGGAACACCTCCACCAGGCTGGCTCCGGCGGCCGCTCCGGCGGCCAGCACGGTTTCAAGCCGGTCACGCCAGCGTTGATCGAGGCTGTCGCCTGTCAGGGACGTGGTTGGAGTGGCGAGCAAGACGGGTTCAGTGAGGGCCGCCAGGCTAGCCACGCAGACCCTCAACGCACGGCGGGTTGGAACTCCTCGCTGCGGATCGGTGCCATCAGGAACAGCTTGGCCATCTCCAGCCCATTGGCCATCCAGTAGGGGAGCTTGCGCAGGGCCCTGATCGGGGCCGGTCCGCCACTCGCATCGGCCTCACTGAGGACGGCGTTGTTGGTGACGATGCGGTCCAGGCGTGTGTAGAACTTGGGATGCTCCACATTGAGCACCACAGGAAACACGCGAGCCGAGGTTTCGTTGGTCTTGGCGATCACCATCTTGTCGTACTCGCGGGCATCAAGGCCGAGGGCCTCGTAGAACTCCTTGCGGGCCACATCGCGCACATACATGGTGGCGAACACCGCCAGCAGAAAGAAGCGGCACCACAGCCGGGACTGCAGACCACGCACCGTGTCGGGCTGGGCCTTCATCAGGGCGTCGAAGAAGTCGCCGTGGCGGTTCTCGTCCTGGCACCAGTTCTCGAAGAAATTGAAGATCGGGAAGATCTTGCTCTCAGGATGCTTCTGCAGGTGGCGGTAGATGGCGATGTAACGCCAGTAACCGATCTTCTCGGAGAGGTAGGTGGCGTAGAAGATGAATTTCGGCTTGAAGAAGGTGTATGACTTGTTGGCGGTGAGGAAGCCGAGATCCAACTGCAGACCGAAATCACCCATCGACTTGTTGAGGAAGCCGGCATGGCGGGCTTCATCGCGGGCCATGTGCGCAAAGCACTCGGCCAGCAGGGGATTCTTATCCTTGATCCGGCGGCTCAGCTCCTTGTAGAGGAGGAATCCGGAGAACTCTGAGGTGCAGCTCTGCTCGAGAAACTCAACGAACACCTTGCGGGTGTCGGGATCCAGCTTGTCGGCGGCGCCTTCGAACTCCTCGTTGCGCACGAAGTGGTGGCGGTTGTAGTCCTTGCGGAACTCCTCGCAGATCGCTTCAAGCTCCTGCTCGTTGGGCCGCAGATCCATGGCGGCCATCGCCTCGAAATCCGTGGTGTAGAAGCGTGGGGTGAGGATCGTGTCCTTCACCGGCTCCTTGAAGGCCTTGGCCTCAGCGGCATTGGTGCCACGGGTGGCGGTGGCAGCGACGGGGGGCACCATGCGTGCAGGACAGTGGAGTGATCAGCTCATCGTAGGTGGGCTTTCAGCGCACCCGGCCGGGATGTAAAGCCTACGCAGCCAGGTCGTTGCGCTTGAGCTGGTCCGCTCAGTTGGGACCCAGCCACTTCTGGCTGTTGAGCCTGGAGACCACACGCGAAATCAGCAGGGCCAGGGTCGTCTTCTTCTCGTCGATCAGGAACGACTCCAGCAGGCTGGGCTCGCTGCCCGTCTCCGCCACGGCGAAGGTCTTGGCTGAACTGATGCCGGCCTCGGTGAAACAGAGCCAGAAACGCCGGCCACCGGGGAAGGTTCCCTGCACCATCCAGCAGGGGCTGGCCACCACCGGCATCGGCCCCTGCTCAAAGCTCAGCTGGGGGGCGGCTCCGCCGAAAGCCTTGATTTCCTTGATCAGGGCCGGCAGAAACAGCTCAGGGATGAATTCGCCGAACGGTTTGTCTTCCGGAGCCGGCGGCTTGACCTTGACGGCCGCCGGGGCCGGTTTGCTGGCGGCGTCGGCCTTGGTGGGATTCGGTGCGGGGCTGGCGGAATCGCTCACGGGCTGGAGCCTCAGCTCGAAACACTGCGGGCGACTCTAAGCATCTTCCGGTTGGGGAGCTGTCAAATGACGCAGCTTCACCAGTCGTCGCTGGAAGGTGTGTCCCAGCCCTCGGCGTCGCCGTTGCCGGGGCTGGGCGTTGCGGCCGCTGCTGCCGGTGCAGCTGCAGCTCGACCCGGAGCCTCAGCACTGCCGGTACGCAGGACCCTGAAGGGCACCGAGACGGTGGGTGGTGGGTCCTGGGGCGCGCGCTCGGGGCCCGCGTTCCAGGCGGGGGCTTCCTGCCGCGCAGGCCTGGCCCGCCGTTCGGGCATTCCCTCCCAGGGTTCCGGTTCACGCCGGTCGTCGCCGCCGAAACTCTCAACTGATCGGCGCCTCAGCAGCTGATCCGCTGGTTGCTGCAGGGCCAGGGCCGTGAGCACGGCGCTGATGGCGGCTCCACCGCTGGCGGCCAGAGCCATCCAGATCCCGATCGGCAGGGCCGGGGAGGTCCAGATCAACAGCCGCAGGCGGCTGGCGGGGGTGGGGTTCAGGGCCGCCACCAGCAGCACGGCCAGCAGCGGGGCCAGCAGAGGCAGGAACAGGAGGCGTTGCAGCACGGCGGGGATCAGTCCGGGAATGAGACCGGTGGGCGGACTCAGAGGCTGGCCGCGGCGGCCACCGGGCCATCCCAGCGGCGCAGGGAGCCGAGGTCGTAGCCAAGGCCATCGAACACGCGGATCACCAGAAAGTCGACCATCTCCTCCAGGGTGGTGGGGCGGTGATACCAGGCGGGAATCGGTGGAGCGATGCGTGCACCCGCCTCCGCAAGGGCCGTGAGGTTGCGCAGGTGAACCAGGCTCCAGGGCATTTCCCTCGGGGCGATCACCAGGGGGCGTCCCTCCTTGAGATGCACATCGGCCACCCGCTCCACCAGATCGAGGGCCACGCCGCTGGCGATCCGCCCCACCGTTCCCATGCTCGCCGGCAGGATCACCATGCCGCGGGTGCGAAAGCTGCCACTGGCGATTGCTGCTGCCTGATCGTTCCAGCGGTGACAGCGCAGCTGGCCCGTTGTCACGCCCGTGCGCTCCCGCCAAAAGCGGACCTGGAGCTCGGGTTCGGAGGGAATGCGCACCCCCTGCTCTGCCAGCCAGACCCCCAGGGCACCGCGACTGGCCACCAGCTCAACCGTTTCACCGGCCTCGAGCAGCAACTGCAGACCCCGCTCCGCCAGCGGCATGGCGGAGGCACCCGTGACCGCCAGCACCACCGGATCCATCGCTCAGTCCTCCCCCTCGCTGCTCTCCTCGTCGACATCAGGGAGCAGCACCGCCAGATCGATCTGATGGCGTAACGCATCGACGTTCTGGATCTGCACCTCCACCTGATCGCCAAGCATGTAGGTGCGGCGGTTCTTGCGGCCCACCAGGCGGTTCTGGCGCGAGCGGTATTCGTACCAATCGTCCTTGAGTGAACTCACGTGCACCAGCCCCTCCACCTGGGAGGGGGCAATCTCCACGAAGAACCCGTAGCTCTGCACGCCGCTGATCACACCGGTGAGGGTCTGACCCACCAGGGGTTCCGCCGCCCGGGCCTGGGCCATGGCCAGCAGGTCGGACTCCACCTCAGCGGCAAAGCGGACCCGGCCGTTCAGACGCTGCAGCATGGAATCGCTGCGCCCCTGCTGCAACTCGGAAAGCTGGGTCGGGGTGAGCAGGGGCCAGTCGATGGCGCCGTGGCAGCTGGCGCTCGCCAGGTCGACCCGGGTCTTGTGGCGAACGCTGGGGCGGTCCTTGCCCTCGGTGAGCAGGAGCACCAGCAGCTGCTGATTCCAGAGATCGGCGTAGTGCAGCGAGGGCAGGCACCAGGGTGCGTAAGCCGTGGGTTCACCGGCGAGCAGATGGACCTCGGCGCTGTCGCTCAGCTGGATCGGGGAGGTCACCTCACTGAGCTGGCGCTGCAGCACGCGGCTGCGATCGGTGGCAGCGAACGTGGCTGCCAGGTCACGCGGGGCGGGGGCATTGCCGTCTTCGCTCAGCTCGACTGGGATGTCGAGGCCCAGGGCCGCCTTGGCCACCTCGTTGATCTCGCTGCCGTCGGCCGGTGGATTGACGGCAAACAGGGCCGGCAGCCCAAGAGCAGAGAGATGGGCGCCGAGGGCGCGGTTCGCGAGGATCACCAGTTCCCGCAGCAAGGTGGTGGGCTGGTGGTCGGGCAGCTGCACCATCCAGCCCTGACGGCGTTCCTCAGGAGCGGGGATGCTGAGGTCGCCAAGGGAGTCAAGGCTGGGGCGCGGCAGATCCAGTTCAAGAGAGCCACGCTCCAGCCGGTGCTGGCGCAGCAAGGCCGCGACTTTCAGCAGCCGCTCCAGCTGGGGCAGCTGATCCTTGATCGGCTTGAGCGCCGCCGGCACGGTGCGGGCCTTGGGCTTGCGTTCCGCCAGGGCCTGCAGGGCGCTTCCATCGACGACAGCGTCCACCTGAATGCTGGTGAGAGCAAAGCGATAGTCGCTCAGGTCACCTTGTTCGTTGCAGCGCAGCCCCACCGAGACGGCGGCCTGAGCTTCACCGGGTTTGAACGCAGCGGCCTTGCTCAAGGCCGGGCTGAGCAGGGGCAGCCAGCGGCGGCCCAGGCAGATCGATTCCCCCTGCTCCCGTAGCCAGAGGTCAAGGCTGCCGCCAGCAGTGAAGCGTTCCGCCAGCGCCGGCACGTGGACCCACAGGCGCAAGCCCTCATCGCCGTCCTCCAGGGAAATGGCGGGCAGGATCGGGGCTTCGGCGCCACACCAGCCATTGATCACCAGGGTCGGCAGAGCCGTCAGGTCGGTGCGGTCCTTCTCACTGGGGGCCTTGAGGCTGGAGCGAGGCGCGGCCGGCCGCTGGCGCAGTCCATGCTTGGTGAGCAGCAGATCCAGGTCGGCTTCCTCGCCGCCGTTGATCGGCAGGCGCCGCTCCACGTGACCAAGAGGCGGGAACTGCGCCACTGGATAGCGGTCGAGCAGCACTTCCACCACCGACTGCTTCTCGGGGTCCAGGTAGCCGGCGTCGGAGCTCGGCAGCTCCACCGAGGTCAGCAGACGGTCGTCGAGGGGCACGGCCAGGAGCCGGTCGTCCTGCTGCTCCACCTGGGCCAGGAGGTGGGTGGTGGCCCGCTCCAGGATGCATTGAACGCCACCCTCCGGGGAGCGGCGGCGGCCCCCCTCCCGGGTGATGCGCACCAGCACCCGATCGCCGTTCCAGGCGTGATTGAGCTGGTGATCGCGGATGTAGATGTCCTCACCGCCGTCTTCGCGCAGGGCGAAACAGAAGCCCTTGCTGGAGCAGCGGAGACGGGCTTCGATCAAGGTGTCGTCCTGCCGCCGCTGGATGCCGTCCTCGGTTTCAACCAGCACCCCCAGCCGGCTCAGGCCCTCCAGGGCGATGCGCAACTGCGACTTGTCCGGCTTGAGGCTCAGGCCCAGCGCTTTCTCGAGCTTGGCCACCGGCAGGGCATCGGCGGCAGGGAGCTGGTCGAGCAGATGGGCGACCGTGAACTTCATTAAAGGAAACGCGTAGTTGGAGGTGAGGCGCGCGGCATGATGCCGGCAGGGGCGTGCAGCGAAGCCCCGGGGCATCGATGTCTCCATCCACAACTTTACGGAGCGTCGGTTCCTGACCGCAGGATCAGCCTCAGGCCGATCACCAGGAAGCCGAGGGAGGCCGCCAGCTGCAGGGCATCGGTGGGGATCAGGCTGGACAGCGAGCCTCCCGCCAGGGCTCCCAGCAGGCTGGCGAGCACCAGGGCGCCGGCACTGCCGAAAAAGACGGCCAGCGTGTTGTTGGAGGTACCGCTGATCGTCACGATCGTGAGCTGGGTCTTGTCACCCAGTTCGGCCACGAACACGGTCAGGAAGGTGGAGGCCAGGAGAGGGAGCTGCATGGCTTGCCGCGGGGGCTCAGGGGGTCGAAAGATCGAGGACGGGCTGGAGCAGGCCGAAGGTGGCTTGACCCCCCAGCCAGAGGCCAAGGGACACCATCAACACCCCGGAGATCCGCTCCAGACGCTGGGCCGGCAGCACCGCCGCAAGCCAGCGTCCCAGCAGCACACCCGCCAGGCTGGAACAGATCAGAGCCAGGGCTGCCCCAGCAAACACCACGCCGGGCCGACCGGACTCAGCGGAGAGCAAAAGCGCCGCCAGCTGGGTCTTGTCGCCCAGCTCGGCGAGAAAAACCGTGGTGAAAGTGGTGGCGGCCACCGCCACAAAATCCGACGACTCCGGGGTCTCAATTTCATGGTTGGCGCTGGCCTCGGGGCTGGCGCTGGCCTCCGGGCTGGCGCTCGAATCGGAATCGACGGGGTCGCTCATGTCTGGTTCTGGAGCTCGCTGAGGATCGAGGCCGCTGGGTGGCCACCAGGCTGACGGGTGGCCCGCTCGAAGCGACGCATCACAACCGAGCGACCCCCATATTCCTCGCGGATCTGCTGCTGGCAGCAGGCGATCGCAAAGGCTTCCCCCTGCTCGAGCGGTATGGCGAACAGCTGGGCGAGGGCGCCCACCCGGCAGAACTCGGGCCGATCGGCGTAGATGCGGCAGGTTCTTGAGCCCGTGTTGAAGTGGCGGCACCAGCCGTCGGGCCCCACCATCGAGAGATAGAGCTGGCGCTGCTCCTCACTGAGGGCGTCGAGTGCTTCGACCCGTTGCTCCGGGTCAAGACGACAGCAGGCGCCGCAGCCGCTGATGCAGCTCCAGTGGGATCCGGCGCCCATCCGATCGGCTCCAACGGCTGTGACAAGGCGTCACAGTGGCATGGGGACGGCGCTGCCGGGGGCCTGGGTGACCCGTACGCTGAATCCTCGAATTCCTTTATCCGAGCGCCGCATCCATGGGAATCGATTTCCATCTGATCGCCAACTTCCTGGCGCTGGCCCTGATCACCCTGGCGGGCCCGGCCGTGATCTTCATTCTC
Source organism: Synechococcus sp. 1G10 (assembly GCF_002252625.1). Taxonomy (GTDB): domain Bacteria; phylum Cyanobacteriota; class Cyanobacteriia; order PCC-6307; family Cyanobiaceae; genus Regnicoccus_A. The sequence continues at coordinate 29,363 of NZ_NQKW01000023.1, read as the reverse complement.
TTTTACAAGCGCGGCGCCCTCTGATCGGGCTCAGGCCTGAAGCCCAAGGGCCAGGGCTGCCTCATCGATGAGTGCCCGCACATAAGCAGGCTGATCCAGCGCCGGGAGCTCCACATGGAGTTCCCGACCTTCTTGATTGCGGATCAACACGCCATCCCCCTGACGCCGGCACCAGTAGGAACGCTGGCGCCGTTTGAGCAGCACATCTCCGCCACCACTGCCGCGCAATCCCACCAGGTCCAGTTGCAGGCGCTCCTCCCCCTGCCAGCTGTCGCTACGCAGGCGGTAGGCCACATCCACCAGCTCCGGCACAGTGCCCTCTCCCTGCCAGCGCCAGGCAATCGCACGCAGGTGGCTGCCCTGTTGCTCCAGCTCCAGTTGAAGGTGGCCGCCGCGCAACAGCCGCTGGCTGAGCACCCGGCAGGAGTGGCTCCAGAACATCGGTGTCGGCAGCCCTGTCCCCAGGGGCTCCAGCCGCTGCAGATCGCGCCAGAAGCCACGGCCGATTCGGTTCAGGGCCAGGCAGGCTTCCGGCTCCACCGGCGAGCCGCCGCCCCGGTCGCCCAGCCAGATGGCCGCCAGTCCGTTGAGCTGGTCATGCAGATGCGCCAGCCGCTCGGCTTTAACGGTGAAGCCACCGGCGGCGGGATGGCCGCCATAGCGCTCCAGCAAGGCGCCGCAATGTCTCAGGGCCTGATCGACCGCAAACCCCCTGGGTGCCCGCACCGAAGCCCTCAGCCTGCCGCACCCTTCACCGGCGAGCAGGGCCACTGGCAGGCCGTAGCGCTCCACGAGCCGGGCGGCCACGATGCCGATCACGCCATGATGCCAGTGGGTCTGGGCGAGAAGGACAAAGGGGCTGGGTTCGGGGCCATCGGCCTCCACCAGGGCCACCGCCTCCGCCTCGATTGCCTCACAGAGCTCACGCCGCTGACGGTTGAGGGCCTCGCAGTCCTGTGCCAGGGCCATGGCGCGGTCGCGGTCGCCGGTGGTGAGCAGATCCACCACGAGCGCCGGATCGCCCAGCCGCCCCACGGCATTGATGCGCGGCGCAAGTTTGAAGGCCACCGCGGTGGCATCGAGGGGCTCCTCGCCCAGTCCCGCCAGCCGTTGCAGCGCCTGCAGTCCGGGCAGGGGTGATGCATGCAGATGCCTGAGGCCATCCCGCAGCCAGCGCCGGTTGACCCCCAGCAGGGGGGCCATGTCGGCCACCGTGCCGATGCAGAACAGATCGAGGGCCATGGCGGTGGCGTCGGCGCGACCCAGCTCCGTGGCCAGCGCCATCGCCAGCAGATAGGCCAGCCCGACCCCCGCCAGGCCCCGGTAGGGGGAGCCAACAGGTGTGCAGGCGGGATGGAGCAAGGCCAGATAAGGCGGCGGCTCGGCGGGCAGGCTGTGGTGGTCGGTGAGGATCACCTCCAGCCCAAGATCCCTGGCTCGATCGAGGGCCTCCCGGGCGGCTATGCCGTTGTCAACCGTGACCAGCAGGCGCACCCCCTCCCCCCAGAGGCGTTCCACCATGCCGGCATTGAGGCCGTAGCCCTCCTCCTGGCGGCTGGGGATGGCGGCCTGTGGCCGTGCCCCCAGCCGCTCCAGTACCCCCACCAGCAGGGCGGTGCTGGTCATGCCGTCGGCGTCGTAATCGCCGCAGATCGCCACCGGCTCCGCCGCGGCGCAGGCCCGCACCAGCCGCTGCACCGCCACGGTCAGATCGGCGAAGTGCAGCAGGGGATCGGGGGCGGCGGGGGGCTCCAGCAGCTCGGCGATCGCCTCAGGGCTGTCGAAACCCCGCCTGCGCAGCACCGCCAGCAATTCCGGTGGCAGCCCCAGGGCCGCCATCCCCCTGGCCTGGGCTTCATCCTCGATGGTCGGCAGGGGTGCTGGCAGTTGCCAGCGTTGCTCGGGCGGAGTGAAGGGCAGGGGAACCTCAGGGATAGGAACTCATTCTGATCGGCTGGCCACCGGCTTCTAGCTTGGATCGATGCAAGCCCGTGCTGCCCAGGGTCCCCTGCGCGCCCTGCTCTGGGACGTGGACGGCACGCTGGCCGAAACTGAACTTGACGGCCACCGGGTCGCCTTCAACCGGGCCTTTGCGGAGCTGGGTCTCCCCTGGCAGTGGGACCGCTCCACCTACATCGAGCTGCTGGCGATCAGCGGCGGGCGTGAGCGCCTGCGCTGGTTTTTCCTGCACCAGCAGGGAAAGGATCCCGAGGCGACGTTGTTGGAAGCGTTGCACAAAAGCAAGCAGGACCACTACCGCGAGCTGGTGGTGGCTGGTGAAGTGCGGCTGCGCCCCGGGGTGCGGCGCCTGATCGAGGCGGCGGCGGCGGCTGGTCTTCAGCAGGCGATCGTCACCACCAGTGGCCGCGAAGCGGTGGCCGCCCTGCTGGAAAACCAGCTCAGGGAGCAGAGCCGGCTGCTGCCGCTGCGGATCTGCGGAGAGGATGTGAGCGCCAAGAAACCTGATCCTGAGGCCTACGCCCTGGCTTTGCAGCGCCTGGATCTTGACCCCGCCCAGGCTGTGGCCCTTGAGGATTCCCCTGCAGGACTGGCGGCGGCCACCGCAGCCGGTCTGCGCTGCCTGGTGACGCTCAGTGCCGCCTTCAGCCAGGACGCAGCCTCGATGTTCAATGCCGCCTCCAGCCTCACCGATGGCCTGGGTGAGGTCACGGCTCCCTCCAGAGTGCTGCGGGGCCCCGCTTGTGCCGCCGGCATGATCACGCTCTCCTACCTGGAGCAGTTGTCACCAGTGCCATGAGCCCGTTGCCCGTGCAATCCACCCGGCTGCAGCAGGCCCTGGAGAGCAGCGGCCGCACGGTCCTTTCCGGATGGCGTGGCAATTGGCGCCACCGCAGCCTGGCGCTGCTCGCCCTCCTGCTCGGCTTGTTTGCCGGCAACAACGTCACCTCCTTTGTGCTCTACCAGCTCGGGCCACGCCCCCTGGTGGTGCTGCTGCTGGTGGTGCTGGTGGAACTGGTGGCTCGCCTGCGCAGCCACTGGGTGCGCGGTGAACCCTCCCTGGGCTGGGTGCTCTGCGACAACCTGCGCATCGGTGTGGTCTACGCCGTGGTGCTGGAAGGGTTCAAGCTCGGCTCGTGAGCGGCCGCCCCTGGCCCTGGGGCTTCCCGCCGGAGCCTCACCGCCAGCTGCTGATCGGCTGCGGCGTGCCTGATCCCCTCGCCTGGGAGAAGGAGTGGCAGCAACGTCTCGGCGCCTGGCAGGGGCCGCCCCATCCCAGCGTGCTCTGGGGCCTGATCCTGCCCCTGCTCAGCTGCTGCCTCTCCAGATTTGAAGGCGGGGAGGCCGGCTGGCGCCCCCCGCTGCTGATCGGGCTGAACGGGCCGGTGGGGGCAGGCAAGACCACCATCGGCCGGGTGCTGCAGCAGTTGGCCCCCAGCCTCGGACTGCGTCTGGCAGTGGTCTCGATCGATGACGCCTACTTCCCCTTTGAGCAGAGGCTGCAGCGGCTGGCGGGCAATCCCTTCGGGGTGAGCCGCGTGCCGCCCGGCAGCCACGATCTGCCCCTGTTGCTGGAGTGCCTGCGGCGCTGGCGCTCGGGAGAGCCGTTGCAGCTGCCCCGTTTCGACAAACGCCTGCGCGCCGGTCAGGGGGATCGGGCCGGCTGGCACCGCTTTGAGGCCGTCGACGTGCTGGTGCTGGAGGGCTGGCTGGTGGGCTGCCGGGCTCTGGGGGAGAACGCTCTCTCCACGGCGATGGCCAGGCCCTTGAAGGAGTGGAGCAGCCCCCTGAGTGCTACTGAACTGGCCTGGCTGCCCCGCTGGGACCGCGAGTTGCAGACCTATCAGCCGCTCTGGGATCTGCTTGGTGGGCTCTGGTTGCTCAGGCCCAGTCGCTGGAGTCTGCCGTTGCGCTGGCGCCTTCAGGCCGAAGCGCGTCAACGCCGCTCAGCCGGCCAGGCACTCCAGGCATCAGACGTGGCCTGCATGGTGCGAGCCACCCTGGCGTCTCTGCCCCCTGAGCTCTATCAGGACGGTCTTGCGACAGCGCCTGGATCCTCAGCCACCACCGCGGTGATCAGACTCGACGGCAGGCGACGCTGCATCTGGAGCGGGCCGGCTCAGCAAGCGTCTTGACCTGGCTATCCGACCAGGGGAGACTGAACCAGATGGCTTGCAAATCAGATTCGCTCTCGAGAAACCGATCCAGCTGCCGCTGTGATCCTTGATTTGTGCGAGCAGCGTGATCTGAGCAGGCCTCAGCTCTCGGTGTCTTCGGCGGATTCGTCGATCGGATAGACAAAGCCCTGGGCCCGGCCACTCAACACTGCCTTGCCCAGCGACATGGCCTTCCGAGCGGCAACGGTTGCCTTCGCCTTCCAGTGGGCATGGCGCTGGTTGCGCTTGCCCTTGGAGGTTTTCTTCTTGGGAACAGCCATCCCGTGCGATCAGCCAAACAAAGATCTTCCGCCGTCGTGAGGCCTTTCGTCAAATCGCTAAGCTCACTCCAGAAGCAGAACCCTGTGAGCAGCCCGCATCCGGTGCTCCCTCTTTGGCCAGAGGGTACCCCTGCTGTCCTGGCCGCGGCACCGGCTCAGCCGGAGTCCAACCCCACCCAGACCCCGAACCCAACTCCGACAAGGGAGGGGGGTCTGATGGGTCGCCTGATGCGCCAGCCTGAACCGATTCCGTCTTACAGCGAGCTGCTCACCCTGATCAAGGGGGGAACAATCAAGGAGCTGGAGCTCTCACCCCGGCAGCGAGAGGTGCAGGTCCAGTTCAAGGACGGCCGCAGCATCCGGGTGCCTGTCTTCGCCAACGATTCGCTGTTGCTGCGCACGGCCGAGCAGAGCCGCGTTCCGCTCACGGTGCGTGATGACCGCCAGGACGACGCCACCGCCGGGCTGTTGGTGAACGTGCTGCTGGTGGTGCTGCTGATGGGTGGACTCACCCTGCTGCTGCGACGCTCCTCCCAGGTGGCCAGCAAAGCGATGGGTTTCGGCCGCAGCCAGCCCCGCCTTCAACCGGAGGGCTCGGTGGGCGTCCGCTTCGAAGATGTGGCCGGCATCAATGAGGCCAAGGCTGAACTTCAGGAGGTGGTGAGCTTCCTGCGCCAACCGGAGCGGTTCACCGCCCTTGGAGCCAAGATCCCCAAGGGGGTGCTTCTGGTGGGACCGCCTGGAACGGGCAAGACCCTGCTGGCCAAGGCGATCGCCGGCGAGGCCGGGGTTCCCTTCTTCTCGATGGCGGCCTCGGAGTTCGTGGAGCTGTTCGTGGGGGTGGGTGCCAGCCGGGTGCGCGATCTTTTCAAAAAGGCCAAGGAGAAAGCACCTTGCATCATTTTCATTGATGAGGTGGACGCGGTGGGACGCCAGCGCGGTGCCGGCATCGGTGGCGGCAACGACGAGCGGGAGCAGACCCTCAACCAGCTGCTCACGGAGATGGATGGCTTCGAGCAGAACTCTGGCGTGATCCTGATTGCGGCCACCAACCGCCCGGATGTGCTCGATGCGGCTCTCACCCGCCCGGGGCGCTTCGACCGCCAGATCCAGGTGGACCTGCCCGACCGCCGGGGCCGCGAAGCGATCCTCGCGGTTCATGCCCGCAGCCGCCCCCTCGATCCCTCCGTGTCACTGAGCACCTGGGCGGCGCGCACCCCCGGCTTCTCCGGGGCTGATCTGGCCAATCTGCTCAATGAGGGAGCCATTCTCACCGCCCGCCGCCAGCGCAGCAGCATCGACGACCAGGCGCTCAGTGACGCCCTGGAACGCATCACCATGGGCCTGGCGGTTGCCCCTCTGCAGGACAGCGCCAAGAAGCGCCTGATCGCGTACCACGAGATCGGTCATGCGCTGCTCAGCACCTTGGTTCCCCACGCCGACAAGCTCGACAAGGTGACCCTGCTGCCCCGCTCCGGTGGTGTCGGCGGCTTTGCCCGCACCATGCCGGATGAGGAGATCCTCGATTCAGGACTGATCAGCAAGGCCTACCTGAGGGCCCGGCTGGTGGTGGTCATGGGTGGCCGCGCCGCTGAAATGGTGGTCTTCGGTCCGAGCGAGATCACCCAGGGTGCCTCTGGTGATCTGCAGATGGCCACCCGCATCAGCCGGGAGATGGTGACCCGCTACGGCTTCTCTCCCCTCGGTCAGGTGGCCCTGGAGGGGGATGGCCATGAGGTGTTCCTGGGTCGTGATCTGATCCACACCCGCCCCAGCTACGCCGAATCCACCGGCCGCCAGATCGACCTTCAGGTGCGTCAGCTCTCCCAGCAGGCCCTGGACCAGGCCTTGGCTCTGCTGCGCCCCAGACGTGCCCTGATGGATGAGCTGGTCGACCGCCTGATCGAGCAGGAAACCCTCGGTGGCGATGACTTCCGCGCCATCGTTGACGGCTTCGAAGCCAGCGGGGCCTGTCCTGCCGAGGCTGGTTCCCAGGCGGCCCTGCCGGTGGCTGGCCTCGCCTGAGCCAGAAACTGAGATCTGCTCAGGACTGATCAGGTGAAGCGGATGTCGAGGCTGCGCAGGTAGGTGTGCAGGGCGGCGTCCTGGATCGGCAGCAGCAGGGCGTCCTCACCGCTTTCGTTCACGTGGCCGTGCCAGTGGCCGGGTGGGGTCACGAAGGCCGCGCCCGGCTCCCACTCCATCCTCAGCGGGTTGCGAATCCTGCCGTCAGGATTGAGCTCGGGTCCCGAGAGAGTGGCGCAGCCCGGGGCGCAGGCGATCACCAGGTCCAGGGCCACCGACTGGTGCCGATGGGGGGGCTGAACAGCCCCTGCAGGCACCAGCCCGTACATGGCCCAGAGGGTGTGGGTCACCGTGCGGCTGGCAGGAAGATCGCTGTTGGCCAGCAGCAGGCTGAGCCGGTTGCTGCGGGCGCTGCTGGGATCCGCCGCCAGGGCAGCCAGTTCCCGCCGCAGCCATTCGCCCGGGTAGTGGGTGGCCTCGAAACGGGGCTGATCGGCGCTCACCCCCAGGTGGCTGAGCAGCGGGGCGTCATGGACCCAGTAGAGAACGCTCTCCTCCCTGGCTTCCAGCTGGGCAGCCTCCCCACAGGGCAACACGAACAGATCCCCCTGGCTCCAGTCCTGATCCACTGCGCCGCCCAGGGCGCCCGCCGGCCGCCGACACCGGCCGGCGCCGCGCCAGACGTAAAACAGGAAGCTGGTGGCGTTGGCCCCGGCGCTGATCGACTCACCAGCCAGGATGCGGATGAAGTTCGCGCTCAGGGCCGGGCTGGTGGCCGGACTGCGGCAACCCAGCTCCCGGCTCAGATCCAGGGGAAGGATGGCGCTGGGGCCGCTGGCGTGCAACTCCGGTCCCCAGCGCCCTTCGGGAATCGGTTCGGTCAGGCCCCGTCGCACCGGATTGGCGGCCTGGCGGTAGTCGAAGAGCTGGGCCTTGCCGGCAGGAGCCATCGAGAGGGCGGCTCTCTCATCAGGCCGCGAGGCCACCAGGGCTTCGGGAGCTTGGGTCATGGATCCAGCCGCACGGGATGTGCGCTGAGCCTATGGAGGATGCCCACCCGATTGGGTGCTTGCGGTCACACGTTTGCTGGGGGGGCTGCCGTGAACGGAGTCTGATCAGCCGCCGGCAACGGCGGGCACGATGCTCACCTCGTCGCCGTCGGCGAGGGCCGTGGCCTGGTTGTCCAGGAAGCGGATGTCCTCGCTGTTCACGTAGACGTTGAGGAAGCGCCGCAGCTTGCCGCTCTCGTCGGTGAGCCTGGCAAGGATGCCGGGGAAACGTCCTTCCAGAGCCTCGAGCAGCCCGTCGACGCTGGTGGCCTCGAGCTCGACGCTGGATTGATCCGCGGTGAACTTCTGCAGGGGAGTGGGGATCAGAACCTGTATCGCCATGGCGTTGGGGAGAGCGGCGGAGCCGCAGGAAATGGGACGTGGGTGGATGGGAGGTGGCGCAATGGCTCAGGCGCCGATCGGCTCCCAGCTGGCGCGGTGCAGCGACTGGGCCCGCTCCCAGGCGGCATTGAAGCTGGCGAGCTGGGGTTCGATGGTGTGGGGTTCGCCCACCGAGGAAGCCACGGCTTCGGTGGTCTTGAGGCCGTTGCCGGTGATGTAGGCCACTGTGGTTTCACCTGGGTCGATCTTGCCCTGCTCCACAAGCTTCTTGAGCACCGCGATCGTGGTGCCGCCGGCGGTTTCGGTGAAGACACCCTCGGTTTCGGCCAGCAGTTTGATGCCGTCGATAATCTCCTGGTCACTCACCGCCGCGATCGTGCCTTTGGTGCGGTTGGCCAGGTCGATGGCGTAGGGGCCATCGGCCGGGTTGCCGATGGCGATCGACTTGGCGATCGTGTTGGGCTTCACCGGGGTGATGAAGTCGCGGCCCTCGGCAAAGGCCTGGGCGATCGGGCTGCAACCTTCGGCCTGGGCGCCGCTGAAGCGCACGGGCTTTTCATCGACAAGGCCCACCTTGATGAACTCCTCGAAGCCCTTGCGGATCTTGGTGAAGAGGGAACCGGAGGCCAGGGGGGCCACGATGTGATCAGGCAGTTGCCAGCCCAGCTGCTCGATCACCTCATAGCCGAGAGTCTTGGAGCCCTCTGAGTAATAGGGGCGCAGGTTGATGTTCACGAAGCCCCAGCCGTAGGTGTTGGCCACCTCGGAGCAGAGGCGGTTCACCTGGTCGTAGTTGCCCTTCACCGCCATCAGGGTGGGGTTGTAGATGAGGGTGCCGAGCACCTTGCCCATCTCCAGATCGCTGGGTATGAAGACGCAGCACTCCATGCCGGCGTGGGCGGCGATGGCGGCTGTGGAGTTGGCCAGGTTGCCGGTGGAGGCGCAGCTCACTGTGGTGAAGCCGAGTTCGCGGGCCCGGGTGAGTGCCACAGAAACCACCCGATCCTTGAAGGAGAGCGTTGGCATATTGACGCCGTCATTCTTGATATAGAGGTTCCTGAGGCCGAGGCGGCGGGCCAGCCGGTTGGCCTTGAGCAGAGGGGTGAAGCCGGTGCCCACATCGATCGGATCTCCCTCGATCGGCAGGAATTCGCGGTAACGCCAGATGGAGGTGGGGCCGGCTTCGATCGAGGCCCGGCTGACCCGGTTGCGGATGGCGTCGTAGTCGTAGACGACCTCCAGCGGGCCAAAGCAGACGTCTTCACAGACGTGGCGGGCGCTTGCTTCATAAGGGTGGCCGCATTCCTTGCAGCGCAGGCCCGTGAAGGTGGAGCGGGAGAGGGTGGCGGTCAAGGCCCGACAACAGCTGTTTGTGCAAGCTAGCAGCGCCGGATAGAAGCTTCCATTAAAGCCGACCTGCGGGGTCGGGTATTGGAATCGACTGGTGCTCACTGCGATCAAGGCAGGAGCGGGCGTGGTTGCCGGCCGCTGTCTAGCCTCATGCCGTGGTCTCCCGTCTCCCGCGCCTGCTGTCGCTGCCTGCAGCCCTGGCTGTGCTGGCGCTCGTCCCTCTGACACTGGTGCTGATCTCCAGGCTGGGCCTTGAGCTCGACTGGTTTGCCCAGTTCGGCTTCGAATCGGTGCTGTGGCGCCGCTGGTGGCTGCAGATCGGGGCGTTCCTGCTGGTGATGGGGCTGGGGGTTCCGCTGCAGTTGCGGCAGCTGCAGCGCTGCTGGCGCCTGCGCAGCGCCGGTGCCACCAAGGTGATGCCGCGCCTGACCTTGCTGCGGCTCGAGCCCCTGCCCATGGTGCTGGTGTTGGCGGTCCTGGAGTTGCTCCTGGCCGCCGGGCTCACCTACCTGATCGTTCAGGCGTGGGGACTGATCAGCGCCCCTTTCAGTGGCGAGATCTTCAGTGGCTTCCGCGTGCTGGCCGACCTGCCGCTGCCGCTGCTGCTCGCCATGGCCGCCGGACTGCTCCTGCCGCTGCTGGTCAAGCCCCTGCCGACCCTGCAGCTGGTGCTGGTGGCCGCCCTGGCCGGATCAGCCACCGCCCTGGCGCGGGGCTGGAGCCTGTGGTTGCCGGCCCTGCTGGCGGTGCCATTCGGGGAAGGGGATCCGCTCACGGGGTTCGACATCAGCTTCACGGTCCTGCGCCTGCCGGCGCTGCATCTGCTGCTGAGCATCCTTCTGGCCCAGGGGATTGTGGGGTTTGCCGCCTGCCTCTGGCTCACCTTCACAGAGGGATCCAGCCTGAGTGATCTGCGCTTCGTGGGCCTGAGCCGTGACCAGCAGGCCGTGCTCAAGCCCCAGCTCGCGGTTCTCTGCCTGCTGGCCGCCTTCAGCACCGCCCTTGCCCCCTTTGATCTGATGGTGCGGGGCAGCGGCGTGGCCTCCGGCGCGGGATTCGTCGATCTGCACGTGCGCCTGCCGTTGCGGCTGCTGCTCGCCGCCTTGCTGGTGCTTACCGCCTTGGGTCTGCTCGCCTCGGTGCGGCGCCACTGGCTGCGGCGGGTCGCGCTGGTTCCCCTGCTGGCCACGGTGGCGCTGGTGCCGATCACCGAGTTCCTGGTGGCTCCGCTGGTCCAGCGCTTTGTGGTGCAGCCACGGGAGCTGGTGATGGAGGCGCCTTACATCAAGCGCAGCATCCGCGGCACACGCCGGGCCTTCGGACTGGGGGCGATCCAGGAGGGCACCCTCAATCCAGAACAGCAGCTCACCCCTGGCGATCTGGAAGCGGCGCCGGGAACCCTGGCCAACATCCGTCTGTGGGACAGCCGGCCGTTGCTGGCCGCCAACAGGCAGCTGCAGCAGTTGCGTCTCTACTACACCTTCCCCTCAGCAGCGGTGGACCGCTACCCGATGCTCGGGGATCCACTCCGCCGCGGCTCGCAGCAGGTGTTGATCGCGGCCCGGGAACTCGACAGCGGCGCCCTGCCGGCAGGTTCGCGCACCTGGCTGAATCGTCATCTCGTCTTCACCCACGGCTACGGCTTCACCGTCTCGCCGGTCAACGTCTTCGGCCCTGATGGCCTGCCGCTGTTCTTCGTCAAGGACCTGGGCCGCAGCGGCCGGGTGCAGGGCATCCCCAAGCTGGGCGTCAGTGATGCCGCGGCGGTGAAGTCTCTGCCAGTGGGGGAACCACGCCTCTACTACGCCTCGGCGCCGGCTCCCTACGTGATCGCCCCCACCAACGTGCAGGAGTTCGACTTCCCCGACGGGGAACTGAACGTCTACACCCATTTCTCTGGGCGGCTCGGGATCCGGCTCGACACCTCCTGGCAACGGTTCAAGGCGGCCGTCTATCTGCGCGAACCGCGGATGCTGTTCAGCGGTTCGTTCACGCCCGACTCGCTGCTGCTGATCCGCAGGCAGGTGAACGAACGGTTGGAGGCTCTGGCGCCATTCCTGCACTTCGAGGCCGAGCCTTATCTGGTCACGGCGCGGTTGGAGGGCTCGCCTGGCTTTGAGCCCTCCCAGCATCAGTACTGGATGCTCGACGGGTTCACCACCAGCCGCAGCTATCCCTACAGCGACGCCAATGCCAAGGGCATCCGCTACTTCCGCAACCCGGTGAAGGCGGTGGTGGACGCTCACGACGGGCGCCTGTGGCTCTACGTGAACGATCCCACCGATCCGGTGCTGCGCACCTGGCAGCGGGCGTTTCCAGAGCTCTTCCGCCCGCTGCAGGAGATGCCGGCCGCGCTGCTCAGCCACATCCGTGTGCCGCTCAGCCAGTTCGCGATCCAGTCGGAGCGTCTGCTGAGGTACCACGTCACCGATGTGCGCACCTTCTACAGCGGTGATGACGTCTGGTCGATCCCGCTTGAGGTCTACGGCTCCAGCAACGTGCCTGTGGAGCCGTATCACGCCACCCTGCAGTTGCCAGGAAAGGAGCGGCCGGAATTCGTGCTGCTGATTCCATTCTCGCCGGTGCGCCGCACCAACCTGGTGGGCTGGCTGGCGGCGCGCAACGATCCGCCCCATTACGGCGAACTGGTGCTGGTGCGCTTCCCGCAGCAGAGGCTGCTGCTGGGTCCTCAGCAGATTTCTGCCCTGATCGAGCAGGATCCACTGATCAGCTTCCAGTTCGGTCTGTGGAACCGCACGGGCTCCCAGCTGCTTCGCGGCAATCTGCTGCTGCTCCCTGTGGGCAAGGGGCTGCTTTATGTGGAGCCGATCTATCTGCAGTCGAAGAGCAACGACCTGCCCACCTTGGTGCGGGTGGTGGTCACCGACGGACGCCGCTTCGTGATGGAGCGTGATCTCAACACGGCACTGGAGAAGCTGGTCTCCGGCGAGGAGAGTATGCCTGAACTGCCGACAGGCGAAATCGGGCCCGTTGTGCCCGGTCCGCTGGCTCTCCCTGGCCTGCCAGCGTTCACACCGGTGCCCTGAGCAGACATGAAAAAAGGGAGCCTTTGGGGCTCCCTGGATCGGGTGCGAACGCGTGTGTGGGTTGAGCCTAAGAAAGACTCAGACGGATACAGCGGTCTTGGGATCGAGGGCGCCCTTGGCGTAGAGAGCGGCGTAGTAGTTGATGTTCTGCTGCTTGATCTTGCTGGCCTGGCCGGCACACCAGAACTGCTGGTAGCGATCAAGGCACACCTTCTTCATGTAGGCCCGGGCCGGCTTGTTGAAGTGGCGGGGGTCGAAGTTGGCGGGATCCTTGAAGGCGGCTTCACGCACAGCGGCGGTGAAGGCCAGACGGTTGTCGGTGTCGATGTTGATCTTGCGGACGCCATTCCTGATGCCGTTCTGGATCTCTTCCACCGGCACGCCATAGGTTTCGGGGATGGCACCGCCGTACTTGTTGATCATGTCGAGCCATTCCTGGGGCACGGAGCTGGAGCCGTGCATCACCAGGTGGGTGTTGGGTATCGCCTTGTGGATCTCGGCAATGCGGGAAATGGCCAGCACTTCGCCGGTGGGCTTGCGGGTGAACTTGTAGGCGCCGTGGCTGGTGCCGATGGCGATCGCCAGGGCATCCACCTTGGTTTTGGCGACGAAGTCGGCGGCTTCGGCAGGATCGGTGAGCAGCTGCTCGCGCGAGAGCGCACCTTCGAACCCGTGGCCGTCTTCGGCTTCACCCTTGCCGGTTTCCAGCGATCCGAGGCAACCGAGCTCGCCTTCAACGCTCACGCCGATGGCATGGGCCACATCCACCACTTCCTTGGTGACGGCCACGTTGTAGTCGTAGCTGGCTGGGGTCTTGGCGTCGGCTTCCAGTGATCCATCCATCATCACGGAGGTGAAGCCATTGGCGGCGGCACCGAAGCAGGTGGCCGGGCTGTTGCCGTGGTCCTGGTGCATCACCACCGGGATGTCTGGATAGGTTTCGGTGGCGGCGATGATCAGGTGACGCAGGAAAATCTCACCGGCGTACTGGCGTGCTCCGCGTGAGGCCTGCAGGATCACCGGGCTGTCGGTTTCGTAGGCCGCCTCCATGATCGACTGGACCTGCTCCAGGTTGTTGACGTTGAAAGCTGGAATGCCATAGCCGTTCTCAGCGGCGTGGTCGAGGAGCAGCCGAAGCGGAACGAGGGCCATGGGAAAAACCTCTGGAGGTTGGGTGGGTGATGCGTCAGGTTCGGCCCCGGAGGACCGGATCACCGGCGTCGGGACCTTGACGCGGGCTGGAAATAATCTAGTCGATCCCCTGAAAATGAGGTCCCAGCGGCCTCGGCTTCAGGCTCAGCTGCCGAGGTTCTGGCGCATGCCGCTGGCAGCGGACTCGAGGGCGAGGTCGCAGCAGAGCTGGCTGCGTTCTCCTTCCGCCAGGCCCGGCAGCATGGGGCGTCCTTCGCGCACGCTGTCGCTCCACCAGCCCTGCAGGCGCGCCACCGGGGCGATGCGGCCGTCGGCCCAGGTGCGGCCAAAGGCCAGGGCTGGATCCGCCGGTACCGGCTGAAGCTGCTCACCAGGCCGGGCCAGCCAGAGGTGGAAGCCGTGCACATAGTCGGCCTGGTTGTCGCTGCCCAGGATCAGCGTCGCCTCGCTGCCATGGAACTCAAGCCAGCAGCCCCGGCCGGAGCGGGTGACCGAAGCGAGGCTGAGCTGGGCTGGCACCGACGCCCCTGAGGATGTTTCGAGCTCAAGCTGAAGCAGGGCCACATCGTCGGCGTCGACTACTCCTGATCTCTCAGGGCTTGAGGGCAGAGGACGCTGGTGGATGGCGGTGGAGAGGCTGGCGCTCAGCTGGCGCACCGGCCCCACCAACCACTCCAGGCTGTCGAAGGCATGGGTGCCGAGGGAGCCGAGCACACCGCCACCTTCAGAGCGTTGGGACGCCCAGCTGAAGGCCCTGCCGGGATCGGCGCGGCTGCTCATCAGCCAGTCGAAGCGCACCAGCCAGGGGTCCCCCAGCACTCCCTGGCTCAGCAGCGCCTTCAGCTGCTGGAAGACCGGCACAGCGCGGTACTCGAAATCCACCGCCACGCTGAGGCCCCGCTCGATCGCCAGCCGCCTCAGCGCCCGGACCTGGGCCACCTCCAAGGCGACGGGTTTCTCCAGCAGCAGATGCTTGCCGGCTTCCAGGGCGGCCCGGGCCAGCTCGAAGCGGGGACCTGGCGTGGTGGCGATCACCAAAGCTTCCACGGCAGGATCCGCCAGCAGCGCTGCAAAGTCGCTGTGGCCCGGCAACTCAGCTGCCCGGCAGGCGGCCTCCAGGCGTTCGGCTCTTGGGTGCCAGAGGGCCACCGGCTCCGTGCCCGGGCAGGCCCGCAAGGCGGGCAGGTGCACCTTCTCTCCGAAGCCGAGGCCGGCCACGGCGACCTGGAGTGGCTGATTCATGGGGGGTTCAGTGGATCAACGGGATGCCAGCAGCTCGGTGCCGGCCGCGCAGGCCTGATCGAGTACATCGCTGATCAGAGAATCGCCGCCCGTGGGCTGCCACTCGGCTTTGAATCGGGGCAAGCCGTTCACGGAAGTGTCGCGGTAGAGCCCCTGATCGCAGTCGAGCTCCATCACGTAGAGCTGGCCTTGATCTTCGGAGGCCGGCTGGAAGCGGGTGAGCACCGAAAGCTCACCGCCACGGCTGAGGCGCAGGCTGCCCGTGTCCCACCACTGGCGGCCTGCCGGGCTCTCTGGCACCTCCTGCCAGTTCACCGGACCCGCCCAGGCAGTGGCAGGCCCTGCCGCCAGGCTGATCGCCAGCAGTGCCACCGCCACCACAGCGGCCCGGAGAAAACGCCGCAGTCCGTTCTTCATGCCGCTACAGGAACGCTGACGCCGTGCAGTCTCAACAGGCTGGCGAGAGTGCTGCGCAGTCGGGTTCGCGGCACGATCAGATCCACGAAGCCATGCTCCTGCAGGTATTCGGCGGTCTGGAAGCCTTCCGGCAGTTTTTCGCGCAGGGTCTGCTCGATCACCCGGCGCCCGGCAAAGCCGATCAGCGCCTTGGGCTCGGCCAGGATCAGATCACCAAGCATGGCGAAGCTGGCCGTGACCCCGCCGGTGGTGGGGTGGGTGAGCAGGGGGATGTAGAGCAGATTCTGCTGGCGGTGGCGTTGCAGGGCACCTGAGATCTTGGCCATCTGCATCAGGCTGAGCATCCCCTCCTGCATGCGGGCGCCGCCGGAGGCGCAGACGATCATCAGAGGCTGGCGGAGTTCGGTGGCCTGCTCGATCAGCCGGGTGAGCTTTTCGCCCACCACGGAGCCCATCGAGCCCCCCATGAAGCGGAAATCCATCACCCCGAGGGAGAGAGGCAGGCCCTCCAGGCGGCAGTGGCCGGTGACCACGGCATCACGCAGCCCAGTGGATTGCTGGGTGTCGCGCAAACGGTCGGCGTAGCTGCGACGGTCTTTGAAGGCGAGTGGATCAGTGGGGGCCAGCTCGGTGTCGATGGCTCTGAAGCTGCCCTCATCGGCGATCACCCGGATGCGGGCATCGCTGTCGATGCGGTGGTGGTACGAGCAGCCACTGCAGACGCTGGCGTTGGCAATCAGATCCTTGCGGTACACCACCAGCCCGCATTCCGGGCACTTGCTCCACAGCCCGTCCCCATCGTCGACTTCCTGGGTGGCGCGCACGACCGGATTGGCTTTGCGGCGATCGGCGAACCAGTCGAACAGGGACACGGGATTGGACCTGGCAACGGAGCGGTGAAACCATTAAAGGGTGGCGCCCCACCGGCTCCATTGCTGCAGCCACCAGCCCTCCCCCACCAGCCAGACCGCCACGCCACCAAGAGCGAGAAAGGGGCCGAAGGGAAAGGGTTGGGAGGGCCCGAGCCGGCCGCTCAGGCGGCCGAGCACTCCCAGGGCAGCTCCGCTGAAGACCGCCAGGGCCACCGCCAGACCCAGGCCCGTGAGTCCGAGCCACGCTCCCAGCAGGGCGGTCAGCTTGGCGTCGCCCAGCCCCAGGGCCGGTTTGCCCAGCAACTTTTCCGCCAGGGCACTGAGCCCCTCGAAGCCGAGCAGGCCGAGGCAGGCGGCGAGCAGGTGGTTGAAGAGCAGAGCCCGCGAAACCGCCTCCGACTGGCTGAGGCCGGCGGCGAGCGTGACTCCCAGACCCAGCAGCAGACCCCAGCGGCAGAGGGGTTCCGGCAGCCAGAGGTGGTCACAGTCGATCAGCACCAGCGGAATCAGCCAGCTGATCAGCAGCCAGCCCGCACCGATCTGCAGCCAGGCCGGCGTCCCGGCCATGGGACTGGGGCTTGCCTGAAGGACCGCCACCCACAGCCCGGCGCAGAGCAGTTCCACCAGGGGGTAGCGGGGGGAGATCGGGCCCCGGCAGTTGCCGCAGCGACCCAGCAGCAGCAGCCAGCCCAGCACCGGCAGGTTCTGATACCAGGCCAGGGGCACTCCGCAGCGGGGGCAGTGGCTGGCGGGGAGCACCAGTGACTCCCGCCGCGGCAGCCTCCAGGCCACCACGTTGAGAAAGCTGCCGACGCACGCCCCAAGCAGGGCTACCAGCAGGGGGATCAGGAGATGGACGGCCGTGTCGGGCTCCACAGGCATGGCACTAGGACGCGGATGGCGTTGGCTCAGCCGCGCTGGGGATTGCGGAACGAGCGGGGTCGGCCGGCGCTGCGGCCACGGATCAGCTCCAGGGGGACGAACTGCTCATGCGGCAGCAGCACGGGTGCTTCAAATACCACCCGGCCAATTTCACCGTTGCTGTCGAGCACGATCCCGATCGGCTCCGCCCCCCCCGGGCATTGCTCCACATAGTGGAAGTAGACACGCCGGGCCTGTTTGATGACCACACCGCTGTTGATCTGATCCCAGCGCACCGGAGGATTGCCCGGATTGGAGGCCCCACGGATCTCGAAGGACGGCATGGTTGTCCTCCCTGAACCGGTGGAAGCCGACGGGGATACGGGGTCGAATGATGGAGGTGTGGCGAAGGTAATCGGCCTCAGCCATTCCGATCGGCCCCTGCAGCTTAATCGCTCAGGAGAGTTTGTTCTTCTCCTCGATCATGCGGTGAATGATCGGGGTGAGGATCAGCTCCATGGCGAAGCCCATCTTGCCGCCGTTGACCACGATGCTGGTGGGGCTCGACATGAAGGAGCCGTTGATCATCCGCAGCAGGTAGGAGAAATCGATGCCCCATTTCTCACGGGCTCCCTTGCGGAAGTGGATGATCACGAAGCTCTCATCCGGGGTGGGGATGTTGCGGCAGATGAACGGGTTCGAGGTGTCCACCGTGGGCACCCGCTGGAAGTTGATGTCGGTGCGGCTGAACTGCGGGCAGATGTGGTTGATGTAGTCGGGCATGCGGCGCAGGATCGTGTCTACGATCGTCTCGGCCGAATAACCCCGCTCTGCGTTGTCGCGGCTGATCTTCTGGATCCACTCCAGGTTGGCGATCGGCACCACGCCGATCAGCAGGTCCACCAGGGAAGCCACGTCGTAGCCGTCGCCCACCACACCGCCGTGGAGACCTTCGTAGAAGAGCAGGTCGGTGCCCGTGGGGATCGGCTCCCACGGGGTGAACTGGCCGGGCTCCAGCTCGGTGCCGAGCCGGGCGTTGTGTTCGGCGGCCTCCTCCACGGAGTGGAGGTAGTAGCGCTTCTGACCGCCACCGGTTTCGCCGTAGGACTTGAATTGCTCGGCGAGCTTGTCGAACAGGTTGGCCTCGGGGCCGAAGTGGGAGAAGTTGACCCCAGTTGCCTGGGCCTGTGCCATCTCCTCCTTCATCGGGCCGCGCTCGAAGCGGTGGAAGCTGTCACCTTCGACAACCGCTGGCTCGATCCCCTCTCGCTGGAAGATGTGCTCGAAGGCACGCTTGACGGTGCTGGTCCCTGCGCCCGAGGAACCGGTGACCGCTACAACCGGGTGACGCTTGGACATCGGCGCAGGGGGAGGAAGAGCGAAGGCGAGTTTGGCAGGTCGTCGGACCGGTGGCGCTCAGAGCTCCGCCAGAAGCTGCTCGCCCATGGCCGCGCAGCCGAGCTGGGTGCAGCCTTCCGCCATCAGGTCGCCCGTGCGGTAGCCGGCGCTGAGCACCCGGTCGACCGCCGCTTCCAGCTCGCTGGCGGCCACCTCCTGTTTCAGGCCCACCCGCAACATCATCGCGGCGGAGAGCACCATCGCCATCGGGTTGGCCAGGTCAGCCCCGGCGATGTCGGGGGCGGAGCCGTGCACCGGCTCGAACAGCCCGGGACCCTCGGCACCCAGCGAAGCGGAGGGCAGCATGCCGATCGAGCCGGTGAGCATCGCCGCCTCGTCGCTGAGGATGTCACCGAAGAGGTTGCCGGTGAGCAGCACATCGAACTGGCGGGGTGAGCGCACCAGCTGCATCGCCGCGTTGTCGACGTAGAGGTGGCTGAGCTCCACCTGGGGGAATTCAGCGGCGATCGCCTCCACCCGGTCGCGCCAGAGCTGGCTGACATCGAGCACATTGGCCTTGTCGACGCTGCAGAGTCTGCTGCTGCGCTCACTCGCCAGCTGGAAGGCCACCCGCGCGATGCGGTCGATTTCAAAGTCGCTGTAGACCATCGTGTTGAAGGCCCGTACATGGCCATCGGCCACCACCCGTCCCTTGGGGGTGCCGAAGTAGATGCCGCCGGTGAGTTCACGCACCACCAGCAGATCCACCCCGGTGATCACCTCGGGCCGCAGGGTGCTGGCTCCGATCAGGGCTGGAATGATCTTCACCGGCCGCAGGTTGGCGAACAGGCCCAGGCCCGACCTGAGGCCCAGCAGGCCGGTTTCAGGCCGCTGCTCCCGGGGCAGGGCATCGAAGCGGGGACTGCCGATCGCCGCCAGCAGCACGGCGTCTGAGCTGCGGCAGGCCGCCAGGGTGGTCTCCGGCAGCGGCACACCCGTGCGGTCGATCGCGTCGCCGCCGATGGGCTGCTCGTCGTAGACGAGGCTGAAGCCATGGCGCGCGCTCACCGCATCGAGCAGGCGCGTTGCCACGGCTGTGATTTCCGGTCCGATGCCGTCGCCGGGGAGCAGGGTGATCCGGTAGCTGGTCATCGTGGAGGAAGCGCTGGGCGCGAGGCTACTTCTGCAGCTGGCGCAGAGTCTTTGCCATTTCCGGCAGCTTGTTGAAAGCGGCGGAGCAGCGCAGCCACAACCGGTTGGGGATGGCCGGGTAGCCGCTCACCACCTCGCCGGCGGCCACCTCCCCGTGGATCCCCGACTTGGAGGAAGCGATGGCGCGATCGCCGATCCTGGCCCGGTTAGCCACTCCCACCTGTCCGGCCAGGATCACCCCATCGCCGAGGGTGGCGCCGCCGGCGATGCCCACCTGGGAAGCCAGGGCACAGCCTCTGCCGGTGACCACTCCATGGCCGATCTGCACCAGGTTGTCGATCTTGGTGCCGGCGCCGATGCGGGTTTCACCCACAGAGGGCCGATCGATGGTGGTGCCACAGCCCACCTCCACCGCCTCCTCCAGCACCACCAGGCCGGTCTGGGGCATCTTGCGCCAGCCGCTGGCGGTGGGCACGAAGCCGAACCCCTCCGAGCCCACCACCGCGGTGGAGTGCACGACACAGCCACGGCCCAGGCGGCTGCCGGGGTGCAGCACCGCATTGGCGTGAATTTCACAGCCCTCCGCCAGCTGAACGTCGTCGTAGAGCACGGCACCGGCGTGGAGGGTGGAGCCAGCGCCGATCACGCAGCCTTCCCCCACCACAACGTGAGCGCCGATGTGCACGTCAGGGCCAATGCTGGCCCCCAGTGCGATCACGGCGCTGGGGTGGATGCCCGGCGGCAGCCGGCGGGGTGGATACAGGGCCTCCAGGGCTTCAGCGAAGCCCAGCCGCGGATTCTTCAGGGCCACCCAGGCGATGCCGCGGGCACTGGCGAGCTCCTGCAGGGCGGCATCCGGCGGCAACAGCAGCGCGCCGGCTGAGCAGGTTTCGAGGGATGCGGCCAGGCTGTGGCCTGGCTCGAGAAAGGCCAGCTCCGTCGCAGCGGCCCGGTCGACGGCCGCCGCTGTGATCAGGTCGGGATCAGCGGCCAGGTCCCTGGGGCTGCCCTCGCTCAACTCGCTCAGGTGGGTGAGCAAGGTGCTGAAGCGCATTCCAGGGATCGCGGCCGGCGGCCGGATCGTAGGGCGGCTCCTCAGCCCCGGACCGCCGCCGGCGTGGTGAGCACCAGGTGGTCGCGGTGAACAACGGCATCACCGGCGCCATGCTCAAGGGTGGTCTCGGCCGCCTGGCTGCGCAGCCCCAGCACCTGGGCCACTTCGGTGCTGCTGAGGGCACAGAGACCGCGGCCGATCTCCCGCCCCTCCAGCGACAGCAGCCGCACGGCATCCCGGCGCTCGAACTCCCCGTTGACGGCACGGATGCCCACCGCCAGCAGAGACGCACCCCGCTCGATCAGGGCACGCTCGGCACCCGGGTCGATCAGCAGCTCCCCCTTGGGCAGAAGGGCATGGGCCAGCCAGCCCTTGCGGTCGGGCAGGGGGCTGGGGCTGGGGCGGAAGAGGGTGCCGAGACGTTCGCCGGCCAGCAGGGCTTCGAGCACCGCTGGATCGCGGCCGTCGGCCAGGCGCACGGAGATACCGCTGGACGTGGCGATGCGGGCTGCGGCCAGCTTGGTGGTCATGCCGCCGGTGCCCCAGCTGCCGCCACCCTGGGCTACGCCGCTGAGGCGCTCCAGCTCCAGAAGATCCCGCACTTCCTCGATCGGCCTGGCACTGCTGTCGCTGCGGGGATCACCCGAATAGAGCCGATCCACATCGGTGAGAAGCACCAGCTCATCGGCTCCGATCGCGACCGCCACCAGGGCCGAGAGGGTGTCGTTGTCGCCGAAGCGCAGCTCATCGGTGGCGAGGGTGTCGTTCTCGTTGACCACGGGCACCACGCCCCAGCTCAGCAGTTGCTCGAGGGTGCGGCAAGCATTCTGGTAGCGGCGGCGGGAGGCCAGGTCGCCGCGGGTGAGCAGCACCTGGGCAACAGTGGTGTCGTGCTGGGCGAAGGCCGTTTCGTAGAGGCGCATCAGCCGACCCTGGCCCACGGCGGCGGCCGCCTGAAGGGCCACCACATCTTCCGGGCGCTCGCCGAAGCCCAGGGCATGGCAGCCCAGACCAACCGCTCCGCTGGTGACCAGGGCGATGGCCTCACCCTGCTGGCGCCTGCGGCTGAGGCTGGCGGCCAGACCTGCGATCACCGCTTCGGTGTCGCGCTGGCCCGTGCCACGCAGCAGGCTGGTGCCCACCTTGATCACACGGCGTGTCGGGGGCGTAGTAGGCGTCATCGGCTCAACTCGGTGCCCACCAGCCGTGCCAGACGCACCTCCAGGCGCTGCACGCGATCCTGCTGACAGGGTCGACCCTCCGGACCGATGGGCTTCACCAGCACGGTGAACAGACCGAGGCGATTGCCCACCAGGACATCGGTGAAGAGGCGATCACCGGCAAGGGCCACCTGCGCGGGGGGAAGGTCGAGGTCGGCCAGCACCCGGCGCAGGGCGCTGCGGCGAGGTTTGCCCGCCGAGGTGGTGAAGGGCAGATCGAGGCGTTGGGCCACCGAGCCGATCCTTCGCCGCGAGGGGTTGTTGCTGAACAGATGCAGCCGCAGACGTTCCTTGGCCTGCCGCAGCCATGCCTCCATCAGCGGGGGCATCTCGGACTGGCGGCGGGGGAGCAGGGTGCGGTCCACGTCCAGAACCAGGGCGCGGATTCCGCGATCGAGCAGGTTCTCCAGCGGCATCTGGGCCAGGGTCGTGCTCAGCATCCAGTCAGGGCGCAACAGCTGCTGGAGCTTCACCCAACGCTCTCCCGATCGTCGAGCTCGGCCTCGATGCGCGGCTGCACCCGCTCGAATTCCTCGCCTTCCACCAGCACGGCTTCGTTGTTCTCCATGCGGGCCACCACGAAGAAGGGATCAAGGGGGATGTAAAGCCCGTATTCCCGGTCTTCGGCGCGGAACTGGATCAGCATCTCGTAGAGATCGGTCTCCTCGTCGCCATCGCCTTCGCCCTGAAGGTCGTCCTCCAGATCCTCAGGGTCCGGTTCTTCCAGTTCACCGCTCACGGTGAGGGTCACCGCCGAGCGCACCAGGGTCAGGTCGTGCTCCTGCAGCACCACATCGGCCACGGTGAGGATCGACTCGGCGGCATCAACCTCTTCGACCACCTCGTCCTCCTCGTCGTCGCCCTCGGCGATGCGCACAAGGCACACCGGGGTGTCCACCGGGGTCAGCAGGGCGTAGTCGTGTCCATCGAGGGGGATCAGTTGCTCAAGAAAGCAGAGCAGCTGACGGTTCTGTCCATCACGAACGAGCACCGTGGGCACGTCACCGGATCCGCTGATCGACGGTCCTTCGGCACTCATGGGGAATCTGCGATTCCCATCAGAATGTCGTAGAGACTGCCGGCTGGTCGAGTCTCGGTGTCGCTGGGCTGACCGGACGGGCTTCGGGGCCTTCCCGCAGCCACTGCTCCAGCAGCAGGGCCGCCGCTGCACTGTCGAGCTGGCCGCTGCGATCTCCATGCAGCCCGCGACTCTCGCCCGCCTCCCAGCTGCTGCCGTGTTCATCCACCCAGGCCAGGGGCAATGCCAGAGCCTGGGCCAGGCGCTGGCCGTAGCGGCGGCAGTGCCTGGCCTGGACGGTGAGCTGCTGGCTGGCATCAAGGGGCAGGCCCACCACCAGGGCCTGCACACGCCGCTGGGCCACCAGGGGTCGCAGCCGCTCGAGATCAGCAGGGAAGGTCCCCCGGGCCAGGGGGGGCAGGGGGGTGACGGTCAGGCCGAGCGGGTCGCAGCCGGCCAGACCGATCCGCCGCCGGCCCACATCGAGTGCTAGCACCGAGCGGGGCGGCGGCGGCTGGCGGCTCAACGGTCGCTGCCGACGGACTGGGGGCAACCGAGGGATTGGGGGCCGTGGTGGCCGCCCACCCCCCGCTGCAGCGGGGTGGGAACAGGCCGGCGGCGGGGCTTGAAGGGGTCCAGCACGGTGTCGAGCCGCCAGGACTGGCGGCTGAGAACACGGGAGTCCTGGCGCCTCCAGACGCTTCGGGCCATCAGCAGTTCCTCCCCCTCCGCCACCGCGCCGAGGAGGCTCAGCCAGCGCTCGCGCTCGTGGTCGTCAGTGTCACTGCGCAGGCGCAGGGGCGAAAGTGCACCCGCCTGCTGTTGCACCAGACGAGCCAGGGCGGTGCCATGCAGGTGGGCCCAACCGGGGTGGAGGGTCACCTCAAGTTCCGCCGGACCGAGGCGGTGGCTGCGCAGCCGCCGCACAGCCGCCACAGCCTGCTGGCGGCTGGGGTCGACCCAAAGCAGCCCCTGCCCCTCGCTCTGATCAAGGACGTCTTCGATGCGGCGATCGAGCAGCTGACGCAACTGGGCCGGGCAGGTGGCCTGCTCCAGGTGCCAGAGCAGGGGGGCGCTGCGGCGGTTGAGGGGGCGCAGCTGCAGATCGTCACCGGGTGGCGCGGCCGCCGGCTGGCTGTTGCCTGCCATGGCCGGATCTGGCTCCCAGTACCAGAGGGTTTCCTGGAGCAGCGGTTGGAACCCCTGCTCCCGCAGCAGGGCCAGTCGATCCTGATGTCCTGTCGGAACCCTGGTGATCCAGCTGGAGGCCCCGGGGCAGCGGTGCAGAGCCTCGCGCAGCAGGGCTCCCTCCACCTGTCTGGCGGTGGGGGAGCCCGGCTCGCTGAGGGTTTCGCGGCAGAGCCGCAATTCCTCCACTCCCCAGCAACTGCCGCTGCGGTTGAGCCGCCGCACCACGCTCAGGCCCAGCAGGCGATCGCCGCCGCGGTGGGCCACCAGCACTTCAGGGGCCAGGGGTGGCCGCCGCACCAGGGTGCTCAGCAGCCGCTCCGGAGTCTGAAGCAGGAGGGCTTTCTGGAGCAGGGGTTGCAGATCGAGGACAGCGGCGTCCTGCAGGTGCGGCAGCATCCATCCCTGCAGGGGTTCAACCTGCACTTCATCGGGGGCGATGGGTGAATCACCTCCCGGGGAACGGGATGACGTGGGGTGACGCACGGAAGAACCGCTGATGACCAACTGTATCGGGGCGAGACAGGAGACCTGTGGCCTCAGGCCGGTCGCACCAGCACCAGGGGTGTGCGTTCGTTGGCGTTGCCGGCCGGGTTGGGACGCAGGGCACGCTTGAGCAGGTTCTCGTCGCAGCCCGCGCTCGAAGCCAGCACCTTGACCCGGCCGAGATCGTTGACGTCGACCACGGCCACAGGCACCCCCAGGGCCTGGGCCAGCTCCTGGCAGCTGCGTTCGGGCTGATCGGGACCGAGCACGATCGTCTGGTCGTAGGGGGGAGTGGTGCCGGTGATGTCGTCAATCAGCCGGGCCTGGTCACCGGCGAGGCGGTAGAAGCCGCCTTTGCTGCCGACCAGCTTCATCAGGCTGCCGGCCAGCCAGGCGCAGAGCACCCGCGCCGGCCCCACCGTGTCGATCAGGCTCTGCAGACCGCAGGCCGTGGCCAGGCTGCTGGTGGGATGGAAGACGCGGCAGAGCAGCCGGGCCAGGCCGGAGGGCTCCACCATCGACGGGTGTTGATAGCGGCCCTGGATCACCGCCAGGGGCGTTTCGCCGATGGTGAGGATGTCGCCGGGACGCAGCACCGGACCGGCGTAGCGGCGCAGCACTTCAGCGGGATCATCCAGCACCCCCAGCAGGTGGGTTGGCACCGGCAGCACCTGGCAGCCATCACCGTTGCGCCAGGCAGCGCTGGCCGGATCGAGCGGTGCGGGATGGCGAACCGGCACCAGGAAGCCCTGCCGGCGCTCCAGACGCCCGAATGGCCCGTAGTTCACCCAGATCACATCCAGCCAGAGGGTGTCGAGCAGCTCCTCCAGAAGGGTGTGGCGCTCTTTGGGGCCAGGTCCGCTCGCTCCGGCCGGCAGGCTGATGTTCACTGTGGCCTTGAGCTGGGTGCTCTTGTGCCCCTTGACGATGTAGGCCGCCCAGTAGCCGTCTGGCCGGCTCGGCTCATCGGGATGGTCGGCGACGACGGTGGTGCTCACCTGCAGGCTTGAGAGGTCCTGGCGGCCGAGCACGGTGGGGCGCAGCTGAAGTTCCGGCACCATCACCTCCATGCGGGCATGGGGGTTGTCGATCCGGAAGCTGCCCTCCAGCGTCACTGCTCCCTCGTTGCTCCAGCTGGTGGTCCAGGGGCCCGAACTCAGACGAAGGGGTGAGGCCGGCCGCAGGCGGTGGCGCAACTCCAGCCAGAGCAGGGTGAGGCCGATGAGCAGCGCAAGCAGGAGCAGCGCGCAGAGCGGTGGAGGCAGGATCGGCAAGGGGCAGGGGCGCCGGTTTTGCGGGAGCGTAGGTCGTGTCTGGCGCCAGGGGCTGGCGGGGTGGACACCGCTGCGGCCTAGGTTCACGGACTAGCCATTGCGGCGTGGGTGATGAAGAAGACCTTCGTTCTCGACACGAACGTGCTGCTGCACGATCCCCAGGCGATCACCCGCTTCGAAGACAACACGGTGGTGATTCCGATCGAGGTGGTCGAGGAAATTGACCGCTTCAAGCGCGATTCATCTGAGAAGGGCCGAAATGCGCGCCAGACCTCCCGTCTGCTCGATGAGCTGCGCAACAAGGGCAATCTCTCCGAAGGGGTGGAGATCGATCCCGAGCACCACGGCACGCTCAAGGTGGTGTTCTGCCGCAGCGAAACCCTCGCCCAACTGCCGCCGGAACTGAAGTCCGGGAACGGCGACAACAACATCCTGGCGGTGGCGCTCGAGCAGCGCCTCCAGGACGTGATGGGCAACCATCCCCCCGTGGTGCTGGTCACCAAGGACACCAACCTGCGCATCAAGGCCGATGCGGTGGGCCTGATCGCCCAGGACTACAGCACCGACAAGGTGGCGATCGCCGACCTTTACCCGGGCTTCTGCGAGTGGGTGGTCACGGCTGAGCAGATGGAGCAGCTGCACAGCCAGGGATCGCTGGCCCTGGAGGAGCTGCCGCCAGGTGTGCCGCCCCAGGCGCCGCTGGTGGCAAACGAAGGGGTGACCCTGGTGGATGCGTTGCAACCGCAGCACACGTTGCTGGCGCGGGTGGATGCTTCCGCCAGGGGTCTGCGGCCACTGCAGAAAGCAACGCGGATCAAGCTCGGGCGGGTGAGCCCCCGCAACCGGGAGCAGACCTTCGCTCTCGACCTGCTGCTGGATCCATCCATCAGCCTGGTGACCCTGGTGGGCAAGGCCGGCACCGGCAAGACCCTGCTGGCCCTTGCCGCCGGCCTGCATCAGGTGGCCGATGAGCACCTCTACGACCGCCTGCTGGTGACCCGGCCGGTGATCCCTCTGGGCAAGGACATCGGCTTCCTGCCCGGGGATCTCCAGGAGAAGATGGGTCCCTGGATGCAGCCGATCATCGACAACCTCGACTACCTGCTCGGTGGTGAGGATTCGTCCCAGGGGAGCATGCGCTCCAGCCGTGGTCCTCGCAGCAACTGGTCGGACCTTAAGGGCATGGGTCTGCTGGAGGTGGAGGCGATCACCTATATCCGCGGCCGCTCGATTCCCCGCCAGTACATGGTGGTGGATGAGGCCCAGAACCTCACGCCCCATGAGGTGAAGACGATCGTGACCCGTGTGGGGGAGGGCACGAAGATCGTGTTCACAGGCGATCCGTATCAGATCGACAACCCCTACGTGGATGCCGACAGCAACGGTCTCACCTGGCTGGTGGAGCGCTTCAAGGGGCAACGGCTGGCGGGCCACGTCACCCTGCTCAAGGGGGAACGCTCCGCCCTGGCGGAGCTGGCGGCGAACCTGCTCTGATGAGCTGCTACTACCCGCTGATCGGATTGCCTCACGGCATCACATCCAGCGTCTGCTACTCCTCCCACACCCTCAACCAGCGGGCGGGCTCCAGCAGCATTCCGCATCAGCACGCCGTGGATCTGGCTCTCTACGGCGTGTCGGCCGGCCGCTGGCAGCTGCGTGGTTGCCATCCGGTGGGAGCGCCGGGCGACGTGGTGGTGACCTCGGCCGAGCTGGGCCTTGCCCCTGGCGAGCTTGTGGTCTGCGTTCCGGTCGCCCGCGACACCGCGCTGGAGCCCAGCCCCACGGAACTGCCGTTGCCGCTCAGCAAGCGAATCGACCGTTCACCGGTGGCCGAACGCTGCAGCCTCAGTTTTGCCTGGCGCGGAATCAGCAGCGCCTACCAGGGGGAATATCCCGTGCGGATGGCCGAGCTGTCGCACGGCACCCTGGTGAGCTTCGATCCCCTGCTCCAGAGCGATCCGGCGGTGGGTACCAATCTGGTGTGCGTGGTGAACCTCTGCCGGCGGGTGGACGACGCGGTGCACAGCCTGGAGTGCTTCAACGCCGCGGCGCGCCGCTTGATTCGCGTCGTTCCCTACCGGAGCAACAGCTGCTGCCTGATCGAGCTCGATGCCGCCACGGCCGCAGCCGGGCCGCTGGTGTTCCGCTCCGCCGGTTCGGTGGGGATCCCGATCTTCCTGACGCTCTCGCGGCCGGATCTGCCGCCCTCGATGAGCGTGGAGCACACCCACCCTCCCACCGAACTGTTCTGGGAGCACGACCGGCTGCCGGGCAGCCGGCTCCTCAAGGCCAGCTGGCTGGGTGCGGCGCTGCGATGAGCTCCCGGCTCCGGACGGTGAAGGCTACGCTCGGGCGGATCCTCTATCGAGGCAGCCTCCCCTACACCGCCTTTCCCCGCGGGCTGGGCGGGGCCTCGATCTCCGATCAGTTCCTCTATCGCGGCGACATCGACGCCACCCGGTTCGTGGCCGAGAACACTCTCGCTCTGCTGCGCGGCGAGCCGGTGGAGGTGAGGCACCGGTTGCGGTTCTTCGATGTCCGGGGCCGGCATCTGCGCGACCTCGAGGTGTGCACGGACCGTACCTTCGAGACGATCGATCTCAGCCCGCTGAAGGAGATCAGCCCCCAGCTGGAGATGGCCACCTTCATCCACACCAGCGTCTACGAGGCGGCGAGCGAGCCTGAGCTGTTGCGGTTGCACCGGGGGTATTGCCAATACCGGAAAACGCCGGAATCGGTGTGGGCCAGCGTGCACGGAAACTTCGGCGGCATCGTCGCCCGGCCGGGCGAGAGCCCCGATCAGCACCAGCTGCTCGCCCGCCGCCGCCGGGCCTTCCTCTACACGCCCCAACACCGGTTCGAACCCAACAACCGCGCCACTCTTTACTTCATGAATGCCTGCCGCAGCGCCGAAACGGTGGAGGTACTGCTCACGCCTGCGCAACCCCACGCCAGGCTGCGGATCGAGCCGCTCGGTGTGGGCTGTTGCGTTTTGGAGGGGCATTCCGGT
This sequence comes from Synechococcus sp. 1G10, assembly GCF_002252625.1. Classification (GTDB taxonomy): domain Bacteria; phylum Cyanobacteriota; class Cyanobacteriia; order PCC-6307; family Cyanobiaceae; genus Regnicoccus_A. The sequence continues at coordinate 870 of NZ_NQKW01000023.1, read as the reverse complement.
TATCTCAGCTTCCGCTCCCATCTGCCGATGTGCCGCCCGCAGGTGTTCATTGAAGACGAACGGCAGCCCCAGCACCTCGACGTGTTCCACACCTGAGAGCTGTGTGCATCGCTCCCGGCTAAGCCTTCCTTGGCGCGCACGTACAGGTGCATCTGCTGTGCACCCGCCGCGATCGGCACTTCCTTCACCACGAGGTAAGGCTGAGCCTTCACCAACTCGCTGAGTTTCCGGTAGCCGAAGTTGCGGGCGTCGAAGGAGGGGTCTTTCTTGACCAGGAGACTGCCCACCGTGCCTAGAGGCGCCCAGCCGTCTTCCTGCGTGACCGCAGCGATGGCGCCCAGGAGGAAGGGCCGCAGCGGCCCCTGCGTTGTGGGTTCCACCTTGGCGTTGCCCGAGGCCTTGCGCAGGATCTCGGTGTAGATGAATTTGTCGCAGGCGGCCACGAAGGGTTTGGGCGTCTTCTTCTCGCCGAAGCTGTACACCGCCAGCCCCGCCTCGCGGATGCGTGTGGCCAGGCGGGTGAAGTCGCTGTCGGAGGACACCAGGCAGAAGCCGTCCACCCGGCCGCCGTGCAGCAGATCCATCGCGTCGATGATCAGGGCCGAATCGGTGGCGTTCTTGCCGCTGGTGTAGCTGAACTGTTGCACCGGCTGGATCGCATGAACGTGCAGCACATCTTTCCAGCTGCCCAGTTGCGAGTGGTCCAATCGAGTTTTACTGATTTCATCCAGCAGACCCCTCGGGGCTAAGGCTGCGGCTGCCTTAGCCCACCCGTATGCGTTCAGGGGGCAGGACAGCTCGCAGCGAACATCGCTACGGCTGAACCCTTGACGTCGGCGTGATTCCCGATTGCATCTCAGGCAGAGACTG
>NZ_NQKW01000072.1 GCF_002252625.1 Synechococcus sp. 1G10 | reverse complement strand
TCCAGTGCATCAGCAACGTAGGCCACCCCCTTGGCCCGATACACGGTCGCCGGTAATTTCCGTAGTGCATCACGAAGATCTTCCAGAGCAAGCGGCTGATCTGTTTCGTAGCTCCAGGTGGTGAAAGTCTGCGAGTGATCACTAGGCTCATGCTCGCAGTGCCCACGGGTGCAGTCAGATTGCTCCAAGGAATGCAACTTGGATTCCAGCTGAACTGGATCGAATCGTCCGGCGCCCATTAACACTTCAAGTGGAACATTGCCTTGGCATGCTTCGACTAGACGGTAGCGGTGGAAGCGATCATCAAGCCATTCCTTGATCCGGTCAATCTGTGATTGCTCCACAAGGTCAACCTTGTTCAAGATCACGAGATCGGCAAAGGCAATCTGACGAATCTTGAGTTCCATCCATTCGGGAACCGCAAACACCTGCTCGGCATCAACGACGCACATGATGCTGTCCAACCGAACACTGTCGCGGATAAATTCCGCCGTAAAGGTCAGCATGATGCCGGAGGGGTCGGCCACGCCACTGGCTTCCAAAAGCAGGTAGTTGGGCCGCTCAGGTCGGTTGATCGTCTCGATTACCGTCTGGGCCAGGTCATCACGGATCGTGCAACAGATGCAACCGTTGGCCAAGCTGATGACATCACTTTCCACACCAACGACGAGCTCGGCATCGATATTGATGGATCCAAAGTCATTCACGAGAACGGCAACGCGCAGCCCGTGATTGCCGTTGAG
>NZ_NQKW01000022.1 GCF_002252625.1 Synechococcus sp. 1G10 | reverse complement strand
TCCCGACCGCTTTTGAAACTTACAACACCGACGGCAGGCTCTCGCCCCCACTTCAGTTGCAAGCCCTGCAGCGCTCGCCTTCCGGCTCACGCGCAGTTCAAAAACATACCACAGAACAAGCCGTGCTCGGGGCTCAACCCCGAAGAAGCGCTTCGGCCCAGGGCATAAAGCGCTCAAGCGCCTCCGGGCTGCTGGCGGCCAGCACCGGAAAATCAGTGTGGCCATGGTCGTCGCCAGGCCTCAGCTGCTCAGGGCTGCGCACCAGCCAGCGCATGGGGCACTGCAATTCACTCAGCACCAGCCAGGCTGCAGCCAGATCCCAGATCTTGGGGGTGGCCTCCAGCGCCATCACGGTCTGGCCCATGGCCACGCTCACAAGGTTGAGGCTGGCGACCCCGAGCAGGCGGATCTTGCCGGGGAAGCGCCGATCCGGCAGCTTCTGCAGCACCCCGATCGAACGGCTGCAGAGCGAAGCACACCCGGCCGCCTGGGCCTCATCGCCCGGCGGGTTCAAGGATTTGCCATTGCGCCAGGCGCCCAGCCCACGCACCGCGATGATTCTCTGGCGCAAGGGAGGCACATCCAGCACCGCCAGCACGGGGACACCTCCCTCGAAGCGAGCCAGGGAAATCGCCCAGTAGGGAATCCCGGCGGCGAAGTTGGTGGTGCCATCAAGGGGATCGACCACCCAGTAGGCGTCGGTGGAGGGCACCAGCTTGCGGCCCTCCTCACTGAGAACCCCCTCGCCGGGATAAAGCAGCTCCAGCCCCCGCACCAGGGTTTCATCGCTCCAGCGGTCACAGGCGGTGATCAGGCTGCCATCGGCTTTGGCTTCCGAGGCCATGTGGCCGAAATCCTTGCGTTGCCGCTCGGCAACGGCATCAAGCAATTCCGTGAGCCTCAGAGCCTCGGGTGGAATTGCGGTAAAGGTGGCAGTCATCCGAGTTCGGTGGTCAGGACCTGGGTCAGCTGCCTGGTGGTGTCGTCGCGGAAGCGGTGAACATTGAGGGCGACCAGCACCCGCAGGGCCGCCAGGGCGATCAGCGCGGCCGTGCCCAGGACCAGGGCATAAGGAATAAAAGGACCCTGGCCGGGGATGATGGCACGACCCAGATCCAGCAATCCGCCACCGATCAGTTTGGCCGTGGCGCGGGAGAATGCCTGGGCCAGGCCCCACACACCCACGAAGGTGCCAGCGGCTTCCGGCAAGGTGAGATCAAGCATCAGGCACAGGGTGCTGTTGGTGCCGATGCCGGAGGCCAGCCCGAAGAGCAGCAGCACCGCCTGAAGCAAGGGGACCTCACCCACCAGTCCGCTCAGGATCAGCAGGAGCATCGAGGCCAGAATCAGCTGACAGCCAAGCCTGGCCGTGGCGTACTTACCCAGCCTGGGCACGATCCACCAACCCGCCAGCACCAGGCCGAGCAGGGTGCCGACCCCCCAGAAGGCATTAAGCGAGGCGGTGGCAGCAATCGGCATGGCGAACACGTCGGCGCCATAGCTCTCAAGGATCGGGTCCTGGATGAACAGGGCCAGGGTGAAGAGCACCACGAACAGGAAAAAAACTGCCACCTGCCGACTGGAGGTGATCAGACGCCATGCCTGGGGCATGGTGATCGCATCGTCCCGCGCTGGGCTGGTGCCGCCGCCGACGGTTTTGGTGGTAGCCGGAGCGGCGGGCTCGACGCCCCAGGTCGCAACCAGGGTGAGGCCCATCACCGCCAGAGCGGCCCGCACCATGAACCGAGAGAGCACAGCCTCCAGCACAAGCGGGTCAGTGACGCCGTCGAGCCCCTTGAGGCTGCGGGAGATCACCACCGCTCCCACCACGATCCCCACGGTGAGCATGCACCAGATGATTCCCACCGCCCGGGGTCGCTCCCGCTCCTGGGTGCGGTCGATCACCAGGGCCAGATAGGGGGTGGTGGCCATCGAAACAGCCAGCCCGTAGGCGGCGAAAAGGGCACACATCAGGACTGTGCCCAGAATGGTCGCGGCCCCATCCCCCAGCTCCCGGGCCGCAGCCAGCCGGAAAATCACCGGCACCACCAGCACTGCCAGCCCGCAGAAAAGGGCGGCGCCCAGCCAGATGTACGGGGTACGGTGGCGGCCCGCCAGGGGCCGGGCATCGGAGAGCTGGCCGAAGAGAATCCTCGATGGGGCCACGAATTGCTCGAAGGCCAAGGCCCCACCGACCAACAACGCAGGAAATCCCAGTTCACTGATCATCACCCGGTTGAGCATGCCGGCAAAGATCACCGCCAGAAAACCGAGGCTCCCCTGGAACAGCCCCAGCCGCACGGTGCTGGCGATCGAGAGGCTGGGCGGCGAACTGGAGAGAGCCATGGTGGAGGGCAAGATTCAGGCAACGAAACCTTCCGGCCACCCGGGTTGATCCCCCGCCGGGCACTCTCTAGGGGGAGAGTGGACCACGCCCATCCGGCGCACGCACCTCAGACTGACAGGCCGGCAACAGCGGTTGGGGCTCGATCGGAATCTGGGTGGTGGGATCGGAGGCCGGCTTGCTGGAGGGGAGCGTGGGCGGCTGACAGAAAGCCACCTGATCCAGGCCCGTGCTGCGCCTCAGTTCGGCCAGCTGGAGGTTGTAGTCGGTCACGGCGCGGGCGTAGCTCACCTCCGCCTGGGTGAGGTCGCGCTGGCTGTCTACGACCTCCCGCTGGGTGGTGACACCAGCCTGGAAGCGCAGCCTGGCCAGGCGCAGCGCTTCGCGAGAAGAGATTACCGCCCGGGAGGTGGTGGTGATGTCGCGATTGTTCTGAAGGAGCTTGTAGAAACTGGTTTCCACCTCCAGCCTGATCTGGTCGCGGCGGTCGGCGAAGTTGAAACGCTGCTCTTCTGCCGCCTGTTTCTGCTGGCGGTACTGGGCGGCGGCCCGGCCACCGTCAAAGAGATTCCAGCTCAGATTCAGGCCAATCGAATTGTCGACGCCGTAGGTGTAACTGCCCATGTTGATCGGCAGATCCACCGGAACCCCATTCCGGCCGTTGCTGCGATCCCAGCCGAAGTTGTTGACGATGCTCAGAGACGGCTGAACCTTGCCGATCTCATCATTGGCATTGCTGTTGGCAATTGATATCTGCAGGATGACCTGATCGAGTTCCTCACGGAAGGCATAGGCCGCCACGATGCTTTCCTGCAACGACGGCGTCCAGGTGCCCACCACCCGGGCCGGCTCCTTGGCCGTCGGCGTGACGTCCTGGGGAAGATCCAGCAGGGAGGCCAGAGCCCGGCGAGCCACTGACTGCTCGGCCAGGGAATTGGTCAGCAACTGCTGGTCACGGGCCAGCTGGGTTTCCGCCTGGAGCACCTCAAGCTTGGTGGAGACCCCCGCCTGAAACCTGGCTCGGGCATCCTTGAGACTCACCAATGAGGCCCGCACCGATTCCTGACCGATGCGCACGCCCTCATCGGCAAGCTGAAGTTTGAAGTAATTCGTGGCGGCCTCAAGGCGCTTGCGGCGAAGCTCGATCAAGTATTGATTCTGGGCCCGCTCGAACTCGTCGCGGGCCGCTGAGATCTGGGGAACCCGCCGGGGATTGATCAGGTCCCAGCTAATCCCGATGTTCATGTTGGCCCCAAGGGTCTGCCCCTTCGTGCGCGACTCAGGCGTGGCAAGGGGGCCGGTGGCGTCGGCGTCGTAGCGAAACCGGTAGCTGTTGGTGAGGGCCGGGAAGGCGCTCCCGGTGGAGAGGTTGATGTTGGGATACCAGGCTGAGATCTTTGCGCGCAGGTTGGATCTGGCCTGATCCACCCGGGAGGCCGCCGCCTTGAGGAAGGGGTTATTGGTCTCGGCCAGGGTCTCCACCTCCCGGAGGCCCAAGGGCCGCAGTTGCTGGATTTTGACCTGGGCAGGCCTGGTGGGCAGCGCCAGGGAGGGTGGAGAGGCCAGGGGTTTTAAACCGGGCTCAAGCTCGGTAGCCGCCGGTGGAAGAACGGTGGGGTCCGATTTGGGCCGGTTTCCCATGACCTCCGGAGCCAGGGGAATCGGCACGGGCTGGGCTGGGCGTCCAAGCACAGCCTCAGCCGGAACAGCCGCTGGAACTGCGTCCTGGGCCAGGCTCACGCCCTGAAAGCAAGGGACCAGAGCCATCCCTGCTAAGGCTGCAGAGGCAAGGAAGGAGGGCCGCACACAGATAACCGTTGTTGGGCCGAGCTTAAAGAGCCGAGGCCTGAATGCCGAGGCAGGCGGCCACGAAATCATCCGCCCCCTGCACCAGGCGGATCGGCGCAGGCAACCGACGCTGCAGGTCCTCAAGTCTGAAGTCATCCAGGAAGACCGGCTCCCCCTGACGCAGCATCACCGAGGGAAGCAGCAGCTCATCCCCCAGCTCCTGACCCTCCAGGCCGGCCAGGAGATCTGAGCCCGTGAGCAGGCCGGTGACCACCTGCTCCTGCCCCCAGTAGGGACTGGGCAGACCATGGAGTCGAAGCGACAGCCCTTCGACGGCATTGAGGCGATCGACCACTGGCTGCAGGGCCTCGGCCACCAAGCCCCCGACAACCCAGCTCAGGCGCCGGGGCTGCAACAGGCGGCGGGGCAGGCGGCTGGTGGCCTGATCTAGAGCTTCAAGAAAGGCACGGATACTGCCGACCCCATTCTCCTGCTGGGGCAGATCCTCGTAGCTGGCGCGCTCCGGCAGGGGAAGGCCGGCCATGAGATACCACTCGTCGGAGAGCCAGGCGAAGCGGCTGCCGAGTGCCGCCCGGAAGCGGTCCTGGAGGGGCTCCACCTGCTCGATCACCCGGCGGGCGCAGGCGCGGTCGACCGGCACCAGACCATCCCCCGGGGGACGGAAGCGAGTCAGACCCACGGGCACCACGGCGGCGGAAAGCACGGCCGGCCAATCGCCGTCCCCGAAGCTGGCCAGATCCAGCAGGGTGCGCTCCAGGGCCGCTCCATCATTCACCCCCGGGCAGACCACCACCTGGGCATGGATCTGCAGCCGCCGCTCGCCGAACCAGCGCAACTGATCGAGCAACAGGCCGGCCCTTGGGTTCACCAGCAGGCGGCTGCGCAACTCGGAGTCGGTGGCATGCACCGAGACAAACAGGGGCGAAAGCCTCTGCTCCTCGATCCGCTGCCAATCCGCCGCGGTGAGGTTGGTGAGGGTGAGGTAGGAGCCGTAGAGAAAGCTGAGACGGTAGTCGTCATCTTTCACATAGAGGCTCTGGCGCCGGCCGGGGGGCTGCTGATCGATGAAACAGAAGGCGCAGTGGTTGTTGCACTGGCGCAGGCCATCGAAGAGGGCCTCGGTGAAAGCAAGCCCCAGACCGTCATCGGCATCCTTCTCGAGCTCGACCTGATGGCGGGTGCCATCGGGGTCCTCCACCTCCAGGCTCAGCTCCTCCTCCCCCACCAGCACCTGCAGGTCGATCAGGTCGCGGGGCCGCACCCCGTTGATACTGATCAGCCTGTCCCCGGGCTGGAACCCGAGGTCTTCGCCGATCGACCCGGGCTCCACGGCGGCCACCACGGCTGGCTGGGGCTGGCGGGCTGAATCCACAGGGGCCAGGGGTAGACCTGCGGAGGGTTCGTTCCACACGGCGGAGACTCGAAGCGGAGAGTTTCAGTGTGGGCGGCTGAGGGCTTCAGCTGACGGCTGGATCCATCCGCCAGACCCAGAGCAGCAGCAGCAGCCCGAAGGCCAACCGGTAGATCACGAAGATCCAGGTGCTGTGGTGCTGCAGAAAGCGCAGCAGCCAGGCGATCGCAAGCCAGGACACCACGGCAGCTGAGGCAATACCGATCAACAAGGGGATCGGACCCAGGCTGGCTCCGGTGGCGAAGGCTGACTTCAGCTCCACCAGTCCGGCCAGGGTGATCGCCGGGATTCCGAGCAGGAACGAGAACCGGGCCGCCGCTGCCCGCTGCCAGCCATCGAAGAGCGATGCGGTGAGGGTGCTGCCGGAGCGCGACACCCCGGGGATCAAGGCCAAGGTCTGGGCGAGGCCCACCAGCAGGCCATCGATCGGGCGCACCTGGAGCAGATCCTTCTGGCGTCGACCGCTCCGCTCGGCCAGAGCCAGCAGCAGTGCCATCACGATCGAGATCAGGGCGATCGAGGTGATGCCGCGCAGCGGCGAGCTCTCGTAGGCAGGCCACAGGATTTTGATGGCCAGGCCGGCCAGCACGATCGGCAGGGTGCCGATGCCCATGGCCACCCCCAGCCGCGCCGAATGATCCCCCCACTGCCCATGGCGGAAGGCACGGCTGACCCCCGAGAGCACCTCCGCCAGGTCGTGGCGGAAGTAGACGAGCACGGCCGCGATGCTGCCCAGCTGAATCACGGCCGTGACCGCCACCCCAGGATCGCCCCAGCCGAGCAGTACGGGCACCACCTTGAGATGGGCGGTGCTGCTGATCGGCAGGAATTCAGTGAGGCCCTGCACGATGCCAAGGACCAGGGCGTGCCAGCAGGCTTCAAGAAAGCCTGGAACCGGGGCTGAAAGGGCAGAGCCCATGCGCGGAATGGCGCGGCGGAGCCAGTGACCCTATGACCGCCCGGCGCGTAGCTCCACCTCCGGCGTCCTTTAAGGTTGCGTACCTTTCTTCACAGAACCAGGTGATCGGGGCCACCGCCACACCTCCCACGTCCGCCCTGGTCCCCGAGACCCTCGTTATTTCTCTGCGCCCATCCAGCGCAGCGCTGAAGGCGCCCCTGGGAGGATCACATGCAGCTCTTCTGCCCATGGTGGGCGCTGCCCTTGTGGTGGTGCCTGTCTTCCTTCAGGCTCCCTGGGTCCGCCTGCACCCCAGCAGCGCCACGCTGTTCACAGCCGTGATCATGGCCGCCGGGCTGCTGCTGGAGTTGCGGGGCCCTGATCGCTACCGCGGTTTCGGGCCGCTGCTGGTCGGCTTCAGTGGCAGCTGGCTGGCTGGCTGTCTCTTCTGGGGATGGTGTCGCCTGCATCCGCTCTGGCATCTGCCGATCGAGGCCTTCGCCCTGCCTCTGGCGCTGGCAGGCCTGAGCGGTCGCTGGCGCAGCGCCTCCCACTTCTATCTGGCCTCACTCCTGGGTACCGCCTGCACCGATGGGGCAATCGCCCTCACGGGGGTGATGCCGCTCTGGCCGCAGGTATTGGGCGCTCCGGTCCATGAAGCACCCGCTCTGTTGCATCGGGCAGCAGTACAGGTGCTGGAGCCGGCCTCGCTGGCCCTTGTTCTGGGCATGGCGGTGGCCCTCACGCTGCTGGCGCGCCGATTCCGCCGCTTGGGTACTGGCGGGCGATTGGCCGCAGCCACCCTGCTGACCACCCTGGCGGTGGACGGGTTGTTCCTGATCGCCGCCCTGCTCAGCCCCCAGCTCAGTGGATTGATCTGAAGGGAAGCGGAACTGCGGGGCGGGAATTGAAGAACTGCAAAAGGCTTGGCGCTGTGTGGATTGATCCGCCAACTGGCCTGTAGCGTTGCCCCTGACCCTGCTCGGAGTGCTTCCGAGTCAAGGCCTCCATCCAACGGCGATCCTCACCGATCCACACCACGGAGAACTGCAATGAAACGGCTGGTTGCCTGGATGATGAGCGGCGTACTGCTGGCCGGCCTGCTGGTTTCCCTGTTCCTGCCTCCGGCGGTCCAGGCGGAGGAGCTCCGCAATGTGGCGGACGAGAAGATCGCGGCCCGTCAAGGCAAGGTGGATCTCAACAACTCACCCGTGCGCAGCTTTCAGCAATTCCCCGGCATGTATCCGACCCTGGCCGGCAAGATCGTGCTCGGGGGTCCCTACGAGGAGATCGACGACGTGCTCAGCCTGGATCTGACGGATCGGCAGAAGGAATTGTTCGAGAAGTACAAGGACAATTTCACGGTGACCCCACCCTCAATCGCCCTGAATGAAGGCGACGATCGCATCAACCCGGGCGTCTACCGCTGAACCCCTAAAGTCGCGACCCTCCGAAAGCCGTCGGTCTCCGGCGGCTTTTTTTGCGGCCCCATGACCTCGACACCCCACACCCGACCACCCCTGGCTCCGTGCTGGGATGTGGTGGTGGTGGGTGGTGGCGCTGCCGGGCTGATGGCCTGCCTGGAGCTGCCCGCAGAACTGAGGGTGCTCCTGCTCAGCAAGGAACACGGACCCCGAACCGCCAGCCGCTGGGCTCAGGGCGGCATCGCCGCAGTCACCCGGGCTGAGGACAGCCTGGAGAGCCACCGCGATGACACCCTGCGGGCAGGGGCAGGTCTCTGCGATCCAGGCGCTGTCGATCTGCTGGTTCGGCAGGCTCCGGCCTGCGTTGAACGGTTGCTGGGGCTGGGCATGGCCTTTGACCGCGACGGCAGTGGCCTGAGCACAACCCTCGAGGCCGCCCACAGCCATCGGCGGGTGCTCCACGCCCAGGACCGCACTGGAGGCGTTCTGGTGGATGCCCTGGAGCGGGAGGTGCTGCGCCGTCCGGGGCTGGTGCAGCGCAAGGGGCTAATGGCCCTTCAGATCTGGGTTGAGCATGGCCGTTGTCTCGGCCTGCAGGTGCTGGAGAACGATCAGGTGCGCTGGCTTGGGGCCCGCGCCGTGGTGCTGGCCAGCGGCGGCGGCGGCCACCTGTTCGAGAAAACCACCAATCCTTCCCAGTCCACGGGCGATGGTGTGGCGATGGCCTGGCGGGCCGGGGCCGCCATCCGCGATCTGGAGTTCGTCCAGTTCCACCCCACCGCCCTGATGCTGCCAGGGGCCCCCCACTTCCTGATCTCCGAGGCGGTGCGGGGTGAAGGCGCCCGCCTGATCGATGCCCACGGCCACAGTCCGGTGGCCGACCTCGCCAGTGCCGATCTGGCGCCCCGCGATCAGGTGAGCCGTGCCCTGGTGCGAACCATGCAGGCCCAGAGCGTTGACCACCTCTGGCTCGACCTGCGGCCGGTGGGAGAGGAGCGACTGAACCGTCAATTTCCAACGATCCTGCGCCGCTGCCGTGAGCTGGGCCTGGAGCCCATTTCGGCGCCGATCCCCGTAGCTCCAGCCGCCCACTACTGGATGGGTGGTGTGAGCACCGACCTGGACGCCGCCACCAATCTTCCGGGCCTCTACGCCGTGGGGGAAGTGGCCTGCACAGGCGTGCATGGGGCCAATCGGCTGGCCAGCAATTCACTGATGGAATGTCTGGTCTTTGCCGGGCAGCTGCGGCACCTGTCCCTGCCGGAGCAGCAGCCCTGGCCACGCTCCTGGGAATCACCCTCGCCTGCGGGGGGGGGCAGCTGCCCCTCCTCTCTCGCCCAGGCCCAGCCCCTGGAGAGCGACCTGCTGGCCCAGAGCGAGCTGCTGCGCCATCTCTGCTGGCAAGTGGCGGGAGTCGAGCGCCAGGAGCGGGGCCTGCGGGAGGCCCTGCGGCTGATCCGCCACCAGCGACAGGAGCTGGACGATCAGCCCTGGATTCAGGCCCTGGAAAAGCTCGAGCCCGGCGATCAGCTGACACTTGGGCCGGGAGGTGGAAGTGTTCTGCGCCCCCTCAACGATCTGCGCCAACTGCTCACCCTGGCGGATCTGCTGGTGGAGGCTGCCCTGTTCCGCCGGGAGAGCCGCGGCGGCCACTATCGGACCGACTGCCCGGCGCCCCAGCCCTTCTGGCAGCGCCACTCACTGCAACGGCGCGGTGAGGCGATCCACACCACCCCGTTGCTGAGTGGGTACCCCGACTTAACGCTGGCCTGTGAGTTCAGAGCCGGCCCTTGAAACCACTCAATTCGGCCAGCTTGGCGAGTGGCTTCACGCCGGAATCCAGCTTGCCGTTGATCTCCCAGGTGGGGAATCCCTCAAGTTTCTTGCTGTCGCAGAGCGCTTTCTGATTGTTGACGCCATCGGCGGCGCATTCGATCACCTTCAGCTTGGCGTTGGCCTCCTTGCCGAACAGTTCCTTCTGTTCATGGCAGTGGGGGCACCAGTAGGCGGTATACATCACAGCACCTGTCTGACTGAGGTGCTCCGCAAGGGCCAGGGTGGCTGGGGTACTGACGCTGATGACGGGCGGTGGTGTGCCGCGGGTGCCCATGGCGGCGGGCCGATCAACGGAAGCGGCCCAGCCCAGACCCACCAACCCCACCAGCAGGGACACAAGAACCCCACGAAACACCAGCTGGCCGCGGTCGTCCCACTGGCCGCCGATGAGGCTGAGCACGAACAGGCTCAGGCTGAGAACAGCCGAGAGCACACAGAAGAGACAGAAGGCCTTGATCTTGAACATCAGCAGCCCCATCAGGAGCAGGCTGAACACGGCCATGCCGCCGGTGAGGAGGAACAGCCCCCACCAACTGCGTTCGGCGATGGCCATGCGGGCCTCGCCCCTGAGGATCAACGGCAGCACCGCCAGCACCAGCACCGTGGTGTAAGCGAGGAAGCCGAAAAGCGAGAGCGGCTGGCTGAAGATGCTGCCCCAGGCACTGTTGAGCACCTTGTCGCAGCCTTCAGCGCCTCCGGGGCAGCTGAGTGGGGAGAGCAGGCCCCAGCGCTTGAGAGTGATCGCGCCGGTGTCGATGCCACCGATCGTGGCCAGAACGGCCATCACCACACGAACCCAGCGCAGTCCGGCGTCAGATCGTCGACGGCTGCTCAGACGACTGCTCAAGCGGGTGGAGGTCACGGCAAGGGCTTTATCTGGGCTGATTGTGGCAGCAGCCGCTTCAGAGCACTGACCCGCTCGGGATCCACCGGCGCCGAGATCAAGCCGTTGCGCTTGAGGGCCGTGCCGGCGATCACGCCGTCACAGACAGCCGAAAGCCTCTGCAGCGTCTGGGCATTGGCCCCGCTGCCGATCAGTACAGGCGCCCCGGCTGCCGCGGCCCTGGCCTGCTCCAGATCAGCCGGATCGGTGGGTCTGCCGGTGCCCGTACCCGAGACGATCACACCATCGGCGCCGCCGCGCTCAAGCACATCGCTCACGGCCTCCGCCATCGACAGCGGTGCCAGGGGGGCTCCGTGCTTGACCAGCACATCGGCCAGGATCCTCACCGATTCGGCACCCAGCAGCCGGCGCCGGCGCAGCAGCTCGGCGGCCACCCCCTCGATCAACCCCTGATCGGTGACCGTGGCGCCGCTGAGCACATTCACCCGCAGAAAGAGAGCGCCACTGGCCTGGGCGATCGCCAGAGCCGCCAGCGCGTCATTGCGCAGCACGTTGATGCCTACAGGCCGCTCTGTGGCCCGCACCACCGCCAGGGCCAGCCTGGTCATGGCCGCCACCGTTTCCGGCGGCACGGGTCCCCGCCAGAAGGGCACATCGCCGAAGTTCTCCACGATCAGGCCATCGACGCCACCGATGAGATAGGCCTCGGCATCGGCGAGGGCGGCGGCCTCCAGATGCCCCATATCACCGGCCCAGCCCGGTGATCCAGGCAGGGGACCGAGGTGAATCACCCCGATCAGCGGACAGGGCTGGGGAAACAGCTCACGCCAATGGGATTCAGAGCAGGGCATGGCAATGGCCGCAGCAGGAGAACGAGCCAGGCCGAGGCACCCGGGAATCCCTAGGGTGACTGATTGGCCCCAGGGGTTCGACCCACGGCCAAGGTTTTCGGCCTCCGCACCCATGTCACCCGCCAGCGCAGCTTTCCCAGCAGGATCGATTCGGCCCGGGGAGTCCGGCAGCAGCCGTCCGACCGTGGCCTTCGCTCACCTGGGCTGCGAAAAGAACCGGGTCGACACCGAGCACATGCTCGGACTGCTCGCCCAGGCGGGCTACGGGATCAGCGCCGATGAGCGCGATGCGGCGGTGGTGGTGGTGAACACCTGCAGCTTCATCCAGGACGCCCGTCAGGAATCGGTGCGCACCCTGGTTGAGCTGGCAGAGCAGGGCAAGGAACTCATCATCGCCGGCTGCCTCGCCCAGCATTTCCGCGAGGAGCTGCTGGAATCGCTGCCGGAGGCACGCGCGATCGTCGGCACCGGCGACTACCAGCACATCGTGGAGGTGCTGGAGCGGGTGGAGGCCGGTGAGCGGGTGAACCGTGTGAGCGAGGTGCCCACTTTCGTGGGCGATGAGCATCTGCCCCGGTACCGCACCACCTCCGAGGCGGTGGCCTACCTCAAGGTGGCGGAAGGCTGCGACTACCGCTGCGCCTTCTGCATCATCCCCAGGCTCCGAGGCGACCAACGCTCCCGCACGATCGAGTCGGTCGTGGCGGAGGCCCATCAGCTCGCCGCCCAGGGGGTACAGGAGCTGATCCTGATCAGCCAGATCACCACCAACTACGGCCTCGACCTCTACGGCAAGCCCCAGCTTGCGGAGCTGCTGCGGGTCCTGGGAGAAGTGGAGATCCCCTGGATCCGGGTTCACTACGCCTATCCCACCGGCCTCACATCAGAGGTGCTGAGCGCCTATCGGGACGTGCCCAACGTGTTGCCGTATCTGGATCTGCCGCTGCAGCACAGCCATCCCGAGGTGCTGCGGGCCATGAACCGCCCCTGGCAGACCGGCGTCACAACCGAGCTGCTGGGACGGATCCGCCAGCAGCTTCCCGATGCGGTGCTGCGCACCACGTTCATCGTCGGCTTCCCCGGTGAAACCGAGGAGCATTTCGAGCACCTGCTCCGTTTCGTGGAGGAGCAGCGCTTCGATCATGTGGGGGTGTTCACCTTCTCTCCGGAAGACGGCACCGCTGCGGTGGATCTGCCCGATCCTGTGCCGGCCGAGGTGGCGATCGAGCGCCGCAACCGCCTGATGGCGGCTCAGCAACCGATCGCGGCCGAGCGCAATGCCAGCTGGGTGGGCCGGATCGTTGATGTCCTGATCGAGCAGGAGAACCCCAGCAGCGGCGAGATGATCGGGCGTTGTGCCCGCTTCGCTCCCGATGTGGACGGGGAAGTGCGCGTGAGCCCGGGCGCCGGCGGCCTCTGCGCCTCCCCCGGAACCATGGTGCCGGTGCTCATCACGGCCTCCACCCCCTACGACCTTCAGGGCGAGGTGGTGGGTGCCCGGGCCATGGTGGAGGAGGCTCTGGCCACCCGCGGAAGCCGCGGTTGAGGCACTGGATCCGCCGCAACCAGCGCACCACCTTTCTGATCGCCTCGGGGCTGAGCACCGCCGGCTCCTTCGCCGGACTCACCGCCAAGGGCTGGATCCTGATGGACCAGACCAGCAATCCGCTGTTGCTGGCCCTGCACTTCGCCGCCCTGGCCATGCCGAGTCTGCTGGCCAGCGGCACTGCCGGGGTGCTCACCGACCGGATCGGCTGCGAGCGGGTGCTGATCCGCTCCCAGTGGGGCCTGGTGGCCGGCGCCTCCCTGGGGGCAGTGGCCATCCCTCTGCTGACGGGAGCCGCCCAGGTGAGCCTGCTCCTGCTCAGCACCCTGGTGGTGGGTCTGGCCAGCGCCTTCGAGCTCACTGCTCGCAACAAGTACTGCGCCCTGCTGGTGGATGAGCCGGCCCAGCTCGCTCCCTACCTCACCTCCTTCTCGGTGGTGTTCAACGTCGGCAAGCTGGTGGGGCCACCCATCGGTGGGCTGCTGCTCGCCCTGACGGGACCAGCCACGGCCCTGGCCATCGACGCGGCCTCCTACCTGCTGCCGATCGCAACGGTGCTGTGGCTGCTGCAACCCAACCTCAGCGCCGAGCGGCGCAGCGGCATGGGCGTTGATTCCAGCCTGGCCAGCGCCTGGCGGGGCTGTGGCGCCAGCCTTCGCCACGTGCTCGTGTTCACGGGCCTTGCGTGCCTGGCGGTCTTCTTCCATCCCGGTCTGGCGCCACTGATCGCCGCCCAGGTGCTGGGACCATCCCCCCAGGCCCTGGGCTGGTTCACGAGCGTGCTGGCGGCGGGCAGTATCAGCGGGGGGCTGCTGCTGCAACGACGCAGCCAGTGGCTGAGCGAGCGCCCTTCCCTGCTTCTTGGCACCTGTGCCGTGATCACCAGCCTCGCCCAGCTGGGCATGGCCCTGAGTGCGCCCACGGTCTTCCGGCTGGGGATGACCTTTCTGATCGGAGCGGGGACCGCTGGTCTGCTGGCAGGCAGCAACCTGATCCTGCAGGTGGGAGCTCCGGTGGTGCTGCGCGGACGTATGGCAGGCCTTGGCCAGATCGCCTTCCTCGGCGGCGGCGGCTTCAGTGGCCTGATCGCCGCCGTGCTCACCCTGAGGATCGGATTGCCAGCCACCTTCGCGCTCATGGGCAGCATTGGCCTGGGGCTGGGGCTACTGGAGCTCACCAGCCGCTGGGGACTGCGCCTGAATCCAGGGGGCTCAGATCAGCTTGATGCCGCGTAAAACCGTGGACAGAAGGAAGGCCGTCACCAGCCCAGCGGCCACCAGAGCGAGGTAGAAAACTGCCGCCATGGCCTGCACGGGAATACAACTCGCTCATTAGAGCAGAGCAACCCTGCTTCGGTGGGTTCCCCTTAGGCTGGCGCCCTACGAACCGGTTCAGCATGCGCGCTCTGCTCGTCTACCCGGAGTTCCCCAAGACCTTCTGGAGCTACGAGAAAATCCTCGAGCTCGTGAACCGAAAGGTCTTGCTCCCGCCACTGGGGATGGTCACGGTGGCGGCCCTGCTGCCCCAGCAATGGGAGTACAAGCTCGTCGATCGCAATGTGCGCGAGGTGACCGAGGCCGAGTGGGCCTGGGCGGAGCTGGTGATCATCTCCGGGATGATCGTGCAGAAAGCCGACATGGCCGCCCAGATCGCCAAGGCCAAGCAGCGGGGTCTGCCTGTTGCGGTGGGAGGCCCCTTCGCCAGCTCAACCCCTGATGCCCCAGAGATAGCTCTGGCCGATTTCAAGGTGCTCGATGAGGGTGAGATCACCCTGCCGATGTTCATCGAGGCCCTTGAGCGGGGCGAGCAGCAGGGACGCTTCAGCTCGGACGGCGAGAAGCCCGACGTGACCGGTACCCCCATTCCCCGTTTCGATCTGCTCGAGCTCGACGCCTACGACTCGATGTCAGTGCAGTTCTCCAGGGGCTGCCCGTTCCAGTGCGAGTTCTGCGACATCATCGTCCTGTATGGACGTAAGCCCCGCACCAAGACACCCGAGCAACTGATCGCCGAGTTGCAATATCTCTACGACCTGGGCTGGCGGCGCTCGATCTTCCTGGTGGATGACAACTTCATCGGCAACAAGCGCAACGCAAAGTTGCTCTTGCCGGCCCTGAAGCAATGGCAGGTTGAGCACGGATACCCCTTCAGCTTCGCCACCGAAGCGTCGGTGGACCTGGCCTCCGATGAAGAAATGATGTTGATGATGGCCGAGAGCCGTTTCGACAGCGTCTTCCTCGGCATCGAGACCCCGGATGAGGCCAGTCTGGAAACGGCCCGGAAGCTGCAGAACACCCGCAGCTCCCTGGAGGAATCCGTGGATCGGATCACCTCCTACGGCATCCGGGTGATGGCCGGCTTCATCATCGGCTTCGATGGGGAGAAAACCGGTGCCGGCAAACGCATCGTCGAGTTCGTGACCCGCACAGGCATCCCCGCCGCGATGATGGGAATGCTGCAGGCCCTGCCCAACACCGGCCTCTGGCATCGGCTGGAGAAGGAAGGACGGCTGATCCAGGACAAGGCTGACGCCAAGGGGGTGAACCAGACCAACCTGCTCAACTTCGTGCCCACCCGCCCTATCCGCGACATCGCCAACGAATACGTGGAGGCCTTCTGCAACCTCTATGAGCCGAACGCCTACATGGATAGGGTCTTCAGCTATTACCACAAGGTGGGCAAGCCCCGCTGGAAGCCCTTCCTGAAGCCGGAGCATTCCGGCTTCAAGCTTCCCAGCTGGACAGACGTGCGGGCCCTCCTGATCGTGATCTGGCGCCAGGGCCTGATCCGCGACACCCGCGGTCGGTTCTGGCGTTACCTGCTGGCCATGGCCCGTACGAATCCCGATCAGCTCGAGCAGTTCCTCGTTGTGCTGGCCCACAACGAGCACTTCATGGAATACCGCAGCATCGTCACCGAAGAGATTCAGGTGCAATTGCAGTCGCTGCCGCCGGAACCCCCTCCCGCCACGTCAGATGTGAGGGAACTCCAGCCAGCCTGAGAAACCCTGAGCTCAAGCAGGCCCTTCAGTCCTGGATGTAGGAGTCGCCGGAACGCAGGGCCGCTTCGGCCTTCTGCAGTTCACGGCCCAGGTAAAGGGCGTGATCCAGCCTGCTGATCGGGGCTGGGGATGGCCCCTCAGTCAGCTGAATACCCAGCTGTTTGGCTGTGCGGCCTCGAAACACCGTCAACGGCCGGCGGGGGGCAGCTCCACGGCAACTGAGCACTTCACCGGTTTCAGGATCAGTGGCCAGGCCTCTGGCATTGATGCCGTTGCTGTAGAGCTCCGCCATCAACTCTCCCCGCTCGCGATCCAGGCTGATCAGCACATAGCCGGCGGGATCGAGGTCGATAGGGCGCTGCGACAGGCGTTCATCGAGCTCTCGCAGCTCCTGCAAGGGTGGAGCTGCATAGGTGGGTGAAGACGTGATCGAGGATCGCTTATCCATGCTCTGATCGTAAACAGCGGCTTCAGCAGGTGCCCAAGGGCAGATCCCGACGGCTGAAAGGCAGTTCGGCATTTTCCGCCTCGATCTCCTCGAGCATCTGGGCATTGGCTTCGGGCAGCCAGCGACGCAGCAGCCGATCGAAGCCCGGATCCTGCCAGCGGTGCAGGCTGGCTCGGGGCTCGGCCAGAAAACCCCGGCGCCGCTTGTGGCTCCCGCCAGCCCCTGGATCAAAGCAGCGGATGCCCTGCTCAATCGCCCACTCGATCGGGGCGTAGTAGCAGACCTCGAAATGCAGGTTCTCGATCTCCCGATCACTGCCCCAGTAGCGGCCCCAGAGAGCCTCGCCATGGCGCACGCACAGCGACATCGCCACCGGCTCCTGCGGATCGCCCCGATGGGCACTGAAGAGCACCAGATGCTCCCGCAACTCAAAGGCATCCAGCCGGAAGAACTCCTCACTGAGGTACTTGCTGCCCCAGGCCCCCCAGCGGCTGCAATGCTGGGCGTAGAAGTGGTGCATCCGCTCCAGCATGGCGGCGGAAATCGCAGACCCCGCCAGGGGAGTCACCTGCAGACCGGCCGCGGCGATCGAGCGCCTCTCCCGGCGGATGTTGCGCCGCTGGTTGGCATTGAAGCCAGCCAGATAATCCTCGAAGCTGCTGAATCCAGCATTGCTCCAGAGACTCTGCTGGTTCAGCCAGGTGGCGCAGCCAGCGGCCTCGGCCCAGGGCTGCCACTGGGGATCCACGTAGAGGAAGTTGCAGCTGAAGATCTTCTGTTCGCGGCAGAAGCGATCGATCAGCTCCAGCATCAGGGCCGTGACCTCTGGCCCGTCTTCACTGGGATCGATGTGAAAGCGATAACCCTGCACCGGGCTGAGCGGGCTCATGCCCACCAGCTTCGGGTAGTAGCGCAGGCCCAGCTGACCGGCGAGCTGGGCGAAGGACTGATCGAAGACGAATTCCCCGTAGCTGTGGCCCTTGAGGTAGAGCGGCGCCACGGCAATCAGCCGCTCCTGGCGCCACAGGCTCAGATGGCAGGGCTGCCAGCCCTGGCGGGGCACGATGCTGCCGGAGCGCTCAAGAGCGTGCAGCCAGCTCCAGCCGTAGAACGGAAGACCCGCGGGCCCCGTGAGCTCCTGCCAGGCTTCACGGGAAATCTCCGTCATGGCCCGGTGCCAGCGGGCCTGCAGCTCAGCCATGGCAGAGGATCACGTGGGCTCGACGGCGAGGGGCAAAACTAACGGCATGGCGCAACGACTGCACCGGTTGTCGATCCTGGCGGCAGCAGTCCTGACGTTGTCAGGGGCGTTGGCCTCCGGGCTGGGCAGCCCCCTGCCCGCCTCGGCCAGTCTGCTGGGGCCGGTGCTGCGCCTGATGCGACCCCAGCTGGAGAGAAAGCTCAGCGAAGCGTGCGTGAGCGCTGCCGCCGGCGGCCAGGCCAACCTGGAGCGCAGCCTGAAGGAACCCTGCCGCCGTCTGGCCGTACCAGCCAGCGCCTGCCTGATCTCCGAGGCCGAGAGCAGCGGGCGCAGCTTCGGGGTGATCAGCGAACTGGCCCGGGGCAGGCTGGGCGACGACAGCGAGGTGGTGGTGAAACGCTGCGTTGCCAAACTGCTGGGGCTGCCCGCCGACAGTCTCAAGGAAGTGTCGCTGGAAGACCTTCAACGCCGCTTCAAACGGCCCGTCACGCTGCCGTAGGAGCACTGCAGCGATAGCGCAGCAGCAGTTCACCGCCCCCCAGGGGCCGGTGCTCCAGCAACTCCCAGCTCTGACCCGAGAGGTCGGGCGCCAGGGGACTGACCCAGCCATGGCTGCCACCCAGCAGCAGTGGGCAGAGGCTGAGCTGCAGCTCCTGCACCAGTCCCTCCGCCAGCAGGGCCGTGGCCAGTTCGGCGCCACCGAGCAACACCAGCCGGCGCAACCCTCGCCCTGCCAGTTCCGCCAGGGAAGCCCGCCAGTTACCAAGAGCCACATGGCCATCAAAAGCAAGCTGGGCGGGCCCCGTCGAAAGCAGCCAGCGCTCCAGTGGTTGGGAGAAGAATGGAAGGCACGGCTCGAGTCCTCGGCCGCGACTCACCACCACGGCGGTGGGTTGAGGTTGGCGCCCTTCCAGGCGGCGACGCGCCAGCAGCTCAGGGCGATGGATCAAGCAGGTGCTGCGGTGCAGCCGCAGCGTGGCAGCCCCGACAAGGCAACCATCAGCCCAGGCAAGCGCCTCTTCGAGCACGGCGCGGTCTCCGGCAGCTCCAAGCTGGGCGGCACCTCCCTGGGCTGGCGCGAGGCGGCCATCGAGGCTGATGGCCAGCACCAGGCGCAGCTGGGGCAGGCTCAAGCGCCGGCCAGAGCCTCAAGCACAGCGGGGCGAGTATCGAGCAGGGGCGTTTCGGCAAACACCTCAGCGGCGTTGTTCGGGCTCTCCTGGAGACGCACCTTGTGAAGCGAGGCACCAGTGGCGGCAATCGGAGCGCTGAGCAGATCGGCTATGTGCAGGGCGATGTTCTCAGCCGTGGGGACACAGCTGGCGAAATGGGCCACATCCTTGTTGAGGAAGGTGTGATCGAAGGGCTCCACCACCAGCTCGTTCACCAGACCCTGCAGCTCACCCAGGTCGCAGACCATGCCGGTACGGGGATCGATCGCACCGCGCACGGTGACATCCAGCAGGTAATTGTGGCCATGGCCATGGGGACGGGCGCACTTGCCGTAGATCGATTCGTTCTCGCTCTGGGACAGCTCTTCGCGGGCCAGGCGGTGGGCGGCGGCGAAGTGGGTACGGATCGAGAGGAAGGCTTCCATGGGATTGCCGATGACATCGGCCCAGAGGATGGGTTGCTCGTAGAGACGCAGACCGACGAGCGGCAGGTGAGGGGCCAGTCGTGTCCAGATCGCCTGGAGCAGAGCCTCGGTGGTAGGCAGGCAACCCTCGGGCCGGCTCAGATCGAACTCCGGCCAGCAGTCGTTGAGGAAACGGAAATCGAGGGGATCGGTGACCTCCCGACGGATTGCGTGTTTGACATCAGACAGGTTGAGCACCATGCCATCGCCATCAAGCGGGCCAGCCATCGCCACGATCAGCTCGTAGTTATGACCATGACCCGGAGCGAGGCTGCAACGGCCAAAGCGGCTGACGTTCTCCTCATGGCTCAGCTCCGGCAACCGGTATAGGTGGCTGGCGCTGAACAGGGCCCGTCGGGTGATCACGCAGCCACGGCCGCGGCCGTGGTGGTTGATGCCGGCTGAAACGCCAGTGCTGGGTGTGGCGGGCATCGCCAGGATCCCGGTGGCCATCGACTCGGCGGCGTCCTGCTGGGTCATCCTAGGGATTCCGCCCCTGGCAACGCCGGACCCAAGTCTTCGCCGACCAGCCCCGATGGCCTCTGAACAGCCCTCCCCCGCCAGCGTCAGCCCGGATTTGCCGGGGAGCCTGGAGGGCCTCAACATCTACCTGGTGGGGATGATGGGGGCGGGCAAGAGCAGTGTGGGACGCCCGCTGGCCGAAGCCCTCGGCTATCGCTTCATCGACGCCGACAGCGTGCTCGAGCAGCACGCCGGCTGCTCCATCCCGGAACTGTTCGAGCACCAGGGAGAAGCGGCCTTTCGCAAACTGGAGTCGGCCGTGCTCAATCGCATCGCCTGCTGGCATTCCCTGGTGGTGGCAACAGGCGGTGGCGTGGTCAGCCGCCCCGTCAACTGGGGCCAGATGCGGCAGGGGCTGGTGGTGTGGCTGGACGCCCCCGAGGAGCTGTTGCTGGAGCGCCTGCGAGCCGATCCAGGCCAGCGGCCCCTGTTGACCACGGCTGATCCCGAGTCGCGGCTGCGCCAGCTGCTGGACGAGCGCCGTCCTCTCTACAGCCAGGCTGACCTGAGGGTGCCCCAGGACGGACGGGCGGCCGCGGACGTGGCTCTGCAGGTCCTGGAGGCGATCCCGACGGTGCTGCGCCAGCGGGAGGCACCACCCCAGGCTCCCACCGAACTGATCGACATCAACGGCGCCAGCGCGGCGAGCCTGAACAGCACAGCAGAGCTGCAAGCAGTTCCAGGTCTGCAGGAATCCTCGGATCGGAACTGAACTCCATCAAAGTGTTCATGCTTCAACGGGCTGGGGGCTCCAGGCGCACGGCAAACCACTGAACAGCCATGCCGGGCTCCAACTCCAGTTCACAGGCCGTTTCCAGCAGTCGCTCGGCCCGTTCACGGTCGCTGGGCAGGGAGCGCAGGTCGGCAGGGGGCTCTTCCAGTTCAGCGAGCTGGGTGGTGAGCCAGCTGAGTGTTTCGGCAGCCGTGAGAATGCGTTCACCCCGGGAGGGCTCCAGCACCACGTAATGATCGAGTTCCCGCAGCAGGGGGTCGGACATGCTCAGCTCACAGATCGCCTTCATCCTCGCCGCCCTGATCGCCCTCTGGCCGGGGCATGTCATGGCGGCCAGCGGCGGCCCAGGTCCGCTGGAGCGGCGGCTGGTGGCCTGGCCGGAATGGAGTCTGCCGGCTCCGCTCAGCCGACCCGGTCGCAGCGACCTCCGCTACCCCGACTGGTTCGCCGGGGCCTGGTGGGTCCACAGCCTGGAGGAGGGCAGTGCAGCGCCGATTCCGCCCTACGCCGTGCGCTTTCTGATGGATCAGCACGGGGCAGTTGTGGGGGATCGTGCGTTCAACGCCACCCAGGTGGGCGATGCGCTGCTGGGAGGTCAGCTGCTCTCGGTCGCCAACGACCCGGCCAACCCCAACCGCCAGCTGGCTCTGTTGCGCGGTGATCTGGAGCTGGAATCCACCGTGATCGGACGCCGCAGCCAGGTTGGTTCAGAAACTGTGGCTCTGGGCGACAGCTTTCTGAGCGACGAGCTGGCCCTGCAGGTGCTGCACGGCCCCAGCGGAGCCCGGATCAGCCGCGTGGAGACCCTCAGCCGTTACCGGCTGGTGGACAGCACTCCTGGCCACGAACTGATCCGGGCGGAGCAGTGGCAGGCCAGCTATCCGTCACCGGAGCAGGGGCTGGTGGCCCATGCCGGCGACAGCCATGACCTCTGGTTGCTGCTCAGCCGCAACCCCTGAGTACGCGGATCAGGGTGTGATCGGGGAAACCGGCTCGCTGACAGCAATGCGGCCGAGGGAGAGGTACAGGCCATCCCTCCAGGCGAACAGGCTGCTGAGCAGAGGATGGTCGGCCAGGCCTGGCACGCCACGGCCAGCCAGGGGGGCACCGGAGCTGGCCGGGAAGAGCAGCAGCGACAGCTGGGCCGCCACCGCCAGATCGGCTAGAGAGAGGCGATCACCCACAAGAAAACGGCCGGGAGCCAGAAGCACCGCCAGCTGCTCGAGGTTCGCCTGCAGTTGGCGCCGCTCTGTCTGGCCGATGGTGTCGCCAAGCGACGCGAGCAGGTCCGTGGGCAGGGCCCCCACCAGCGAGCGCAGCACCGCAGGGGTGGCTTCAGGCAGGAGGGCGCCGCGCAGCACCGAATCCGAGCTTGCCGCCTGCAGCAGGGCCTGCCGGACCCCGCTGGCCAGAGCGGTGTCGGCCCAGTCTTCGAGCAGAAGCACCCGCGCCCGTTCGGCCGGATCCTCGGGAATCAGAGGAGGGGTCGGCACCTGGCGCTCCAGGTACTGGGCAATGGCGCTGGAGTCGGCGATCACCTCGGCTCCATCCACGAGCACCGGCACCTGACGCTGACCTGAGAGACGGAACAGCTCAAGCTGCCCCAACCCGGGGGTGACCTCGATGACGCGAAACTCCAGACCTTTGGCGGCCAGGATCAATCTCACCTTCTCGCAGAAGGAGGAGTGGCGGAACTGGTGGAGCTCGAGCATCAGCGGCGCGGTCCTCTGGGCGGCAGAGTAGCCCTCATGTTCTCCCGGCGTGGGCGGCACCCAGCCACTGCCTCGCCTTTCAACGACTTGCCACCCACTGCCCCTCCTGCGCCATGAAGGACTTCTTCCTCAACGTGACGCGCTACCCGCGCTACCTGGTGGCCTTCAGCCTCGGTGTGTTCAACTCCGTGCTCGAACCCCTGGCAAAACGGAGCAGCAACCCGGTCACCGCCATAGCCCTGGTGGGTGCTCTGGTGAGCGGAATGATCAGCCTGAGCCTGGTGCTGCGTGCCATGGTGAATCCAGCACCACTGGCATAGGAATGGCACAGGGCCGACGGGTCGAGCGGATGGCTTCCCTGATTCGCCGTGAGATCAGTGAGCTGCTGGTGAACGGCATCAAGGACGAGCGGGTCTCCCTGGGCATGGTCAGCGTCACCCAGGTGGAGGTGGCGGGTGATCTGCAGCACTGCAAGATTTTCGTGAGCGTCTTCGGGAGCGACGAGGACCGCCAGACGACCCTGGCCGGTCTGAAGTCGGCGGCACCCTTCGTGAAAGGGGAGCTGGCACGGCGGCTGAATCTGCGCCGCACCCCCGAGGTGCAGTTCCTGCTCGATCGGGGCCTGGAGCGGGGCGGGGCGGTGCTCGGGCTGCTCAGCCAACTGGGAGAGGAGAGGCAGCAACGGGACGCCCTGGCCGTTGATGAGCCTGCCCCCTCTGATGAAGCCCTCACAGCTGAAGCCGGCGACGGAGGCGACGGCAGCGGGCGATGACGACGGCTCTGCCCCAGGCCCTGGAGCCCCTGCCACCGGCTGCTGAACTGCGCAGGCAGGTGGCCCGGCTGCTGGTGATCCGCGGCAGCGGCCACCTGAGTGACGGTCAGCGGCGCTACCCACTCTGGGAACTGGAGAACGCCACCCTGAAGCGGCTGCTGGCCGAAGGCGTGGGTGGGGTGATCCTGCTGGGGGGCAGTGCCGCCGAACTGCGGCTGCGCAGCGAACAACTGCGGAATTGGTCGGAGCAACCGCTGCTGATCTGCGCCGATGTGGAGGAGGGGGTGGGGCAGCGATTCGAGGGGGCCAGCTGGCTGGTGCCACCCCTGGCTGTGGGGCGCCTGCACCGCAGCGATCCTGAAGGCGCCCTCTCCCTGGCCCGCCGCTACGGCCACTGCACGGGCCGCCAGGCGCGCCTGCTGGGGCTCAACGGCGTGCTCGCTCCGGTTTGCGATGTCAACAACAACCCCGACAACCCGGTGATCAACGTGCGCGCCTGGGGGGAGAACGCCGACACGGCGTCGGCCCTTGCGGCGGCCTTCGTGGAGGGTGCCCAGGCCGAAGGTGTGCTCTGCTGCGCCAAGCACTTCCCTGGTCACGGAGACACCAGCGACGACTCCCACCTGGAGTTGCCCCGGCTGCCCCATGGGAGGGAGCGGCTGGAGGAGATCGAGCTTCCTCCCTTCCGGGCGGCCATGGCCGCCGGCTGCGCGGCGGTGATGACCGCCCACCTGCAGTTGGACTCCCTGGATCCGCTGCGGCCGGCCACCCTTTCGTGGCCCGTGCTCACGGGGCTGCTGCGGCACGAGCTGGGATTCACGGGGCTGGTGATCACCGACGCCCTGGTGATGGAGGCGATCACCTCCCGCTGGGGCGCAGCGGAGGCCGCCGTGCTGGCCTTCGAGGCCGGCTCGGATCTGATTCTGATGCCCGCCGATGCCGATGCCGCCATCGACGGCCTGGTGGAGGCCTTCCGCAGCCGGCGCCTGCCGCTGGAGCAGCTCAACCAGAGCCTGCGGCGGCGCGAGCAGGCCCTGGCCGACGCAGGCTCCCGGGCCCCGGCCGCCTCCGTGGCACCACTGGAGGGACTGGGCGAGCTGGAGACTCCGCAGGATCAGGCCCTGGCGCGGGAGCTGGTGGAAATGAGTCTGAACACGCGGGGGCACCAGGGCCTGCCTCCGGGGCCAGGGGTCAACCTGATCCGCCTGGACAACAGCCTGGCCTGTCCCTTCCTGCCTGCGATGGCGCCGGCTCTGTTGCGGCCAGCCGCGGCCGGCTACAGGAGCTGCCTGCTGGACGCCCGTGGCCCCAGTCCCTGGAGCGGGAACGCCGAGACACCCCTCGCCCTGGAGCGCCTGCCGGATGGGCCGTTGTTCCTGCAGTTGTTCGTGCGCGGTAATCCCTTCCGCGGCAGCGCCGGAGCCGATGAACCCTGGCCCGCGGTGATCCGGCAGCTGCTGCGGATTGGTCGGTTGGCGGGCCTGACCGTGCTGGGCAGTCCCTACCTGTGGGAGGCCCTGGAGCCCCTGCTTCCCAGTGGAATTCCCGCGGGCTACAGCCCCGCCCAGATGCCCCTGGCCCAGGCCGCGCTGCTCACAAGGCTCGGCCTGGCCGCCGGCAGCCCCGCCGAGGGCGGCTTCACCGACTGAGTCCAATCACGCCTGAAGTCCTGACCTCTCGCCCCTAACCTCACGCCTGGATGCGGGCCGCCGCCGTGCTCAGCCTCTCGATGATCGTGCGCAACGAGGCCGAGCGCCTCGGCCGCTGCCTGGAGTCGGTGGCGGGGTTCGCCGATGAGCTGGTGGTGGTGGACACCGGCTCCAGCGACGACACGGTGGCGGTGGCTGAACACCATGGCGCCCGGGTGGAGCGCATCACCTGGCCCGGGGATTTCGCACCAGCCCGCAACCTGGCCCTGGAGTGGGTGCGGGGCACCTGGGTGCTGGTGCTTGATGCCGATGAGCAGCTGCTGGAGCAGGCCCGTGAACCGTTGCTCGCGTTGATGGCCGATCCCGACACGCTGCTGATCAACCTGCTGCGCCAGGAAGTGGGCGCGCTGCAATCGCCTTACTCCAGCGTCAGTCGTCTGTTCCGGCGTCACCCCCAGATCCGCTGGAGCCGCCCGTATCACGCGATGGTGGATGACAGCGTGGCCGAGCTTCTGGCAAAGGAGCCCCACTGGAAAGTGGTGGACTGCCCCCAGCCGGCGATCCTCCATGAGGGCTACCGGCCGGAAAGGCTTGCCGATGGGCGCAAGGCGCGGCAACTGCGAAGGGCCATGGAGCAGGAGCTGCGAGAGCACCCCGGCAATGCCTACGCCAGCGCCAAACTCGGTGGCCTGGAGATCAGCCAGGGGCGTGTGAAGCGTGGGATTGCCCTGCTCAGGGCCGGGCTGGCTGGCTGCCCCCCCGGAGCCCACCCCGAACGCTTTGAACTGCTGCTGCACCTGGCGATGGCCGAGGCCAGCCGCCACCCCGCCAGGGCCGAGGCCCTGTACCGGGAGGCCCTGGAGCTGCCGCTCGATCCACGGCTGCAGGTGGCGGCACGACTGAACCTGGCGGCCCTGCAGCTGCAGGACGGCGCCACACAAGAGGCGGCCCAGCTGGCGGAAGCCGTCACGCGCGGGGCACCCGAGCTGGCTCTGGGCTGGTACAACCTCGGCCTGATCCGCCGCCGCCTCGGCGATATTCGCGGCTCCCTCAAGGCTTACGACATCGCCGTGAGCCTGGCCCCCGAGCACGCCGAAACCCACCAGAACCTGGCGGTGGCCCAGCTGCTGGCGGGCGACATCAGCGCGGCCCGCGCCAGTTTTCGCCAGGCCATTGCCCTGCTGCGTCAGCAGGGCCAGACCAGCGCCGCCGAGCAGTTACAGCGGCAGGCAGGGGCGATGGTGAGACTGGACGACTGATGGAGGAGGTGGACGTGCTCTCAGGTCGGGTGGTGGCGGTGACGCGGGCCGAGCAGCAGCTGGGCGAAGCTCGCGCGATGTTCGAGCGGGCCGGCGCCCGGGTGCTGGACCTTCCCGCTCTGGTGATCGGCCCGCCCGATGAATGGGGGCCCCTTGACGATGCGCTCGAAGAGCTGGAGAGCTTTCACTGGCTGGTGTTCTCCAGCGTCAACGGGGTGGAGGCTGTGGAACAGCGGCTGCAGCGGATCGGGCGCAATCTCAGTGATCGCCCCCGTGGCCTCAAGATCGCAGCAGTTGGCCGCAAGACCGCAGCCCGACTGGAGCAGCTGGGCGCCCCAGCCGATTTCGTGCCTCCCAGCTTTGTGGCCGACAGCCTGATTGAGCATTTCCCGGTCTCGGGCTGGGGGCAGCGCCTGCTGCTGCCCAGGGTCCAGAGCGGTGGCCGCACCCTGCTGGCGGAAGCCTTCGCCGAAGCCGGCACGCGGGTGGTGGAGGCCGCCGCCTACGAGTCCCGCTGTCCGCCCCATCTCCCCCTGGCCACCGCCGCTGCCCTGCGCCAGGGTCAGGTGGACGCCATCACCTTCACCAGCGGCAAGACCGTGCGCCACACCGTGCAGCTGCTGCAGCAGGACCTGAAGGAGGGCTGGCGTGAACGGCTGGACTCCGTGGCCCTGGTGTCGATCGGTCCCCAGACCAGCACCGCCTGCCTGGAGCTGCTTGGACGGGTGGACGCCGAAGCAGACCCCCATGACCTGGACGGGCTGATGGCGGCCTGCGGCCGAGCCCTTGGCGGGCTCTAGAGCTCGGCGATCACAACCTGGCTCTTGGCCTGACCCTGACGGCTCACAAGGGTGAGGCGACCGAGCAGTACATCGATCGAGGCCACACCCCAGGCCTCGGGCAGGAGGTCTGTGGTGCGGCCGCCTGCATCACCAACGGCCAGGGAACCGCTCTGACCGCCGAACTGGACGAGAGCCATGGGGCGACCGCCGCTGCTGATCACGCCCTGGAAACGGAAACCATCGGGGAGGGTGAGCGGAGGCTGGACCACAACGGCCCGGGGTCTACCACCATCCCTGGTGACCCTGGTAGCCCTGGTGACCGCCAGTGGCGCAAAGGGGTCCAGCCGGCCCTGGGGCATCGCAGCCTCAACCTGCTGGACCGTGGGCAGTGGAGTGAAGCCTGCTTTGGCAATGGCGGCTGACGCCGGGGCGGAATTGCTGGGTGTCGTCGGGGCTGCCCCAGGTGCAACGGGGGCTGGAGGGGGCACCGAGCCAAGATCGGCGGTGGGTGTGCCTCCACAGCCCGACAGGCCAGCCGCGAGCAGGAGAGGCAGCAGGGCGAGGCCCGTCACGGTTCGCGCCTGATTCATGCCGGGTTGATGCCGGTGATCACTGGCCATGCTCTTGCTCCACAAGGTCCCGGAATCGATCCAGGTTGGCCTGGAGTTCCCGGGTGACGATTCCTCCAAGGATGGTCGGTTCCATCAGCGGCGCAAGGATTCCCGGCAGCTCGTAGCTGACTGTCAGCCGGACAGCCGTCAGCCTCTCGGACTGGGGATAGAACCGCACGGCCCCCTTGGTAGGCAGACCCCCCACCGACTCCCAGTGCAATTGCTGAGCTTCGATCCTGTGGGAGATACGGGCCTTCCAGTGGAAGCGGAATCCCTGGGCCGCCAGGGTCCAGTCGGTGAGATCGGGATCATCAAGGGTGACCACTGACTCGATCCAGCGCATCCATCGCGGCATCGCCTCCAGATCGCTCCAGACTTCCCAGACCCGGTCCACCGGAGCCTTGATCTCCGTTGTCACACTGTGCTCAAGCCAACGTCCCATGGTGATCAGGCGACGGCCGCCACGGAGGCGAGCCGCACCGGCTGATCCAGAATGGCGGCAGCCGCCAGACGTCCACTCATAGTGGCCCCCTCCATCGAATCGATGTAGTCCTGACGGGTGTAACTGCCAGCCAGAAAGAAATTGTCCACCGGCGTGCGCTGCTGCGGGCGGAAGGGTTCCATGCCGGGGGCCTCGCGGTACAACGACTGAGCCAGTTTGACCACGTTGCTCCAGATCAGGTTGAGGCCGCGGGCCGAGGGGAACAGCTCACGCACCTGGGCGTCCACCAATGCCGCGATCTCGTCGTTTCGGCGAGGAATCCAGGGGTCACCGGGGGTGAGCACACACTGCAACAGGGACCCCTCCCCCTCGCGCCGGTAATCGGCAGGGCTGGCTAGAGCCAGGTCGGCGAAGCAGCTGAAATCGGCGTCAGCGGTGTACAGCAGGTTGTCCAGTCCGCTCGCACGGCTGAGATCACGGCGGGCAGCGGCATGGGCCTCGCCCTCCCCGAGCTCGGTGACCCAGCCGTCGTAGCGCAACTGCACCGTGGCCACCGGCACCGCCTCCAGCCGGTAGATGTTCTCAAACTGGGCAAAGCGGCGCCAGGAGGGCGGCAGCAGCCGCTGGATGCCGGGCACGTCGCAGGCCGCCAGATAAGCGTCGGCCTCGACGCTTATCTCTCCATCAGGGGTACTCAGACGCAGGGCCGTGACCTGGGGCGCCGCCTCTGGCCCCGGTCCCTCGTCGAAGCAGACCTCACTGACCCGGTGGCGGAGGTGCAGCCTGGCCCCGCGGGCTTCGATGTAATCAAGGATGGGCTGGTGCAGCCAGCGATGCGGCGAACCCTTGAGCAGGTTCAGCTTGGACGCCTCGGTCTTGGAGGCGAACATCATGAAGATGGTGAGCATGCAGCGGGCTGATATGGCCTCGCAGTCGATGAAGCCCAGGGCATAGGCAATTGGATCCCACATCCGCTCCACACTGCGGGCGCTGCCACCATGGCCGAGGAACCACTCGCGGAAGCTGATCCGATCAAGGGCCCGGATCACTCCCATCGCCCCCTCGTAGTCCACCAGACCACGCACGATCGGGCTGGTACCCAGGGCCAGGGCATTGCGCAGCTTGTCGATCCAGTCGAGCTGCGGGGTGGTGAAGAAAGCCTTGAGCCCGTTGAAAGGGGCTCCGATCGGGAAGCGGAAATCAAGTTCACGCACGTCGCCGCCTTTGTTCACGAACAGGTGGGTGTGCTGCTTGGGCAGAAGGTTGCCGAAGGCCCCCACCTTGCGCATCAGCGCGAAGAGGTTGGCGTAATTGAAGAAGAAGACGTGCAGACCCATCTCGATGTGGTTGCCGTCCGCATCGACCCAGCTGCCCACTTTGCCGCCCACGAACGGGCGGGATTCATAGAGGTCAACCTGGTGGCCGGCATCACAGAGATCGACTGCGGCTGACAGACCGGCCAGACCAGCTCCCACGATGGCGACGCGCACCCTTGACTCCTTGATTTGAGCCGACTCTATGGAGCCGTCCACGGCGACGGCGGCACACCAGAGCTCGAGATTGCTCCATAGAGTGACCTGACAATCCGTCCCACCTGCCGCAGGCCTCGCCCATGAGCAGCCCCACCACCGCCGATGCTCCCGCCCCGACCCAGGACGCCGCGGCACCTGTGGCCACTCACACTGGCAAAGACGGCAAGGGCATCCGCATCACTGAGCCAGCCATGAAGCAGCTGGCCGCCCTGATGCAGCAGCAGGGCAACGACAAGCTGCTGAGGGTGGGGGTGCGCTCCGGCGGCTGCAGCGGCATGAGCTACACCATGGATTTCATCGACAGCGCCGCGATTCGCGACGATGACGAGCATTACATCTACGAACCTGATGGCGCCCCCAGTTTCCGGGTGGTGAGCGATCCCAAGAGCTTGCTGTACATCTACGGCATGCAGCTGGATTTCAGCTCGGCCCTGATCGGTGGTGGCTTCAATTTCACCAATCCCAATGCCAGCCAGACCTGCGGCTGCGGCAGCTCCTTCGCCGTCTGAACCGCCGCAGATGCGGACCTTCAGCGTGGGATTCTGGGTCACCCGCAGCCGCAGCCGATGACGGCCACCACCAAGTCCGCCGAAGCCCTGTTCGATCAGGCCATTGGCCGCTACCAGCAGGGAGCTGCAGCCGCTGACGTCATCGACGACTTCCTGACGATCACGTCCCAGGCTCCCCGCCTAGCGGCAGCCTGGACCTGCCTTGCCTGGCTGCAGCTGCTCGAGGACCAATCCGAAGCAGCGCTGCGCTCAGCCCGGATGGCGGTCAAGCTGAACCCCCAAGACCCCCAGTCGCGGGTGAACCTCTGTCTGGCCATGCTCGAGTCGGGCGCCAAAGGAGTGCGGGAGCACATTGATCTGGTGCTGCGCATCACCGCCGTATCACCGGAGCTGGCCAGCGAACTGAACGAGGCGATAGCCGATGGGCTCAGGCGGCGCCCAGGCTGGGGTGCCCTGGAGAAGGTCAAAGCCTGGCTGCAGGGTTGATCCCTGGAGCCCCCACGATGGGCGATCCCCCCCGGCGCCTGCTGCTGCTCAGCAACGGCCATGGGGAAGACCTCAGCGGCAGCCTGATCGGACAGGAGCTCCAGAAACTGGGGCTGGAGGTGGTGGCCCTGCCGCTGGTGGGTCATGGCGGCGCCTACCGCCAGGCTGGATTGCCCGTGCTCGGGCACACCCGCGAATTCAGCACCGGCGGCCTGGGCTATACCAGCCTCGGCGGACGCCTGACTGAACTGGTGCAGGGCCAGCTCACCTACCTGCTCAGCCAGCTGGTGCTGTTTTTCCGAGAAGCCCGGCACTGCGCCGCGGTGGTGGTGGTCGGAGATGTGATCCCCGTACTGGCCGCCTGGTGCAGCCGCCGGCCGGTGGTCACCTACCTGGTGGCCTACTCCAGCCACTACGAAGGCCGCCTGCGCCTGCCCTGGCCCTGTGGAAGCTGCCTGCGCAGCCGCCGCTTCCGCAGGGTATTCAGCCGGGATGCGTTCACCGCCACAGACCTGAGCCACCAGCTCGGGCGGCCTGTGGACTTTCTCGGCAACCCCTTCCTCGACAGGGTCCTTGAGAGCGCACCCTCCCTCGACGGACCAGGGGTCGGGGCGTCCAGCCCCCGGCTGGGGCTGCTGCCTGGCAGCCGCCTGCCAGAGGCCCTGCGCAACTTCGAGTTGATGCTGCAGGTGCTCACCCGCTTGCCTGCCGCCCTGCAGGTTCGCGGCGGCCTCCAGCTGAACGCCGCCCTGGTGGGGGCCATCGACGCAGCGACAGTGGCCAGGCTCAGCCGACCCCTGGGCTGGCAGCTGGAGCCGTCTGGGCGCCTGTGCCGCGGGGAGCTGGAGCTGAGGCTGCACTGGGGGGAATTCCAGGCGGTGGTTCAGCAGGCCGATCTGCTGCTGGCGATGACCGGCACGGCCACGGAACAGGCCGTGGGCCTGGGCAAACCCGTGGTTCAGCTGGCTGGAGGCGGCCCCCAGTTCAGCCCCAATTTCGCCGAGGCCCAACGACGCCTGCTGGGGCCCTCGCTGTTCAGTGCCGAGGGAGAGCCGGGCTCGGAGCGCAGCCTTGGCGGCACCGCCACGCTGGTGGGCGACGTGCTGCACCAGCTGCAGCACACCGATCTTGGAGAGCGCTGCCGACGCAACGGCCTGGAGCGCATCGGTGGTCCCGGCGGTGCCGCCAGGATGGCCTGGCAGATCCTGCAGGTCCTCGATGAACCCTCAGCCCCGCTCCAGTGATGCCGCCAGCGCTGAAGCCCTTGCGCCGCGGCTGAAGAGCTGGATCGACACCGTGCTGGTGATCGATGTGTTCCTGGTGATCGCGGGGGCGGTCTGGTTTGCCCTGGCGGTGACTCTGCACAGCCAGCATGTGGAGGCACCGCTCCAGCTGCTTCAGAGGCTCTGGGATCCCCTGTTCACCCCGGCGATCGGCCTGCTGATGGGGGCCGCCCTGGTCAGTGGGCTGCTGGGCTGGTGGCAGCGGCAAGGGCTGAGTCGAGATCGGGGTAGCGAAAAATGAAGCCCTGGAGCTCCAGCCGCTCGGTGACCACCTGCTGGCCTTCCAGAACCACCGAGGCTCCGTCCCCGAGCATCAACTGCAGCACCGGCGCGGGCACCGGCAACAGGCTGGGACGCTTCAGCACCCGGCCAAGGGCCGCCGCGAATTGCCCCATCCGCACTGGCTGGGGAGCCACGGCGTTGTACACGCCCTGGTAGTCCAGGATCTCCAGGGCGCTGGCGATCAGGGCGCAGAGGTCGGTGCGATGAATCCAGCTCATCCACTGCCGTCCGGAGCCGATTGGGCCGCCCAGACCGGAGCGGAACACCGGCAACATCTTGCCGAGGGCACCTCCATCGGGGCCGAGCACGATGCCGATCCGCAGTTTCACCACCCGGCAGTCGGCGGGAGCCTGATCGGCAGCAGCCTCCCAGTCGCGGCAGAGCTGACCAAGCAGATCAGGCGCCGCAGGGCTCGATTCGCTGAAGCGGGCGTCCTCGCTGCTGCCGTAGTAGCCCACGGCGGAGCCGCTCAAGAGCACCCTGTTCGGCCGGGGATGGGCCCTGAGCGCCTCCACCAGGTGGCTGGTGCTGCCCAGGCGACTGTCGATCAGCCTGCGCCGCTGCTCGTCACTCCAGCGCTTCTCCGCAATCGGCTCCCCGGCCAGATTCACCACCCCGTCCGCCTCGGCCACGGCAGCGATCAGAGCCGGCTCCTGCCAGGAGGCTGCCAGGGCCGGATCCGCCTGGATTCTCCGCAGTTCAGGGTGCTCCAGCCCCACCAGAGGCACCGGCTGACGGCTCACCACCACCAGCTGGTGCCCCCGAGCGAGCAGCTGGGGCACCAGCTCGCGCCCCACGAACCCCGTACATCCCAGCAGCAGCAGTCTCACGGGCCCAGGCAGCACAAACCGATTCCGAGGCTAAGAGGCTTCCCAGGCCGCCGAGCAGGGCCTAGCGTGATCTTCAGCGGAGTGCTCACTGTCAATGGCCGAGACCCCAACAGATGCCATCGCCCCCAAGGCCGCTGCCATCAAGAAAGGCTCCCTGGTGAAGGTCAGCAGGATTGCCTATCTGGGCAGTCTTGAAGCGGCCGCCAGCGATCCCACTGCCCCCGACTACCTGTTCGAAGGTCCAGGCGAAGTGCTGGCCATCAATGGCGACTTCGCGCAGTTGCGTTGGCGCCTGCCGGTTCCGGACGTATGGCTGCGGCTCGATCAGCTCGAGGCCTGCTAGAGATCGAGGCTTCGACGCTCTTCCTTCAGGCGGCTGCGTCGTTGCTTGGCTTCCCGCAGCATCTCGCGACCATCGTGCAAGTAGCTGTCGACGTAGCCCAGGGTGTAGCGCTCCAGCTCCAGCAGGGCGTCCTGCACCTGGCTGAGGCAGTGATAGAGACTGAGGCCAAAACCCCGAGCCTCGCTCGGACAAGGAATGGAACGGTAGAGCACCTCCACCTTGTCCATGCGGCTCTTGCTCTGCTCCAGATAGGCGCAGAAAGCGGCCATCAGGCTGTCGTCGTAAGGATCGGCGGCAAGGGCACGCAACTGGCCGGGGAAAGGGTTGATCACCTGGGCGAGCAGACGATCGATCGGCCCGTAGACCTGCTGCAACCAACTCAGCAGGGCCCCATCGCGATCGAGACCGCGATGGGCTGGGGTGACGACTCTGGAGCCAGGCCGCCTGCCCCGAGCCGAGGGTTGCCGGCTGAGGTCGTAGGTGCGACGCCGCTCGCCATCTCCCAGAACCGCCCAGGCGGCATTGATGGCCAGGATCACGGTGTCATCCCCACCGGCATCGGGATGGTGCCGTTTGACCAGGGCGCGGTACGCCGCCTTGATCTCAGCCGCCTCAGCCGTGGCTGGAACGCCCAGGACGGCATAGAAATCGCTGCTGGCCAGGGCTGCCTTCAAGGGGGGTACTGGGAGCTAAGCCCATCATGACAAGAGCTCCAGCCATGAAAAAGCCCCCTGACGGGGGCCATGGTGTGTGAGGTTGTGGACGCGGGTAGCAGGCTCAGAACTTGAAGGTGGTCTGAACGAGGCCGCCGAAGTTGCTGAAGCTGTTGTCCTCGCCGGTGAGCTGTCCGAGAGGACGGCTCAGGTAGAAGATCGCCGGGGTCACGGCGATGTTGTCGGTGACCTGGAACTTGTACCACCACTCCCAGGCGTAGTTGCCATCGGCTGGAGTGGTATTGCCGGAGTCGCTGCTGCCACGGGTAAGGGCCGTGGCAAAGGTGGGCTGACCGACCGCCATGCCAGCGGCATTACCCTTGCCGAACAAATCGTTCCACTGCAGGCCGACGAACCAGCTCTGGCTCTCGGTCACATAGGGATCAATAAATTCAATCCCCAGGGCATTGTTCTCGTTGCCGGAGAGGCTGTTCAGACCCCAGCCCAGACTGATCGAGGGCAACCAGCCACTTTCCTTGGGCTGCCAGTAGGCGTTGGCCGCCACGCTGTTCGTATCTCCAGTGGTCAGGAACCAGCTGTTGCTGGCCACGAAGTTCGTGCCCCGCCTGAAATTGGTGGCCTGTTGGCCATAGCGATAGGCTAGCGAAACGTTCCACTGGGGAGCCGTGTAGTTCAGCTGGGCCAGGAAGTTGCCACGGGCACAATCGGTGCCGATGCCGCCTTCGCTGCTTGCGCAGACGTTGTCGTTGCCATCAAAAGATTGACCGGCAAATCCCTGCTGGGCCACATAGTTGGCACCGAAGCTGAAACCACCCTGGCCCTTCTTGACGTTCTGCTTCCAGATACCGGCCAACATGGAGCCGGTCGCCTTGTTGTAAACGCCGGGGGCACCATACAGGCTGAACAGGTCAAGGATGCGGTCACCCTTGCCACTTCCGTAGACCGAGGGGGTGACGGCGAGCGATTCAGTGTTCCGGGCCTTAGGACCAACAATGAAGGTGAAATCACGGCCTACCGGGAAGCGGTAGTAGAGACGATCAATGCCGATCGCGTCGGTGCCACCGATGCCATTGCTGGCAACATCCAGAGCAGTGAGGTTAACCCCGTTTCCGTTGAAGGCGTTATCGAAGTTCCCCGAACGCAGGCGGGTGTACAGCAGATCCTTACCGGTGAAGCTGGTGAGCAGGTTCAGCCGCAGGTCATAGCTGAAGGTGGTTGCTCCGAACTGAGCGTTGTATTTTTCGGCCGCATCACGGCTGCCAAAGGTGGGGGACGCCCCGAACACACCGGCACCGGGACGATCACCACTGGCAGTGATTGCACCAATGACGAAGGTGGCTTGACCCTGAAGTTTTGTGGTGGTGGAGAACTGGGTGGCCTCTAATTCACCAACCTTGGCCTCGAGGTTGTCGACGCGGCCGCGCAGGATGGCGAGCTCCTTCTCAAACTCCTTGAGCAGCCGGCGGAGCTCATCGGTCACTTCCGTGATCCGATCGAGGCAGGCATTCAGCAGTGCGGCGGCTTCCCAGCGGCTCAGGGGCTGTTTGCCGCGGAACGTACCGTCGGGGTAGCCGGCCACGCAGCCGTAGCGCTCGATCAGATTTGAGAGCGCCTGATAGGCCCACTCGGTGGGCTGAACATCAGAGAACTGGGTGATGCTGGTCACCTGATCTTTCTTGCCGGCATACTTTTTCATGCCGTCCAGATTAAGATCCCCGGCCGAAGCGGCCATGGGAGCTACAAGCCCAAGGGCGACCGGCGCCAGCAGCAGACGCTGAAATAATTTCATTGAAACCTCACACCAATTGAGGGACGGTCCAAAAGGACACATTTATATACTACCAAAACTACAGATTAGGGCCGCAGCCCACGGACACATGACCATGTGTCGACGGTCACATACTATGGCTCAAATCCCCTGTCCCGCAGGGGATTTGAGCCATCCAGAATCGAGCGCAAAAGCGCAGCACTACCAAAAATGCTCATTAAAAAGCCGTGGCGGAAACCACGGCGAAAAAGAAAGAACTGCTGAGAGTCAAATCGGTTCAGGAGTAGGCAACCAGCCAGATCAAGGTGTGTGAGGAGTTGATCTGGCTGGGGAAAGAATCAGCCGAAGCTGATCAACTGATCAGGATTGATCAGAACCTGAAGGTGGTCTTGACCAGACCACCGAAGTTGTCGAAACCAGCGTCGGTTTCACCACCCTTCTGGAGCTGACCCAAGGGCCTGCTGAGGTAGAAGACCGCAGGGGTGATCGAGATGTTGTCGGTCACCTGGAACTTGTACCACCACTCCCAGGCGTAGTTGCCGTCGTTGGCTTCAAGCAAGTCATCGTCACCCGTTTTGGTCACGAAGGTTGCCTGGCCGACCGCCATACCGAGGGAATTACCCTTGATGAAGACGTCGGACCACTGCAGACCCACGTACCAGGACTGGGTCTGGGCACCGTCGATAGCATCTGAAAGGATACCCGCAGAGCCATTGCTGGCGGAGTGGGAGTTAAGTCCCCAGCCGGTGCTGATCGAGGGGAGCCAACCGGAGTTGGAGGGCTGCCAGTAGCCGCTGATGCCAACGGAGTTGACGCTGTCGGAGAGGGCATACCCGAGGTTGGCCAGGGGGGTGCCGTTACCGCCGTAGAGCCCAGCCAGACCACCCTCGGGAGAGGTGTACGTGTAGATGGCTGCGAGACCGAAGTTCTCGTTGTTCCAGGCAATCTGGGCACTGCCTGTCTGGGCGGAGCCTTCGGTGCCGATGCCACCACCACCGCCGTTAAAACGGTCGTTGGGGTTACCCACGTTGCCGTTGGCGGCCACGTAGTTGGCACTGATGCTGAAGCCGCCGCTCTTCCACCACAGACCACCACCAGAGCCGAGGGTCAGGGGGTAGGCGCCGGGAGCGCCGCCGTAGGTGAAGATGTCGAGGACGGTGTCAGCGGGGTACACGCTGGGCCAGAAGGCCAGCATGTCGTCCTGACGGACCTTGGCACCCACCGTGGCGGTGAAGCTGCTGCCCAGGGGGAACTGGTAGAAGAGGCGGTTGACCATCACGGTGTCGGCACCTGGAGAACCCTCAAAGGCGATCTCGAAGGCGTTCAGGCCCACCAGGTTGTCAGGGTTAGCGGCACCCCAGGGGCTGGAGCCGTAGTTGCCGGCCCGCAGACGGGTGCGCAGCAGATCCTTACCAGTGAAGCTGGTGTCGAGGAAGAGATCAAGGTTGTAGTTGAAGGCAACAGCGCCCTGCTGAGCAGCAGCCGCGTCAGAGAAGTTCTGGCCAGGGGCAACTTTTTTGCCGAGGAGAGCGGACTCAGCCAGGGTGGCCCGGCCGTCGCCGCCGTAGCTGTTGCCGCCGATGGTGAAGGTGGCCACACCACGCAGCTTGGTGGTGGTGGAGAACTGGTTGGCCTCCAGCTCACCCACCTTGGCCTCGAGGTTGTCGACGCGGCCGCGCAGGATGGCGAGTTCCTTCTCGAACTCCTTGAGCAGACGGCGCAGCTCATCGGTCACCTCGGTGATCCGATCGAGGCAGGCGTTGAGCAGAGCGGCGGCTTCCCAGCGGCTCAGCGGCTTCTTGCCGCGGAAGGTGCCATCGGGATAGCCAGCGACGCAGCCGTAGCGCTCGATCAGGTTCGAGAGCGCCTGGTAGGCCCACTCGGTGGGCTGCACGTCGGAGAACTGGGTGATGCTGGTGACCTGATCCTCGGAGGCGGCGTACTGGTTGATGCCGTCCAGGTTCATTTCGCCGGCGGTGGCGGCCACGGGGGCCATCAGTCCGAGGGCGACAGGTGCCAGCAGCAATTGCCGGAAAAATTTCATGGGGTCCTCACACAAGTTGGCGCAATGCGCCTGTCATGAAGAATCACCCCCAGCCCAGCAGACGGCCAGGGGAGGTGTGACAGAAAGCACAACGGCTGCGAGGACGGCAGCTGGTCCAAAATGGCCTGAACCGCCGCCAAGGCCCTGAACACCCGGTCCCAACGCCCCTGGCTGTGGTGGCTGGTCCTTGCCGCCATCTGGCTGGCGGGCAGCCTGGCCGACCAGCTCTGGTTGCAGCTGGACCAGCGGTTGCCGGCCTGGGATCAGGCTGACTACCTCAACAGCGCCGTGGACCATGGCCGCGCCCTCGGCCTGCTTCCAGGTGGGGGCTGGCCGGGCTGGCAGGGTCTGCTCGATCTCTCCCCCAAGGTGCCACCGCTGGCGAGCCTGGTGAATGGCTCTGTGATCGCCGTCACTGGCGACAGCCCCGATCAGGCCAGCTGGGCCCTGGCGATCTGGCAGGGATTGCTGCTGGTGAGCCTGGCCTGCTGGGGACGCCAACTGGTGTCGCCGGGTTTCGGCCTTCTGGCGGCCGCCCTCGCCACCACCACACCAGCCCTGCTCAGCCTGCGGCTTGATTTCACCCTCGATCTTCCCCTCGCCGCCACCAGCGTGCTGGCGCTTTGGCTGCTGGGCCGCTGGGCGTCGCCCGACCCCAGAGGGGGACGCTGGCACCAGGCCGCCGTCGCGGCAGTGGCGCTGGCGGCGGCTGTGCTGGTGAAGCAGAGCGCTTTGCTGGTGCTGCTCTCCCCGGCCCTGTGGGTGGCGCTGCAGGGGCTGGGCAGAGCCCAGCGGCGCTGGCAGGCGCTGGCCGCCCTTGTACTGGTGCTCGCCCTGGTGCTCCCCTGGCTGCAGCACAACTGGATCACCACGATCGGCGGCACCAACCGAGCGGTGCTGGAGTCGGCCGCCCAGGAGGGTGACCCGCCACCGTTCAGCCTGGCCAGCCTGCTCTGGTACCCCAGGCTCTGGCCCCAGCAGCTGGGGTTGGCGAACAGCCTGCCAGCACTGGCGGGCACGCTGCTGGCCGTTAAAGCCGATGGGACGGACCGGGCTCAGGGCGGTTGGGGCTGGCGCTGGTTGATCGGCTGCGCTCTCAGTGGCTGGCTCCTCACCACCCTCAGTCCCAATAAGGACCCCCGCTACATTACCCCGGTGCTGCCCCTGCTGGTGCTGCTGCTGAGCTGGGGCTGGTGGCAGCTGGGACAGGCCTTGATCAGGCAGGGCTGGGGGCGCGCCAGCTGGGGTGCCCTGGCGGCGGGGCTGGCGGCCAGTGCGGGCAGCGCGGTGGCCGCCCAGGCCGGCGAAATCCGCTGGCAGCCCCGCTCACCACTGCCAGACGTGATGGCCACCATGCGCCAGCAGGTGGGTGATCAGCCCCGCACCCTGGTGGTGCTCCCCAATGCCGCCGAGCTCAACGAGCACACCGCCACGGTGTTCGGGCGGGCACGGGGAGGGCAGATCGTTGCCCGGCAGCTCGGCCGACAGCCCAGGGAGCGAGAGCTGGTGCTGGATCAGGCGGAGTGGATCCTGCTCACCACAGGCGAGGCTGGCATGCGGCGGGAAGCCTCACGGAAGCTGGCCAGAGCGATTCGCCAGGACTCCCGCTTCCGGCTGGTGGGCAGCTGGCCCTGGAGCGACGGTGAACCCGTGGAGCTCTGGACCCGCCGCCAGCCCGTGCCCGTCACGACCCGCTTCGATCGCCGGTTCATTGAGCTGGCCTCTGGTCTGGAGCGGGGCCCGGCCGGGCTGGCGCCGGTGTTCGAAGCCATCGGCCCCCAGCACCAGCTCGATGGCCACCGGCACTACCAGGGGCGGGTGATCGACTGGGCCGAGCAGCGCCTGCGCTCCGATCCCAGCGATCGGGACGCCCTCTGGGCGCTGGCATTGCTGGCCGTGCTGCGCAATCGCCCCTTCCAGGCGGATCAGTGGTTCAGCAGGTTGCAGACCCTGGACCCAGCGAACCCCTGGCCGCCGGCAT
This sequence comes from Synechococcus sp. 1G10, assembly GCF_002252625.1. Taxonomy (GTDB): domain Bacteria; phylum Cyanobacteriota; class Cyanobacteriia; order PCC-6307; family Cyanobiaceae; genus Regnicoccus_A. The sequence goes on along the minus strand of NZ_NQKW01000022.1, from coordinate 4,084 downwards.
ACCGCAGTGTGGTGCTGCTGGCCGGCTGGAATCCCTGGCGCGCCCATGCCGTGGCCACCGCGGCGGCCCGTGGGCATCAGGAGCCTGTGCTGAACGCCCTCGCCGATGTGAGCGGCGCCCTGCTGGCAGATCCCTTCAGCCTGCAGCGGGCCTTGCGTTCGGTTCCCCAGGCCACCCGCAGGGTGACCGACCAGCTGAACAAGGACAAGTGATGAGAGTGAGCCGCGCTCTGCTCGGGCTCTGGGCCGTGGCCCTGGTGCTGGCCCTGGCCGGCCTGGGCAACCTGCCTCTGCGCGACTGGGATGAGGGCATCGTGGCCCGCGTGGCCCTGGAGACCAGCCAGGCCTCCTGGCCCGAAACCCTGCTGCCGACCTTCTGGGGATCCAGCTATCTGAACAAGCCTCCGGGCCTGCACTGGCTGATCGCGGGCGTGATCCAGCTCTGGCGGGCCCTCAGCGGCGAGGCCACCGCCCGGCCACCGGAGTGGGTGATCCGTCTGGCGCCGGCGATCGTCTCAAGCCTGCTGGTGCCGCTGATCGGCGCGATCCAGCTGCGCCTGCGACCCCGCCAGCCCATGGCCGCCGTGGGGGCGGCAGCCATTGCCCTGACTCTGATGCCACTAGCTCGCCACGGCCGGCTGGCGATGCTCGATGGGGCCCAGCTCACGGCCATGGCCCTCCTCTGGCTGGGCCTGCTGCTGGCCAGGCCGCGGCCCCGAACGGCGCTGGTGGGTGGTCTGATCGCCGGCGCCGGGGGCAGTGCGCTGCTGCTGCTGAAGGCTCCGGTGGTGGTGCCGGTGCTGGCCACGGGCCTGTTGTTGCGCTGGCTCGATCGCGACCTGGATCGGCGGGCCTGGCTGCGCCTGGGGCTGGGGCTGGGCCTGGGGCTGTCGGTGGGTATGGCCTGGCACGGCTGGCATGGCCTGCAAAGGGGCTCCGAGGCCCTGCTGATGTGGGGTGGCCAGGGACTTCTGCGCTTCACCTCGACGGTGGAAGAGCACCACGGCAGTCCACTTGAGCCGCTGCTGGAGGTGCTGGAGGGGGGGTGGCCCTGGCTGCCCCTCTGGCCGATCGGCCTGGTCCTGGCCTGGAGAGAGCGGCGGCAGCCGGCGGGGCGCTGGAGCCTGGGACTCAGCCTGGCGGCCAGCCTGACGGTGCTGCCGATGAAGACCCAGCTGCCCTGGTACAGCCTGCTGCTCTGGCCACCCTTCTGCCTGATCTGTGGGCCGATTCTGGCCAGGCTGGTGGAAGCTCCCCGTCCGAGGGGAGTTCTGAGACGGCTGCCCTGGTTCTGGGCCGCACTGGGGGGGCTGCTGCTGCTGGCCTCACTGCTGGTCCCGCAGTCGTTCCGCTTACTGCCCCTGCCGGCGGGGCTGGGTCTGCTGCTGGGGGGGATCGCCCTGAGCAGGCCGGCCAAGGGCAAGCGACGACTGGGGCTGTCGCTGCTGCTGCTGGGCTGGAGCGCCTCGCTGCTGCTGTTCTTCCTGAGCCCGTTCTGGAACTGGGAACTGAACGAAACCTGGTCGGTGCTGCCCGCCGCTGAGCTGGCCCGAGACGTCGGGAGCGACAGCACCACGGCCGAGCTGCCGATCCATATGCCAGGCAATGAGGGGCAGCGCCCGAGCCTGCGCTGGTACGCAGAGCAGGAGCTGTTCAACCTGCCCGACAGACCCCGCGACCACTGGCCGAAACGCTTCAGGGTTCTGCTGCGCCCCGTAGACGGCATCGGCAAGCTGGAACCCGGCAACCCTGGCCGCCTGCGGCTTCAGGATGCCACCTGTGACCTGGAGGCCCTCGGTGGCGACAGCTGGCAACGCTGGATCTGCGCAGGAGGAGCCAAGTCCCCTGCCGCTGAAGCCCCCTGAGCAGGTCCGGGCTGGGCGAACCGTGCTGGTGGCGGCGGCGCTGTTCGCGCTGACGGGGCTTCTGCTGCAGTGGTGGCGCCTGCAGGTGCTCACCGCCTCCTACGACCAGGGCATTTTTCTGCAGACGATCTGGAGCGGGCTGCACGGCCATCCCTTCGAGAGCACCCTCTCCTCCCAGCTCTCCACCAACGTGATCCACGCCGGGGAACCTCCATCCCTTGGCTATCACCGCCTGGGCCAGCACTTCACCCCAGCCCTGCTGCTCTGGGTGCCCCTGGTGGGGCTGCTGGGGATCTGGGCCCTTCCGCTGGTGCAGGTCGGCCTGATGACGGCCGCCGGGCTGGTGCTGCACCGCATTGCCCAGGAACGGCTGGAGGATCCCTGGCTGGCCGCCTTCCTGGCCTGCAGCTTCTTCGGCGCCAATGCGGTGATCGGCCCCACCTGGGGGAACTTCACCGACCTGGCCCAGCTGCCTCTGGCGGTCCTGCTGCTGTGGTACGGACTGCAGCGCCGCAACTGGTGGCTGGTAACGGTGGCGGCGCTAGCGGTGCCGATGATCCGGGAGGACACCGGCGTGCTGCTGGTGGGGGTGAGCCTCTGGATTCTTGTGCGTCAACGCCAGCGCTGGCCCCTGGCTCTGGGGCTGGCCGCGCTGGGCATGGGCTGGGTGCTGCTGGTCACCAACGTGCTGATGCCGCTCTTCAGCGACGACAACTCCCGCCGCTTCATGGTGGAGAACTTCGGCCAGTACATCGATGAGGCACAGCAGGCCAGCAGCCTGGAGGTGCTGCTCAAGGCCCTCGGTCAGCCGTGGGTGGTGCTGCGGGAGCTGATCTGGCCACCGGGGGAGACCCTGCGCTACCTGCTGGCCCAGGGTCTGCCCCTGATGCTGGTGCCGCTGATCAGCCTCGACAGCTGGCTGCTGATGGGCCTGCCCCTGCTGGGCCTGCTGCTGGCGCAGGGATCGAACAATCCCCTCTCGATCAACCTTCGCTATGCGCTGCTGGTGGTGCCGGGGCTGTTCGCCGGGGCGATCGAGTGGTGGAGCCGCCATCCCCAGACCTTTGCGCGGCGGCGCCTGCGGCGGGTGTGGAGCGGTTGCATTGCGCTCTCCCTGCTGTTCACCCTGCTGGCCAACCCCAATCGCAGCCTCTCGTTCCTGATTCCTGACAGCATCGATCCCTGGGTCTACAGCTCCCCGCCGCGCCAGTGGAGCCACGGGGCAAACGCCCGGGATCTGCTGAGGCTGATCCCTGAGGGCGCCAGCGTGGCCGCCACCACCCCCCTGGTTCCCTATCTGGCGCTGAGACCGGTGCTGATCCGCTTCCCTAACGGGGTGATCTACCGAGATCGCCAGGGTCGCCAAAATGCCGTCGACTGGATCGCGGTCGATCTCGACTGGTTGCGCCGCTACGCGGTGGCTTTCCCCAATGATCGTGAAGCACTGGAGAACAGCCTTGAAGCGCTGAGCACCTTGCCTGAGCCCTACGGAGTGCGTGCCTTCTCCGATGGGGTGGTGCTCCTGCAGCGGAACGCGCCCGACTTACGGCCAGCGCGGCGCCAGCTTGAGGAGCTGATCGGCTCGATCCAGCGGCAGCTCGATCGCCGGCCCGACTGAATCAAAAGCGGCCCAAAAACGATACCCCCGCTGCCAGGCTCAGGAGCGCGGCAGCGGGGGCGTTCGCCGGGTCCGCTCTGGCGCGGAACCGATTGATCAGGAAACTGGCGCCGAAATCAGCCGGCGTTCTCCGCGATCAGCAGACCCTGGGTCATGGAACTGTGGCTCACGGGCACCTCCTCCTTGGGGGGATAAAGCCAGCCGGTGACGTTTTCGAAGCGGGCTGATCGGGCACTGGGCCTGAAGACCTGCTCCACGACACTGCTGACGGAACACAGTGAATCTAGGGGAATCTCCAGGCCTGGCGAGAGCTGGTGAGCTGGCCAGCACAAGCATCACCATCCTGAGCTCGTCATCGCGGAAGACAGCCATGACCCAAGGGGGCGGCCAACAAAAAAGGCGCCCCTTTGGGCGCCTTGATGATCGTGAGAAAGATCCCTGAACCCGCCCGAAGGAGAGGCGAACAGCAGGGTCGTCTGGCAACAATCAGAGAGCGTTGCCGCGGGGCAGAACCTCTTCAGGGAAGACGAAGTTTTCGTGCGGCTGGTCGGCCGGTGCCATCCAGGCACGCAGACCTTCGTTCAGAAGAATGTTCTTCGTGT
>NZ_NQKW01000071.1 GCF_002252625.1 Synechococcus sp. 1G10 | reverse complement strand
CCGCAAACCGGTGACACTTGGTGGCCGGTTGTCGGTCAATCGGAGTCGCTTGAGGCCGTTCAACGTCACTGCCGTGGCGATGCCTTCCGTAACCGGGATGGGAACGTCCAGGTGGCCAGTTTCCGTGACCGATCAGCAGCAGTGGCCTTTGCTCAAGAACTGAGCGCCGATCGCCAACACCCCTACACCTTCTACGTGGGTGAACCCACCAGCTACGACTGAACCGATGACAACTCTTCGATCTTCACCCCAAGCGGTGAGAGAGCTTCTACTACTCCCTGCCCGTCGCTGGATCCGGTCCAACAGCTTGACTTCTGTTGCAATCGGCTTAGCTGCCACCCTCGCAATCGCGATCGTCCTCCTGCCACTGCGGGGAACTCTGCCAGGAGCGTTCTTTCTCGGCAGGGGCATCACGCAGCCTTTCGCACTCGCCATTGCCATCACGGTTGCGCACTATTGCCTATCGCGGCTGCTGCGCAGCACTCGTGAGCGCAGGCTGGTGGGCCGCGACTGGATTCCTCACGGTATGGCAAATCTGCGTCCGGATGATGAGGACATCCAGATCCTTCTTGGCCTGATGAGCGGTCGAGACACCTTGATCGGCAACCGCCTGGCGCGATTGCTGGTCTGCTTCCGTGATTCCGGCTCCCGCGCCATCGCCCGCGAGTTGCATCAGGACGACACGGCGCTCACCCAGGCGGAGATTGAGGACAGCTTCCTGGTCACCCGAACCATGATCTGGGTGCTGCCGATGCTGGGCTTTCTCGGAACCGTACTTGGCATCTCCGTCTCGATCGG
>NZ_NQKW01000070.1 GCF_002252625.1 Synechococcus sp. 1G10 | reverse complement strand
GAGTTTAGCCCCTTTATCTGTTGGCAGCCCCCGGTGGCTCGAGCCGAGGGACAGGGTGACTTTTATGTGACCGCCCAGCTGAATTTGAACAACTACTCCTTCGGAGAAGCCTTGCGGCTAGAGCAGGTTGTGGCCTGTGCTCATCAGCTACCACTCTCCATTCACCTTCTCAAGCCCCCTCAGCAGGAAGCGCCGCAGGCCGCGATTTTCTTTCGTCTGACCAAACACCGGCTCGACGATCGCCTTACGCCTGGCATAGACCTCGCGGCCGTTCTTGCTTCTGAGCTTGCGGGCCATTGTCCCCTTGGGGTCGAGATCCTTTGGGATCGGACCCCGTGATGGCGCTCGCTGCTCGCCGTGCTTCTGGCGGCCGGTGGAGATGTAGGCATCGATGCACCGATCGCTGCAGGCCTTGGCTTTGGCCTCGCTCCAGTAGCCCGCATCCGCAATGAACTTCACCGGCAAGGTGCCGGTGCTGGCGATGGTGCGCTCCAGCATGGGGACAAGGTGTTCGACATCTGGAGCCTGGTTGCTCACCCCGATCGCCACGATCACCTGGTGCTTGCTGTCCACTGCGGCCTGGGCGTTGTAGCCCTGGATGTAGCCATTGCCGCTTTTCATCACGTGGCTGCCTGGATCAGTGAAATTGCGCTGGGCCTTTGGGCTCGGCTTGCCCTGGGCGTTGCTCGGTAGTCCCCGTGTGGGCATGGCCATCGGTTCAGGTTCCCCCAGACCCACCGTTTCCGGATCGATTCCCGTCTCCTGGAGCTTCTGCAGTGCCAGCGCTCGTGCGGTATCGGCGCGTTGCTGCTTCTGG
>NZ_NQKW01000021.1 GCF_002252625.1 Synechococcus sp. 1G10 | reverse complement strand
GGGGTTCTTTTGATGCAGTTTGTGGATTCGCTGCTCTTCATCCCAAAAGCCACGCTGCCCCATTGATTTGGCGCTTTCAACGCATCTATTGTATCTGCATGGCAGCATTCTGGCAAGTCAAACTTATTTTTCGAGGTGCCCTGCTGGAGACTGGCCGCTTTGCCTTAGTAATGGCATTGGAGTCGTGAAGGGAAAAGATATGAGGACCAGCGTTGGGTGCGATCTATGGCACGAAAGCTCCAGTTAAATCTTTTAGGGCTCAGAAGCACAGTCTCCACAAGACTGCCAAGCTGACTGGATTGTGCAGGCAACGTCTTCAGAGTCGCGATACGCTTCCTGATTTATCGGAATACCCAGCTGGCTGGTATCTGATGTAGGGGTGTAGAGTGCTTGTAGCGTTTCTGGCCCGGCAAAAGATTTTCTGGGCTATAAACACAGCACCAGCTTCAGTGCTCAAAGTCCAAAACGCTGACTTAACCAGTTGCAGGCATTCGGCTCTCCCCGTGTACAGGCGCTGTTAGCGATCATGGCTTGCTGGAAAAGTTGTGGATTGGCTGTGCCCAACTGCTGGAAGTAGCAGGCTTTCTGGAATCCATAGCTGCACCATAGTTGATAGTAGGTCAAGCAGATGTTGAAGTTGGCCGTGACCTGGCAAGCGGCTTCAAGCCGCCCAGCGGTCGGGTTCCACTGTCGCTCCTCATTGGGGTCGCCAGGATTCAGCTTGGGATAGATCTGGTAAGGCTGGGTTCTTGCGGTGGGCTGGCTGAGCATCAGGACCGTGGCAACACAGCCAGTCGCCAGAGCAGCTGGGCCTAACACCAGGCCTGCCGTGGTTCCTCGCTTTCGAAGGGTGGACATGGAATTCAGCCTGCCGACCACTGCTTGAACACTACCAGTGTTTCGTTTTGAAGCCGAATAGCTCGAACTGACGAAATTGGACTTCATGCTCAGTTCGAAAGTGTCGCATCATGCGTATCCAGGGCAGTCAGGGAGTTGTCGCTGGGAGAATGGATTCACGCCGATGAGGCTGCTTCGGGCTGCTTGGTGATCACTCAACAGCGCTTGCGGAGGGCCGCGATGATCCTCTGTGGTGCATCGGCTTGGCCCTGCATCGCGAACGCTTCCTGCTCGATGATCCGATTGCTGTGGTGATATCGGGTCGTGAGGATGCCGCTGATTTCACGCTCCACTACCGGCGCCAAGGTCACGTTCCAGCCGATCGGTCTGAGGGTGCCGTCGGGGCAGCTCTGGGCGGCATGCGTGGCCTCATGGAGGAAGGTCTGACGGCCGATCCCGAGTTCGAACGCGATCGGGGCCACCCAGAGGGTCCTGGTCTTGGCCTGATAAAGCCCGTACGTTCCCTGAACAGGAGGCGGGGCGAGCTTCAGCCTGAAGCCATGGCGACGAAGCTCAGCCGCCACCGGCTGGAGATCGGCGGGGAGGGAGTGGAGCGACATAGCCAGGAGGGCGATCGAGCCGCTGGCCAGGATCGTCATCGCCATGGCGGGGAGGAGGATGCGGTCCGATCAGCATCCATGAGTTCTGTGACGTCCCATCTTGCGCCTCCAGGTTGGACGCGCGAGCTTTTGGAAGGCTTGCGATGGCCATGAGCATGTCGTTTTCAGAAACTGATCTGGCGGCGGCCTTGTGTGTGCTTGAGCTGCACGCGCTTCTCCCCAGCCGACGCGCTCTCGCGGTGCGCGTGAACCGGCTCCATCCCGGTAGGGCCGTCTGGACGAAGGAAAACACCGCTGCCTACCGGCTGCTCTGGGAACTCCTCCAGGAGAGGACGGGAGAGGCGGCTGCGGCCTGAACGGTTTCTCTCCACCGGCGTTCGGCGCACCGACCAACGAGGACCCCCTGATCTGGCTGATCACGACGAGGATCCCACCCCTGTGTAAGCGCCATCGGCTGCTGAGGGAGGGAAAAACTGCGTCGGAGGAAACTGCGTCGGAGACAATTCGCTCGGTTCCCGCCCCAGCCATGACCCAGCCCCTGCCCGTGATGCTTCTGGGCTACGGAGCCGCCACCCTCACGACGTTGAGCTTCTTCCCTCAGGCGATCAAGACCGTCCGCAGCGGCGACACCCGCGGCATCTCTCTGCGCATGTACCTGTTGTTCACGCTGGGGATCACGGCTTGGGGGATCTATGGCCTGATCACTGGTGATGGGCCCCTGATCGTCGCCAATGCCCTCACCCTGGTCCCGGCCTTGGTGGTGCTGGAGAGGAAGGTGCAGGCCCTGCGGCGTGGGGACGACCGGTTGTGGTGAAGCCGCCAGCTCCAACCAGGGCGAATTAAGGAAGGCTTCAGAATGTCTTTTGTCTCATCTGCGCAAAAGTTCGTTACAGTGTGAAGAACTGAAACGCGGACATGGGCGAACTGGTGGGTGGATACGGCGGCGTCACGGCTGGTCTTCAGAGCGGCTATGCGCTCGCCTCAGCTCTGATCAGCGTGCTGGCCCTCGGCCTGTTTGCCCTTTTCCAGAACGACCAGGAGAACGACGACGACGATTCCAACCCAGGTGGCGGCCTGATGCAGCCCGTAACGGGCGCGGCCTGAATTTGGTCAGGCCGGGAGCCTGTCAGGCCGAAACTGTCCGCCTGAATCCGGGGGACCCGGCCGGACACATCCAGTCAGAACCTGGGGCCTTCCCTGTCATCGTTTGGCTGCCCCCCAGCGTCAGGGTGGAGGAGTAATAAGTCGTTGTCGTGGCCCGTTCGCTGCTGCCACCGACCCCAGGTCGTTCGGCCCACCGCCAGTGGTCCGGGGTTGGACCTATGGCTTGTTTCGCCGCTCTGCTGCTGAGCCTGGTGCCTGCCCCGGCAAAGGCTCTTGATCACTGGCGAGCCATCGACATCCTGCGAGATCGTCTGGCAGCCAACGGCGTGAGGGTGAAGCAGCGGGACTGCGGTCAGCGTGGTCTCCAGGGCCTGTATCACCCGAGCAGCGAGACGATCGTGGTCTGCCGCGTGCACAGCGATCCGGTTGCAGTGTGGAACACCCTGGCTCATGAAGCCACCCATCGGATGCAGGTCTGCCGAGGCGGTCCGATCACGGATCCGCGTCACCACAGGGCGATGGCGGCCACTCTGGCCAACCGGGCACCGCTCGAGTGGCGCTCCCTGCAGAGCTATCCAGCCCGGGAGCGCCTCAGCGAACTGGAGGCCCGCTACACCGCCCAGCTGCCACCCGATCAGGTGATCCGGCTGTTCGATCGCTACTGCGGTCGGCGCTCCTCTGCCGGCCTCGCCTTTCGTACCCCTTCGCTCCGATGAACAACCTTCTGCTTTCACTGCTTCTGAGCGCACTTGGCCAGTTCGGCGGGGGTTATGGCTACCGCCAGGGTCTGAGTTCGGGTTCGAGTTCGTTGCCGGTCGACACTCTGGCCGTGGTCCAGTGCCTCTATCAAGAGGGCCGTATCGGCGATGACGAGGCCCGTGCCCTGATCGATCAGCAGGGTCGCCGCCGCAGATGGCCGGTGGGTTGGGAACGCTCGATCGACCCCCGCCGCCTGGGGCAGGCCATCGGCGCGGCCGGCGGCTGTCGCTCCCTGATGGCCCGGCTAGATCGCAGCGGCAGCCGCATCGCCACCAGGCCGGTGCCCGTCGCCCCCTGGCCTATAAACGGACCGGGAATCACCGACAGGAGCCCAAGTCAGAGCGAGGGTTTCGGGCTGGCGCCCTATCGCTGAACGGGCAGGGCGGCCGGCAGATTGGCGCTGGTGGGATTGAAGGTGGTGCGGGAGGCGCTGGTTTCACGCAGCTTCTTCATAAGGGTGGATTCAGCCGCCCGGTACTGCACATCCTTGGAGGTGCCCAGATCTTCCAGCTTGAGCTTGGAGGCTTCCGCTTCGCTCAGCTTCACCGACACATCCGGGGCGATGCCGTGCTTGTGGATGTCGCGGCCGCTGGGGGTGAGGTACTTGGCGATGGTCACGGTCATGCCGGAGCCATCGGAGAGCCCACGCACCGATTGCACCAGACCCTTGCCGAAGGTTTTCTGGCCCACCAACACGGCCCGCTTGTTGTCCTGAAGGGCGCCGGAGAGAATCTCGCTGGCACTGGCGGAGCCTTCGTTGACCAGCACCACGATCGGTGATTTGGTCAGGGCGCGGCCATTGGCGCGACGCACGTCCTGGATGCCGTCACGCGTGCGGGTGGAGACGATGATGCCCTCATCAAGCAACTGACGGGCAATTTCCACGCTCGCCATCAGCAGCCCACCGGGGTTGCTGCGCAGGTCGATGACGTAGCCCTGCACCCCTTTCTGCTCCAGATCGCGCAGGGCAGCGCGCATGTCCTTGGCGGCGTTGGCGTTGAACTGTTTCAGGCGGATGTAGCCCACCTTCACGCCGCCGGCGCCGGTGTTGATCTGGTGCTCGACCGCATGCAGCTCGATGCGCGCCCGGGTGAGTGGCACCGTGACCACCTGGCTGCGGCGGCGAAGCTGCAGGGTGACCTTGGTGCCGGCCTGGCCGCGGATCAGTTTGACCGCATCCTCGGTGCTCATCCCCTTGGTGCTCTTGCCGTCGATCGAGACGATCACGTCTTTGGGCTGCACGCCGGCTTCAGAGGCGGGGGAGCCGTCGATCGGTGAGATCACCACCAGCTCCTTGGTCTCCTTGTCGAGACTCAGCTGGATGCCCACCCCGGAGAGTTCTCCCGAGGTGTCGATCTGCATCTCCTTGAACTCCCGCGGATCCATGAAGCGGGTGTAGGGATCATCGAGGGTGCCGAGCATCCCCCGGATCGCCTCATAGCTTTCCTTGGTGCTGCCGTAGCTCTTGGCCAGCAAGTCGCGGCGCAGCTTGCGCCATTGATCAGGTGTGTATTTGCCGGTGGTGTCGAGGTAGTCGCGGAAGACGATCTGCCAGGCCTGATCCATCACCTCCTTCGGACTGTCGGTGATCAACGAGGCGGCGCTCGGGGAGCCCAGCCAGTCGGTGCCGACGATCACAGCGGTGGTGCAGGCACCCAGTCCGGCGAGAACGGCGATGCTGGTGCGACCCCTGCCCATTGGCTGATTCCCTGGAGCTTGACTGTCCACCCAAGCTAGCCCCAGCTGCAGGGCTGGGCGAGGGATCGAAGACGGTCAAAGGCAAGTCAGGATGTGACTCGTCAGGGATCGACCCAGCGACCGTCCTCCTTGATCAGGGCGATCAGCGCCTCCACGCCTTCGGCTTCCGGCACCCGACGGATCTCATCGCGGCCGCGGTAAAGGGAGATGGTGCCAGGGGTTTTGCCCACGTAGCCGTAGTCGGCGTCGGCCATCTCGCCGGGTCCGTTGACGATGCAGCCCATCACGGCGATGTCGAGGCCGGTGAGGTGGGCGGTGGCGTTGCGCACCACATGTAGCACCTCCTCGAGGTTGAAGAGGGTGCGGCCGCAGCTGGGGCAGGCCACGTATTCGACCATCGTTTTGCGCAGGCCCAGGGCCTGCAGGATCGAGTAGCAGACCGGAATCTCCTTCTCGGGCGCCTCGGTGAGCGACACGCGGATGGTGTCACCGAGGCCCTCGGCCAGCAGGGTGGCGATGCCGGCGGTGCTCTTGATGCGGCCGTAGTCGCCGTCGCCCGCTTCGGTGACGCCCAGGTGCAGCGGGTAGCGGAAGCCGGCGGCGTCCATGCGGTCGGCCATCATCCGGTAGGCGGCCAGCATCACGGGCGCCCTTGAGGCTTTCATCGACACCACGATGTTGTGGAAGTCGAGGCGATCGCAGATCTGGATGAACTCCATGGCGCTCTCCACCATCCCCAGCGGCGTGTCGCCGTAGGTGAACAGCATGCGTTCGGCCAGGGAGCCGTGGTTCACGCCGATGCGCAGGCCCTTGTCCTGCTCCTTGAGCAGGCTCACCAGCGGTTCGAGTGTGGCCTGGATGCGCGCGCCGATCGCCGCCACTTCCTCGGGCGTGAACTCGGTGCGGTTGGGATCGGGCTTGTCGAACACATAAAGGCCCGGATTGATCCGCACCTTGTCGACGTGCTGGGCTACCTCCAGGGCGATCTTCATGCCGTTGTGGTGCACATCGGCCACCAGAGGAACGCTCTGGTAGCTGTCTAGAAGACGCTTGCGAATCTCACCCACCGCCTTGGCGTGGGCCAGGCTGGGCACCGTCAGCCGCACGATCTCGCAGCCCGCTTCGTGCAGGCGGCGGATGCCGGCGGTGGCGCCCGCGATGTCGAGGGTGTCCTCGTTGATCATCGACTGCACCACCACCGGGTGATCACTGCCCACCCAGATGTCGCCGACGCGCACGCTGCGGGTCTTGCGGCGGCGGATCAGGGTGTCGTAGCGGGGGTTGCTGGCCCAGTCGGCGGGGAGGCCCGCAAGGCTGGTTTCGGGGCGGGCGAGGGTGCCGGTCATCGCCAGGGTGCCGGGAAGTTGGTGCACCCTGCCACAGATCAGGGGTCGCCTGACGAATCGGGAGCGGGGTCAGGGGCGGCCCTGAGTTGGTCGAGGCGAACCCTGACCGCCTTGAGGTCCTGCCAGGTGTGCCACTTGGGGGTGTCCGGTTCCCGCGAGGGATTGCGCAGGAGATAGGAGGGGTGAAGGATCGGCATACACCAGCGCCCCTGCCAGGAACGCCACTGGCCCCGCAGGCGGGTGATACCGCCTTTGATTCCCAGCACCCCTTCCACCGCGGTGGCGCCAGCCAGCAGCACCACCTGCGGTTGCACCAGCTCCACCTGCTGCAGCAGCCAGGGCAGGCACGCGGCCATCTCCTGGGAGGTGGGTTTGCGGTTATCCGGTGGACGGCACTTCACCACATTGCAGATGTAGGCGTCGCGGTTGCTGTCGATGCCGACGCTGGCGAGCATTCGATCGAGCAGCTGGCCGGCCCGGCCCACGAAGGGGGAGCCGCTGGCGTCTTCCTGGGCGCCGGGCCCCTCGCCGATCACCATCAGGGCGGCACGGGGGTCCCCCCGGCTCACCACCACCTGCTGGCGGCCGTCCGCCAGGGAGCAGCGGCGGCACTCGGAGCAGGCTTGGGCCAGTTGCTGCAGCGCCGCGCCGGAATCACCCTCCACTCAGTTTCTCCCCTGTGGCTGAGCGTCCACGCTGGCCGCAGCGGGGTGCAGCTGTCCAGCTGCCTGGCGCGACGGTGCCCGCTCGAACCTTTCCCTGGAAGGGCGTCAGGCAGGATGCAAGATCTCCCAGGCGCTTCTTTCGGAGCGCCACGGCCCCAGCGGCCGCTTCGCGCTGCGGCCGTCGGCCGCGCCCCCGCCGATGCATCGTCCGTTGAAGCTCTCGGCCCGGGCCGAAGCCCTGCAGCCTTCGCTCACCCTGGCAATCGCCGCCCGCGCCAAGCAGTTGCGCGCTGAGGGCCAGGACATCTGCAGCCTGAGCGCCGGCGAACCCGACTTCGACACCCCGCCCTTCATCCGCCAGGCGGCCATCGATGCCCTCGAGGCCGGCGCCACCCGCTATGGCCCGGCCGCCGGCGAGCCGGCCCTGCGCCAAGCGATCGCCGTAAAGCTGAGTGAGGAAAACGGGGTTGCCACCAAGGCCGAGCAGGTGCTGGTCACCAATGGCGGCAAGCAGGCTCTGTTCAACCTCTTCCAGGTGCTGCTGGGCCCCGGCGATGAGGTGCTCCTGCCCGCCCCCTACTGGCTCAGCTATCCCGAGATGGTGCAGCTGGCCGGGGCCAAGGTGCGGCTGCTGCCCAGCGACGCCGAGCACGGCTTCCGTCTGGATCCCCAGGAGCTGGAGGCCGCGATCACCCCGGCTTCCCGCCTGCTGGTGCTCAACAGCCCGTCCAATCCCACCGGGATGGTGCTCAGCCGCCCGGAGCTGGAGGCCATCGCCGTGGTGCTGCGCCGCCATCCCCATGTGGCGGTGGTCTGCGACGAGATCTACGAATTTCTGCTGGCCCCGGGCCATGAGCACCACAGCTTCGCGGCAGTGGCGCCCGACCTCAGCGATCGGGTGTTCATCGTCAATGGCTTCGCCAAGGGCTGGGCGATGACGGGCTGGCGGCTGGGTTTTCTGGCCGGCCCCAGTGCCGTGGTGAGTGCCGCGATCGCCCTGCAGAGCCAGAGCACGAGCAACGTCTGCTCCTTCGCCCAGTTCGGTGCCCTGGCGGCGGTGCAGGGGCCGCGCGACTGCGTTGTGGAAATGGCCCGGCAGTTCAGTGAACGGCGCGCCCTGCTCCATCAGGGTCTCGCCGCCCTGCCGGGGCTCAACCTGCAGCCACCGGAGGGGGCCTTCTACGCCTTCCCGGATGTGAGCGCTCACGGGCTCGATTCGATGACCTTCTGCAATCGTCTGATTAACGAGGTGGGCCTGGCCGTGGTGCCTGGGATCGCCTTCGGCGACGACCGCTGCGTACGCCTCTCCTGCGCCGCCTCCCCCGCCACCCTGCGCGACGGCCTGGGCCGGCTCGGCCACTTCCTCACATCCCTGTAAATCGAAGCAACCCCCATGTTCTCCTTGCCCCTCCTCCGCCCACGCCTTCCGCGCCCCGGTTTTCGCCTGGCTCTGCTGGCCGGCCTCGCCCTGGCCCTCACGCCAGCGGCCCTGCCGCCCCAGCTGCAGCAGGTCGCACCCCAGCTCGCCGGCGCCCAGGCCCAGCAGAAGCTGCTGCGGATCAGCGCCATTCCTGATCAGAAGCCCGAAACCCTCAACCGCCTCTACCCCCTGGTGGCCAGCGAACTCAGCCGCAGCCTCGGTGTGCCGGTGAAGTACGTGCCGGTGACCGATTACACCGCCGCCGTGAGCGCCTTCCGCCGCGGTGATCTGGATCTGGTCTGGTTCGGAGCCCTCACCGGCGTTCAGGCCCGGCTGCAGAAGCCCGGCGCCAAGGTGATCGCCCAGCGCGACATCGACGCCTCCTTCCAGAGCTTCTTCATCGCCAACACCGCCAGTGGAATCAAGCCCATCGCCAATCAGAAGGGGCTGAGCGTGCTCAAGGGCAAGCGCTTCACCTTCGGTTCTGAGAGCTCCACCTCCGGTCGGTTGATGCCTCAGTACTTCCTCGGCCAGGCCGGCGTGCGGCTGAGCGATTTCGCCGGCGGCGCCCCGGGCTTCAGCAGCAGCCACGACGCCACGATCGCCCTCGTGCAGAGCGGCGCCTACCAGGCGGGGGTGGTGAACGAGGAGGTGTGGCAGAGCAATCTCAGCTCCGGCAAGACCGACCCGAAGAAGGTGATCGTGATCTGGCGCACCCCCGGTTACGCCAACTACCACTGGCTCGCCCAGCCGAATCTCGACCAGCGCTTCGGCAAGGGTTTCACCACCAGGCTTCAATCCACTTTCCTGAATCTGCGCGCCAGCAATCCAAAGCAGGCCCAGATCCTCGACCTCTTCGGTGCAAAGAGATTCATTCCTGCGCCTGTTAGCCAGTACGACTCGATCGAGAAGGTGGGCCGCGAGATCGGCAAGATCCGCTGAGCCACGCCGCTGGGGCCCCTTAAGCCTGAGACCGATGATGCCGGGTGCTGGCTGTTCCCTGTCCTCTCCTGAACCGGCCCAATTTCCCTGTCTTGAGCAGCTCCCCCGACCGTCTTTTGCTGGAGCTGTGCTCCATCCGGGTGCCGGGCCGCAGCGCCCCCCGGCTGGATGACGTGTCGTTGCAGCTGCGGCCAGGTGAGCGGGTGGCCCTGGTGGGCCCCAGCGGTGCGGGCAAAAGCACCCTGCTGGCCGTGGCCAATGGCCTGATCAGGCCTGAAGCCGGTGAGCTGTTCTGGAACGGCGCAGCCCCGGCGCGCTCCAGGCGCAGGCGCAGGCTTCAGCAGGCTTTGATCGGCACCCTCTGGCAGGACCTGCGCCTGATCGAAGAGCTGACGGTGCAGCAGAACCTGAATGCGGCGCGGCTGGCCCGCTGGGGCTGGCCGCGGGCCCTGCTCAACCTGATGCTGCCCGTCGAGACCGCGGCCAACACGGAGGTTCTCGCCCGGGTCGACCTCAGCGCCGATCTGCTGGAGCAGCCTGTGACCGCCCTCTCCGGCGGCCAACGCCAACGACTGGCTCTGGCCCGCTTGCTGCGGCAGGACCCGCTGCTGCTGCTGGCGGATGAACCCCTGGCCCATCTGGATCCGCGCCTGGCGCGTGACCTGCTGGATCTGTTGCTGAAGCAGGCCAGCGGCGGTCGGGCCCTGCTGCTCAGCCTGCACCGCCCCGATCTGCTCGCTGGCTTCGATCGGGTGGTGGCTCTGCGCCAGGGCCGGGTGGTGCTGGATGCAGCGCCTTCGGGCCTGACTGGCCAACAGCTGGCGGCCCTCTACCGCTCGGAAGCATGACGGCCACGTCTGCCTGGAGCTGGCGGTCGCTGCGCCTGGCCCCGCCGCTGCTGCCGCTGCTGCCGGTTCTGGCCTGGTTGCCGGTGCTGCTGGTGCTGCCTGGCCTCAGCCATGGCGGCGGCTGGGACCTGATCGGCCAGTTCGCCTGGGCGGCCTTCAACCCATCGCTGGATCCCCTGGTGCTGGGCTCGCTGCTCTCAGGCCTGGGGATCACCGTTGGGATCGCCCTGCTGGGCTGGGCCCTGAGCCTGGCGCTGGGGCTGCTGGGGGGAGTGCTGAGCTCCCGCACGGTGTGGCGCACGCTGATCGGCAGCGCCCTGCCGGCGGAGTTGATCCGGCGGCTGCTGGCAGTGCCGCGGGCGATGCATGAGCTGCTCTGGGGCCTGCTGCTGCTGCAACTGCTGGGTCTGCAGCCGGTGGTGGCCGTGTTGGCGATCACGATTCCCTACGCCGCCCTGGTGGCGCGGGTGGTGAGTGATCTGCTCGACGCACTCCCCACCCAGGGACTGGAGGCCCTGCGCCTGGCTGGAGCTCCGGCCGCCCCTGCCCTGCTCACCGCCCTCGGGCCGGCACTCCAGCCCGGGGTGATCAGCTACGGCGGTTACCGGCTGGAGTGCGCTCTGCGCAGCGCCACCCTGCTGGGGGTGTTCGGTCTCGGCGGGCTGGGCACCGATCTGCGTCTCACGCTCCAGTCTCTGCAGTTCAGTGAGCTCTGGAGCGGGCTGTGGATCCTGCTGCTGGTGATGCTGGCTCTTGAGGCCCTGCTGCGGGCGTTGCGCCAGCGCTGGGCGATGCCGGCCCGCTTCGGCCTGACGCGCCGCTCCGTCGGGCGTGGTGGCCGGGAGGTGGCACTGGGCCTGGTGCTGTTGCTGCCGCTGCTGGTGCTGGTGGCCGCGGCGCTCGGGGTCAGCCCGCTGCAGCTGGGGCAACTCCAGCCCCTGCCACCCTTCACGGCCGACTGGCCAGCGGTGGCGGCCTTGCCCTGGCTCTCGCTGATCGGCTCCACCCTCGGGCTCACCCTGCTGGCGGCGGCGCTAGCGGTGGGCAGCGCACCGCTGCTGCTGTTGTTGCTGGCCCCCTGGCCATGGGGGCGGGTGCTGATCCAGGCCGTCTGGGCGCTGGGGCGCCTCTGGCCGCCGCCGCTCACCGCCCTGCTGCTGCTGTTCGTGCTGCAGCCGGGGGTGCTCACGGCTGCCCTGGCCCTGGCGTTTCACAACCTGGGCATCCTCGGCCGCTTGCTGCTGGAGGCGGAGGAGTCGGCCCCGATGCAGGCGGAGGAAGCCCTGGTCGCCGCCGGTGCTGGCCCCAGGCTGGCCCTGCTCTACGGCCGCTTCAGTGCCCTGGCCCGCTCCTACCTGGCCTATGGCGCCTATCGCGCCGATGTGATCCTGCGCGAGACGGTGGTGGTGGGTCTGGTGGGTGCCGCCGGACTGGGCAGCCTGCTGCTGGAGTCCCTCAGCTCCTTCGCGATCGATCAGCTGATCGCCCTGGTGGCGGTCTACGTGCTGCTCACCCTGATGGGGGAAGATCTCAGCGACCGCCTCCGCCGGCGCCTGCTGGCGGCCTGACGCCCGAGCCCATGGCCGTGACCGCGACGCCGCGCAAGCTGATCGTGCTGGGGGACAGCGGTGTCTATGGCTGGGGCGACCCCGATGGCGGCGGCTGGTGCGAGCGGCTGCGGCGCCACTGGATGGGGCTGCCTGATGGACCGGTTCTGTACAACCTGGGGGTGCGCGGTGATGGCCTGGAGCGACTGGCGGCAAGGCTGCATGGGGAGGTTGGCTCCCGCGGTGAGCTGCGCCGCCAGGCTCCCCAGGGGATCGTGATCAGCGTGGGCCTGAATGACACGGCCCGGGTCGGGCGGCCCGACGGCCGCCACCAGCTGGCACCGGAGGCCTTCCTGTTCGGGTTGCAGCAGCTGCTGCGGGAGGCGGTGCGGCTGGCGCCGGTGCTGGTGATCGGGCTCACGCCCGTGGATGAGGCGGTGATGCCCTTCGCGGGCTGCCTCTGGTATCAGCTGGCGGTTGTGCACCAGTACGAGCGCCTGCTGGAGGAGGCATGCCTGGAGGCCGATGTGCCCTTCCTGCCCCTGCTGGAGCCCCTGCTGCAGGACCCCCACTGGAGCCGGCTGCTCACTGCCGACGGCCTGCATCTCAATGCCGACGGCCATGACCGCGTGTACGAGCGGGTGCGCCAGTGGCCGGCCCTGCTGGCCTGGGCGGGGCTGGAGCTGAGTCTGGCCGGCACACTGGCCTGCTGAGCCCGCCGGCCTGGTGTTGAACAACGACAAGTCACCCATCCGGGGGAGGGGAGTTCCCCGGTTGGGGTGAAGCGCCGGCAGTGCCATGGGACAGAGGGTGGAAACACGGACCCGCCGCTGTCCCCGCCATGCCCGATTCACGCCCCCAGCCCCACCAGGAACAGGACCTGCACAGCCTCAATACCGAGTTGCTGCAGCGTTTCCGCAGCAGCGGCGACCACCGCCTGCGCAACCGGTTGGTGGAGCTGAATCTGCCCCTGGTGCGCCGGGTGGCCGTGCGCCAGAGCGCGAGCACCGCAGTGCCGCTCGACGACCTGGTGCAGCTGGGCTGCCTTGGGCTGATCCGGGCGATTGAGGCCTTTGATCCATCCCGCCCCACCGCCCTGAGCAGCTTCGCGGTGCCCTACATGCATAGTATGTTGTCAATACAGCAGATACACGCTTGCTCGCCGTCCCGTACAGCCGTGTCTCCTCCGTTGCCCAGACCAGTGGTCTCGGCCTGGAGCGCCAGGCAGCCGACCCAGCCAGCTACTGCCGCCAGCGTGGGTGGAACCTCTACGACGGCCCTGGTTACGCCGATGCAGGCATCTCCGCATTCGGAGGGGCGAACCTCGCCGGCGGTGCATTGGGTCGCTTCCTGGCGGACCTGAAGGCCGGACAGTTCGGCGTCGATCCCGTTGCCCTGCTGTTGGAAGACCTGGATCGGTTCAGCCGCAGCTTCCCCCTCGCGGTACTACCAGTGCTGATCGATGACCTGCTAAACGCCGGCGTCACCCTCGGCGTGATGGCCAAGGGGCGGGACATCAACCGCGAAACGATCAGGGGCAACCCAATGGAACTGCACGAGCTGCTGTTCTGGCTTGGTTCCGCCCATGAGTTCAGCGACAAGCTCAGCCGTCGGCTGACGCACGTCCAGCAGGCCAAACGCCAGCGAATCCGTGAAGGGCAACCGGTCACGCCATCACAGGCGCCGGCATGGATCAGCCTCGATGAAGAGGGCCGGTGGGTGCTGAACGATTACGCCACTGTCATCCGTCGGCTGCTGGAGCTTGCCTCCGACCACGGCAGCACGGTGATCGCTGGCCTGCTCAACAGTGAAGGGATCCCATCGCCTGGCCAGGTGGCTAGGGATCGCTGGTCAGCCAGCGCAAAACGCCGCTCGCGGGATGCCTATAAGCCCGTTCAATGGAGTGGGGCATCGATATTGCAGGTGATTGAGAACCCGGCGATCACGGGCCACCGGCAGGTGCTCTGCCCAGGCCATAAAGCGAGGGAGCGTGACTGGCAGGAGCGTTGTGCGCTGCTCCTCCGCCAAGGCACCGATCCAGCGGATCTGCCGCCCATGCCAGCCCGCACCTATGAACAACCGCAGGCGGGCTATTACCCCAGCTTGCTGAGCGAAGCAGAGCATCAGGCCTTGCTGGCCACGATCCGCCGCCGCCGACCGAAGGACATGGGCCGGGGCGATCAGCTGCGCTGGCTTGGCGCTGGACTGAGCTTCTGCGTCTGCGGCGATCTTATCGGCGCAACCTGTACCACCCGAAAGCGGCCAGAAGGGGTCAGGCGCGACTACAGATTGCGTTGCCGTGGGAAGCACAAAAGATCGGGATGCCATGCGCCCGGTGTGACCGTGCCTGTTGCCCAGGCAGCACTGCTGACTCGTCTGAGCGCAGCCGATTTCCTGACGCTGCTGCGGGCCGATGCGTCAGGGCAACAGGGGCTGGCATTGGCTGCTGCGATGGCGGAGGTGGCGGCTGCACAGGCACAGGTCGATGCGATCAGCGCGGCGATCAACGCGGGCGATATCGCCATGGCCAACGAGTCCGACCCTGCGACTTTGCGGGTGTTGGCTCGCCGTCAGGCGGGGCAAGAGACGGCGATGGATGGTGCCAGGCAGCGGCTGAATGCGGCAGCAGGGGAGCTGCAACGGCTGCAGGTCAACCGCTCGATCGAGACGATTGGGGCCGAAGCACAGGAGCAGATCCGTGGGCTGCTGAGCACTTTCGCCTGCGGTGGCGACACGGTGGCGGATCGCCGGTTGGTGAGATCCCACCTGCTGCGCCTTGGGCTGCGGATCACGGTGGATGGCCATCAGCAGCGGATGGGTCTGCAGATCGGTGATGGCCCGATCGACTGGCAACCACTGCTTGGTGCGATGGCCACCGCGAATCTTGCCGAAGGCAGCTGCGATCAGGTGTACGCCGAATTCCTGGTGGAGAACGAACGTGAGCTGCGGCAACGGGTGCAGGAAGCGATCCGCAGTGGTGGGCGTGCCTGGATCGAACTGGCTGGTGGGGGGGAGGTGCGGGTCAGCGCTGACGGCTAAGCATGGCCTCTCCGGGAATTTGGAGTCCACAGGACAACAGTCACCTGCCGTACCAGATGGAGGGGGAAGCCCCGACGCACAGCCGACTGGGCCAGGCTCCGCCGAAAGCTTTGAGCGCTGACCCCCACCAGGACCAGGCGCTCGGTAGTGGCCAGAAGGGCCTTATCCGCAGCCTGGTGGCTCTGGGTTGTAGCGACCCGTCTGGCAGATGCGCTTACTCGCCGACTACCTCGCCGCCTAGCTCAATGGATGTTGGTGCGGCATGAGCTGAGCAGAAGGGGTCAAAAGCTCAGCCCGTGCACTTTTCGGTATCGCCATGTGCGACAAGCGCAGTTGGATTCCGCCCTCATGGATCAGCACGCAGCTTGCGAGGCATGGAGTGTAAACATGCGATCTATTGCAAGCGGATCAATATGGCGTAGATACGGAAAGTGGTGGCAGCACGAATCCCTGACAGCAACTATCGCCTAAGGGGCCTTAGCAGTGTCATCACGTCAAGCGACGTATTGAGATAGCAATTGTGCCACAATCACTAAGCCTGTCGCTTAAGGGGTGTGTGCAGTCTGGGGATGGATGGGATATGCTTCTGGCAGCGGCTGCCACCTGCGGACTCTCCGAATCGTTCGGGATCTTGGTCCACCCAGGTGAAGCCGACGGGAGAGGCTGCCTAGGCAGTTCATCCGTTGCCCCCCTTCATTTCTCCAATGGACCGTCCACGACAGTGGTATCGGACCGGTGATGCTTGCCGCATTCTTGACATCCACGAACGTACCTTGCGTCGTGATGTTGAGGATGGGCGGCTCACCGCATCTGTGCATTACAGGCGACAAGGCTTCGGCTCAGTTGCACCCCTCCAGTGGAACATCCCGGCTCTGCAGGCAGTGATGTCCCATCAGGTCATGACTCCGCTGGAGATCGAGGCTGCACTGGCTGATTACTGATCCCACACCCCCCTAAACAGATGCACTCCTCAAAAGCGCGCGATCCCCGCATGGTTCTCAAAGCCGAGGGATGTCCCTGGGCTGCCTTCAACGAGCAGCAGCTCTACCTGGCGATCAATGCCCGCATGGCGCCGATGGGTTTTGCCTTCGGCTACGGCCAGTTCGACCGCCAGATGATCGAGGTCCTGTTCCTCCCTTCTGATCGCAGCAACCTCGCCAAGGCCATCACCGCCACCGCTGCGATCAAGCCTGACTTCGAGGTGCGCGTCACTGCTGGCCTCGAGCAGTTGGTGGCCACCGCCATCAACGAGGGCTGTGGATCCTCCTGGGATGGCTACGCATGGGATGTCTTTCACATGGCCCGCAGCGCATCCTCCTGGGAGTTTGCAGCCGGCGAGGTGCTCTACGGCTGTGGCATCACCACCGACACCACAGTCGATGACATGCAGATCCGCTGGCTCGTCTCCGGCCTGCTGGATCCTGGTTTCGGCAAGGGATGGCTCACCTTTGGCCTGGCCGAGGAGCTGCTGGCAACGCCGGCTGAGATCCCATCCCTGACCTTCGACTCCATCAGCGGACTGGCTTTCGGAGGTGACGAGCTGGCACCGGCCACGGAGGTGCCGCCATGAGCCGCACCATCAACGAGGAGCAGCTGCTGGGCCGGCTCCGCCGTTGCCTGGCGAAGGATGGAGAGACGATCCACACCACCCGCAGCAATGCCCTGCGCGATGTACTGGTCGAGCTGCTCAGCAACCCGATCGATCACGACCTGTTCGCGCCATGGCGGCTCTGCCTACCGCCACCTGCTTCAGGCGGACATCCCACACCCGATCGACTGCCACACCTGCGACGGATTCGACCGCCTGTTCGAGCAGACCGTTGATGCCGCCGACTGCCTCGTTGAGCAGGAAGCACGCCGCGAGATGGCCGCCCTGAAGCGCGGCAAGGGCCACGACGCCGAGCTGCTCGGCATTGCTCAAGGCACCGGCTGACCACCACCGGCACGCCCCTGCGCCGGACCAAGCAGGGGCCACCTGATTCAACAACCTATGCACTCACGAAATGGCGGCAACCGGCCGCCGGGGGGACCCTATGGCTGAAATTGCACGCACCACCTTCACGGTGAGCCGTACCGCAGAGTTCTTCTCCGAGAAGGAACTGGAGATGCAGATGGGCGCCGGGCGCGAAAGCTGGCTCCCCATGCTCCTCAAGGAGCTGATCGACAACGCTCTCGATGCTGCAGAAGGCGCCGGTGTTATCTCGCCGGAGATCACCATCACCGTGGGGGCCGACGAGCTCATGGTGGCCGACAACGGGCCCGGGATTCCCCCGGAAACCGTGGCCAGCTCGCTGGACTACCTCAGCCGCACCAGCAGTAACAACCTCTACGTCAGCCCGACCAGGGGCCAGCTGGGCAATGCCCTCAAGTGCCTCTATGCCGCCGGCTTCGTCGCCCATGGCCGCGGCGACGTCACCATCACCGCCAAGGGAGTGGAGCACCGCATCACGGCCAGCTTCGACTCGATCCGCAATGAGCCGGTGCTCGATCACCAGCAGATCCTCGTGCCGCCGGCCGCTGGCACTTTTGTAAGGATCGCCTGGCCCGGGGCAGCAAGCGAACTCGAGGATTCACTTTTTACATCCGCCACCGAGCTGGCCTGGAGCTTCGGCCTGTTCAACCCGCACGTCAGGATCCGTGTCCTTGATGGGGAGCGCGATCCTGATAACAGTTGGTACGCAGCCCCGCGCTCGGCCGCCGATTGGGTCTTCAAGAAGTGGAAGCCGCTCGCCAGACCACCGGCGAGCTGGTACTACCGCGGGCAGTTCAAGGCGCTGCTCTGCGCCCATCTGGCCAGCAGTCCCACCATGTTCGTGCGGGACTTCATCAAGCAGTTCGCTGGCATGAGTGGTAGCTGGACGCAGAGCGCTGTGCTCGATGAGCTGACGCTGCAGCGCACCACCATTACCGCTGCCTTCACCACAGGCGGTGCGGTGCTTGAGGACAAGGTTCAGGAACTGCATGACGTGATCGCTGCCTACGGGGGTGAGCCGGTCAAGGCCAAACGGCTTGGGGTGATCGGCAGGACGCTCCACGAACGGCTGCATCAGATCCGAGAGGGCAGCACGGCCTACGCCAAGGTGCTGGTGGAGGACGAAAACAGGCCGTTCGTGGTGGAGGGCTGGTTCGCTGTCTCCAGCAACGCCGAGCGCACTCGTGTCCTTGTGGTCGGGGCCAACAACTCCCCGCTGCGGGAGGTGCCGCATCATCTCATCCAGAGCGCCCTCTCCGATAACTTCGCCGACTACCGCGACCCGATCACCGTGGTGCTCCACATGGTCTGCCCTGCATTTCGGTACACCGATCGCGGCAAGACCCTGATCAATTTCACCCCAGAGCAGTGGACCGCCATCCGCACCGTGATCGATGCCATCACCAAGAACTGGAAGAAGCTCAAGGCCAGGCAGCGGCGTGATGCACAGTCAACAGAGAAGGAGCTGGAACGCCTGAGTCGCCAGCAGAGTGGCGTCACCACCAAGGAGGCAGCATGGGCCGTGATGGCCGATGCCTACATGAAGGCCAGCAACAACAACACCCTGCCGGCCAACGCCCGTCAGGTGATGTACGCCGCACGGGGCGCGATCCTGAACGCAACCGGCAAGCCGCTCAGCGATACGTACTTCACTCAGACCCTTCTGCCTGATTTCATCTCCGAGAACTTCGAGCTCACCAAAGACTGGGATGTGGTCTACGACGATCGCGGCACCTTCATGGAGCCTCACACAAGAATCCGGGTGGCGATGGGGACACTTAAGGTACGCAACTATATCAACAGCTGGTGCGCACCTGATACGGCGGTACTAGACGTCAGTGACGTCATGCCTAACCGGATCCACACCTGCGGACCATCTGGGCGTTACAGCGCTGCCATCTTCATCGAGAAGGAAGGTTTCACCGCCCTGTTCGAGGCGGCCCGGACAGCGGAGCTCTACGACGTGGCCATCTTCTCCACCAAAGGGATGAGCACGACCGCTGCCCGTCGGCTGGTGGATGAGCTCAGCCAGCAGGGCATCCCGATCCTGCTGCTCCATGATTTCGACTTCGCCGGCCTGGCGATCGCCCGCACGATACAGAACGACGGCCGCCGCTATCAGTTCAATGCCAGCCCGATCGTGCACAGCCTGGGGTTGCGGCTGGAACAGGCCCAGGAGATGGAGCTTGAATCAGAGCCGTTTGAGTTCAGCAAGCAGCAGAAGAAGGATCCGCGCCACAACCTGCGGGAATGCGGGGCCACCGATGAGGAACTCGCATTCCTCGTCACGAGGGGCACCGCAGAATTCGGCGGCTGGGGTGGAGAGCGGATCGAGCTCAACGCCATGACATCCGCTCAGTTCATTGCGTTCGTTCACGGCCAGCTCGATGCCATGGAAATCATCAAGGTGGTGCCCGATGAGGCAACGCTGGCCGCGGCGTACCGACGGGCAGCAAAGATCCGAGCGGCAGAGGAAGCCATGGAGGCCGCACTAGCTGCCGCAGACGATGAAGAGGTCGAAATCCCAAATGACCTCCGTGAGCAAGTGACGCAGCGGCTGATGGGGCAGCCAATCCCGTGGGATGCGGCAGTTCATGCCTTGGCGGGGGAGCGCGTGGAAGATGAAGACTGACAACAAGCGTTCCTCAGCGCCACCCGCCCCGGCTCTTCACCGGGGCTTTCTCATGTCTCGTTATGTCTATAACGAGATGTAACAGTCTTGCAGTGGGTGTAATTCGCTGTCCGTGGGTGCCGGATTGAGCAGGGCTTGCTCTCCGTAGCTTATGCAAGTCAAACGCGCAAATCGCATCGATCGTTATGCAATCGACTGCCATCCGGTCCCGCGCCATGCCGATCACCTTCGGCATCTCTCCTGCGGAGTACGAGCAGATCCTCGCCTTCCAGGAAGCAAGGGAATTCTCCTCCTTTGCTGAAGCCGCCCGCCGCATCATGCGCCGCGGGCTAGAAGCAACCCTCAACGCCTGATCCATCTGAACGGAGCAGGTTCCACCACCGCACGTGCATGGTGTTGGGACCTGCTCTTTGACCGATCCCCATTGGCAAGAGATCAATCAATGAGTCAACGGACTGCCACAGCCAGTCTTGCTCCTAACGCCAGCAAGCGTGCCAGCTCCCCCTCTCCGTAGGGATGAAAAAGGGGCAGGTTGCCCCACCCCTATCCACTCAAGTTGCTGTCTTGCTTTCGAGATCTCGAGCAACTGGGTTTCAAAACGATGCAACTGTGTCCGATCTTAGCAACCAGCCACAATCCGCCCAGAGTGAGCCTGTTGCTCACAGTGGTGTTGCCACGGCAGAAGCCGTAGGGCATGGCTTAGTTGCTATTCGGGTTGCTGATGCCAGGCGCGACGGCTCGCTTCTCAACTCAGACCAGGCAGCCCTCCACCTCGAGCTGCTCGGTATCCCCGCAGATCTCGCCTACTTCCGTGCCATCAAGTGGGACGGCAGCGCTGCGCAGGATCTCGGACCCGTCCCCGGCACCACCTTCGAGGCCCGCCTCCCGCATCTGATCGCGGCACAGGGCCAGAGCAAACGGCTCTATCTGATCGCTGGCGGCGCCGGGGATGACCGCAGCGTCAAGGCTTGCCCCGCTGCATTTGCGGAATGGGATGGGGTCAGTTGGCAGGAGGCCTGGTCGAGGGTGGAGGCGGTTAGGGCATCTGGGCTCCCGACGCCGGTGCTGGGTCTCAACACCTGGGAGGGCGGCTCGCTTCATGTCTGGTGGCGGCTCGATCAACCCTGCACCGACATCCCACGGTGGACGCGGTTCATGGAGCGCTTCGTCGTCGTGCTCGGCAGTGATGCGGTCTGCCGTAACCCCAGCCGGTTGATGCGCCTCGCTGGATCCAGCTACATCGCCACTGACAAGGTGGCCAAGCGGTTTGGTGATCCAGAACTCAAAGGTCAGATCATCGGCCAGACCGCCGTCGTCTGGGAGGGCCGCGATGCCAGCGGCACGCCGATCACCTGCAGGCTCGAGCAGCTCGAGGCCTGGGTGGATGCACAGGTGGCAGCTAACCCGGCCCTCGAGGATCTGATCGCAGGCCTGCAATCCGGCACCAAGCTCTATGGCTCTGCCCCACGGGACGGAGAAGTAGGGCCACCCACCGAAGACGAACGCAAAGCCGCTCGAGCAGCTGAAGGCCGCCCCTACCTGCCGCCGCGCACGCTGGCCGAGATCAATGCTGCCCTGGCCGTCGTCCCACGCCGCGTGAGCGGTCTACCGGAAGGAAGCCCCTACCGGTATCCCTATCACCGCCTCGTGCTCTGCGGCCTCACTGATGCGCTCTACCGGCTCCACGGCGATGAAGGCCGCGCTTGTGATGAGGCCATCGGATTGATGGAAGAGCACTCGCCATCAGCCAGCTGCGGCTGGGACATCCCGCAGGTGCTGCGTAGTTCCGGGTGGCTCAATGAAGGTGTGTTCTGGGCCCGGGCCCGTGCAGAGGGTTGGGCGGGTGCAGGTGATGGCCTAGGCCTGAGCCAGAACGGCCACGGGGGTGCAGGGGGGCAGGACGCTCTCCACCAGCAGCTCGAGAGGGCCCAGGCCGCTGTTGATGCACACCTCGCCGATGCACTGCCTGTTGATCAGATCCTCGATCGCATCGCTGCCACCAATCCAGATCTGAAGTGGCCCGATCCCGCCATCCATCCGGTGATCGCCTCGCTCGTGGCCATCACCGCCGCTCGTGTTGGTGCTGATGGCGATGACCGCAACCTCGTCCCACTCCGTGATGCCATCACCGCCAAAACCAAGGCGCCCGCCGGCCACATCAAGTCCGAAATCCGGCGAGGTGTAAGCGAGTGCCAGCAGAAGTACGCTCCGCTTGTTGCGGCCGTCTGTCGCCTGCAGCGCCTGATTGATGCGCCTCGCGTTGAAGCGGCCCGGAACGCTCGCATCAATGCCGCCACGGCGCAGGTGGAGGGGGTCTGTGGTGGGGTCGCGCTGCTCGTTGCTGTCGGCTCCGGCTGGCAGGACACCGATAACGGCAGGAAGCGCACTGATCTCGTCAAAGGTGATCTCGCCGCCACCCTTCGCCAGGTTCTGGGGCGGCGCCTGCAGTTCGATGACCTCGCCCTCGCGCCAACCATCGACAAGATCTCGATCCCGGCCGAGCAGATCGAAGACCTCCACGTCGGCCTCAGTGAAGCCGGCTGGTCCATCTCCAAGGAATCATCCACCGATGCGCTCATAGCTGCCTCGAGGCACTCACGCTTCCATCCTGTGCAGGTCTACCTCGAGACCGTCGAAGGCGACCCCACCATCGAGCCCCTGCCCTGGGATGAGTTCTATGCCTTCTATGGCGTCACGGATCCCCTTCAGCAGCTCTACCTTCGCCTGCTCCTGCTCGGCCTCGTCAATCGTGCCCTCGAGCCCGGCTGCGAGTTCCAAACCATGACCGTGCTCCAGAGCGATCAGCAGGGCCTCGGTAAAACACGCAGCCTCAAGGCCCTGGTCGGTGCTGAGTGGCATAACGACACTCACCAGGACTCGGACAAGGACAGGTTGGTCGTGATGCACCAGCACTGGCTGTATGAGTTCGCAGAGCTCGAAACCATCACCAGCAGGAAGGAGGCCGGTGCGCTCAAGGCACTGATCAGTGCCTCTAAGGATAGTTTTAGGCCTCCTTATGGCCGTGTGTCGCAGTCCTTCCCGCGACGCTTTGCCCTGGTCGGCACTTGCAACCGCAGAGACTTCCTCGTTGATGACACCGGCAACAGGCGTTTCCTCATTGTTGAAATCACCCGCCACATTGATGTCGAGGCCATCGCCGCCAACCGTGACCGGATCTGGAAGGCCGCTCTCATCGCCTACCGCAACGATGAAAGCACCTGGCTCCTTGATGATCAGCTCGCCGCCAACGAGGCCGCCAACGAGCAGTTCCACGGTGAACACCCCTGGACCGCTCTCCTGCAGCGCTGGCTCGAGGGCTTCGCTGAAACTGTCCCCGACGGCCGTGGTGACACCCGCCTCGAGCTGATCCGGGCGCCCGATGAGTTCTCGACCGTCGAGGCCATCCTCGGTGCTCGCTGCGTCCGTGAGGGCGCCACCACCTCCGCCCACGCACGCATCATTGCCCCACTCCTCAAGCGGCTCGGATTCGAGCAGTACCGGCCCGTAATCGACGGGCAGAAGCTCCGCCTCTGGCGGCGCATGGATGCCGACGGCGACCAAGGACCAGAACCCGGACCAGCAGCCGCACACGGACCAGACGTAGACCGCTTCAGTGGGGGACTATCTGGTCCGGTTGAAACGCGGGTGGGGAGTGGCACCTTGCCCCTTAGACCAGATGGACCAGATGATTTATCTAAAGTTCTTAAGAATGAAGGGGGTATAGGGTCAGTAGTCCGTGGGGGGGGGTGTGCTCTCCCGGAGGGGTCTATAGGGGGCGCTTTTATGCGGTCCGATCTGGTCATCCAGTCCAGCCCATTCATACCAGCGGGGTTGGGCGGACCAGACATCCGGACCGGACCGGTCCAGGACCATATGGACAGCATTGAATCCGGACCTGGGCCGGTCCAGACCCACCTCGAACGCATTGAGGCCGCCCTTGAGCAGCTCAAGGCCAATGCCTCCGCTCCGGGTGTACTTCGTGATGTCGTACGAGTTACAGGCCTGCCCGCAGCCGTCTGCTCAGCCACCCTCGCTCGCATCAAGCGGGCTGAGGAGGCCGACAACAGCCCCCTTCTCGATGGCCTTTGATCCGGGCCCGCGGGCCCGTCCTGGCACTTGATGGGCACTTGATCGCCCTGGCCCGCAAAGCGGCACTCACAACGGCATCGTCTAACTCATATTCGTTACACCCCACAGGGCAGGCTGGTGGGCGCTCCCCCCGGTCAGCACATGGCTGCTGGGGCCCTGTTGCGCAACCGGCCTTGACCGGCCCACTAAGCGATTCGCGACAATGTCTCTACCTCCAGTGCCTTGGCCCGGTCAAACCGCTGCCCTGCTGGGTCAAGCGCACGAGGGGTGGGCCGAAGGGTGAGACACCCCTATAAAGTGAGTCTGATAACCGTTCCCATCCTCATGGCCACTGCCAGCACCCTTGCCAAGGCCAGCCCCAAGCGGCAGCAACGCGTAAGTGAGCAGGTTGCGCCTTTGGTGGTCAAAGGCTATTCAGTGCGCCGGATTGCAGCGGAGCTAGGCATTGATCGCAATGCGGCCTATCGTGACATCAAGCTGGTCAAGTCCACCTGGAAGGCCACCTTGGCCGACGCTGGCGAGGAATGGCGTGCCAAGGCGCTAGCACAGCACGAGTTCGTACTGCAAGAGCTTCACGAACAGTGGGAGATAGCAAAACAAGGCAAGAAAACAGCCACTCGTCATCCTGATGGATCAGAGACGATCAAGCATGAACCAGTGGATCTAAAGCCTCTTAGTGGAATTGTCGCCACCGTGAAGGAAATCACGACATTCCTCGGCATAAGAGAAGGTGCAGACACTGTTGCCCGCATTGAAGTAGACGAATCCACCCGTAATGCTTTGGCGCCAATGGATCGAGATAGCTATATGGCGCTTGTGGCTAATGGCATGCCGAGCATCACGGTAGATGCACGTCCGCGTGCTGAGGGTGTCATTGATGTGGAGCCCCTTGAGTCCGCTGAGTAGGTGCCGGGCCATTCAGAACAACATGCGGTCAATTTGCGCCGCCGACTGAGAGGGCCCATTCACGGGTGCTGTTCATGGGGCGCATTGTGACCCAGTCCAATGGGCAGACTTCTGGTGGCCGGCATTCATGACGGGTCTCGGCACCTCGGTTGTTGGTCACGAACTGGCTGGGGAGCGCCAACTCCCGACTTCGCTCACGGGAACAACGGCTCATTCATCGCCCGAGGCAGATTTGGCAGTCGGGCCCCATTCAAGAGAGCACCGCGGCAATGGCATCCTCATCGACGCCCAGATACTCTCCCAGCGAGCCCAGTGACTTGTGGCCCGTGATCTCCATCGCCAGGCGCAGATCGTTGGTCTGCCGCACCACACGCTGCGCCAGCGACCTGCGGAAGCTGTGCGTACTCACACCGACTAGGCCGGCATTCAAGACAGCTTTCCGCAGCGCCATGTCCGCTGCCTGCCGGGTGAGCGATTCATTGGGCCCGAACCGGCCTGGAAACAGGTGATCATCACCACAAGGCGTGCGGCCATTCATACGAGCCCATTCATCGCGCCATGCGGCAAGTTCTCGAACGAGGTGCGGCGACTGCATGATCTGACGTGTGCGGCGGGTCTTGGTCGTGGCCCTGCGGAAGGTGACAACGCCACCCGCGACATCTGCCCAAGTAAGCGCCAGTGCCTCGCCGATCCTGGCGGCGGTCCAACGTTGCAGAATCCAGAGCGTCCGGTAGCAGTCGCTGGGTGCCGCTGCTATCAGCTGGTCGAGCTGTTCATCGGTGAGGGCAGTTGCCTTCCCGTGTCGATTGATCTTGGGCATGATTTTGGTGTCTGTTTGATTTGCGGATCTGAGAGATGAGCAAGTCGCCTGCGCTGCAGCCATTCTCAATAAGGAATTGCGGTGATCAGCGCTGGAGACTTGCTCGCGTTCGCAATAAGGAGCCCCGCCAGCCGTAGCCGACGGGGCCAGGGTGGATGGATCAGCAGGTGCGGAAGATATGCACCCCTCCAGCGCTGGCCGATTCGCTGGTGTAGTCACCACCGATCTCCAGCTCTCGCCAGGCTGCCTCCCAGTCGATGCATGACACCGGCCAGGTGATGCCCTCGGGAATCAGGCCGCAATCATCGGCGAGGTCGTAGGCAAAATCCGATCCTGAGTCGTGCCGTCCGTTGTAGGCATCGCGGAAGGCCTCGACGTCGACGATCTCGCCGCGATCGTTGCAATAGAGGCGAAATGCCTCGCGCTCGTCGGCATCATCACCGATCTCCGCCAGGGCATCATCGTAAGCGGCAAGATCAGTGAGATCTGGCCATTCCGTATGGGTCAGACAATCCGGCAGCCCGGCATGATCATGCATCGCCCATTCCTCGGCACCGGGCTCTGGTGAGCTGGCCAGGATGTAGTCGATGCACTCCTGCAGATCATCGGTGGAGGTGATCTCCTCCAGATCAACCCATGCACCATGCAAGCGGCCATTGTTGTAGGCCGCCAGGCAGGCAAAGTAGGCGCCGATATCCGGCAGATAGTCAACGACACCTGCAGGGCGGTTGATGATGATGGTGGCGGTCATGACCGCACCCCCACCGGGGCTGTCCCCATGGCGTTCGGGATGCTGGCGTCGGACCAGCGAGGCAGGGTGCCGCGCTTCGGTCGCCAGGCGCAGGTCAGCGGTGACGATGGCCCACCAGCCCAGACCACGCGCGGTGCGCATGTTGGACAGGCATCACGGATCGCCGCGGCCCGACCACTTCGCAGGATGCGGCGTGCGGCATCGCACGCCTCCCAGCGGATGTAGCTGATGGCGCTCAGCACGTAGCCGGTGGCCGGATCCAGGGTTTCGACCACGGGCCACCAAAGCTGGCCACCGATCTCGGGAACGGTGGTGCAGTACTGGCGGTGATAGGCCTGGCTGGCTGGTAACAGCGCTGGATGCCACCCCCAGTGATCAGCGGCGCCACGATCGGACGGGACGTTGCCACGCCCGGTGTCGCCAAACCCCCCAGTGAGCGGTGCGATCAGGTAATGGGATCATCGCGCCACCTCCACCGCGCTGGCACGGCTGGATTCCAGAGCGGCACGGGCACCAGCGATGGCGCCTTCCACGCGATCCAGGAAGCATTCGGCGGCCTGGCGCTCGTTGCTGTTGTGGCGACTGTCACCAGCCCGCTGCACGAACCACACGATGGCGTTGTGCAGTTCCCGCGCGGCACCTTCCCAGTCGGTGTGGCGGATTTCAATTTCGGCCGACTCGTTGGTGTCGGGATGGCCGAGTGTGAAGGTGATGTAGCCGGAGCGCTGCAGGTGCACGTCCCGCACCTGCCAGTGGCCGGTGCTGTACATCATCAGGCGCTGATCACGGAAGATCAGCGGAGAGCCTGCGATGGCAGTTTCTGTCTGCTGCGAGACATCCCAGGCGGGACGTTGTGCTGTACTGGTCATGGGTTTCGGGTGCCAGCAGGTACCATCTGCCGGCACTCCGGAGCCCGCCTATGGCCACGCTGACCTAGACGGGCGGTCCCCAGGTTGTGCGTTCGGAAGCCTTGAGATCATCTGACTATGTGATCTCAAGTATAGCAGAAATGGACGCAATGAAGTGGGGGTGGGGTTGCAATTCTGCCGCACTCTGAGGGGCTTCCATATACACTCGCACGAGAATATCTACTTCTCATTAAGCTCAACAACCAGCCAGCCACCCGGGGGTAGTGGTCGGATTCTGATGGCACCCAGAAAGTCGCCCCCAGATTTTTTCTGCCACCCATCAAATAAGCCCGGCTGTGGCACAAAATCTTGGTTTATACTGATGGCCAGGTGCGAATGAGCCGATGGCGATTGCCAGGTCGACGGCAACCCTTCTCCATTGCGAGTACCTCAACCTGCCGAACCCCAGGCCGATGGCAGCGAGTCACCTCCGGAGGGACCAGCCGCACCTGCGCCTGGAGGCAGGCCCATGAACGCCAACTACCCAACCACCGCTGAGGAAGTACTCAGTAGCGCGTACAGCTCAAGGCTTTCGGCCGCCGGCACTCTGCGGAACCATCGCCAGCGGCTTGAGCAGACCCTCGCCAGGGTTGGCCCTGGAGCAGGCCCCAGGCAAGCTCTCCAGGCGGAGAAGGAGCGACTTGAGGCGGTAATCACCGTGCTGGTGGAAGCACGGGAACGGCTGATCACCGAGGCCGAACGCCGCCTGCTGCACCAGGAGGAAACACTCCAGCAGGAACTCTCGATCCTCCCCGACCCCAGCGAACAGGATCTGCAGAGACGGCTGACGCAAATCAGGAATCAGCGCATCGCTGGCACAAGCACTGCAGGATTGCTTGACCATGACTGAGCGACTGCAACCATTGCCATGGCAGAAGCTGGTGCTGGCGGTACCGGACGAATGTGACCTGCTGCTCAGCGGAGGCCGTGGTGGCGGCAAGAGTACCGCTGTGGTGCAGTTAATTGTCCGTGATGCAGTGCGGTTCGGTGCGGGGTATGTCGGTGCGCTGGTGCGCAAGGATCTAGCCGGATTACGCAAGCTTGAACGCGAACTGCTGGATCAAATCGAGATCACGCCGGAGCTGAAAGACAGCAAGTATCTCTCTGCTGCAAAGGAGTTCAGGTTCAACACCGGCGGCATCCTGTATCTGCACTACATCAAGGACGAGGCCAGCTTCGGTAGGTTCCAGGGTCTGGACCTTAGTCATGTCTACATCGATGAGGTGGCTCAGATCGCCGATCCTGGCCCTGTACTGCGGCTGAAGTCATCGATGCGATCGACAACACCTGGTGTGGTGCCCAGGCTGGTGATGACCGCCAACCCGAACAACATCGGCAGTTGGTGGATCTATCAGCACGTCATCTCACGGCTGAGTGCCTGGCGGCCGGGCTACTGCGAGATGTTCCGCAAGGAAGTGGTCTATGTGCCATCGACGCTCTTTGACAACCCGCACATCGTTGATCGCGATGCCTACATCGAGAGTCTCAAGGCATCCTGCAACTTTGATGATGCCAGGATCCAGTCCGAGGTCTACGGCAACTGGGCAACGGTCTCTGGTGCGTTCTTTGGGCCGGTGTGGGACGTGGAGCGCATCAAGGTGATGGACCTGGGCGGGCTGCCCCTAACGGATCGGAGCTACAACCCGCACAATCTGTGGCTGACACTGGACTGGGGTACCCGCAGCCCATCGAGTCTGATCCTGGCCTACAGGCCGCGTCAGCCGATCCTCTGGGGCAGGAAGCAGATCGGGGCGAACAGTGTGATTCTGCTCGATGAGCATTACACCGACCTGCGCACCCCCGATGGGCAGCGGCAGTGGAACATCGGTGATCGCAGGACCACAACCGCAACCATCGCCCGGGCGGCCTTCCTGCTCGCCGAACGCAACCGCATCGAGCTGCGCGACGTCTCAAGGAAGCACCGGTTGATGGATGCCGCGATGGCGGCGGAGATCGGCAGCACAGAGGGCAGCCTGGGCAATCAGCTGGCGCAGCAGGGGGTCAGCTTCATCGCGGCCCCGAAGGTCCGTCGCATTCCGGGCTGGGCGCTGGTGAGCAGGATGTTGGAAGCAGCAGGGGATCCCACCGCGGCGGGGCTCTATGCCACACCCAGGTGTGAGAGCTTCTGGGCGACGCTGCCGGTGCTTGTGCATGACGAGCTGCACTCCGGCGATCTTGATACCACCGGCCCGGATCACACCGCTGATGCGATCCGCTACCTGCTGACGGCGACTGTTGATCGGACGTACAACTACGTCACGGGGGCCTTGGACGGCACGGAAGGTCGCCCTTTATTCAGGGTCTGGTGATGGGGCCTTCCTGGTTCAGCCACTCGATGTCACAACGGGAGCAGCCGGCGGCGGAGCGGTTCCGGAGACAGCAGGAGGAGCTGCTGCTGGCGGAACATGCATGGGCACCCAGCTCCGAAGTGAAGTTCACCGCTGGGGTCGAGGCTGGCATGAGGCATCTGGTGGGCCGTGTCAGCAGGGTGCGCTGCTGCGCCTGAGGGCTGGGATGCTCATCTCCTTCTTGGTGCCCGGCCTTGCAGTCGGGTCTGTGGGTACGGCGCTGGTGCATGGGTGGGAGCCCCTTCTCAGGGACGGTGCCCCGCCTCACAGGTTAACGATGGGGCCTGTCCAGAAAAGCCAGACCACATCAGAGAAGTCACCGCTGGACCGCATCACCCGTGTTCGGCGCACCTACGAAACGGTTCCGAAGGCCTGACCCACCACCGAGCGCATCGGGGCATCATTCACCATCACCAGGCCACGATCAGCATGATTCCCGATCCCTGACTCGACGCTTCCCCCACTGATGCATGGCGTAGCCGGATCTGACTAGCGTGCTCCAGTCCATTGAGGCCCTCCATCAAACCGACTTCTGTCCCCCCGCTGATCGCCGGTCCTGTCTCTGCTAAAGAGCCTTCGCCGCCATCGGTGCCCCCGACAGCTTCGCAAGCGCATCAACCGCAGCAACTCCACCTCAGACGGTGTAGCCGCAAACGACTGAACTGAGCGCAGCACTACCAGTCGGTGGCAAGCGAGAGCATCTCAATGGCTGATCGTTTCGCCATCAGGGCGGTGCCGTGCCATGCACCCTCAAGCCTTGATTTCTTGAAAGTCACCAAATTGGATTGACGCTGCTAAGCGTCAGGTATCGCTGACGGAAGCCTGGCCCCTGGACGCACGAACTGCTAAAAAGCCTGAGTGGTTCAAGGCCACAACTGAAATTATGCTTGCATTTTGCTTGCGCATTTGTCAAACCCCACGTCCGCAAAACACACACATGCGCCATCCTGCTCTCCTGATCGCTTCCGCTGTTCTTCTGACCACCTCGGGGCTGGGGGTTTCAGCACAGGCAAAGGAGAGCCGCCCAAATATCGACGAATCGAACATGATGCGTTTCTGCCAAGGTGAAGTGGCAGCTAAATACAGCGTGAGTCCTCGCGACATCTCCACCCTGCCAGTCGAGCGTAAGGGGAGCAACTACCGCGTCTATGGACAGACTCCCGCAGAGGGTGACAATGCGATGTTTTTCTATTGTGAGTACAACCAACATCGTGAGTTCGACGGCGTCACGATGACCAGCGACAAGCGTTCTGCCAGTGGTGGTGGCTCCGCCAAGGAGAGTGTAGAGGTCGAGAACATGGCACGTTATTGCACTGGCATGGCCGCCGAAAAGTTCAACCAAAGCCCTCGGTACATCACCAGCAACGAGCCCAGTCGTCAGTCCAATGGCACCTATATGGTGTACGGGCAGTACAACGTATCAAGCACCTTCACTCAAGTCTTCACTTGCACCTTTAACTCCAATGGTGTGTTCAAGGGCGTCAAGAAGATTTGAAGGAGCAGGTTCGAGGCTGATCGGAACATGACGACCAGCCGCCTAGGAATCCGGCCAACGTAAATCAGCTTTTTAGTGGTTGCGTTCCGTACGAGCCAGTAGGCTCTGGATCTGAATTGGCTGGATCGTCATGAAGCGAACCTTCATTCGCCTCTCCTTACTGCTGATTGTTGGTGCCTTGGCCTGTGCTGTGGCCTACCAACTGATCGGGGTCCGGGTCGATGCCGATGGCATCGTCCGGGAGGCTTTTCCTCTGATCCCGATCGGTTTCTTTTTGGGCGGAGCGGGCGTGGTGACGGGGATCGCGGGGCTGTTGTGGCGTAAGGACGACAAGCACCGTTGATTGCTGCCATGGCCAATCCTGCAGAGCGATTGATCAACTGCCGGCATGCCAGCACGATTCAAGCGCTCGTTTGTGATCAGCTCATGAGTGAATGATCAGTCAGAGTCTTCCCTCCGAACCGGTGTACATCACACCCTGCACCCGGCCTCTGCGATCGCTGGTGCAGGTCCAGGGTGCCTGGGCGCCTGGTACCCGAATCATCACGCCGATACCTGCTTCGGCAGTCATCACATCGAGGATGCTGAGACGGTTCTGCGACACTCCCGTCGTCTTGGCGACGGCTGCCAGACAGGCATCTTCCGCGGCGACAGTCGACATCGTTGGTTGTGACGATGGAGGCCGGTTCTGAGCCATGGAATCATCGGCCTGCTGGACGAGGCTCGGTGTACATGCAGGCGTTTGGATGGTGCGGCCCCCCATGGCGTTGTAGTACACCCGGCAACTCCCTCCAACATGCACCTGAAAGGTGCCATCCGAAAGCCGAGCAACTTTGGCGGACTGTCCTGAGCTGGAAGGGGATGAGCTCATCCCAGAGCCTGGAACGGCGCTGCAGATCCCATGGGCTCCATTAGAACGGGTGTAAGACACATAGAGGGACTCGCCGGAATTCTTGCTGATTGAAATCGTGGTGCCCGAGCCCTTGGCTTCGTAATAGGTAGGACTGAACTCCTGAACCATGGCCTCTATTCCATTGATCCAAACGGGCCCACCACGATCGGCGTGCACATCAATCCCGCCAGGGCAGACATAGTGGAATTGAGGAACCTTGGCGAATGCATTCCCGGCTGACATTCCCAGGCTGCCCATGAAGAATAGGCTGGACATGGCAATGCTGCGACGAAACAATGCTGAGAGTTTCATTTCTTGGAGTTGGAAGTCAGGTGGTGATCGGATGAGGGGAATTGTACAAGGTGAGCGGCTGTTTTTCAAGAAATGCCAAACCCCCTGCGTCAGGAAGCTGGGCGTGGGTGAAGAACAAGGCGATGCCTGCCATTGGTCCAGCGAACGTACTGACGATCCTTGAGCTTCTGAAGATCAAGCGGATTGTCGGCGAGCTCAACAGGCCCATCTTCCAGCTCAAAAATACCCATCGACGTCATCAGTGCTGTTTTGGTGTCGGGGAAGATCAGGATGCCAAAGTAAAGATCCTTGCGCATAGCCGTTGGCGAAGGATACTTCAACGCTGTCCAGATACGATAATCGAAGTGCCCTGACCCTTTGTCCAAAAGATTTTGCACTCCGCCTCCAAGGCGTTTCGATCCTTTGGGCCCCAGCTCAGGGTGCAGGGCATCTTGACTGCTTGAGATTGCTGGATCTTCTGGGGGGCCGCCATGGCAGATGGGACAGCACCGGCGAGGCATGCCAGCGAAAGTATCGCCAACGACTTGAAGACTTTGTTGCTTGCTTGCATGGTCAAATGGTAGTGCAGGACTTTAGCATTAATTGATCAAAGAGGCGTTTGCATCTGCAAGGTTGGCGCAATGGGAGTGGGTGCCTTGGCGTAGCCTTGAAAGCCTGGGAGTGGGTCATTCGATCACACAGCCAAGCAGAGGAAGGATTCGATCATACTGTTACTTCTGAGTCCCAATCCTTCTCCGATCTCACCAGGGTGCAGCTCTCTCAGTTGCAAAGCCTCACCATAGTCACCTCCTCCATTGGGCGGCAAAATACCTGGCTGCTCCTGGATGGCGCAACGATGCGTATTGGCTGAAATGTAGATGCCATCAGCGCAAGGATCCAACTGCTCTCGCCTTGGTTTTCATCCGGTGCCTCATGGCAGCAACACCCACCCCCTCGTTCATGGTCTCGATGCCACTATTGAGCGGAGCAGGAATGACCTCATGATGCTCAGCCATGGCCGAACTGCATTTGAACAGAGACAATCGACTCTCCCGCCGAGAATCGCAATGGGCCTCA
This sequence comes from Synechococcus sp. 1G10, assembly GCF_002252625.1. GTDB lineage: Bacteria > Cyanobacteriota > Cyanobacteriia > PCC-6307 > Cyanobiaceae > Regnicoccus_A. The sequence goes on along the minus strand of NZ_NQKW01000021.1, from coordinate 15,048 downwards.
TTTTCTCTCCGCTGCGATGAGTCCAGTGATGACAGGCACGAGTTGTCGCATCGATATCAAGGCTCACCGAATAGAGCGAACTCTGCTATTGAATCACACTGTTCTGCTTGAATGGTGGATGAATGTAGTGGCAACATGCTGACGGCCTTGCTGCCTTCCCATGATCGCCGCAAGTGCCCTACAGGGCTTGATGGCAAACCACGGCAAAACCAATTCAATGACCGGGCATGAAAAACACTAAGACTCTCTGGATCGCGTTGGCAGTCTTTGTTGGATGGCTGATGGTCACCATCGGAGGTGGTGCCATTCGCGGTGGAGGCAGCTCCTCTTTGAATGACATGGTCAGTCGCGGATTGGCCTGGCAATTCGTTGCCGCCATCGGGTTTCTTTGTCTGGTCACGGCTATCTTTGGCCTGAGAGAGATCGGGTTTCGTGCCCCGGAGTGGGGATTCGCCTTGCGGATTCTGTGGCTGCCTGGCCTGATGATTGTGCTCTTCTTCTCCCTGGCCCTCGTGCTCGGACTTCCAGGTCCAGTCACGACATTCTGGGTTGCGCTGAACACCCTGCTGGTTGGCATATCTGAGGAATGGATGTTCCGTGGAATCATCTTTAAAGGCTTGACTGACCGCTTCTCCGTATGGAAAGCCGTCTGGTTATCGTCACTTCTGTTTGGTGGGGTTCACGCGCTGAATGTCTTCGTCACCGGTGAGCTTCAGGCAGGCTTGATCCAAGCAGCCGCAGCGAGCTTCAGTGGGATTCTGTTCGCTGCCATCCGTGTACGAACTCAATCGCTCTACCCGGTGATCCTTACGCACGCCCTATGGGACTTTGCCGTTTTCATGGTGATATCCTCAGGGCACAAGGCCGCTGGCACTGGAGCGCAGTCTTCGGTAGGTCTGAGCATTCTTGCTCCCTTTCTCCTCGCTGCGCCTGGATTTTTCTACGGACTCTATCTTCTTCGCAGGGTTAAGCCGCTGGATAACGGACAACCTGTTTAGTTGGGCCCATTATCGATCCGCACTGGCACCCCTGGATCCAGGATCGCCGGAGATCCATTCTCGTCAACTTATTCCATGACGGCTAGCCATACGTTCGCCTCCTCTGTTGGGCCACTGCTGTTCTCCTTCGCCGTGTTGACGGTTCCGGCAATGGCTGTACCCCCGCCCGTGGAGTCGTTCGACGGAGTGACGATTCGATGCACCCCCGGGGCCAGCGCCACCACGGTGTTGATCTGCAGAGATGCCGCGCTACGCCGCTTCGATGACGAGGTCAGGCGGCTGTTCACGCTGGTCCGTACTGACCCCAGCCTGCCGTCCTCCACCAGGGCTTCTCTGCTTAGCGAGCAGCGCCTCTGGGTGGAGCAGCGACAGGCTTGTTGGCAATCAGCCAAGCCGCCCACCTGGGACGCTGACCTGCGCCGCTGCGTGCTCGAGTCCACTTTGGTGCGCCTTCATTTGCTTCGTCAGATCTCTGCAAGCGCGCGCCGGGAGGATCCAGCTTCCATCAGCCAGGGACCCATCCCCGTGGCCTGCCCCGAGATCCGTGATGTTCTGCGCGTCACCCTCGTGAATGGACAGCCGGAGTTTGCTGTTGTGGAGAGCAACGGCCGGCTGGTTCTGCTCACCCGCACTCCATCGGCGTCTGGAGTTCGCTACGTCAGTTCAACAACCAGCAGCAACCCAAGCAACGACGCCGCTGCACCTTCGGCCTTGCTCTGGATCAAGGGTGAGCAGGTCCAGATTGAATGGCCAACACTGGGCCTATCTGCAGCCAACTGTCGCTTCCAGCCCGTGACAGGGCCTCATCCTTAGGACTTCTTGCTCTCCTCGTTGCTCGGCACGTCAGTTCAGTGTGTGCTGATGAGGGAAACTTCGATGACCTTGGAGAGGTCGACCAGAGCCTTGGGACTGATTCTGTAAGAGCCGTAGGCAATGACGGGCCGATCTAACGGACGATGCGTGATCTCGACGATGGTCAAGATCATTCTCTCCGGACGATCACTGTCAGCATGACTGCACCGGGCACGGGTGAATGAAGATTCGTCTTCCGGCGATCATATGAGTCTTCGGCAGACATAAGGAATGCGCGAAACTGCTGTCCTGGTTGAAGGTTCTGCCGGCTCACGATGATCCCAGAGCAGAACGGCCTGTTTTGTCAATGCAGAGTTTCCTCAGAAGAATGATTCTGGCATGATGGAGCTCTACGCAACCGAACTCCGCGTCATGGTCGGCCATGAAGATTTTACCAGGATCTTGTCCCAGGAGGGCTTGCCTCCTGTCTACCGGTGGGACGCTGATGTGATCGCATCCCAACAGGCCCTGCCCGGCAGCGTGGGTGCCCTTGAAGCTTTTGAGACCGGGCTACGAGCCTTGTTCGTGAACTCGAAGGTCTGTGCCGGACGAGATGACTTTTATAGTCTTGTGGCGTCTGAGCCTGAAGCCTTTGGACTGACAGAAGCAGCATCAGCCGAAGAGATTCAATTGGCCATCAAGACCGCGCTTTCCAAGGACAGTGACCTATGTATTCAGCTTTTACCTGACGCAGGCTTGGCAATAATCGGTGCCGAAACGATGTTTCCACCTGAATATGGAGAGACTGTTCAGGACTTCTGGATCTGGTTCATACGCTCACCTGGATTCTTTCCAGGCCCTGCCTGGATACTTGTTCGTCGTGACGGCAGCATTGACGCTTATCATTATGGTTATATCTAGAAGTGGTTTTCATCCGGGCTTTGTAGGCCTGCATTGGCGTGATCAGCTGCTGCGGTCTCAATCCCTATGTGGCCGCAGAGCCATAGAGCGCAGGCCACATTGCTTGCCGTAGGGACTGCAGCGCTGCTAGACCGAAGATTGCAATTCTTCCATTGATGAGGGTGGTCCGCGATGCTGCAGCGATGGTTGTGGTCAGTGCCGCCATTGCTGCTTCCTTCCTGCTGCCTGGCGGCGAGGGGACCAGTCTGGCCAAGCCGACCAGCTCAGGCGCCCCCCTGGCGGGCACGCAGTGGCGCCTGCTCGAAATCCAGTCGATGGACGATGCACAGGGCATCACCCGGCCTGCCGATCCCTCCCGTTACACGTTGCGGTTCAACAGCGACGGCACGCTTCAGCTGCGCCTCGACTGCAACCGAGCCAGCGGAACCTGGTCGGCCCGACCAAGTGCTGATCCCAGCAACGGCAGTCTGCGGCTGGGTCCGCTTGCCAGCACCAAAGCCCTCTGTCCGTCTCCGAGCCTGGGGGAGAGGCTTGGCGCTCAGACCACTTTCGTGCGCGGCTATCTGCTCAGAGATGGACGATTGAATCTCAGCCTGCTGGCCGATGGCGGCATTCTCGTCTGGGAGCCCATCAACCAAGCAGGTCATTTCTCTGCTACCCCCGATCCAAAGCTGGAAGCCGCCATCCTGAGGGCCTCGCCCGGCGAGATGCACCACGCCATCGGTGGGAAGCGAGGTTCAGCTCGTGGGAGCTATGTCTATGCTCGTTACGACCTCAATGGCGATGGCCGCGATGAGGTGTTCGCCTACCTGATGGGCTCGAACTTCTGCGGCACCGGAGGCTGCACTATGCAGATCTTCCGGCAAAGCGGCAATTATTATCGGCTGATGAACAGCTTCCCGATTACTCGCCTGCCGGTCATCATTTCAGCCACGCGCACGCAAGGCTGGAATGACTTCTGGAAACGGGAGTCCGGTGGTGGCGCTCCCCTGACCTACGTGCGTCACATCTATGACGGCAGACGCTACGTGGCAAGGAAGCGTGTCCCGGCAATACCAACTCCTGCAGGCACGTCTATTCTTAGCGGTGATCCTACCCTTACGGATGGAATCCCGCTGGTGCTCAGCAACTGATAGCGGGTGGAACTGCTGCTTACGTTGTTCATCGCAATGCCGCCCACCTCATTGTGGAGGATCTACATTTGCTTATTGGTTGCGGAGCGCTGCGGATAGGCAGGAGCATGCTGCCAAAGCACCAATCAACGCCTCCTCACTGCGGTGAGTTGGATCAGCTGCGCAGCATGGGAGTGGTCGGTGACTTTCAGGAAAGGTATCACTCCTTGGCTGCCACTCAGGCGGCTTGAAATAAGGGTAACGCCTGGATCGGTTCCGTCTGCTGCCATGCCCAGTCCTGTCCTCAACTCCACCGATCCGGCCCTGCTGCTGCTGCGCTGCCGTGAGGCCATCGGTGCCGTTCTTGAGGCCCCGGAAGCCAGGCGCAGATGTGGAGCTCCCTTCTCGCCCAGCGAGCGTCGCTTCCTGCAGCTGGTGGTGCTGCCGGTGATCGATTAGTTCCTCGACCGCCTCCAGCTGATCCGCGCCGCCCAGGAGCAGCAGCAGTGGGAGCTTTATGAGGCGGCCCCGCCTGAGGAGGGCGGGCCGTCCAGCGGCGGCTGAGCGGCGGGCTGCTGCCTTTGATGCCAGCCCGGTCAAACTGGTACCTGCTCTGAACCCTGCTGCTGCCGCTCCAGGTAGCCCATGGCCCACACCAACGGGCTTATGCCGCTGGGGATGATCCGGTCGTAGGACTGGCTGCGCAGGATCTTGTTCACGGCGTCCCCCAGCAGCTCGTTGGAGCGGCTGCCAGGCATACGGTGGCTCAGGGTCTGGTGGATCCTCAGCAGGTACCAGGCGGTGCCATCGAGGCCGGCATTAAACCGCTCCCAGCTGCTTGGGTCGCGGCGGGCATCGAGCACCATGTCACGTGCGTTGTGGGCCTTATCGGCTGCCGTCACCAGCAGTGAATCGAGCGGCTTGTGCTCCAGCGAGGCCACGTAGCGCGTCTTGCGCACGAGCCAGGATTCCTTCTTGCCTCCCGGCGCCACCGGCCCTGCGGTGTCTGTGCAGTCGGCCACGATCCGCCCCACCCGCTGCCCGTAGCGGCCGGCGATCGAGGCCTCGTCCTGATCGGCATCCTCGATCGAATCGTGCAGCAGGCCTGCGATCGCCTGCTCCTCATCGCCGCCGTCTTCCCACACCAGAGCGCTCACGGCGATCAGGTGGGAGATGTAGGGCACGGGTTTGCCTTTGCGCCGCTGGAGGCTGTGCAGCTGTGCCGCCCAGCCCAGGGCATCGATGTAGCGCGGGCTGTGGAGATGGGGCAGGTTGGTCATCAGCGATCGGCAACCGGCGGGGGCAGCCGCTCCAACAGCAGTTCCAGCTTGCGGTCACTCCTCATCATCGCTGGCACCAACAGGAATCAGCCGGATCTGCTTCTTGCCCAGCTTGATCTCGAACTCATCGCCGGGCTTGAGGTCTAGCAATGCCGTGTAGGCCTTGCCCACCATCAGGTTCCCGTTGAACTGGATCTTGGTGGTGTAGCTCAAGCTGCGGCCACCTTGGCCCTTGCCACCGTCACCGAGGCTGACGCCCTTGGCTTCCAGCAGCGCCTCAAAGAAGGCCGTGAAGTTCAGCCGCTCACTGCCATTCTTCTTGCTGTTCACGTAGCCGGCGGCTCGCACCAGATCGGACTTGGAGGCAGCTCCAAGCTCCTTGACTTTGGCGAGCAGTTCAGATCCGGTGAGTGCCATCAATGTGGGGCAGGCAACAATGAATACACCCTAGCGGAATGGGAGAGGCTCCTCATACCAATGGTGCGGTTGTTCGTCATCTCAGCGGCGCAGACTTTCACACGCCTCTCCATCACTGTTGCTATCGAGATACCGGTGACCCTGGCTCAGCAGCTCCTGGGCTCGGGCATAAGAGCTGAGCTCGCTGCAGCGATACCGACGGCCGCCCGGAATGGATCCAGAATCAGCACCTGATCGAGTCGATGCTTTCACGCGGCGGAAGTCCCAGGGCCGGGTGATTCCGCCTGACATTTGCCACACGCCAACACGGCGCCGACTGGCCCGTGCTTCGGCATCGAGATACTTCTTTGAGTCGCACTGGCAGAGGTACTTCCGGTAGACAAATGCCTGGCCGTCTTCCACCATTGCCAGGTTCAGGTTCACCACCCCGATCACCTCGGCCACGGTGCGGCCTTAGCGATCCACCATCTGCGGCCTGAGGGTCACACTTGAGCCCAGCCGCAAACGGCTCTGCAGATACCGGCGGGCCTGTTCCCCATCGGGGGCCTGAGCCATCTCGGGAGCATCGATGCAGGCCAGGCGCACGCTGATCCGCTTGCCACCTTCCAGCACGCGGATGGTGTCGCCATCGCCGATCGAGTGCACAGTGGCGGCTTGCAGCGGCCAGGCCCATCCGATTGAAAGGCCTGGGAACATAGCCGCGGTCTTAGGTCCAGACGATCCAAGGCAGCGTGGGCATGGCAAGGTCCCATCAGACTCGCTCCTCCTGGATGGCGGTCGGTATCGCGGTTGCACTGCCAGGAGTCAGGCCACGCAGATTGGGAGCAGCCCAACTCGATCCGCAGGCGTCTCTGATGTGTGGCCGCTACTCGCTCACCACCACGATCGATCAGTTGCTGCCACGGCTCAAGGGTCCGCTGCCGGATGGTTTCCTCGAGCATTACCAGCCGCGGCAGCAAGTGCGGCCCGGCGAGTCACTACTGATCCAGCGGCACCAGCAGGGACAGCTGGCAGTGGGCTACGCGCGCTGGGGGTTGGTCCCCAGCTGGCTGAAGAACACCAGCGGCAAAAGCCGGCCGATCAATGCACGCAGCGAGACGGTGAGCCAGAAGCCGTTCTTTCGTGGTCCCTGGCGCCATCACCGCTGCCTGCTGCCAGCCGATGGCTTCTACGAATGGCGACCGCCACCGGAGGGGGCAGGCCATGGCCCCAAAGGGCAGAAGCAGCCCTACTGGATCCGCCGCCAGGACGGCGCCCCCTTCTGGCTTGGCGGCTTGTGGGACCACTGGATCGCTCCTGATGGCAGCGAACTCCAGACCTGCTGCATCCTCACCACCACCCCCAACGCGCTGCTGCGTCCGATCCACGACCGCATGCCGGTGGTGATCATTGATGGCTGGGAAGAGGCCTGGTTGCTGCCGGAAGACGCCGCCGAGCTGCGGGGGCTTGAGGCGCTGATGGCCCCATGTGATCCCGCCAGCTGGGATGCGATTCCGGTCGACTGGTTGTGATCTGCCCGCTCGGCCAGGTCATCGATCAGATTTATGGCCGTCGATAGGGCCCCCTGCTGGATGCTCAGATCGAGGCCTGATCACCTGCTGCACACACAACCGCCTAGGAAATCGTGCCAGGGTGATCGCCGCCAGTGATCCAGCTGCCGTGCTGTCCGTGCATCGAACGGAAACCTGTCAGCGGTTTGTCCTTGGTTCGTCAGTGATCACCACATGCGCTTCACCTTCTCCCTGCCGCTCAACACCGCCTCGGTGCGCAAGGTTCTGAAGGCCCGCGGCATCGACGCCGTCATCGCGCAATGGCCTGATCTGGAAGTCCATCGATCACTGCTCAGCCAGGTCCAGATCGAGGAGCAGGAACGAGCGGCCTACGAACGCCTGAGTCAAGTGGCGGCAGGCCGGGTGGAGCGGTTGCTTGAGCTTCTCAAGCAAGAGGCGGTGCAATAGCGATCAGGCGTGGTGCTCCAGTCCCTCCAGTGCCGTACGCAGCTCGCCGTTGAACTCTTCATCCAGCTCGGTGCCGGTGAGTTCCTCGTCAACCAGGTCCTTGATCAGGGGGAAGAAGCGCACCTCGAACCACCTGCGGAACATGGCAGCGGTTCACCACGGCCATGGCCCACCCGGCAGCGTGGGCCTGCCTGGCCACCTGTGCCGGCATGACGCTGCCGGGGAAGCCAGACATCGTCTCGACAAAGAGAAGGCGACCAGTATCGAACAGGGCTGAACGTCCCCAATGAAAAGGGCGACCCGTGTCTGGCTCCCTACTGCTTCTCTTCGAGAAGGCTGCGCCTACGCAGAAGCCAAGGGCTAGGGCCGGCTTCAGGGCTAGTGCTCGCGCCGCCCTGGTCGAGGCCTCTGATTCATTAATGCTGCATGGATGTGGCGAGCTTGCGCGCTGTGAAGAGCACACTGGGACGGCCCTTGGTGCCACGTAAAATGATCGAATCATGGAATCAGAGCCAGGGGAGGGACCAACCATGCAGACGATCGAAGTTACGGTGAAGGAGGCGATGATCAAAGCGCTTAACCGCATCCTGGAGCTAGAGCTGGCAGGAGTAGTTAAATACACCCATTACGCGCTGATGGTGTATGGCTACAATCGAATTCCGATCGTGTCTTGGCTCAAGAGCAACGCGGAGGAGGGCCTGGTTCATGCCCATAAGGCCGGTGAGATGGTGACGCTGCTGGGAGGGCATCCTTCCCTTCAGATCGGTTCACTTCTGGAGACCCAGAAGCACGACATCGGCGACATCCTGAGAGAGAGCATGGAGCACGAAAAAGAAGCACTCAAGGCCTATTACGAACTGCTCTCCCTTTCAGAAGCACATTCCGTGTTGATGGAGGAGTACGCAAGGGAGATGATCGTGTTGGAGGAACTTCATCTCGACGAGGTGGATAAGATGTTACGCCGACCGGGAGATCTTGAGCCCTATCACGGCTGATCGCATCTTCTCCCCACTTCTGCGATTCCAGTTGAGGCTGCCGGCGTGGCGATTCATCGAGATGGGCCCATGGGCCGGTTGCAGGGAACTGGTTTGAACCGCCCTGGTCGAGGCCTCCGATTCATCAATAGAACCGTTTGGCCGTGGTGTCAGTACGGCAAACCTCACTTCTGGGCCACACCCCATCACCACTGGGGCTCGCAGGGGCTCCAGCCCTCCTGGCGCTTGCTGGCCCACAGCTTGATGGCCTCATCCCGGCTGATCTCCCGGCGGCTCTTGAGCAGCGGCACCGGTTCGCCCGGGAGTATCTCGCCCTTGGTGATCTCCAGAAGCTGACTGGTGTGATCCCAACGGGTCGGGCGGAAGCGCAGCACCTGGCGGCCGTCGCTGAGCCACCCGTCTTTGGGCGACAGGGGTGGTCCCTTGCTGATGGCCATGCCTGCTCAGGCCACTTCCGGACACCAGCCCCGCTGGTGCGTTATGTCGTCGGTCCAACCCTGGCAGCGGTGGGTCAGGTGGCGTGATCGGCGGAATCTCGATCACCTGGCGGCGCTGGTCACGCCTGGCTGCAGACCAGATTCGGCATCCCTTCGGGCTATCCAGAAGCGGGCAAGCCCACACGGTTCTACAGCGAGGACCTGGAGAAGCACTGCGTTTACTTCAGTGCCACTGCTGCCAGCAACCAGTACATCGACCTTGATGCCTACATCCGCAGCCTGCGCGTGGCCTGTGGTGATGATCCTGCGCTGCTTGATGCCTGGCTCAGAGGGCGGCTTGATGTGGAGATCGCCGGGGCGTTCTTCGGGACGAGCTTCTCGGTGCGCCGCTCCCTTCGTGATGTCAGGCCAGGGGAGATCAACTTGAGGCTCCACAAGCCCTTCGTGGTGGGCGACTGGGGCTGTGCTGCCCCATCGGTGTTCTATCTGGCCATCCAGGACCCACCAAGCGCCCCCAAGGGCAGCCTGTGGCTGATTGATGAGATGTACGTCTGCGCCAGCACCAGCGGGGGGCAACGTGACTGGACTCGTGGCTCCTACATGAGCAATGCCGAGCAAGCCATGGCTCTCAAGGAATGGCTGAGCCGATGGGGGCTGGAGCCAAGGGATCTGCAGATCGTGATGGACGATGCCGTGTTCAACGCGACCGGCGGGCCAAAGGGTTCAGTGGCCGGTGACTTCCAAGATGCTGGTGTGCGGTTTCGACGTGCCGGGAAGCTCTCGGTGAGAGAAGCGAACTGCCTGGCCTTGGTCCGCACGATGCTGCAGGCAGCAAGTCGTGACCCGGAGACACCGTGGCTCCTATGGAGCAAGGCATGTCAGGGCTGGATGGCCACGGTGCCGACCTTGCCCCGCCACCCGACTGATTGTGAGCGGGTGGCTGATGGGGTGGCGCAGCACGCATTGGATGCGGTGCGGTAGGGAGTGATGTGGCAGCGGAGTCGGTCTACGGTGGGATCTACGAACTTCAGGGTGTGGTGAAGGGGATAGCAGTGGGCAGCTTTTACCCTCAGGAGCGATGCGCCGCCTCAGCGGTTAACGATGGGGCCTGTCCAGAAAACCCAGACGACCTAAGCATGTCAGTAACGAGGATACTCTTTCTGGACGTTCTCAACCGGCTTAAGGGTATTGGTTTCAAAGCTTACGTCAATTGTCTTTCCGTCTTCAAGCGTGACTACACATCGCCCGGACGACCTAGGTGTAATCGTAATAGGAGTGCAGCTCCCCTCCTTAATGCCGCCACCATCTCGGGTATAGTAGAAATCTGGTTTTGGCTTTTTGCTGGCCACGCTTGTTAGTGACCTAATTAGCACCACATCTACTTGCGGCATGAACGAATTGCCTTGAGAAATCAGGAACTGCCATTGTCCAAGCTTGCCTATTATGTGCAAGTTCACGGAGCTTCTGTCCTCACTTCCGACAGATATTGCCCCGGCTTCGCATGCTCCTCTCCCATATCCGGAGTGACTCATCTTGCAGGAGCTAGGCACAAACTGATAGAAATAAGCTTCAACATATTGAGGGTTGGCTAAAACAGCTTTAATCCCAACGGCAGACGTGAGGGAGACAAGGGTTAGAGGTAACAAACGAAATGCTATTCTCGCCAATAGGTGTCGAGCACACTGGGAGTCCTCGCTCTTCTCTGGAAAGCTCTTAATGCGTTGAAAAGACATGGTGCAATTGGATAGCAAAGGCTTCTTAAGAATAAAGTAAATCTGTTATAGATGTCGCGATTTCTAATGAGTTGATACCAGGTGTGAAGGCGCCCTAGCTGTATGCGGTTGGCAGGCCCACCGATTCGTAAAGCAGACTCCTAGGGCGGCGTCAGCAAGCTTCTGATCAGCGACCCCCTGCTCCATGGATTGCGGCGGGGACATTTCGCTGACGATGGCAGTGGTCAGGTTGAGGAGGCATAAGCCCAGGAGGCCACCGCCGAGGGTGGCAAGGAAGATGTGGTTGGACTTCATGCTCAGCGGATAGCAAAGGTGGAGGGAACGACGGCGCTGCCAGTGATGAGTGCCGGGCTCACGTCGGGCTTGTCACTCTGCTTGGAGACTGTGCAGGTGAGAATCGACTGATCCCTGCCCTCCCAGGGTGTCAGGCGGCACGCGCCCTTTGCCCCAAGGGTCCAGGATTGCCCATCGGCAAGGATTCGGATGCCCATTACACGGGTATCGCCGCTGGAGTAAGGCGGGGCAGATGTGTCGATGATGAAGCCGAAGGTGTTGTTGCTATTGCGCTCAAACCAGAGGTTGATGGTGCCGCCGCCACGGGTGGTGACGACCTGGTAGCACTCCTGTTGCACATCAGGCTTGGCGGGGTCGCCGAGGGTCTGAATGCAGTTGTCAACGGTCAGGAAATCGGCGTTCCGGTCGATCGTGCTGATGGTCTGTGCCACGGCTGGTGTCGCGATGAGCGACAGGGCGAGTGTGGCAAGGAAGATGCGGTTCGGCTTCATGGTGCGGGGGGATGGAGTTCGCTCTGGGGGAGGAGCCGAATCGAGTAACGGTCCTCTTCCTCTCTGACCTCTTCACCATCCCCTGGCTGCACCTTTCACCACATCCCCCGTCCGGGGGATTCCTGCTATCTGCAAAGTGAAGACTGTCCGACTTCGATCAGGCTGAATGACGCTTTGCATCAATCACAGGCCGCTCAGAACGCCAACACATTCGACGGCAAACACCACAGTCTTTGAAGGCAGACAAGGATCGCTATAAAATCGTTGATGACCCAAGACCGTCTAGTTGGCAACCTGCCAACTAGACGGTCCAATGGTCAGTCAACAGCACCCAGTCTAGCCTTTTCGACATTCGCCATCGAAGGGTAAGACGCCGCCCATGTGGCAACCGAAGGATTGGCTGACAGATACATGTCCCAGCTGCAATTGTACTGTTTCAGCACTTTGCCACAATCAAGTGAAGCTATGCGAGCCTTTTCCGCTTCAGCGGCCTTCTTCTCATTCATCAGAGCAATAGATTTCTCGCTGCGCTGCCCACTTGCCAAACCAGTGAGTCGCGACATATCATAGGCAAAATTTACGGCTGGCTTATTGTTGACAAAGCGAATTTCCTGGATTGCAGGGTTACCTGCACCATCTGCATAGGAGATTGTAAATCGATAGTCGTAGTTTTTCGCAAGGAATCCGATAAGCCCGGGAACACCAAATATAATTGTTGTTGCAATTCCTGTTCCAATACTGGTGGTCGCTCCTTGTCCGCCTTGATTCCAGGACGTAATCTGATCGCGACTAATGCCGCCACTTGGTGTAATAAACTCGTCAGCTGTAACAGATACATTACAGTTTACATTGCCGCAAAGTGCATCGTATGAGGCAGCCTTTGCTCCCAGTGGGCTAATGGCCAGAGACAGAGATCCAGCGATTGCAAGTGCAAGCTTTTTTGACATGTTGTTGACGAGGTAGTGGGCATTGCTGCCTTTGACCTTTTCAGCATCCCAGCCTCTCTAGTCCTTCGCATCCCCCGCTTGGGGGATAGTGCAGAACCCCCTCAGCACTACTGGCATAAACCTCCTCTGTATGCACCTTGGGCAGCGCTGTACCGATCACTGACGACGAACAAGGTGAGTTCATCGCGGCGGACCTCTGCCTACTGGTGATCGGGTCGAATCCAGAGGAGCGGGTTGAGCTGATGAAAGATGTTGCGGAGATGGTGGCCCGCTGTCTCAATCGTGCTTAATCCCCTCGTTCTGATTGTCAGCTTCGTGCAATATAAGATCACTCCTCAGGGGACGGTGAAGTCTTATCCAAATTGAAAAGGTGTTCAATAAGGATATGGTTGTAGCTGTCTCCATCATGGGCATGATGCACACGCCGGTGGCAGGTAGGGCATAGCGCTATCACGTGACCTGGGTGATCTGGGCCCCCATCCGCTAGCCTAGTCGTATGGTGAGGTTCTAGATATGGCTCACGGCGCTTAGTCATGAATGGCGCTATCTCGCCGCATCCTTCACATACACCAGCAGCCCGCTCCAGAACGTACTGACGAACTGCCGCTGACCGTACTCGGACGCATTGCCGCCTTTGCTGGACAGATGCTTCTCTGCCAGCCCCAGCAATAGCAAGTTGTCGAAGCTCTTGCAACGACTTTCCTCGCAGACGCCGGTTCGAAAAACTTCTGTCTGATCTGTCTATGGGCGTATCTTTTTCCCCTTCGTACGGCTCCAGAGCAAGCTCAAAGACGATTGCTTGCCTAAGTTTGTCATTGGTATCAGATCGCTCCTCATGGTGGTGGCCCAGATATGTAGCCTCACCAATGTAACTTACATCACCATGACCGAGAGCCTCGAAGAGGTAAACGCGTTTCCTATCAGCCCTATGATCACGCAGAGCTTTATTGGCCCTAACAAACTTCATGTCACCATGCTGGCCCTCGCCTGTGTAATGATAAGTTCCGTCAGGCTTGAACTCGTCGCGGTATCCATGTTGGGTGCCGCTATCGCCAGTAAATAGGAAGATTGCCGCATAGTCGCTAGGCGTGGACATTCCACCCTGTCGCTGTCCACCGTAACGATCGTGCAGGTCCCTCCGGCGATTGTAGATCTTGCCTGCTTGAAACTTCATTGGATTAGGCACGCATAGCATGTTCTAGATAGATGATTCCTTGAAGGCCTTCTGGATGCAGAAAGCAATCATGGCAATAGGTGAGGTGAAATGAACCTACTGGACTAGCGAACCAGTACGCCCTCCGCTGCTAAGCACGACACCATCACCCTCATGCGCGAGCCATCCAGAGCGGAAGCCCTCCTCTGCCGCAATGGTGCGGACCTCCTTGTAATACCCGGTGCCATCGGGGGTGATCGCTGCTGAGAGATGACGTGAACCAGGGTCGTGCTGCCGCAGCCAGGACCGCAATTCCTCTGCACTCATCACCCTGCCGGCGATTGGATCCAGCTGCAGAGAAGACCCCAGATCAGTCAGGCTGAAGAATCGACCGGTCGTCTCCAGATCATCCCCAGAAAATGGCCGGATGCCATCACCAGTGATCAGCAGATAGAGCGGACTCGTAGCGGCTTCCTGAACCTGGGGCAATGAGAGCCGAGCTGCTGGCCGCTCCGGCTGTGTAATGGGTGGCGGGGCTACTGGTGGTTGTGGAGTGGGGGCCTGTGGGTTGCTGACCCGCCCTGGAGCCGCGAGTGCCAGCACGACAGCCGTGATCATCAGAACGCCCAGAACGTTCATGAAAACATCGATCAAGCTGTCGAAGCTCAGCTCGGCTGCACCAGAGCGACGACGACCTCTCTGCTTCACTGCCATGGCAAGACGGCCTCCTCTGATGTGGGCTCGTAGCCAAGCTGCGACCCGCTGGCCCGGAAGGCTTCAACCAGAGAGTCAAGTGAGGGGAAGCAGGAACCGGATACCGCCAGGTAAACGTTGGGGGCTGCCAGTTCCCGAGCCACCGCCGCTGCACTGGTGGTGCCGAGTGACCAAGACTTGATTCTCTCGCCGTTTCCGGGATCGAATTGCTCCAGGCTCTCTCCCTTGCAAAGCAGGAAGGAAGTGGCCGCAGTGACATCACGGCCACCCACCGTGGTGATCTCGACGAGAGCGGGGGCTGTCCTGGACTCTGAAGCCGCAGCTGGCAACGGTTCAGGTGCAGCCTGGGTAGTTCCCTGCTCCCCGATCGAGAGGGCCAGCACCGAAATCACCAGCAACACGATCACCATCACAGCGCTGAGGATGTCGAGGAAGCCGATCAGATCAACTCCTGTACTAGAGCTTCGCCGTGGACGTCTCATCTTGAGCCAATCGAGGGAAGAGGGAATCGTTGATGCTTGCTTCGAGGTCCCCGGCCAGCCGATACTCCGAGCGCTCAGCCAGGCTCATCAACACCATGCAGCCGACGGCGCAGACAATCCCCAGAAGGGTGGTGTCGAAGGCAGTGGAGAGGCCACCGGTGACCTGCGTGAGGCCAGCCTTCACCTTCGTCAGATCCGTCACATTGGCCAGCAAGCCAGAGAAGCCTCCGATCGAGACGGAGATGCCAAGTACGGTTCCGAGAAAGCCCAGCATCGGCAGCACCCAGATCATGGTTCGGGTGACCAGGAAGCTGTCCTCAATCT
>NZ_NQKW01000020.1 GCF_002252625.1 Synechococcus sp. 1G10 | reverse complement strand
AGGATAAAACAATCTAATCGCTCTACATCTAACCTCAGCGCTGCTGAGGCTAGATGTACTGAAAAGCCACCTCAGGGTGGCTTTTTTTGTGCGTAGCTTCCGGTCCTGCTGGGCTGCTGCTGCTCAAGATCGAGATCGAGCTGCTGCTGGTGTTGCTGTATCCGTTGGCGCTGGTGGTGGTGTAGTCGCGGGTGCTGAGGTTAAACTCTTAGGCGTTGGAGCAAGCGTCATTTCAATTGATGACTCTGCGATAAGGCCTTAGACTCATTAAGCGGTATTGTCTAACGCTGAGTTGAGCAAGTCGTTCGCTTCCGTAGTGATCAAGGGAATTGTGGCAAGCAGCAACGGCGACGCTTGGCTGCTGTCATGTTGCGTTCGTCTGCTCGGCTCATGACGCAGACAGGCAGGTTGAGTCCGCTTAAGCTCAAAATGGTGTCTACCTGCCCAGCCAGACTTGGATGCTTCTGAAGCCGATCAATGTGATGGTCGAGCTGGTAGGCGTATGAAGCTGTTCCTGCGTCGGATTTGGTGGTCATGTCGACTCTGGAACCATTTTGGCTGCGTTGATCTAAGTGCTGCTTTTGCTTATCACACTCTTCAATCCTTCTTCCCGGTCCTTCTGATTATTCTCTCGCTTGCAAGTTGGGTCTTGGGTCGGGACGATGGCCTCACTGGCCAGATTCTTGATTGGACATCCCAGCTCTTGCCGGATTCCGCTCAGCGGGTTGTCCAATCGACCTTGGTACAGCTTTACAGGCAACGTGGCGGGGCGGGCTTCCTGGGTGTGGCTGTGTTGTTGATCACCGCCAGCAATGCCTACCTCAGCCTGCAGCGCGGCACTGATCATCTCTGGTCCCTGAGATTTGAGAGGAATGCTCGTGCCGGGGCCACGGTGGCACCTATCCCCGTTGTTCAGAACGTTTTGGTCGTGGTCAGGCGCTTCCTGATGCTGAGGTTGAAGGCCACGATGTTCTTGCTGTCCGTCGGCACCTTGTTCGTGATGGATCAGTTGACCGTTAATCTTCGATTGATGGGCTTTGAAACCTGGCGTGGATTGACGGCAGCACCGCTTGCGTGGTTGTACCGCTACCTGTTCCCAGTGTCGGCGCTCGCTGATCTGCTGGTCTCTTTGCTGATAGCTTCTTTGGTGTCTCTTGGTCTCCTGCGGTTATTGCCTTCCCGGCGCATCAGTTGGCACTTGCTCCTGCCAGGCTCGATGCTTGTTGGATCTGCGTATACCTTGCTCAATATTGCCGTCGGGCGAAGTATCGTATCTCTAGGCACTCGGTTTCAGGCGTATGGATTGATTGGTGGGGTCTTGGTGCTGACTTTATGGGTGTGGCTGTTGGGGCTGATCTATTATTTTGGCGTGGCCTACAGCGTAGTGCTAGCAACCGAAGGGTCAATGACAGCTGAGAGCTTTGGCCTTCGCCTTGGTCTCATTCAGGAAATTCCTCCTGAGGAGAATCCCAAAGAGCTGACCACTTGATGCATCTACGGAGATCCGCACCCGCCGCTCGTTCAACAATGGGCGTGGATGAGCGACGATGATGGAGTGTGTTGGTTCTGCGGTGACCAAATCAAGCCTTGCCTTGCGTCCACTCCCCACGGCTCTCCTGCTTTTGTGCGCTGGTGTTGGTGCCTGTGTAGTGGGGACTTTTTTCACCTTGACTTTGGTTCCAGTGCTCATCGCGGCTGGTTTCATCGTCGCTTTACTAGTTGGTGCCCTTGCCTGTGCCTGGGCTGGAGTGGAGGCTCTTGCTGGTCTTGAGCGCTGGTTGGAACGTGATTCTCGCTTCCAGCGCTGATGAACCGGCAGTTGCCCTGGTTCTTGATTCTGATTGCTGGTCTGCTGCTGGTTGCTCCCACCCCGCTGGGTCGCCTATTGCTTGACCTGCTGGGCGGACTCACCCTGGCAGTCCTGCTTCTGCCGTTTCTGCTGGCTGGAGCTGGTGCCCTTGCCTTTCAGCTGCTGAGAAGAAGGGTGCGTACTTGTACGGTCTGTGGTCTCAGCAGCATGGCCACCACTACCTGCCCTGCCTGTGGTGCTCCACTTCCGAGTGCTGATGCCGATCCTCAAGCGGACAACTCCCAGCCTTCTCCGGTTGATCAACCCCTGCCAAAGGTCTTCGCGAATTGGTTACGGCAAGACGGTAGAGCACCCTTTGAAGGGGCATCCAGTGATGACAATCTCGATGTGAGCGATGTCACCATTGATGTTGAGTCGAAAGATGTAGACTCTCGCTGAGAGTTGGCAGGTGCCGCCGAAATCTGCCAACTTTAATTCGTTACACGCTGTTCTTCAGTCCGATTGACGTGTTGCTAGTGCCCTGTCGCTGACGACCTGTCGCTGAGGACCTGAAGCTCGGGCATTCGTAGATGTTGGTTTGATCAGCTCTTTGCAGAGATGCTCCGGCTGATCTCCAGAAGGCGCCGTTCCCTCAGAAACAAAAAGAATGGAGCCGCAAAGGCGAAGGCGATCGTTACACTGCTAAGCAGCACGAGCCAAAGTCCGCGCATTTTCAATCGGCGTGTTTCGCTGACGATCCAGATCGTTACGGCTGTCGCTCCAATCAGCAGATCTCGTGACAGGGATCGGGCTGCTGGGTTGGCATTGGCCAACTCGATGAACTGAGCAAGATTGAATGCCTCGCCGTAGTCGCGAATGAATTCGACGTTGGCCAGCCAGGGGAAGATGGCACCACACACTGCCAGGGCGAGGTAGATCCATTGCAACCAGGGTGAGGGCCTCGCGGACGTGTTGAGATCAGCAGTATCAGTGGTTTCGTCGCTGGACATGGAGCTGGCCTCATGGCTCGTTGGCGTCATGCTCAGGATTCCAGGGAATTCAGGTCTAGCTCCTCAACCTGCTGCTGCACTTGCTGCAGGACCTGTTCGCAGCGATCGGCGTAGGCCACGGCTTGTCTGTAGAGCCCGGCCATGGCTTCCACCTCCAGCTCTTCCGATTGCAGTGCCGCCAGGGTGAGATCAAGGGCCGTGCGGCTCTGGGCAAACGTCAACTGCTGTGTCTCCTTCAGCCAGTTGTCTTCGATCGGATCCTGGGACGGCGGCTGACGCTTGCGGTTGCTCATGGCTCTAGGTGCTCGTGACGACAGTCGGTGACGCGGGCGTCGGCGGTTCCATCCAACCACTGAACCCGCAGGCTCTGGCCTATTTCCACCTGCTCGATTGAGCGCAGCAGCTGGCCGGCTTCTCCGCGGACCAGACAGAATCCACGCTTGAGCAATTGTCTGGGTGAGAGAGCCTCCAGTAGCTGCAGGCGTTGCTGCAGATGTGCTTGCTGCAGCTGCACTACCGCCTGGGGGTGAAGTTGCTGCAGACGCAGGTTCTGTGCGGCCAGCTTTTGCTGTTCGCGCTCCACTCGCCAGCGCAGGGTCTGTCGCACCTGCTGCTGCCGTTGCCGCAGCTCCTGGCGCAGGGTGCGCTGGTCGGGGAGCAGTGCCACGATTGCCGCCGTGGGTGTAGCGGCCCGGTAATCGGCTACCAAATCGGCGATTGTGGTGTCGTCTTCGTGGCCAAGGCCGGTGACTATCGGCAGGTCCATGGCCGCCAGGGCCAGAGCCACCTCTTCGCTGTCGAATACGGCCAGGTCTTCGCGGCTGCCACCACCTCGAGCCAGTACTACCGCTTCGATACCGAGCCGCTTGGCGGCTTGGGCCACCAGCTCCAAGGCCGTGCAGATGCTGGCCTGAACGGCACCCTGTACGGGGATCGGTATCACCAGGACCTTCGTCGCTGGCCAGCGTTCGGCGGCGGTGCGCAGCATGTCGGCCAGGGCGGAGCTGGGGCTGCTTGTGAGAAGCGCGATCACCGCAGGGCAATCAGGCAGAGGCCGCTTGCGGGATGGATCAAAGAGGCCGCTGCTCTCAAGGCGCTCCCTGACACGCTCGAATTGCCGCAGGACGCTGCTCAGGCTGGGACGGATGTCGAGGGCCTGGACGCAGAGACTGGCGCGTGCTCCCCAGAAATTGAGCTTGCCGACGACGATCACCCCATCACCATCGGCTGGTGTGAAGGTCAGGCGAGGCAGCTGTGACGCCCAGACCACCGCCGAAATCGAGGCTGTCTCATCCAGCAGCGTCATCCAGAGATGGCCTTTCTTCAGCTGCGGGCGCGATACCGTCGCCTCCAGCAGAAAGCGGGGGGCGAAGCCGCGCTCCAGCAGGCTGCCGATCGAGCGGTTCAGGTCAGTGACGCTGTAACGAGGCAGGAGCTGGCCACTGGTGTCCGCCGCCAGCTCTGGGGCACCGGTGGAAGTCGAGCGGGTCAATGCTCCAGCCGTCCGTAGCAGTAGCCCCAGTAGAGGCTGATCGCCGAGGCCGTCAGAAAGAGCATGCGGCCGATCGGGTGGTCGAAACGAATCAACCCCGCCGTGGTGATCACCAGGGCCGTGCTTAAGAGGCGTGAGCCATCACGCCGGTTCTTGACGAAGAACGGAGCCAAAGGCACGAACCGTCGAGGGAATCGAGAAGTCTGGCTGACGGCTCAGACGATCCAAGGCATGGCGTCTGTGTCTTCAACAGCAACAGGAACGGAGATGGCCAGAGCCACTGAAAACCCCACCGCCTCCACTAGAAGGAGTCGATGGGGTTGTCGGAGTGAGTCTCGGCGACTGCCGAGTGGGACCTCGGGGGTCAACCCAGGCCGATCTGGGAGAGAATGCCTTGGCCGGTGAGCAGTTCGGTGGCCAGGCCGATCACGAAACCGAGCATGGCCAGGCGGCCATTCCAGGTTTCAGCGAAGTTGACAAAACCAAAACGGGGTTGGGTGGCGTCAGACATGCGTCGATGCTGTAGGCCTTCTTATCGTAACGAATCTTGGAGCTCTCTTGACGCCTGGTCGAAGTCAGTTGTCGTGTTCGGATTTCCCGCCTATCGATCGGCCTGCTCCCAGGCCGGCCCCTGTTCGTTCCTGAGCGCTTGCTTGGCGAAGGCCAGGCAGCGGCAGCCTTGTGAGAACGCTGATCCTGGTTGGCTGTGGAAACTCCAATGACCAGCGTTCCCGTCGGCACACGACGACGGCGCCTGCAACGGCAGTTGTCCGCTCCACTGCCCAGCAGCCCTGACCTGGTCCTTGTCACCGATCTCGATGGCACGCTGCTGGAGGGGTCCATTGCCGGTCGCCTGAAGCTCTACGGCTGGCTGCAATCGCGCCGGGAGCAGGTGCTGCATGTGTTCTGCACGGGCCGTGACCTTGGTTCGGTGGCGCGCTTGCTGAAGCAGGAACCGCGGCTGGGGCTTGGGGCTCCCCACCTGGTGATCAGTGATGTGGGCTGCACGGTGGCCTGCGGCGCCAGCCTCGAGCTCGTGCCACTGGCGGTCGATCCGATCGAGCGGCGCTGGCGGGGGCAGCAGCAGCGGCTCGAGCCCCTGCTGCGCGGGCAGCCAGGCCTGAGTCCCCAGCCCATCAGTGTCGATCGACGTCTCGCCTACGACTATGACCCTGAGAGTTTTGACCATGGTTTGGTGCCCCGTCTGGAGGCCGAGGGTGTCGACTGCCTGTTCTCCGGCGGTCGCTACTTCGATGTTCTGCCAGCCGGGGTCAACAAGGGCTCCACCCTGCTGGAGCTGCTGAACTGGCTGGAGCTTGACCCGCGGCGGGTGGTGACAGCCGGGGACAGCCTCAATGATCTGGCCATGTTCCAGACCGGCCTTGCGGGGATCATGGTGGGCAATGCCGAGCCAGCCCTGCGTCGCCATCTGCCCGCCTTGCCAGCCACCTTTGCCGCGGCTGGCCATGGCTGCGATGGCATCGTCGAGGGTCTCCACCACTTTGGTTTCGCCCATCTCTTCGACTGACTCATGACGCACCGACCGACCCCTGAGTGCCGCGGGCCTGGGCTCGGCTCGTGGCGGCGGTGGGCACGGCCTGAGCCGGATCTTCGGGCCAGGGATGTCTCGGGTAGCGCCCCCGCAGCTCCCGGCGCACCTGGGCGTAGCTTCCCCGCCAGAAACCGCCCAGATCCTTGGTGATCTGCACCGGCCGTCTGGCTGGGGAGAGCAGATGCAGGCTCACCGGCAGCTCACCCTCCAGAACCCTGGGCCCTTCGCTGAGACCGAACAGTTCCTGAAGTTTCACGGAGAGCACAGGCTCGCCACTGCCGTATTCCAGTCGGGCCCAGCGCCCGGTGGGAAGGATGATCTGACTTGGGAGCAGGCGCTCCAGCTCCTGGCGTTGTTCCCAGGCCAACCCGCTCCAGAGTCCCTCCTTCAGGTCGAGCTGGCGGAGCTCGTCCAGGGCACGCAGGCCGAGCAGTTGATCCCCCAGCCACTGCTCCAGATCTCCTTCCAGTGCGCGCTCGCTGCGATCGGGCCAGGGTTCACCCAGGCGAGCGTGGGCCAGGGTGAGCCGGTATTGCAGTTCACGGCTGTCCCTGCTCCAGGGGAGCACCTCCAGACCGAGCGAACGGATGCCTTCCAGCATTGCCGCCAGCACAGCCGCTTCGGGTGGGTCGTCCCAGGGGCGACGTTCCAGCACCAGGGCCCCAAGCCGCCGCTCGATCACGGCCCGCACCCGTCGCTCGGCCGGCTGCCAATTCACCAGCGGCAGCTGGCAGCCCTGCTCGGCCTGGAGTGCCTCCAGGATCCGGCGGTTCAGCGGCAAGGCCTGGAGGATGCGCACGTCGCTGCCGCTGTCGTCCACCGCGGCCACCGCCAGCACGCTCTGGCCCGCCAGGGGGTCGTGGGCCGGCAGTTGGGCGCCCCGGCCACTGCGCATGAGAAAGCGACCCTGTCCCTCCAGGCGTGCAAGAGCGATCCGCTCGGGGTAGGCGCAGCTCAACAGCAAGGCCGCCGTCTCAGCCTCTTCCTGACAGGAGACGATTGCGCTGGGCAGCGTGGTGGCTGACGCTTTTGCGCCGCCAGGTCCGCGATTGCTCTGCAACTGCTGCTGGAGCTGCCGGCAAAGCTGCCGGATCGTGCCGCGCCGGGGGTCTGGCCCGTCCTGGCGGAGCCAGTCGAGGCGGGCCATCAGATCGGTGCCCGCCCCCTTGCCCGCCAGCGGGTCGCGTTCATTCAGCAGCGTCGCCAGCTCACAAGCCAGCTGGGCCCTGCCCAGGCGCTGGCCCTCCAGCAGCATGTGAGCCAGGCGGGGATGGAGCCCCAGCTGGGCCATGGCCCGGCCATGAGCGGTGAGGATCCCCTGCCGGTCGACGGCACCCAGCTGCGTGAGCACCTCCAGACCCTGACGCAGGGCGGCCTGCGGTGGCGGGTCCAGCCACGGCAACGTTTCCCCGAGGCCGGCCCCCCAGCGGGCAAGCTGCAGCACCAGCGGCACGGGGTCGGCTTCCAGCAGCTCCGGCAGGTCGTAGGCCGGCCGCTGTCGCTGTTCCGCGGCTGACCAGAGCCTCACGCAGCGGCCGGGTCCCAGGCGACCGGCCCGACCCCGGCGCTGCTCGGCGCTGGCCAGGCTGGCGGGCAGGGTGACCAGCCCGTCCATGCCGGTGCGTGGATCGAAGCGGCTGCGCCGACTCAGGCCGCTGTCGACCACCAGGCGAACCCCCTCGATCGTGAGGGAGCTTTCGGCGATGGAGGTGGTGAGCACCACCTTGCCTCCCAGGCGCTGGCTGGCGCCGATGACGCGGCTCTGGGCCGCCAGGGACAGTCCACCGTGCAGGGCATGGAGCTCCGCCTGCTGGCCCCAACCGGTGGCTTGGATCGCCCGCAGCGCCTGCTGGATCTCCCGTTGACCCGGCAGAAACACCAGGGCCGTACCGGCATCGCCTTCGTCCTGCAGCCAGTGGCTCTCCAGGGCACGCACCACCTGGCGGTCCAGAGGCTCCCGCTCCCGCGGCGGTTGGTGGTGCAGCTCCACGGGATGGCTGCGACCCTCGCTGCTCAGCACCACCGCCTCCGGCAGCTGCTGACTGAGGGGTTCAAGGTTGAGCGTGGCCGACATCACCAGCAGGCGCAGCTGGGGATTCAGCAGGGCACGGGCCTCCCGCAGCAGGGCCAGGGCAAGGTCGGCGTCGGTGCGGCGCTCGTGGAACTCATCGAAGATCACCGCCACCACGCCGCTGAGGGCCGGGTCGTCCTGAAGGCGGCGCAGAAACAGTCCGTCTGTTAGGACCTCCAGGAGGGTGGTCCTGGAGCAGCGCTGCTCCAGCCGTACGCGATATCCCACCGTGGCGCCCACCGGCTCGTCGATGGCTTCAGCCAGGCGGGTTGCTGCAGCTTTGGCCGCAAGCCGACGCGGCTCGAGCATCAAAATGGTTTCAACCTCGCCGTTGTCTGAGGCCAGGTGCTGCAGCAGGGCCAGGGGGACGCGGGTGGTTTTGCCGGCCCCGGGCGGTACTTGAAGAAGAAGGGTGCCGCCGGGGGGAAGTTGGTGCAGGATCTCCGGCAGAAGCGGGTCGATCGGCAACGCTTCCCCGCGGCGACTGAAGGGGAAGCCCATGGAGTTCAGCGCGGTGGGATTGGTCCCGCCGGCGAAGGCATCTCAAGCTGATCCTGACGGCTCAACCGAGGAGCCGCAGAACGAGGGCCAGCAGGGCGGTGCTGAGCAATCCCAGGGAGGCCAGCAAGCGCACAAGCGGCCCGACGGACAGGCCCAGAGAGGACATGAAGAGAATCGGAAGAAGTGGATCCTGCAGTTTTAACGCCGCCCGGTGGGGTGGGTGGTGTTGATGGCCACGTTTCGTAGCCACACGTTGGAATGACCACAGATCTGAAGCGCCGTCGATCACCGCACGTGACGGGCCCCATCCACCGGGTGGTAGGCCTCTCCGGTGGTTTCTTCATAGACAATCGCCGGCAGACCCGTTTCGAACATGGTTTGCAGGGCCTCCTTGAGATATGGATTCCAGCCACCGGTGCTCACCTTGCCGTGTCGGACGGTCCAGTCCCAGGTGCCCTGCAGGTCGCGGGGAATTCGACCTTCCCGGTCGCGACGGGCCACCAGATCCTGCGACTCCACAAGCCCCACCAGGATCGGGTCTTTGCCGTAGGCAGGGGTCAGGCTGAGCTCCAGACGAATCGGATCGTCCTTGATCAGGTGTAGGCGGAAGCGGGGCGGCAGCTTCAGGCCGCGCAGCACAGCCGCCACGATGCGTGTTTTCTGATCCAATCCTCGGCCTCCGCCAGAACTCGGTTTCGCCTACCGGTTGTACCAGCCGGGCGGGTCGCTCCAAGATATTGATGGGGCTGGATCAGTCGGACTGGGCCGGAAGCCTGGTGGAGTCGTTGTCGCCACCGAAACGCACCGTGAGCAGATCCTCGGATGTGATCTGCCCATCGGCATCAAGCAGCTCGGGGTGGATGGTGAGCCTGCCGGTGCGGTCTCCCTTTGCTTCCTGATCGTCAGCCACACTTGTGCTCGTAGGCATGAATGAGGCTGTATCGCCCGGACGGGGCACGGCTGAGAAGCCCCTGGCCATCACCTTGAAGGCTTGCCAGAGCAGCAGCAGCACGCAGGCGCCGTAGAGGATCGGAAAGATCTGAGACAACAACTGTGCCATCGGCGGCTCGGCGGTGCTGGGGGATTCCCGTTCACTCCCTCATCATTGCCTGGATGTGGCTCCCTGGGCGACTCTCCAGGCCCAAAGGCTGCTGCAAGCGGCACCGAAGGCAAGAAAAATCAGCAAAAAAGTGCTGGTGTCCATGGTGATTTTGTGAATGTTTGTAAACTCTAGGTGGTTGCCGGGCGATTTGGGTGGCTTTGCCCGCCGTACTTCGTCACACCTTGGCGGCTGACCGGCCTTTCGTGCAGCCCGCTATTGCCGTTACGGTCCAAAAATCTGAGCTTTCCTGACGTGATGACGAAGAACGCCTTCTGGCATCGGTCCCTGCGTCCTGTTCTGCCCTTGGCCCTGCTGCTGGGAACCCCGCTGCTGCCGGTCGCTCCCCTCCTCGCTCAGGCCAGGCCTGCGGCGGCAGCGTCCCTCTCTCGCCAGTCGTTCGTGGCCGACGCCGTGCGCCGCTCAGGGCCCGCGGTGGTCACGATCGACACCGAGCGCACCGTGGTTCGCCCGGGCAGTGGTGGACTGCCGCCCGGAATGATGCTCGATCCCTTCTTCCGCCACTTCTTCCCCCAGGCCCAGCAGCCGAGTCAGCGCACGGAGCGGGGCCAGGGCAGCGGCGTGATCTTCCAGTCCGATGGGCTGATCCTCACCAACGCCCATGTGGTGGAGAAAACCGACAGGGTCTATGTGGGGCTCAAGGACGGACGGCGTACGGAGGGGAAGGTGATCGGGCTCGACAACGTCACCGATCTGGCCCTGGTGCGGTTGATGGAGCCAGGCCCGTGGCCGGTCGCCCCCCTGGGCAATTCCGATGCACTTCAGGTGGGTGACTGGGCGATTGCGGTGGGGAACCCCTTTGGCCTCGATAACACGGTGACGATGGGCATCATCAGCAACCTCAACCGCAACGTGGCCAAGCTGGGCATCACCGACAAGCGGCTGGATCTGATTCAGACGGATGCGGCGATCAATCCGGGCAATTCCGGTGGCCCCCTGCTGAATGCTGACGGCGAAGTGGTGGGGATCAACACGCTGGTGCGCTCGGGTCCCGGGGCTGGTCTGGGCTTTGCCATTCCGATCAACCGGGCTCGGGAAATCGCCACTCAGCTTCTGGCCACAGGCCGGGTCAGCCACCCGATGATCGGCGTGGGGCTCGACAACCTTCCCCCCGAATTGAAGCGCAGTCTCAATGGGGGCGCGCTGGTGCGTTCAGTGATGCCAGGAGGCCCGGCCTCAAGAGCCGGTCTGCGCAGTGGAGACGTGATCGTGGCGGCGGCAGGCAAGCCGGTGACCGGTCCGTCTCAGATGGTGGAGGCCGTGGAGGCCAATGGGGTGGGGCGGCCGATGGCGCTCAGAGTGATGCGTGGCGGGACCCCGGTTCAGCTGGAGGTGGTGCCTACGGGCATGCAGGGTGGAGGAGGCCCAGCCAGGTGAGCGTCAGGGTGAAGCTCACGCGCAAGAGGGGATGACCATGGCGAGCATGGACTCCCCTCATTGAACTGAAGCTGAACCAGAACCTGGATCCGGTTCAGAGGACATCCATGGAGCCGTTGACGTTCGTCTGGGAGGAACTGTCAATGGAGGGGCTGGCTGCAGATTTCGCCATGCCTCCGAAGTGGCCGGGAGTGCCCAGCTGCTGGCGCATGATCCATTCCGTTGCGGCTTTCTGTGTGTGCCAGGCCTGCAGTAACTGCTTGGCGAGACCCCGCAACGACTGAGGGTCCCCAGTGGAGTCGATCATGCGGGTCATGCGCTCCAACTCAAATTGTTGGCCCAGGCTGAGGGCGAGCGGTTCGGACATACGAGGCATCGCGACGGGGCGGTGAAGCCACGCCAATGCTACGAAGTGTTTCGGGTGCTCGCGTATCGACCGGCACAGAGTTACCGATTTCTTGTCAGGGTCTGCCCATGGGGCAGGCGCTGGCGCAAAGCCTCAGTGGTGCTCCCGAAGCAGCTCCACGCATTGGGTGATGCACTCGCCATCGTCAAGGGAGCAGGTGGTGATGCACTCGAAGTAGCTCTCCACCGAATCACCGGCTCCATCGTGGCCGAGGCTGGAGGTGGTGGCTGTCATCGCCAGGCCTGCAGCAGGTTGCAGGGAGCCTGCTCCGCCCTGGCTGGCAAAGGGATTGCCGAAGGAATGGGACATGCGCCGGACCTGGGTGTTGGGGATATGGTCAGGATATGGAGATCATTCCGGTGGGTCCAGACAATTGAGTCTTCTTACCTACTGAAGGATGAAGTTGTTTGTGCTTGCTTTAGAGATTCTGCTGATTCAGGGCTGAAGGGTGCTCCAGGCCATCCTTTCAGCTGCCGGTGCGGGCGCGGCGCCCCTGGCTCTTGGCTTTCTGCTTCTGCCGGTTGGCCTCCTGGCGGGCCTGTTTCACACGGTCCTGCTGGGCGAGGTTTTCGGCTTCGGCCTCTTCAGCTTTTTTCTCAAGGTAGTAGGCGTAATCGCCGCGGTACAGCACCAGTTCGCCGTCGCGCAATTCCACAATCCGGTTGGCCACCTGGGAGATGAAGTAGCGGTCGTGGGAGACGATCAGCGCGGCCCCTTCGAAGTCCTGCAGTGCTGACTCCAGCATCTGCTTGGCAGGAATATCGAGGTGGTTGGTGGGTTCATCCAGCACCAGCAGGTTGGAGGGGGTCAGCAGCATCAGCGCCAGGGCCAGACGGGCCTTTTCTCCACCGCTGAGCTGGCCCACGTCCTTGAACACGTCGTCGTTGCTGAAGCCAAAATTGCCCAGAAGCGAGCGCACCTGGGTCTGGGTCCAGTCGGGTACGGCCTCGAACAGGGTGTCGACGACACTGCGCTCAAGATTGAGGGCTTCGGCCTGGTTCTGCTCGAAGTACCCGGCCACCACGTTGTGCTCACCCAGGCCGGCCTGGCCCCCGTCAGGGGCTTCCAGCCCCATCACCAGGCGCAGAAGGGTGGATTTGCCCGCCCCGTTGGGACCGACGAAGGCGATGCGATCCCCCCGCTCCACTTCCAGATCGGCGCCCAGAAAGAGGATCTTCTCCCCGTAGCTGTGGGTGAGATCCTCGATCAGAGCTACCTGGCGCCCCGAGCGAGGTGCTGGCGGGAACTGAAAGCGGGGGCCTGAGAGTCCCTCGAGCGGAGCATCGATCCGCTCCACCTTCTCCAGCAGCTTCTCGCGGCTCTTGGCCTGGGTGCTGCGAGTGGCGCTGGCGCGGAAGCGGTCGATGTAGGCCTGCTGGCTGGCCAGTTCCTTCTGCTGGCGATCGAAGGCGGCCTGACTGGCTTCCCGCTCCAGGGCCTTCTGCTCCAGGTGCTGGCTGTAGTTGCCCAGGTAGGTGCGCGAGACGCCCCGCTCCGTTTCGACGATCAAATTGCAGACCCGATCGAGGAAGGCGCGGTCATGGCTGACCACCACCATGGGGACCTCCTGCTCGAGCAGATACCCTTCCAGCCACTGGATGGTCTCCACATCCAGGTGGTTGGTGGGCTCATCCAGCAGCAGCAGATCCGGATCCTGCAGCAGGATCTTGCCCAGGGCGATGCGCATCTGCCAGCCACCGGAATAAGCCCCCACCGCCTCTTCGGCCCCCTCGGGGGTGAATCCGAGGGTGGGCAGCAGTTTGTCGATGCGCGCATCGAGCTCATAGCCGTGCAGTGCTTCAAAGCGGCTGTGAAGCCGGCCCAGTTCATGGATCAACTCATCGAGGTGGTGAGGATCGGTCGCCGCCTGATCGCTTGCCATCTCGTGCTCCACCCGATGCTGGCGGATCAGCACGTCGGCGGCCTCGCCGAAAGCCTGGAACAGCTCCTCGCGAACACTGCGCCCTAGGTCCACGTCGAACTCCTGGCGGAGGTAAGCGATGCGGGGATTCCCCTGGCGCACCACCTGGCCTGTGGTGGGTTCCTCCAGGCCGGCGATCAGCCGCAGCTGGGTGGATTTACCGGCCCCATTGACCCCCACCAGACCGACCCGGTCCCCGGACTTGACCTCCCAGGTGACATCCCGCAGCACCTCGCCGTTGGGGTAGATCTTTGAGACACGTTCCAGACGGAGCACGGTTTGGGCGGATCAGCTGTGAAACGTCATCATCTCCGCTCGGCCCGATCGCGGTGGCTTGATCCATCCCCCATGGGCGGATCCGATCAGCTGCGGGGCAGACTGACCGATCCATCCCCCCACCTCACTTGATGGTGAAACGTCTGGAGCAGGTGGCGGCGCTTGTGGTGGCAGCTGGACTGGCGATCGTCAGCTACTGGCTGTTCTTCAGCTGGGCCCAGGGTGGCCGTGAGCTGCGCCAGACACCTCCTCAGAGGCCGGCCATCCAGACGGAGCCCGCCGCTCCCGGCGGCGGGCGGCTGCCCTGAGCAGAGCGAAAGACGACGCTCTTCGCTGCTTGGATCAGAGCCCGCCGCGGGCCTTGATCAGCCACTGTTTGCTCTCCAGATCGTCGAGGGAGGCCAGATGCTCCCGAACCGACGCCTCGGTGACGGGGAGATCGAAGTCGGCTCCCATGGCGATGATCCGCGCGATCGTGCCTTTGGGGTCCTGCAGCGCCTGGCGGAACAAGGACTGGGTGAGGGCTTCATCGGAGCGAATCCGCTCGTAGAGGGCGGCGGCATTGGCCGCGGCGGCCGGTTCGGGCGGGTGCTCGGTCATTGGTACGGGCCTGGCGGTGGCTGCCGGAGCTGTCTGATGGGCACCCTATGGCGGCTCTTCAGTGGTGGCCAGCATTTGTTGGCTGTTGTTGGATGTTGGATCTGTCACCACGACTGGCGCCGACTCAGGCTGCTGGCATAACCCCAGATGTGGCTGAGCAGGTTCAGGGGAATGTAGAAAAACGGTCTGAGACTCAACTCGATCAGTGCACCCGGCACAGAGACATCGCCACGGCCGAAAGCACGCCGGTAGAGCTGCAGCGAGAGCCCAGTGAGCAGCACTCCCACCAGGCCGGAAATCAGGGCCAGCAGACCAAGAGCTCGCAGTCGCGCAGGCGGTTCCCCCAGCAAGGCCAGACTGGCCAGAAACCAGGCCAGGGGGTAGAGAAAGCTGGCCACGGTGTAGGTGTTGTGGCTGAGGTAGAGCATCCCCAGCACGCCGTAGCGGCAATTCCCCACCATCGAGCGGTAGTGGATCAGGGTGTCCAAAAATCCACCGGCCCAGCGGCGCCGCTGGCGCAGGAACACTCCGATGCGGTCTGGGGCTTCGGTGCGTACAGCCAGGGCGGGCTCGACTCTCACCCTGCATCTATCGCCGTGGTCGCGGCGGTGGCGCTGCAGCCGGTAGATGATTTCGTAGTCCTCGACCCAGCTGGAGGGATCGAAGCCGCCGATATCCAGCAGGGTTTGGCGGCGGAAGGCTGAGCAGGCTCCGGAAATGATCAGGCTGGCGTCCAGCTGGCTCCAGGCCAGGCGCCAGAGATGGTTGCGCGCGTACTCATAGCGTTGGAAGCCCGCGAACAGGCGCCCCTGCGGGGTGGGGGGACAGCGGGGCAGCAGCGTGCCGCTCACCGCATCCAGGTCCGGCTCCCGGGCGAAGCTGTGTTCCAGGGCGGCGAGGGCGCCGGGCAGCAATTCTGTGTCGGCATCGATGATCAGCACCACCGCGGCCTCGCTGACGGCAACACCCTGGTTGATCGAATCCCCTTTGCCTCCGTGCTCCTTGGCCAGCAGCCGCAGGCTGGGATGGCTCCTGGATCGGCGCAACCGTCCCCCGTGCTCGAGACCGTAGGCCTCGGCCAGGCTCGCCAGGGTGTCGTCCCTGGAGCCGTCGTCGCAGATGATCACCTGCTGGGGCTGGGGAACCTGGGACAGCACACTCTCCAGGGTGGCAGGCAGGGAGGTGGCCTCGTTCCAGGCTGGAATGATCACATCGATCGTCGGTACCGCCCGTGGCCGCTGCTCCGCCACTGCCGCCGCCGAGGAGCTCAGCTGCCGTCGCCAGCCGTGGTGAGCTAGCAGGAGGATGCCAAGTGCCTGGAGGCTGTCGTAGATCACCACTATCAGCGACAACGCCAGGAACAGATCGACCCGATGGAACACGCCGGCAGCGATGATGCCCGCCGGGATCACCCAAGAAATGGTCAGCAGGAGCAGAAAGAATGCTGATGACCGCCCTGGTGGAATGCCCCCATGTCCTGGTCTTGGCATGCTGCCGCTGAACCGTGGGCCAGGAGGAAATTCAGATTAGAAGAGCGTTCAGGCAGCTTGCGGCGGCTTCACTGATTCGCTCGATTCGGGTCGGGCGGTGGGACTCTCCAGGCTGCGGGCCTCCAGGCAGAGCAGCTGGCGCAGCTGGGCGTAATTGGCGGCCAGGGGCTGACGGCCCTCCTGAAGAGCGTTGAACTCGGCGCGCTGCAGCACGTGATGCAGATGGGTGAGCAGGTAGGTGCTGATCACCGCCGAGACCTCGACGTTGCTGGAGCCGGCCGCGCGCGCGCTGGTGCTCCCTGGGGAGCCCTGACGCTCTTTTGTGCGACGCGGCTTCGGGGTCTGTCCCGCCGCCGACGTGAGCGCGCTGTTGGGCATGGCTCTGGCTCGGAGCGTCTCAATCTTAGTGCCGGATACTATCCGTTGAGATCTCTGTACACTGGTGTGTAACGCGTGGGATCTGTTCCGCTGTGGCCACTCGCCAGACCTCCACGAGCGGCCGCCCCAAGTCCCCGCGTATTCAGGTGGTGCTGCCTGAGGGGCTTTGCGAGCGCCTCACCGCAGCGGCCGAGGCGGAGTCGCGAACAGTGAGCAACATGGCCAAGGTGCTGATCCAGCGGGGGCTCGACAGCCTCGAGCAGGCAGTGGCTCCGCCCTCCCCGGGGATGGGCGAGCGCGCCAGCGCCGCCGGCCGGCCCACCGAACGGCCCACCGAACGCTTCCGCGAGGTGCTGGAGCGCCAGGAGAGCAGCCAGCCCCGCCGGCTGCGGGGGCTGCCGCGGCGCCTGCGGCTGCCCCGTTCCGGCTCCTGAATGGGCTGCTCCCGGCAGTTCAAAGGCTGGGATCGGCCCTGACCCCCATCACCACTGCTCGACTGGCCCCAGTCACCGAGGGCAGGGCCCCGGCATGTCGATGCTGGTGCCACCAGGCGAACAGGGCAAAGCCCAGTGCCTCACGGGCTGCCTCATCGAGGCCCAGCTCGGCTAGCGGGCGGACCCACAGTCCCCGGCAGCGCCGCCTCAGCTGATCCATCAGCATCCCGTTGCGGGCTCCGCCTCCGGCCACCACCAACTCCAGTGGCCGCGGCCCATGGCGCAGGTCGGCTGCCACCACCGCTGCGCTGAAGGCCGTAAGAGTGGCCAGGGCATCGGCGGGCTCAAGGGGAGCTCCAGCGGCCTCCGCCCGCAGCTCAAGCTCCAGGAGGCGCCGATCCAGATCCAGTACTCCGAAATCTTCCCGGCCGGTGGATTTCGGCGGCGCTAGCTGGAAGAAGGGTTCCCTCAACCACGACTGGATCAGTTCCTCCTGCACTGTGCCCCGACTGGCCCAGGATCCCCCCTTGTCGTAGCTGAGCTTGTCCTGGCTGAAGCGGCTCACCGCCAGATCAATCAGGCTGTTGGCCGGGCCACAGTCCCAGCCCCGTACCGGCTGGTGGCGCTCCGGTCCCTGGGCTGGCGGCAGCAGGGTGAGATTGGCGATCCCTCCGAGGTTGAGCACAGCGCGCCAACCTCCGATCGGTGGCAGCAGGGCGGCATCCGCCGCTGGCACCAGCGGGGCACCGTGCCCGCCCATGGCCAGGTCGGATGCGCGCAGATCGAACACCACCGGCCGCTCCAGCAGCTGGGCCAGCAGTGGCCCCTGCAGCAGCTGCCAGCTTGCGCCGCGCCGTCCCCCCTGGGGCGCCCGGTGCCAGATGGTCTGGCCATGGCAGCCCACCAGCGCGGCGCGGCCGTCTGGATCACAGCGGCGGGCACACTCGGCCTGCGCTTCGCTCACGGCTTCGGCCAGATCCAGCAGCGCGGACGCCGCAAATGGCTGACCCTGTCCCACTGCGATCAGCTGGGCCCGCAGATCGCTGGGGTAGGGATAGAAGCATTGGTGGAGCACACGCCAACGGGGGTGCGCCAGCGGGGGCTGGAAACTGGCCAGCACCGCGTCCACCCCATCGGCGCTGGTGCCGCTCATCAGCCCGAGCACCAGGCTGGGCCGCCCCGGGACCCTCACAGCTGGGGCAGCCCTTCGAGCGCCTGAACAGTTCCCATCACCACCAGCAGATCCCCTTTGCTGGCGCGCTGATCCCTGTTGATCGCCAGCACCTCGGCGCCGCAGTGCACCAGTTCCTTGCAGACGGCTGTGCCGAAACGCCCTACCCCGATCACCGCGAAACGGTCCGGTGCGGCCGTTACGGCTCCTTGCCAGCGCCACCAGTTGGTCATCAAGGCTCATCTGTGTGCGGCGCCATTCTGTGACCCGTGCCCACCGGCCGCCGCTCGGCCTGACATCCGCTGCGACTGGCCAAAAAAAATCCCGCCGCAGGCGGGAGAGAAGGGAGGGAAAGACAAGCCAGCTGGCAGGCCGCGGCCAACCAGGCTGGTTTGTTCTCACTTGTTCGGCTGGGGGGTCATGCGCAGGTAGGGCTTGATCTCGGTGACGCCCTTGGGGAACTTGACGCGGGCGTCCTCGGTGGCGATCGAGGGCACCACCACGCAGTCCTCGCCGTCTTTCCAATTCACCGGTGTGGCCACCTGGTGGTGGTCGGTGAGCTGCAGCGAATCGATCACCCGCAGAATTTCAGTGAAATTGCGGCCGGTGCTGGCCGGGTAGGTGATCTGCAGGCGCAGCTTCTTGTTGGGATCGATGATGAAAATCGAGCGCACCGTCAGATTGTTGAGGGCGTTCGGGTGGATCATGCCGTAGAGATCGCTGACCGTCTTGTCGGAATCGGCCAGGATCGGGTAATCAACGACGGTGCACTGGGTTTCGTTGATGTCGGCGATCCAGCCCTTGTGGCTTTCGGCCGAATCCACGCTCAGGGCGATCGTTTTGACATTGCGCTTCTCCCACTCGGGGCGCAGGCGTGACACCTCGCCAAGCTCGGTGGTGCACACCGGGGTGTAATCGGCCGGATGGGAGAAGAGCACGACCCAGCTGTCGCCGGCGAAGTCGTAGAGGTTGATCGGACCCAGTTGGGACTCCTGGGTGAAATCGGGAACTGTGTCGCCGAGTTGCAGCGTCATGGGGAAAAGCGTGTTGGGAGGGAGAGGGAAAGGATTGTGCGGGAAGGGGCGCGCTGCCGCGGCCGCATTCCAAGCCTGGTACAGGTTAGGCACCGGAGGGCCTAGATCCCGAACTGTCTGCAGACCAGCCAGGGGACCAGAAGGGTCATCACCACGGTGAGGGGGAATCCGTAGCGGGCCACATCGAGGAAGCGATAGCGGCCCGGTCCGAACACCATCAGGTTGGTCTGATAGCCCACCGGGCTGAGGAAGCTCTGGCTGGCGCCGAACAGCACCGTGAAGATGAAGGCCATCGGTGGCATGCCGAGGCCGACGGCAACCTGCGCCGCGATCGGAATCACCATCGCCACCGTGGCCGCATTGCTCATCACCTCGGTGAGCAGGGTGGTGAAGAGGAACACCGCGGCCAGGGCCCAGTAAATCGGCCAATGCTGCAGGCCATTGAGCAAGGATCTGGCCATCGCTTCGGCCAGCCCGGTTTTCTCCAGGGCGATGCTGAAACTTCCGAGCGATCCGAGCAGAAGAATCACATCCAGCCGGATCGAACGCAGTAGTTCACCGGTGCGAAGGCAACCGGTGGCCACCATCGCCACCGTGCCCAGCAGCACCGCTGCCACCAGCGGTAGCAACTTGAGGGTGGGCAGCAGTATCACCAGAACGGCGATGACCATGGCGATTCCCTTGCGGCTCACGGTGGGCAGATCGTCTTCGATCTGCTCGAGAACCACCAGGTCATTGTTGGCCTGGAGGCCGCGGATGGCGTCCTGGGGTCCTTGCAGCAGCAGCACGTCGCCCTCCCTGAGGGATGTCCTGCCAAGCCGCTCGCGCAGCACCGCATTGCCGCGGCGCAGGGCCAGAACGGTGACGTTGTAGCGCTGGCGGAAGCGCAGATCCCGCAGGCTCGCCCCGGCCAGGGTCGAGCCTGCCGGCAGCAGCACCTCCACCATCCGCAGGTTGGCAACCGTCTGGGAAGCCACTTCGGCGGCTCCTGATTCAGGGACTGGTGCAAGAACGATGGTGTGGTCCTGCTGCAGCCGGAGCAGGTCGTCACGGGTGCAACGCAGCACCAGGCGATCACCCTTCTGCAGGATGCGATCGGCCAGAGGTGGGGTGAAGCGCTCTTCGTCGCGGTGGAGTTCGAGCACGTCGACGTCGAAACGCCGTTGCAGGCGCGTGCCGTGCAGGGATTGGCCCACCAGCTCGGAGCCGGCCGGGATCATCACTTCGGTGAGGTATCCGCTGCTTTTGAAGCTGCGGGACAGGTCGCGGTCGTCGCTGCCGCGATCCGGCAGAAAGCGGTCGGAGAGCAGGATCATCACCAGGCTGCCCACCAGCCACACCCCGATTCCGATCGGCGTGAAGCTGAACAGGTCGAAGGCGCCGTAACCCAGCTTGCTGCTGACTTCACTGGCCAGCAGGTTCACCGAGCTGCCGATCAGCGTCAGCGTGCCGCCCAGAACCGTGGCGAACGACAACGGCAGCAGCACCTTCGAGGGCGAGATGCGGCGGCGGTGGCACCAGCCCTCGACCACGGGCAGCAAGGAGGCCACGATCGGGGTGTTCGGCACGAAGGCGGAGACCGGCGCCACCAGGGTGGTGAGCAGCACGATCATCCGCTTCGGGGATCGCACCGCGTCGGACCCGATCATCCCTCGCAGCCGATCGAGGCCACCGGAGCGAAACAGACCCGCCGAGAGCGCGAACAGGCCGAGCACGGTGATCAGAGCCGGACTTCCAAAGCCCTCCAGGGCTTCGGAGGGCTTGAGCACACCGGTGGCCATCAGTAGACCAGCCACCAGCAGGCCGGTGACTTCAGGGGCCAACCAACCTGTGATGAACAGAACGATCGAGCCAGCCAGCGTGACCAGGGTGATCAGGGCCTGGGGCTGGAGGGCGGCCTGGAGCAGATCGTCCATGGACGTAATCCCTACGTGGATTGCGGCCAATCTTGCAGCACGTCGCGCAAGTGCTGCAATCCCAATCCTTCCGTTGCGGAAATGAACACCACATCAGCGTCGAAAGATCGGGCCTGCTCCAGGGCGCCGGCAGGGCAGCGATCAATCTGGTTGGCCACCAGGCGGCGGGGGGCCTGGCTGCCGAGGGAATCGAGGATGGTGTGAACGGTCCTGAGCTGCACGGGCCAGGCCGGATCGGCCAGATCCACCACAATCAGCAACCCGTCGGCCTCAAGGGTTTCCTCCAGGGTGGAGCGGAAAGCCTCCACCAGGGGCGGCGGCAATTCGCGGATGAATCCCACCGTGTCTGTGAGCAGGAGGCGCCGCACCGCTCCACTCCCATCCGCCAGGTCCAGCCGGCGGGTGGTGGGATCCAGGGTGGCAAACAGCTTGTTCTCTGCCAGCACTTCCTCCCCTGCCGCTGGCTGGGTCAGGGCGTTGAGCAGCGAGCTCTTGCCCGCATTGGTGTACCCCACAAGCGCCAGCCGCTGCAGTCCACCCCGACCCTGGCGCAGGCGAGCACGGTGCTCCCCCAGCCGCTCCACGTCGCGTTGAAGACGCTCGATCCGGCGGGCAATGGTGCGGCGGTCCTTCTCCAGCTGGGTCTCACCCGGTCCGCGGGTGCCGATGCCGCCCCCCTGGCGCGAGAGGCTCAGGCCGCGTCCGCTCAGCCGGGGCAGCCGATAGCGCAGCTGGGCCAGCTCCACCTGCAGGCGCCCGGCGCTGCTGGCGGCCCGCTGGGCGAAAATGTCGAGGATCAGCTCACTGCGGTCACTGACGGGCAGGTCCAGCAGGCGCTCCAGGTTGCGGGCCTGCACCGGCGTCAGCTCCCGGTCAGTCACCACCAGGCTGGCCTCCAGCCGGCGAGCCTCCAGTGCCGCTTCCCTCAGCTTGCCTTCGCCCCAGAGTGTCTGGGGGGCAGCTTGCTGGCGCTTCTGACGCACCACCCCCACCGGCAGACCACCGGCGCTGCGCACCAGTCCTTCGAGCTCGGCGATGTCGCGCTGGCTCTCGCTCTCCTCGCCTTTCACCAGCGCCAGCAGCATCACCCGCTCCGGCCCCTGCTGCGTCTGCTTGATCGCCCCAGCCCCGTCCAGGTCGCTGGTTTCGGCGGGGTTGATGGCGGGATCACAGAGGTCGGGGAGCTCGCCTTCCAGCCGACAGCTCCAGGGCTGGGCTTCCTCGTGGCCGAGCCCGTAAACGGCAGCGGGCCAGCGTCCACCGGCGCGGGCACGGTCGCTGAAGCGCAACCAGAACAGGGGTTGCAGATCCATGCCCACCAGGGCTTCGCTGCCCAGTGGATCCAGCGACTGACCCCGGCCGATGCAGCTGAGCAGCCGTAGATCCTGGCCCTGACGCCGCTCGGAGCCTGGCAGGCGCTCGATCAGCCGGCCCGATTGCTCCAGGGGACCCACCCACAGCAAGCGGCAGAGGCCGCGGCCATCCACCACCAGGCTGAGGGGCAGCTCCAGCTCGCGGGCCTCGGCCGCCAGCCGCTGCAGTCCCAGCAGGTCGGCGCCCCCCTGCTCGGGGTGGCGGCGCTGGGCGAGGCGCTCCAATCGCCGTTTCTGGGCTGGCCGCAGCCCTGTGACGCGGCCGGCGAGGACGGACTGTTTCAATGACGCTGGATCCGCAGGCAGGTGATTCCAGCCGCCCGAGCACCGGCCACATCCTCGGGGCTGTCGCCCACATGCCAGGCCTGCTCGGGCTCAAGCCCCAGGCTGTCGAGGGCCAGCTGGAACGGCTGTGGACTTGGTTTGGCGGCACCGGCTGCACTCGAGACCACCACCAGCTCCAGCAGATCCGCCAGACCGAGGGCCTCGAGCAGACCATGAAGGCGCTGGTCGAAGTTGCTCACGACCGCCAGGCGCAGCCCGGCCCGGTGCCAGCGGCCCATGGGGCCGATCACATCGGGATACACCTGCCAGAGATCCGATTCGGCGAAGCGATCGAACAGCTCAAGAGACAGCCGCGGGGGCAATTCAAACTCGGCCAGGTTGCCACCGGTTGCGCGAAAGGTGTCCTCGATCCGCCTGGCCCACCATTGCCGCTCGGCCGCCAGCAGCTCCGAGCCCTCCAGGCCAGGAAAAGCCAGCGGGGAAGCCAGGCGCAACACGGCGGGCAAGGCCCGATCGATCGCTGTCGGATCCACGATGACGCCGTGCTGCCGGGCCACATCCGCGTAGGTGTGGCCCACCGAGCGGCGCAGGCCGATCAGCGTTCCCATCGCATCCAGCAGCAGTGCGGCGGGGGCGGCCTTGATCGGGGGTTGGCTCATCGAGATGCGATCAGGGGGCGGCCGAGATCGCTCAACCAGCCGGCCGCCACCCTGAGCTGATGCGGCAGGCCCGGCAGCCTCGAGAGGTAGGTGAGCTGACGGATCCTGTAGGCGGCAGGTCCGGCCAGCGTCAGGCCAAGGCCGGTGAGGCTGGCCTCGCCGATGCCCAGGCTGATCATCTCGCCCAGATCCTTCCAGCGGAACGGCTGCAACGGCTCACCTTCGAGTGAGCGCAGCAGATTCTCCGCCAGGCAGTCGGCCTGCTGGAAGGCCACCTGGGCCGTGGCCGCCAAGGGCGCTCCATCGACATCAGCGACGTGGGCCACATCCCCGATCGCAAAGACGCCTGGGTTGTTCTGCAGCTCCAGGGTGGGTTCACACAGCAGGCGACCCCGGTCATCGAGATTGGCGGCGGGCGCGATCGGGGGCGGGGCCACTGTCACCCCAGCGGTCCAGATCACGCCATCCACCGGCAGGGTTTCGCGGCTGTTGCCCCCCTCTGCCGCCGTGAGGCTCAGCTCCAGGCGGCCGGGTTCCAGGGCCATCACCCTGGTGTGGGTGCGCAGGCGGATGTCGCGGCGCAGCAGCGCCGATCGGGCTTGCTCTCGGTTGAAGGCCCTGGCCTGGGGCAGCAGATCGGCGCCCTGCTCGATCAGTTCGATCACGGTGCTGCCCCGGAGCAGATCGGCCAGCTTGCAGGCCAGCTCGACCCCGCTTGGTCCTGCCCCCACCAGCGCCAGCCGCTGCAGGGGCCTGGGGTGGCTGAGCAGATGTTGCACCAGATCCTGCAGGCGCTCCACGTCGGCCATGCTGCGGAAGGGGATGGCCAGCTCCTCCACCCCGGGTATGCCGTAACTGGTGCCGCGGCTGCCGGTGGCGATCACCAGACGGGAATAGGGCAGTGTTCGGCCTTGCTCGGTGGTCACACAGCTGGCGCTGGCATCAATCCGGCTGATCCCATCCCGCAGCCAGGCCACTCCGCGGCTGGCCAGCAGGGTGTCGTAGCGGGGGGCCACTTCCCAGCCGCGCAATTCCTCGGAGAGGAGTTCGTAAAGCAAGGGCAGGAACAGGAACCGCTCCTGGGGCTCGACCAGCAGGATCGGTGGGTGATGACGGTGGGACGCCAGAGCCAGGGCGGTGTAGAGCCCGCCGAAGCCGCCACCGGCAATCAGCACCGGCAGGGTGGAGCCAGGCGCCTGTTGGGAAGGGTTGGCCTGGCTCCTGCTGGGCTCTTCCATGGGCGAAAGGCCTTGCCGTCTCGGGTTGTTTGAACCCTAACCAGCGATGTTGCCCCGGAGGAGATGATGGGTGCCATGACCAGCCTCACCACGACCCCGTTGCCGACGGATCGGCTGGGCCGGACCATCGAGCCGGAACCGGCCCGGCGCCTTCTGGAGCCCCTCGATGCTGCTGGGCAGTTGGCCTGGGGGTATGAAACCTTCGGCGAAGGGTTTGCGCTCACCACCAGTTTCGGGATCCAGTCGGCCGTGCTGCTGCACATGGCCAGTCGCCTGAGTGAGCGGATTCCCGTGCTCTGGGTGGATACGGGCTACCTGCCGAGCGAAACCTATCTCTATGCCGACAGGCTCTGCACTGCCCTCAACCTGAATCTGAAGGTGGCTCAGGCTGATCTCTCGCCGGCCCGGATGGAGGCGCTCTACGGCCGCCTCTGGGAAACCGCTCGGGTGGAGGACCTGCAGACCTACCACCGGTTACGCAAGGTGGAACCCCTTGATCGACTCTTCCAGGAGCTGGGGGTTCAATGCTGGGCCAGTGGGGTGCGCGGTGGCCAGACCGATCACCGCGGTGCCATGGCCCCGCTTGGTGGGGTGCGTGGGCGCTGGTCGCTTCGACCCTTGCTCTCCTGGGGTCCGCGCGAAGTCTTCTATTATATGGAGAACCATGCCTTGCCCCAGCACCCGCTGTTTGAGCAGGGTTATTCCAGCGTGGGCGACTGGCATTCCAGTCGCCCTGACGATGGTGACGGCCGCTCCAGCCGCTTCGGAGGGCTGAAGCAGGAATGCGGCATTCATCTGCCGGGCGTGATGGGAGAGGGCATCTGAGCCGTGGGCGCCGGTGATCTCTGGTTGCTGATCGGCAACAGCCGTTGGCACTGGGCTGAGGCCCTGGCCGAGACCGCCGCCGAAGCTGGGACGGCCGCACTGCACTTCAGTCATGGCCTGCCCCCTCCTGATCCGGCCGTTGTGCCGTGGAACCGGTTGCGGGCCTGGGCAGCCGTAGGCCCGCTGCCCATTCAGGGGGAGGAAGGCAGCCGTTGGCTCGAGCGACTGGAGAGCCGGCGCCTGCCGCTCGAGCGGGTGCCCCTGCAGCAGCTGCCTCCCTGGGTAGGCATCGACCGCGCTCTGGTGGGCTGGCAGGCCTGGCGGTGCCAGGACCAGCGGGGGGGAGGGGCCGTACTGGTGGCCGATGCGGGCACGGCCCTCAGCCTCACCCGGGTCGGGGCGACGGGCAACTTCGCGGGAGGGCGGCTGCAGCCTGGACTGACCACCCAGATCAGCTCTCTGGGGCGAACGACGGCGCTGCTGCCGCTGCTGGTGCCGAGCCCTGAGGGGTTGGAGCCTCTCGTTGAGGTGATGAACCCCTGGCCGATCGAGACGGAGCAGGCGATGCGGGTGGGGTGCCTGCTGGGATTGGCGGCGGCTGTGGCCAAGGGCTGGCGCGACTTGCAGCGGCTGGAGCCCACCTCGCTCTGGCTCACCGGGGGGGACGCCCCGGGGCTCGCTGCGCTGCTGCGGCAGCAGCAGATTCCCTTCGAGCTGGCACCGGAGCTGGCGATGAAGGCACTGGTGGCCCTCAGCTCAGACCCAGATCCGAGAGGATCTGTTGAGCCATTTCCTCCGCCTTGACCTTCCAGTAGATGCGCTCCAGCTTCCCTTCAGGGTCGACCACGAAGGTGTGGCGCATCATCCCCATGAATTCGCGTCCCATGAACTTCTTGAGGCCATAGCTGTCGTAGGCCGCGGCCGTCTCACAGGGCTCGGGATCACTGAGCAGGGTGAAGGGAAGCTGGTACTTGGCGATGAACTTGGTGTGGCTGCCGGCTGCGTCCTTGCTGATGCCCAGCACCTTGATGCCGTGCTGCTCGAAGCTGGCCCATTGATCGCGAAACCCACAGGCTTCCTTGGTGCAGCCCGGTGTGTCGTCCTTGGGATAGAAGTAGAGAACCACCCGCTGTCCACGAAGGTCGGCCAGCGACACGGGTGTGCCGCTCTGGTCTGGAAGGGTGAAGGTGGGAGCCTGATCTCCGATCTGCAGCGTCATGGGTCGACGATTTCGAGAGTTGAACTTAGGTCGCCGGTAGGGTCGGACGATCTCCCGAAGCCAGATGGCCCTCGCTCTTCGCCTCGGCGTCTCCACCCTGCTGGCCCTGATTGGCGTCGCCGGTCTGGTCCAGCTGACCCTGCAGCCGCCCCTGGCCAGCCGCCCGGGGACTTCAGCATCTGTTGTGTTGGCCAATCTCGAGGCCCAGGAGGCCCTGCTGGATCAACGTCAGCAGGCGGCCCTGCTGTTGAACCGCTTCGTGGGAGCCCAGATCACCCGTTACTTCTGGGGGGGCTTCAGTGGCTATCTCGATGTGCTGGGCCTCGAAGTCCCCCAGGACATGAAGGCTGATCTGAAGGTGGAGGACCAGAGCGCCCAGCTGAGACTGACGCCCCGAACGGGTAAGGAGACCTATGTGGCGCGGGTGGAGGCCATCGAAAGCGTGCCGCGTGGGGTGGCCTGCCGCGGAGAGGGCAAGCCGGGAGCCTTTCCTCTTACTTCCGACCGTCTCGGTTGCCCGCCGGGATGGCGCCCGCTCGGCAGCCTCAGGCGCCTTCGCCCCATCCCTGAGGGGTAGGCAGGAGTGGGCCAGCCGAAGGTCTGTCTTCATTGGCACAGCAAGTTGTTGGCAAGTGCAACTCGGCTGTCTAAGTTAATGGAGATGTGTCTTCGCTATCCCGTGCTGAAGCGTCTTGCCGCTGGTCTCCTTGCTGGAGCCGCTTTATCTGTCACAGCTCTGCCCGCTTCGGCCGCTGTGGACAACGACCTGCCTGTGCGCTGGAACACCGGCGGTGCCGTGTGGTCCACCAACCTTGATGCGTTCAAAACGTTCATCGAAGATGGTGATGTGGTCGATCGCGGTCTCGCCGGCGGAATTTCCCGCTCTGGCTGGACGGCCAGCGAACTCCGCACCGGTCTGGCCAAGAGCTACAGCGTCGATGTGGTGGGTGTGACCCGCTTCCTGTATTCCGATGCTGGCGTCAAATTCCTCAAGAACCAGACCCGCAGCTACTTCCCCTACTGGTCGATGTCGACCTACGCCGTTCAGGGTCTGCGTGGCGCGATCATTGCCGACGCCGCCGATGGCTCCATCTCCTCGGCCGGCATCATGGCTGCCCTGCCCACCGACTTCCGTCTGGCTGACACCTGCGGCACCTACGACGGCAAGCAGAACATCTGTGCCGAAGGCAAGTGCCAGGGCGAGGCCCAGTGCACCTCCCTGCTGTCCTGGTATGTCTTCCTGCCTGCCTGCATCCAGGCCAATCAGTTGATGGATCCCGTGGCTCAGGTGCGCACCGCCCCACCACAGACCTTCACACCCGAGCCCATCCGCGGCCTCTGGTGACCATCACTTCCTGGTTCCGGCCAGGAATTGTTGATCTCAACCCCGGCATTGCCGGGGTTTTTTCATGGGCCGGCCTTGGCTGGTGGCTCCGTCGGCTGAGATTTCGAGCGGCGGGCGACCAGGCGCTGGTGGCGCAGCCGCTGGGGCAGCAACGCTCTGAGCTGACCACGGAACCCAGCTTCCACCCTGGTGATTTCCGCAGCGTGGATCACAGTCTCAAGCCGGCTTCGGTAGGCCGCACCCGGACCGAACCAACGCTGGCAGGTGGTCTCGCACAGCTCCAGGGTCAGCGACTCCTGCCAGCTCTCGAGCTCCACCTGCCAGTGCAGCGCCTCCAGGGCTGCCGTCAGCTCGGCTGAGCCTGGCGCTGGCGTCAGCCAGGCCTCCTCTTCGAGGCTGACTCGGTGCAGCAGTTCAGGCAGAGTCGTGTCCGCCAGGGGAGCACCTGAGCCTCCAGGTCTGGTCAGCAGCTCAGCGAGTGCCCCGGCGGGACCCAGCAATGGCCCACTCAGCAGCAGGCGCCACTGGGCCCTGGGGCTGGCCAGCCGATCCAGCTCCTCCAGCCACTGGTGCCAAAGCGCAGGCGCCAGTCCCTGGAAGGGAGCGCGGCTCACCAGCCACTCGAAGCGCTCGCCGGATTCCAACGCTTCGCTCAGATGATCGGGCCTTGTGGGCTCCAGCAGCAGCAGCCGGGGGCTGCGCAAGCTGTCGAGCAGCTGGCTCTGGGCCTGCAGGCGTTGTTGATCCGCTGCGGTATCCACGCTGATC
Source organism: Synechococcus sp. 1G10 (assembly GCF_002252625.1). GTDB lineage: Bacteria > Cyanobacteriota > Cyanobacteriia > PCC-6307 > Cyanobiaceae > Regnicoccus_A. The sequence goes on along the minus strand of NZ_NQKW01000020.1, from coordinate 24,158 downwards.
AGTACGCCCCCCTCCGGAGCGCGCTCCAGGGGATCGAGGGCCCAGAGCAGGGAGCGAGCCCCCAGGATCAGGGTTCGGTCCTGCCGCTTCCAGTCGGCTCCCTGCCAGAAGCGCTGGCGCAGCTGATCGAGCCGCTCGCCCTCCGCTGCGGCCTGGCGTTGCAGCCAGCGCTCCAGCTCCGCGTCGCCTGGGCCGCTGCTGAGCAGAGGGCCGGAGTCGGCGCTGCTCTCGGCCGCGGCAGCGAGCTGGGCGGCACGGCGCCGCTGCAGCCGGCTCTGCAGGCCTCCCTCCCAACCAAGCTGACCCGGTAACCAGAACACCTCCCCCTGCAGGGCGGCCGGGAGGTAGGTCTGGGCAACCCAGTGCTCGGCGTAGGCATGGGGGTAGCGGTAGCCCACCCCATCACCGAAGGCCGTCCCATCGCGGTTGGCGTCGCGCAGGTGGGAGGGCACCTCCTGGCGGTTGGCGGCCCGCACGCTCTTCAGTGCGTCAAAGAATCCCAGCAGGCTGTTGCTCTTCTCGGCACCAGCCAGGTAGAGGGCTGCCTGGGCCAGGGGATAGAGCCCTTCCGGCAAGCCCACCCGCTCGAAGGCCGCCGCGCAGGCTTCCACCACCACGATCGCCTGGGGGTCGGCCAGACCGATGTCTTCCCCGGCGGAGATCAGCATGCGCCGGAAGATGAAGCGTGGGTTCTCTCCGGCCTCCACCATCCGCGCCAGCCAGAACAGGGCGGCGTCGGGGTCGGATCCCCGCAGCGACTTGATGAAGGCGCTGATCGTGTCGAAATGGGCATCCCCTTGCTTGTCGTAGAGCACGGCCCGCTGCTGGATGGATTGTTCGGCGATCTCCAGGTCGATCCGGACCACCCCGGTGTCATCGGCGGCGCTGCTCTCCACCGCCAGCTCCAGGGCGTTGAGCAGGCTGCGGGCGTCACCTCCCGCCACATCGAGCAGGTGATCGGCGGCCTCGGGGCTCAGCTCCACCGACCGGCCGCCATAGCCGCGCTCCCCGTCGGCGAGGGCCCGCTCCAGCAGCACCCGCAGATCACGGGGCTCAAGCGACTGCAGGCGGAACAGCCGCGAGCGGCTGACCAGGGCCTTGTTCACTTCGAAGTAGGGGTTCTCTGTGGTGGCTCCGATCAGAGTCACGGTGCCGTTCTCCACCCAGGGCAGCAGGGCGTCCTGCTGGGCGGTGTTGAAGCGATGCACTTCGTCGATGAACAGCAGGGTGCGCAGGCCGTGGCGCTCCAGTCGCTGGCGAGCCGTCTCCACCTCCACGCGCAGGTCCTTGATCCCGGCCAGCACCGCATTGAGGCTGGTGAAATGGGCACGGGTGCTGCTGGCGATGATCCGCGCCAGGGTGGTCTTGCCCACTCCCGGCGGGCCATGCAGGATCAGGTTGCCCACCCGATCGGCGCGGATGGCCCGCCGGAGCAGGCGCCCGGGGCCCAGGATCTCCTCCTGACCAACGAATTCCTCGAGGTTGCGTGGCCGCAGGCGGTCCGCCAGGGGGGCAAGCGCCTGGCGGTTGATCTCCCCCTGATGGCTGAACAGATCACTCAAGGGCGGTGTAGCGGGCTGGGGACAATCCTGGGATCAACTCTCAGAGACTGCAGGGGGTGGCACGGGCCTGCAGAATCGGTCGAGTCTTGTCACCCTGCGTGAAGCGTTCCTGTCTGGTGATACCGGCGGCATTTGGTCTGTTGGCGGCTGGCCTCAGCGGCTGCGGAGATCCTCCCAAGCCTCCCCCCAGGCAGGTTCAGGTCAGGACCGAACCCGTCGCCCAGGCCCGGTTCAGCGACGACGTGGACACGATCAGCACGCTTGAGGCCCTCAGCGTGGTGCAGCTGGCGGCGCAGGCTGGTGGCCGTATCGAGCGTTTGCTGGTTCGTCAGGGCGATGTGGTGCGTCAGGGGCAGCTGCTGATGGTGCTTGATCAGATTCAGGTGCGCGCCGATGTGGCCAGTCTGCGCGCCCAGGCGGAGAAGGACGAGCTCAACTACAAGCGTTTTGAATTCCTGGTGCGCCAGGGTGCCGCCAGCGCCCTGCAGCGCGACCAGTTCCGCGCCCAGTTCGTGCAGTCGAGGGAGGCCCTGAGGGCTCGGGAAGCCGATCTGGCCTTCCGCGACCTGCGCTCCCCCAGCGATGGGGTGATCAGTGATCTGCAGGTCAAGGTGGGCGATGTGATCAGTGCCGGGGATCCCTTCACCAAAGTGGTGCGCAACGATCGCCTCACCGCCCGCATCGACGTTCCCGGCGTGCTCACCGCCCGGGTGAGGCCCGGTTTGCCGGTGACGTTGCAGGAGCCCCAGTCGCCAAGGGAGCTGGCCCGTGGCGTGGTGAGCTCCGTGGATCCGGTCGTGAATGCCGGCAACCAGTCCCTGCTGGTGAAGGCCGAATTTGACAATCCCACCGGTGCTCTGCGCACCGGCCTGCGGCTGCGCACCCGGGTCCAGCTTGACGCGGCCGATCTGCCGTCGGTGCCCTTCGCCGCCGTCACCCAGACGGCTGGCCAGAGCTTCGTGTTTGCGCTCGGCACCCTGCAGGATCTGGAGAAGAACCCAGGCAAGGCCCCCCTGGACCAGTTGCGTCAGTTGCCACCGGGCAGCAGCTTCGCCCTGCAGCGCCCGGTGCAACTCGGACCCCTGCAGAACAACCGCTATGCGGTCCTGCGCGGTGTGACGCCCGGTGAACGGGTGATCACGACCAATCTGCTCACCCTGCGTCACGGCACCCCCGTGACGGCGAACTAGGGAATCGCCAGATGTCCGCTTCTGACAATTTCATCACCCGGCCGGTGCTCACCGTGGTGTGCAGCCTGCTGATCGTGTTCGCCGGTCTGATCGCCATCCCGCTGCTGCCTGTCGAGAACCTGCCGGACATCGCCCCGCCCACCGTGCGGGTCACGGCTCGCTACAATGGCGCCGATGCCCTCAGCGTCGAGCAGGGGGTCACCGCCGTGCTGGAGCAGCAGATCAACGGCGTTCAGAACATGGAGTTCATCAGCTCTAACAGTTCCGCCGACGGCACCAGCGCCATCACGGTCTCCTTCGCCAGCGGCACCGACGGTGACATCAACCAGGTGAACGTGCAGAACCGGGTGGCCCTGGCCCAGCCCCAGTTGCCCGAAGAAGTGCGTCAGTCGGGGGTGGTGGTCAACCAGGCCTCCACTTCGATCCTGCTGGTGGCCAACTTCGTCAGTGAAGACCCGGCCAACCCCTTCAGCATCGAGACGATCAGCGGCCTGCTCGATCAGGGACTCACCGATGCGCTGCGCCGGGTGCGGGGGGTCGGAGACATCGCCTATTTCGGCAACCGGCAACTGGCGATCCGTCTCTGGCTTGACCCCGACCGGCTGGCCGCCAACAAGCTCACCTCCGCCGACGTGGTGGCCGCCCTCAGTTCCCAGAACCGCCTGGTGCCGGCCGGCCGGGTGGGCGGGGCGCCCGCGCCCGATGGCCAGCTGTTCACCTTCACGGTGCAGTTGCAGGGAAGGTTGCGCACCAGCCAGGAATTCGAGCGGTTGATTCTGAGCACCACCCCGGATGGGGGGCTGATCCGTCTGAGCGACGTGGGCCGGGTGGAACTGGGGGGTGAAAGTTTTGATGTGGGGGCCACCGACCTGCGTGGCGTCCCTTCGGTGGGCCTGGCGGTTTATCAGCTCAGCGGCAGCAATGCCCTGGAGGTGTCTGACGGGGTCAAGGAGGTGATCGACACCTTCGTGGCCACCCTGCCGCCGGGGATTCGCAAGGAGATCATCTATGACAACACCGACTTCATCAATGCTTCGATCGAGGGGGTGACGGGTTCCTTGCGGGACGCCGTACTGCTGGTGGTGCTCATCCTCTTTCTGTTCCTGCAGGACTGGAAGGCCACCCTGGTTCCCGGTATCGCCATCCCCGTGGCCCTGGTGGGCACCTTCGCCTTCGTGAAGGCTTTCGGTTTCTCCCTCAACCAGCTCACCCTGTTCGGGCTGGTGCTGGCCACGGGCCTGGTGGTGGATGACGCCATCACCGTGATCGAGGACACCTCAACCAAAAAGAAGGAGGGGCTCTCGGCCGTGGCGGCCGCCACGGCCACCATGAACGAACTGTTCGGTGCCGTGATCGCCACTTCCCTGGTGCTGTTTGCGGTGTTTCTGCCGGTGCTGTTCTTCCCGGGTGCCACCGGCACGATCTACAAGCAGTTCGCCGCCACGATCATCTTTTCGGTGGCGATCTCCACCTTCAACGCCCTCACCTTCTCGCCGATGCTTTCAGCCCTGCTGCTGGCCCGCGAGAGTCCGCCGCCGACCCGCCGGATCTATGCCATCGGCGGTGTGGTGATCGGGGCCATCTATGGCCTGCTCAGGAGCGGAAGCCTCACCAGGCCCCTGCCGATGTTGCTGTTCGGCCTGTTGGGCCTGGCCCTGGGCTGGTTCACCCCCTCGATCTTCAGGGGGTTCAACCGTTTCTATGGCGGCTTTGAAGAGCGCTACAACGGTGCTCTGGCCTGGGTCCTGGGCCGTCGCAAGCTGGTGATGGCCCTGCTCTTGGGGGGGGTGGTGCTCACCGGTGTGGCGTTCAATGCCATCCCGTCGGGGTTCGTGCCGGTGGAGGATCAGGGTTATGCCATCGGCTTCGTGCAGGCCCCCGACGGCACCTCGGAGCAGAACACCCGCCGCATCAATGCCCGGGTGGCGGAGATCCTGCGCAGCGAGAGCGACATCAGTTCGGCGGCGATCTTCAGCGGCGCCAGCCTCGATGGCAATGCGCCCAACCGCGGCCTGTTTTTCTTCGGCACCAAAAATTGGGATGACCGCGGCGATGCGGACCAGTCGGTGAACGCGATCGTGGAGCGGCTGAACCGCAAGCTCTCGGTGATCGATGGGGCCCGGGTGTTCGTGGTGGAGCCCCCCTCGATTCCCGGCTATGGAGCCTCGGGCGGCTTCGAGTTCCAGCTGCTTGATCAGAGCGGTGGCGCCCTCAACCTGCCCCAGTTCGCCGGGGTGGCAGGCCAGCTGATTGGCGAGGCCAACCAGGCACGGCCGGATGGCCGGCCCCTGTTCAGCCGCGTGTTCACCCAGTTCAGTGCCGAGTCACCCCAGCTGGCCGTCACGGTCGACCGTGACCGGCTCGCCACCCTCGGCCTCGACTACGGCCAGGCGATGCGGGTGTTCAGCTTCTATTTCGGTGGCGCCTACGTCAACGACACCTTCCAGGAGGGAAGGGTGCGGCGGGTGTATGTCCAGGCGGATGGACCCTTCCGTGCAACCCCACAGCGGCTGAAGGCCATCTTTCTCACCAATGCCAAGGGTGAGTCGGTGCCGCTGGCCGAGGTGATCACGGTTGAGCCGGTCACCGGCCCCTCGATCATTCCCCGCTTCAACCTCTTCCGCGCCATCCGGGTGGAGGGCTCGGCGGGCCCGGGGCGCAGCTCGGGCCAGGCGATCAAGGGCATCCTGGGGCTGTTCAAGAGCCTTGATGTGCCTGGCATCGGCTACGACTGGACCGGCATCGCCCGGGAGGAGGTGAACGCCGGTGCCCTGGCGGTGGTGATCTTCGCCCTCGGGATTCTTGTGGTTTACCTGGTGCTGGCGGCCCAGTACGAGAGCTACAGCGATCCGCTGATCATCCTGATGACGGTGCCCACCGCCATGCTCGGAGCCCTGGCGTTCCTGGGCGCCCGCGGCTACGAGCTCAACATCTACGCCCAGGTGGGCCTGGTCATGCTGATCGGCCTGGCGGCCAAGAACGGGATCCTGATCGTCGATCTCGCCAACCAGCGCATGGCCGCCGGCGCCAGCGCCCTGGAGGCGGCCCGGGAGGCGGCCCGCTCCCGCCTGCGGCCAATCATCATGACGGCCATCTCCTCGCTGTTCGGCTTCCTGCCCCTGGTGCTGGCGGTTGGTGCCGGAGCCCGCAGCCAGGCCTCCCTCGGCACGGTGGTGTTCGGCGGCCTGCTGGTGGCCACGATCCTCTCGCTGCTGGTGGTGCCGGTGTTCTACGTGGTGATGAAGCAGTTGGTGCCGCCCCCTTCCGCTCCGCCGGAGGAGGGAGCTGAGGCTGTGGCGATCGAAGGAGCCTCCCCCTGATGGCCCCCCAGGCCCCGCTGCGGGGGAGCAGGATTCTGCTGGCCGGACTGATCGGAGCTGGGCTGGGGGCCTCCCTGGCCGTGATGCTGCATGCGGTGGTGACCCACACGCCGGTGGAGGTGAGCCCGCGCACCTTTGCCCTCTTCTTCGGAATCTTCTGTGCCTTTGGGGCCTTTGCCGGCCTCACCCTGGAGACGGTGCGCCAGCTGCAGGTCTCCAACCCCGATCCTGCCTACCACCAGAAGTGGTCGCGAGGCGGACGCAGCCGGGAGCGCCCCTGATCTTCTTCCTTGTCGGAACGTCTTCTTCCCAGCGCTTCGCTGGCAGACGTGGAGAGGTCAGCTTTGATGAGCCAGCCTGTATCGCACTAGTGACTGGCCCCCTGCGGCAACCCATCCCCGTTCAGGCGTCCTCCTCCCTGCTGGCTCTGATCTCGCTGGCTGGCTGCGCTCCGGCGCCACCGCCTCACCCGCCGCGGCGAGCCAGGCCAGGGCCAAGGCCAGAGCAAGGCTGTCAGGTGATCACCGTGGGCTGCTCCATGCCGGTGCGGCTGCGGATTTCGGCCAGTTGGTCGGCGGCGGTGATCAGATCCCCGAGTGCCTGCTGGGGATCCTGATCCAGGTTGCCGCCGGTGCCCACATAGCTCTCCAGGTAGAGGCGCAGGGTGGCCCCCTGGGTGCCGGTGCCGGAGAGGCGGAACACCACCCTGCTGCCGTCGTCGAGCAGCAGGCGCAGACCCTGGCCGCTGGTGAGGGAGCCGTCCACCGGGTCGACGTAGCTGAAGTCGTCGGCGGTGGTGATGCTGCGGCCGGCGAAGCTCGCCCCAACCAGGGAGGGCAGCATCCCCTTCAGGCGGTCGTAGAGGCCATGGGCCCGGTCGCTGGCGATGGCTTCGTAGTCGTGGCGGGAGTAGTAGTGGCGGCCGTAGCGGCTCCAGTGGCTGGTCATCACCTCGGCTACCGAGCAGCGCCGCACCGCCAGAATCTGCAGCCAGAACAGCACGGCCCAGAGACCATCTTTCTCGCGGATGTGGTCGCTGCCGGTGCCGAAGCTCTCCTCACCACAGAGAGTGATGCGGCCGGCATCGAGCAGGTTGCCGAAGAACTTCCAGCCCGTGGGCGTTTCGAAACAGGGAATGTCCAGATCCTTGGCCACCACATCCACAGCCGCGCTGGTGGGCATGGAGCGGGCCACTCCGGCGAGCCCGCCGACGTAGCCCGGAGCCAGGCCGGCATTGGCGGTGAGCACCGCCAGGCTGTCGCTGGGGTTCACGAAGCAGCGCTGGCCCAGAATCATGTTGCGGTCGCCGTCGCCGTCGCAGGCGGCCCCGAAGCGGTAGGCGTCAGAGCCCATCAGCAGCTCGGCCAGCTCATGGGCATAGGTGAGGTTGGGGTCGGGGTGGCCCCCGCCGAAATCCTCCAGGGGGATGCCGTTGCGCACCGTGCCGGCCGGTGCCCCCAGCAGCCCCTCCAGCAGGCGGCTGGCGTAGGGACCGGTGACGGCATGCATGGCATCAAAGGCGATCGGGAAGTCGCCCCGCAGCATCTGGCTGATCGCGTCGAAATCGAACAGGCCCTGCAGCAGAGACACGTAGTCGTCGACTCCGTCGATCACCTCGATGCTCAGCCCGCCCAGGGCGTAGGTCCCTGGCGCCTCCAGGGAGGGCGTCTCGCCGTCGACGATCCGGTAGCCCTCCAGCTGGGTGGTGGCGCTGTAGATGGCATCGGTGATCGATTCAGGGGCCGGCCCGCCATTGGCGCCATTCACCTTGACGCCGAAATCGCCCTCGGGGCCGCCGGGGTTGTGGCTGGCCGAAAGGATGATGCCGCCGATGGCCTGGTGCTTGCGGATCAGGTTCGAGGCGGCGGGGGTGGAGAGGATCCCGCCGGTGGTGGTGATCAGTCGGGCCACCCCATGGGCAGCGGCCATGCGCGTGATCACATCGATGGCGCGGCGATTGCCGTAGCGGCCGTCGCCGCCAAGGATCAGCGTGCCCCCCGCCACTCCGGGCACCACCTGGAACATCGCCTCCACGAAGCTCTCCAGGTAGTGGGGCTGCTCGAACTGTCGGCTGCTCTTGCGCAGGCCGGACGTGCCGGGTTTCTGGTCGCTGAAGGGGGCGCTCAGGAGCACCTGACGAACCGATGGCGATGGAGAAGAGGTGGCCATGGCAGCGGCCGGAGCATCGAAGGAGGCGCTGCTGGTCATGGGTGCCAACCTGTGGATGGTCAGGCTAGCCCTGGACCCAGTTGCCACCTGCCAGGTCGCTGCCCACTGGCTAGCTTGCGCTCATTGCCTGATCTCCACGCCGATGGTCTTCCCTTCCTCCCGCTCGAGCAGGATCCAGGGGCTACTGCTGTCCCTGGTGGCCCTCAGCCTTGCTCCCGTCCAGGCCGGAGTGGTAGGCGCTGCGCCGGCCAAGCCGATGGCCCAGGCCATCAGTGTGACCCGGGAAGCGGCTACGGCCGTTCTCGAGAAATCAGGCACCTCAAGCTGCCTCACCGGCAAGCTCACCAATGCCCTGCTCAGCCTCTCCTCCAGCTGTGAGGCCGTTGGCGATCGCTCACCCATCTGTCAGTTGGCCAATCAGGCGGCAGTGACCACCGGCTGGTCGATGGATTTCATGGAGCGCACCTCCCAGGAGTTGCTGAAGCTCTCGGATACGCCCCTGGCCACAACCCCCTGAGCACTGAGCGGCCACTTGGCTTGGACCGCCACTCAGCGGCCGCCTGATCCAAACCCGAAGCCAGAACCGGATGGTCGAGCGCCACCCGAGCCCCCTGGCGCACCACTGGCTGCGGATCCAGGCCCACCTGCGCCGCCGGCCCCGTCCTTGGCTACGGGCTTGCTCACCGGCCGGCAGCTGCTGACCACCCGGTCCGCAGCGGCATTTATGCCGTCCCGCCGATTGAGGCTGTTGCTGGGGTCTGTCACGGCGATCTGCACCACTCCCCAGAGGGCGTCCTTGCAGAAGCCTGAGAGAAGGGGGTGATCCATCAGTGGATCCGCCAGCTTGCGGGCCCGATCACAGGTGGCGGAACTGTTCTCCCTGCCGCAGTCGAGGGCGGCCAGTTGCACCCGGCGCAGGGTCTCACTACTCGGGTAGATGGCCAGGCTGTCGTTGGCCTCGGCAGGGCTCCAGCCGAGGCCGGGCGCAGCGAGCATCACGGCGCTCAACAGCGTGGCGGCAAGGCTTGATCGGGCCATCAATGCACGGCAGCAACTACGTCTCATCATGGCGGCGGCTCATACCGTGAGCTGAACCGTGGCCAGACCCTGCCGCAGGGGTATCTGGCGCTGCCGCCAGGAGTGTCCGATGTGCTCCCCCAGCCATGGAGCCAGCTGCACCAGAGCACGGCGCAGCAGGGGCGATCGACGCAGCAGCTGGGCCTGGCGTGCCTCCTGCTGCTGCAGGGTCTGGGCTCGCTGGATCTCCGGCAAGCGCTCGGCCTGGATCTGCTCCAGGCTGGCGTCGATGGCTGCGGTATTTCCTGCCATCAGGGGGGCGAGGAGCTGGTTGGCGGCCACGACCGCGTCGCGCAGGGCCATGTTGATCCCCTGGGCCCGGATCGGACTCATCGGGTGGGCGGCATCGCCCAGCAGCAGCAGGCCGGGGCGGTGCCAGCGGCGGCAGCAGCCCACCTGAACCGAGAGCTTCAGCGGTGCGCTGATCGCTGCGGCCACCTGGCGCAGGTGATCGGCCAGCCAGTCGGGGGCCATGGCCGCAAAAGCTTCGCCCCAGGCCTGGGGGCTGCGCTCGATCCGCTCGCCAGGGCTGAGCACCCAGCCCAGCTGCAGCTCCCCAGGCAGGGCGCCATGAAAAATGCTGCAGGCACTCCCGTCTTCACCCAGCAGCATGGTGAAGACGTTGTCGCTCTCAAAGCGCGGGTGGCTGGGAAGGCGGAACCAGAGCAGGTCGATGGGGCTGCTCTGGCGCTCGAGCTCCAGGCCCGAGCGCTGCCGTACCAGCGAGGAGCGGCCGTCGCTGGCTACCACCAGGGATGCCGCAAGCCGGCTTCCATCGCTGAGCACGACCCCGGCGATGCGGCCCTCGGCCTCGATCAGATCCACCACCGCCAGACCCTGCCTCCATTGGAAGCCGCTGGCGCGGCTGGCCCGCTCCAGCAGGCCCTCCAGCAGCGCCGGCTGAGAGATCAGCGTGCAGGGTCGCTGGCCCTCCAGCGGTTCCTCGACCCTGAACAGCTCCCGGCGGTGCAGCTGGAACGACCAGGCGCTCAGGGGCCGCTGGGGCAGGCGGGCCAGCAAGGGGCCGCAACCCATGGCCTCCAGAGCCGCCAGGCCCGATGGCATCAGCCCCTCGCCCCGGAACTGGCGTTGGAAATCCCGCGCTGCTTCCACCAGAGTCACCGTCACCCCCCGCTCAGCCAGCAGCATCGCCAGCGACGTTCCCGCGGGGCCAGCCCCCACGATCACGACGGGCTGGGAGTCTGGGGCTGTGGTCATGGCTGCTGCGCTGTGGCGGCCAGTGGCCGCGGTGTGCCTTGGCCGCAGGTCTGGCGGGTCCGCTCCAGCTTGCGCCGCAGCCGGGACGTGATTCCCAGCTCCGCTCCCTGCCACATCCGGTCTTGTTCACGGCTGAAGTGGGCTGCCAGCTGGGGCGACTCCACGATCATCAGGGTTTCATCGTTGCCGTGGGCGGCGGATGGGCTCCAGTTGAACGAACCGGTGATCACGGTCTTGCCATCCACCACGGCGAACTTGTGGTGCAGCTTGTCGCCGCGGGCCAGGCGGGGCGTGCCTACCCCGGTGATCGGTTGCTGCCAGGGGCTGTTGCCCTGCTCCAGTTTGCAGAAGCGATCCGGCATCGAGACCCCCAGCAGATCGAGCACCTCCGAAAAGCTGCGGCTGGCAAAGCCGGGATCGGCCAGCAGCCGGATCGCCACCCCCTGCTGCCGCAGCTCGGCGAGGCGGTCGGCCAGTCCCTGGGCTGAGAAGACGAACAGGCTGAGATCCAGCCGTTGCTGGGCCAGGGCCAGGCGCTGATCGAGCAGCAGAAGGCCATGGTTGGGATCCTTGCGGCGGTGGGGAGCGAAGAGCACCTCGACCCGGGTGGGCCCCACCATCACAGCCTGCACGGGCCCTTCCTGCTTGGCGATGCCGAAGCGGCTGTCGGCAAGGCCGCCGGGGCCATCCCCCCACATCCGGTTGAATTCCTTGCTGAACAGCGCAGCGAGGTCCTGGCTCTCGAAGCGCAGCAGGTGGTTGACGTTGCCCCGGGTGCGGCGGTCGTCGGGATCGCCGTGGACGCAGGAGGGGGTGAAATTGGTGGAGCCTGTCACGACCCAGCGCTGGTCCACCACCATGAATTTGTGGTGCATCAGACCGCTGCCCGCACTGCCGTCGGCGGTGTCGTCGATCAGGGGAATGCCACCCCGTTGCAGGATGCGGACGGCATCGCCCCGGTCGCGCTCGCTGGCGCTCAGGTGTCCGTCGCGGTTGGTGTCGGCCAGGGCCAGCAGCTGGCGGTGGCGCCCGAGCTGGTGAGAACTCAGCCCCGCTGGCAGCTGCTCACTGAAGGGAGTGCTGTAGGTGTTCTCGAGGATCACGAGGACGCGCACCCCCCGCCGCTTGCGCTCCACCAGGGCTTCGGCAACCCTGGGCAGGGAGAGTTCCTGCACGGCCACCAGGATGTCGCTCTCGGCCCGCTCGATCGTCTCGAGCAGGAACTGCTCAAGGTTGTCGCCGCTGCGGCGCTCGCCGCTGATCGGACTGCGGTAGTGGCGGTCGCCGCGATGATTGAAGGCCACCTCCACCCCTGCCGGCAGGGGCAGATCCGGCGGGGGGGAGCCCAGGATGCGGGCGGTGGCGGAGCAACCGCCAAGACCGAGCGCGGAAAGGCAGGAGATCAGGGCGACCGCCCGTGCCTGGTTGGCGGGTAGGACGTCTGACAGGGGGCTCACGGACGGCGCGTTGCGACTGCCCTGAGCATTCCCCGCTATGGGGAAGTTGGTCTGGCCTCAGTGGTGGCCTGGCATCTCAGCGGTGCGCAGCATCACAACGAACCAGAGGGTGCTCACAAGGACGGCCATGCCCACGGCCGTGCCGATGCCCACTTTGACCATCAGCACTGGCACCAGGAAAGGCAGGGCGAGCGTGCCGGCCAGGGGGGTGAGGGCGACGAAGGTGCGCATCAGAACCATTCCGCCACAGCTTGGCTGGCGGGATTGCTGTGGTCTTCAGGGGTGGTGCGCTCGAACTTGAGGGTGATGCTGCGCTTCTGCTCGCCATCGGCGGCCACTGCCTGGATGGGATAGAGCTGCTGGCCGTCGCGGAAGGGCACCTGCACGCGGAAGGTGCCGTCGGGAGAGAGGGGCACGGCTTCATCGCCGATCGTGAGTTTGGCGGTCGGATCGGTGGCGCCATAGACGATCAGCTCGGCATCGGCCACAAGCCAGAAGGAACGCTGGCGGGGCGCCACACCACCGATACCTGATTCGTTGCGGCCACTGGCCCAGAGGCCGATTCCTGAATCGTGGAGACTGCGCAGGCCTGCGGCGGAGTCAGAGTCTTCGAGCTCATGGAAGGCTTCGGAACCGCGGCCGAAATGCTTCCAGCGCACTGTGGCGGTCTGATAGAGGCGCTCATGCAGGCCACTGTCGACTCCTGGGGCCGCGTGGGGACCGCTCTGGGGATAGGAGGTGGCCAGGGTTGTGTCGCTGGGGGCCGCTTCAAGCGAGAAGGGGACGAACTGATCGAGGATCTGCTCGCTGGGATGCAGGGAAGGTACCCGGGCTATGGCTGAGAAACCCAGGGAGAGCCAGCCACCACCGTGCTTGCGGTACCCCAGCTCCACACGGTAATCGCGGTCGCTCAGGGGAACGGGCAGGTACCACTCGGTGGCATGGCTGTCGACGGGAACCTCCTGGAGCGTGTGTGGGTGAGCCGCGCCGGATGGCAATCCGGTCACATCGGCGACACGAAGGCAGAGCTGGCCAGCACCGTCCTCGATGGCCTTGATGCGATCGGCTTCGGCGATTTCCCAGAAGACATAAGCCCACTGGGGATCCCTTGGCAGGAACACAACCTTGGTTTCAGCCTCTGGCCGCGGCGCTGCAGTGAAGCCTGCCTCCAGGATCTCCAGGCTTGGCGCGGAGGCGCCAGTTGGCATCACTGGCTCGCTGAGAGATCGTTCCCCTTCGCCCTTGGAGCTCTGGATCTCGTTCAGCAGCTCCTCCTTGGTTTTGCGGCTGTAGAGGCTCACACCGAGGTCGCTGGCGATCTGGCGGAGCTGACGCAGGGTCATGCGAGCTAAGGACGAGAGAGCCTGAGTCACCGTTTCTCCGGATTTCGTTTGGGATCAGTTTGGGGTCAATCCTGCTGATCTCAGCCATCCAGCCGTCCTCCGTCAGCAACAGCTGACTGGACCTCCGCTGGATGGCCATGAAAAAACGGCGGGGTGAGCCGCCGTTACTGAGGGAGTTTTGGGTTGCAAACCGCTGAACTCAGCGGCCCACGCTGCGGTAAGGGACCTTGGAGAGGTAATCCATGCTGGTGTTGCCCGACGACGCGGCTCCGGTGCGCATGGCAGGCAGGGAACGTACCCAGGGCAGGTAGTCCTCGGGGAAGCCACCGCGACGCTGACGTGCTCTTGTGGGCAGGGATTTGACGGAGCCGGTGTAAACAATCTGGGGGAATCCCAGGATGCTTCGGTAGTAGGCCTCGTAGCGCGGCGAGGTGATGTTGAAGGGGGTTTCGCCCACTTCACGGGATCCCACCACGCGGTTGCGGTGGTAAGGCACGGTGTCGTAGCCAAAATTCTCGAGATACTCGTCGCTGTCGAGGATCTGATCCACGGCGCCGGCCACGCCCTTGGTCATGATCACAGCCGACCAAGCGATTTCTTCAGCTTTTCCGTACACCTGGCGACCCAGCAGTTTCTCCACCAGATGGCGGGCCACCCGGTAGTTGCTGTTCAGGTTGTAGAAGCTGCGCGTGAAGGTATCCGAGAGGCAGAGGGCCCGGATGAAATCACGCACAGTGATCTGGCCATCGCGCAGCTGCGATTCCAGAATCGTGTCGCGGTCGACCTTGAAGGCGTGGAAGAAAATCTGACGGTATGCCGATTCGATCACCACGTTCTGGGCGTTGCGATCAAAGGCCTTGTCAAGCGAGACGCCTTTCGGATCCTCGTCAGAGCCCACGCGGAAAGCCTTCACTCGAGAGTTCTGGCTGGTGGGTGCGTACTTCAGAAGCGGGATCGCCACGCGAACATCGTCATCCGTCGCTGTGGATCGTAGAAGTCAGCCCCGATCGAACCCCGCCCGGGGCGGCAGGGCTCACAGTCCGTAATGTTTGACAGGCCTGCAGGGGCACGCTCCTCACCAGCCGAAGGCTGAAACCAGTGGCCTGCGGGAGGCCTCCGATGCGACTGCGGCGCCATCGTCTGAGCCTTCGGTTTCGCTTTCGCCGTCGATGGTCAGGCAGCGGCTTTCCATGCAGAAGGAGGCGGTGTTGGAGAGCCCCTCCACCGTGCTGGTGCGCAGGCGCAGATTCGGGTTGGGAAACCAGAAGCGCTCCAGGCTGCTCATCGTTTCGTAGGCCGTGGTAAGCAGCAGGCCATCGCGCTCATCCATGCGGAAGTGCCCCGCCACCGGAGCGGTCTCCGCGTAGCCCCGGTCGCGCAACAGCAATCCCGCGCGCCCTGAGGCGTCGGTGGGGATCAGGCCGAACACCGACTCCCCCTGGTGCGCTTCACCGGCCTTGTCCCAGGCCATCGAGCCGTTCCAGCGCACCTGGCAGCCCCCCACCAGGCCCGCGGGGTCCTGGCCGTGCAGTTCGGCGATCGCCTGGAGGCGCGGGTCGCTGGCCTCCACCTCCGTGACGTCGATCAAAGACCCGCCGGCCTCGGCGCGCCTGTGCAACAGGTGGTGGCTGGTGCGCTGGGAGCGCCAGCGGCCGCAGCTGAGCCGGAAGAAACTGAGGGCATCGGAGATCGGAACGCTCACGGGGGCAGCACGGCTGTAGCGATGATCGCAACTCCCTCACCCCAGCCGTTGCCCGGTGGCCACAACGGGAGTCGTGGCGGCCCTGGCCGCAGCCCTCTGCTGGGCAATCTCCAGCAGCCTCTGGCGGCGGTTGCCCACCTCCTTGAGCGCCGTTCAGCTCAACCTGGTCAAGAACCTGATTGCGGTGGGCCTCCAGTTGCCGTTTCTGCTTCTGGGGGGCTGGCTGGTCTCCCCCCTGGCGCTGATGCTGCTCCTGGCCAGCGGCGTGGTCGGGATCGCGATGGGGGACAGCCTCTACTTTGCGGCCCTGCGCCGGCTGGGGACGCGCCGCACCCTCACCCTCGAGGCGGGTGGTCCGGCGCTGTCGCTGTTGGGCGGGGCCCTGTTTCTGGCCGAGTTGCCCAGCTGGCACCAGGGGCTTGGGGTGGCGCTGATCTGCCTTTCGGTGGCGCTGGTGGCCCGTCAGCCGTCCCCGGCCGGGGGGGCTGACGTCGTGCCCCTGGCCCCGGGGGGGCAGCGGCTGGGCCTGATGCTGGCCCTGGCCGCCCTGGTCTGCGGCAGTGCCGGTGCCCTGCTCTCAAGAGCGGCTCTGCGTGATTCGGATCTGCCGCCGCTGCAGTCGGCCACCCTGCGCCTGGCGGCGGCGGCCATCGTGATGTTGCCGTTGCTGCGGCATCTGCCTCCCCCGGGCATGCGCCCGCGGCCGCTGCGGCTGCGCTGGCCCCTGGTGCTGCTCGCCACTTTGCTGGGCACCAGTGCCGGCATCGTGCTGCAACAGACGGCCCTCCAGCACCTGCCGGCAGGCCTGGCCGTGGCCCTGCTGGCCACCGCTCCGGTGCTGGCCCTGCCCCTTGCGAGGCTGGAGGGGGACCGGCCAGGCCTGAGGGGGTTGCTGGCGGCGGTGCTGGCCCTGGCCGGGGTCAGCCTGGTGGTTGGACTGGGCTGGCGAGGCTGAGCCGGGTTCTGGCTGCAGCCTCCGCCCAGGCGATCAGGTCACCGATCTCGAGGGAGAGGGGTTCGCAGTCCAGGCTGATCGCCAGCTCCTGCAACTGCAGGGCGGCACATTCCAGCTGGCTGAGGAACACCTGCTGAAAGTCGGGATCGGCAGCCAGGGAGCCGTGCCGGGCGACCCAGGCGAGCAGGGCGGGGCGGGGAGGCAGGGGACCGCAACGGCTGTCGGCGGCCTCCTGCAGGGTGCGCAGGCAGTGGGCCAGCAGGCGCAGGTGGTGGCGCTCGAGGCTGGGGAGCAGGGACGCCTCAATGGCGGTCAGGTCGTCGCTGGCTAGGGGGCCGGCCTGGGGCTCAGCCATCCTGGGAGAACTGGGAAGATCCGCCGTTGTCAGGGGTGATGCGGAATCCGCACGAGTGGCCTGCTTCGAGACGCCAGTGCACCCGCTCCACGCTGCAGTCGGGGAAGGTGTGGCGCATCTGTTGCAGTTCCTGGTCGCACAGCACCGGGAACTGTTCAGCCAGGCGGGAAACGGAGCAGTGGAATTCGCTCATGCACCAGGAGAGCCCGTCGGGCTCGGGGTGGCAGTCGCTCACATAGCCCTCGCTGCAGCGCAGCTCCACCAGCCGCTCCAGCCGCTCAGGCAGGGAGCCTGTGCCGATCTGCCGCCGGTAGTCGAGCGCTTTGGCAATGGCCTGCTGGCGCAGGAGGGTCTGAACGGTGTCGGCCGGCAGGCTGTCGGCCAGAGAAGTGAGCAGACCCAGGGCGAAGTGCTCGCTGCCGTTGGGGAACTGGTCGTGGCCTGCAGGGGTTAGGTGCCAGTGATTGCTTGGGCGCCCGGGGCCTTCGCCGCTGGAGCTGCTGGCCACCAGGCCATCGTCTTCGAGGCTGCGCAGATGGCGGCGCATCACCTGCACCGACACTCCCAGAAGCTCGGCGAGCTGAGCAGCGGTGGCCTCTCCCTGGCGCAGAAGGAGGGCCAGGGCTGCTTCTCGGGTTGGTGCCTGGGTGGAGGCGCTCATCGGACACTCAGCCCGGTTCGTCTGGTCGCGAACCTTCTCCACACATTGCCACGCTCTTTCAGGTGTTGTGGCAAGGGGCAGTTCAGAATGGTGCCAGCCCCCATCGCCAGCTCGGCTGCCCTAGGGTTATGAGTAACGAAACGATTGAGTTTCGTAATTCAATCGCGCCTTCAACCCGGCTCGATGACCCTCCTGGGGAATCTCGCCAGCCTCCCGCAGCCGAGCTGCTGCCGGGTTCTGTTTCCACCCTCCCGCTGCCTGGGTGCTCCGCTCCGGCCTCGGTGACTCCCTCGTTGTTCTGAATTCATGTCCGACGCCCCCTCCGCCACGGCCGCCCCCAGCAGCGAGAGCCTGGAGTTGATCCGGCGTTTCGCCGAGGCTTACGCCAAGCGGACCGACACCTACTTCTGCAGTGATCCCGGGGTGACGGCGGTGGTGCTCGAAGGGCTGGCGCGCCACAAGGAGCAGCTGGGCGCGGCTCTCTGTCCCTGTCGCCACTACGAGGACAAGCAGGCCGAAGCGGAGCAGGCCTTCTGGAACTGCCCCTGCGTGCCGATGAGGGAGCGTAAAGAGTGCCACTGCATGCTTTTTCTCACCGAAGACAACCCCTTCCGTTGTGAGCAGCAGAGCATCAGTCTCGAGGAGATCAAAACCCATACCCAACCCCCTGCCGCCTGAATGCCATGAGCAGCTCCACCAGCGTCGGCGATCTTGTCAGCCAACCCTATAAATACGGGTTCGTCACCGACATCGAAACTGACAAGATCGATAAGGGTCTCAGCGAAGATGTCGTGCGGCTGATCTCCTCAAAGAAGGACGAACCGCAGTTTCTGCTTGATTTCCGTCTGCGGGCTTACCAGCAGTGGCTGCGCATGGAGGAGCCTGACTGGGCCGCCTTGAGGCATCCGCCGATCGATTATCAGGAGATGATCTATTACGCCGCACCCCGTCAGCAGGAGAAAAAGGCGAGTTTAGATGAGGTGGACCCAAAGCTGCTGGAAACCTTTGAAAAGCTCGGTATTCCCCTCAGCGAACAGAAGCGGCTGAGCAATGTGGCTGTCGATGCTGTTTTCGACAGCGTTTCGATCGCCACCACCTACCGCGAGAAGCTTGCCGAGCACGGCGTCATCTTCTGCTCGATCAGTGAGGCCGTCAAAGATCACCCCGAGCTGATCGAGCGTTACCTCGGCACTGTGGTGCCCAGCAACGACAACTTCTTCGCGGCCCTCAATTCCGCCGTTTTCAGTGACGGTTCCTTCGTGTTCATTCCGAAGGGTGTGAAGTGCCCGATGGAGCTCTCCACCTATTTCCGTATCAACTCCGGTGATACCGGTCAGTTCGAGCGCACCTTGATTGTGGCTGAGGAAGGCGCTTCCGTGAGCTATCTGGAAGGCTGTACCGCCCCGATGTTTGACACCAATCAGCTGCATGCTGCGGTGGTGGAGCTGGTGGCGCTCGACGATGCCTCGATCAAGTACTCCACCGTTCAGAACTGGTATGCAGGTGATGAGAATGGTGTAGGCGGCATCTACAACTTCGTGACCAAGCGCGGTCACTGTCGCGGTGACCGCAGCCACATCAGCTGGACCCAAGTGGAAACCGGTTCAGCGATCACCTGGAAATATCCCAGTTGTGTCCTCCAGGGGGCACATTCGGTGGGTGAGTTCTATTCCGTGGCCCTCACCAACAATCGCCAGCAAGCCGACACCGGCACCAAGATGGTGCATGTCGGCCCTCACACCCGCTCCACGATCGTGAGCAAGGGCATCAGCGCTGGCCATTCCTCCAACAGCTACCGCGGTCTGGTGCAGATCGGCCCCAAGGCTCGCGGTGCCCGTAATTACAGCCAGTGCGATTCAATGCTGATCGGTGATCAGGCGGCCGCTAACACCTACCCCTACATCCGCTCACAACAACCCGAAGCCAGCGTGGAGCATGAGGCGAGCACCTGCCGCATCTCCGCCGACCAGCTCTTCTATCTTCAGAGCCGGGGTATCGGCTTCGAGGAAGCCGTGTCGATGATGGTGAGCGGCTTCTGCCGGGATGTGTTCAACCAGCTGCCGATGGAATTCGCGGCTGAGGCCGACAAGCTCCTTGCTCTCAAGCTGGAGGGTTCGGTGGGCTGACCACCCCGGCCTTGTCCAACAGATTCTGCTCTCCTGGAGCGTCGCTCCTTCCCTTGTCTTTTCCCTTGTTTCGTCTGCTGTGATTCGCCCCGACGCCGATACCCTCCTCGAGATCGTTGACCTTCACGCCCGCGTCGAGGACAAGCCGATCCTCAAGGGCGTCAATCTCACGATCAAAGCCGGAGAGATCCATGCGGTGATGGGCCGTAACGGCAGCGGCAAGAGCACCCTCTCCAAGGTGCTGGCCGGCCACCCCGCTTACACCGTCACCGGCGGCAGCGTGCGCTATCGCGGCGCCGACCTGCTCAATCTCGAACCGGAGCAGCGGGCCCGGCTGGGGCTGTTCCTGGGGTTTCAGTACCCCGTTGAGATTCCAGGGGTGAGCAATCTCGAGTTCCTGCGGGTGTCCACCAATGCCCGCCGCATGGAGAAAGGCGAGGAGGAGCTCGACACTTTCGCCTTTGAGGACCTGGTGCGTGAGCGACTGCAGGTGGTGCAGATGGATCCTGCCTTTCTGGAACGCAGCGTCAACGAGGGCTTCTCTGGCGGCGAGAAGAAGCGCAACGAGATCCTGCAGATGGCTCTGCTCGATCCGCTGGTTGCGATCCTCGATGAAACCGATTCCGGCCTCGACATCGACGCCCTGCGGATCGTGGCTGGCGGTGTGAATCACCTGGCCAGTCCTGAAAACGCCACCTTGCTGATCACCCACTACCAGCGTCTGCTGGATGTGATCACCCCTGACTACGTCCATGTGATGGCGGGTGGCCGCATCCTGCGCACTGGCGGCAAGGAGCTGGCGCTGGAGCTGGAAGATCGTGGCTATGACTGGGTCGATCAGGAGCTGGCCGTGCTGGAGGTGGCTTGATGGTGGCTGCGATGTCCAACTCCGCGGCTGTGGCAGCTTCCACCTGGGTGACAAGTTTCCTGGAGCGTTTGCCTGCTCCTGCCGGTGAGCTCGAAGCGGTGCAATGGCGCGGCCGGGAAGCCCTATCCCGCCAGCCGCTGCCTTCCCGCCGCCAGGAAGACTGGCGCTTCACCGACCTCGCCCCGCTCACGGCACTGGCCCCGGCCCCCGCATCCTCCAGTGCCCAGGGCAGCTGGCCTGCGCCTGCGGCCGATGTGTTCCGCCTCTGGCTCGATGATTCAGATGATCTCCTGAACGGCCAGAGCCTGCCAGCCGGCCTTGGGCTTCTCAGCTCTGATGAGGTGCAGCAGGCGCTGGGTCACACCCTGGCCGCCTGCAACTGTGAGCAACACTGGCCCGTGGAGTTGAACCAGGCCAGCGCCACCCGGGTGCTGGCGCTGCGGGTGAGTGGTGCGGTGGCCCCAACCCTGGAGCTGGTGAGCCAGGCCGCTGAAGACAGTGTGATGCGCCCCGTGCGGGTGTTGTTGTTGCTGGAGGAGAAGGCCAGCCTGGAGGTGCTGCAGATCCAGCTCGGCTCAGCTTGCAGTCTCTCGAGCCTGGTGATGGAGGCCCATCTGGGCCGCGAATCCACGCTGCGTCATGGTCTCTTGGCGCTGGGTGAGGGTCAGGCCTGTTTCCTGGGCCACCTGGCGGTGGAGCAGGAGCCCCGCAGTCACCTTGAGTCGGTGTGGGCCAGCCATGGCTGGGCGCTCTCGCGCTTCGAGCCCCGTGTGGTGCAGGTGGATGGCGAAGCCACCACCACCCTCAAAGCCCTGCAGGTGGCTGGCGGCCAGCAGGTGGTGGATACCCACAGCCGGGTCGAATTCCGTGGCCCCGAAGGCCAGCTCGATCAGCTTCACAAAGCCATCGCCGATGACCGCGGCCGCAGCGTTTTCAACGGGGCAGTGAAGGTGCCCCGGGCCGCCCAGCGCACCAATGCCTCCCAGCTCAGCCGTAACTTGCTGCTCTCCAACCAGGCCCGGATCGACACCAAGCCGGAGCTGGAGATCGTGGCCGACGACGTGCGCTGCGCCCACGGCGCCACCGTGAGCCGGCTCCAGACCGACGAACTGTTCTATCTGCAGAGTCGGGGCCTCTCGGCGGCGGTGGCCGCTGGACTGCTCAAGCGCGGCTTCTGCGAGGAGGTGCTGCGGGCCCTGCCTGCCGCTGCGGCTGCCTGGAGGCCGCTGCAGCGAATGCTGGGGGAGGGCTGATCACGATGCCTTACACCACCTCCGCTCCTGTGTCCACGCCCGCCGAGCTGGTGGTCGACGGCCCTCTGACGCAATCTGGCCATCAGGCTGGCACCGAATCAGGCCCTGCAGCCGGTCCCGAGGATCTGGCCGCTCTCACCCGTTCTGATTTCCCGCTGCTGGCGGATCAGGCCTGCCTTGGGCAGCCCCTGATCTACCTCGATCACGCCGCCACCAGTCAGAAGCCCCGGGCGGTGCTCGATGCTCTGCAGCGCTACTACCGCCACGACAACGCCAACGTGCACCGGGGCGCCCACCAGCTCAGTGCACGAGCCACTGATGCCTTCGAGGGAGCCCGCGACAAGACCGCCCGCTTCATCGGCGCCGCCACGCCCCGGGAGATCGTCTTCACCCGCAATGCCACTGAGGCGATCAACCTGGTGGCTCGCAGCTGGGGAGACGCCTTCCTGCGCCCGGGCGATGAGATCGTGCTCACGGTGATGGAGCACCACAGCAACCTGGTGCCCTGGCAGCAACTGGCTGCGCGCACGGGGGCCCGTTTGCGCCACGCCGGCCTCACCGCCAGCGGTGAACTGGATCTGGAGGATCTGCGCGATCAGATCAATGAGCGCACCCGGCTGGTGAGCGTGGTGCAGATCAGCAACACGCTCGGCTGTCACAACCCGATCGGCGCGATCGCCGAGCTCACCCATGCCGCCGGAGCTCTGCTGCTGGTGGATGCCTGCCAGAGCCTGCCGCATCTGCCGGTGAACGTTCAGACCCTGGGCGCTGATTTTCTGGTGGGTTCGTCCCATAAGCTCTGCGGCCCCACGGGCATGGGCTTCCTCTGGGCGCGGGAGTCGCTGCTGGAGGCGATGCCGCCTTTCCTGGGCGGTGGCGAAATGATTCAGGACGTCTACCTGGATCACAGCACCTGGGCTGAGCTGCCCCACAAGTTCGAGGCGGGTACACCGGCGATCGGTGAGGCCGTGGGCATGGGTGCCGCCATCGATTATCTCAATGCACTCGGGCTTGATCGCATCCATGCCTGGGAGCAGCGGCTCACCGCCCATCTGTTCGAGCGGCTACAGGCGATCGAAGGCCTCAGAGTGCTGGGCCCCACCCCCCAGCAGCAGCCCGACCGTGGCGCCCTCGCCGCCTTCGTGGTGGAGGGATTGCACGCCAATGACATCTCAGCCTTGCTGGATGCCAGCGGCATCTGCATCCGCAGCGGCCATCACTGCACCCAGCCCCTGCATCGCCACTACGGAATCAGTGGTTCAGCCCGCGCCAGCCTCAGCTTCACCACCACCCTTGAGGAGATCGATCGCTTCGCTGAAGAGCTGGCCAGCACCGTGGCCTTCCTGCGGGAGCACAGCTGAGGCGCGTTTCCATTGATGCTGGAACTCGTGGCGGCGCTGCTGGTCGATCTCTCCGAGCAGAAGCTCTATGCCTACGACGACCAGCAACGGCTGCTCTATGCGGCCTTGGTCTCGACGGGGCTTCCTGGTATGTCAACCCCCACGGGACGCTTTCAGATCGGCAGCAAGTACAGCGAAACGCCGCTGGTGGGGGCCGATTACCGCATCCCCGCCGTGCCGAATGTGATGTGTCTCAGCGGTGGCGGCCTCGCTCCCGATCGCCTCTGCCTCCACCCGGCCCCCTGGCAGGAGAGGGCCGGGCAGTGCTTCGGTGTGGCCCGCAGCCACGGCTGCATCCGCACCACGGGTGCAACGGCCCGCTGGCTGTTTCAGCGCACGGCCTTGGGCACACCGGTTGAGATCCGGCCCTGAGCGGATTCAGCGCTGCGTAGGGCAGCGCTTCCGGACGAACGGCTTGTCCTGGTCTGGCCCCCGGCATGGGTGACGTCGGTGAGGGTGGACTGGTCGGGTGAGAGGAGCAACCGGCGCAGGTTCAGCCAGGTCTTGCCCTCCCCTCCCCGGCCAGTGCGGCGATCCATTCCCCGCGGAAGCCGGCGGCGGTCGCGTTGGCACTGGCTCTGGCCTATCCCTCAACGTATCGGGGTGAGCATGGCCAGGGCTTCAGCGTGGTGGGCTCCCTGCCAGAGCCAGTGCCACCGCCAGCCGCAGTCTTCGGCGCTGCGCTGGATGGCCTCACGATCGGCCGGGTCGTCGAACTGGCTTAGGTGGTCGATCACCTGCTGCTGCTGCTCGGGCTCCAGGGGGTTCCAGCCGCTGCGGATCCGATCCACGTAGCGCGCCACGTAGGCCGCGCGCGCTTCCCCCGGCTCGCGGAACACATCAGCCCAGAGCAGGAGTCCGCCCGGCGCCAGATGACGGCGACAGAGCTCCAGAAACTTCGACTTGTTTTCGTCGTTGAGGTGGTGAAGGGCGAAGGCGGAATGGAGCAGATCGACCGGTTCGGGTTCGGGCTCCGCTTCGGCCCAGGCCAGCAGATCCTGCTCCCGCCACTGGCAGGGGTAGGAGACGGGGCCAAGCGCTGCCGCCGCCCGCGGCAGCACCGGGGCGGAGAGATCCAGGCCCAGGTAGGAGCCCAGCGGCAGGTGGCGCAGCACTGGGGCCAGCAGGCCGAGGTCGCCGCAGCCGAGATCCACCATGCGTGCGCCCGGTGCCCCTGCCGGCCGTGCGGCCAGCCAGCCCTCGATCGCCGCCGTGGTGGCCGTCGATAGCGCCTGATGCTCCATCAGGTCGTGGTCGACAACCCGGCGGTAGGTGCTCCATTGACGGTCAAAGAAGTCCATGACTGAGGCTGGGGAGCCGATGGGGCCTGTCGCCGATCCTGCGGCGAGCGTAGGCGGATTGGCGTGGGAACCCTTCACGCAGGTTGCCCAACCCCTGTTCATGGCAGGGCTGACTGAAAGTACATTCATCCCGTCTCCGCCAGGCTGATGCCGACCCAGCCAAGCATTCGGCTGATGTCATGCGCCACGGCCATCAGGCCA
>NZ_NQKW01000069.1 GCF_002252625.1 Synechococcus sp. 1G10 | reverse complement strand
CTTTTCGGCGATATCGAGCCGAATTGCGCACATTCTACCTTCTAAAACTGCTCAGATCCATTGCGTTGCAGCCGCTCTGCCCTTTTTCAGGAAGCCCCAAGTAGAGATAGCATGCACATCCGATTCAGATAAACTCCATGTCACGCCGGCATGCCTTTTTTGCATTATCAGCTACCTTTGCAATAGCTGCTACAGCCAGCGCCAAGGCGGCACAATCACAATTCTTTCTTTTCCCGCTTAGGTCTGGAATCTGGGAATCCACGAATATAGCCACATGCTGGGAAAACCCATCAACGGATAACACTTCTGAACGCTTGGCTGTGCAACACGCAGTTAGCACAACATGGGAAAGAAATTCTGCATTGCGATTCATTGGATGGGCTGCATGCAGCAATAATAGCGATGGGATTAGGATCTTCATCAACGACGAAGGGCCACATGTCAAAGCTTTAGGCAGGCACTGGTGGAATGAGGGTCGCCAAGACAGATGCCTACCAAGCTTGGATTGACAGCCTCAAGGATCAAATCGGAAGAGCACGCGTGCTCATGCGCGTTGATCGCCTCATCCATGGCAATCCCGGATTTTTCCGAAATCTCACGGAGGGTGTTGCTGAATTAAAAGCTTGATGTGGGACCTGGCTACAGGGTTTACTACTCCATCAGGGGTGATCAACTCCTACTACTTCTTACTGGGGGCAGCAAGTCAACTCAACCGAAAGACATCGCCAAGGCCCTTGAATTAAACCGCCAGTTTCAGAACTACTTTCAATGACCCAAGCACAACCAGCCTCCAATTCGCAAGCCGCCAGGATTTCCTCCTATGACGTTGCTGAGCACCTGCGTACGCCTGAAGAAATGGCCGCATATCTAGGGAACATCTGAAAAACCCGCTAAAATCAATCCAGATCCAAGACTGAGACTGGAACGGATGGCCGAACCCCTCCAGCTGGGCTTCACGGACTACGAGC
>NZ_NQKW01000068.1 GCF_002252625.1 Synechococcus sp. 1G10 | reverse complement strand
GGAACATCTGAAAAACCCGCTAAAATCAATCCAGATCCAAGACTGAGACTGGAACGGATGGCCGAACCCCTCCAGCTGGGCTTCACGGACTACGAGCAGATCCACGCCAAAAAGAGGACGCGTCGCCAGCGCTTCTTGGATGAGATGGAGATCACGGTTCCCTGGGAAGCATTCCTGGCCTTGATTGAGCCTGTGTATCACAAGCCGTCCAGCAAAGGAGGCCGTCCGCCAATTCCTTTGGAGGTGATGCTGCGGATTCACCTGCTGCAGCAGTGGTTCACGCTTTCAGATCCCTTGATGGAGGAGATGCTGATCGATACGCCCTGCTTCCGCCGTTTCGTAGGGATCGAGCCGATGGAGGGCAGGATCCCCGATGAAACTACGATTCTCAACTTTCGCCATCTGCTGGAAGAACATCGGATCGCGGAGCAAATCCTCGAGGGTGTGAGCCAGATGCTTAGCAAGAGGGGAGTGATGCTGAGGGAAGGCACGATCCTTGATGCCACGATCATCAATGCCCCCAGCTCCACCAAGAACAAGCGGAAGGAGAGGGATCCTGAAATGCACTCGGTGGCCAAGGGCAAGCAGTGGTTCTTTGGAATGCGCTGCCATATCGGCGTTGATGCCGCATCTGGCCTGGTCCATTCTGTTGAGAGCACTGCGGCTAACGTGCATGAGCTGAACACAGCAGCTGAACGGCTCCATGGGGATGAACGCCTCATCTACGGCGATGCAGGCCACATCGGCATCGAGAAACGAAACGACTTCCAGAACTGCGAGGCTGAGTTCAGAATTGCCATGAAGCCCGGCCAGCGCAGAGTGCTTCCAGAGACACCAGAGGGCAGGCTTCTGGATCTGATTGAGACGGCGAAGGCCCACTTCCGCGCCAAAGTGGAGCATCCCTTTCGCATCATCAAATGTCAGTTCGGATTCCGGAAGGTCTTCTACCGAGGTATCCGCAAGAACGACCTCAAGCTGAAGTTGCT
>NZ_NQKW01000067.1 GCF_002252625.1 Synechococcus sp. 1G10 | reverse complement strand
CATGACGATCGCTCTAGGGCGCGCACCCGCCGCACGGGGATGGTTCGACGTCCTCGATGACTGGCTCAAGCGTGACCGCTTCGTTTTCGTGGGGTGGTCCGGTCTGCTGCTCTTCCCCACCGCCTATCTGGCGCTGGGTGGATGGCTGACCGGCACCACCTTCGCCACCTCCTGGTACACCCACGGGATTGCCAGCAGCTACCTGGAGGGCTGCAACTTCCTCACCGCCGCCGTCAGCACCCCTGCTGACGCCATGGGCCACAGCCTGCTGCTGCTCTGGGGCCCTGAAGCCCAGGGCGACTTCGTGCGCTGGGTGCAGCTCGGTGGCCTCTGGCCGTTCGTGGCCCTGCACGGCGCCTTCGCCCTGATCGGCTTCATGCTGCGTCAGTTCGAGATCGCCCGCCTGGTGGGCATCCGTCCGTACAACGCCATCGCCTTCTCCGGTCCGATCGCGGTGTTCGTCAGCGTTTTCCTGATGTACCCGCTGGGTCAGAGCAGCTGGTTCTTCGCGCCGTCCTTCGGGGTGGCCGCCATCTTCCGCTTCCTGCTCTTCCTGCAGGGCTTCCACAACTGGACCCTGAACCCATTCCACATGATGGGCGTGGCTGGCATCCTCGGCGGTGCTCTGCTGTGCGCCATCCACGGCGCAACGGTGGAGAACACCTTGTTCGAAGACGGTGAGCAGTCGAACACCTTCAAGGCGTTCGAGCCCACCCAGGAAGAAGAGACCTACTCGATGGTCACCGCCAACCGCTTCTGGAGCCAGATCTTCGGGATCGCCTTCTCCAACAAGCGCTGGCTGCACTTCTTCATGCTGTTCGTACCGGTGATGGGTCTGTGGACCGCCAGCATCGGCATCATCGGCCTGGCCCTCAACCTGCGCGCCTATGACTTCGTGTCACAGGAGATCCGCGCTGCTGAGGACCCTGAATTCGAGACCTTCTACACGAAGAACATTCTTCTGAACGAAGGTCTGCGTGCCTGGATGGCACCGGCCGACCAGCCGCACGAAAACTTCGTCTTCCCTGAAGAGGTTCTGCC
>NZ_NQKW01000019.1 GCF_002252625.1 Synechococcus sp. 1G10 | reverse complement strand
GGAGGTTTCGGGCACAAGGAGGGAGCACTCCCACCGACCAAAACCCATGGGTGCGGCTCAGGCCAGAGCGCCTGTGACACACTTTGAATCAGCCCTGCCCCGGCACGTGAAGCTTGCCACTGTGGCCACGTTCTCCTTTGCCGCTATTGCTGACTGGGCCCAGGATTCATTGGCGATAGGTTGTGAAGTGATCTCTGATGGGCTGGCCTGCTTCCGCGCCGTGACAGAAGTCGGTTGCCTCCATCAACCTGTGGTCGTAAAGGGTCGCCATCCCAATGAACTACCAGAATTCCGTTGGATCAACACGGTACTCAGCAACTTGAAAACCAGCTTCAGCGGCAGCTTCCATGCCCTGCGCTTTGAGAAGTACGCCAACCGTTACCTGGGCGCATTCAGCTACCGCTTCAATCGGCGGTTCAATCTGGCAGCACTGACCGAGCGTGTGGCTCATGCCATATGCAGTTGCACCGCACGGCCGGAACGACTCCTGAGGAGTGCGGAGTTTGCTACCTAATCAAGTCAGCTGAAGAGCCTCGACTGGTGTAGGAGCTAGGCGAGGGCTACGGCACGAGTTGCGCACAGGCTCGATCGAGCGGGTGAGTCCCTTACTCACCCCCCGATCCCAGGATTGGTCGTTCATCGGTTGACCATGATCCATGCTGTTGGTCGGCCACCTAGTCATTGCCCCGGCGTCGGGATGTCGTTTGGCATGGCGGGGTTCGCTTGCGGCCACAGGACTGGCAGGCTGGTGGAAAGCGGATCCTTTTCCCATGGCTTGTGGTCTTGGCGTGGCGAAGCTGGTGTCGCTGGCGATTGTGCTGTGCCTGCCGCTTGCTGCAACTGCCCAGCCCCAGGCCCAGGGTCAGCCCCTGACGGCGCTGCTGGAGCATGCCAAGGCACGCCTGCTCTACGTGTATGACGGCATCCGGCACGTGGAGGTGCCCCTGGCTGATGGCCGGGCGGTGATCGGCCTCAGCTGCGAGCGCAACAGCTGGACGTTGTTCAAGGTGGAACGCGCCGGTCGGCAGATGTACAGCTTCAGTTCCGACCCAGCCTGGGGTTACCTGCCTGCCGGGCCGATCAGCAGCAGCGGCTTTTGCCGCGATCCTGTGCGCACTGCGGAGTGAGCCACTGGTATGACTCTTCCATCCAGGACAGATTGTCGCCATGAGCAGTGATCTTTCGCTTCGCGCGCTTGAACGCAAGGATCTGCGCTTTGTTCATCGCCTGAACAATAATCGACAAATCATGTCCTACTGGTTCGAAGAGCCCTATGAATCTTTTGATGAACTTGAAGAGCTCTACAACAGACATATTCACGATAACGCCGAGCGTCGATTCATTGCTGAAGACACCCAGCAGCAGCTTGTCGGACTGGTTGAGCTCATTGAGATCGATTACATCCACCGCCGGGCTGAATTCCAGATTATCATTGACCCTGTTCATCAAGGGAAGGGCTTTGCCAGGGATCTCATCGGCAGAGCGCTGGACTATGCTTTCAGCATCATGAACCTCCACAAGGTCTATCTCCTGGTTGCCATCGAGAACCAAAGAGCGATTCGCCTTTATGAAAGCTGTGGCTTTACCGAAGAGGGCTATTTCGTCAAGGAGTTCTTCAGTGGTGGCCGCTACCAGGATGTGAGGAGGATGTATATCCTCCAGGACATTTATTTTGAGAGGCTTCGGCAACGCTGCCTGATGCAGCCACAGGGTGAGTGTCTGCGGCATTCACCCGAGCCAACGGCTTGAGCCGTTTCAGGTTTCTGCTCTCCGGCGGCCATGCCAAGGGTTGCATCGCCATCCCATGGGCCTTTCCCCATGGCTGAACTCCTGCCCCTCTCGCCTGCCTCACACTCACATCCTGCAAAAGCTCCCCGCCAGCGGCGATCATGCCTCCTCACCCCCCGTATTTCCCTTATCCCTCCGAGGCGGCTAACACGATCTACAACCTGTTGTTCTGCGACGACGCCTCAGCCTTCCTGGCACGTTCAGGTGAGGAGCCAGCACCGTGGCAAGCCACTCTGGCGTCGGCTCTGCCGGATCTCCAGGCGCTTCG
Source organism: Synechococcus sp. 1G10 (assembly GCF_002252625.1). Classification (GTDB taxonomy): domain Bacteria; phylum Cyanobacteriota; class Cyanobacteriia; order PCC-6307; family Cyanobiaceae; genus Regnicoccus_A. Next base: position 60,843 of record NZ_NQKW01000019.1, on the reverse strand, counting down.
GACCCTGGCGGCTGATGAGAGCCAGGACGGGCGGATCCGGTACCTGGCCTATCAGAAATTGCGCCATCTCGGTGAGTCAGTGTCTTCCAGACAACTGTTCGGCGTGATCATCGAAGTCCCTCTTGCTGGAGGCCTGGATACGCTGGCGGCTTATTCCGATGGAGGCGTTCGCTACGTCAATCAGAGCGGCAGGATATCGGTGCTCGACGACGCTCCAGCGATGGCGCGCCTGGTTCAGGGCCTCTTCGCGATGTCCCAACCTGTCGTCAACGCCATCGGTCCCTGGAAGGAGGCAAGGCGGGCGCCACCGGAACGCGACAACATCCGCCTGACCTTCCTTGTCTCCGATGGTCTGTACTTTGGCGAAGGTCCGATGAACGTCATGCAGCGAGAACCGATGGCCGCACCCATCATTCTACGGGCGACAGAACTCCTGCAGGCCGTTGTCGCCATCGGGGCGAGGTGACGCCTGACTCTGGGCCGGCCCCTCACTCCACCCGACTCATTCCACCCGGAAAGTCACACCCATCACGGCGGTGATGTCTTTCTCAATCGTGGTGGTGTCATAGGAGCCGTAGCTGCTCATCTCGGTGGAATTGGGCACGGTGATCTGGAACGAGCCGGTGTCGGCCTGGGTGATCACGCCGATGCGGGAGCCGGCCTGGCGCGCGATCTCGCGGGCGCGTTGCCGGGCATCGCGGGTGGCTTTGGCGAGCATGTCCACCCGCTTTTCGGAGAGCCTGGTGTAGGCCGGATCGTTGATGGTGAGCGGCACCCCCTGGCCCACGAGCTCACCGATCTGCTGGGCCACCGCGGCCACCTTCTCCACCTCAGGGCTGCTGATGCGGATCTGCTGGCGGGTGGTGAAGGTGGTGGATTGCAGCACACCGGTGCGTGAGTCGCGCACGTCTGACTTTTCGGACTTGATCGGGTTGCGGCTGATGGCATCTGCGGCGATGCCCTGCTGCCGCAGGAAGGCGATGGTGCGCTGTACCTCCGGCTGCAGCTCCTGATAGGAGGCCTGCAGGGTCGGTGCGCTCCGGGCCACTTCCACGGTCCAGTCCACGAAGTCGCTGGTGATGCGCTCGGTGCTGGAACCGGTCACGGTGATGGTGTCGTTGCCGCGGCGGATCCCCTTCACAAGCACACTGCTGGCCACCACCAGACCCGTGGCCAGTACCGCCATGGCGAAAACCAGCGGTGGCGTGCGGCGCAGGGTGTTCACGAGCGGGGAGAGTGGACCCATGGCCCTTGGGGTGGCTGAGCTTGTTGTGCAGTCTGAAGCCCCGAAGGATCACGTCTTCGCGTTTTTTGCAGCCGCCTGCGTTCAGCAGGCAGTTCGTTGACGAGTTGGTCACTCTCGTGGACATGGAGCTGGCGCCTTTGAGTGCGCTCATGGAGTCGAGGTGAAGTGTCCTGTCCATTGATTCCAACCGAGCCTCTTATTGGCGCGGCTGAGTTCAGACGTCAGATGATGGGAGCATGGGTTTTCTGTCAATCCAGCATCCTTGCCCTACGCAGCCATGTCAAAAGTCATCCAAGCTGGTTTCGCGTATTGCGTCATCGTTCTGGGCGCCGGGTTCCTGCTCGGCCTGTTCAGGGTCCCCCTCGTTGTCCCGCGCATCGGTGAACGATGGGCGGAACTTGCGGAGATGCCGATCATGGCTGTGGTCATTTACTTGGCAGCTGGGCACATTCTTCGCCGCTTTCCTGAAATCTGCTCACCGATCCGCACGCTGATCACTGGCGGCCTGGCCCTGGTCCTCGTCATTGCAGCAGAGTTGACCCTCGCCATGATCCTTCAGGAACGGTCCATCGCGCAGTACATCAGCAGCCGAGATCAAGTCTCAGGCTCGGTCTACATGGCTATGCTCCTCGTCTTCGCTGCCATGCCAAGGCTTCGTCTTCCCAGGCATCAGGCCTTCGCCAGACAGGAGCACCTGGCCTGATCCATTGCGACGATGAACCATCGAGAACCACCCCGGTCGCACCTGGCCATGGCCGTGGGCATCGCCGCGCTTGTCGCACCAGCGTTGCACTTTCTCGACAGCGCAACTCTGGCTCAACTACGTCGCCTTCCTGCCGATGCCCTGGTTGCTTCTCGGTCTCTACGCCGTGTATGAACCGCGGCAGAACCTGCTTGGCCTCATCGGTGCAGGTCTCTATGGAGTTGCTTTCACCTACTTCGCCCATACAACTCTGTATGCCATCGCTGAGGGAATTCCCACCTACGAGGCCTTGTGGTCTCGTCTGGGCACCTTGTACACGCTCCACGGTGCCGTCATGGTGATCGGAGGCTTCCTGTTCGTCTGGTCGGCACTGCTTGCGGGCTGGCGGCCCCGGTGGGCCCTGCTGCTCTTTGCATCGGGTCTCTCCCTGAATCTGCTGCTGGCGCTCATTCCCTCTCCAGACATCCTTCAGACGATCGGTAGTGCGCTCCGAAACAGTGGGCTTATGGCTTTGGGAGGTGCAATCCTGTTTCAGCGGCGGCCAGGCGCTGACTGACCCTTCCATCCAGACGACGTGACCCGCAAGTCCGGACCCGTCTTGCCGTCAGCACGTTCTTCGGACACCAGACAGTGATCGTCCCAGGGCTCCCACCTGAGCCCCGGTAACCTGTAACGTCGCCCGGGCTTCGCCCATGGCTGCATTCAGGCCCCTCCCTGCCCTGGTCCTGGTGGGCGGCCTTGTCCTGGTGCTGATGACAGCGCTGCACGTCTGGAACTCACCCGCCCGGCGGCTGGAGCGGCTGCAGCAGGAGGTGGCCCAGAAGGGCGGCCGCGTGTTCCAGACCACCCTCAACGGCGAGGAGCTGGCGTTTCTGCTGCAGGATTGCAAGCTATACAAGCTTGAGGTCACCCGCCGCAGTCTCCGCAGGGAGCTGGTGCTCAAGCCCGACTTCTATCCCCTTGCTTTCTGCTTCGAGCAGAGCATCGAGCGCAAGGGAGACACTCTGGAGGTGTATCTGCTGATGCAGGCCCTGGGGGCCGGCGGCGGCAACCAGGGTGGGGGAACTTACCGCAGTACCGATGGCCGCCAGTGGCAGTGACATGACATCCCTCCTGATCGACATTGTCGTGATCTTCACGATGTCGGCCGTGGCGGTGGTGCTTTGTCACCGCTTCAGCATTCCCAGTTCGATCGGCCTGCTGGTGGCTGGTGTTCTGGCCGGACCGGATCTGTTCCGGCTGGTGCAGAACGTGCACGAGATCGAACTGCTGGCCGAGATCGGCGTTGTTCTGCTGCTGTTTGTGATCGGGCTGGAGATCTCCCTGGCTGATGTGGCGCGTCTGAGACGTCACTTTCTGATCGGCGGATCCTTGCAATTCTTTGGAACTGCAGCCCTCGTGGGGGCGATCTGCACGGGGCTGGGGCTCTCACCCGGCCAGGGGGTTTATGTGGGATTCGTGGTGGCGCTCTCCAGCACGGCCATCGTGTTGCGCATGCTGCAGGAGCGTGCCGAGTTGGAAACACCGCATGGGCGCACCACTCTGGCGATCCTGATCTATCAGGACGTGGGTGTAGTACCCGTGATGCTGATGGCTCCCCTGCTCGCGGGGGTCGGGGCTTCGTCGGGAGCAGGGGCGATCTCAGCCTTGCTGGGGAGGATTGCCCTTGTGGCCCTCGTGGCTTGGCTGGCCTGGCGCTGGATCGTGCCCTGGCTGCTGGAGCGCATCACCCGCACCCGCAGTTCGGAAGCATTTCTTCTCGGTGTGTTCAGCCTTTGCGTCGGCATCGCGGTGATGACCCAGTCGCTGGGATTGTCCCTGGCGCTGGGTGCCTTTCTGGCCGGTTTCATTCTCTCGGAGTCCGAGTATTCCCATCAGGCGGTGGCGGTGATGCTGCCATTTCGCGATGTGTTGATGAGCCTGTTCTTCGTGTCGATCGGCATGCTGCTCGACATCCAGTTCATGCTCTCCCACCCGCTTGATCTGCTGCTCCTCACACTGGGGGTGGTGCTGGTCAAACCCCTGGTGGCCGCTGGTTCGGCTCTGGTGGTGGGCCTGCCCCTGGGCGGCTCGGTGCTCACCGGCCTGGCGCTCGCCCAGGTGGGTGAATTCTCCCTGGTGGCCACCAAGGCGGGAGTGAGCACAGGCCTGCTCGGGCCCGACATCTTCCAGGCCGTGCTCGATGTGGCCGTGCTCAGCATGATGCTCACCCCAGCGCTGGTGGCCGGTGGTCCAAGGCTGGCCGCCTGGGTGGCCACCACCCCTCTACGGCGGCTGGAGCGCCGACGCCTGGTGCCAGTCAGCTCAGGCAGCAACGATGGCCTCAGCGGCCACATCCTGATCGTGGGCTTCGGCGTCACCGGTGCCAACCTGGCTCGCACGGCCCGGCGCTGCGACATCCCCTATGCCGTGCTGGATGTGAACGCCGCGATCGTGCGCGACGCCCTAAGCGCTGGCGAGCCGATTCATTACGGCGATGCCAGCCAGGAGCCGATCCTGAGTCTGGTGCATGCCGATCAGGCCCGCGCCATCGTGGTGGTGATCGATGATCCAGCAGGTGCCCGGCGCATCGTGGAACTGGCGCGCCGCTTTGCTCCTGACGCCTTCATCCTTGTGCGCAGCCGCTATCTGCGCGAGGTGGAAACCCTGCTGACCCTGGGAGGCGACGAGGTGATCGCCGATGAACTAGAGGTGTCGATCGAGGTGTTCTCCCGCGTGCTGGCGCGGATGCTCGTGCCCCGAGACGACATCAAGCGACTGATCGGTGAGGTGCGCGGCGACTGGCGCCAGATGGCCCGCAGCCTCTCCCCGGAGTCAACGGTGGTGAGCGACCTGCGCGTGGCCGTCCCCCACCTCACCACCCACTCCCTCCGTCTGGGCCAACAGTCACCGCTGGTGGGCCACACCATCGCCAGCTGCGGCCTTCGAGCCGACCACAATGTCACGATTCTGGCGATCACCCGCGCCGGAGAACCCATCACCCATCCCCACGGCCACACCAGCCTGCTCGCGGGCGACATCCTTTTCGTGATCGGTCCAGAGGCGTGGGATCCAGCCAGCGTGCGCTGAAGAAGCGACACACGGGATCAACTCATTGAATGGAGCCCGATCGGATTCCCCTCGGTGTCGAGCACCACGGAGATGAAACCGAATTCGCCGATGGCCATTTTCGGGCGGCACACCTGGCCGCCAGCCGGCACCACGCGCCCTTCTTCCACGGCGCAGTTGTCGCAGCTGAAGTAAACCATCGTTCCGCCCTTGCCGGGCTCGCAGCCGGCCATGCGCATCAGCGCGCCACCGGCGCCCATCTGTTTGTCGTCCATCGGAAAGCACCAGTAGTCCATCTCCTCGTTCGACATATCCTCGAATTCCACCCTGAAAACCGCGGCGTAAAACGCCTTGGCACGTTCGATGTCGTGCACATTCAGCTCGAACCAGGTGACGGGATTGATCGACATCGCTCGTCTGGCCAGGTGCAGGACCAGCCTAAGCGGAGTTTTGAGACCCTTTGGTCCCAGCTGTTGTCCACTCTCCCGCTGGGCCGGGCTCACCAGGGCGCTGGCGGACTGTTTGTCAGCATGAGTCGGCTTCTGGTGGCACATGGCATCCGATGAACATCGACGGCAAGGCCTGGCGCACAATCTGGCTGGAGGAGGGTGGCCGCTCGGTGGGGGTGATTGATCAGACCCAGCTCCCCCACCGCTTCTGCACACGCTCGCTCGCCACGCTTGATCAGGCCGCCGAAGCGATTTCCACCATGGTGGTGCGCGGCGCTCCCCTGATCGGAGTCACCGGCGCCTACGGGCTGAAGCTTGCCCTGCAGGCGGATCCAGGCGATGCCTCGCTAGCTGCCGCCTTTGAGCAGCTCAATGCCACCCGCCCCACCGCCATCAACCTGCGCTGGGCGCTGGAGCGGGTACGCGATCGGGTGGCGCCGCTGCCGCCGGCCGAGCGGGCCGCTGCCGCTGCGCTGGAGGCAGCCGCCATCGCCGATGCCGATGTGGCCATGTGCGAGGCGATCGGCGATCACGGTCTGGCGCTCTTCCAGCAGCTGGCGGCAGCGCGGCCTCCCGAGCGGCAGCAGGAGCCTTTAAGAGTGCTCACCCACTGCAACGCCGGCTGGCTGGCCACCGTCGACTGGGGCACTGCCCTTGCACCGATCTACAAGGCCCACAGGGCCGGCCTGGCCATCCATGTGTGGGTCGATGAAACGCGCCCCCGCAACCAGGGCGCCAACCTCACGGCCTTCGAGCTCGGCCGCGAGGGGGTGCCCCACACCGTGATTGTCGACAACGCCGGCGGCCACCTGATGCAGCACGGCCTCGTGGATGCGGTGATCGTGGGCACCGACCGCACCACCCGGACGGGTGATGTGTGCAACAAGATCGGCACCTATCTCAAGGCCCTCGCCGCCTTCGATAACGGCGTGCCCTTCTACGTGGCCCTGCCTGCCTCCACCATCGACTGGAGCCTCGCCGATGGCGTGGCCGAGATCCCGATCGAGGCCCGCTCCTCCGAGGAGGTGACCCACATCCAGGGGCTGTCCTCTGCCGGAGCCTCCGCAGGTGAGCTCGTCACGGTCCAGCTCCCGCCTCAGGGCAGCGAGGGCTTCAACCCCGCCTTCGATGTCACCCCGGCACGGCTGGTGACGGCCCTGATCACCGAGCGGGGCGTGGGCCCGGCCAGCGAGAAAGGGCTGCGAGAGCTCTACGGCGAGGTTGTCCCCCCACCCACCACATCCGTTCCGAGCGGGGTGCCAGCTCAGGCGGCCATGGGTCTGGAGGCCGATCGATAGGGTTTAGGCGCATTTGTTCAGGCCCACCAACCCTTCCTCGCCGCGCAGGGCTTCAGGTACAGCTGTTAGTCGCGGTCGTTGGCGCCGCCCCAGGTTGTGAGCGCCTGAAGGCCGCCGGCTGAGCCAGGGCGCAACGCTATGCCCTCAGAGCCACTTACGACGTTTGAAATACCCCACCAGGACCAACCCGATCAGCAGCATCACGGCCAGGGTGGCGTGGTATCCGAGCGGCCACTTCAGCTCCGGCATGTTCTCGAAGTTCATGCCGTAGACACCGGCGATGAATGTGAGCGGAATGAAGATCGATGACATGATCGTTAGGGTCTTCATCACCTCGTTCATCCGGTTGCTGATGCTGGAGAGGTAGGTGTCGTGCATGCTGCCGAGAATGTCGCGGTAGGTTTCCACCATGTCGATCACCTGGATGCTGTGATCGTAGAGATCGCGCCAGAACACCTTCGTGGCGGGCCGAAGAACCGTTGATTCACTCTTCTCGATCGCTCCCAGCACTTCTCGGCACGGCCAGGCGGCCTTGCGCAGGCCCAGGATGCCGCGCTTGAGATGGTGAATCTCATTCATGTCGCCTTTCTGCGGGTCTTCCAGGATCCGGTCGTCGATCTCTTCAATGCGATCGCCAACGCGCTCGATCGCCAGGAAGTAATGATCCACGATCGTATCCATGAGGGCAAACGCGAGATAGTCGGCCTTCATCAGGCGCACCCGCCCCTTGGCGGCGCGCAAGCGCTCCCGCACGGAATCGAACACGTCCCCCTCGTCCTCCAGGAAGGTGAGCAGATAGTTGTTGCCGAGAATCATGCTCACGTGTTCGGTGGCGATCGTCTGGCTTGCCTCGCTGAACTCCATCATCTTGAGCACGATGAAGAGATAGTCAGGGAAATCTTCGAGCTTGGGGCGTTGTGCCGTGTTCACGAGATCTTCCAGCGTCATTGGATGCAGGCCGAAGTGCTCCCCGATCGCCTGGATCACGCCGATGTCGTGAACGCCGTTCACGTTGATCCAGACCACGCTGCTCTCATCGATGTTGAGGTCGAAGCAGTCCTGCAGCCCGACATCCGGGAGTTCTCTCACCGCCTCGGCGTTGAAGTCGAAGATCTCGATCCGCGGTCTGGCGAGCTTCTGCTCGCCGATGAACACCATCGTGCCAGGGGCCATCCCGGCCTTCCCGGAGGCTTGCCTGATCGCCTTCGCGATGCTCTCGCCTCGCACTTTGCGCTTCTGAGCTCCCACTTGGTTCGAACGTTTTCGCGAGGAACCGGGCATGGCGTGTTCTCCGGGTTCAGCTTTCATTCGATACCACCAGCTTGCCGATGGTGGATCCGGTTTCGAGCTGGGCGTGGGCCCGCCTCAGGTTGGCGGCATCGATCGGCCTGAGCACGGAGGTCAGTGTGCTGCGCAGCTTGCCGCTGTCCGCCAGCGTGGCGATGGCCTCCAGGATCGTGCCCTGCTCCGCCAGATCGGGCGTCCCGTAGAGCGAGCGGGTGAACATGAATTCCCAGGCGAAGCGCACGCTCTTGTTCTTCAGTTGGTCGAGATTCACGGGCTGGTTGCAGCTCACCAGTGCCGTGATCGCCCCCTGCGGCCGGATCACCTCGGCCATGGCGTCCCAGTAGGCAGCGGTGTCGTGGAGGTTGGCGATCGCATCCACCTGCGGCAGGCCAAGCTCTGCCAGCTGCGGCGGCAGCGCGGCGTTGTGGTCGATCACGAAGTCGGCCCCAAGTTCGCGCACCCAGGCCTGACTCTCGGGTCGCGAGGCGGTGGCGATCACGGTGAGGCCGGCCTGCCTGGCCAGCTGGATGGCGATCGAGCCCACCCCACCGGCTCCGCCGATCAGCAGCAGTGAGCGGCCAGCGTCGCCGCCGTCGGGATCCAGCCCCAGCCGCTCGAACAGCGCCTCCCAGGCCGCCAGGCCCGTGAGCGGCAGGGCTGCCGCCTCGGTGAAGGAGAAGGAGCGCGGCTTGCGGCCCGTGATCCGCTCGTCGACCAGCGTGAATTCGGAATTGGTGCCGGGCCGGTTCAGGGCTCCGGCGAAGATCACCGCATCACCGGCCCGGAAGCGGCGCACCGCCGGACCCACGGCCTCCACAACGCCGGCGGCATCCCAGCCGAGCACGCGCGGTTCAGGGTTGCCGCCGGCGGGCAGTGACGCCCGCACCTTGGTGTCGATCGGGTTCACGCTCACCGCCGCCACCCGCACGAGCAGGTCGTGCTCGCCGGGCACCGGCAGCGGCAGTTCCAGATCGATCAGGCAGGCGGGATCGTTGCTGGGCAGGGATCGGATGGCGGCGACGGCTCTCATCGGCTCAGCTCGAAGGCCTCCGGGCCTGACGGCGCGAAGTTGACGCTACGCCCCCCGCCCCGGCCGGCGGCGGCAGCCTCCGTAACCTCTTGGTCGCCCTCCACCGCTTGCCATGTCCGTGCTCGATCGCTGGTCGGACGCCGAGGCCGCGGCGGCGGTGACGCGCTACGCCGCCGAGGGCGTGGGGGAGGATCTGGCCCTGCGCACCTATTCGGCCCGGCTGCTCGGCGCCGACCCTGCCCTGGTGCTGCATGGCGGCGGCAATACGTCCGTCAAGACCACCGTCACGGGCCTCCTGGGCGAGACGATCCCAGTGCTGTGCGTGAAGGGTTCCGGCTGGGATCTGGCCACGATCGAGCCCCCCGGCCACCCGGCGGTGCGCCTCGAGCCGCTGCAGGCCCTGCGGGTCCTGCCGGCCCTCAGCGACGAGGAGATGGTGGCGGCCCAGCGCTGCAACCTGATCGATCCGGCGGCCCCCAACCCTTCGGTGGAGGCTCTCCTGCATGCCTTCCTGCCCCACAGGTTCGTTGACCACACCCATTCGATCGCCCTGCTGGCTCTGGCCGATCAGCCGGACGCCGCCGAGCTGTGTCAGGCGGTGTATGGCGAGCGGGTGGCGCTGGTGCCGTATGTGATGCCTGGCTTCGATCTGGCCCTGGCCGCGGCCAGCGCCTACGAGCAGGCCGCAGACCGGGCCCGCTCCGCTGGTGTGGAGCTGGAGGGGATGGTGCTGCTCAAGCACGGCCTCTTCTCCTTCGGCGCCACTGCGAAGCAGAGCTACCAGCGGATGATTGCGCTGGTGAGGCAGGCCGAGCAGCGCATCGAGCAGGCGCGGGGCGCCGGGGGCTTCAGCCTGCCGCCGTCCGTGCCGGAGCCCGCGGGTGGCGCGGCGGCTGTGCTGCCGCTGCTGCGCGGGGGGCTCAGCCGGGCCGCCGAGGCGGAGGGGGCACCAGGCCGCTGGCTGCTGGCGCTGCGTGACACGCCGCTCACCCGCGCCGTGACCGACGATCCCCGTCTCAGTGACTGGGCCAGCCGTGGTGTCGCGACCCCCGACCACGTGATCCGCACCAAGGCCCGGCCGCTGGTGCTGCCGGCCGGGCTCGGGGCTGGCGCGGGGGCCGCGATCGAGGCGGCGCTCGCGGCCTATGGGGCCGACTACAGCAGCTATTTCGCGCGCCAGAACGCCCGCGCCGGAGGCCAGAAGAAACCGCTCGATCCGCTGCCGCGACTGGTGGCGATCCCCGGCCTGGGGCTCGTCGGCATCGGCAGATCGGCCGCTGAAGCGGCCGTGGTGGCCGACGTGGCCGAAGCCTGGGCGCAGACCCTGCTGGCTGCCGAGGCCGTCGGCCGTTTCGAGCCGGTGAACGAGGCCGACACCTTCGACATGGAGTACTGGAGCCTGGAGCAGGCCAAGCTCGGCAAGGCAGCCGAGAAGCCCCTGGCCCGCCAGGTGGTGCTGGTGACCGGCGGGGCCGGCGCCATCGGCGAGGCCACCGCACGCGCCTTCGCCCAGCGCGGCGCCGATGTGGCGGTGCTGGATCGCCAGGGGGAGCAGGCGGAGGCGGTGGCCGCCGCCTGCGGGCGCCGCGCCCTGGGTCTGGCCTGTGATCTCACCGATCCCCAGGCGGTGCGTCAGGCGCTGGCGGCGGTCGCGGCCCACTTCGGTGGCCTCGACATCGTGGTCAGCAATGCCGGTGCGGCCTGGAGTGGTGCCATCGCCGAGCTCAGCGACGCCGACCTGCGCGCCAGCTTCGAGCTCAACCTCTTCGCCCACCAGAGTGTCGCCCAGGCGGCGATGGCCATCTTCCGAGCCCAGGGCATGGGTGGTCAGCTGCTCTTCAACGTCAGCAAGCAGGCGCTCAACCCCGGCCCCGGCTTCGGCGCCTACGGCATCGCCAAAGCGGCCCTGCTGGCCCTGATGCGCCAGTACGCCCTCGAGGGTGGCAACGAAGGGGTGCGCGCCAATGCCATCAATGCCGATCGCATCCGCTCCGGCCTGCTTGATGAGGCCATGATCCAGGAGCGGTCGGCCGCCAGGGGCGTCAGCGAGGAGGCCTACATGGCCGGCAACCTGCTGGGCGAAGAGGTGCGGGCCAGTGATGTGGCCGAGGCCTTCGTGGCCCTGGCCCTGCTGCAGCGCACCACCGGCGCGGTGCTCACAGTTGATGGGGGCAACGTGGCGGCGATGGTGCGCTGAGGGCCTCAGCTGGCGCTTCGGGAGCCGGCCATCAGCCCCAGCCCTAGGCCGACCCAGATCAGCACCAGGACCAGGCAGAGCCCGGTCCAGGCCGGCAGGCCCCAGCTGCTCACCGCCAGCGGCGCCACCACGGTGATCAAGCCGCCGGCCACGAACGGTTGCAGCAGCAGTTGCTTGATCGAAAAAGGCTGCAAAGCCTCGCTCTGATCCAGAGGATCAGCCATGCGCAGCAGCAGCAGGCCGCTGGCCGCCACTCCGGTGGCCTGGCCGAATTCGAGGATCCCCCGCTCGAACCAGGCCGAGGGCAGGATCCGCGGACCCAGCAGCAGCACGACCCCCAGATTCCAGGCCAGCCCTGCCACGGCCAGCGTCGTCAGTGACTTCCAGTCGTGGGCCAGCAGGGACAGATCCAGGCAGGCCGTTGCCGCCGCGATCAGCAGATCAGCCGACACAGTTGCCAGGCGGTTCTGCACCCGGGTCGAAACCCAGTGGTCCTTGCCGAAACGCTCCAGCAGCCAGCGCACCAGCAGCGATCCCACCAGGGCCAGGGGAAACACCGGGAACACATCGACCACCAGCGCCAGTCCACCGCCCACGTGGTCGGAGACGAGGCGAAGGGCAGCCAGAGCCACCACGCCGATCGCCACGGCGATCCCCGTCAGGGCCAGGTTCACGGCCAGGGCCGAAAATCTCAGCTCCGGTGGTGGTGGCAGCGGCAACATGGCCTGGGCTGGCGCGATGTTCCCCTGATCGGAGCTTGCACCGGGTTCTGCTTCGGGGGGGGGCGCCACCCCTGAGGCGATCGTGGAGCCCCCCATCAGCCAGCCCCGGCTGCGGGCCAGCAGCACCACCAGTCCCCCCACCACCGTGGAGATGAGCAACCCCACCGTGGCCATGGCCAGACCCAGGGCCTCACCGCCTTCGAAGCCCAGGCTGGCGTAACTGGCGCCCATCGCGGCAGCCGAGCCGTGCCCACCCTCGTAGGCCACTTCGATCAGGCAGGCCATGAGGGGATGGACTCCCAGCCATGGCTGGAGCACCAGCAGCACCACCAGGCCTCCCACCATGTACTGGCCGAAGGCAAGAGTGAGGGCCAGCAGCACCTGGGCTGACAGCGGCCGCCAGAGCCCGGCCAGCCTGGGCAGGGGCTTGGCGAGCAGCAGCGTGCCGAACACCAGGGTGAGCAGCACCATCGGCAGCTGCTCCCAGATTTCGATCACGGGTTGGCTGAGCAGGGGCACCAGTCCCGCCGGTGCCACCAGCAGGCCCAGCACGCCGGCCAGGAGAGCTTCCGGGATGCCCCAGTGGCGCAGCCCGAGCACGTGGCCCAGGCTGCGGCCCACCACCAGCACCAGGCCCAGAGCCACCAGCGCCACGGCTGGGGTCTCGACGGCTTCCACCAGAATTCTGATGCTGACGGGTAAGAAGGGCATCAGAGGGCGAGGTGTTTCCGGAAGAAGGCTTCCGTTGACTCCAACACCTCAATCTGCACGGCGCCGCTGCGGAATCCATGCCCTTCAGCGGCAAATCGATGCAGCTCCACCGGAATCCCGTTGGCGGAGAGCGCCGCGACGATCCTCTCGGTCTGCTCCGGGGGCACCACCTGGTCCTGGAGTCCCTGAAAGAAGATCACCGGGCAGCGGATCCGATCGGCATGGCTTAAGGGTGAGCGAGCCTCATATGTGGACCGCTCCGCTGGCCATGGTCCCACCAGACCATCGAGGTAGCGGGCCTCGAAGCGGTGGCTGCTGCTGGCCAGGCCGGCGAGGTCGGCCACGGCGTAGCGGCAGGCACCCACACGGAACACATCGCTGAAGCAGAGGGCGGCCAGCACGGTGAACCCGCCGGCGCTCCCCCCCTCGATCGCGATCCGCTCTGGGCTGGCCCGGCCCGCCGCCACCAGGGCGCGGGCCGCCGCGTCGCAGTCGGCCACATCCACCACACCCCAGAGCCCATCGAGCCGTTCGCGATACGCCCGCCCGAAACCCGTGGAGCCGCCGTAGTTCACATCCACCACGCCCCAGCCCCGGCTGGTCCAGTACTGGATCGCTGGGTTGAGGCCGGTGTGGGCCATGCCCGTGGGTCCGCTGTGACCCTTCACCAGCAGCGGCGCGTTGGCGTTTCCCCCCCTCTGGGGCGGGTGATACCAGGCATGGGTGGGGCGGCCGCCGTAGCCATCGAACCAGAGCGCCTCAGCCGGGCTGCCGCTCACCGCTGCCTGGCCCGGCGCCGCCGGCTGGTGCCTCCAGCGGTAGCTGTTCAGATCCAGGCTGAGCAGGCCGGCCTCGGTGCTGCCGTTGGCGGCCACTGCCACCAGCTGGCCGTTCTCGGCCCAGAGCGCCTCAAGATCATCGAATGGACAGGGGATCGGCTCCCAGCGCGCCAGGGCCCCATCCTTCGAGCCGCCTGGAACTGGGTCATTGAGCAGCACGCGGCCCAGCTGCCAGCGGCCCTGCACGCAGGCGGCAGCCACCAGCTGCTGGCCATCCCAGGCAGTGGTGCGCATCCCATACACCCACTGGGGCATGGCGAACTCCGCTTCCATCGGCAACAGCCGCTGCCATGGCCCCGAGCCGTCGGCCTCCAGCCGCTCCAGGTTCCACCAGCCATACCGGTCGTTGGCCACCACCAGATCCCCGTTCGGCAGCCAGAGGGGCTGGAAGACCGAACAGGCCACCGGCTGCCCTGGTGCGCCTGAGCCGGCGATCAGACGAGCAGGGCCCAGTCCTCCCCCGGGCTCCACGTCCGCCAGCCATAACTGGCTGCGGTCCCAGGGCATGTGCGGCTGCTGCCATTCCACCCAGGCCAGCTGGGAGCCATCGGAGCTGAGCGCGGCATAGCCGCAGAAGTCGAGGGCCTGGCGCAGCAGCTGCGGTTCACCCCCCTCCAGCGGCACGGCCACCAGCTGATCGAGCCCACCGGCCTCCATCACTCCGATCCAGCGCCTCCGCCGTCCATCGATCAGCCCATCGGCAAAGGCCCGCTCCCCCGGCTCGGTGAGCCGCCTGGGCGCCCCTTGCGGCTGGTCGGTCTCCAGCCGCCAGAGGCAGCGATCGCGATCGTTCACCACCACCACCAGTTCGCCCGTGTCAGGCCCAGCGGGCCCCCGGTCCACGGCCACCACCCCGCCGCCGTACTCATGGACGCGGCTGCGCAGGTTCCACTCGCCGGGGGTGAGCTCGATGGCCTCAGCTTCCGGCGAGGGCCTCAGCATCAAGGTGGTTCGTCCCTGCTCGGTGGGGCGTTGCTCCAGCCAGAACAGCCGGCCTCGGTGTAACTGGGGCTCCTTGATCCGTGGTGTGCGACCCACCACAGCCCTTGCCGGCAGGGGGCGGCCCGGGTTGGCGCCTGAACCCTGGCTTGAACCGTGCCCCACCAGCGGCTCCTACAATCACACCATCGTTTCAGGTGACGCTTTGGCCAGCAGCTTCGCCAAAATGGCCCGCCAGGCGGAGCAGACCAGCCGCACGGTCCAGGTTCCCAAGCAGGTGCTGGACGCCCCACCGCTGACGATCCACAAACTTGGTGATCAGGTTTTGCGCCAACCCGCAAAGCGCATCAGCAAGGTGGATGAAGCGGTGCGCGAGCTGGCCCGCGACATGCTGCGCAGCATGTACAGCGCCCACGGCATCGGCCTGGCCGCTCCTCAGGTGGGCGTCCACAAACAACTGCTGGTGATCGACCTCGATCCGGAGAATGCGGCCACGCCGCCGATGGTGCTGGTGAACCCGGAAATCAACACCACCAGCGCAGCGCTCACTACCTATGAGGAAGGCTGTCTGAGCATCCCCGGTGTGTACCTCTCTGTGGTGCGTCCGAGCGAGGCGGAGGTGAGTTATCGCGATGAGCAGGGCCGTCCTCGCCGCATCAAGGCCGATGGCCTGCTCGCCCGCTGCATCCTGCACGAGATGGACCACCTCAAAGGTGTGCTTTTCGTCGATCTGGTCAGCGATGAGCTCAGCCTCAACGAGGAGCTCAAGGATCACGGGTTCCACCGTGATGATGTCCACTCCCAGCGCTGATCCCCCATGCCGATGCAACCCCTCGCCGGGGTCTTTCTCGGACTGGCCTGCCTGCTTGGCATCGCCGCCACCGGTTCCGTTTTCGAGCTTTCCTACGGCGACCCGGACCTGGGCGTACTCACCACACGGCTGATCCTGGCGGCCTGCCTGCCGGGCACGGTGATCAGCCTGCTGGTCGCAATTCGTCTCAACAAGGCCAGCTGATCCCCCCTGGCGCCGCTGGATCTCACTTCTACGATCGGGCTCACCTTGCCTCGTCCGCCGATGCGCGTCGCACCATTGCCGCTCCTCCTGCGATCGCTCAGCGCGCTGGTGCCGACCCTGCCGGTATTGCTGGGCCTCGCGGCTGTTGGACCCGTTGCGGCCCAGGGGGCTCTCTTCAGTGCCCGTGATCTGGATCAGTCGAAGTTCGTGCTGGTGGCGGCACCGATCGGTGATGGTGTGCGCGCCCAGCTGAACATCTACGAGCAGGTGAGCGATCGCCGCCCCTGTTTTTCCACCAGCGGCTCGTTCCCGGCCCGGGTGGAGCCCCTGCTGGGCAGCTTTGATTTCACCGGAATCTGCTCCCGCTACATGGATGCCAACGGCTACTCCCTGCGGGTGGGTGGCAGCGATCTGGCCACTGTGTACAGGCTGAGCGTGGTGCGGCAGGGCAGCGACAACATCCTGCTGGCGGCACCGGGCCGCAACCAGGCGGGTCCCGAGGTGGTGGTGGCCCGCACCCAGGGTCACAGCGATGGCTTTCTGCAGTTCGTTCCCGAACCGGGCTGGAAGCTCATGCGCCGCCACTACGGCAACCGCGCACTCGGCCACGTCTACATCTACCGAGACACCTGGCCCGGCCAGGAGACCTCCTTACCCGAGGCTCAGGCCCCAGCCCTCACCACTCCCTCCAGCCAGGCTCCCGCAACCATTCCGCCTGTCGTTGGTGCTTCAGCAACCAATCCTCCTGCTTCCGTCGCGCCTGGGGCCCCTGTGACCCCGGTTGCCCCTTCACCGATGCCCATCCCCAGCATCAAGGCCCAGCCGTGATTGGGACCCGCTGAGCCGATTGCTACATTGACGTTCAACTTGCCCCACTGCGTGGTTCATGACCCAGGTCACCGTCGGCGAAAACGAAGGCATCGAATCGGCCCTGCGCCGCTTCAAGCGGCAGGTGTCCAAAGCCGGCATCTTCGCCGACCTCAAGCGCCTGCGTCACCATGAGACACCCACCGAGAAGTACAAGCGCAAGGCCCAGCAGCGCCGTCGTCGTCGCTGATCACCTTCAAACGGTGCTCGGCAAGAGCTGAATCAGTCCCGAAAGCTGATCAGTTCCGAATCTTCCTCTGACCGTGTGCTCTCATTTGCACTCGGCTTCAGCCCTTCCAGCCGTTGTCAGCGACGAGTCGTTGCCGATCTGGTCGAACGATCGGTACGACAGCGCTTCGCCCAGGTGCTGAGCGCTCACTGCCTGGGTGTCCTCCAGATCCGCCAAGGTGAGGGCCACCCGCAGCAGGCGTTCTCCAGCCCGTGCACTCAGACCCCGACGGGTGATCGCCTGCTGCCATAGCTGCAGGGACCCTTCACCGAGCTGCACCACGCTCCTGAGGCATCTGCCCGTCAATTGGCCATTGGCCCTGCCATCAGGATTGCGACGGACCATCCTCTGTCGTGCTTTCAGTACCCGCGCTGCCACCACAGCAGAGTTCTCGGGCCGCTTCCCCCTCCCGGCCGCCCGCTCTGCCTCCAAGCCGTAGCTGCGTGTCAGGGCGGCGGGCTCCAGCCTGCCCATCACCACCTGCAGATCGAGGCGATCGAGCAGAGGGCCTGAGAGCCGTGACCAGTAGCGCCGCTGCTGAGCCTCGCCGCAGACACAGGTCCGCTCAGGATCGCCGAACCAGCCGCAGGGACAGGGGTTGGTGGCTGCCACCAGGGTTGCGCGGCAGGGGAAGCGGCTCTGCTGCCTTGAGCGGCTTATCCACACCTCTCCCTCCTCCAGGGGTTGGCGCAGCTGCTCGAGCACCTCGCGGCGAAACTCCGCCAGTTCATCGAGGAAGAGCACGCCGTGGTGGGCCAGCGACAGCTCCCCCGGTCTTGGCATGGCGCCGCCGCCCACCAGGGCCGTGGCCGTGCAGCTGTGGTGGGGCGCGCGGAAGGGCCTTGAGCCCATCAGGGCGCCACCCTCAGGCAGCAGTCCTGCCACCGAATAGAGCTGGGTGAGCTCGAGAGCCTCCTGGCGTGGCAGGGGCGGCAGCAGACCCGCCAGGCGTCGAGCCAGCATCGTTTTGCCGCTGCCCGGTGGACCCACCAGCAGCAGGTGGTGGCCACCGGCCGCGGCGATCTCCAGGGCCCGCCGGCCGTGGGCCTGACCGATCACCTCGGCGAGGTCTGGTTGGCCTGAGGCCGGCTGGGCCAGGGCGGGCACCGGGACCGGTATGCCCCGTGGATCGGCCAGCCAGCCCATCAGCTGCGCCAGATCATTCGCCGGCCACACCGCCAGCTCCGTCACCAGCGCCGCCTCGCCGCCATTGGCCTTGGGCACCACCAGGGCCCTAGCCCCGCCACGCCTGGCGGCCAGGGCCAGGGCCATCACCCCTCGCACGGGCCGCAGGCTGCCGTCGAGACCCAGCTCTCCGGCGCTCCAGATCCCCTTCATTCGCTCGGGCGGAAGCTGGCCAGAGGCCAGCAGCAGCCCCAGGGCGATCGGCAGATCGAAAGCCGGCCCCTCCTTGCGCAGATCCGCCGGGGCCAGGCTCACGATCACCCGGGTGAGGGGCACGCGAAAGCCGCTGTTGCGCAGGGCGGCTCGCACCCGCTCACGGGCGTCGCGCACAGTCGCTTCCGCCAGACCAACGATCTGGAGCCCGGGCAGACCTGGGGCGATGTCCACCTCCACCGCAACCTCTCGGCCTTCCAGTCCCTGGAGGGCGGCGCTGCTGCAGCGTGCCAACATCGGCATTGGGGCATCGGACACCCAGTGAGTGCCCTGCCTGTCTCATCCTCATCCGTTGCCGGGTTCCGGCGGAGGCGCCATGGCCGAGAGCGAGACGATCTTTGCGCGCATCCTGCGCGGTGACATCCCCTGTGATCAGGTTCATGCCGATGAGCTGTGCCTGGCCTTCCGCGACATCCAGCCCCAGGCACCGGTGCATGTGCTCGTGATTCCGCGCGAGCCCCTGGTGAACCTCACCGACGCCGAGCCGCGCCATCAGGCCCTGCTGGGCCATCTTCTGCTGGTGGCGGCTCAGGTGGCGAAGCAGGAGGGTCTTGTCGGCTGGCGCACCGTGATCAACAACGGCGCTGAAGCCGGACAGACGGTCTTTCACCTGCATGTGCATGTGATCGGAGGCCGGCCCCTGCTCTGGCCCCCCGGCTGACGCCCGCCAGCGGCGACAATGAGCCGACTTGTAACCATTCATGCGACCCCTCAAGGCCCTTCGCGAGCAGTTGGCCAAGCTGCAGCGCCTGGCCCAGCCCTACTTCCTGCCTCTTGACGAAGGCGGCGGTGGCAACGGCCAGTTCCTGCTTCTGGTGGTGGCCCTGCTGGCGGTGGTGGTGGGCTTCACCCTGCTGCTGCTCACCGGTGTGGTCGCTGCGGCCGGTGCCTGGATCCCCGAGCTGCGCAATCGCTTCCTGCCCGGGGTGCCCGAGCAGGTGGCCGCGGTCTGGAGCGGGCCGATCGGCATCGTGGTGATGGTGCTGTTTGCCGCTGGGCTTGCCGCCTTCATCAGCCTGCGGGCCAAGCTGCGTCAGGGGCGCTGGCTGCCCTGGTTGCTGCTCGGTGTGATCGCCCTGCTGATCCTGGTGATCAACGGCATCAACGTGGGCATCAGCTTCATCGCCCGGAACATCGAAAACGCCTTGGTGGGCTACAAGGAGGAGGAGTTCTGGAAGATCGTCGCGATCTACGCCTTCTGCCTGGTGCTGGCCCTGCCGATCCGCGCCATCCAGAGCTATCTGATTCCCAAGCTCGGTTTGCTGTGGCGGGAGTGGCTCAGCGGACGCATGCTGGGCCGCTACCTCACCAACCGGGCCTACTACGTTCTCAACCCCAACGATGAAAGCGTTGAGGAGATCGATAACCCTGACCAGCGGATCTCCCAGGACGCAGCCAGCTTCACCGCCACCAGCTTGAGCGTGACGGTGGAGATCATCTCTGCCCTGCTTACTTTCTTCAGCTTCATCATCGTTCTCTGGAGCATCAACCAGACGCTGGCCCTGTGGCTGCTGGGCTATTCGGTGGGCGGCACGGCTCTGATCGTGTTCGCCAGCCGCAAGCTGGTGAATCTGAACTATCAGCAGCTGAAACTGGAGGCGGATTTCCGCTACGGCCTGGTTCACATCCGTGACAATGCCGAATCGATCGCCTTCTACCAGGGCGAGCGCCAGGAGCAGAAGGAGGGCGAACGCCGCCTTGACGGGGTGATCGTCAACTACAACCGGCTGATCATCTGGGAGGCGCTGATCAGCGTCATCCAGCGTTCCTACGACTACTTCTCCCGCTTTCTTCCCTGGTTGGTGATTGCGCCGATCTACTTCGCCAAGCAGGTCGACTTCGGTGTCTTCGGCCAGGCCAGCATCGCCTTCTCCCAGGTGCTGTTCTCGGTCAGCTACATCGTCAACAACATCGATCGTCTGGCCGCCTTCTCCGCCTCCATCAGCCGCCTCGAGGGCTTCCAGGGAAAGGTGGAGGCGATCAGTGAAGAGATGGCCGAGTTCGTGGCCGCCGAGCAGGCCTCAGCTGGTGGCGCCATGGGCGCCGGGGCCGGCGCGGTGCGGCCCGAATCGATCCTTGTGAGCCACGTGGATCTGGTGCCGCCCCGCACCAACCGTCTGCTGGTGAGCGATCTCAGCCTGGAGGTGACCGCCAACCAAAGGCTGCTGGTGGTCGGGCCTTCGGGTTGCGGCAAGACCTCCTTCCTGAGGCTGGTGAGTGGGCTCTGGCCTGCGGCCGCGGGCCATGTGCAGCGCCCGCCTGTGGGCGAGCTGATGTTCATTCCCCAGAAGCCCTACATGCTGCTGGGCAGCCTCAGGGAGCAGCTCTGCTACCCCCAGCCCGCCGATCGATTCAGCGACGAACAGCTGCGCCACGTGCTCGAGGAGGTGCGCCTGCCCGAACTGGTGGGGCGCTACCCCGATCTGGACATCAAGCAGGACTGGCCCCGGTTGCTCTCGCTCGGCGAGCAGCAGCGCCTCGCCTTTGCCAGGCTGCTGCTCAACTCCCCCCGCTTCGTGGTCCTCGATGAGGCCACCAGCGCTCTTGATGTGAACACCGAGAAGGCCCTTTATGAATTGCTTGTGGAGCGGGAGATGGCTTTTGTGAGTGTGGGTCACAGGCCCACCCTGGTGGCCTTCCATGACACCGTGCTTGAGCTCGACGGCCAGGGTGGCTGGCGGCTGCTGCCAACCGACGGCTATGACTTTGGCCGCAACCGTGAGACCTGAATGCCTTCCCCAGCTCCTCCTACTGAACCTGAGGCAACCCCAACCACCAGTGCCACCACCTCTGACGTTCCGGCGTTCGGCTGGAGTGGCTATGCGGAGCGGGTCAACGGCCGCTTCGCGATGCTCGGCTTTGCTGCCGTGCTGCTGATCGAGGCCCTCAGCCGCGACACCTTCCTGCACTGGGCGGGCCTGGTGCCCTGATCTTCAGGGCAGCTCAATCAGGTCCACCTGCCAGAGGCCGCCGCGGCTGACCTGAACGGCCAGCACGCGCCCATCGGCGCTGAGCTTCACCTGCCTGGGCACCCCTGGCGGCTCCAGAGGCAGCGGCTGCAGATTTTCCCTGCTGCGTCGATAGAGCGCCAGTTCGGTGCGGCCGTCGCGCTGGCGGATCAGGGCCATGCGCTCCCCTGCGGCATCGACACTGACGTTCAGGGGCTGGGCATCAGGGCGGTTCAGGCCCGGCAGGGGTACGGGCCGGTTCTGATCCAGGTCCACCAGTTCAATCCGCTCGCGCCCGTCGCGGCCTCTGATCAGGGCCAGCCAGCGACCGCCCAGGGAAGGGTCGCGGTTGCCGCCACTCTGCTCCAGCTGTTGGTTGATGGCGGCCAGGGGGCGCATGGGCGTGGATACACAGGCTCCGAGCAGGCTGACGGCCATGAGGGCCAGGCCCAGCTGCACCAGCCTGATGGCCTTGGCGATGTCATGGTCATGGCGCTCCAGGGGTGTCACGGTGGCGCCACAGCTGGAGTGCGCAGCACCTCTCCAGCCGGCGGGTCGATCTCAAGGATCCCGCCCAGATCGAACAGCTCCACTTGCCAGCGACCAGCGGCCACCAGTTGAAGCGCCAGGCGCTGGCCGTCGGGTGCCAGGCTCAGCCTCACCGGCTCCAGTCCGCCCGGCAGGGGCAAAGGCACAAGCCGATTGGTGAGGCGGTCTTCAATCACCGCCAGGCGCCGGTCACCCCGCTGCACGATCAGGGCCAGATAACGGCCCCTCCAGCTGAGGGAAGGGGAGCTGTGGGGCTGCCAGCGGCTGAGGTGGCGCAGAGGCAGCACCCTTCCACTGATGCGCTCCTGAAGCAGCACAGTCGATCGGCCCTGGCGTTCGATCACGCTGGCCAGGAGGCGGCCGTCACCACTCAGGGCTGGATCCTGACGGCTGAGGTTCGATTGCCAGCCAGGCGATGGAGCCGGACGGGAACGGCCGGACCAGGGAAGTGAGCAAGCACCTAGAAAAGTTGCCAGGGCTGCCGCCACGATCGCCGCCAGGGAGGCGGTCCTCGGTGTTGTGATCAGCTGTCGAAACGGGAGCTGTTGTCCCGAGGGCGGCTGCTGGAGGGGGCGGGCCGCAGGGGGGTGTAGTCGGCGTCGCTCACGGGGGTGGCAGGGCTGGCTGCAGGGCCGGCACCGGCAGCGGAGCTTGAGATCGGGTTGTTGGTGGTTGCGGCGCTGGGGCGGCTGCGGATCGGTGTGCCCTGGGGAACACCAGGGGATGGGCTGGAGGGTTCAGTGGCACCCGCAGGTCCGGGTCGGCGGCTGGAGCGGGGCATGGACTCGGAGCTGGGCATCGGACGGCTGCCGCGGCGGGGCTCTACCCCGCTGTCGCGCTCGCGGCGGCGGGAGCCAAAGGCCGCTCCTGAGGCTGCGGCACTGGATGGGGCAACGCTGCGGCTGCCGTAGGACTCAGATTCACGGCGGGGGCTGGGCTCGTCTGCATCCCAGCTGCTGTCGGTTGGGGGGCGACGGCTGGCGGCCCGCTCGGGAATGGCAGGCCTGGCCGCCTCACGACGGGGCCGGTAGAAGCTGGCATCGTCCTCCAGTTCTTCGGTGAGGGGTGATCGGATCCGTCGCCGCAGGGGCTGGGGTTCCTCGAAGCGGTCAGTGTCGTCGTCCCAGCCGGCGCGGCCGCCCATCCTGGGTTTGGCAGGCAAGGGTTCGTCGTCGTCGAAATAGGAGGAGCGCCGCGCCTGCTCAGTGGTCACGCCCCGCAGGCGAACGCTTTCGTATGCGAAAAAGACCGTTGTGCCCGCCAGCAGGAACTGGCCGAATTGAAGGATCGGATCGAGCCGCCAGCCCTGGAAGAAGAGAATTCCGCCGCAGAGCAGACCGATCGCAGCGAAGAAGACGTCGTAGTCGCGGGCGAGGGCTGGCTTGAAGCTCCTCATGAAATAGAGGAACGCACCACCGACGGCCAACACGATGCCGACGATGCTGGCCCAGTTCAGGCTGGCATTGACCACGTCTGAAACCTCAGGCGAACGACTTTTCCCGTCCGCCAGGGGTGAACGGTTGAAACCAGTTTAGGGACCTTGACCCGCGATACCAGCGTCAACTCAAAGCTTGCGGTCAACTTGGTCGTTCTGGCTGATCAGAACCAAGGCGATGCTGATCGGAATCACAACGATCATCGCTCCGTAGACGAGGCTGCTCAGGAAGTTGGAGAGGGAGGGGGTCATGGCGCCATGAGATCCGAGTGGGATCTTAGGCAGCTGCGCCCACTTCCTACGATGGCCCCGCCCCTGCTTACCGCTTTGTGACGGCCGTTTCCGTGCTGGCGTCTGGCCTGCCGTTGCTGCATGCCGTGTTGGCCCTGGCCCTGGCGGCCTGGACCCTGCTGTTCCTGTTCCGCATCGTGCTCACCTGGTATCCGCAAGTGGACCTGAACCGGGGGGCGATGCAGCTGATCGGCTTGCCGACGGAGGGTCTGCTGCGCTTCAGCCGGCGATTGATCCCCGCCATCGGCGGTGTCGATGTGACCCCGGTGATCTGGGTGGGGTTGATCAGCCTGCTGCGGGAGCTGGTGGTTGGTCAGCAGGGATTGCTCACCCAGGTGCTGCGCCACAGCCAGTCCCTGGGCTGAGCCTGGAGTTTCGTGACCGAACAAAGCCAGCGGATCAGCTGGGCGGCAGCATCTCCTGCTCCACGAATTTCGTGTGCAGATCGCCGCGCTGGAACTCGGGCCGATCCAGCAGGGCCAGGTGGAACTCGATCGTGGTGGGGATGCCCGTGATCGCACATTCGCTCAGGGCCCGGCGCATGCGCTTGATGGCCGCCTCTCGATCGACCCCCCAGACGATCAGCTTGCCGATCAACGAGTCGTAGAAGGGGGGGATTTCGTAGCCCGTGTAAACGTGGCTGTCGACCCGCACGCCCGGCCCACCCGGTGGCAACCAGCCGGTGATGCGCCCCGGGGCAGGCCGGAAATTCTGCTGGGGATCCTCGGCGTTGATGCGGCATTCGATCGCATGGCCCCGCAGCTTCACGTCCTCCTGGCGCATGCTCAGGGGCTCACCTCCGGCGATGCGCAGCTGCTCGGCAATCAGATCGAAACCGGTGACCATCTCGGTGACGGGATGCTCCACCTGGATGCGGGTGTTCATCTCCATGAAGTAGAAGCTGCCGCTGCGATCCACCAGAAACTCAACGGTGCCGGCGCCCTCGTAGGTGATGCTCCGGGCCGCCGCCACCGCCGCCTCGCCCATGCGCCGGCGCAGCTCCGGATCCAGGGCCGGACTTGGGGCTTCCTCCAGCAGCTTCTGGTGGCGCCGCTGGATCGAGCAGTCGCGCTCGCCGAGGTGAACCACGTTGCCGTGACGATCGGCCAGGATCTGCACCTCAACGTGGCGGGGCCGCTCGATGAACTTCTCCATGTAGAGGCCCGGGTTGCCGAAGGCCGCTTCCGCTTCACCCTGGGCCGCCTTGAACAGGCCCTCGAGCTGCTCGGGCTCCTGCACCAGGCGCATGCCACGACCGCCGCCGCCGGCCGTGGCCTTGATCATCACGGGGAAGCCCATGCGCGCCGCCAGCACGGAGGCCTCCTGGGCGTCCTCCAGCAGACCTTCACTTCCGGGGATGGTGGGAACGCCCACCCGCTGCATGGTGGTCTTGGCGGTGGATTTGTCCCCCATGGCCCGGATCGCCTCTGGGGAGGGACCGACGAAGGTGAGGCCGTGGGCCGCGCAGATCTCCGCGAAGCGGTCGTTCTCGGCCAGGAAGCCGTAACCGGGGTGGATCGCATCGGCGCCCCTGGAGATCGCCGCGGCAATGATGTTGGGGATATTGAGATAGCTCTTGCTGCTGGGAGCTTCCCCCACGCAGACCGCTTCATCGGCCAGCTGTACGTGCAGGGCGTTGCGGTCGACGGTGCTGTAGACCGCCACCGTGCTGATGCCCATCTCGCGGCAGCTCCGCAAGATACGGAGAGAGATCTCGCCACGGTTGGCGATCAGCAGCTTGCCGATGGGCATCCGTGGTGGGTCCAGGCCGCTGCGGACTGTATCAGCGCTGACCCTTGGCACCTCCGTGGGGCGGAGTCCGGAACGGGTGATGGGTATATTGACGAGCCGAAGGGAGTTCAGACTCCTGACGGCCACGCGGATGTGGTGGAATTGGTAGACACGCACGTTTGAGGGGCGTGTGGCTTCGGCCTTGCGAGTTCAAGTCTCGCCATCCGCATTTTTCTTTCCCACAACTTGAGAGAGCCGCCCCCGAGCCTCCCGCCCACCACAGCGATCGTGCTGGTGTGCAACGGACCGGGCGAGCTCACCACCTGGGTACGCCCCCTGGCCCAGCGCCTGCACAGGCAGCTCGCGCTTCAGCCTCTTGTTCCTGGAGCGGCCTGCTCTCTGGAGCTGGTGCTCGTGCCCTGTCCCAACGCCACCGGATCCGAGGCGCGGGTGGCTCGCGAGCTTGGCTTCTTCTCCCGCATCGTGCCCGCCCGCCGGTTCTGGGGGCTCCTGCTCAGCCCCCGCCGCCATGGGCCCTGGCCGGCCCATGGAGTGGTGGTGTTCCTGGGGGGTGATCAGTTCTGGACCGTGCTGCTTTCGGCTCGCCTTGGCTACCGCCACCTCACCTACGCCGAGTGGGTGGCCCGGTGGCCGCGCTGGAACGACCGCATTGCTGCCATGGGCCCCGAGGCCGCCACCCGGTTGCCTCCCCGCTGGCGCCAGCGCTGCACCGTGGTGGGTGATCTGATGGCCGATCTCTCCGAGGAGGCGCGGGCGGTGGCCCCCCTGCCCGAAGGCGAATGGGTGGCCCTGCTGCCCGGCTCCAAGCGGGCCAAGTTGCAGGTGGGCGTTCCCTTTTTGCTCGAGACAGCCGATCGCCTTGCCCGCCTGCGGCCTGGGTGTCGGTTCCTTCTGCCGGTGGCGCCCACCACCAGCGTGGCCGATCTGCTGGCCTATGGAGACAGTGGTAACCCGATTCAGCGTTATTACGGCGGCCAGCCGCCGCGGCTGCTGGTGCCGGAGCCGGATTCCGGCCAGCGCTGGCTGATCAGCGGTGCCGGCACGCCCATTCTGCTGTTCGAGCAGCACCCGGCCCACGCCGCCCTCAGCCAGTGCGCTCTGGCGCTCACCACCGTGGGGGCGAACACCGCCGAGCTGGGGGCCCTCGGGGTGCCGATGATCGTTCTGGTGCCCACCCAGCATCTGCAGGTGATGCAGGCCTGGGACGGCTGGCTCGGTCTGGTGGCGCGCCTGCCCCTGTTGCGCTGGTTGCTGGGCCTGGCGCTGACGGCCTGGCGGATGCGCCAGCGGGGGTTTCTGGCCTGGCCGAACATCTCGGCAGGTCGTGCCGTGGTGCCTGAGCGGGTCGGGGCGATCACGCCGGCGGAGATTGCTGCCGAGGCCAACGAGTGGCTGGCCCACCCCGAGCGGCTGCGGGGTCAGCGCGACGATCTGCGCAGTCTGCGGGGGCAGCCCGGGGCTGTGGCGGCCCTGGCGGCGATGGTGCAGGAGCTTCTGCCCGCTGCCTAAATTGACACCAACAGAATGTTGCGCACCATGGCCAGCCCCGACGCGGTCGCCGACTCGCCATCCCCTTCAGATCCCGACTGGCGCGAGCGCCTGACTCCGGAGCAGTACCAGGTGGCCCGTTGCGGTGGGACCGAGCGGGCCTTCACAGGCGCTTACTGGAACACCAAGCAGGAGGGCCGCTACGACTGCATCTGCTGCGGGTCTCCCCTGTTCGGCTCCAATGCCAAGTTTGATTCCGGCACGGGCTGGCCCAGCTTCTGGGACGGGCTCGATCCCGCGGCGATCACCACCATCGAGGACCGCAGTCACGGCATGGTGCGAACGGAAATCCGCTGTGCCAAGTGTGAGGCCCACCTCGGTCACCTCTTTCACGATGGCCCCGGTCCCACGGGCCTGCGTTACTGCGTCAACTCGGCTTCTCTGAACTTCAACCCGGCCTCGTAAGGCCTGGCTGGCCGCCGGCTGGCCGATCCCTGGCCTCACTCACCAGGGATCGCTGAACCGCTCCTCATTCGTGCGGGGCCGAACTGGGGTATCCAGCACCTCCGGTTCAGGGTCCTGCATCTCCCGGTAGGGCTCGGGCTCCACATCGAGGGGCTGGCGCTCATCTTCTCTGGGGCGCAACGATGCCTGGCGGGGCTGCTGGGGCAAGGGGCTGCGGCGGCGCGGCTCGTCGTCGTACTCGTCCTCGTCGAGGTAGCGACGCTGGCGCAGGGGTTCCTGCCGGCGGCGTTCAAGCTCCACATATTCCAGTTCCTCCTGCTCCTCCACCTGCACGGCGCGGCTGGAGGCGGGCTGGATCCTGCGTTGCTCCTGCGCAATGGGCTGACCGGAGGCCAGCTGGTTCTCGACCGGCACCATGGTCTGGCGGAAGCGATCCCGTTCCTCCTGCTCCCAGCTGGGTCCACCGATGCCCAGTTTCTCGAGCAGGCCGCTGCCCAGTTGCTTGAGTTTCTCTTCGGCGCCCTCGTAGACGATGATCCGATCAGGGCCGCTGCTGACGATCTCCTCGACGCTCAGTTCCCAGGTGCTCAGCACCCCTTCGCCGAGCAGGGGAACACCGAGGGCTCCCAGCACCAGGGTGGTGAGCTCGCCGGTTTCGATGTCGAAGCTGAAGCCGAGCACCCGGCCCAGTTGTTCGCCCGATTCGCTGATGACCTGGCAGTTGATCACCTTGCTGTAACGGTCGGGGTTGAACCCCTCGGCCAGGGAATCGGCGGAGTCAACCAGCACCACGTCGCCTACCTGGCGTATCCGGTCCAGTGGCATCCAGCGGGGCAGGCCCGGCAGGAAGCGGGTGAGGGGGTTGTCGCGCAGGCCGAGTGCCACGACCTCACGCCGGTCGATATCGACCACCACTTCGCCCACCACCCCCAGCCGGCGGCCGGTGTCGCGGGTGATCACCTGAGTCCCCATCAGCTCGGAGCGCAGCCAGAGCCTGTCGCTGGGGGCGCCGCCGGAAGGATCGGCGGACGGAGGGAAAGAAGAGGTCAAAGGCCAGTTCCCGGGCGGGTGTAGGCAGGGTGGGTGCTCAAGTCATTGTGGCTCACCGCACCGGGTCAGGCGGCGGTGGGCATCCCGACCACCTGGGTGTGGGCGCCGCGGGCCTGGGTCACCCCCACCGTGCGGGTGGCCGCGGCGATCATCGGCCGGCGGTGGCTGACCACCAGGAACTGGGCCTGATCGGCCTGGCTGGCGATCAGTGCGGCCAGCCTCTCCACATTGACCCCATCGAGAAAGCTGTCGACTTCATCGAGGGCATAGAAGGGGGAGGGACGGAAGCGCTGCAGGGCGAACAGGAAGCTCAGGGCTGTGAGAGATTTTTCCCCGCCCGACATCGAAGCCAGACGGCGCACGGTCTTGCCCTTGGGGTGGGCCACCAGGGTGAGACCGCCCTCAAGCGGCTGGGTCTCGTTCTCCAGCTGCAGGTGCCCTTCGCCTTCGGAGAGTCCGGCGAAGATTGTGCGGAAATGGCCATCCACAGCGTGGAAGGCCTCGAGGAACGCCTCCTGGCGCAGCGTGGCGACCGTTTCGATGCGCAGCAGCAACTCCTCCCTTTCGCTGGAGAGAACCTCCAGCCGGGCGGCCAGGTCGGCCAGACGCTGCTCCAGCTGCTCCAGTTCCTCCAGGGCCAGCATGTTCACCGGCTCGAGGGCTTCCATGCGCTGCTGCAGCCGCTGCAACTCCTGCTGAAGCGCCTCGAGGCCTGCTGAGCGCAGCTCCTCGGGGATCTCGGGGAGAGGATCGGGCAGGGTCCGTTCCATCGCCTCCAGCCGCAGGGCCAGGGCCCGCTCCTGCTCGCTGAGCGACAGACGCTCCTCCCCCAGCCGTTGCAGCTCCCACTGCCGTTGCTGGACGGCCTGCCGCTGCTGGCCCACCTGGGCTTCGGCGGCATCGCGAGCCCGGCGCCGTTCGCCGAAGCGTTCCTGCAACTGCTGCTGTTGCATCTCCAGTTCCGCCCGCCGCTCCTCGCCCTGGCATTCCTGCTCGCGGCGCAGGCGGTGTTCCTCGGCCAGGTTGAGCACGGCCTGCTGCAGCCGCGATTCCTCCAGGGTGAGAGCTTCGAGTTGATCACCAAGACGGGTGAGGCTCAAGCTGCGCTCCCGCTGGGCCAGCAGCAGAATGTCACGCTGCTCGCGGGCGGCGGCCAGCCGTTGATCGGCCGTCTCCAGGTCGTGCTGCAGGCCCTGCCAGCGGGCACTGTCTCCCGACTCCTGGGCCTCGGCCTCGGCTATTTCCAGTCCGGCCAGCTCCAGCAGCAAGGGGGCCAGCTCTTGCTCCAGCTGCTGGCTGCGCTGGCGGCCGCTCTCCAGGCTGGCCTGGTGTTGGCTGCAGCGTTGCTGGAGCTGCTCCAGCCGTTGCAGCTGGGGCCCCAGGGCGCGCTCTGCCGCGGCCCGCTCCGCCGTCAGAGCGGCCCTGCGCTGCTGGCCCTCCTGTAGCACAGGGCGCAGCTGCTCCAGCTGGCGGCCCAGGTCGGCCTCGCGGCGACGGCAGGCCACCAGGCTCTCCCCCAGCTCCAGCAGGCGCTGCCGGTGGGGCTCCGCCTCGTCCTGCTCCCCCGCACGCCCGAAGCTGAGCTGGCCGGAGCGTTGCTGCAGGCTGCCGCCGGTCATGGCCCCGCTGCGCTCCAGCAGTTCCCCCTCCAGGGTCACGGCCCGGCAGCGGCCGAGCTCGCGGCGGGCGCTGGCCAGGTCTTCGAACACCAGGGTGTCGCCGAAGACGTGGCGGAAGACCTCCGTGTACACGGGCTCGAAGCGGAGCAGATCGACGGCGCGCCCCACCAGTCCGCCAGCGCCGGAGCGGCCACCGGCACCGCCCCGCTCCAGGGCGGCGCTGCCGCTGCTGCTGCCGCCACTGCCGCCGCCGCGGATCTTGTTGAGTGGCAGAAAGGTGAGTCGACCGGCCCGGCGGCTCTTGAGCAGCTCGATCGCCTCTGAAGCGATGCGGTCGTCGTCGACCACCACCTGGGCCAGGCGGCCGCCGGCGGCCACCTCCAGGGCCAGCCGGAAGCGCTCCTCCACCTCGGCGAGCTGGGCCACAGGACCATGCAGCCCGCCGAGGCCGGCCTCCAGCAGCAGGCGCAGGGCGCCGGTGCCACGGCTTTCCTGGAGAGTGTCGCGGCGGCTTTCGATCCGGGCAATCTCCCGCTCCAGCTGGGTCTGCTCCTGCTCCAGTCGGGTGCGGGTGCGTTGCTGCAGGGCGAGGGCTTCGGCCAGGTCCTGGGCCTGGCGTTGTTGCTGGTCCACCAGGGCCTGGACGGCTTCGGCTTCGCTCAACAGCTCCTGCAGGCGCCGCTGCTGGTCGTGGTCGGCGCTGTCCCCGCTGGCCAGCTCCGCCTCCAGTTCGATCAGGCGTTCCTCGGCCTGGCGCAGCCTCTCGCTGAGCTGCTGCTGTTCCGCCAGCAGGGGAGCCACCGCCTGCTGCAGCTCCTGCCGCCGCTGGCTGCGGCGCTTCTGCTCCTCCAGCCAGGTGCCGGAGCGGCCCGCCACCTCCCCCAGCCGCCGGCGGGAGAGCTCCACGGCACCTTCGGCGCTCAGGCAGGCCTGAGCCGCAGCATCCAGGGCGGCGGTGTGCTGCTCATCGGCGCTGAGCTCCAGCCGCTGACGCTGCAGGTCCAGCCGCTGGCGCTGCAGGTCCTGGCGCTGGCCCTGCAGCGCCTCAGCCTGCTGCTGCTGTCGCTCCGCCTGGCGCTGCAGCTCGCGGGCGCTGGTCTCCAGGCCGGCCAGCTCCGCCTGCACCACCAGCAGGCTGTCTTCGCCGAGGGCCTTGACTTCGGCCTGGAGAAGGGCGAGCCCACTGCTGGCCTGCTCCAGGGCTTCCTGGGCAGCGGTCAGGGCCGTGCGGTCGCTCTGTTCCTGGGCCTCGAGGGCCTGCTGACGCCGGCGCAGGGCCTCCAGCTGGCCGCCAGCCTGCTCATGGGCGAGCACCTGCTCCTGCAGACGGCCGAGCTGCTGGCGCAGGCGCAGCTCCTGGTAAGTGCGGGCCTTGGCGCAGTCGCGCTCCAGCCGCTGGCGGCTCCCCAGCAGCTCCTGCTCGACGATTCGGCAGCGTTCCTGGCGCTCCTGCACCTCATCGAGCTTGGCGCGGGTCTGCTCGATGCGGGAATCGAACAGGGCAACCCCGGCCAGTTCATCGATGAGGGCGCGGCGGTCGCGGGCACTCATTGAGACGATCCGGGTCACATCCCCCTGCATCACCACGTTGCTGCCCTCGGGATCCACCCGCAGCCGGCGCAGCTGGGTCTGCAGCTGCTGCAGGTTGCAGGGGACCCCATCGGAGCTGAAGCTGCTGCTGTAGGTACCGCCGGGAGCCAGCCGCAGCCGCCGGCTCACGGTCCATTCCTTCTGCCCGGTCTGAATCCAGGGGCCCTCCGCCGGGGGCTCAAGTCCCGCTTCAGCTGGGTCGGGCTGCCAGTCGCTGAGGTCAAAGCGCACGCTCACTACCGTTTCGGCAGCTTTGCCCTGGCGAACCGTGGCGCTGTTGATCAGATCGGGGAGTCGCTCTGCGCGCATGCCGCGGCTGCTGGCCAGGCCCAGGCAGAACAGAACGGCATCGAGGATGTTGCTCTTGCCTGAGCCGTTCGGACCGGTGATCACCGTGAAGGATGGCTCCAGCCGGATCGCCATCGCTCCACCGAACGATTTGAACTGGGCGAGTTCGACCTGATTGATGTAAACCAACAGGCCCGCGTGCAGTGCTGAGCAGCTGAAACCTAGCGGAGCTGCTGACGATCTCAAGCCCCTACCTATCGTGGGAGCAACAGTCCCCCCAGGATCGTCACGTCATGGAACCTGAAATCCCCACCATCAATCGGGATCGCTTCCGGGAGCGCTTCGACGCCCTTCTCCCCACCATCCAGCGTGAATGGCCCCAGGTGGCCCGCGAAACCCTCGAGGCCACCCGCGGCAGCCTTGATGAGGTGGTGTCGGTGATCGCCGAGCAGACCGGCCGCACCGCCCACGGCGTGCAGGAGCAACTGCTCGACCTGGTCCATGTGGCCGGTGACCGCACCCGCGATCTGGTGGATCGCATCGGTCCGCTTGAGGAGCAGCTCGAGAATCTTCTCGACGAACTCAACACCAGCCTGAGGCCCCGGATCGAGAAGCCCGTGCGCGAGCGGCCCCTGCTGGCGGTCGGCGTGGCGGCGGCGGTGGGCCTGATCGTCGGGTTGATGCTGGCTCCGGGCCGGCGTTCCTCATGAGTTCGGCCGACGACGAGCGCCGGAGGAGGCGCTCCGCCGGCGCTGGTGTGGGCCGGGTGGCAGCTGGTCGCGTCACGGCCCTGGTGACGTCTGTGATGGACCTGCATGTCCGCATCGCCCTGCAGGAGGTGGACCAGGAGAAGCGCCGGCTGATCAGCGGAGGCGTTCTGCTGGCGGCAGGCGGTGTGCTGACGTTATTGGCCGCTGTGGCCGGCCATGTCGCCCTGGTGTTGTGGCTGCACCAGAGCTTTGGCTGGGGGTGGCTGCAGGCGGTGCTGCTGCTGTTGCTGGGGGATCTGGTGCTGGCGGGTGTGCTGCTGCGTATCGGCGGGCAGCTGATCAAGGGCCCCTATCTGCCCCAGACCACCGCCGGTCTCAGCAAGACCACCCGGGCCCTGCTGGGCCGCTGAGGCTGTCGAGGTCCACGAAGCGATACCCCTGCCGCTTCAGCTCCGGCACCACCTGGCGCAGGGTGGTGAGGGTCTGCCTGTTGAGCTCGGGCGTGTCATGCAGCACCAGGATCCCGCCGGGGTGGGCGTTGGCGAGGATGAACCAGCGCTGAAACCAGGTCGGCGGCTGAAAGGTGTCCCAGGGAAAGATCGATCCCAGCACCAGGCGGTAGTTCCGTGCCGCCGCCCAGGCCAGCAGCGGCGGATGGAACCAGCCACCACCAGGACGCAGCCAGTGCAGTGCGGGCATCTGCGGTGCGGCGCAGCGGCGGATGCGGTGCTCGGTGCCGTCGCACTGGCGCAGGAACTGCCGTCTCGGTAACAGGGCCGTGCGCGAATCCACCCAAAGATGGTTCCCCAGCTGTTGCCCCTCGGCCACCGCCCGCCGCGCGAACTGGGGATTCCGGCGCAGGTTGGACCCGATCAGAAAGAAGGTGGCCGGCACCCCCAGCTCCCGCAGCAGATCCAGCATCGCGTCGGAGCCCAGGCCGCTTGGCCCGTCGTCGATGGTGAGCGCCAGCTCAGGCTCGGCAGCGGAACCGCAGAAGGTCACCCCGGGGGTCCAGGGGAGGCCATCGCTTCTAGGGTCAGGGTCATGGTGATCGCCCATCAAGCCGATCCATGCTCTCCCGGCCCGGCCTCGCTGGCCTGCCGGCAGCTGGCCACCTACTTCGTCGACAGCGGCCGGGTAGTGCCGGGCCTGGTGGTGGATCCCGATGGACGCCTGCGGGCCCAGTGGTGGCCGCTGCCCGCCGCCGGCGATCGCGAGCTGCTGGCGGCTCATCTGACAGGGGAAAGCCCGGAGGAGCAGCAGCAGCTGGCCGAATCCCTGGCGGATGCTGTGGATTGGCTCGTGCGTCACCGCCTCGATGGCTCCGCCGCACCGCCCCCTGCCCGCCGTCGTCGCCCCGGACCGGCGACTTTGCCCCAGGCCTGGCTGGCGGCCCTGGTGGGTCCTGATCCCCATCTGGTGGCGACGGCCGATCTCGCCGCTGAGGCGGCCTTCGTCACCGGGCTTCACCAGTGGGTGCGGGAGGGGGCCGGCGGCGGCGGCGCGCTGCAGCTGTGTCTGCGGCTGCATGAACCCAGCAGCCCCCGTGTCCGTCGCTGGCCGCTCGAACTGCTGTTGCGCTCAGCGACCGATCCCAGCCTGATGGTGCCCCTGGCGGCGTTCTGGGACGGCGAGAGTCCCTTCCCGGTAGACCGCTTCGATGCGGTGCTGGCCCAGCTGGGCCTGCTCACCCGCCTTGCGCCCGAACTGGCTGGCCTGCTCGAGCAGCAGGCACCGGCCGGCTTGGAGCTGGCTGAAGGTGCCCTGCTGGCCCTGTTGCGGCAGCGGGCGAGTGTGCTCGATGAGGCGGGGTTCGGCCTGCTGCTGCCCAGCTGGTGGCGCCATGGCCACCGCCTGGGCCTGCGCCCCAACACCAGCCGGCGCTCTTCCACCACCACCCCCGCCGGCGAAGGGGCCGGCCTCAACCTCAACGCCCTGGTGTCGTTCCAGTGGCAGGCGGTGCTGGGCGATCGGCCCCTCAGCACCGCCGAGCTGGCCAGCCTGCAACGGGCCGCTGCGGCCAAGCGCAGCCTGGTTCGATTGCGGGGCGAATGGACGCTGATTGATCCCGACGCGATTACTTCCCTGCTGCGTCACGCCGGCCTCGAGGGTGAGGCCAGCGGCACGGCGTTGCTGCACGCCAACCTCGGCCTCTCCCGTCTCGACCTGCCGGATGACCTGGCCCTGGTGGGGGTGGAGGCCAGCGGCCCCCTCGGAGAGCTGCTTGGCGGCGAGCTCCACAGCCGCGCCACACCGATCCCCACGCCGGCCGACTTCGTGGGGGAGTTACGGCCGTACCAGGAACGGGGTTTGGGCTGGCTGGTGTTCCTGGGCCGACTGGGTCTGGGCGCCTGCCTGGCCGATGACATGGGCCTCGGCAAGACGGCCCAGCTGATCGCCACCCTGCTGGCCGATCCGCTTGAGGCCCCCACGCTGGTGGTGGCGCCGGTGTCGCTGCTGGGCAACTGGAGCCGGGAACTCCAGCGCTTTGCGCCCCAGCTGCCGCTGCTGATCCACCACGGGCCAGGCCGCTTCCGCGGCAGCGCCGCCGCCCTAGCTCGCCAGCTGGCCAGCGAAGGCGGCAAGGGTCGGCCGGCGTCGGTGCTACTCACCACCTACGGCATGGTGAGCCGGGATCTGCCCCTGCTGGCGGGGATGGACTTCGGACGGCTGGTGTTCGATGAGGCCCAGCAGCTCAAGAATCCCTACACAGCCCAGAGCAAGGCGGCGGCGGCGCTTCGGGGGGAACGCCGCATCGCCCTCACCGGCACGCCGGTGGAGAACCGGCTCAGCGAGCTGTGGGCCCTGATGCAGCTGCTCAATCCAGGCCTGCTCGGCAGCCTGCGGCAGTTCCGCGACCAGTTCGCCCTTCCGATCGAACGCGACCACGATGCGGAGGTGGCCGCCCGGCTGCAGCGGCTCACGTCCCCCTTCCTGCTGCGCCGCCTCAAGAGCGACCGCGGCATCCTGCCCGACCTGCCGGGCAAGATCGAGCAGAGCGAACCCTGCACCCTCAGCGCCGAGCAGGCCAGCCTGTATCAGGCGGTGGTGGAGGAACTGCTGGCGGCGGCCGAGAGCAGCGACGGCATCGAACGCCGCGGCCTGGTGCTGGCCGGCCTCACCCGGCTCAAGCAGGTGTGCAATCACCCGGCCCACTACCTCGACGACGGCTCGGCCCTGCCGCGGCGTTCCGGCAAGCTCGATCGCGTCGAGGAGCTGCTCGATGCCATCCTCGACGCCGGCGAGAAGGTGCTGATCTTCAGCCAGTTCGCGGCCTGGGGGGAGCGGCTGCGGGCCCACCTGCAGGGTCGTTATGGCGGCGAACCGCTGTGGCTGCACGGTGGGCTGACGCGGCGGATGCGGGACGCCATGGTGCAGCGGTTCGCCGAGGCCGATGGTCCGCCGATCTTCCTGCTCTCGCTCAAGGCGGGCGGCACCGGCCTCAACCTCACCGCCGCCGCCCATGTGATTCATTTCGATCGCTGGTGGAATCCGGCGGTGGAGGATCAGGCCACCGACCGGGCCCACCGCATCGGTCAGCGGCGCACGGTGCACGTGCACAAGCTGGTGTGCAGCGGCACGATCGAGGAACGCATCGACGTCATGATCCAGAGCAAGCGCGACCTCGCCGAGCGGGTGGTGGGCACGGGGGAGCAGTGGCTCACCGAGCTCTCTACCACCGAACTGCGGGAGGTGATCAGCCTGCGCCGCGAGGCGCTCACCCCATGAGCCCGCGCCAGCAGGCTCCGGCCCGGCGCTGGTGGTCGCAGCGGTTCATCGACGTGCTCGAGGGCTATGGGCTGGGCGGCCGGATGGAGCGGGGCCGGCGCTACGCCAGGAGCGGCCAGGTGCTGAGCCTGGAGGTGGGCCCGGGGCGGCTGGCAGCCAGGGTGCAGGGTTCGCGGCGCACCCCTTACAAGGTGAGCGTGGAAACCGAGCTGCCTGATGAAGAGGGGTGGCAGGCGATCGAGGCGGTGTTCCGCCAGCGGCTGGGCTGGGCGGCGAAGCTGCTGGCCGGCGAGGTGCCAGAGGATCTAGAAGCAGGCTTCCGCCAGGCGGGGGTGGATCTGTTCCCCGCGAGCTGGAGTGACCTGGAGGCCGAGTGCAGCTGCCCGGACTGGGAGGTGCCCTGCAAGCACATCGCCGCCAGCCTGCATGTGTTCGCCCAGCAGCTCGATGACGATCCCTGGCAGCTGCTGGCCTGGCGCGGGCGAGAGCGGGAGGCGCTGATGCAACGGCTGCGGCCGACCGCGAAGGCCGCCGCGGCCGCAGGATCCGAAGAGGGGTTGCCCCCCTGGTGGCCCCAAGGGCTGGTGGCTCGCCCCGGCGAGCGCCTGGTGATCCCCGACGCCCTGCCGCCGGATCCACCGGCTCGGGTGCTGGAGCGCCTGGGGCCGATCCCCGTGCCTGAGGCGTTGGCGCCGGGGCTGGTGGAGCTGTACGGGGCTATCACTACTCCGTTACCGGATGGGGAGCCAGCACCGGAACCGGACGTCGAGGCGCAGGGCTGAAGGCCACGGCGAGGCCAACCCCCAGGCTGCTTGCTGCCAGGTGACGAAAGCCCAGGGCACCATTCCGCAGCCGGTTCGCGCCGCCCTGCATCTCCAGGCCTCCGATCCCTTCGGCTCATTCAGCGAATGGCATTCCGTCGCCGATGTGAAACCTATGGCCAGCTTTGAGCAAGGCGACGTGATCAAGGTGCCGTTCCCTTACATCGATCGTCCCACCCGTAAGTTTTGCCCGGCGCTGGACGTGTCGAGTAACGCTACCGACGAAGCCAACGTATTCCTATGGGTGGTGATGTTCACCAGTGCCGACAATCGTGGCTGGCCAGCTGATGTGCTTGTGAGCAACCTGCCCCCAGCAGGCCTGCCGGTGCCGTCGCAGATCCGCACGGCCAAGATCCCGACCATCGAAGCGTCCGAAGCCACGAAGCTCGGCAACGTGCCGCGGGCCCTGTTCCTGCAGGTGACCAGGCGGATCTAGGGCGTGCTCGGTGGCTTCGCTTCAGGCCGCTTAAGCAGACGCTGTTTCGTGCCCAAGGAGGACGACATCCACCTGTAGATCCTCAGCTTGCCAGCCTGCAGCTGCCTGCCCTTGATCCTGGAGCCAGTGCCCCTTTGCTCAGAAGGTCTCCCCCAGCGCCGCCAGCGCTGACTCCTCTACCCAGACAGACACAGAGCCGCCGTTGCAGCGCCATTCCGCCCAGCCATCGCCATTGCTGGTGATCGGCTCGGAGATTACACCGGTGAGGTCGCGGAACACGGTGTTGGGCTTGCCCACCTCCATCCATTTGCTGCCGGCACCGCCATCGCTCATCAACACGGCCATGGAATGGGGATGGTCCTTGCTGCCGAGCCGGGTCCAGCCGATCGTGTTGTAGTGATCGAAGTAGTCGTACTGATCGCCATAGGCGAAGTGTTTGCGGGCAAGCAGCAGCTTGTCGAGGATGGCGCGGTGGCTGTCGAGCCAGATTTCGTACTCGTTGCCGTCACGGCCTTTGTCCTTGTAATGGGCGCCGTAGTAATCGGGGTGGAAGATGCAGGGATAGCCCTCGCGGCGCAGCAGGATGATGCCGTAGGCAAGTGGTTTGAACCAGCTTTCCACCACTGATTCCAGCGCCTGCAGCGGCTGGGTGTCGTGGTTGTCCACCAGGGTGACGGCCAGCAGCGGCATCTCCTTCATCAGGGTGCCATCGAGGATCGTGCGCATGTCGAACTTGCCACTGGCGCGGCTGGCGCGGTGGAAGTTGTTGTGCAGCGGTGCATCGAACATGCACATGCGCCCTGCCGTATTGCCGGCGTACCAGCCGAGTGTATTGATGTCATAGGTCCAGTATTCGCCCACGATGAAGAGATCGCGCTGGGCGTAGTTTTCCAGGTATTGGATCCAGTCGCTGAAGAAGTCGCTGTTGATGTGCTTGATCGCATCGAGGCGGAAGCCATCCACCCCCACATGATCCAGCATCCACTCGCCCCAGTGCTTCAGCTCACCCCGCACTTCCGGATGGTTGATGTCGAGGTCACAGCCCATCAGGTAGTCGTAATTTCCACTTTCGAGATCCACGTTGCCTTCGAACTGCTTCTCCTTCATTCGCCAGATCGCCTTGAAGCCCGGATCCAGGCTGTTGTAATCCACGGAATCAAAGTGCCACCAGTGCCAGTCCATGCTGGAGTGCAGCTTGTTGCGGCCCGGAAAGGTGAAGCCCGTCCAGGAGCGGATCGTACGGGCATCACCGAGGGGGTTGTAGCGGTTGGTGGGGTCGAAGGGAATCGCTTCGAAATCCTCTTCGAAATCCGCTGCCATCTTGTGGTTGAACACGGTATCTGCGTAGATCTGAATGCCCAGATCCCGGCAGAGTTTCACGCCGGCCAGATACTCGCCCTTGGTTCCGTACTTGGTGCGCACCGTGCCCTTCTGGTCGAATTCGCCGAGATCGAACAGGTCGTAGGTGCCGTAGCCCACGTCGTTGGCGCCGCCGATCCCCTTGTTGGCCGGCGGCAGCCAGAGCCCGGTGATGCCGGCTTTCGCCAAGGCCGGAGCCTCGGCCAGCAGCCGGTTCCAGTGCTGCCCGTCGGCCGGGGTGTACCAGTGGAACCACTGCATCATCGTGCCGTTGTAATCGCCGATCCCCTTCTTGCTCAGCAGGGTCTCGGTGTGGGTGTCGAGCCACTGGCGCAGCAGGGCAACCGCTGCTTCGCCGGTGTCGCGTTCCGGGTCCCTCTCGGCCTCCAGAACAAGGTCCCTGAGCTCCTGGAAGATGGCGTCCATGAGGTCCTACACGTCTGCGCGAAGGCTATCCGCGGTTGGGCAAGGCGGCTGTGGCTGCGGCGCGCTGGATCAGCGAAGCTCGTACTTCAGCCAGCGGCAGTCGATGCCGCCGTTGCTCACCGGGATCCTGCGGCTGGCCTTCATGCGCAATGCACCAGTGAGTTCGGGGTTCCCGCTCAACAGCCAGAGGGTCCAGCCGGAACAGCGTTCCTTGGCCATCCGACCCAGATCGGAGTAGAGCGCCTCCAAGTCCTCCCCATCGCCGAGCCGCTCGCCGTAGGGCGGATTGCACACCAGCAGACCAGCTGCACCGCTGGGCGGCTCGAAGTTGCGGCAATCGCCCTGGCGTAGATCCAGCCAGGGCCCCACGCCAGCTGCGGCGGCATTGGCGCGGGCCTGCTCCAGCACAGCCGCTTCCGCCTCCATACCCACGATCGGGGCCAGCGGGCGACCATCGGCCAGCCCGTCGCGGGCCAGGGCTGTGGCGGCCTCCACCTCCTGCTGCCAGAGGATCGGATCGAAATCCGGCCAGCGCTGCAGGGCGAAACTCCGGGCGCGGCCTGGCCGGTTCGCCCCGCCGCCCTCCAGGCCTGCAGAGCGGCCCAGGGCCATGCAGGCTGCTTCGATCAGCAGGGTGCCGGAGCCGCAGAGGGGGTCGGCGAGGGGCACACTGCCATCCCAGCCGGTGAGGGCGATCAGCCCGGCGGCCAGGTTTTCCTTGAGCGGGGCCAGCCCCATGGCGGCCCTGTAGCCGCGGCGGTGCAGGCTGGCGCCACCACCATCAAGGCTGAGCACCGCTTCGGCTGCTGCCCCCCAGGGACCGCCGCCCCCTCTGGGGGTGCCCAGGTGAAGGTGGAGCACAAGGTCTGGGTCGTCCAGATCGATGGAGGATCGCTGCCCCCAGTGCTGCCTCTGGAGATCCACCAGGGCGTTCTTCACCTGCAGGGCGCTGTAGTGGCTGTGGCTGAGGCCTGGTGCGCTGCCACTGGCTTCCACCTTGAAGCTGCGCTCCGGGGGCAGCCAGTGCTGCCAGTCGGCCGACCGCTGCACGCCGGCGTGGAGATCCTCTCGACCTCTGCAAGGAAAGCGGGCCAGCTCGCGCAGGAACCGGAAGGGCAGTCGTGCCTGCAGATGCAGTCGGTAGAAC
The DNA here is from genome assembly GCF_002252625.1 of Synechococcus sp. 1G10. Taxonomy (GTDB): domain Bacteria; phylum Cyanobacteriota; class Cyanobacteriia; order PCC-6307; family Cyanobiaceae; genus Regnicoccus_A. The sequence continues at coordinate 20,762 of NZ_NQKW01000019.1, read as the reverse complement.
CCGGCCAGGTCCGTACGGCAGGCCACGGCCCGCCGCAGCGGCTGCACCGCTTCAGCGCCAAGGGCCGCCAGCTCGATCGCGCTTGCCTCCTCCAGACCCGGCGGCACCACGGCGATCACGTCTAAGGGCCGATCGGGGTGGGGGGTTTCCATCGCTCCATGGTGGCCTTCGGCATCGGTTCGGGGATGCCCACCTGCTCGGTGTTGGGCCGTTGGCAGGCGCAGGTGCCACAATGCAAATGTCCGTCTTCGGGCGGACTAGGTGGCTCACACCGGTTCTTCGGACAGCGGTTCGATTCCGCTCAGCTCCACTTCAAGGGGCTGCAATGGTTTCGACGGGGTATGAGGAGGGTGACTGAAGCCTGCTCGGTAAGAGCAAATCCGTAACAGCGAACAACATCGTTGCTTTCTCCCGTCAGCCCGCCCCTGTGGCCGCCTGACTCCTTAGGGAGATGGGGTAAGTCAGCCTTATCACCCAATTGACTCACGGGGGCTGGAAGGCCCCCATTTCATTGGCGATAGCCAGGCTCAGTGGGGCAGAAGTTCGATGGCCACCCGCAGCTCGAAGTTGACGACCTCGGCATAGCGGCACAGAAGGCCCAGGCAGGGCTCATGATTTCTTCCGCTCTCTAATCGTGAAATGGCCGTGCGGGTTGTTCCCATGCGTTGGGACAGTTGTTCTTGCCAGAGGCAGAGGTGGTGTCGGGCACTCATCAGCTGGTCGAACAAGACGCACTGGTGAATAAACCATGCCTTCAGCCCCGCCGGCCACTGTTGAACACGATCGATTCGCTGGAGCGCTTTGCGGCAGAGATGGTGCAGCTCTCGGCGGAAAACCTGCGGAAGAAGAAGGGGGCGAGATTCGGTTGATCAAGGCCGTTTGCACTTGCCCACAGCGATCAGAACTTCCGCAATTCCCGGCGGGGATCGCGCTGGGTTCCCTTCTGCCCGTGGAACACCTGCACCGCCAGTCCCAGTCCCAGGAGCAGTAGGGCCAGTATTGGCCAGGGATTACCGCGGTGTGAAGCCATCGAGCCAGATGCGGGAGACCATGCTGCCTGAGCGCGGTCCGCGCCCCCTCAACCCTCGGGGTTCTGGGGGTTGACGATCCTGGCCAGCGTCCGCTCCAGGGGCGCCAGGCTGATGTTCTCGCAAGAGGAGAACTCGCCATGGCCGAAGGGATTGTCCAGATCCCAGATCATCAGCAGGATGAATACCATCAGAAAGGCGATCGCACCGAGATAGAAGAAGATCTCCGCCCAGCCCTCCATGCGGGTCAGCACCAGGCCGGCGCACAACACGGCGGTGCTGGCTGCTGATAACCAGTACACCGTGGGGACAAAGGGAATCGAGCGGATCGTCTCCATGCGCAGTAACTGGCTCCGAAGCGACGCCAGCTCCTGAAGCAACCGTGTCATGAAGGGTGACTCACATTTGCCGCGGAGCTGAGCCAGATCGGCATTGAGCCGATCCATCAGCTCGAACAGGTCGTTGGCGCAGGAGGTGCCATGGAACCACCCCAGGAAGCCTGGCCCGAGCTGAGCCAGGGTGGCCAGGGCCGCCGACGGGTCGGCTTCCGGCCGTGCCCAGCCCAGCGCCTGTAACTCCGCAACCAGGTTCAACAGGGTCTGGGCGAGCTGGGCGGGACACTTCTCACTTTCTTTGTAGTCGGTGAGCACGCCGTTGAACAGGAAGCCGATCAGAAAGACATTGGAGGTGATCAGTCCGGCGAACAGGGGTGTGGCCGCGAGCACCTCCCAACCCCGGGCCATGGCCAGCACCTTGAGCGCTGCCAGGGGCACCAGAACCAGGACCAGCTTCAGCAGCATGCCCAGGCGGCGCATCACCATTGCGATAGGCCCCCTTGATCCTTCACGGTGTCCCGCACCGGTCTACTCAAGGGATTGTCGGCCGGCCTCAAGGCAACAGCGACGAGTCGAGGCGACTGACGTGGCGCTGAGCCTTTCGATGTGCCGGCTGGAGCGGCCGGTGATCTCCCCGCCCGGGACCATGCGGAGAAGACTCTGCTGACATCGCCGAAATTCGAGATACAGCGGCCCCACCGCTGCGGTGGGGGATCAGCGCACCGGCAGCATCAGATGGGCGTAGGGAGTACCGGCCCACATCACGTAAGCCTCTCGGGTGTCTGGCCGCGGAGCCTTGGGGTAGCCCGCCAGGGTCTGGGGGGAGATGCCCACGAGCATCACGTGGGCGCCTGTGTGCACCCAATCTTCACCAGGGGAGGGTGTCTTGGCCCATGGATCGGTGTTGCTGGCGTCGGTACCACCGGCGAGCATGTACATGAAGCCCGGCTTGTTCTGGTTCGGTGCCTTCCGTCCCACCCACTGCATCACCCATTCCATTGCATTGGCGTCCGCGCACATCGGATCCGGTCCTGGTGTCGCCGGGTTGTCCGGCAGGCAGATGAAGTTGTTGCTTCCCTTGCGTAGCTGCTTCATGGATCCGTCGGCATTCATGAGCATCACACTGGCCTTGGCGGCAATCGCTCGCGGCGCGGCTGATTCGGCACTGCGGATCGGATCCGGAGCAAAGGCCAGTGCCGTGCTGCACGGTGCAACCGCCAGCGCGGTGGCCACGGCCAGCATGGACGGGGTGAGCGGAAGGGTTGCCCGGATGGTCATGGCAGATGCTCCTTGGCTTTTGACCAGCATCACAGGAAAGTGAGGACGGAAGACTGGGTAAAAGCTCTCAAGACATCAACGAAGACACTTGATGACATGGTCCCAGTCATGACGCAGGAATCCAGGACGGCAACTAAGCCTGCATGGCCGATCATCGAATGTCTCAACTTTGACAAGGTCTCCGCCATTTGCAGGAGTACTGAGAATTTGGTTGTTTGCTGCCATGCTGCGATTTTCAATGGGTGTTGTTTAGCCATCAACAACGGGCCGGCACGTGCCGTTCGCAGGCCTGACTAGAAACGACCAGCCCATAAGTTTGTGATGAATAGGTTTCGTTCATCGCGAAAATTTTTCTATATTTCACCAAAATGCAGCAATTTGTGGGCGGGGCGCTCCAGCGGCCTAGGCTGAGCTTGACTCAGCTCACAGTGTTCCACTGAGGCCAGGGTCATCATGCCCTCAACGAGTCAATCGGCAAGAATGTCAACAAGATTTTTGAGCATGTTCAAGCAGCCTGGCCGTGGCCTCTGTGCTGGGGCCGGTGCGGGCCTGCTTGCCGTCGCGGTAGCGGCAGTTGGGCTCCCCGGCGCGAGTGCGGCAGAGGCTGAAGCCCTGGCGTTACTCAAGGGGATGACCACCTACATGGCGGCTCAGCAGGCCATGTCATTCCGTTACGACGCCGATCTCGATGTCGTTACCACTGAACAGCAACGACTCACGTTGGCCAGCTCCGGAACGGTGTCGCTGGCTCGCCCCGGTCGTGTCCGTTTCACCCGTTCCACCGGTTTCACCGACATTGAAACGGTCTTCGATGGCTCGACCTTCACCCTTCTGGGTAAAAAGGCCAACGTTTACATGCAGGTTCCTTTCAAGGGCACGATCGAAACCATGGTGGATGAGCTCAAGGACAAGTACCGCAGACCCCTCCCCGCAGCTGATTTGCTGCTACCGAAGGCCTACGCCGAACTCACCGAGGGCGTCACGGATGTCAAGGATCTAGGCAGCGGCGTGGTCGGTGGTGTGGAGTGTGATCACCTTGCGTTCCGCAAAAAGGATGTCGATTTCCAGATCTGGATTGCCCAGGGACAGCGTCCCTATCCCTGCCGTTACATGATCAGCTCTACGACGGTGCCTGGCTCACCTCAGTACAGTGTTCAGATCAGCAACTTTCAGACGGGATCCGCGGCAGTCGGACAGAGCTTCAGCTTCGTGCCACCTAAGGGGGCGAGGGCCATCAGTAAGGATGAATTGAAGACGATCAAGTCCATGGGCGAACTGCCCAGTCACTTCACTCAAGGAGGAACTCCATGACCACCACCCGCAAGACTGCTGCTCTGCTTGTTGCCCTTGCCCTTGCTGGCTCAGGCTCTCTGCAAACGCTCCCGGGTCAGCTCCTGAATGCCCTGGTGCCGTTGGCGCAGGCCCGCGTCGGCCGTCCGCTCACTCCCGTCAGCGTGGCTGGAGTGGCCCGACGCACCGTGCGTCGTTGTGCCGTTGGTGTCTACGACTGCTGAACCAACGGCCCGCCATGAGCCGTCCTGAATTGCCCCACCTTCCCGATTGGTCCGCCCTGCCGGCGGATCTGAGGAAGCAGGTGGAGCAGTGCAATCCTGAAACCCAGTGGTTCTGGAAGGGATTGGAAGACAGCGATGGTTTTGATCGGTTACTGATCACCATCCGCCATGCCCTCGCTGAATCCGGCTGCCTCCAAGCCACGCACCAGCTGGATGAGCCCCCACTTTGACGACATAATTGATTGCAGGACAGCGCCATCGCTTCCGCACCCAACGGTCTGATCAGACTTCAGGCCGCCATTCCCCCAACCCCATGACCAGCGCGGCCATACAAGAAAAGCTGCTGAGGCTTCAAACCGTCGGTATCTTCGCCGCCACGCCGGATGAAGTGCTGCTCCAGTTGGCTGAAGCTCTGGAAGAAGTGCATCTCGCTGCCGGTGAGCAGCTTTTTGCCAAGGGTGACCTCGGCACCTCCATGTATGTGATCGTGGCTGGCAAAGTGCGCATCCACATCGGTGAGCAGACCGTGGTGGAACTTGAGGATGGCGAAATCGTGGGAGAGCTTGCCGCCCTCGATCCGGAACCACGCTCGGCATCCGTGAGCGCGATCGATCCAACCACGCTCTATCGCATCGAGCAGGCTACCTTGCAGGCCTTGATGGCTGATCACCCCGAGATTGTTCAGGCCGTAATCAAGGAGCTGGCCCAGCGGCTGCGGGACACCACCGCTCCTTACGGTTTCAACTGATCGTTTCAGCGGCTGCTGGAGCTGCCCCCGGCCTTGGTCTTGAAGCCACTCCAGACAGCCAGTTCCTCGATGGTCAGCAGTCCTTCACGGCGCTCGCCACCAAGATCCCAGGTGGGAAAGGCGCGGATCTTGGCCGCCTGGCAGCGTTCTCGCCCGGCCTGGTCCTTGTCGCATTCAACGTAGGGCAAGCGCTGGCCCGCCTCAGTGCCGAAGAGGTTCTTCTGGTGGAAACAGTGGGGACACCACCAGGCGCCGTAAAAGATCGCTCCGCGTGTGCGCAGATGTTCCACCAGAGCCTTCTGCTCCGGCGTGGATGGGCTCACGGCTTCGCCGAGGCTGCCACTGTCCGATGGGCTGCCCTCACGGGCGAGTGCCTGGTTGCGGCCGCTGCCTGAGGCCCCCACCATGACCAGGCTCAGGCTCATCAGTGCCAGGGAAAGCAGCCGGATAGCCCGGGGGTGGCCGGGGGTGGCATCAGGCATCAAGGTTCCAGTCTCAGGTGCCTCGAGATTAGGGCTGCGTTCGGGCTTCCGCCCTTTCGGGGGGCACCTGTTCGAACCTTTGGCTGGGACACTGGAGCTCATGCGACGTCTCGCGTACCGATGGGCTTGTCTCGATGAATGCCAACGGCTACCGCGACTACTTCAAGGTTCTGGGCGTTGAGCGCAGTGCTGATGCCGATGCCGTCAAGCGCTCGTTTCGCAAGCTGGCCCGCCAGTACCACCCGGATGTGAACCCCGGTGATGCCACGGCAGAGGCCAAGTTCAAGGAGATCAGTGAGGCCTATGAGGTGCTCTCCGACCCCGACAAGCGTCGGCGCTATGAGCAGTTCGGCCAGTACTGGAGCCAGGCCGGCGGAGGTGCCGGCGCAGCCCCGGGCTTCGATGTGGATTTCGGCCGCTACGGCAACTTCGACGAATTCATCAACGACCTGCTCGGCCGCTTCGGCGGGGCCCAGGGAAATACCGGTTTTGGGGCAGGCCCCGGTGGGTTCGGGTTCTCGGGCGGTTTCCCCGGAGGCTTTGCCAGCGGTTTCGGCGGGCCAGCGACAGGTCGAAGCGGCGTCCTCAATCTGGATGCGGAAGCCACCATCAGCCTCAGCTTCGCTGAAGCCTTCCGTGGCTGCGAGCGCACCTTGGCCGTCAACGAGGAGCGGGTACAGGTCCGTGTTCCGGCCGGGGTGCGGAGTGGCAGCCGCCTGCGGCTCAAGGGCAAGGGCAACCTGCAGCCCGGCACCGGCCGCCGCGGCGATCTCTACCTCAATCTTCAGCTCCAGGACCACCCGATCTGGCGCCTGGATGGCGATCAGCTCCGCGCCGACCTGCCTCTCAGCCTTGATGAGCTGGCTCTTGGCGGTGAGGTGAGGGTGGCCACCCCCGATGGGGAAGCCACCGTGCAGGTACCTCCCGGTGTAGCCCTGGGCCGCAGTCTGCGTCTCAAAGGCAAGGGTTGGCCAATCAAGGATGGGCGGGGTGATCTCCTGCTGAGCCTCACCCTCAAGCTGCCGGAGCTCTTCAGCGACACAGAACGGAAGCTGCTGGAGAAGCTGCGAGAGGCCCGCAGCCTCGATCCCCGCCGTGACTGGATGAATGCCGCCAGGCTCTGAAGCCACGCAACGGACCATCGGTTGATCCAGCAGACTTCTCCCGAGAGAAATTGGTCAGAGTTTGGGTCTGCAACGGCGGTGGCTTTGGCTTTGGTTGGCGCTCCTGGTGATCGGGGTTTTGGTGGCCGTTAAGGCAGTTGTGCCGCTGGAGCGAGGTTTGCCAACGGCACTGGTTCATGAAGAAACCAGGTTGGTGAATCCTGGGAAAGAACTTGCCGACTCGAACGGAATCGGAATTGAGGTCGGCACGTTTATCGAGAACCTTCACAGCTTGTCCTTGCGGCAGAGGATCTTCAATGCTGAGGGTTTCTATTGGTTGGAATGGCCAAGGCAGGTGCAGAACCTGATGGAGGCTGAGGGAATCACCCCGCTTCAGCTGGTGGAGATTACCAATCAGGTGAACTCGTCGTCGGCCCTGATCCAGCCTGATACGGCGGCCCCGTTGCCCAGGCCTGGAGATCGTTTTTATCAGCGCTTTCGTTTTTCCACGAGTCTTTACATTCCCGATGTCGATCTCAGGCGATCACCTTTTGAACGCTTGGTGTTGCCACTGGTTCTTGAAGTTGTTCCTGACGCATTGGCGCGCCAACAGGGAAATGTTGTGCTTGTTCCCGATACCGATTCAGGCAACAGCAAGGTTGGCAGTTATGCATCGATCAATGGTTATGATATCGAGTCCATTCGATCTGTATCGTCGCTCCACTCCTACGGGACAAGCTGGGGGCTGGATCAGGGCGATCTGGACTACTCGCGCCTCAGTGTTCAGGTGGTGATGAGGGGCGATCCGTTCTCCAGTTTCGTGACCTGGATCCTGCCGCTTCTGATCGTGATGCTGATTGTGTTGCTGGCTCCCCTGTTGGATGGGGGGCTGGGTGAGATCCGCCTGGCGATTCCTTCTACCGCCCTGCTGACTCTGATCTTTCTCCAGCAATCATACAAGGCCGAATTGCCGTCCCTTAGCTATCTTACCTTTCTCGATTGTCTCTATGCGTATTCTTGTGTTGTTTGTGCTCTTCCTGTGGGGCAGCAATGTATATGCGGCAACTCATGGCCATCAGAAAAGTGACGCACTGAAAAGGATTAACGGCGTGGACAAAGCTTATCAGCTAAGTGCGCTGGCTGGATTCTTCGCTGTTGCCATTCTTGCCTGGCTAATTTAAAAGCCCGTTGCCTTAAATTGTTTTTTAAACTATTCTGAGCCTGTGGGGCTTTACGATCGAGATACCCATTCTGGTTGCATGGAACTCACCTACCGTCCGCGGCGCCTGCGCCGCACGCCAGCCCTCAGGGCCATGGTGCGCGAGTTCCAGCTCAGCCCCGCCGATTTCATCTACCCCCTGTTCGTGCATGAGGGGGCCAGCAATGAGCCGATCGCTGCCATGCCCGGGGCTCAGCGCTGGAGCCTGGACGGGCTGGTGGAGGAGGTGGGCCGTGCCTGGGATCTCGGCATCCGCTGCGTGGTGCTCTTCCCCAAGGTGGCCGATGGCCTCAAAACCGAGGACGGCGCTGAATGCTTCAACGAGGGTGGCCTCATCCCCCGTGCGATCAGGCGGCTCAAGCAGGATCATCCCGGCATGGCGATCATGACCGACGTTGCCCTTGACCCCTACTCCTGCGACGGTCACGACGGCATCGTCAGCCCTGAAGGCGTGGTGCTCAACGACGACACCGTTGCGATCCTCTGCCGCCAGGCGGTGGCCCAGGCCAGGGCAGGCGCTGATCTGATCGGCCCCAGCGACATGATGGATGGCCGTGTCGGCGCCATCCGTGAAGCCCTCGATGAGGAGGGTTTCGAGCACGTTGGGATCATCAGTTACACCGCCAAGTACGCCTCCGCGTATTACGGCCCGTTCCGTGAAGCCCTGGATTCCGCCCCGCGCACCGACTCCAGCAAGCCCATTCCCAAGGACAAGAGCACCTACCAGATGGATCCGGCCAATGGCCGAGAGTCGCTCACCGAAGCCCTGCTCGACGAACAGGAGGGGGCCGACATCCTGATGGTGAAGCCAGGCCTGGCCTACCTCGACATCATCCACCGCCTGCGCGGCGAAACCGAACTGCCGATCGCCGCCTACAACGTCAGTGGTGAGTACTCCATGGTCAAGGCGGCCGCCGAGCGGGGGTGGATCGATGAGCGGGCTGTGGTGCTGGAAACCCTGCTCTGCTTCAAGCGGGCCGGGGCCGATCTGATCCTCACGTATCACGCCTGCGAGGCAGCCAGCTGGTTGCGGGAAGGCTGAGCGCGGCGGCGTGCAGCGACGCCGGACCAGCCCCGGTCGGGCCCACCGGCCGATCAGAATGGCACCAGCGACAGTGAACGGCCATGGCCGTGCAGCGACTGGGCCATGTGGCCGTGCAAGTACAGGACATGGCCCGGGCCAAGGCTTTTTACGTGGCGCTCGGTCTGCGTGTCACCTGGGATGCCGACGACTGGGCCTATCTCCAGTCGCCTGAATCCGGCGACGGCATCGCCCTGCTCGCCCCCAGCTACCGCCAGGCTGGCCCACACTTCGCCTTCCACTTCGAGGACCGCGCCGGGGTGGATCAGGTCCATGCCCAGCTGGAGGCTTCCGGGCACCGGGTCGGGCCCATTCATGACCACCGTGACGGCACCGCCTCCTTTTATCTGCAGGATTCCGAGGGCAACTGGCTCGAGATGCTTTATGAGCCACCAGCCGGCATCGCCTCCAACACCGGCCAACCGGTGATGCCGCTTCAGGCGCGAGGGCAGGCCGCGCCTGGGCAGGAGCCGGTTTGAGCCCCTCCGCCACGACGGCGATCGCAGCCGAAGCCCTTGAGCTGCTCGAGTGGGAGCGGCTGGGGCAGCACCTGGCGAGCTTCGCGAGCACCAGTGCCGGCGCTGCCCACTGCCGCTCACTGCCCCTTGCTGATGATCGCGCCGAGAGTCTGCGCCTGCTCGCGGAAACCAGCGAGCTCCTCGACCTTGATGGCCTGATCGAGGGGGGGCTCAGCTTCCTGGGCGCCGCCGATCTCAGCGGCACCCTGCGCCACTGCGCCAAGGGAGGCACGGCCGCAGGCGAAGATCTGCTGGCGGTGGCCTCCACCCAGGCGGTGGCCCGCCGCCTGCGCCGCCAGATCGAGGCTCCAGAGCTGCGCCCCGTCTGCGGCCTGCTGATGCGCGATCTGCGCACCCTGCCGGAGTTGGAGCAGCGCCTGCGCTTCTGCCTGGAGGAGGGCGGCCGGGTGGCGGACCGAGCCAGCCCCGAGCTGGCCGGCGTCCGCCAGCAGCTGGCTGGCCTGCGTCAGCAGCGGCGGGATCGCCTCCAGGAGTTGATGCGCCGCCAGGGGGGGCTGCTTCAGGACAGCGTGATCTCCGAGCGCAATGGCCGCCCGGTGCTGGCGGTGAAGGTGACAGCCGCCTCCCAGTTGCCGGGGCTGGTGCATGACAGTTCCGCTTCGGGCAGCACGGTGTTCATCGAGCCGAAGGCCGTGATCACGCTCGGCAACCAGATCCGGGAGCTGGAAGGACGGGAGCGTCAGGAGGAATGGCGGGTGCTCTCCAGCCTCAGTGCCCTGGTGGCCGAAGAGGTGCCAGCCCTCGAGGAGCTGCACCGGGTGCTGGTGGCCCTTGACGTCGCCCTTGCCAGAGCCCGCTACGGCCGGTGGCTGGGTGCCGTGCGCCCGGAACTTTCCGCCGACCCTCAGGCGCCGGTTCTGCTGCGTGATCTGCGCCACCCGCTGCTGCTCTGGCAGGAGCAACGCGGCGGGGAGGCCAGGGTGGTGCCCGTCACGGTGTCCGTGAGCGAGGAGTTGCGGGTGGTGGCGATCACCGGCCCGAACACCGGTGGCAAAACCGTGACCCTCAAGAGTGTGGGCCTGGTGGCTCTGATGGCGCGGGCCGGGCTGTTCCTGCCCTGCTCCGGCACTCCCCAACTGCCCTGGTGCTCCCTGGTGCTGGCCGATATAGGTGACGAACAGTCGTTGCAGCAGAACCTTTCCACCTTCAGCGGCCACGTGCGTCGCATCGCCCGCATCCTCGAAGCCCTGGACGCCCCCCCGTCGTCGCCGGGAGCCACTCTGGTGCTGCTGGATGAGGTGGGTGCCGGCACCGATCCCACCGAAGGCACGGCCCTGGCGATCGCGCTGCTCCGCCACCTGGCGGAACGGGCCCGACTCACCATCGCCACCACCCACTTCGGTGAACTCAAGGCGCTCAAGTACACCGACAGCCGCTTCGAGAACGCCTCGGTGGCCTTCGACAGCGACACCCTCTCCCCCACGTATCACCTGCAATGGGGCATCCCCGGCCGCAGCAACGCCCTGGCGATCGCCAAGCGGCTGGGGCTGGATTCGGAGGTGATCGCTGAAGCCAACAGCCTGCTCGTGCCCCGGGGCGAGGGGGAATTGAACCAGGTGATCCGGGGCCTCGAAGATCAGCGCCGCCGTCAGCAGGAGGCGGCAGAGGAGGCGGCGGCCCTGCTGGCGCGCACCGAACTGCTGCATGAGGAGTTGCTGCAGCGCTGGCAGCAGCAGCAGGAGCAGTCGGTGGAACTCCAGGAGCAGCGGCGTCAGGCCCTGGAGCACTCGATCCGCGACGGGCAGCAGGAGGTGCGCCGGATCATCCGGCGCCTGCGCCAGGGCGGTGGCGATGGCGAGCGAGCGCGCCAGGCGGGCATGCGGCTCAAGCAGCTCCAGCTGGAGCACACGCCCCAGCCCCAGCGCCGGGCCACCAGCGGCTGGCGGCCGGTGGTGGGGGAGCGCATTCGCCTGCTTTCCCTGGGCAAGGCGGCCCAGGTGCTGGCGATCAGCGCCGATGGCCGCGAACTGAGCGTGCGCTGCGGCGTGCTGCGGCTGCAGGTCGATCTCTCCGGCATCGAGAGCCTGCAGGGTGAGAAGCCCGCTCCGCCAGAGCAGGCTCAGCCCGTGATCGAGGTGCGCGCCAGCGGGCGCCACCTGGGCGGCTCAGGCCCCCAGGTGCGAGGCGAACGCAACACCGTGGACGTGCGCGGGATGCGGGTGCATGAGGCGGAAGCCGCTGTGGAGGAGCAACTGCGCAACGCCAATGGCCCGCTCTGGGTGATCCATGGCATCGGTACAGGCAAGCTCAAACGCGGACTGCGCCAGTGGCTGGCCACCGTGCCCTGGGTGGAGCGGGTCAGTGATGCCGAGCGTGGCGATGGCGGCCAGGGCTGCAGCGTGATCTGGCCGAAATGAGGCGTCGCCTCAACCCAGTTCCGGCAACACCACCTCCATCTCGTCCTGGTGTCCCTTGGCGCCGCCCTTCACAGGCATGGGCTCCGGCCTGGGCAGGGCCTCGCCGTCGGACTCGAAGAAGCGCCATCCCTGCGGATCGATCTCCAGGTGGATCCTCTGACCTGCCTTCAGGCGCTGGTCAGGGTCCGTGCGCACCTGAATCAGATGGCTGCCACCGATCAGCCGGCAGCTGATCAGCAGTTCGTTGCCAAGGGCCTCGAGATGGGTGACTTCCGCCTCCAGGTTGCGGTTGGTGGCGGGCGCCAGCTTGAAGTGCTCCGCCCGTAGCCCTGCCGTGAGACTGCCGCCCCCTCCGCCACCGGCCCGGGCTTCGAGGGCCAGGGCCATCTCCCCTTCCACCAGAAACCGACGACCGGCGAGCTGGACCTGATCGGCTCCAACCTGCTCCACAGGCAGGAGGTTCATGGGCGGGCTGCCGATGAACTGGGCCACGAACAGGTTGGCGGGATGCTGGTAGAGCTCCATCGGCGTTCCCAGTTGCTGGAGCCGTCCCTGGTTCAGTACGGCGATGCGGTGGCCCATGGTCATCGCCTCCACCTGGTCATGGGTGACGTAGAGGGTGGTGATGCCCAGCTCCCGCTGCAGCGCCACGATCTGGGCCCTGGTGCCGGTGCGGAGCTTGGCGTCGAGGTTGCTGAGCGGTTCATCCATCAGGAACACCTTCGGCTGACGGGCGATGGCCCGGCCCAGGGCCACCCGCTGCTTCTGGCCGCCGGAGAGCTCCTTGGGCAGACGCTCAAGCAGCGGGGTGAGTTCCAGTTGCTCGGCCACAGCCTTGATCCGCTCCTCAATCCGCCGCTCCCGCTCGGAAGGGACCCGCAGCCCGGCGGGCAGGCGCCGCGTGAACTTGTGAAGTCCGTCCTGCAGCTGCTGGATGGTGTTTCTGGGTCGGCTGCGCCGAAGCCCGAAGCCGATGTTGTCGGACACGCTCAGGTGGGGGTAGAGGGCGTAGCTCTGAAACACCATCGCCACATCGCGCTGGGCCGGCCGTAAGCCGCTCACGGCGCGCTCTCCCACCCGGATCTCACCGCTGCTGGGAGTTTCGAGACCCGCCAGGATGCGTAGCAGGGTGCTCTTGCCGCAGCCCGAGGGACCCACCAGCACCAGGAATTCGCCGTCGTGCACGGTCAGATCCAGCTGCCGCAGCACCTCCACCGGCGCACTCCCCCGCCGGGGTGGGAAGGTCTTGCTGACCTTCTGGAAGCGCACCTCAGCCAAGATCAGCCCTCCGACCGGCCGATCCTAGGGTTGGTGATCCATCTGGCCCAGTCCCTGCGGTCTTCCCTTGCAGTTCATTGATCAAGCCCGCATCGCGGTCCAGGGCGGCCGTGGCGGAGATGGCATCGTCGCTTTCCGACGTGAAAAGTATGTGCCCGCCGGTGGCCCCTCCGGCGGAGATGGCGGCAATGGCGGCACCGTCTGGCTCGAGGCCGATCCGAACCTGCAGACCCTGCTCGACTTCAAATACAAGCGGTTGTTCGAGGCCCCGGAAGGTCGCCGCGGAGGGCCTAACAGACGCAGTGGTGCCAGCGGCGACGACCTTGTGATCCGGGTACCCTGCGGCACCGAGGTGCGTCTGCAGGAAAGCGAGCAGTTGCTCGGTGACCTCACCGAACCCGGCGACCGGCTGCGGGTGGCGGCTGGGGGCCGCGGCGGCCTGGGAAATGCTCACTACCTCAGCAACCGCAACCGGGCGCCGGAGAAATGCACCGAAGGCAAGGACGGTGAGGAGCGCCAGCTCCAACTGGAGCTCAAGCTGCTGGCTGAGGTGGGCATCATCGGCCTGCCCAATGCCGGTAAGAGCACCCTGATCAGCGTGCTCTCCGCCGCCAAGCCCAAGATCGCCGATTATCCCTTCACCACCCTGGTGCCTAACCTGGGGGTGGTGCGCCGCCCGAGCGGGGATGGCACCGTCTTCGCGGATATCCCCGGCCTGATCGCCGGCGCTGCCCAGGGAGCCGGTCTGGGCCACGACTTCCTGCGTCACATCGAGCGCACCCGCCTGCTGGTGCATCTGGTGGATGCCTCCAGCGCAGATGTCACCAGCGACCTGGCAGTGGTGGAGCAGGAGCTGGTGGCTTACGGCCATGGCCTCGATCAACGCCCCAGGATCCTGGCCCTCAACAAAAGTGAGCTCTTGCTGCCCGATCAGCTTGAGGCAGCCCGCGCCGCCCTGGCTGCTCTCTGGGGCGGCGAGGTGCTGCTGATTTCTGCAGCCACCAACTGGGGCCTCGATGGACTGCTTGCTGAGGTCTGGAAAGAGCTGGGGATCTAGTGAATGCTAGGAGGCCAGCGTGGGGTTCCATGAAAAAACCCCCGCTCAGGGGGGTGAGGGCCGTATGGCAACAGGTCTGGCGACCAGTAGAACGTGAAGGCTGATCAGTCGTCGTAGACCCGGCACTCGGGAGCTTCGGGGTTGAGATCGCAATAGACCTCAAGCGAATTGGGATCGTGATCGTCTTCGGGGTGATGCGATTTGTATTCCTCGAGCGACTTGAGCTCTTCTTCGAGGTGGCGCACTTTCGCCTCGTTACCGACGGCCTTCGCCGTTTCGATTTCGATCTGATCCTTGCGGATGTGCTCGTCGATGGAAGTCATAGGAAGGCCGGCCTTCGGCTACCGGGGCTTATCGAGTCCACCATACGGGGGCCCTCCCGGGCCATGGGGGCAATGTGATCCAGAGCTGATCAAGTGCCCAGCTCACTGAGCTCCAGCCAGCGCTCCTCACCGCGCTCGATGCGCTCCAGCAACGCAGCCAGGTCGTGGGTGAGGCTCTCGAGACGGGAGTAGTCGCCGCCTGCTCCTGCTGACAGCTCCTGCTCCAGCTGCGCCCGCCGCGCTTCCCACTCCGGCAGCGACTGCTCCAGCTCCTCCAGCTCCCGGCTCTGCTTGAAGCTGCGCCGCCTGGGCGCTGGGGTCACCGACCCTTTCAGTGCCGCTGCCGGGGTTCTTGATGGAGTCGCTGCCGCCGCCGTGCGTGCTTCGGCCCCTGCCGCCATCCGCTCCAGGTAGGCGCTGTAGTTGCCCTCATGACGCCTGAGCTCACCGGCTTCGAAGCAGAACAACCGGTCCACGGTGCGGTCGAGGAAGTAGCGGTCGTGGGAGACCACCACCACACAGCCGCGGAAATCCTCCAGGAAGTCTTCGAGCACCGTGAGGGTGTGCACGTCGAGGTCGTTGGTGGGCTCATCGAGCAGCAGCACATTCGGGGCGCTGATCAGCAGCCGGCAGAGGTAGAGCCGCCGCCGTTCGCCGCCGGAGAGTCGTCCGATCGGGCTGTGCTGCTGGGCGGGGGGGAACAGGAACCGCTCCAGCAGCTGGGAGGCGCTGACGGCCACTCCATCCACCTCGATGCGGCTGGCCTCCTCCTGCACGTAGTCGATCAGCTTGCGCTCCAGCCCCCGGTCGCTGGAAAGCCCCTCGGCCTGCTGATCGAAGTAGGCCACTCGCACCGTGCTGCCCAGCTCCAGGCGTCCCTGCTGGGGTTGGCGGCGGCCGGCAATCAGATCGAGCAAGGTCGATTTCCCTGAGCCGTTGGCCCCGATGATCCCCACCCGGTCTTCGGGACTGAAGTCGTAGCTGAAATCGCGCAGCAGGAGTCGGCCAGTGTCTGGCGCCCCGTCGGCAGGGACGGGGCCCGGTTCGGCCCAGACGCTGAGATGCTCAGCCGTGATTGCCTTCTTGCCGAGACGGCGATGGGCGCTGACCAGGCTGAGCTGTCCCTTGCTCTGGCGCTTCGGGGCCTCCTGCATCGCCTCGATCCGCTGGATCCGGGCCTTCTGCTTGGTGCTGCGGGCCTGGGGACCGCGGCGCAGCCATTCCAGCTCCCGCCGCAGGGCCCCCTTGAACTTCGTGGCGCTGGCCGCTTCGATCGCCTCTTCTTCGGCCTTGGTCTGCAGGTAGGTGGCGTAGTTTCCGGGATAGTTACGGGCCACGCCTCGGTCCACCTCGACGATGCGGCGGGCAACCCGGTCGAGCACGTAGCGGTCGTGGGTGATCAGCACCAGGGCACCGGGGAAGCGCTCCAGCTGCCCCTGCAGCCATTCGATGCAGAGCGCGTCGAGATGGTTGGTGGGTTCATCGAGCAGAAGCACATCGGGCTCCGCCACCAGTGCCGCCGCCAGGGCCAGCCGCTTGCGGAATCCGCCGGAGAGCTCACCCACCCGCCGGTGCACGTCGCTGATGCCCAGGCGCTCGAGCACCTCATGGCACTGCTGCTCCAGGCTCCAGGCGTTGGCCTGGTCCATGCGCGCCTGCAGGTCGCTGAGCTCCCCGAGCAGGGCCTGATTCCCGGGGTCGTTCGCCAGGTCCTGGCTCACTTCGGTGAAGCGGCGCAGCAGCGCCATTTTCTCGCCGCTGTCCTCGAACACCTGCTCCAGCACGGTGCGCTCGGGATCAAGATCCGGCTCCTGGGCCACCATCACCACCTTCAGCCGCCCGGAGCAGCGCCGCTCGCCTTCCCCCGGCGGCTCCAGCCCCGCCAGCAACCTCAGCAGGGTCGATTTGCCGGCGCCATTGGGGCCAATCAGCCCCAGACGGTCTCCCTCCTGCAGGTGCAGGTCGAGGTCTTCAAAGAGGGTGCGAAGGCCGAAGTCCTTGCTGACCCCCACCAGGCTGATCAGGGTCACGCTCGCGAGGGAGGCCTCTGGCTCTCCAGATAAGCAAAGACGCTCTTGTCGCCCACATCGGCGGCGGCCTGCATCGGGAATTTGCGCAGGGTCAGGATCAGCAGCAACCCAGCTTCGATGGCCAACAGGGTGAAGGTGGTGCGGTCATCGAGCAGGCCCACCAGGCGGCCCAGCAGCGCCACCGGCAGCAAGAGGGTCACCCCGATCGCTTCGGGCCGCTGGAAGCAGAAGAATTCCTTGAAGCCCACCCCCGCCAGGGCCGCGAAGAACGGCCCCACAGCCCAGATCCAGCGGGAGTCGGCCGCCAGGGTTTCGAGCATGGCGGCCTGACCCGAGCGCAGGGCCAGGGACACCCCGCCGGCACAGCCCAGCAACCAGAACAGCTGGAGGGCCCGGTGCAGCGGCCGCAGGTAGATGTGAATCCAGCGCAGGGCCAGGCCCAGCCCCACGGCCATCAGCACCAGCCACGGCCAGAGCCCCCGGCTGCCCCAGAGCGCCCACTGCAGCAGCAGCCCCGCCTGGGCCAGGGCCAACCCCAGCAGGGCCAGGCGGTAGCCAAGCACCTCGCGCCGGTCGAGGGACGTGATCGTGAAAGGTCCATAGACGCCCTCGAACACTGGATCGTCCGGGCTGCCCTCGTTCTGGGATTGATCGGTCATGGCTGGGGTCGCGAGGGAGCTGGGCCTGCCACCAGTGTGGCCAGATCCGCCCCTGCCGGAACGATCCCTGATGGGTGGAGGGGAAAGAGGGCCCCGAAGTAGTCGTGGCGCCATGACTGGTCAAAGCAGGTGGAAGCCACCCCGGGGAGGGCATGCAGGCGGGCGCGCCAGCTCATCAGGGCAGGGAAGTTCCAGAGCGGCCGGCGGCTGCAGCCGAACAGGGGGGCATAGACCAGCTCCAGGCGGATCAGGGTCGGAAAGAGCACCACATCCGCCAGGGTGAGCCGCTCACCGCACAGCCAGGGACCTCCCTGCTCCAGGGCTGTCTCCGCCGCCTCCAGGCTGGCGAACAGTTCAGCTTCGGCCCGGTCGTAGGCGGCCTGGGTGCGCGCGAAGCCGCAGCGGTAGACCCCATCGTTAACAGTCTCCTGCAGCCGCTGCCGCCAGTGGCTGATCGCCTCCGCCTGCTCCTCCGGCAGCAGATCCGGAGCCCCCTGTGGGGCGGGCCAGCGGTTGAGCAGTTCGATCAGCCGGGCGCTTTCGTTCACAAGGATCCGGCGGCCGGGGCGGTCGTAGAGGGCGGGCACCGTGGCACGGGCTTTCGGGTCACCGCCACTGCGCCTGTAGAGCTCCACCAGGGCGTTGGCCCCCTCATAGGGGGTATCGAAGCGCCAGCGGCCTGCCTTGGGATCGGGTTCCACCACAACAAGCTCCAGGCTGCCGGCGAGCTGGCGCAGGCTCCACACCAGCCAGGCCCGGTGGGCCCAGGGGCAGCTGCGTCCCACGATCAGCCCGTGGACGCCAGCGTTGGCGGCCGTGGCAGGCAGTTCCGGGGTGGCGGCGAAGGCGCTCTCAGGGCGCCGGTAGTTCCCGGCGGCGTCGGCTGGGCCCAGGCCCTTCATCAGCTGGCGCCACTGGCAGCGCCAGGCGGCACGCACGCCGGCGACCAGCGGGGGAGGAACGGCCATGGCAGGGTTCAGCGCTGCCTGTGACTCTGGCCCGCAGCGGCCTCCCGCTGCGCCAGGCTGGCGGCAAATATGTTCCGCAGGAGGCGTTGCAATGGGCGCGGCACAGGTTCTGGTGGTGGCCGGCACCCATGGCAATGAACGCAACGCCCCCTGGCTGCTGGAGCACTGGCTGGCTCACCCCGGCGCCCTCGATAGCTCCGGCCTTGGGCTGCAGCTGGTGATCGGCAATCCAGCAGCTTTCGCGGCAGGACGTCGCTATCTCGATCGCGACCTGAACCGCTCG
This sequence comes from Synechococcus sp. 1G10, assembly GCF_002252625.1. GTDB lineage: Bacteria > Cyanobacteriota > Cyanobacteriia > PCC-6307 > Cyanobiaceae > Regnicoccus_A. The sequence goes on along the minus strand of NZ_NQKW01000019.1, from coordinate 2,480 downwards.
TTCACCAGCGCCCTGCTCGAGGCCCCCGGCCCAGCTGATCGGGAGGTGCAGAGGGCCCGTGAGCTGCTGGCCCTGCACGGGCCGGCCGGAACCCAGCCCTGTGCCCTGGTGCTTGATCTGCACAGCACAACAGCCGCCATGGGCAATTCCCTGGTGGTGTACGGGCGGCGACCAGCGGATCTGGCTCTGGCGGCGGGCATCCAGGCGTTGCTTGGCCTGCCGATCTATCTGCATGAGGACGATGCCAACCAACAGGGGTTTCTGCTGGAGTGCTGGCCCTGCGGCCTGGTGATCGAGGTGGGTCCGGTACCGCAGGGGGTGGTCAACTCCGCGATCTGCCACCAGACCCAGCGGGCACTGGAGGCGGCCCTGATGGTCCTGGCCTCAGCCAGGCGGGGTGATCTGGCCCTGCCCCGGGGGCTCACGGTGCACCGCCACCTGGGCAGCCTTGATCTACCGCGCCGCCCCGATGGACGCCCGGCCGCTTGCCTGCATCCGCTGCGACAGCACCGCGACTGGCAAGCGATCTTCCCCGGCGATCCCCTCTTCGTCACAGCGGGTGGTGAAACCCTTCGCTATGAGTCCGCCGATCCCGGGCCGCTCTGGCCGGTATTCATCAACGAGGCGGCCTACGGCGAAAAGGGAATCGCCCTCAGTCTGACCAGCCGGGAACGCTGGCCATGCGAATCGGACTGGGCAGAGGGCCTGCACCAGCTGGCGAAACAGCTGATGGCTGCACCTGGTTGAGCGTCCAGCGCTCAGATGGCCGCCCCGCCCGGGACAGGTTCAGCCGGTGGTGTCTGCTGGGGGCTCTGCCCTACAGGCCGGGGGGCTCCGTTGTAGATCAGCTTCACAACGGAGCGGCCATCGGCTGAGACTTCGATTTCGCTTTCGGCCGTTGGAGCCAGACCGAGGATCTGCCAGCCCGGAGGCCCTCCCAGAAAGCGGAAGATGTAGCCATTGGTATCGCCCTTGACCAGGCAGGCGCCACCACCACGGTTGTACATGCACGCGTCCGGCCGGTAGACCGTCAAGCCACCATTGAGTCGTTCGGCGTACATGCGGGCCACATTTGTGGCCCGCTGGCGGGTGAAGGGAAAGAGCTCGTAGCTGTCCTGGGCCACGGATGGTCTGGCCGCCAGGAGTGCGAGGCAGGCCGTGAGAGCAAGAAGTGGACGCATACCCACCACCATGAATCAGTTGTGCTCGGCTCAGGGGCGGGTCGTGTTCAGATCAGCCACAGGCCCAGGTCCCCTGCTCCTTGGTGCAGGGAAGATCGGTCGAGCTGCCATCGGCCCAGTAGATCCGCAGGCGGTCGTCCTGGCTGTCCATTCGGAAAGTCAGCGACTTGACCACACCGGCCGGGGGCTTGCCGGAGGGGTCAGCGGGATCGGGGCGCGCCGGACTCGCCAGGCGCTGTTCGATCTGCTGGAGCCGTTGCTCCAGTTGCTCCAAGCGTTGACTCTCCTTCGACGGAGAACTGGGACAGCCGGCCAGACCCAGGGCAAGCAGAGCAAGGCCTCCAGCAAGTAGTGGCCTTGAGGGGCGTGAACGCAAGGGCATCTCAGCGGCAGACCTGATGGGACACCGCACAACTAGCAAGACCGTCAGGCGTTGACCAGACGCTCGCTCCAGTAGATGACTGCCCCAAGGCTCTCCAGGTGGTGGCGGCGCCGGCGCAGCTGGTTCATGGGCAATGTTTCGGTGGAGCGGTTACCGCCCAGATCCCAGCAGATCAGGACCATGGGATCACCTCGATGGAACGGTCTGAAGAAAACCTTAAGCCTGCTTGGTGTGCATCGGTACGGATGCCCAGCGGAATGTCGCGAGGGCGACACATGGCCGGGCCAATCCGGGTCCTACTCAAAACCGCGAGTCTCCAGCCCGCTGAAGCCGCAAGCAAACCTTAAGCGCCTCACACATCCCGCAATGGTCTGTTACATTGCAGCAGGCGACAGGCTTTCGAGCCGAGCGGACAGAAATTTCTGATCCGGGTTGTCGTTCTACCTACCCGCTCCTTCCGGGGCACACACTCACGCTCTCATGACCACCACCCTTCAGCAGCGCCAGGGCGCGTCTGCCTGGAGCCAGTTCTGCGAGTGGGTCACCTCCACCAATAACCGCCTCTACGTGGGCTGGTTCGGTGTGCTGATGATCCCCACCCTGCTGGCTGCCACCATCTGCTTCATCGTGGCCTTCATCGCTGCACCTCCCGTCGACATCGACGGCATCCGTGAGCCCGTTGCCGGCTCGCTGCTTTACGGCAACAACATCATTTCCGGCGCTGTTGTTCCTTCGAGCAACGCCATCGGCCTGCACTTCTACCCGATCTGGGAAGCCGCCAGCCTCGACGAGTGGCTCTACAACGGCGGTCCCTACCAGCTGGTGGTCTTCCACTTCCTGATCGGCGTCTTCTGTTACATGGGCCGCGAGTGGGAACTTTCCTACCGCCTCGGCATGCGCCCCTGGATCTGCGTGGC
>NZ_NQKW01000066.1 GCF_002252625.1 Synechococcus sp. 1G10 | reverse complement strand
CCCCAGGACGGGGGAACTGGTGATCAACCCGACCTTTGCCGCCTTTGCCCGGCACTGGGGTTTCACCCCAAAGGCCTGCTGGCCGCACCGACCGCAGACCAAGGGGAATGACGAACGGGGTGTGGGCTATGTGAAACGCAGCGGCATCGCCGGGCACCGCTTTGACACCTGGGGCCAGATGGAGAGCCATCTGGAGTGGTGGAACCGGGAGATCGCCGACATGCGGATCCACGGCACCACGGGCGAGCAGCCGCTTGTGCGGTTTGAGCGGAACGAGGCCAGGGCGCTGATGGCGCTGAGTGGCAAGCCGTCGTACCTGGCGGAGCAGGAGTTCACCCGCCGTGTAGCCAAGGACTGCTGCGTGCAGGTGGAGGGCAACTGGTACAGCGTGCCGGCGGCCTTGGTGCGCCAGAACGTGATGGTGCAGATCCGCCATCAGCAGGTGGTGATCCGCCAGAGCGGCCGGATCGTGGCGCGCCACACCAGGCAGGCGGCCAACCAGCGCTCGCGCCAGGTGATCGCCGCCATTAAGACAACGGCGCCGTCGCTGCAGTGGTTGTGGAGCTGTCTGCGGTGCGGCGCTCCGCGCTGGCCCGGCCGCTGAGCGACTACGCGGCCGTGGTGGCGGAGGTGGGCTGATGACACGTAACCGGCAACAGACAAAAGATGCGGGGGCGAGCACCAACCCCGGTAGCGACCAGACCGAGATTCAGCGGCTGGTGGAGGATCTCGACGGGATGCTCAGCCGCCTGCGGCTGGGAGCGATCCGCGAGCAACTCGATGGGCTGCTGGAGGAAGCCGCCAGGCAGCAGCTGAATCTGCGCGAGGCCCTGGCGTGGCTCTGCGCCGCCGAGGTGGCCAGCAAGAAACAGCGGCGGCTGTCGATGGCCATGACCATCGCCCACTTCCCATGTGTGCGCACGCTGGAGGGATTTGAGTTCGAGGCCGACGGCGCCGCACCCAGCGATGTTCGCGCAATACCGTTGCGCCGCGTGGTATCTGACCAAATGCATCGCAAGACTAGCCGTGGTTCACGGGTCTGAGAACCGCATGGTCACACCCCTGCA
>NZ_NQKW01000018.1 GCF_002252625.1 Synechococcus sp. 1G10 | reverse complement strand
CTGCTGCCGGATTCCTGAACTGTTCAGCTCACGCCGCCGCGTCCTTGGCCCCTCAGCGGTATGCGGTCAGGCGTGGATTACAGAGCTCGTGCGTACCCGCCCTCTGAACGGGTACGGATCTTCAATGCCTCATCGACCAGCCGCCGCCGCAGGCACTCTTGATCACTGAGTGACCCTTCGGGAAAACATGCCTAGGCGCAGAGATTCGTTGCATTCAGAAATCCGCTCATCACCAGGCCAGACGCCATGATAGGGTGCTGAAGAATTATCTTTACTGCCCTTAGATGAATACGGGCATGTCGCTCTTCTCCCTCATCAATGAGATGGCCATGACTCCCGATCTTTGGGAGATGGGACATGGTCAGGACTTTGAGCGCCGCGAACTCGGCCTAGGCTGGACGTACTACGGCCTCGCTCGAACCCTGCGTCCACGACTTGCCGTGATCATTGGCTCTTGGCGAGGATTCGTTCCTCTCTTGATCGGCCGGGCGATTCAAGACAATGACAACAGGGGTCGCATTCTGTTCATTGACCCTTCCTTTGCTGACGACCACTGGAAAGATGGGCGCGCCGACAAATACTTTGCCTCCTACGGAATTACCTGCATCGAGCATCGCCAGCAGACCAGCCAAGAAGTGGTCCAAAGCGCGGACTTTATGCAGCTTGAAGTTGATTTTCTATTTATTGATGGCCTACATACGGAAGAGCAGTGTCGCCTTGAATTTGAGGCATTTCTACCGCAGCTCGCACCAGGAGCAATTGCTCTGTTTCACGACAGCCACAGTCAGATTCTTTCAGAAATCTACGGCCCGGAAAAACGGTATAAGCATACGACCTGGCGTTATGTTGAAGAGCTTAGAGGACATGCTGATCTGCAAGTATTTGATCTCGCCATCGCTCAAGGAGTGACACTTGTGCAGCGTCGGCCTCGACCCCTTGAACCTGTTGGACAGTGATCCACGTCCGTGCCCTTGCCAACTATGAAGGCTGCAGTCCGGTGAGTTCGTTGCCCACGGCCGTCCTGCAGGTGGAGGCAAGACGAGATCACCTATTCGGACTGTTTAGAATGCCGACGCATCAGCGACTGCGGGAGTTGCTGCGAGAACTTCCTGAACCCGACTCTCTCCTCGGCAGCTTCAAAGATCCGCAGGCGTCCGATGAAAGCGAAAATACCAATGAGTTTGACGAAGCAAAAGCTACAGCCACACCCGATAATACGTCCCCAGGATCCTCCCTGGAGGTTACTGGAGATGTAGAACAGGTGCCCGATCTTGAATCGTGGTTGCTGCGTTGGGTCGATGCCCTCCAGTTCCGTGCAGGCATGGTCCGGATCGAGGCGCCACGCAGCCTGGGAACTACCCCAACCGCCCAAGAGGATCATGCACAGAACACCTTGCGGCTAAGGATTGGCATCGATCTCGTGGGTGGTTCACTTCAGCAACTGCTCGCTGGCTTGGCATGGTCCGGCATGCTCTGGGAGTGGGCTCTAACTGATGGTCCGCGGCAGCAGCGGCGGACTCTCGTGACATCAGCCCCCCCCAGCCGTCTCCGGCCCAAGGCCTCTCTCCTTGCGATGGCTCGCGCAGCTTTGAGACTTGGCGTCGATTGGCACGTCGAAGATCTCGTCAGTTTCACACCCATGCTGGTCATCGGGCGCGGACGTGGACTTCGCCGCATCTCCCAGAAGATCACTGAGAGTACAAGTGCTTGGGGTCTGCATCTCTCCAAGCAGAAAATGCAAACCACCAAGCTACTCTTACAAGCTGGTCTGCCAGTCTTAGGGGGGCGGCTGGTCACGACGCTTCGCCAAGCCGTCGATCTGGCTGAGAAAATGGGCTATCCCGTCGTAACCAAGCCGGCTAATTTAGACCAGGGAATGGGTGTAGTCACAGGTATCCGAAGCCGAGAAGATCTGCTGAAGGCCTACCGGCGGAGCGAGGCTGCAGGAACTCCCGTACTGCTTCAGCCCCACATCAGGGGGCGAGATTATCGATTCTATATCGTGAGGGGGAGGCTGCTCGCGGCACTGGAAAGGATTTCCGCGCAGGTCTACGGAGATGGACGTAGCAATGTCCGGCAACTAGTGGAAGCGGCGAATCGTGATCGCGGGAAAAACCCCATCAGCGTGGAAGGGGAGCAAAGCATCCACTTCAACCCGATAAAACTTGACCACGAGGCCAAGCACCTTCTCATGGCCCAGCATCTCTCGCCAGAAAGCGTCCCTGAAGACGGACAGGTCGTACGGCTGAGTCCTATAGCCAATTTCAGCACGGGTGGAACCGTAAGGGAGTGTCTTGCTGAGGTGCATCCTGACAACCGAAGGCTGCTTGAGAAGGTATCTCGGATCTTCCACCTGGATATTGTCGGTATCGATGTGATTTCCCCGTGCCTGGATATTCCCCTCAGGATTAGCGGTGGCGTGATCTGCGAGGTAAACGGGATGCCGGGCGTCCTCCCACATCAGCTGGCCCAGCCGAATCGCGATCTGATGGTTGAAACTCTGGCTACCCTGCTGGAAGATCTCGATCGGCCGCCTCTCGTCGTACTACAGGGTGGGGAGGAAGCGCGCGCTGTGATCGCGGAACTCGAACGAGATCTCTCCCCTGTCTTTCCGCAGTTGGCGGTGGTCGATCAAGACGGTTGGCGCCAGGGAGGTGTCTTCTGGAGCGATGATGATGCCCGTTCTTTTTCCGGTCAGCGTCGTGCGCTCAGGGATCCGGACACCGATGCCTTCCTTATTGAGCTGGAAGTCGAGTCCGTCATGAAGCACGGCCTCGCCTGGGTCAAGGCCGATGTTCTTGTACTGCTCGATGGAGGCCCTTCAATGCCTCTCGCCTGGGATCAGTGGCTCTCGACATGCTCACAGGTAGTAGTGGCCACTCCTACTCGCGCGCGCCACTTGCCCTGTCAGGAGCGAGTGGTGTCCGTCACGGAGGCAGCAAACGTCAGTTCTCAAGTGATGGATCAGCTACGCAGTCTCGGCATCATCGCATGAGATTCAGCAATGCTGACCAAACAGTTTTTAGGGGGGGGGGATTGCTGCGGCATTTTCAGCTAACGGAAAAAGCGGGGATGCAGACTGAGTAAAGCTGGATCATGCGGGTTATGACGTAATCAAACAGCCCCTGTACACCAGTTGTGGCCACATATTCCTAGAAATCATGGTTGAAGGCGATGATTGAATCAGGACACTGCAGCAGGATACATTCTGACTGGCCGAATTGCCTTCAGTCCAGGGCGGCAAAGATCGGAGCAAGCTCAGGGAAGGTTGCCGACACACATTCGCCTCGCACGGTGTCGAGCAGCTCGCATTCCCGGCGAAATTTCGGCAGCAACGCGCTTGAGTCCTCTCCGTCCATTTGTTCGATCACGGCGCTGATCTGGCGGCGCTGATGTGCGACCCCGGCCGCATCGTCGTCGGCGTGCTCGCCTATCCAGGCAAGATGCGCGCGCAGCCGATCACGTGCAAGGTCCTTCAGGGCAGCAGGCAGTACGCAAATGCTGTAGTGGCGCGGAACCTGCAGCATATGCAGTCGGATCACCTCCAGGCCGAGGCCGAACTCGACATGAAGAAATCGCTGCAGCTCCGCCAAGTGCAGGACGTTAAAGATCGAGACCGTGGTCAAAGTGCGTCGATCGACATGAGGGCAGTGACGCCGCACGGTATGCAGGTTGGCGACGAAGCGGTCCCAGTCCAGATCCTTGCGGATGAGTTCACCTCGAGCGCCCATTGCGTCGACGCTCGCGAACAGGCGCACGTTGGGGAAGTGCCGCCAGGCGTCGAGGATCCCCGTACCATGATTTGCGAGTTCAGAAAGATTGCTGCTGTACTTAAGCCGCACATCCGTGCGACCGTGCGTAATGAGGGTGCGCAGAAGACGAAAGTGCTCCTCCATGATCAGTGGTTCGCCGCCGGCGAAATAGATCTCCTCGACAGCGGGCAAGAAGGACTCGAGCTCGCCCATGAGCCTGTCAATGTCGTCGTCTGCCCGGATGATCGCCTGGTCGCCGAGCTGGCGGCCGAGCTTCACCGCGTCAGCGAACCAGCGGGAGCTTGCCCCGTGCCAACAGCTGCGGCAACGGAAATTGCAGATGTTGGAGAAGCGGATGTCCCAATAGATGGGTCGGGCATCAGGTGCATGACCGTCAGGCCGGGTTGTCAGAACCGCGTCGACGTGACCCGCCAGCTCGCTGTTCATAGCCTGGCGGATGCTAAGGGCGCCGCGGCTCTCACGATCGACGCAGCGCCAGCAGCCAGGCACGGTCTCGCCTTGCAACATGCGCAGACGGAGGTCGCGCATTGCTGGACCGTCCAGGATCGAACGCAGATCGTCGCGACGGACGTCGCCCAGCTCTCCCTCGAAATCACAGCAAGCGGCTACCTTCCCGTCGGTGCGCACGTGCAGACTCATCCAGGGCAACATGCAGAACCCGGGGGTCCGCTCAAGAAGCTTGGCGCCGGCTCGAACTGCGGCGTCATCAATTTTGTGATTTATCTGCATCCTCGATTCACGACCAGAAGTTCTGGGTGAAAATCGTAGCCGGTTTCCACGCAACATGGTCATTAGCGGCCAGATTCATGGCGAAAATACCGGGAACTTATCCAGTTTCAGTACGCCGCACTATGCGCGCGCTGTCATGCTCAATACACACCCTCTACAATATCGCTATCTGCAACCTTCCTGATTACACGGTAAGGGTCAGGCAATGTTCCACTTTGGCATCAAAGCACTGGAGGCTGCCATCGATTGATAGGCTGCACTTTACGAAAGCCTATAGATTTTGAATAACCGCACGTCTGAAACCTACTCGGGGATCTACCCTAGGTAGCTGCAAAACTGAGGCTGAACCTTGACGCAACCACTGGAGGGCAGCAGCTGCACTGGTGCTTCGGCATAGACCCAAGATAGGGCATCACCCCCCATCCAGGGCTGCCTTGTACTGAATTCCAGCAGCCGTGGACGACCAAGTATTGGTGACCAGTCTGGGCCAAATTCATCAGAAAGGCCTGGGCCAGCAGGATCAAAGCATCGAGGAAACCAAACCTTTACTACGTGGGCGAGGAGCAGTTGCCGCAGTCGATCAGAATTCATCAATCATCAGGCAATTATGAGCCTGCCTCAGGCAGAAGCAGTGCTCTTGTCGAGACGTCGGCTGTTTGATCCAACTAAAAATTCGTGTGCTGCGCGCCGGATGCAAGCAGGGGGTTGATGTCATGCCCGTAATTCCATCTACGAGCTGAACACGTTTCGATTAGCGACTTGGAGCTATTGGGCTTTTCTTGCCCATATATTATAATTGCTGACAAAACAGCCACCGCTTGTCCAAATAGCGGAATCCATGACATCAAAGATGCAGCGCTCACCGGGCCATGGCATTGTCGCAAAATAAAAAATATCAGTGCGCTGAAATAGAAGGCAAGTGGCCAGCGATAAGTGGAACAAAGATGGCTCATAGATTGGCCGAATGGTGTTAATTTCTGCAGATCTCCTGACTGATCTGAAGCGGGTGCTTTGCCAGTGGGAACCCACCGAGCGCGATTGGGCCCCAGAAACTCAGCAATCCCCCTTAGGTCGCACCAGTTTGCGAAGTTTCCCAATAGAAAGATATCTAGTATGTAGCTTCTTGTTGGCTTGGCCTGGCAAGGGCGCGTATTTGGTCTCTTTATGATTACAAAAACAGGGAGAATCGCTGAGATGAGCAATGATGAGAGAACGAGGATGCCTGTTCCCCAAACAGACTGTGGGAGTAGGATCAGAAAGAATGGAAATAATGATAATGCTCGCATGCCTATAAGGCGATCCCAAAGATCAACATACCCACCCAGAGTCAACGAACCCTGGCGACTAGAGAGTAGGAACGTCACTTCTTTGAACAGGACCTGCAGTGAGCCATGACACCACCGTACCAACATCGATTCCAGATCGAGCAAGCGCATGGGTGTCCAGAACGCGGCAGGACTCCATATCAGCCGACCATGCATACCCAGTTGATTGGCGCGGATCGTCATGTGCAAGTCTTCGACCAGCAAGCTCCTTCCAAAAAGTGACCGGTTGAGTGGTGCAATCTGTTTCAGCACCGATGTTCGCCAAAGGCAGTTGTGTCCTTGGAAGGATGGCCACCCACCGATGTCAGCGCGTAGGAACTCTTCGTACTTCCAGCGTTCGAGCAGATTTCCTGTTGCGGAGGCCACTCGGCCTAGGGGGTGACTGACTGGGATATTGTAAAATTGCAAAAAGGCAAGGCCTTTGTCTTGTTGAAAGGCCGTAGCATGCATGATCAACAGATCGGCTGGAACAGAGTTGTCAACATCCAGAAAAAGGACAAGCTCTGCACTGATCACCTTAATGGCCAGATCGAGGTTGCCAGCTTTGAACCCCTCAATGCTACAACGATGTAGCAAGCTCACATTTATACCACAAGATTGACGCTCTTCGATATAGTGGCGCAGCCGCTTCAACTCGCTGTGGCCATCTTCGCTATTGTCGGTTACTATGAGAGAGATTTTCGCTTTAGGATACTTCAGCTCAAGCACCGATTCTATGGTCAGCCGAACTACCTCCAAGGGTTCGTTGCGGCAAGGAACCACTACAGCTACAGAGGGCAGCCCATCCGCTGCAGGTTGAGGAGCTCCAGTCGACCAAGGCCGATCGATAGGAAGTTTGCGGAATCCATTATAGATCCACAGCTTGTGAGTCCATGCAAGGAAGCAGGGAGCCAGCATCATATTTCCTAGGAGCAACCACGCAAAAGAAGTGAGAGTGGGAGCGATGGAAAGGCTGGCGAGCAAGGTCCAGGCAAGATGAAAAGCGATGATACAAAACAGCAAGCCAACAGCATTGAAGCGGCGCGGCACTAACTCACTGCAATCGAGATCCGGCTGACTGAAGCGAGGATCGCCGATCGGTAGCCATAGTTTGAGATGTATCAGCAGCACTAACATCAAGGCGAGAGCCGATGTCAGAAGAGGCCAAATCATAAGCGCTGGCCCGCAGAGTCTTTGATTGCTGCCTGTTCATCATCGTCCATCCGTTCCATGAAGTAATGATTCATATGACGTTCCAACGGTTCCTTGCTGGGTCCCCGAAAGCGAAGAAGGCCGGAACTGCTGAGTCCGAGATGCTTGTCGAGGTCAATTCTCATACGCTGCAGTGCCACATGTCTGCCATCATAGTGACGATTTGAGAGAGATCCATGGTGGAGATGAAAAACACGCTGACGCAGAAAGCCAAGTGACTGGCCGCGCTGGATTTGTGAATCACAAAATTTTCGATAGGCGAAATGGTTCACATACGTGAGCCCAGCTCTGCAGCAACCAGCGGCGAGATCATGTCCTCTCCCGAGCAACCCAAACAACAGAAACAGATCTCCACCACCACCGATGAAGCGATCGGGCATGCCTCCCAGCTGATCAAGTGTCTCCCTATGACAAGACAAGGCGAGGCCAGGTGTTGGTATGGACAATTCTCTAAATGCATTCACATCCTCGCACATTGAATACCTCTCACCACTCTCTCCTTGCTGAAGAAGAGCTTTAAAGCGCAGGCATTGATTGCTGATAATCTGATCAAGAATCTCCTTCTCTCCAGCCCCTACGGACATGGCCTTACCCAGGCTGATACATCTCGATGTGTAAGCAGGCTCCTCAGACACACCGATGAATTCGCCGGAGTCAATAGTTGATGGCAAATGGCAGACTTCAGAAAATGGCTGGACCAGCCGATGGGTTTTCAGTGCTGAGACGGCCTGTTCATGCCAGTCGGCATCTTCAAAGATAAGATCTGCATCCATCAATGTCACATGAGTACAGCCCTCGGGGAGTGCCTTGATACCAATGTTCAAGAGCCTCTCCTTCTGCCAGAGAATGCTGCCACCGCTGATCTGCAGAACTTTCAGACCATTCCCTGGCTCGATTTCAAATTGGCCTGACGGACTCCACTCCACCACAAAAAGTGGGATCCTCAATGATCTCTGGAAGGTTTCAAAAATCCGCCGTCGCGACTTCCAACCAAGGGGATTGAAGTAACAGGTCAGGCCCCACATGCCCTGCCTGATCCCGGACGATCCCATCACATCCCCGTGATGCAGTAACCGGCATCCACATAGATCACCTGGCCGGTGATGCCGGAGGCCAGGGGGCTGGCCAGGAAGGCGGCGGTGGCTCCCACTTCGTCCTGGGTGACGGTGCGCTTCAGCGGAGCCTTCTCCTCGACGTTGTGGATCATGTCGAGGATGCCGCCGATGGCGGAGCTGGCCAGGGTGCGGATCGGACCGGCGCTGATCGCGTTCACCCGCACCTGCTTCTCCGGCCCAAGTTCAGCGGCCAGATAGCGCACACTCGCCTCCAGAGCCGCCTTGGCCACACCCATCACGTTGTAGTTGGGGATGGCCCGCTCGGAGCCCAGATAGCTGAGGGTGATCACACTGGCGCCCTCGTTGAACAGGGGCTTGGCCCAGCGGCACAGGGGCGCCAGCGAATAGGCGCTCACCTCCAGGGCACGGGCGAAGCCCTCGGGGCTGATGTCGGAGTAGTTGCCGATCAGCTCCTCCTTGCCAGCAAAGGCGAGGCAGTGCACGAGCACATCAATCGAGCCCCACTGCTGCTTCACCTGCTCGAAAACAGCCTCGATCTGGGCCGGGTCCTGCACATTGAGCGGCTCGAACAGGCTGGGGTTCAGCGGCGCCGTGAGCTCGCGCACCTTGGCCTCGAAACGACCCTTCTCATCCGGTAGGTAGGTGACCCCCAGCTCGGCGCCGGCGGCGGCGAGCTGCTGGGCGATGCCCCAGGCGATCGAGCGGTTGTTGGCGATGCCCGTGACGAGGGCTTTCTTGCCGCGCAGATCGAGGAGCATGGGTAGGCGCCGAGTGCCGGCCAAGGACAGTGGGGGGATTCTCCTCCACCGCTTCCACCGCCGCCCGGCCCGACTCTCAGCCAGCGATGACCTCCAGCACTCCCCCCTCAGAACCGGCGCCGCCACTGCAATCCGACCGCGCCGATCTGCCGCGCCAGTTCCCCGACCGCGACGCCATGGTGCGGGAGCTGGCGGCCCGGTTTCCCCAGGCCAGCGGCGGCGCCAGCCCGATTCGGGGGGGCTCAAGACCGGCGCTGGCAGCGCTGGAGGCCGTCGATCCGGTGCGCTATGCCGCCAGCCGTAACCACCTCGACGGCGCGGTCAGCGGTCTCTCCCCCTACATCCGCCACGGGGTTCTGAGCCTGGCTCAGGTGCGCGACGTGGTGCTCCAGCGCATGGCCAGTGGCCCCGGGCTGGTGAGCGAGAAGCTGCTGCAGGAGCTGGCCTGGCGCGACTACTGGCAGCGGCTCTGGATCCGCCTGGGCGATGGCATCTGGGAGAACCAAGAGCCGCTCAAGACCGGCCAGCCGGAGGCGGCCTACGCCCAGGAGCTGCAGGACGACATCCGCGAGGGCCACACCGGCCTGGCCTGCATCGACGCCTTCGCGCGCCAGCTGATCGACACCGGCTGGCTGCACAACCACGCCCGGATGTGGCTGGCCGCCTACGTGGTGCACTGGCGCCGGGTGCGCTGGCAGGCCGGGGCCCGCTGGTTTCTGCGCCACCTGCTCGATGGTGATGCCGCCAGCAACAACCTGAGCTGGCAGTGGGTGGCCAGCAGCTTCAGCGGCAAGCCCTACCTGTTCAACCGCGCCAATCTGGAGCGCTTCGGCGCCGGGGGCCATTGCCCGGGCTGCCCGGCCGCAGCGGCCTGTCCATTCGAGAGCAGCTACGAGGAGTTGCAGGCCCGCCTCTTCTCCACGCAGGAAAGCGGCAGACAGGCAAAAGGCAGAGCGGTCTGAACATGGAACGTCCGGTTCTGTGGATCCACGCCGAGGCGATGGGTCAGGCCAATCCCGCCCTGCTGGCCCATCCGGGCAGGCCGGCGGTGTTCGTCTTTGAGCCGGGGCTGCTGGGCGCTGCCGCCGAGCCGATCAGCCTCAAACGGATCGTCTTCCTCTACGAATGCCTGCTGGAGCTGCCGGTCACGATCCGCCAGGGCCATGGGGCCGAGGAGGTGCTGGCCTTCGCCGAGCGCCACCACGCCGATGGGGTGGTGACCAGCGCCTGGGTGGACCCGCAGCTGGGGGACATCGCCGCCTGCGTGGCCGCCGCCCTGCCCCTGCAGGTGCTGGAGCCTGAACCCTTCGTGAACCTGCCGGAGCCGGTCGACCTGCGCCGCTTCAGCCGCTACTGGCGATCGGCCGGAGCGCGGCGGCTGCCGGATTCCGCCAAACCAGGCGATCCATCTTGATGGGCGTGAGCCAGCCCAGCCACCCCATCGACCCCGACCAGGCCGCGCCGCGCCGGCTGGAGCACGCCGGGCTGCCGGCCACGGTCTGGCAGGCGGGGCTGGGCTGGCTCACGCCCCAGCGGCGGGAGGAGTTGCTGGCGCTGCTCTCCAGCGAGGAGCAGCAGCGGCTGCAGCTCTGGCGGCTGACCGCGGACCAGGACCGTTTTCTGCTGGGACGGGGCCTGCTGCGGCTGCGGCTGGGCCAGACGCTGGGACTGGAGCCCGCCCGGCTGCGCTTCCGCCTTGGGCCCCATGGCAAACCGGCCCTGGAGGGGCTGGGCGGCCAGGACGCGTGGCAGTTCAACCTGGCCCATTCGGGCGACCTGGTGCTCCTGGCTCTCCACCCCGAGCGGCCGGTGGGGGTGGATGTGGAGAAGCGCCGGCCCGGCCTGGAGTGGCGGCCGATCGCCAGGCGCCACCTGCCCAACGGCAGCTTCGAAGACCTCGAGGCGCTGCCAGCAGAGGAGCAACTCAACGGCTTTCTGCAGCAGTGGTGCCGCCTGGAGGCGGGGCTGAAGGCCATGGGCTGTGGCTTCGCGTCAGCCGGATGGTCAGCGACCGCCGAGCTGGAACTCCACGATCTGCGCCTGCCCGCGGGCTACACCGGCAGCCTGGCCCTGCTCTGAGCTCTGCTCTGAGCCCTGCTACAGCTGATCCTCCTGTTCACGGACCGTATCGGGATCGGTGATCAGATCCGGCTCCTGCAGCATCGGCAGCTTCTCCACCTTCACCTGGGAGGGATTCAGGGGCGGCTCGGTCCACTCCCAGGTGCTGCGCGGGGCGCGGCTGAGACAGAGGGCTTCCAGTTCCTTCCTCAGGGCCCGTCGCACGTCGCGGCGGGCAACGGCGGCGAAGAACTCCTCGCGGCTGGCCAGACCGGAGCTGAAGGGGTGGCTGCCGTTGCCGTTGAACAGCCGCGCTGGATCCGGCAGCCAGCGCGGACTGCAGTAGCCCTTGCGGCTTGTGTCGGTTTCGAGCCAGATGTGCAGTCCATAGCCATCGGGCTGGCTGACCACCGCAAGGCCGTCGTGGGGATGCTGCCGCTGCAGGGGGAAGTTCTTCCAGCTGGCGCTCCGATGGGCAGGCACACAGCCGCCGGCGAGCAGTGCTCCCGCCACGACTGTCATCAGACCGGCCGCAGCACGGAGGCCAAAGCGGGGGGAGAGATCGGACCGGGGCACCGCTTCGGGTCGAACGGGCAGATCTTCACCCACAACGCGCCCTGAAACAGACGCAAGACTCACCACAGCCTCCCTCTGTGATCGCACGCTGATGGCACTCACCCCATCCACGATGGTTCCGCTGGGCACGCCGCTGCCGGCCTTCAAGCTGCCCGCTCTCGATGGCACGGTTCACAACAGCACCGATCTGCCCTCACGGCCGTTACTGGTGCTCTTTCTCTGCGCCCACTGCCCGTTCGTGAAACACATCGAGGCGGAACTCACCCGGATCGATCGCGACTACGGCCAGCGCATCAGCATCCTGGCGATCGCCAGCAACAGCCTGCGCACCCATCCCCAGGACGGTCCGAACCAGCTGGCGGAGCAGCGGCAACGACTCGGCTGGCGCTTTCCCTACCTGCTCGATGCCGACCAGAGCGTGGCCCTGGCCTTCCGTGCCGCCTGCACCCCCGACCTCTACCTCTTCGACGCCGCGCACCAGCTCGTCTATCGGGGCCAGCTCGATGGCAGCCGCCCCGGCAACAGCCAGGTGCCCGATGGCGCCGACCTGCGATCGGCCCTCGATTCGCTGCTGGCGGGGAGGCCGCTGAGCACCGGGCAGAAGCCTGCAATCGGTTGCAACATCAAGTGGCATCCGGGACTGGAGCCGGCCTGGGCCTGACCCTGGGAGGGGCTTAAGGTTGCTGCCATGCAGGTGCCCCCCTTCGATCTCACCGAGCAGCTTCATCAACTGGGTGAGGCCCTCGAAGACGCCGTTCTGCAGGTGTTGCGCAGCGGGCAATACATCGGGGGCGCCACGATCGCCAGTTTCGAGCAACAGTTCGCCGAGGCCGTGGGCACCGCCCACGCCATCGGCTGCAACAGCGGCACCGACGCCCTGGTGCTGGCCCTGAGAGGTCTGGGCATCGGTGAAGGCGATGAGGTGATCACCAGTTCCTTCAGCTTCTTCGCCACCGCCGAAGCGATCAGCGCCGTGGGCGCCAAGCCGGTCTTCGTCGACGTGGAGGAGTCCACCTACCTCATCGATCTGGGGCGGATCGAGGCGGCGATCACACCCGCCACCAAGGCGGTGATGCCGGTCCATCTGTTCGGGCGGCCTGTGGACATGGAGCGGCTGGGGGCGATCGCCGCCGCCCACGACCTGCTGGTGATAGAAGACTGCGCCCAGGCCACCGGCACCAGCTGGGCCGGGCGGCCGGTGGGCAGCTGGGGGGATGCGGGCTGCTTCAGCTTCTTCCCCACCAAGAATCTCGGCGGTGCCGGTGACGGCGGTGCGGTCACCTGCCGGGATCAGAAGCTGGCCGCCCGCATCCGCGAGCTGGCGGTGCACGGCATGCCGCGCCGCTACCTGCACACCTCCCTGGGGTACAACAGCCGTCTCGACGCGATGCAGGCGGCGGTGCTCTCCGTGAAGTTGCCCCACCTGCCGGAGTGGGTGGAGCGGCGACGGCAGCTGGCAAGCACCTACAGCACCGAGCTGGCTGGTCTGCAGGGGCTGGTCCTGCCTGAGGCGGGTCCCAGCGGCCACAGCTGGAACCAGTTCGTGGTGCGCATCCCCCGTTGCCCGTCGGCCCAGGCTGGCTGCGGCGGTGTCTGCGTCCCGTCCAGCGACAGCGCCACCTATGGCCTGCCCGAAAGCTGCTGCCGCGACTGGCTGAAGCAGGCCCTGGCCGAGGCCGGCGTGAACACGATCATCTATTACCCGATCCCGATCCACCGCCAGCCGGCCTATGCGGATCTGGGCTACAGGCCCGGCAGCCTGCCGATCACCGAGCGGCTCACGGCCGAGGTGCTCAGCCTGCCGATCTTTCCGGAACTGAGCGCTGCCAAGCAGCAACGGGTGGTGGAGGTGGTGCGCCAGCTGGCGGGGACCAAGGCGGCCCTGGCCATCTGAGCGGGGTCTTTCAGAGATTGATGCGGAGCCGGGAATCCACCAATTGCTGATCAGCTAAATCAACCAGTTTCAGACAAAAGGCCTGGCGGCGTACAATAAACTTATGCCAGCCGGCAAGCCTGAGATTCGCCTCCTGGAAATCGATTGCATAGAGAGCGCCCAGGTCTCCGCGGAGGCTCACTTGATCTGGCCTACCTTCGTAATCGTTGAGCACATCGCCGCATCCATAGAGCACTAACGCATCGCCAATCTGCTCCACCTCCATAGGCCAATGGGAGGAATGGCCGTGCACTAAGTGCACACCAGCCTGCTGTACGAGATGATGGGCGAATGCCCGCATCAGGTCGGGCACCTGCTCAGGCCAATTGCCGCCCCAGTGAATCGATATCACCACTAGGTCGTCGGGTTGTCGGTAGTGCTGGATCAGTCGACACACCGCGTTGGCAGTGGCGAGCTCCAGATTCGGAAGTAAGGCGATACCAGGCCGATAGGACAGGGCCGCCTCCCAAGCACGACACCCGGCGTTGCAGCAGGCCATGCCAAACAGAAGGACCCTCTGACCACCAGGCATCAGCAGCGGGGCTGGTGCAGCGGCAGCCCTGGCGTTTAGCCCGGCTCCAGCAACACTGATACCCTGACTCTCAAGGGCCTGGATGGTGTCAAGCAAGCCAGGCAGGCCAAAATCAAGCACATGATTGTTGGCCAGCGACACGCAGCTGATACCCGCTGCCTCCAGCACATCCAGACCGGCTGGGTGCATGCGGAAGTTGTATGTCTTGGCTACCCAGCAGTCGCGACTGGTCACCGCCGTCTCCAGGTTGAACAAGGTCAGATCTGGCTGGCTGTCCAGCAGCGGCTCCAAAGCCTCGCCCCAGAGGGCGTGAGCTGTGGCGTTGCGGGGAACCCGGTGGCCGCCCGCCTCAGCCCAAGCCACGGTGACACTCGGCTGGCGGGCATCCTGTTTGCCGAAATCGGGATTGTTATGGATCGGTCGAATGGAATCGATACCTCTCCCCAACATCAGATCGCCGCCGACAAGCAGTCGCACAAGCCCGGGGACTCGTGGAGGGAAACCAGCCATCAGCCTAGAGCCGTGAGCAGCTGCTGCCGCATCAGCTCACTTTCATAGCTACACACCACACAAAGATCACCAGGACGAATCTGCTCAGCAAGTACGCCCACGGCATCGGATTCGGTGCCAACCCGAAGCACCTTTGGCCCCCCTGGGCCCAGGCTGCGAACTCCCTCCGCCAACAGTGCTGACACCTCCCCAGCTGGGCGGCCCTTCCGTTTGTCCCAGCTGGCAACAATGACCAGGTCAAAACCCCAGGTGGCCTGACCAACCTGCCTCAGGAAGGCGTCAGGACGGTTGTCCGGTGCCGAGCAAAGCAACACCCGCCGACGTGGCGCTGATTCCGTGGCGGCCTGAACATAGCTGGAGAGCGATGCCATCGCCTCGGGCCCATCAGCCCAGGCGAGCACAAGTTGCCAGGGTTCTCGCTTCAGGATCTCAAACCTGCCCCGGCGGTGGTTGCGCTGCAGCCCGTAAGCGCGAAGACCTTCAACAATGGCATTGGCATCCAGTCCCATTCCATGGGCCAGGGCAGCGGAGAAAGCGGCGGCTACGGCGATGGTGCCGATGACGCCATCGTCGGCGGCAGGAATCTCGCGCAGGGCGATAGAAATCAGTAGCTCTCCAGCTTGGTACAGCTGAATCGTGCCGTCGCGTCCTCTGCTGTAGCAGATAGCAGAGTGTCCTGCCCGGCGATGCGCATGCCAGGCGGCGCAGCAAGGCTCCTCACTCACAAATGCCACTGAGTCTGGATGCCGGGTCCCAGCCATGGCCAGAACCAAAGGATCATCGGCATTCAGCACTAGCAGTGTTTCGGCTACCTGCGCGACCACCGCCTTGATTCTTGCCAGATCTTGGCGGGAGCGGATGCCGTCGTTACCAACATGGTTGTCAAGCACGTTCAGGACGGCAGCCACGTCGCCCGGAGCGATCCCCAGGCCAGCTTTCAGGATTGCGCCCCGGGCAACTTCTGCTACCAGCGCCTCCACCCGTCGGTCTTGCAACAGATGCAATGCAGGTCCACCGCCAGCAAGATCGCCCTGGGCGATGACGACCCCGTCCAGCTCCATACCCGTCGTTGAGGTAAGCCCTACTCGCAAACCTGTTCTTTGGAGCAGGTGGGCGAGCATGCGGGTGGTGGTGGTCTTGCCGATGCTGCCGGTGATCAGCGCCGTGGGGACGCGACCGCCCCGTGGGGCATCACCCATCCAACAACGGACAATCCGATGACAGAGATCGCTGCTGGGGTTCGCCACAAGGTGAGGCCGCAGGCCAGGGGAGAGGTTGGCCTCGAGTAGCCAGGTGCCGCCTTCGCGCCAGCTCACGGAGATGTCGCGGCTGATCATGTCCAGGCCAACCACATCGGCTCCGATCAGTTGAGCAATGTCCTCAGCGAGGCGGCGGTTATCAGGATGCACCTCCTGGCTGCAGTCGATTGCTGTACCGCCCTGCGAAATGTTGGCGGTGCGGGAGAGCTGCACAGCGGTGCCAGCCGGCGGCACCCCGTCCAACGAGAAACCCTGATCCGCCAACAACTGATCAAGCCGTGGATCAAAGGGAATGCGGTTGCGCAGCCGTTCGTAGGCGACACCTCGATCGGGTTCTGCATTCAGTCGCACGATCTGCTCGCGCAGTGGTCGTTGTCCATCACTGACCAGGCTGGCCGGCTGGCGTTGGGCCACCTCCAGCAAGTGGCCCTCCACCACCAGCAGGCGATGGTCAGCTCCCTGCAGACAGTGCTGAACCAGCTGACGTGCTCCACCCTGCCTGTGTTGCGCCTCCCAAGCCTGACGCAGTGCATCCGGGTGATCCAGACCCACCCACACCCCACGACCCTTGCCACCGTCGGCTGGTTTGAGCACCACAGGCCAACCGACTTGTTCCGCGGCAGCCAGGGCCTGCTCCAGGGAGTCAACACCCACCTGGGAGGGCAAGGGAATCCCACGGTGCTGCAGGAGAGCGTGCAGGCCTTCCTTGTGGTTAGCCCACTGGGCAAAGAGCGGGGTGTGATCGGTGAGGGTCTCCCGGCACAGCCGCAGATGGCAGCCCTGACCAAGCTGAAGGAACTGTTGTCCGCCGCAATTCAGCCGATAGAAGGGAACGCCGATGTCATTGGCGGCACGGGCCAACATGGCGTGTGTCTGGTTCCAGTAGCTTGAACGCAGTGCTGTCCAGAGTCGGTTGGTCGTTGCACTCGGTGCTGCCCCCTGCCGAACGGCATCAAGGATGTGAAGTATGAGTGCAACCGCTGCCTCGGCGGAAACTCGATCATCCACCGGTAGCCACAGTTTCAGAGATCTGTCGCTTTGGTGCAGAACCTGTGCAGTGCCCGGTTCTAGCCGGCCATGCTCAGTGAGCGCCGAGAGCAACAGCGGTACAAGCTCTGACAGCGGCACCTGCCGCTTTGCCAGCGAGATCCTGAGGGTCGTAGGGAGGCATGCCAGCCACGCGGCAAGCTGCTGACCATCTAACTGCTCATCGCAATCTAGCTCCTCCAGAATGAGAAGCGCTCCGCTGCAGGAAGCGATCAGGTTGCCGCTACGCAGGAACCGAAGCCCGGAGATTTTCATATCGCATAAACCTGGCAGATACAGGGTGCGCCGTGGATCGCTAGACCTTCATGGCATCCATATACGACAATTCCCAGTCTAGCTCAACTCCCCCATTCGCACTGCGGATTCCGACAAGCTCCTCCAGCGTAGACTCCAAATGTGGCCAGGCATCCTTGCCGAGGCCAAACAGACCGTGGCAGAAGGCCACAAGTTGCTCGCTGGAGTCAAAGCGCCACGGGCATGACCGAGTCTCAATGCGGATAACATCAAGCCAGTCCGGCCATTCCAGTCTTTCAAATTGGCGGTAGATGCCGCGATGGCCAGTAGTTGTATGCCGATCGACAAACACATCAAGGAAACTGGCAATTCCGCCATCGGGGCTAACATCAGCAATGTGGACAAGTCCACCAGGCCTGACATAAACCCCAAAGTTGTTCAGCAATCGATCGAGATCGGCGATGTGGTGAGACGAGGCCAATGAAATAATCCGGTCTGCGCTCTCTAGCCGCAGTGGCCATGCCCCATATGGCTCAACAACCTGGCTTTGACCGCTGAATCCGGGGGAAAACTCAAGCTCCGTGACGCGGATAGACTTGTGACCTTTCTCGCGAGCAAGAAAATCACTCAGGTATCCACCCCCCGATGGAACATCAACAATGTTTTCACCCTCACCAAGCGGAAAGCGGGAAAACAGCTGACTGAATTCCCGATCTCTAGCCCTTGGGAATCGAGCCATGGCAGAATGATACTGACGGCCACGCTCAAGGAATATATCGCCATACTCGAGAGTGCTGGAAGAGTCGGCGAGATGCATCTGCATTGACAGCTTTTATAATTATTATATAGCAAAGGCAAGTCAATGAATGAATGGCCTTTGCTCCTGGAGTGGGACCTGAGTTGGCCCAGTTTTCGCGTCACCGGAGGACCCTAAGCTCAGGGCTGATCTAAAGTCCTCACAGGCTCTCTGGCCATGGCTGTCACCATGGGTTGAGGTCGGTGGGATCGCCTCCTCCCAGTGCCTGAAACCGCTTCTGCCGCCACTGATCTTGACCTAACCAGCTTTCAACGCCGCATCCCGGACGTTCGCATGCACCGCGGGGTGCGTATTCGGCCCTGGTACCTGCTGCTCGCTGCGGTACTAGGTGTGTTTTCTCATCAGGTTATTCAGCGATCAGCAGGTGCTGGAGGCACTTCTGAGGGCTGAGGCCATCGAGAGCCATGTGGCGCTTGTGGCCGTTATAGATCCCCAGATAGCGGGTTAGCCAGCGGTTGCATTCCTCTGATGTCTGGTAGTCGATGACATAAGCCCACTCCGCCAGGAGTGTCTTGATGAAGCGTTCCGCCTTGGCGTTGGTCTGAGACATTTGAGATTGTCTGGCTTTTCTGGACAGGGCCCATCGTTAACCTCTGAGGCGGGGCATTGTCCCTGAATGGGGCTCCCACCGTTGGCGAAGTATTCTGCGAAGGAGTTGAGCAAACGCCGCACCCACAGCCCCGAGGTCAAACCGCTGCTCAGCGATGACCACTTCTCCGTGGACGGCACGCTGCTGCAAGCCTGGGCATCATACGCCTCCTTGAAGCGGATCGATGGTCAGGAGGATCCTCCGCCTCCGCCCACAGGTCCTGGTGAGGGATTCGGTGCACCCAAGGAGGGAAAGAAGCGGGCCAAGGGTGACTTTCGCGTCATCTAGCTCAGCAACGAGACCCACCGCTCAAGCATGGATCCCGACGCCCTGCTGGAGCGGAAATCCAAAGCCCATCCAGCGCAGCTGAGCTACGGCTCCAGCGAGCGCACCTATCGGTGCGACGGCCATTTGCTCATGGAGATCCGCCGCGACCTGATCGTCGATTGCAGCGTCACCAAGGCCACGGGCACCGGTGAGCGGGATGCCCGCCCAGGAGATGGCAGCAGATAGTGCCGGTGCTCACCAGAAGACCATTGGCGCCGACAAGAACTACGACACGAAAGGGTTCGTGGCCGAGATGCGGCGGCTGGGCGTGACGCCCCACGTGGCGCAGAACAACGCCCGCAGCGGTGGGTCAGCGATGCCCGCCGCGGCATCGAGAAGGTATTTGGCTAGATCAAGGCGTTCGGCGGGCTGCGCCAGTTAAAACTGCGCGGCCAGGAAAACGTGAGCGCCGTGTACTCCTTTCGGAGAAGCCTTCGGCTACGGGCTGCACGTGATCGCCTACAACCTGATCCGACTGGACGACTTGCTCAGGCCCACCATGGCAAGGGCATGAGCCGCCAGTTGCCCAAAGGTGTGCTCAAACGGCGGCAGTCGGGCCGCCAAAACAGCCCAAGTGCAGCGAAATCGGGTTGCCTGAGCGCTCGAAATGTCCCCAGCTGACGAAATCACAGAGAAATCAGCTCGGAGATGGGAAAATGCAGCTGCTTAGTCGTTTTCCGCAAGCTCATAGCATTGCAGAGCGACTGTTTCTCGAACTGTATGAAACAACACGTCTTCGATGATGCGTTCGATCAGCGAGCGGCAGTCTACAGTGTCAAGCGGATACGCCAATACAACCAGGCGATGCGGAGCTTTCCAGAAACTAGAGCAACCGAAAGACGCCTAATACTCGATCTACTTAATGCACAGCAGGGCCAGGATGTCTGTGATGTCGCTGCGGGAGGGGGCTACCTGGCAGACGGCATTCTCGACCAGCTTGGCAGTGAATGCAACATTTATTGCATTGAAAACTCCTCGCACTTCTCCGATAGCATTCCCGCGCATTATCACCGCATTTACTGCTCTCTGTCTCGAC
The DNA here is from genome assembly GCF_002252625.1 of Synechococcus sp. 1G10. GTDB lineage: Bacteria > Cyanobacteriota > Cyanobacteriia > PCC-6307 > Cyanobiaceae > Regnicoccus_A. Next base: position 43,775 of record NZ_NQKW01000018.1, on the reverse strand, counting down.
TGGCGCTCCCAACGAGCTCAATGGATCGCATGGCTTGCCTAGCAGGACTGCATCATCAGGAAGACAAGCAGCAGTTTTTCAGGGAGGCCTTTCGCGCTTTACGGCCCAATGGATTGATTGCCGTTGGTGATGTTCTGCATGGCTCAGCACCGGCGCAGTTTCTCAATGTTGAAGTGAATCGCTGGTCCGATCTCGGCCATGAGGGTATTTTTTTAGAGCCTGGTGAGCTATCACTGTTACTGAGCAATGCCGGCTTTGTTGATATTGTTGAGCAGGAGCACCACTACACGTGGGACTTGCCGAGCCATGCCGATCTTGTGTGGTTTTGCAAGACGTTGTTCCGAATGGAAAAGGCTGAACTAAGCGACGTGGAGGCAGCTTTGCCACGCTACTTCACAATTCAACTTGAACAGGGTATTGCCCGCATGCCCTGGTCACTCATTTATGCTCGAGGTCGAAAACCTCAATAATCAATCACTGCAGTGCGCATTGAGAATCTGACGTTGGATCTGGAAGCCGTAGCTGGACCAGCTCGCCTCCACGATCTCGTGGCTGGCATGCGGCGGCTGATCGGGGAGGGGGCCTCTCCGATCCGCTTTTCGATTATAGATTCGGATGGTGATACGGTGCGTGTTGAGGCGACCCTGGTGCGCTTCTCAGCCGATCATCGCTTTGCCTCCAGGCTTGTCAGCGCTGATCTCGAAAATCCACTTCACAAGCGCTATCAGGCCACACCCTTTGCGGTGGCTCAAATTGTTCCAACAGGTATCCGCTGCGACTTTGGTGGCTATGCCGGCGATGCGACGCCCGCAACCAATCTTCTCGCCCGAGCAGCCGATTTTGTTGTCACACATCCCAATGCCGTCAACGCCTCCGATATCAATGAGCTAGCCCCCAACGTTCTTTATGTGGAGGGGCACTCCATTGATCGATTTCTGCTCGGCCGCCTTGGGTTGCGGCTTTCGCCAGGCAATCGCATCGGCACCTTTGTCGACCCAACAGGCCGGGATCACTGCGACGAAGTAGTGCATGCGGTGAATGCGGCCAGGGCTGTTGCTGGCATCACCTGTGATCACCTGGTGATGCTTGACGCGCCTGTCGGGGCACGCATTGAGTGGGCTGCCAGTGGTTCAGCAAGCGGAATCCTTGAGGCGACGGAGGCCGTCCTTGATGGTGTGGCCCGTTTGCTGGATGCAGGATGCGACGCGGTGGGAGGCGTGTCTGTGATTCATGGCGTCACTCAAGAGATGTGCGAACGCCATATGCGCGGTGAAATTCCCAATCCCTCGGGAGTAGTTGAAGCGATTCTTACTCACTTGATTTCCAAGGTATTCAACGTTCCCTGCGCACACTCCCCATTGCCATACTATCAAGGTATGAAAATTCGTTCTACCAGCAATCCCCGTGCTTCTGCTGAATTTATATCCACTCCGCATTATTTCTCGGTTCTCAAGGGGTTGGCAAGGGCGCCTCGCTTAGTCCCGATTGAAGACCTTGATCGTCCCCCAGTTGAATGCATCACAGTCAACTCAGTAGGTGCCATTGTGGTTCCAGCCACTGCTCTTGGTGGGCTACCAGCGCTGGCAGCGGAGTTTCACGGCATACCCTTGATAGCAGTTCATTCCAACCACACCATTCTTGGGATGACACGGGAAAAACTCGGTCTGAAAAACGCGATCGAGGTTGCCAATTATCTTGAGGCTGCAGGTGTTGTCCTGGCTTTGAAGAATGGCCTTTCACTTGAGAGCTTGCGACGCCCCATTGTGCCAGCCGAATTCATGGATACTGCAGCCACTTAGTTGTGGGCTGCATTGCAGCGTCTGATGAACATCTCCCAAGCTGCTGCAGGCTGCAGAGTGTCAAGTGGTGTCTTGCAGATCACCTCCGCAGCTGATGACAACGGAAGGCCTCTGTGCAGAGCCAGCACTGTATTTGTCAGGTAGATGGCATGACTGGTGGCGTAGTTGAGCAGCATTTCACGCGGATGACTGTAGACATGCACTCTTTCACGAAGGGCACTTGTCAGCAACGGCCATATCTGGTGGCGTAGTTCTGATGGAATTCCGATTGTCCCTCCGGGATGCACCTGGAGGATCATTGCCATTAACCGCTCGAACTCAACAGTTGGCATCTGGTTCCAGTCGCCAATGACAATGGTTACTGATATGGAGTGTGGCTGTTGATCAGGGAATAGATTATCGATCAGAAGGTTGGTTCGCATGGTGGCATTCTGCGGCATGGAGTTCACCTCGATGTAGGAGCCGCCGCAGTCCTCTGGTGCCAGGCCGATATTGGTGCTGATGTAGTCGATCCCGCAGTTTTCAAGGCGCATGCTGCGAGCTATCGCAACACATTGCTGGTGAATCATCGGGTGGATCGCGGTGAGATCGAGTTCCTCTCGCAGTCCGCCTGTGCTCACATTGGCGTTACCACGCAGCTGTATGTGCTGGCCTGCGATAGGTACGCTGCTGACCTGAAGTCCAGCCCTGGCAATGTAGCTGAGCACTTCCGAGTCTTCGAGATTGATATCGGCTGCGATCGCCCCATGCTGGCGGAGCTTGCGTCGCAGAATGTTCGCCTGTTCGATAAGTTCAAGTACGTTATCTCGGCCATTGCCAGTGATTGCTGGTGGGCGGCGCCTGACGGCGAAAACAAGTTTTCCATTGCATACATTCAGCCTATAGTCTTCGCCCTTGATGTGTTTCTGGAGTAGCAAATGATTTCTGGCGTGGCCCCTGGCTGTCCTCAAGGCCGCCAGCAATTCTTCCTCATTAGAGATATTTGCCGTTACTCCACGACCCTGTTCGCCATCCCTTGGCTTGAGGACACAAGGATAGCCAAGTCGATCCAACGCTACCAGCAGCTGCACATCACTCACATCGCTAGGCATGCATATCTCTGTTGGCACCGGCAGGCCAAGCTGGCGCAGCAGGTCGTGGGTTTTGCACTTGTCGCGGGCAATCGCCACCCCAAAGGAGCTGTCGTGGTCGTTGCTGGTGGAGCTGATCCAGCGGCTGTAGCAGCCAGTGCCGAGTTGGTAGAGACGTTGCCCAGGGTCGAGCAGAAACGCCGGAATGCCCCTGCGGCGTGCTTCTGCCAGCTGTGCAGCGGTAAGCGGATGGTCACAACAAATCCGCACCTTGTGCATCAGGTCAGTCAGGGTCTGTTGGAGCGCTGGCAGGTTGACCTTCGCCCCGATCCCTGCCAGGTGGGCCGCCCAGGTGAGCGTGGCCGCCAAGTTCAGTGTGCTGCCCGCCAGCTCATGCTGGTCGCAGCGCAGCACGAGACAGGCCGGTTGCAGCTTCACCGGCATGAATGGCGCACAGATCTCCAGCGGGGCGGGCTGCAGCAACGCCTCCGCCAGGGCCGCGATCGCCCTCAAGGACAGGCTCGCAGGCTGATCGCCAAGCCGATCGGCTAGCTGCCAAGGGTCTGGCAGGTCTGCCAGGCCTGGAAAACCAGCCCGCAGGGTGTTCCAGAGGCGGCCACTGGCGAGGGCCTCGTTGACCATTCGCTGATCCGGTTCCTCCAGGAGCCAGGCCAGCCGCCAGGCCGGGCCGGGAAAGATCGGACTGTCGCCCCAAAGCTCAAACACCTGGGGCGAGCCGAGTTGTGGGGTTGCTAGTGAGGCCTGTGTCGCACGGACCATGGTCTGATGGGAGTGTCTAGACGCGCGGCAAGCCCGCGTATAGAGCCTTAAATTGTGCCTGCTGAGTTTTGTGGCTGATCAGAGGTGCCGGGTAGCCGCGCCGCTCGATCGGCGCCATCTCACCGCTGAGCAGGTCGCGGGTATTCACATTGCGGAGCTCTGGCAGCCATGTGCGGATGTAAACGCCGTCGGGATCAAAGCGGGCTGCCTGGGTGTAGGGGTTGAAGATGCGCAGCGGCTTGGGGTCCATGCCGCTGCTGGCACTCCACTGCCAGCCACCGTTGTTGGCCGCCAGATCCCCATCCACCAGCAGGCGCATGAACTGACGCTCACCCCAGCGCCAATCCACGATCAGATCCTTCACCAGGAAGGAGGCGACGACCATGCGGCAGCGGTTGTGCATCCAGCCGGATTCATTGAGCTGGCGCATGGCGGCATCCACGATGGGCACGCCGGTGAGGCCATCGCACCAGGCCGCGAAACGAGCCTCGTCGTTCTCCCAGGGGAAGCGGCGCCACTGGGGGCGGTAGGGGCCCTCGGCCAGTTCGGGGAAATGGAACAGGGCCTGCTGGTAGAACTCGCGCCAGGCCAGTTCCTGCTCCCAGACCGTGATCGCCTGGAGTTCCTCCTCGCTGCGCGCACGGGGGCGTTGCTCCTGGGCGGCGGCCCAGGCCTGGCGGGGGCTGAGGGTGCCGAACCTGAGTGCGGCGCTCAACCCCGAGGTGCCCGGTTCCGCCGGCAGGTTGCGGCCCGGTTCGTAACGGAGCAGAGGCCCATCCGCAAAGGCGGCCAGCTGGGAGATGGCGGCGGCCTCACCGGGGCGGCAGGGGCAGAGATCCGCCCCCTCGAAAGGCGCACCGGGCAGGCCATCGTCGGCGCTGGGCACAGTCTCGAGCCAGTCGAGCCGGTCCCAGAGCAGGCGGCGCTCGTCGGGCAGGTAGCCGGGATCGAGATCAATCAGGCCGGCCGGAGCGGGAACGGGAGCGCAGGCCTCGGGGCCTGCCTGCTCGATCCGACGCCGCCATGCCCGGAAGTAGGGGCCGTAGACCCGGTAGGGATCGCCGGCGCCGGTGGCGATCGCCTCGGGGGGCACCAGCAGCTGGTCCCAGTCGGAGAGCAGCTTGCGGCCGCTGGCGCGCAGGGCTTGGGCGACGCGGTTGTCGCGGGCACGGCCATCGGGCTCCCCATCCCGGTTCCAGGCCACCACCTCAGCTCCGGTGACCTCAGCCAGCTGCGGCAGGACCACAGCCGGATCTCCGCGTAGCAGCAGCAAGCGGGAACCGGCCTTCCGCCAGCTGAGCTGCAGCTCCCGCAGGCTCTCGCTCAGAAACCAGAGCCCGGCCGGTGAATGATCCCGGGCCTCCAGCACGGCCGGATCGAAGACGAACACACCGGTGACGGCGGCGGTGGCGCGGGCAGCGGCGGCCAGTCCCAGGTTGTCAGCCAGGCGCAGATCGCGGCGGTGCCAGAACAACCAGCGCGGCGGGCTCATCCGAGACCCAGCAGCTGGCGGGCCCGGAACCAGGCGGTGACGCTCTTGCCATCGAGGGCTTCATCACCGCTGGCCAGGGCCGCATCGAGGTCGTCGGGCGCCAGGAGCAGCACGTCCAGATCCTCGTCGTCGTCGCCCGCGGGACGGTCGCTGAGGGGGGTGAGATCCCTGGCCAGGAACAGGTGGATCACCTCATCGGAATAGCCGGGGCAGGGCAGCATCAGACCGAGGGAATCCCAGCGGCTGGCGCTGTAGCCCGCCTCCTCCCCCAGCTCCCGTTGCATCGACTCCAGGGGATCCTCGCCGTCCTCCAGGGTGCCGGCGGGGAACTCCAGGATGCGCCGCTCCACCGCGAACCGGTACTGGCGCAGCAGCACCACGCTGCCGTCAGCCAGCATCGGCACCGCCAGAGAAGCGCCGGGATGGCGAATGATCCCGTAGGTGCCCTCCACCCCCATCGGCAGCATCACCCGGTTGAGCTCAAAGCGAAGCTTGCGGGCGTCGAGAGCCGCCGTGGTTTCCAGGTGGATGGAGGGCTCAGGCGGCGGCAGGGGAGCCATGCATGGGGCTGGGGCAGGCCCACCAGTGTGACCGGCCGCGGCGGCCGCCGCGGTTCGGAACGCGCCGTTCAGACCGTCTCGGGCCAGCCCTCCCGGGCGGGCAGGGGCAGCGGTGGCGGTTCGGCGCCGGGGCGGCTCAGCAGCTCAGCCAGCAGGGCGGCGGCGGTCTGGTGGCCACCGGGCAGCACCAGCTGCGCTTCGATCGCCGCCAGGGGGCCGATCACGAAGGCGCGCTGGCGCAGGCGCGGATGGGGCAGTTCCAGCTGGGGTGTGCTGCAGCGGGCCTCTCCGCACCAGAGGAGATCGAGATCCAGGCTGCGGGGACCCCAGGGCTCGAGACGCTTACGGCCGAAGCGCGCCTCCAGACCCTGCAGACGCCCCAGCAGGGCCAGCGCATCGGGCCAGGGCTCTCGGCCCCCGGCTGCACGCGCCACCAGCAGGACCCCATTGACGAAGGGCGGCTGCCCGGGCGGCCCCCCAACCGGCGCCGTGCGGAACAGGGGCGACCACCCCAGTACCAGCTGGGGGGCAGCCCCCGCCGCCCAGCTGTGCAGCTCGCGGATCAGCAGGGGGCGCACAGCCGTGAGGGTGGCGATGGGGTCTCCGAGGTTGCCCCCCAGGGCGATGGACACACTGGCCTGGGCGGTGATGAGCGGATCACCGATAGGCATTCAGGGCCGCGAGCTCACGGCTCGCCGAGAAAATCGCGCTTGCCCAACACCACACCGCTGTGACGCAGGATCGCGTAGGCGGTGGTGGTGTGGAAATACACGTTGGGCAGAACGAACACGGAGAGGAAAGGCCATCCCGCCATGGTGATCGTCTCGCCGCGGCCGATCGGCACGGTGATCTCCCGGTCTTCACTGCCGTCGATCTGATCAGCACTGAAGCCATCGAGATAGGCGATCGAGCGCTGCAGGCGATCGATCAGATCGGGAAAGCTGGTTTCAATGTCCGCCAGCGGCGGCGCTTCCAGGCCGGCCAGGCGAGCAACGCCGCGGCGGGCCAGGTCGGAGGCGATCTGAACCTGCCGTGCCAGGGGGAACATGTCTGGATAGAGGCGGCTGGTCACCAGCACGGAGGGATCGAACCCCTGGGTCTCGGCATGGGCCAGGCCCTTCCCCAGCACTGCGATCAGGTTGGCAAGCGTCCGGCGCAGGGGCGGCACGGAGGCCGCGTACATGGTCAGTTCCATGGAGAATGCCGCTGCATTTCGGCGGGTCATCACGCTAGGTCCAGGGGTGCGGCAGGCCGCGATGACTAAGGTGAGTGAGCACTCACAAGTCCTTTTGCCCAGGGCTCCCTCAACTCCGGCGGCCGAGCGACGAGCCCATGCGGTGCAGGCCCTGCTGGACCTGGCCTGCACCGTCGCCCCCGACGACATCAGCACCGCCGCCATTTCCCAAGCCGCGAGGCCCTCTGGGCCGAGGCCGTGCACTGGGCCACCGCGGAACTGACCCAGCGGTTCGAGGCTGTGGGCACTGCCCATGACGATCCCCTCGCGGCGGTGGAAGGGCTGCTGCTAGCCCATGTGGGGTTCCTGCAGAACCATCCCGGGCTGCTGCGAATGTTCTTCGCCGAGCTGCAACGGCCCCAGTCCAGCCCGGCGCGGGAGGAAGGCAAGGCGTTCATGAACAGCTTCCGCCAGCGCCTGGCGAGCCCGCTCGTGGCGATCAACCAGGGACTGATGCTTCAGGGGCTAGTGAACAGTCCTGCAAATAACTGATAGAATATGGAGTGTCTCCCGAGGGAGTCTTTCCATGGCTGTCGGTCGTCCGATTCCACCGCTGGTTCTCACGGAGGACGAAGTTCAGCAGCTGCAGAGCATCGCCAGCTCTCGCTCGCTACCTCATTCGATCGTGCAGCGCGCCCAGATCGTGCTGGCCTGCGGTGCTGGCGAAACCAACACGGCCATCGCCAAGCGAATGGGGCTGACCGGGATGACGGTCGGCAAGTGGCGCAAGCGCTACCGGGAGCTGGGACTGGAGGGCTTGCACGATGAGCTGCGCCCCGGCCGGCCTCGCACCTACGAGGACGACACGGTGGCCGAGGTGATCAACCGGGCACTCCAAACCAAGCCAGCTGATGGAAGCACCCAGTGGAGCGCTCGCTCACTCGCCGCTGCCACTGGGATCTCCAAGACCACGGTGCACCGCTGGTTGCAGACCTTCTCGGTGCAGCCGCACCGGCAGAAGCACTTCAAGCTCTCCACCGACCCGTTCTTTGTGGAGAAGGTCCGCGACATCGTCGGCTTGTACCTGAATCCGCCGGACAAGGCGATGGTGCTCTGCGTCGACGAGAAGACGCAGATCCAGGCCCTGGATCGGACTCAGCCGCTGCTGCCCATGGGCCTGGGTTACGTGGAAGGCGTCACCCACGACTACATCCGCCACGGCACCACCACCCTATTCGCCGCCTTGGACGTGGCCACCGGTGAGGTGATCAGCCAGTGCAAGCCCCGCCACCGGCACCAGGAGTTCCTGGGCTTCCTGCGCCAGATCGAGAAGTCCGTCCCCGAGGACCTTGATGTCCACCTGATCGTGGACAACTACTGCACCCACAAGCACGCCAAGGTCAGGTCCTGGCTGGCGCAGCGGCCCCGCTTCCATGTCCACTACACACCCACCTACGCCTCCTGGCTCAATCAGGTGGAGCGCTGGTTTGGGATCATCACCCAGCGGGCCATCCGGCGTGGCAGCTTCTCGAGCGTCAAAGAACTGATTGCCAAGATCGAGCAGTTCGTGGCGGCCTACAACAAAACCAAGGCCCCGTTCAACTGGACGGCCACGGCGGATTCAATCCTGGAGAAGCTCCAGCGACTTTGCTCACAAATCTCCGGGACACCACACTAGTGCAGAACAGCCTGGAGGGTCTGATCGAACGGGCCGGGCTGGCCCACAGCCTGCTGCTGGCGGACCTCAGCCAGGGCCGTTCGGCTCTGGCTTGCCGAGCAGCAGCACCAGGGGCACCACCGCCAGAAACAGCGCCGCCACGGTTCTGAACACATCGCCGAAGGCCAGCAGCGACGCCTGACGGTTGACCTCTGCACTGAGAAGCTGAAGGGCGGCCTTGTTCCACTGGCCCTGGGAGGGGTAGGGGGCGTGCAGCATCACCTGCATGCCCGGCTCGGCCTGCTTGGCGCCGATCCGGCCCGCCTCGGGCGCCACGACCCTGTCGCAGGAGAGCCGCAGGCGGGCGGCGGCGACGGCCACGGTGGCCTGGCGCACCTCGGCCGCTGCGGTGCCGGCGGTGACGAGCGCCTGGTCCGCCAGGACCGAGGCGCGATCGTTGCGGTCGTCGAGACTGAACAGCAGCTGGCCGGGGCGCACGGTCTGGTTGTCCTTCACCGCCACGTGGTCGATGGATCCAGGCAGGCGGCTGGAGATGGGGGTGAGGGTGCCCTGCAGCTGGGCGTCGTCGGTTTCGACCACGCCCCAGTGATTGAGCACCCAGCCGCCTGCGCCGGCGGTGGTGGCGATCAGTGCCAGGGGAATCGCGAGCAACCTGGCGTGGCCAAACCCATGTCGCCGCAGGCTGGCGTGTTCCACGCTGGAGACGCCGTCCTGCTAGCGGCTGTCGGAGGCCGGCGTACCGCTATCGGCAGAGGCCGGCTTGAGCGCAACGATGGGCTGGGAACGCAGGTCGACGGAGGCCACTGCCCTGGCCACTGCCCTGACAAGTGAGCACATGGTTACAAGGCTACCGTCACGGTTCCAGGTGCGTCGGCCTCGCTGCCGTGTTCGCTCTGCCGCCGATCACCCGGGAGCATCAGGGCAGGAAGCCAAGATCATCGAACCGGGGCACCAGCCAGGAAGGGATGCCGTCCTGAGCCCAGACCCAGAAGTCGCCGCGACCCAGGTACACCGAATGACCGGAGCGGTAGGCCTGGGCCAGGGTGGCCAGATCGAGCTGCTCCAGGGCGTCTTCCCGGCTCACTCGCCTGCTGCGGGCTGCTGGGGAGACCCTGGGGGCCATGGCACCTGTGCTGTGGGGAGTCCGCCAGCGTATCGGCGCCTGGAGTGTTGTGCACAGACGGGTCCGATCTCCGGCGGGCTCAGCACTTCCTGGCGCAGAAGGCCAGCCAGTGGGGGCTGCCGCCGGCCCCGGTATGGCCCGGCAGCTCTTGCACCTGGAAGCGATCCGGGGCGAAGCCGGCCTCGAGGGCATAGGACGCGAAGGCGTGATCCGGGGAGGACGCCAGATAGGGCTCCGAGTTCACCCAGACCTCCGTGTCACGGAAGTAACGGGCGGCCGGAGTCGAGGGGCGAAGGAAGCGGGCGCTGTCGAGGTGCACCATCAGGCCCTGTGGCCTGAGCAGGCGATGGGCTTCGGCGAACAGGCGCCGTCTGGCGGCAGCCGGGATTTCGTGCAGCAGGATGTGGCTGACGATCAGATCGAAGCTGCGATCCCCGAAGCCGGTTCGTTCGGCATCCTGCTGGACGAAGTGAACCGCGTGATCGAGCAGCCGCGCCCGCGCACTGGCGTAGCGCAGCAGGGAGGCCCCCAGGTCGATCCCCCACACCTCGGCCTCGGGGAAGGCCGCCGCATAGGGCAGGGTGCTGTGGCCCGCCCCGCAGCCCAGATCGAGGATCCGCCGCGGCCGCAGGCCAGCGTGATCACAGGCCAGCACCTGCTCGATCACGGTCCTGCCGGGGGCATCGTTGAGGGGACCGAACCAGCCCTGGCCGTACAGGAACACGCCATGGTCGTAGAGGGCACCGGTGACGACACCGTCTTCCTCCTGTGCGTTGAGGTAGCCCCCCGGCATGCGGTGGATGTCGGCCTTGAGCTGGTGGGAGGGGATGACCAGATCGGCCGTCAGCTGCAGGCTGCCCGGTCCCCGGCGCTGGCTGTGGGCGACCGCCTCCAGGCGCTGGCGGTCGCCCGCGATCGCTGCCTTGACCGTGGCCCAGAGCTGGTCCTGGATGGCGGCGCGCCGCTGATGGGCCGCCTGGATACGCGGGCAGGTATCGAGCTGTCGGCGCAGCTCGGGCCAGCGCCGCCGCAGCTCCGAAGCCGGCAGCGCCACATCGCCGAGGACCTCGCCGATGCGGCGCTGGAGGAGCTGCTGGAAGGAGGCGCGAAACGTCTTCGAGGTCTCCATCAGAGCCTGCTCATGCTCCGGGGCCCTGGCCCTGGGAATCAGCGGATGGCGGTACTGCCGGACAGCCATCAGCTGAGGCGCTCAGGCCAGACCACGGTGATCGCCAGACTCACCAGGATGCCGAGGCTGACATCCACGAAGCGGAACCAGGCCAGGCCCCAGACAGGTGTGGCGTGGGGCACGAGGCTGACGATGGTGAGGGCGATGCCCCCGAAGCGGTAGGCGCTCTGGTGAAGGCGCAGCAGGCCGCAGACCAGCCCCAGCAGCAGGATGGCGGCCACGTAAGCCGGCAGCCCCGCGGGCAGCCACTGCACCTGAGCGGCACCGAACACCACACCCAGGGCCGTGCCCAGCAGCCGGCGGCGTGAGATCAGCCAGGAATCGACCAGGGTCGACTGGGTGACGATGATCGTGGTGATCGGTGCCCAGTAGGGATCCGACAGGCCGAGGCCGCTGGCCAAGGCCATCGAGACACCAGCCGCAAGAGCTGTACGCAGGGCATGCAGGCTCCAGAGCCGCCAGCCCAGCTCACGGGGATCGCGTTCGCGCAGCTGTGGGGATCTGAATTCAGCCAAGCTGTTGCACCAGCGCCGCCGCCGTCGCCTCGCCGCTCCGCACCGCCCCCTCGAAGAAACCGGGCCAGCGCTCGGCCACCTCGGTGCCGGCCCAGAACACCCGGCCGTGGGGCCGGCGCATGGCCTCACCGCAGCGGGTCCACAGCCCCGGGGGCATCCAGCCGGCATAGGCGCCACCCACGAACGGCACCGACGGCCAGTCCTTCTCCACATAGGCCAGGGGCTCGAGAGCCTGGGGTCCCAGGTAGGCGCCCAGATCAGCCAGCACCGCCTGCCTGCGCCCGGCGGCGTCCAGGGCGGACCAACGCCGGTAGCGGTGCCCCACCACGAAGGCGGCCAGGACGCCGCAGCCGTTCTCGGGATCGGAGCTATCGGCGCAGAGCTCCACGGTGGGCCGATCACCGATGGCGATCCCCGAAAGCCCCTGCTGGCGCCACCAGGGGGTTGGGTACGCCACCAGCACCTTGGCGCAGTCACCCATTGCCATCCCCTGGTTGAGCTGCTGGCGGTCGGCGGGCAGCGCCGGCATGAAGTGCAGATCGGCCACCTGCGCCGGCGGCATGGCCACGATCACGGCGCGGCACGAATAAGTGGCCAGATCAGTGTGAATCTGCACGGGGTGCCCGGCCGGGCCATCGCGCTCGGCCTCAGGGAACGCCTGCTCAATGGCCCGCACCGGCTCGCCAAGCCGCAGCACCCCATCCCCCAGCTCGGCGGCAAGCAGGGCCGGCAGCTGGCCCGCACCGCCGTGGAGCAGGAACTCCTCCGGGTGATCACCCTGGGGGGCGGTGCGCTGGCCCCAGAGCACATGCAGCAGCGACACCTGCTCCGGCTCAGCTGGGCCCAGGAAGCCCACCGCCCGGCAGAAGTAGGCGAAGTACCACGCGGCGAATGGTGTGTGGGTGTGGGCGTCGATCCAGTCCTGGAAGCTGCGGCGATCGAGCTCAGCGGCGGTGGGATGGTGGTGGGGGTGGCCTTCCGGCAGCTGGGCCACCAGTGCCTGGAACTGCTCCAGGGCCGCCATGGCGTCGTCCCAGTCGGCGCTGGGAACGGCGGGGGGCTGGCCCTCGGGGAAGCCCTGGAAAAAGCCGGCGAAGGTGCAGCGGCTCCCGCCGAACACCAGCACCGTCTCGCCGGAATGGGGGGACTCGAAGCGGCGGATGCGGTGGCGATCCAGGAGGTCCAGAAAACGGGTCTGGCTGGGGCCGACCCACTGGCCGCCCAGGTCGATCCAGGGCTGGCGGCCTCCCTCCCGCTGCAGACGCTCACCAGCCATCCGACCTCCCACCGTGGCGGCTGCCTCGATCAGGCGTACGGAGTGCCCCGCCAGCTGCAGGGAGCGGGCCGCCACCAGACCGGAGAGGCCACCGCCCACCACCACGGCATCGACGGGTTCAACAGAGACGACAGTCATGCCCCAAGCATCGCAAGGGGCGTCGATTGGATCGCCAACGCTTCAGCCTCACGGCTGTCCACCTCCGCCTCACACCCCTCTGTCAGCCGGGACAACCTGGTGGCACCACACACCTAGGCGGACCCAAAGGGGTGAGCCGATCATCAGCACGACGGCGGGGAGGGAAGGACTCATCAGGAGAGATATCCTCAGGCGAGGTATCTTCAGGCCCCGAAGAGCAAACCGCGGCGAAATATCTCTCGCCGGAACTACTGCCGGCTCCAAATGATCACGAATTGACAGCCTGCCCATGGCATACTTCATTCAGCATCCGCGGTCACCTGTGACGAACGACAAAAGCTCTGCAATGTCAGCGCTGGCTGGCGTTCTGATTGTTCTTGCCGTGGTGGGCGGCCTGGCGCTGATGGGTTGGCTCACGATCGTGATGCTCGACCTCAAGCACCTGAACACCTCCGGCTTCACCCTGCCCTGAAGCGAATCACAACGCCAAGATCTGCATCCTGAAGCAGTTGGCGATGACTGCGCCACATCCGGCTCAGGCGGTCCACACCCGGAACGATTCCAGTGTCGATGCCCCGAAACTGGTGGTGAGCGCCACATCGGCCGCGTCCCGGCCACGGGCGATCAGGATTCGCCCGATCCGCGGAGTGTTGTTGCGGGGATCGAACACGTACCAGCCATCGCCGAGATAAGCCTCGAACCAGGCTGAGAAGTCCATGGCCGAGTGGGGCGGAGGAACACCAATGTCACTCAGATAACCGGTGCAGTAGCGGGCCGGGATGTTCATACAGCGGCAGAAGGCGATCGCCAGATGGGCAAAGTCTCGGCAGACCCCTTCGCGGCTGTCATAGGTCGTCACGGCCGATTTGGTGGGGCTGGAGCGTCCGTAGTCGAAGCGCACATGGTGGTGCACGAAATCACAGATCGCCTGCACCCGCCCCCAGCCCATCGGAGCCCCCTCGAACAGGGACCAGGCCAGATCGGTGAGCAGATCGCTTTCGCAGTAGCGGCTCGAGAGCAGAAACAGCAGCGCATCTTCCGGCAGAGCATCCACGGGCACCTGCTCCAACGCTGGCAGCACCGGATCGGGCTGACCGGGATCGGCCACCAAGCCCGTGGCCTGCAGGCGCAGCACGCCGGCGGGTGCCACCAGCCGCTGGCATTGGTTGCCATAGGAATCCACATACGAGCGCAGCGGCACCGCTGGCTCCACCTGCAGGGTGTCTGGCTCCAGCAGATCCGACGCCCGGCTCGCATGAACGCCAAGGGTGACGATCACCGGCGTGGGCTGAGGGCAGCGGAGCTCAAGGTCGAACCCAACCTTGATCTGCATCGCCGGGGAGGCTTTGTGCTGTTGATCCATCCATCAGCCTAAGAACGATTCACCGCCCTGCAATGGCGGGAAGCTGTCTGCAAGGGACTCCTCCAGGACAGCAGCGAGGCGCTCGGCCCACTCCTGCTGCCCCGACGCCGTGGCCAGCAGGTCCTGACGAACCTCGAGCTCCACGTGGGGAATCCGGCGATGCTCGCCATGCACCACCACGGTGTGGTCGCTGGCGTCACTCACCGCGTAGGGCTCGTTGTCGCCCACCTGCAGGCCTGGCTCCCGCCTGAGCCCCCGCAGCACCCGCCGGGCCAGACGGTTATCACGGCCGTGCAGCACGCCCACATGCCAGGGGCGCTCCTGGCCCGTATGCACAGGCGTGAAACTGTGCAGCGCCACCAGCACACTGGGCTGCCCCCGGCGCAAGCGGCCATTGAGCTCGGCGGCGATGCGGCGGTGGTAAGGCTCGAAGAGTGCAGTCCGCCGTTCCTCACGCTCGGCGATGGAGAGATCGTCGTTAGCGGGGATCAGGGTGTGCTCGCTGAGGCTCACGATCGAGTCCGGTGCATCAGGCGGACGGTTCACGTCGATCACCAGCCTTGAGTAGTTGTGCAGGATCAAGAAGGCATCCAGCCGAACCGACAGGCGCTCGCCCAGCCCTGCCACTCCCAGATCCCAGGCCACATGGGTGTCAAGCACGGCAGCGCTGAGCTGAAGACCGGCGAGGCGGCGGGGGATGGCTCGGCCGGCGTGGTCGGCGGTGAGAAGCAGCGGGGAACGGGCCGTGGGCCCGACGATCCGGAACACGGGTGGATCGGCGGGGTTCAGCAAAGGGACGGCTAACGGCATGTCGGGCAGGGACGGGGGTGTGATGTCAGCAGGGTTGGAGTTCATCCAAGAACATGGCTGGCTGGGACACCCCCCAGCCAGAAAGGAGAACTGCATACGGGCGGAGGCGCTGCAGGGCCCGGGACAACGTGGGCAAGGAAGGACAGGCCGTCATGACTCATGACAGTTCACCAAAGAGGATCAGCTCGCCAAGAGGGATCAGATCGCCAGAATGAATCAACGGTCACATCAACAACCTACGCAGCTGTCGCACACGAGCGCAATCACACGATTGGCCGAGGTCCAGAGCAGGCGCTCTGATCAGATTTTCCAGATCATCACATCTGCGGTTTTCTGCATCTGACTCCTGGATGGTGAGTCATTGGCATGATGTTCATCACTTTCTTGGACGTCAGAACCTATTCTGGAGATCCCAAGCAGCCTCGTGCCGCGAGCCGCTGCCATCCATTCAAGCAAAATTGACACCTATAAACTGAGGTACGATGACCGTTACTTCCCATACGCGACTGGCCATGAAGCGACTCCGGGCACTTGCCGCCACTCTGTTGAGTTTTGCGGCTGTAGCGGTCGCATCGCCGGCATTGGCCGACACCGTTAATGCCCGCTGCGATGTGTTTCCCGCAGGAGACGACAAGGCCACCTCTTCAGGGCTGTGTAGCTTTTCGCAGCGCCAAGGCTTTGTGACCATCCAACTCAAGGGCGGCCAGACGATCGAGCTCAAGCCCAACGAGAGCACGCCCAACGCCTTTTTCGATGCCAAGGGTGAACCTGCCAAGCGCGAAATACTGGAGGCCAATCGTGGACAGGTTTACCGCCTGGACACCCAGTCGATCTTCGTCTTCTGGGATACGGCCCCCTACGCCAAAGGTGCAACCAACGGCAGCGGGGCATGCATCAGGTGATATTTGACGGAGGGTGCCGGGTCAACCTCAACAAGGCAGGAAAGTACTTCAGCAAAACCTCTGCCTGTGACGCTGCCCAGGTCGGGATTGCCGAGGATGCCATGCAGCGCCTTTCCCGCGAACAGGGGCTCTGAGGCTCTGCGCCGTTGATGGCAGGCTCAGCTGCGGCGACCGGTTTCAAAGCACCAGTAACGCGCTGGGCTCTCTACAACAACTGCCCATAGGGATGCGGAATTGACGGTCATAGAAGGCCAGTTGCGCCAGGCTTACCGCCGCCTTCGGGACGATGCCTTGCTCAAGCAAACAGAACGGTCTGTGCGTTGGCCGCTATCACAAGCCTGATCATCGCCTGTGCTCGCAGTTCCGGCTTGCAGAGCAGCGATCTTCCATTTCTGGCCCTGGTTATTACACCCTCCCTGCTGCTGGCCTTGATGACCAAAAGCATAAGTGAGTGGGGCGCTACTACGAGGATTCACATTATCCTCTCATTGCTTCTTTCGCTGCCATGATCAGCGTGCTATTGCTGCAGTGCATCGCCGTGTTTGTGCTCAGTCTGATCCTCCTGCTGAGGCGAATGGTGGCTACCTGAGGAGGATTCGGTGGCACTGCGAGCAGGAGGTGGGTTTCGAAGCTTGTGTGACAGCTCGGGGGCTATGTGAGCAGGAACACAAGGATTGCGCTGGTGGCTATCTAACTGACCACTGCTTGCACTTGGCAGATGCTAAGCTGGACTAAGCTTGGCAGATAGAAACCGTGACCTATTGCATCGGTTACTGGCTTGAGAAAGGATTGGTATTTGCCTCCGATTCCCGCACAAACGCCGGGGTTGACTACATATCAAGCTACAGCAAGATGTATGTGTTTCAACCGGCACCTGATCGAGTGTTCGTGCTTCTTGCCGCAGGCAACCTTGCTACCACGCAGGCGGCGGTACACGTGATCCAACGGGATCTTGACCGGGCCATCGAGACCGGCAAGAGCGATACCAACAATTCCGGAGCCGGAGATCTTAGGTCGTGCCACTATCTCTTCGAAGCTGCAGCCTATATCGGCGAAGTGAGCATGGCGGTGCAACAGAAACATCGCGCAGCCCTGGAGCAAGCCGGAACCAGCGCCGACGCCTCCTTCATCCTCGGAGGGCAGATCGGTAGTGAGCCCCACGGCTTGTACATGATCTATCCCCAAGGCAATGCTGTGATGGCGACGCGTCAGACGCCATACCTGCAGATCGGCGAAACGAAGTATGGAAAGCCGCCCCTCGATAACGTGGGCAATACCAATCTGTCCCTGGAAGATGCCGCCCGGCTCTGCCTGATCTCGGAAGTGCTGACCCAGCGCTCCAACCTCACTGTGGGTCCGCCCTTCGAGCTGGCCATCGTCCCCCGAAACGAGCACACGCTCTCCCAGCACGTCACTCTGGAGGCGGATGCACCTGAACTCGCCACCGTGATCGACACCTGGTGCAGCGCCCAGCGAGAGGCACTGCATCGGCTGCCCGCCTTCGCCTGGGAGCATGCCGAGGCAGGCCGCTGACAGTCAGCCGCTCACTGCCCAGAGCTTCCCCTGCCCTTCCCGTTGCCAAGCCCCATGCCTCCGTCGCCTGTTTCCGAGTGGATCTCCACCGGCCATCTGCCCACCGCCGAAGTGGTGCAGGCCCTGGTGAGCCAGGCCCACCAACTCTTTTCGCCCGTGGCGGACGGCAGGGTTGCGGACTACATCCCCGCCCTGTCCGCCGCCTGCCCCGATCAGTTCGGGATCTGCGTGGCCGGCTGCGGTGGTCCGTTGTTCGAAGCGGGTGACGCCAGGGAATATTTCAGCATTCAGAGCATCTCGAAGCCATTCCAGTTCGCCCTCATCTGCCAGGCGATCGGTGAGGACGAAGCCCGCGAGAAGCTGGGAGTGAACAGCACTGGTCTGCCCTTCAATTCCGTGCTGGCAGTGGAGCGCAGCGGTGAGGGTCTCTCCAATCCGATGGTCAATGCAGGCGCAATCGCCGCCACCAGCCTTTCGCCGGGAGCGACACCCGAACAGAAGTGGGCCTTCATCCAGGAGGGATTCTCACGCTTCGCCGGCCGGCAGCTGGAGGTAGATCAGCGTGTCTACAGCTCGGAGCTGACCACGAATCGACGCAATGCCGGCATCGCCACTCTGCTGAGCGATCACCAACGCCTCTGGTGGGATCCCGAAGAAGCGACCGATCTCTACACCCGGCAGTGCTCCCTGCGTGTCACGGCTGCTGATCTCGCCGTGATGGCGGCCACACTGGCCAACGGAGGACGCCAACCGGTCACAGGCGAACAGGTGATTGATGCCATCCACTGTCAGCATGTGCTGGCGGTGATGGTCACCGCGGGGCTCTACGAAACCTCCGGGGACTGGCTCTATGCCACCGGACTCCCCGGCAAGAGCGGAGTTGCGGGCGGCATGATCACGGTGGCACCCGGGAAAGGGGGGCTGGCCACCTTTTCACCGCCCCTTGATGAGGCCGGCAACAGCGTGCGCGGACAGCTCACGGCACGATTCCTCTCTGAAGCACTGGGGTTGAACCTCTTTGCTTCGAAACCAGAGATCCATCTGGCTGCATGAGATTCACATCACGAAGAATCTATCTGCTCCACATACTGGAGACCACGGGTCTCATTCATAAACTGCTGCCGGCTGCCAGCATCGGGATTACACCTGAAGACGCTCGAGGAGACCATTGGCAATCCTTCAGCTGTTGAAACGAGAACTTCTGTTGGCGGCCTTGATCAATAGCTCGAACCGTGGATTCATCCAATAATCAATCCAGATGGCCATCCGTGCCATAATCCCCACACTGGGCCAGGTTTGGCAAACTCGCAGCACCAGCCTTGGATATCACTCAATGAATGTCTTACTAGTTTATCCCGAATTTCCCAAAACATTCTGGAGCTACGAGAAAATACTTGAGCTGGTGAACCGGAAGGTGCTCCTGCCGCCGCTTGGCTTGATCACCGTAGCGGCCATCCTGCCCCAGGATTGGAACTTCAAGCTGGCAGATGTAAACATCAGGCCAGTCACCGATCAAGAGTGGATGTGGGCCGACCTGGTGATCATGTCGGCGATGATTGTCCAGAAAGATGACATCATTCGCCAGATCAATCTGGCCAGGCATCACGGCAAGCCCGTGGCCGTTGGTGGGCCCTATCCATCCTCCACCCCCGAGGAGCTTGTTGCCGCCGGGGCTGATTATCTGATCCTCGATGAAGGTGAGATCACCCTGCCCATGTTCGTGGCCGCTTGGGAGAGGGGAGACAAAGGAGGGCGATTCAGCTCCGAAGGCGTCAAGCCGGATGTGACCTCCACGCCCATCCCCCGCTACGACCTGCTGGAGCTCAAGGCTTACGACTCGATGAGCGTGCAGTTCTCGCGTGGCTGCCCGTTCCAGTGCGAATTCTGCGACATCATTGTGCTTTATGGCCGCAAACCTCGGACAAAGACACCGGAACAACTTGTAGGTGAACTTGACAGCCTCTACAGCCTCGGCTGGCGGGGAGGGGTATTCATGGTGGACGACAACTTCATCGGCAACAAGCGCAATGTGAAGTTGATGCTCACGGCGCTGGAGCGATGGCAGCGAGAGCATGGCTATCCCTTCCGCTTCGATACCGAAGCCTCCCTCGATCTGGCTGATGATCAGGAACTGATCGATCAGATGCTGGCCTGCAACTTTGCCGCCGTCTTCATGGGCATCGAAACCCCGGACGCCGACAGCCTGGCGACGACCATGAAGTTCCAGAACATGCGCTCGCCCCTGCTCGACTCGGTCGACAAGGTCACCCGCTCCGGCCTGAGGGTGATCGCAGGATTCATCATCGGCTTCGATGGAGAGAAGGTCGGGGCCGGTCAGCGGATCGTTGCCTTCTCAGAAGCGGCGGGGATTCCCACCACCACCTTCGCCATGCTTCAGGCCCTGCCCCATACCGCCCTCTGGCACCGGCTCGAGAAGGAAGGTCGGCTGATCGACAAGGTCGGCAACATCAATCAGACCACCCTGATGAACTTCGTGCCGACCAGGCCGGTGGAAGACATTGCCCAGGAGTATGTCGAAGCGTTCTGCGAGCTCTACGAACCACGTAAGTATCTCGATCGGGTGCATCGCTATTTCCTTAAACTCGGCCCAGCCAGGGTGAAGAGTGCCTTCAAGCTTCCCGATCCTGTGGTGATCCGGGCGCTGCTGATTGTCTGCTGGCGTCAGGGGATCAAGCGCTCCACCCGTTGGGCCTTCTGGCATCACCTTTTCGACATTCTTCGCTCCAACCCCAAGGTGACGGAGCAGTACCTGGCCGTGTGTGCCCACAACGAGCATTTCATGGAGTATCGGGAGATCGTGCGCCGGCAGATTGAGAATCAACTGGCCGCCTATCGCCAGGGGCAGGCCAATCAGGCTGTCGTTCCAGTGCCGGTTCAGGCCGGGCTAGGAGAGGGAGCAACTCCCATGGGCCGGTGATCGGAGAATCCGCTCAGGGCAGCAGGAAGCCGAAGTGGCGAGACAGGAAGCCCTTGAGCCCGGTCTGGGCCTGAAGGTCGAGTTCCGCGGCCCACTCCGCCTCCGCGATGTCGGCCTCACCCAGACCCAGACCCTCCACGAGGCGCCGGTACGCCAGCTTCTCCATGGGGTTGATGCTCGACTCGTCGCCGGGCCGCCGGCCGACGCGGATCATCATGTAGCCCAGCTTCAGGGCCAGCTGCCGGTCTTCGTCGGAATCGAGGCGGGAGACCAGCTCGTCGAGGGCCTCAGGCTGCAGGCTCTGGCCGGCCAGCTTCTCAGCCGTCTCGGCCTGCAGCGGCACTCCACCATCCGTCACCCCGTAACGCTCCACCAGGTCCTGCAACAGCTCCCGCTCCTCCGCGGAGAACTCGCCATCCGACCAGGCCACACAGCAGAGGATGCGCAGCAGATCGAGGTTGCCGGCGGGCGGGGTATCGGTGCTGGGCGCCATGAAGTGGGTCCGGTAGGCATCACAGGGGCCATTGTGACCGCTTGGTCCGGCAGCCCACCAAACGAGGGCATGAGCCCTGAGCCATTGCCACTCCCAGGAAACCTGACAGGTTCCCCGCGCGTGGCTACAGAGGAAGCAGAAGGGCCAACTCCCATGTCCGCCAAAACCACCAACACGCCTGCCAGCCATCAACCCCGCCATGACGGGATGGAGAGCGGGCATCACAGCGATCCCTACCTGCAGCGTCGCAAGCCGGCCCAGCCCAGCACCTGCCCGGATTGCCAGGCCACGTATCACGATGGCCGCTGGACCTGGGATGCACCGGAGCCCGGTGGCGCCAGCCACCGCTGCCCGGCCTGCGAGCGCATCCGCGATGGCGTTCCCGCAGGAGAGCTCACCCTCTCCGGAACTTTCCTGGCTGCGCATGCCAACGAGGTGATGCGTCTGGTCACCACCACCGGGGAGCACATCCGTCAGGAGCATCCGCTGGAGCGCCTGATCGACAGCAGCGGTGATCCCGCCAGCGGCGACGTGCTGCTGCGCTTCACCGGCATCCATGGCACCCATGGCATAGGTGAGGCCTTGGTGCATGCCTTCGGCGGAACAATGGAGGCTCCGTACCCGGACGCCGGATCGATCATGCGCGCCAGCTGGCGGCGGGACTGAGCGAAACGCGCCGACGCCGGATCGCCGGCGCCATAGTTCCCGCATGTCCTGTCAGGACAGTGAAGGCCGTGCCGAGCCTCAAGTCCCTGACCCGCCGTGAGCGGGTCGCCGAAGTGATGGATCAACCAGGGATCGACCCCGGTGAGCACGCCTTGGCCCTGGCGGGGCTGCGGCGCATCAATGCGCTCAGCCGCTGCTCGGCAAGTCTGTTCGCACCGATCCGCGAGCTCGCGCAAGCCAGATCCAGCACCCCCCTGCGGGTGCTGGATCTGGCTTGCGGCGGCGGTGACACCGCCATCGACCTGGCCCTGCTGGCCCGGCGCAGCGGCATTCTGCTGATCCTCGAAGGCTCCGACATCAGCCCCAGCTCCGTGACAATCGCCCGGGCCAATGCCGAGCGCCGCGGCGCCGATGCACGCTTCTGCAGGGCCGATGCCCTCGCCGATCCACTGCCATCTGGACCAGACGCTGCCTGCCCTGACGGCTACGACGTGGTGCTCACCTCACTCTTCCTCCACCACCTCGACGACCATGACGCCGAGATGCTGCTGGGCCTGATGGCCCGGCGGGCCCGTCAGCCGCTCCTGGATCATGCACACCGATGGACCGCGCTCGGTGCAGGGGGCCTTCCAGCTGGCTGAGGTGGCCGCCATGGCCGAGCGGGCCGGGCTGCGGGACGCCTCGCTGCGGCGCTGCTGGCCGGAGCGTTACCTGCTGAGCTGGTCCCGTGGCTGAGACCCTGCCCGGCGAGATCTGGGATGTGGTGGTGATCGGAGCCGGTCCGGCCGGTGGCCTGGCCAGTCTTGATCTGGCGCGCCGGGGCCTGCGGGTGCTGCTGGTGGAGAAGCGCCGCTTCCCGCGCTGGAAGGTGTGCGGCACCTGCTTCAACGGCCAGGCCCAGGCGGCCCTTGTCTCCGTGGGCCAGGGCCACCTGCTTGAGAGCCTGGGCGGGCGACCGTTGCGACGGCTGAGGCTTGGCCTGGGCGGCAGACAGGCGACCTGTGCCCTGCCCCAGGGATGGGCCGTCTCGCGCAGCCGCTTCGATCAGGCCCTGGTGGAAGCGGCCGTCAGCGCCGGTGTCATGTTCCGCCCCCAGACCACGGCGCAACTGGGTCCAGTCAGCGCCCACGCCCGCAGCGTCAGCCTGTGCCAGGGACGCCATCAGGAGCTGGTGCAGGCGGCCGTGGTGCTGGTGGCGGCAGGACTGGCCCACCGCTGCCTCGAGAACGAGCCCACACCTGCCAGCATCACTGGGAGGAGGGCTCCATCCACATGGCGGTGGGCCGCCAGGGCTAGGTGGGTTTGGTGCGGGTGGAGGACGGCAGCCTCAACCTGGCGGGCGATCGCTTCCTGGTGCTCGGGGATGCCGCCGGCTATGTGGAGCCTTCACCGGAGAAGGCATGGGCTGGGCCCTGGCAGCCGCCGTCGCGGCCACGCCGCTGGTGATGGAGGGGGCCGGGGCGTGGCAGCAGCGATCTGATGTCGTGGACCATCGCCGACCACGGCTTCGAGATGACCCTCTCCGCCAAGGTGCCGGAGACCATCGCCGACCACCTGCGACCGTGGCTGGAGCGCTGGCTCAGCTCCCGGGGCGAAAGCCTCGCCTCGATCGGATCCTGGGCCCTGCACCCCGGCGGGCCGCGCGACCTGGCGGCCGTCGCTGCCGCGGCGGAGCTGGACCCCAGCCAGATCGAGCCCTCGGCGGCCGTGCTTCGCCAGTTCGGCAACATGTCGTCGGCCACGATCCTGTTCATCCTCGAGCGACTGCACCGCGGGGCGGCTCCGCGGCCCTGGGTGGC
This sequence comes from Synechococcus sp. 1G10, assembly GCF_002252625.1. Lineage (GTDB taxonomy): Bacteria > Cyanobacteriota > Cyanobacteriia > PCC-6307 > Cyanobiaceae > Regnicoccus_A. Next base: position 20,477 of record NZ_NQKW01000018.1, on the reverse strand, counting down.
CCTGGCCTTCGGGCCCGGCCTCACCGTGGAGGCCAGCCTGCTGGGGTGAGCCTCAGGGCCGCCTGAACCGCCGCAGCTCCCAGGCCGTCAGCCGTTGCTGGCTGTCGTAGATCAGGCTCACCTGCCGGAAGTGGTCGGCGTCGAGGCGGCAGCCCACCTGCAACTCGAAGGCCCCCTCCGGCAGCTGCTCTGGCAGGGAACAAACCAGACCATCGTCGAAGCCGGCGGTGAGGCTGTTTCGGCTGAACCGGCTGTTGCGGAAGGGTTCGCACGGCTGCGGCGCCGGATCGACGGCAGGCCAGCGGTTGGGCTCGAGCCGCTCCAGCTCGCCGGGCCAGCCCTCCTGCTCCCCCAGCAGGGCCCGCCAGTCGCTGGCCGCAGGGCGGGGTGGATCCGGCTCGGGCGCCAGGCCGCAGCGGAAGGGCACCACCCCCAGGCTCTGCAACCGCCAGCCAGGAGATTCGCCCGGGGCGGACCCCAGCGGCGCATAGAGCAGCACCAGCATCGAGCGGGAGCGGCCCCAGAACATGTTCACCTCGTGGCCGAAGCGCGGCTGCTGACCGTCGACCGCCAGGCTCGACTGGCCGGCGGCGCCGCGGAATTGCCAGCACTGACCACCGCGGTTGTAGGTGGCGCGGGAAAGGGGCAGCTGGCGGCGGCCGTCCGGCGCGAAGCGCAGGCCGCTGCCGTCCCACAGACCCGTGTCGGAGTCCGAAAAGCTGATGGCGTAGCTGGTGCCCTCGATCACCGCGCTGGCTTCTGAGACATCAAGAACGCCGGTGGCGCTGCGCTCATACCAGCGGCTCGTGCCACACCAGCGGCCCTCGAAGTTGAGCCTGTTGAGCTCCCACTGGCGGTCGTGGCCGGTCATGGCAACAGGAGCGGTGATGCTCGCGTCAGTGTGGTGGCGGCGGCCTAGCTTCTCGCCAGCCAGGCCAGTCTTGATGCGGATCGCGATCGTTGGCTGCGGCTATGTGGGCTCCGCCCTGGCAAGCCACTGGCATCAGCAGGCCCAGCACTGGCTGCGGGTCACCACCACCCGCAGCGAGCGGCTGGTGGAGCTAGCTCCCCTGGCCGATGACGTGCAGCTGCTGGATGCCGCCGACCCCGATCAGCTGCGGCAGGCCCTGGAGACCACCGAGGCGGCCGTGTTCTGCCTGGCGCCCGGGGGCAGCCGCCAGGTGGATGCCGACGGCTACGAGGCCACCTACCTGCGCAGCATGGAGGCCGTGGCAGCCGTGGTGCCCCAGCTGCCCGGGCTCCACCAGCTCGTGTACACCAGCAGCTGCTCGGTCTATGGCGAAGCCACGGGCCTGGTGGATGAAACCATGCCCCCGCAGCCCCTTGAGCCCCACCCCCGGATCCTGCGCGACGCCGAAGAACTGCTGCTCGGCTGCCGTGCTCCCCACCGCCGCGTCGCGATCCTGCGGCTGGGGGCGATCTACGGCCCCGGGCGCGAGCTGGAACCCCGCTTCCGCTCCCTGGCGGGCAGCCGCCGCCAGGGGGATGGGTCGTCCTTGATCAGCTGGATCCACCGCGACGATGTGGTCATGGCCCTGGCCTGGGCGGTGGAGCAGGGCTTCGATGGACTGATCAACCTGGTGGACGATGAACCGATCAGCGTGCGCGAGCTGGTCGACCGCAGTTGCCGCGCCGCCGGCCTCGAGCCGGTGACCTGGGACGGCGACATCACCAGACCTGCCGAGGGGGCCGGTGCCCCCACCGGCCGACGGATCTCGAACCGCCGCCTGCGGGAGCTGGGACTCGAGCTGCAGCACCCCCGGCTACCAATCCTCGCGGCCCTGCTTGATCCCGGGGCTGAGTTGCAGCCACCCTCCTAACCTTGCCGTGCCCCCTTGGTTGTGCTTGCCATGCGTTCCGTGCCGCTCCACCTCGAGCCCGGCAGCGATCTGCGCCGGTCGCTGGAGCAGCTGGCGCAGGAGCAGAACGCCTCAGGCTTCGTGCTCGGCGTGGTGGGCAACCTGGCCCAGGCCGCCTTCCAGTGCCCCGGCAAGATCGCCCCCACCGTGCTGCGCGGGGAGCTCGAAATCATCACCCTGCAGGGCACCCTCTCCCCCGAGGGGGTACACCTGCACCTGAGCCTCTCCGACGGGGAGTGCCGGGTCTGGGGCGGCCACCTCGAGCCAGGCTCCCGGGTGCTCAAGGGCGCCGATCTGCTGGTGGGCCTGCTCGAGTCGACTGCCGCAGCCGCAACTGAAACGGCAGCAGCCGAAGCCAGCGCCAATGAACCCCTTGAACCCCTTGAGCCCCGGGTGACGATCGCCGTGCGCTCCGGTTGCCCCTTCTCCAGGCGCGCCCTGCGCATGCTGCGCACCCTCGGCATTCCCCACCGACTGATCGAGCCCAGCGCCGACGGGCCTGTGCCCCAGATTTTCTTCGATGGGGAGCTGATCGGCGGCTACGACGAGCTGGCCCAGCGCCACGGCCGCGGCGAGCTGGAAGCCCTGCGCCGGGCATGACTGAAGACCAGGCATGACTCAGGACCAGACATGACCCAAGACCAGAGATGAGCCTTCCGCCAGCCGCCGCACTGGAGCTGAACACCCTGGCGGGCTGCGGCCTGGCCATCGCCGGCTACCCGCATTTCCGCTACGACGCCCGCGGCGGTCGCGGCAGTGCCCAGCTGGGGCAACCGTCCGGGGACGGGAGCTGGCCGCTTCGTTTCCAGCCGGAGGGGCTGTGCATTCCGCCGCTCGACTGGCGCAGCACACGGGTTCTGGGTTTGCCCCTGCCGCCTGGCCTGAGCATCAGCATTGAGCCGGAGCAGCTGGAGGGTGTTCTCGATCCCGCCAGCGGCTGCCTGGCACTGAATTTCAGGGCGCGCTTCCACTGTCGTGTGGGCTCGCTCTACAGCGCACCTCCCCTGCTGGTGGCCACGGAGCTGGTCACGGGCGAGATCAGAAGCCAGCGGCATCGCTGTTGCGGCCAGCCCCTCGCCGCCGATGGCACGGCCTTGCTGGTCGGGGTGGCCACGATCGAGCCCACCGGTGAGGCCTGGCTCGATCGTTTCCTGGGGTTGCCCGATGAGGCTCTGGCGCTGTTGCGCTGTCGCTTCACTCCAGAAGCCGGGGCCGGGTTCCCGTGGGAACCACCTGCATACCGATCGGCGCCAGGGCAATGAACGCCAGCTTGACGTGCTGGATCCCGAAGGGGATGCCGATGATCGTCACGAAGCAGGCCAGGGCTGAACTGAGGTGGCCGATCGCCAGCCACCACCCTGCCAGCAGGAACCAGACCACATTGCCCACCAGCCCCAGGGGACCGGTGCCGAAGTCGTTGCGGCCGGTGAGCTCACGGCGGCTGATCGCCTCCTGCCCGAACGGCCAGAACGAGAAGTTGCCGATCACGAAGCAAGCCCGCGCCCAGGGCAGACCAATGATCGTGATGGCAGCCACCAGGCCCGCCAGCCACCAGCCCAGGCCCATCACGAAGCCCCCGAGCACGAACCAAAGGACGTTAAGAACAAAGCGCAGCATCTCTCCAGCCTCGCGCAGATCCGAAAATCAGTGTGCAGGCCCACGGCCCGTCAACCCTGACCACGCGCCCGACCCACCAGAGGCGAGCTGACACCGAGCAAGTCTTATTACCAGCTTCCGGGCCCGTCGGCTAGAATCTGCAAACCTCCTTAACAAAAGGGACCCAACGCATATGTTCACGCTCGAGAAAGCCACCCAGATCTTCCCCAACACGCTTTCAGCGGATGTGGTGCCAGCGATCACGGCCCGCTACAAGCTGCTCAGCGCCGAAGACCAGCTGGCACTGATCTGGTACGCCTACCTCGAGATGGGCAAAACCATCACCATCGCCGCCCCCGGCGCTGCACGTATGCAGTTCGCCGAAGGCGTACTGAGCCAACTCAAAGGCATGAGTTTTGCCCAGCAAAGTCAGGTGATGTGCGACCTGGCCAACAGCACCGACACAGAGATCGGCCGCACCTACTCAGGTTGGTCGGTGAATATCAAACTCGGCTTCTGGTATCAGCTCGGCGAGTGGATGGCCGCCGGCATCGTGGCTCCGATTCCCCAGGGCTACCAGCTCTCCGCTAACGCCGCCTCCGTGCTCAGCTCTCTCAGGAACGTCGAGCAGGGCCAGCAGATCACTTTGCTGCGAAACTTCGTCGTGGACATGGGCTACGACCCCGCCAAGGGCGAGGCCCAGCGCGTCATGGAGCCAGTGGTAGCTCCCACCCCTGAATCGCAGCGGCAGAAGGTAACGATCGCCGGTATCGACAACGCCACGGTGAGCGCCTATATGGATCAGCTCAACGCCAACGATTTCGACAACCTGATTGAGCTGTTCCTGCCGGATGGAGCGCTGCAGCCTCCCTTCCAGAAACCGATTGTGGGCAAGGAAGCCATCCTGCGATTCTTCCGCGAAGACTGTCAGAACCTGAAGCTTCTGCCCGAATCCGGCGTTGCCGAACCCGCCGACGGCGAGTTCACCCAGATCAAGGTCACCGGCAAGGTGCAGACCCCATGGTTCGGAGCCGGAGTAGGCATGAATGTCGCCTGGCGCTTCCTGCTCAATCCCGACGGCAAGATCTACTTCGTGGCCATCGATCTGCTGGCCTCCCCCGCCGAGCTGCTCAAGTTCGCCCCTTGAGCCTTGCTACAGCCCCGGCCCCTGCCACCGGCAAGGGCCTGCTGTTGGCCGGCCTGATCCTGCTGGCCTGGATTCTCAGCCTGGTGGTGTTGCTGCCAGCTGACCCCGGCCATTGGCCCCTGCCTCTGCTGCTGCTCGCCATCGGCGTCCGCTCGGTGCTGCACACCGGCCTTTTCATCGTTGGGCACGACGCCATGCACGGCCTGTTGATCCCAGACCGTCCCCGGCTCAACCACCGGCTGGGGCAGTTGGCTCTCTGGCTCTACGCCGGACTGCCCTACGACGCCTGCCGCGCCAACCACCAGCGCCACCACCAGGCTCCGGGAACAGCCACCGATCCCGACCACCAGCCACTCCATGGCAGTGGTGTGCTGCGCTGGTATCTCCACTTCATGGCCAGCTATCTCTCAGCCGGCCAGATGCTGCGACTGCTGGGGGGTTGGGCCCTGTTGATACTGGTGGCCACAGCCTCCGGCGCCATGGCTCCGCTGTCTGTGATGCTGATCTGCACCCTTCCCCTGCTGATAAGCTCCCTGCAGTTGTTCGTCTTCGGGACCTATCTCCCCCACCGCCAGCCAGAGTGGGAGAGCCATCGCCACCAGGCCCGCAGCCTGGAGCTGCCGGTATGGCTCTCCCTGCTCGCCTGTTTCCACTTCGGCTATCACTGGGAACACCACGAGTTCCCTTCCAGGGCCTGGTTCGAGCTGCCGGGGATGCGCCGGTTCCGCCCGCCCATGCACACCCAATCGTTACAGCTCGCGCCACTGGTGCTGCCGCGATAAAGTCTTGTATCAAGGATGACATCATGGTTGAGCCGGCACTGAACACCTGGACCGACGACGAGCAGGCCATCGCCCAGGAGGCCTTCAGTCACGCCTATGGCCGTGCCGTCGCGACGGTGATCAGTACCTTGCGCCGTGAAGCCGATTCAATCCACACGGCCCCGGCGCTCTGGCGTCTGCACGACTACCTGAGCACCCAGCGCCACGTGATGGAAGGGCGCTTCGATTTTCGGCTTGAAGGCATTCTGTTCACCTTCGCCAGTCTGGTGAAGGAAAACCTGCTGGAGCTTCAGGAACTCGATGGCCTCGACGCCGACAAGATCGCCAAGATCAAGGCGATGTCGCGCTTCTAGGGCCAGGCAAACCATCGGCCAGACTGGCCTCCTACTCCTCGAGGCATCCGCCCCCCATGGCCGTCAGTGGGTCTGCAGCCTCCCCAGCGGGTGCCAGAGCGGCAAGCACCAGCTCTTTCCCTCTGGCGGCCATCACCGGTCACGGCACCCTCAAGCTGGCCCTGCTGCTGGCGGCGGTGGATCCTGGTCTGGGCGGGGTGGTGATCGCCGGCGGCCGCGGCACCGGCAAATCCGTGCTGGCACGAGGCCTGCATGCCCTGCTGCCGCCGATCGATGTGCTGGCGCTCGGTGATGCCTGCCGTCGCCTGAACGTCGACCCCCAGCGGCCCGACGACTGGGACGCCACCATCAACAGCCGCATCACCCAGCTGGGCGGTGATCCCACCGGTGCCGACCCCACGGCGCTGCTGCCTACCACGGTGATTCCGGCCCCGTTCATTCAGGTCCCCCTCGGCGTCACCGAAGACCGGCTGGTGGGCTCCGTGGATGTGGCCGCTTCCCTGGCGGCCGGTGCACCTGTGTTCCAGCCCGGCCTGCTGGCGGAAGCCCACCGGGGCGTGCTCTACGTCGATGAGCTCAACCTGCTCGACGACAACATCACCAACCTGCTGCTGGCGGCGGTGGGCAGCGGCGAGAACCGGATCGAGCGCGAGGGGCTCAGCCTCTCCCATCCTTGCCGCACCCTGCTGATCGCCACCTACAACCCGGAGGAGGGGGCGGTCCGCGACCACCTGCTCGACCGCTTCGCCATCGCCCTCTCGGCCAACCAGCTGCTGGAGATCGAGCAGCGGGTGGAGATCACCAGCTCCGCCCTCGATCACGGCAGCTCCAGCGAAGCCTTCCGCGCCCGCTGGCAGGAGGACACCGACGCCCTGGCCACCCAGCTGCTGCTGGCCCGCCAGTGGCTGCCTGACGTGACGATCGCGCGCGAGCAGATCGCCTACCTGGTCAACGAGGCCCTGCGCGGCGGCGTGGAGGGGCACCGCTCCGAGCTCTACGCCGTGCGGGTGGCACGGGCCCATGCGGCCCTGAGCGGCCGCGATGCGGTGGACGCCGACGACCTGCAGGTGGCCGTGCGGCTGGTGATCGCTCCGCGTGCCCTGCAGATGCCGCCGCCTGATCCCGAGCAGCCGCTGGAACCACCGCCACCACAGCCGCCGCCGCCCCAGGGGGAGCAGCCGCCCGAGCAGGACAGCGAGGACGACACCCCGGACGACGACGACGACAGCGACGAAGATACCGACGAAGACGAAGACGACAGCCCCGAGGACCAGGCACCACCCCAGGTGCCCGAGGAGTTCCTGCTGGATCCAGAGGCGATCGCCATCGATCCCGATCTGCTCCTTTTTGCCGCGGCCAAGTCGCGCAGCGGTGGCAGCGGCAAGCGCTCGGTGGTGCTCTCCGATTCCCGCGGCCGCTACGTGAAGCCGATGCTCCCCCGCGGTCCCGTGCGCCGCATCGCCGTGGATGCCACCCTGCGGGCCGCGGCCCCGTATCAGAAAGCCCGCCGCTCCCGCGAACCCCACCGCGCCGTGATCGTGGAGGAGGGCGACCTGCGGGCCAAGCAGCTGCAGCGCAAGGCCGGCTCTCTGGTGATCTTCCTGGTGGACGCCAGCGGCTCGATGGCCCTCAACCGCATGCAGAGCGCCAAGGGGGCCGTGATCCGCCTGCTCACGGAGGCCTACGAGAACCGCGACGAAGTCGCCCTGATCCCCTTCCGCGGCGAACAGGCCGAGGTGCTGCTGCCTCCCACCCGCTCGATCACAGCCGCCCGCCGGCGGCTGGAGCAGATGCCCTGCGGCGGTGGCTCACCCCTGGCCCACGGTCTGTCCCAGGCGGCCCGAGTGGCCGCCAACGCCCTGGCCACCGGCGATCTCGGCCAGGTGGTGGTGGTGGCGATCACCGACGGCCGCGGCAACGTGCCGCTCAGCCGCTCCCTGGGCCAGCCGCAGCTTGAGGGGGACGAACCCGTCGACCTGAAGGAGGAGGTGATCCAGGTGGCCGGCCGCTACCGGTCCCTGGGGATCAAGCTGCTGGTGATCGACACCGAACGCAAGTTCATCGGCAGCGGCATGGGCAAGGACCTGGCCCATGCCGCCGGCGGCAAGTACGTGCAGCTTCCCAAGGCCAGCGATCAGGCGATCGCCGCCATCGCCCTGGATGCCCTCAACGGGGCTTAGGAGCCACCTTGGTCTGGGCGGGATAGAGCTCATCGAAGAGCTGGCCCAGGCCGATCGCCACGCTGCGCACACCATCCATGAACTCGGCGTCGCTGGTGAGCTTGTTCACGTCACCACCGACGGCATCGATACGGGCCGTGAGCCGCTCGGCATTGCCGACAGTGGTCTTGAGCTGGGCCAGGGTCTTGGGGTTGTCGAGCGCGGCCGTGACGTTGCGCACGTGGCGGCTGGCCGCCATCGCTTCGGCAGAGGCGGTGTTGAGATTGGCCAGGATCGGATCGGCCTTCCCCACCGATCGCTTCAGCTCAGCCACCAGCACCTGCGCCCGCTGAAGGAACAGAGTGGCTTCCTTGGAGGTGGCATCGAAGCTGCGGGTGGTGCGGGCCATCTCCGACACGATCTGCTTCTCATCCACCTGGGCCAGCAGGCTCTGCATCAGCTCGGTCACGCTGTTGAGACTGGCGGACGTGACGCCCTTGAGCTCGCTGCCGGCGCAGACCATCACCGTGTTGTCGCAATCCTTGGCCCGGGGGAGGGGCGCACTCTCCGGCAGAGGGTTGCCGGTGCTGATCAGAGCCACCTGGGCATCACCGCCCAGCAGGGTGCCGGTCTGCACCTGGGCCCGGGTGGGGCGCGCCAGCTGCAGGGTGGGATCGCTGATCTCCAGTTCCGCCAGCACCGCCGAGGAGGTGGGCCTGATCTTGCGCACGCTGCCCACCTGCACGCCGCGGAAGATCACCGCCGAGCGGTCCGCCAGGCCGGCTGCATCCTCGAAGCTCACCTTCAGGATCCAGTTGTTCTGGCTGAGGGAGATCCCCCGGAGCCACATCCAGAAACCGGCTCCCCCCACCACGGCCGCCAGCAGCGAAAATCCAACAATGGCCTCTCGCACACTGCGACGCATGGGGCTCTAGATCTCCGCCGGTTGCATCGGTCCGCTCAGGCTACCGGTTCTGAACTGGACCACATAAGGGTTGTCGGTGTGGCCGAAGTCCTGCACGGAACCCAGCCACTGGAGGTGGCCTTGGTAGAGCATCGCCACCCGCTCCGCCGAGCGCACGATCGTGCTCATCACGTGGCTGACCACCACTGAGCAGCCCGCCGCCATCTGGGTGGTGGTGACGATCAGATCCTCAATGCGGGTGCAGGCCACCGGGTCGAGCCCCGCCGTGGGTTCATCGAACAGCAGGATCGGATGCTGCCCCGCCGGTTGGCTGGGGTCTTCGATCAGGGCTCGGGCGAAGCTCACCCGCTTCTGCATGCCGCCACTGAGTTCGCCGGGCAGGCGTTCCTCGATGCCCGAGAGCCCCACCGCCTCGAGGGCCCGGCTGATCCGCTCGCGGATCTCGGCCTCCGGCAGCCTGCTGTGGCGGTAGAGCAGGAAGCCCACGTTCTCGCGCACGGTGAGGGAACCCAGCAGGGCCGGGTTCTGAAAGACCAGTCGCACATCCGGCGGATGGCGCTGGTCCAGCCGCAGGTAGTGCTGGGGGACGCCGTACAACCGGAGTTCCCCAGAAGTGGGCAGCAGCAGCCCGGCCAGGATGCGCAGCACCGTCGATTTGCCTGTGCCGGAGGGTCCCACCACCGCCAGCCGCTCACCCCGCCGCAGGCTGAGGCTGAAGTCGTCGAGCACCGTGTTGCTGCCCCAGCGCATGCCCACACCATCGAGCTCGAGCACGGGCCCGTCAGGTACGCCTGGTGCGGCCTGGGTCATCCCGGCATTTCATCCGTACAGTTCTTGGTGCTCCGTGCTGTGGCGTAACGCCCCAACGGCTTGACCTCCCAGCGCCCCCCCCAGCCCAGCCGCCTCCCGCGCCGGCAGGTCCGCCGTCCGGCCTGGATGGGCCGTGGCGACCCGCGCCAACAGGACCTGGTGAGCCGCTCGAAGCGGGCGGTGCGCTGGCTGCAACCAGGGCTGGTGGTGAAGCGCTGGGTGCTCACATCGGGCCTCGGGCTGGTGCTGGCGCTGCTGGGTGCCGCCATCCTGGCCGATCTCAAGCCCATCTACTGGATGCTGGAGTCGCTCACCTGGCTGATCACCAACGTGGCGCGGGTGCTGCCGCGGGGCTTCACCGGTCCGCTGGTGCTGATCGCCGGTGCGGCCCTGGTGATCTGGGGCCAGAGCCGCAGCTTCGGCTCGATCCAGCAGGCCCTGGCGCCCGAGAAGGACACGATGCTGGTGGATGCCCTGCTGGCCCAGCGGCGCCTGAATCGCGGCCCGAACATCGTGGCGATCGGCGGTGGCACTGGCCTCTCCACCCTGCTGAGCGGCCTCAAGCGCTACAGCAGCAACATCACCGCCATCGTCACCGTCGCCGACGACGGCGGCAGCAGCGGGGTGCTCCGCCGCGAGCTCGGGGTCCAGCCGCCAGGCGACATCCGCAACTGCCTGGCGGCCCTGGCCCGGGAGGAACCGCTGCTCACCCGCCTGTTCCAGTACCGCTTCAAGGCAGGCAACGGCCTGGAGGGCCACAGCTTCGGCAATCTGTTCATCTCGGCGCTCACCGCCATCACCGGCAGCCTGGAGTCGGCGATCACGGCCAGCAGCCGGGTACTGGCCGTGCAGGGCCAGGTGGTGCCGGCCACCAATGCCGACGTGCGCCTCTGGGCGGAACTGGAGAACGGCGAGCGCATCGAGGGCGAATCGAAGATCGGCCACTCCACAAGTCCGATCGTGCGCCTCGGCTGCATCCCCGAGCGGCCGCCGGCCCTACCCAGGGCGATCGAGGCCATCGCCAATGCCGAGCTGATCATCCTTGGCCCCGGCAGCCTCTACACCTCCCTGCTGCCCAACCTGCTGGTGCCGGAGCTGGTGGAGGCGATCAGCCGCTGCAGGGCCCCGAAGCTCTACATCTGCAACCTGATGACCCAGCCCGGTGAAACCGATCGCCTGGATGTGGCCGGACATCTGCGGGCGATCGAGGCCCAGCTGGCCAGCCTCGGGGTGAGCCAGCGCCTGTTCCCGGCGGTGCTCGCCCAGGAGCCGCTCAAGGACATCGCCCTGCTGGAGCACTATCGAGCCCGGGGCGCCGAGCCGGTGCTCTGCGATCCACGCCAGCTGCGCAGTGCCGGCTACGACGTGATGCTCGCCGCCCTGCAGGGTTCACGCCCGAGTGACACCCTCCGTCACGACTCCCGCAGCCTCGCCCATGCCGTGATGCGCTTCTATCGCAAATCCAAGGGCCAGAAAGCAGGGAACGATCTCGACTGGCTCAGCAGCCTGGCTCAATAAGCAAGGCTCAGAAATGCCGCGCTCAGTAGGCGTCCTGCATCTCGTAGAAGTCGGGCTGGACGTAGTCCTTGCGCAGGGGGTAACCCTTCCAGTCTTCGGGCATCAGCAGGCGCTTGGGATGGGGGTGGCCTGAGTAGGTGATGCCGAACATGTCGAAGGTTTCCCGCTCCTGCCAGTCGGCGCCACGGAACAGGCCGTAAAGGGTAGGGATGGAGAGATCGCCGCCGCGCTCAAGGAACACCTTCAGGCGCACCTCTTCTGGGGGCTTGGTAGGTGATGGCCCCTGCGCCACGGCCTCAGCCAGCTTCACCAGGTGATAAAAGCTGACCAGACGGCCGCCTGGGCCTTCGTCGTAGCCACCCTGGCACTGCAGATAATCGAAGCCCCAGGCCTTGAGGGCGGCGGCCACCACGGGGAGAAAGATCGGCTCCACCCCGATGATCTCCACGCCGAGGTGGTCGGCGGGCAGGGGCTGGTGGTCGAAGCCCTGATCAGTCAGCCACTGGCTGACGGCGCCGATCGGGGCGGGGCTGAGCTCGGTGGCGGTGGTGGGATCAGGCATCGCTGGAGGAGCTGGTGGCGGCGAGGACTTCGGGTTCGGGGGTGGCCAGGGGCAGCCCGGCCCCGGCGGCGAAGGCGGCCTGCTGGCTCTCTGCCTTCAGATAAGCACCGTTCACGGCCGGCTCCACCGCTTTCATGGCGTGCTCGATCGTGAGGTAGCGGTGGGTGGGTTGCAGGTTGCCCCGCTCGGCGAGGGCCTCATTGCCCACCTTCTTGCGCAGCTTGATCACCGCATCGAAGATGGCTTCCGGCCGGGGCGGACAGCCGGGGATGTAGAGGTCGACGGGGATCAGCTTGTCGACGCCACGCACGGCCGTGGTGGAGTCGGCAGAGAACATCCCGCCGGTGATCGTGCAGGCCCCCATGGCGATCACGTATTTGGGCTCGGGCATCTGCTCATAGAGCCGCACCAGAGCCGGCGCCATCTTCATCGTCACGGTTCCGGCCGTGATCAGCAGATCCGCCTGGCGCGGGCTGGAGCGGGGCACAAGGCCGAAACGGTCAAAGTCGAAGCGAGAACCGATCAGAGCTGCGAACTCGATGAAGCAGCAGGCCGTGCCGTAGAGCAGGGGCCAGAGGCTGCTGAGCCGGGCCCAGTTATGCAGGTCGTCGAGGCTGGTGAGGATCACGTTCTCGGAGAGATCCGAGGTGACCGTGGGGGCACCCACCGGGTTGCAGGTGGCGGCACGCAGATCGCGAAGGGCCTCGATCGAGGGGGCTTCGCTGATTCCGGGGCTGGACGGGGTGATGGTCATCGTTCGACTGGTCGGGATTCCGGATGGCTGGGGATCAGCTCCACTCGAGGGCACCCTTGCGCCATGCGTAGGCGAGGGCCACCACGAGGATCGAGATGAAAATGAGGGCTTCGATGAAGGCCAGCAGACCCAGGCGGTGGAACGCCACGGCCCAGGGATAGAGGAAGACGGTCTCAACGTCGAAGATGACGAAGACCAGAGCAAACATGTAATAACGAATGTTGAACTGGATCCAGGCGCCGCCGATCGGCTCCATGCCCGATTCATAGGTGAGACGGCGTTCCCCATCACGGGATTTGGGAGCCACCAACTTGTTGGTGACCAGAGCCAGCACAGGAACTGCCGCCGCAATCAGCAGAAAGCCCAGAAAGGCGTCGTAGCCGGGAAGCACGAACATGAAGGGGCCCAAGCTGGGGCGCAGTCTGGCATCCGTCGGCAGAGATCGCCTGGATAGAGTCCGAGTCAACGGCAGAGGGGCCAGCGCCATGGATAACGGGCACGACGGCGAGGAGGAACGAGCTCCGGAGCAGACAAGCGATCCAGACACCCACCGCTTCGAGTGCCGCAGCTGCGGTTTCGTCTATGACCCCGAAGAGGGCATCGCCAAGCTGGCGATCGTCCCCGGCACACCTTTTGCATCGCTCGATCCGATCGGCTTCCGCTGCCCGGTCTGCCGCAGCCGTGTGGGGGCCTTCCGCGACATCGGCCCGCGCAACAAGCCCAGCGGCTTCGAGGAGAACCTCAACTTCGGCCTCGGCGTGAACAAGCTCACCCCCGGCCAGAAGAACGTGCTGATCTTCGGGGGCTTCGCACTTGCGTTCGCCTTCTTCCTCTCTCTGTACTCCCTGCGCTGAGTCCCGTGAAACGCCTGTTCTCTTCCCTGCTCGGCCTGGTGCTGGCCGCGGGCCTGGCCTTCGGCCTCGGCGGCTGCGTCACCACTGGCCTGCCCGTGGCCGCCAGCAGCCCCTGGCAGCCCGTCGCCCTCGACACCCGCTCCAATCCCCTCGACGTGGCCTTCACCGACGATCGCCACGGCTTCCTGGTGGGCAGCAACCGCCTGATCCTCGAAACCGACGATGGCGGCGCCAGCTGGGAGACCCGAGCCCTCGCCCTGCCGGAAGACGAGAACTTCCGCCTGCTCAGCATCGACTTCACCGGCCAGGAGGGCTGGATCGCCGGCCAGCCTGGCCTGCTGCTGCACAGCACCGATGGGGGCCAGAACTGGGAGCGCCTGCTCCTGGACACCAAACTGCCGGGCGATCCCTACCTGATCACGGCCCTGGCCCGCGGCAAGGCCGAGCTGGCCACCACCGTCGGCGCCATCTACCGCACCAGTGATGGCGGCGGCAGCTGGCAGGCCGAGGTGAGCGATGCCGCCGGCGCCGTACGCGACCTGCGCCGCTCCCCCGATGGCCGCTACGTGAGCGTCTCCAGCCTGGGCAACTTCTTCGCCACCTGGGAGCCTGGCCAGGCCACCTGGCTGCCCCACCAGCGCATCAGCAGCCAACGGCTGCAGAGCATGGGCTTCCAGCCCGACGGCAAGCTCTGGATGGTGACTCGCGGCGCCCAGCTGCGCTTCAACCCCGATGGGGCCGATGTGGAGGCCTGGAGCAAGCCGGTGATCCCGATCACCAACGGCTACGGCTACCTCGATATGGCCTGGGATCCCAAGGGCGCCATCTGGGCGGGCGGCGGCAGCGGCACGCTGCTGGTGAGCGAGGACGGTGGCTCCAGCTGGAAGCGGGATCCCCTGGGCGGCTCCCAGCCCACCAACTTCACCCGGATCGTCTTCAGCGGCGAGGGCAAGGGCTTCCTGCTGGGGGAGCGGGGCAACCTGCTCCGCTGGGTGGGCTGACTGCATCCCTCTGTAACCAACAGGGGGCGCCTCTCGCCTCAAAGCCACCCCAAGGCCTAGGATCAATCAGCTGATTTGCCCGCTGCTATGGCTGCCGGCTCCACCGGAGAACGTCCGTTCTTCGAGATTATTACGAGCATCCGTTACTGGGTGATCCACGCCGTCACCTTGCCGGCGATCTTTTTGGCGGGCTTTCTGTTCGTCTCCACCGGTCTGGCTTACGACGCCTTCGGTACGCCTCGCCCCGATGCCTACTTCCAGGCTCAGGAAGCCAAGGCACCGGTGGTGAGTCAGCGCTACGAAGGCAAGAGCCAGCTCGACCTGCGCTTGCAATAAGCCATGACCCAGTCACCAAGCACCACGCCCCGCAACTACCCGATCTTCACGGTTCGGTGGTTGTCTCTGCATGCGCTGGGCATTCCCACGGTCTTTTTCCTGGGTGCCCTGGCTGCCATGCAGTTCGTCCGCCGCTGAACATCGCCATGCAGCGCAATCCCAATCCGAACAATCTTCCGGTTGAACTCAATCGCACGAGCCTCTATCTAGGGCTCTTGATCGTGTTCGTCACCGGAGTGCTTTTCTCCAGCTACTTCTTCAACTGAACGGGAGACACAGCCATGAGCGGCAAGAAATCCGGTTTGCCAGATGGTCGACTTCCCGACCGTCTTCCTGATGGCAGGCCAGCAGTGGCCTGGAAGAGCCGCTGGACCGAAGGTGTGTTGCCGCTGTGGCTCGTCGCCACCGCCGGTGGCATCGCGGTGATCTTTGTGGTGGGTTTGTTCTTCTACGGCTCCTACGTGGGTCTGGGTTCGGCCTGATCTTCAGAGCCGTTTCACCCAAGTCCAGGGTCCCAACGGGACCCTTTTTTATGGCGAGCCGTCCCGCTCAGACGCCGTAGTAGTCCCGATACCAGCGGGCGAAATGGCCAATGCCCTCCTCGAGGGGGGTATGGGGAGCGAAGCCAATCCAGGCCTCAAGCGCTGAGGTGTCAGCGGCGGTGGCAGCCACATCCCCCGGTTGCATGGGCTCGAACTGGGGGATGGCCTTCACACCCAGGGCGTCTTCGAGCAGCTCGATGAAGCGCAGCAGTGGTGTGGGCTGGCTGTTGCCGATGTTGAAGATCCGGTGTGGCGCCGCCGCCGTTGCCGGGTTGGGATCGAGCTGGTCGAAATCTGGATCCGGAGTGGCCGGCTTGTCGAGGCAGCGGATCACCCCTTCGACGATGTCGTCGATGTAGGTGAAGTCACGCTGCATGCGGCCATGGTTGAACACCCGGATCGGCTCGCCCGCCAGGATCGCCTTGGCGAACAGCATCGGCGCCATATCCGGACGGCCCCAGGGGCCATAGACAGTGAAAAAGCGCAGGCCCGTGGCCGGCAACCCATAGAGATGGCTGTAGGTGTGAGCCATCAGCTCATTGGCCTTCTTTGTGGCCGCATACAGGCTCACCGGATGGTTCACAGGATGCTGCTCGGAGAAGGGCATGCGCCGGTTCCCGCCATACACGGAGCTGCTTGAGGCATACACAAGATGCTCCACACCATGGTGACGGCAGCCCTCGAGGATGTTCCCAAAACCCACCAGATTGCTCTGGATGTAGGCCGCCGGGTTCTCGATCGAATAGCGCACCCCGGCCTGGGCGGCGAGGTGAACCACGGCGCGGGGGCGTTCGGAGGCGAAGAGTCGAACGAGGGCGGCGCCGTTCTCCAGATCCAGTTGGTGAAAGCTGAAGGATGCCCGGTTTGCAGCGGCCACCGCATCGATCCGCTCGAGCCGGGCCCGCTTGAGGGCAGGGTCGTAGTACGGGTTCAGATTATCAAGACCGATCACATGATTGCCCCGCTCCAGAAGCCTCAGACAAACGTCTGAACCGATGAAGCCTGCGGCACCGGTGACCAGGAGAGAACGGCGTGTCACGCCAGGGTCTGGATTCGCCAACAAGGAGCCGGGAACGCCGCAAGGACACATCATCATCTTCCCATGGGCGCCTCTGGCGGACAGACTGCCCGCTCTGCTCTACTGAAACCGTCAAGCGCAAGTCCCTAAATCGGTTTTGTGCTGTATTTTCCTGACGTCAGGTCACGATCAGCTTCTCTTACCCCCCCCCCCCATGAGCGCAGGTATACGCACGTCCGGGAAATTTTTCGTAATGGGGGAAGAAAAGATCTACTTGAGAGGGGTGAGTTACGGCCCCTTCAAGGAAGCTTCTCATGGCCGTCAATTTCCTGAGAAAGAGCAGGTTGTTCGCGATTTCGCGCTGATGCGGGAATTGGGTGTGAACTGCCTTCGCACCTACACCTCCCCCCCAGCCTGGCTGCTGGAATTGGCCGAGGAATGGAATCTCTGGGTGATGGCTGGGATACCTTGGGCGGAGCACGTCACCTTCCTGGATTCGAAAACCGTTCAGAACGAGATCCGCATTGCGGTCACGGCCGTCGTGGAGGAATGCAAGGGATATAACTCACTGTTCTGCTATATGGTTGGCAATGAGATTCCGCCGGACATCATCCGCTGGCATGGTGCGAATAAGGTGCAGAAGTTTCTACGGGGTCTCACCGAACTGATCCGGGCCAGGGATCCTGGCGCTCTGGTGAGCTATGCCAGCTTCCCATCGACTGAATACCTCGAGCTCGACTTCGTCGACTTCTATTGCTTCAACGTGTATCTGCATCGCCAGGAGGTCTTCCAGAAGTACCTGGGTCGGCTGCAGAACCTGGCCGGCACCAAGCCTCTGGTGCTGAGCGAATTCGGTGCGGACTCGATCCGGGAGGGCGAGGAGGGACAGGCCAAGATTCTCAACCAAAAACTGAAAACGAGCTTCGAGATGGGTGCGGCCGGAACGGTCGTGTTCGCCTGGACCGACGAATGGTTCACCGGTGGCCATGCGATCACCGACTGGGCCTTCGGAGTGGTGAGCGCCGAGCGCAAACCGAAGCCAGCGTTCGACGTCGTGAAGCACTACTACCAGGAGCCGCTACCGCCGCTGCCAGCCGAATGCCCAAAGGTGTCGGTGGTGGTGTGCGCCTACAACGCCGACCGCACGATCGATACCTGCCTGGCAGCGCTGGAAACCGTGCGTTACCCGAACTACGAGGTCATCGTGGTGAACGACGGCTCCAACGACGGCACCCTGGAGATCTGCCGGAAGTACCCCTACATCCGCCTGATCTGCCAGGAGAACAAAGGTCTGAGCGTGGCACGCAACGTGGGCCTGGCGGCGGCCAAAGGCGAGATTGTGGCCTACACAGATGCCGACTGCTATGTGGACCCCGACTGGATCACCTATCTGGTGCATGGGTTCCGGATCACGGGCGAAGTGGCTGTGGGGGGGCCGAATCTGCCCCCTCCTGAAAACTCCCTGGTGCCTTCCGCCGTGGCCGTGTCCCCCGGAGGCCCCACCCATGTGCTGATCGACGACCAGGAAGCCGAACACATCGCCGGCTGCAACATGGCCTTCAAGGCGGATGTGCTGAGGGACCTGGGGGGATTCGATGCCCAGTACCGGGCCGCCGGAGACGATGTGGACATCTGCTGGCGCCTGCAGGACGCCGGCCATTCGATCGGGTTCAGCCCGGCGGCCCAGGTGTGGCACTTCCGTCGCAACACGGTGAAGGACTACTTCAACCAGCAACGGGGCTATGGCAAGGCTGAGGCGATGGTGTTCTACAAGCACCCGCAGCGATTCAACCTGCTCGGCCAGGCACGCTGGCTGGGGCGCATCTACGGCGACCTAAGCACGTCTCTGGTGCCGGGGAAACCATTCATCTACTCGGGCGTGTTCGGCATGGCGCCGTTCCAGAGCCTCTACCAGCAACCTGCCAGCCTGTGGGCCTACTTACCGCAGACCCTTGAATGGAACGTCTTCGGTCTGACGATGCTGTTGCTGGCCCCCCTTGCAAATGATGGGCTGCTGCTGGGAGCCATAGCGCTGTTGATCACGGTCGGAAGCAGCGTCCTATTGGCATGGCGTGCCCCGGTGGATTCCCGCTTCACGGGGCTGCGCAGCCGGCTGCTGATCAGCTACCTGATCCTGGTCGGCCCGCTGGTGCGGAGCATCGAGCGGTACAAGTGGAGAAGTAAGCTACTGGGCGCAAAGGGGGCACCCGAAAGACCTCTGGAGAAACCACTGAAGAGTAAATTCCCTCTTCAGAGAACGTACCGGCTTAATTTCTGGTCAGATCAAGGGATCGAGAGGAACATTATACTTCAGGATGTCATTCATCAGCTGCAGGAAAGAAAGTACTTTGTGAACATACAGAATGGATGGGAGCGCTGGGATATACGCGTACAGCAGGGCCTCTGGGCTTGGTGCTATTTGTACTCAGCAACCGAGATTCATGGTGGCTACGAACGGCTGCATCGGCTCAAGCTTAAGCTGAAGCTATCAGGGCTTGCCAAGACAATCCTGACCATGTGGGCTACCCTGTTCTTGATTGTTCTGATTTGCAAGAGCCTCATGGCGGTGCTCGTGATGCTCATACCTGGAGCAGCCTTCCTATGGACTTGCCGAACACAGATGAAACGCATGGCAAGATCAGTGGCAAGCGTGGTGACGACTGCAACTGAGAAGTTTGCTCTCGTACCCACTCCGAGCAGGTGACTTGGACAATCCTATATTCCCAGACAATATCTGCAGAACCAGTAGGCTTACCTATTATCAGCTCAATGTGTTTCGGAGCAGACTTATCAAAAAATGTTCTTCCAGAACAGCAAAGTGAGAAGGCTTAAACAGCAATGCAGATAAAAGCCAACACAAGTTCAACCTACATGCCACAACTTGATGGCATACGCGCCATAGCCGTCATGGGCGTGATTGCTCATCACACAAGCCAAGCTCTGCCGGGCTCGCCGAGCTTTGGCTACTTGGCGACAGCAGGAGTACACATTTTCTTTGTGCTAAGCGGATTTCTCATCACATCAATCCTATTGAAGTTAAAGAAGAAGGTGGCCCATGGAAGCGAAGACCTACTAAGAGGATTAAGAGTATTTTTTATCCGCCGTGCTCTTCGGATTTATCCGCTTTACTTCACAGTATTACTTGCTGCGATTTTGATTAACCTTGGCGAAGCACGTGAATTGGCGCCATGGCTAGCCACCTACACACTGAACATCAAGATGGGAGCACAGGATTGGTATGAGGCATATTATGCTCACTTTTGGACATTAGCCGTTGAACATCAATTTTATCTGGCCTGGCCAATATTAATCATGGCCTTGCCATCGCGAACCACGTGGATGGCGCCAGTTTTGGCAATTGTAATTTCCTTGGCCACAAAAGGTTTTTACGTTTACTCGGGATACACTTCCATGACAGGGCTAGCCACATATATATCGACACAATCTAATCTTGACCTTCTTGCCCTTGGCTCAGCGCTCTCATTTGTTTATCCTATGGTAAAGGCAAGAGTTTCCAAAGCTGGTCCGAAGGCCATAGGATTATTGGCGTACCTTCCCTTGGCATACGTTATAGCGGCATTCATAATCCGGCAAACTGGGATTGGCCCCAAATGGGCTGATATCGTTTTTGGCAATCTTTTTTCAGGACTAGGCTATGTCGGGATTGTGGCAGTAGCAGGTCTTTCTTTGCCCAGTATGATGGGATGGCTCCTTGGGATTGCCCCTTTACAGTATTTAGGGCAGATAAGCTATGGAGCCTATGTCTTTCATCCATTTATCATAGATAATATGCTGCCGTATCTCAAGTCAGGCATCATCAGCTCAAGCCAGCTTGTGCTCATAACATGCATAGGCACGCTGCTAATAGCAGGAGCTTCATATTATTTTCTAGAATTGCCGTGTATGTCGCTCAAGTCAAGACTAAAGGCGTGATGACTAGGCACGGTCAGATCAAGGGATGCCGTGGTTTGTGGCGTTTTCTCCTCAGGGGCCTTGGGAAGATAAACGGCGAGTGGCATCTGATTGCCGCCACCCACAATCTGCTCCAGTTGTTTAGGTACCGCCGGTCACAGCAGCAGCTGGCAGTAGCAACGGCATGAAGGGGCCAGGAGCCTTGGTCATTGCGCCCAGGTCTGAGGGAACCCCAGGGCTGACTGAAAGTCAATTCATCCCGTCTGCGCGGATTTGACACCAACCCAGCCGAGCATTTGGTTGATGTCATGCGCCACGGCCATCAGGC
>NZ_NQKW01000065.1 GCF_002252625.1 Synechococcus sp. 1G10 | reverse complement strand
CAGGGCTGATTCAAAGTGTGTCACAGGCGCTCTGGCCTGAGCCGCACCCATGGGTTTTGGTCGGTGGGAGTGCTCCCTCCTTGTGCCCGAAACCTCCTCTGCCGCAACCGATCTTGATCTGATCAGTTTCCTCCAGGCGATTCCGGACGCCCGCATGCGGCGTGGGGTGCGCATCCCGGGCTGGTACCTGCTTCTGGTGGCGGTGCTCGGGATCCTGAGCGGTTGCCAGAGCCTGCGGGATCTGGAGCGGTTTGCTCGCCGTCACCACGCCGCGCTCACCAAGTCGCTTGGTCTTGAACTGCGGCGGCCGCCATCGGATTCAGCGTTCCGCTACTTCTTCCTACATATGGATGTCACGGCCCTGTGCGCGGCCATACGCGACTGGACGCTCGCCCAGATCCCAGGTGGTGCAGCGGATCTCGACCAACTTATTTGTGATGGAAAGACGCTGCGGGGTTCGATCGAGCCCACGCCTGGTGGCGGCTCAGCGTTCATTGCCCAGGTGACGCTGTACTCGGCCGCATTGGGTGTGGCGATCTCGCAGGCCTGCTACGCCACCGGTGATAACCACGAGCGGGCGGTGCTCAAGCAGCTTCTGGGTGAGCTGCATCTGGAGGGCATGCTGATCCAGGCGGATGCCCTCCACACGCAGCGTCCGTTTTTCGACAGCTCCAGGAGCAGGGGGCCGACTTCCTCCTGACGGTCAAGGCGAATCAGAAGACCTTGCATCGCCAGATCCGCAGCCAGTTCCAGGGAAAGCGCAAGATCCCTTTCGTGGCAACGGATCAGGAGAAGAGCCACGGCCGTGTCATCACCTGGACTTTGCGAGCCAAAGAGGCGCCGGGACACATCCGCGAAACCTGGAGCGGGACCAGCTGGATCGTGGAGGTCATGGCGATCGGGACCCGCAACGGCAAGCCGTTCCAGGCCACCCACCTGTTTCTGACCAGCCTGCGCACCACCCCAGAAGCCCTGCTGCAACTGGTGAGAGACCGATGGAGCATCGAGGGCTGGCACTGGATCCGTGACACCCAGCTGCATGAGGACGCCCATCGCTACCGCGGCAACGGGGCCGGAGCGATGGCGACGCTGCGGACGGCAGCGCTCAACCTGCTCCGACTGGCTGGATTTCAGTCGATCA
>NZ_NQKW01000064.1 GCF_002252625.1 Synechococcus sp. 1G10 | reverse complement strand
CAGATACAATAGATGCGTTGAAAGCGCCAAATCAATGGGGCAGCGTGGCTTTTGGGATGAAGAGCAGCGAATCCACAAACTGCATCAAAAGAACCCCACTCTGACCGCTCTTTCCGAAGCTATCCCTTGGGACAGTTTTCGCCCTCTCATAGAGCAGGGATACTGTTCTGAGCGCAAGAACAATGCAGGCAGAAAACGGATTGATCCCATCATCCTTTTCCGAATGCTGATGCTCCAGCAGCTTTTCAATCTGAGCGACGAAGCGCTTGAATTTCAGGTCAATGACCGTCGATCCTTTGAGGAATTCGTTGGCTTGGGAGTGATGGATACGATTCCTGATGCTACAACAGTGGCATTCTTCAGGGAGAGACTAAGGAACGCAGGAGTGATCGAAGAATTGTTTGATTGCTTTGAGCAGCATCTCCGGGCCCAGGGCCTGGAGGCACGTGGTGGCCAGATCATCGATGCCACACTGGTGCCCGTTCCAAAGCAAAGAAATACCCGGGCAGAGAATCAAGTGATCAAGCAAGGCGAAGTGCCAGAAGACTGGCACGACAAGCCAAATCGGTTGCAGCAGAAGGATCTTGATGCTCGCTGGGTGAGAAAGAATGGTGTCAGCCACTATGGCTATAAGAACAGTATTTGCATTGATGCCGAACATGGATTTATTCGCAGATACGTGGTTACGCCAGCCAACATTCACGATAGTCAGATGATAGCAGCCTTGCTAGATCCGGAAAATTCAGTGGATATCGTTTGGGCCGACTCTGGATATGCGGGTCGGCAATTTGAGGAGCTGCTAGCTACAGCAGGCATTGAAAGCCAAATTCACGAAAGAGGAACTCGCAATCGTCCCCTTGATGAGGATGCACAGGCACGAAACAAGGTCAAGTCCAAGATTCGGGCCCGCGTTGAACACGTCTTTGGCCAGATGCAGGTAAGCATGTGTGGAAAGCTAACGCGGCGCATCGGTCTTGCAAGAACAAATGCATGGTGGGGACTGAGGAATCTGACGTTCAACTTCATGCGATTCTGCCAGAAGCAGCGTGTATGCGCCGTCGCTGGCTGAACTTCCCGAAGGACTAGAGAACATATTTATCTGTGCGATAAGGCCCTTGGTGTAGCCGTGGCATGCCGGGCTGAGTTGGTTC
>NZ_NQKW01000063.1 GCF_002252625.1 Synechococcus sp. 1G10 | reverse complement strand
AGCTGGGCTTTACGGACTACGAGCAGATCTTTGCCAAAAAGAGGACGCGTCGTCAGCGCTTCTTGGATGAGATGGAGGCCACGGTTCCCTGGGAGGCGTTTCTGGCCTTAATAGAGCCTGTGTATCACAAGCCCTCCAGCAAAGGAGGCCGTCCGCCGATTCCTTTGGAGGTGATGCTGCGAATCCATCTGCTGCAGCAATGGTTCACGCTTTCAGATCCACTGATGGAGGAGATGCTAATCGATACGCCCTGCTTCCGCCGCTTCGCAGGGATCGAGACGATGGAAGGCCGGATCCCTGATGAGACCACGATCCTCAACTTTCGCCATCTGCTGGAAGAGCACCGGATCGCCGAGCAGATCCTCGCGGGTGTGAACCAGATGCTGAGCGAGAGGGGAGTGATGCTGAGGGAAGGCACGATCCTTGATGCCACGATCATCAATGCCCCCAGCTCCACCAAAAACAAGGCCAAGCAGAGGGATCCTGAAATGCACTCGGTAGCCAAGGGCAAGCAGTGGTTCTTTGGAATGCGCTGCCACATTGGCGTTGATGCCGCATCTGGGCTGGTCCACTCTGTTGAGAGCACTGCGGCCAACGTGCATGAGCTGAATACAGCAGCTGAGCGGCTCCATGGGGATGAACGCCTCATCTACGGCGATGCAGGCCACATCGGCATCGAGAAACGAAACGACTTCCAAGGCTTCGAGGCTGAATTCAGGATTGCCATGAAGCCCGGCCAGCGCAGAGTGCTTCCAGAGACACCAGAGGGCAGGCTTCTGGATCTGATTGAGACGGCGAAAGCCCACTTCCGCGCCAAAGTGGAGCATCCCTTTCGGATCATCAAATGTCAGTTCGGATTCCGGAAGGTCTTCTATCGAGGCATCCGCAAGAACGACCTCAAACTGAAGTTGCTCTTTGCCCTTGCAAACCTTTGGATGGTACGGAAACGGATACCTGATCCAGCGTAGTACAAGGATTTAGCGTGCATTAAAGGTCGGCAATCATCCAGAAGTCAAGGGAAAACGCATAGTGGAAGCTGCCTGAACATCTCTGCAAGGACTGCTGTGAGCGAACAGTGGGCAAAATCTGCTCAATAACGTCTCATTGATGAGAATGAGACTGGGTTGTTTGGATTGAGCCGTCTTGATCAGAGCTTCCCTA
>NZ_NQKW01000017.1 GCF_002252625.1 Synechococcus sp. 1G10 | reverse complement strand
AAGTGGAGCATCCCTTTCGCATCATCAAATGTCAGTTCGGATTCCGGAAGGTCTTCTACCGAGGTATCCGCAAGAACGACCTCAAGCTGAAGTTGCTCTTTGCCCTGGCAAACCTTTGGATGGTTCGGGAACGAATACCTGATCCAGCGTAGTACAAGGGTTTAGTGAGTCTTAAAGGTCGACATTCATCCAAATATCAAAACAAAATGCATGCTGGAAACTGCCTGAACGTCTCTGCAAGGACTGGAGTGAGTGAATGGGGGCAAATTCTGCTCAGCATCGTCTCATTGACGAGAATGAGACTAGGTTTTATGGGTTAAGCCGTCTTGATCAGAGTTTCCCTAGATGTTTGGCTTGAAGAAGCACCTGAGGATGTTGCCGGCATTGCGCGAGCCCTGGGAGATATTGCTCGAGCCAAGGGTATGTCACAAGTGGCAAAGGATGCTGGCCTTAGCCGAGAGAGCTTATACAGGGCACTTAGTTCCGAAGGAAATCCTAGTTTCGCGACAGTACTCAAAGTAGCCAAGGCTCTTGGGTTGCGGCTTCACGCACAGGCCATTGATTAAGACGGCTAACAAGCCCTCCGAGTGGACAGGTCACAACAAGTTCACTTCTAGCATCAGATAAGCCTTGCCCACCACTCAGAGCAGCCTCGATTGTACTTTTCTGCCAAGTTATTCCATAATCAGCAACTACTGGATCACCTATCGTGGGATGGTGGGATAAACCAGTTCAGTAAATCGATGACCTTTGGCTGGCCGCAGCAGTGCAGCCTTCAGCCGGCATCTCTACCCTCTACACAAGACTGATCTACTGCCGTGACGCTCACCACGATTCCCTTCCCGGTCCTGCCGACTGCCGCCCGAGCCCTGTCGCGTGGGCTGTGTGGATTGATGGAGGTCGACGGCGGACCCACAGCTGAACAGCAACGTGTGTTCAGGGCCCTGGCCACCCATCTCCTTGGGCAGCAGAGCACCACGCTGGCGACGATCGAGCCCCTCAGCCCCAACCAACTGGCTGAGGAGCTGGTGGATTCCGTCTGGCGTCGGCTGTTTCTTCAGATGGCCATCATCCTGGATCTTTGCCGGCATCCCAAGAGCGAAGCGCAGCTGAAGCAACTGGAAACCTATGCAGAAGCCCTGCGGATCGATCCACCACAACTCGAGATCGTGCGCGACTTCGCGCATCTCTCCGCAGCGGAGGCAACGGCCAAGTTCATTCGCATGTACGACAAGTACATGCCAGAACTCTCCGAGCATCAGGATCATCAGACTGGCAGCGGCAAGCAGGAGTACGACGATTCCTTCTTCGAAGCCATCGAACGATTGGCTGAGATGCCCTACGGCAGCCTGGGGTGGGCCTTCATCCAGCTCTATGAGCGCAACGGCATGACCGTGCCGAGTCGCAATACGCCGAATCCCGGGTACTACGTCTGCCATGACATGAATCATGTGATCAGCGGCTATGAACCCACAGGCCCCGGGGAAATTGCCCTGGGTGCGTTCAAGCTGGCCCTGAACAACAGCGATGCCAACTGGATGGCCTCACTCACGAATTTCCTGATCCATGAGGTGGGTCTGTTCAAGCACGGCACCGATCTGCAGTTCATCCCCTACGGCGGCGGTGGAGAGCCTTATCACGGCGTAGACGGCCGCCGCGGCGCTCTCGACCTTCCCGGCTCGGCGGAACTCTTGGCGGAATCTCTCGTGCGGGGAGCGGCCTGCCGGGGAGACTTCAGCCAGCTGGATCATCTGGCCATCGCCGCGGAACCGCTGCTGGAGATCCGCCGCCGGTTTCACGTTCTGCCGATGCGGAAACCCATGATCGATCAGCCCGATTTCTGGCCCAGCAACCACTGAGATGATCATCAGAAGACAATGCTCTCAGCTGCCTCAAGGCCAAATACCTTCTTCTGGAAACATCAACCATGAGAGCCGTCGTATGTGAGCGCTACGGATCACCTGAAGTGCTCCACCTCGTTGATGTGGCCAAGCCCATCCCGGCAGCCCATGGGGTGTTGATCCAGGTCAGAGCCACCACAGTGAGCTCCGGCGACTGGAGGGTCCGCAGCCTGGAGGTGCCTGCCGGTTTCGGGCTGATCACGCGCCTGGTGTTCGGCTTCTCGAAACCGAGGCAACCGATCCTGGGAAGTGAGCTGGCCGGAGTCGTCGAAGCGGTGGGTGGGGAGGTGAGTCGCTTCAAGGTCGGTGATCCGGTGGTGGCCTTCAGCGACACCGCCATGGGTTGCCACGCGGAGTATGTCTGCCTGCAGGAGGATGGTCTGCTGGCCCTCAAGCCTTCCAATCTCAGCTTCAGTGAAGCTGCCGCGCTCTGCTTCGGTGGCACCACGGCCCTAGCTTTCCTGCGCAAGGCCAAGGTTCAGCCAGGAGAGCGCGTCCTGATCAATGGCGCTTCAGGCAGCGTCGGCACAGCTGCGGTGCAGCTGGCACGACACCTGGGAGCCGAAGTGATCGGGGTGTGCAGCGAAGCCAACCTGGAGCTGGTGCGTTCCCTGGGGGCTGGGCAGGTGATCGATTACCAGCAAACTGATTTCAGTCAGAACGGTGACACCTACGACGTGATCATCGACACCGCCGGCACGGCACCTTTTGCCCGCAGCCGTGGCTGCCTCAGGCCGGGAGGTCGTCTGGTGCTGGTGCAGGCGGGGCTGGCCGCCATGCTGCGCAGTATCTGGCAGACATTCAGCAGTGACAAGACGGTGATCGCCGGTCCGGTGAGTGTGCGGGCCGGCCTCGGCCAGCTCGCCGAGCTGGCCGAGGCCGGGGTCTACAAACCCGTGATCGATCGCCATTACCCACTGGATCAGATCGTGGCCGCCCACCGCTATGTCGACAGCGGCCGCAAAAAAGGCAATGTGGTGATCACCCTGGATCCTCAGTGCTGACTTCCGCGCCCTCGAGCAGCTGATATCGACAGGCCAGCCGGCACGACTCCCCGGGAGCCACCTCCAGCCGCCGCTCACCACTCACCAGGGCGCCCCGTGGAGCTGTCCAGGGCTCCAGGCAGACCATCGAGCGTGGGGGATCGCTCCAGACTACGGCCAGATCGAAGGGGGCTTCGGCCTGGAGCTCCAGGACCACACCCGCTTGGCGGTCCAGCAAACGCACCGGACCAGCGGGCTGAGCCAGCAGATCCACCCCCTGCTCCAGCCCCTCCAGCAGCGGGGTGGTGGCGGCAGGAGCCATGGTGCCGTGGTCGAAGCAGCGCTCCGGCAGGCCCTCCAGCGACGCCATCGCCAGTGAGGTGACGGCGAAATACGGGTGCAGCCCGAAGGCGAACGGCAGCGGATCCACACCGGGGTTATGCAGCTCCACCGTGATCGCCAGCCCCCCTGGCACCGGGCGCAGCTCCAGCTGCAGCCGGAAGGGGAAGGGGAACATGGCCTGGCTGGCGGAGCTGTCAGAGAGAGTCAGGCGCACGCCCACAGCTCCTGGCAGCTCCTCCAGATCCCAGGGCAGATCGCGGGCAAATCCGTGCTGCTTGAGCGTGAATACCCCCTGCGGCAGCGGCAGCTGATCAGCTGGGAGATTGCCGCAGATCGGAAACAGCACCGGCATGCCGCCCCGCACCGAGAGGGCCGGATCGGCGAAGCGGGCCTCGTCGAGATACAGCAGCTCACGGCCGTTGCAGCGCCAACCGCTGAGCAACCCGCCTCGCTCCGGCACCAACCGCAGCAGATCACCGCCTGCGGCAGCGCTGAACTCCCAGTGGGGGTGGGGCGTGGTGCGTTGGGTCAGGGGCATGGGACCTCAGGCAGCGGGCAAGCTCGCGAGCCACTCCAGCAGAGCGGCGTTCACCTGCTCGGGCACTTCATCGTGGGGGCAGTGTCCGGCGTCGAGCACCACCTCGCTCGTGGCGGCCGGAGCGTGGCGCTGGAAGGCGGCGCGGCGGCCGGCGGCGTTGATCCAGGGGTCGCGGATTCCCCAGAGCAGCAGCAGGGGTGCCTGAAGCTCGGCAAAGAGTTCATCGAGCGGCTGGCCACGGGGAATGTCGAAGACGGTGCGGAACACCCCGAAGGCCCCAGGATCCAGCGACGGCCGCCGGATCGCCTCCACCAGCTCGTCGTCCACGTTGCTGCGATCGACATAGACCTGATTGAGTGTGCGCCGGATCACGGCCGGGCGGCGCATGTTCTCGAACAGCAGACGCTGCAGCAGCGGGCTGCGCAACAGGGCGCCACCGATAGTGCGCTTCGTGATCGCGCCCCAGCCCTTCGGTTCGGCCTGCTCGTCACTGAAGGGGCCAGCGGCATTGATCAGCACCACCCCGGCCGCCTCGCTCCCCAGGGCCGCACCCGCCGCCAGAGCGGCAAAGCCCCCGAGAGAATTGCCCACAAGCACCGTGGGCCGACCGATCCGCTCGCGCACGTAGGCCACCAGCTGATCCCGCCAGAGCGCTCCGCCATAGGAAAGACCCGAGGGTTTGGCACTGCGGCCGAAGCCCAGCAGGTCGAGGGCATGAACCTCATGCCGTTCGCTCAGCACGGGGATGTTGTACCGCCAGTGGTCGGTAGAAGCGCCGAAGCCGTGAACCAGCAGCAGCGCCGGACCCTGGGGCTGCTTCGGTCGGCTGGCCAGGGCATGGACCCCGTGACCGTCATGGGTCCAGGGCTCGGGGCGGATGCCGATCAACGCAGGCTTGGCTTGGTCGTCGATGCTAGGGATCAATTCGGTGGGTTCGCTCCGTGCTCGACTGGTCAAGCCTGCTGCCGGGAACGGCCCTGTGGGCCCTGGCTTTGTATCTGCCCCTCTCTGTGCCGCTGGCCCGTCTGGATGAGGCCCTGGC
The DNA here is from genome assembly GCF_002252625.1 of Synechococcus sp. 1G10. GTDB lineage: Bacteria > Cyanobacteriota > Cyanobacteriia > PCC-6307 > Cyanobiaceae > Regnicoccus_A. The sequence goes on along the minus strand of NZ_NQKW01000017.1, from coordinate 59,675 downwards.
TGAAGGACCGCTCCCTGAAGGCCTGCGCGTGATCGTGCTGCTGTTGAGCAGCGTGTTGCTGGCGTTCGCCGTTGGGGGGATCACCCAGCTGGCGCTGGGCTGGGCCCTTAGCCCGAGCTGGGCCGCCAGCCTCGGGCTGATGGTGGTGCTCGCCGGCGCGTTCTGGACGATCGCCTCCCGGCGTGACGAGAGCTGAGCCTCAGGCAGGTTGTTCAGCCAGCTTCTCCTCGCGGCTGAGCACCACCCGCAGCAGGATCGGGGAAAGGAAGGTGGTGCCGATCACCATCAACAGAATCGCCGCCTCCAGTGCCGGGGTGAGCAGACCGGCCTGGGTGCCCAGACCAAGGAAAATCAGGCCCACTTCACCGCGGGGCATCATCCCCAGGCCCACCACCAGGCGGTTGGTCTTCTCCTTGCTGAAGTAAGTCCAGCCGGAGGCCACCTTGCCGGCGATCGCCACCACCAGCAGGAAGGCGGCCATCACCAGGCCGGGGCGGTTGGCGGGATCCATCGGGTTGAGCACAGACAGATCCATGCTGGTGCCGATCAGCACGAAGAAGATGGTGGCAAACAGTGATACCAGGGGCTTCACCGTTTCCTGAATGGCGTGTGTGTTGCGTGATCCGCTCAGGATCAGACCAGCGGCAAAGGCGCCAAGAGCCGCTTCAAGGCCGATGGCCTGGGCGGCGAAACAGCAGAGACAGAGCACCACGAAGGAAGCCACCACCACTTCACCGGGGGCTTTGAGCCGATCCAGCAGCCAGTCGAAGGCGGGGGCCGCCGTGCGGCTCAGGAACAGGGAAACACCCACAAACAGTGCTGCTGCCACGAGCAGCTTCACGATCGGGCCGACCTCGAAGGCTCCTCCACCGGCCACGGCCACCACCACGGCCAGGATGACGATGCCGAGGATGTCATCGAGAACAGCGGCACCGATCACAGTCTGACCTTCGCGGGTCTTGAGGTATTTGAGTTCGCCGAAGACACTGGCGGTGATGCCGATGCTGGTGGCGGTCATGGCCGCACCGGCGAAGATCGCTGGAATCAGCGGAACGTGGAAGAAATACAGCAGTCCTAAAGTTCCCATCGCAAAGGGCAGAACCACACCCGTGCAGGCCACCGTGGTGGCCTGGGCTCCCACCGCCACCAGCTCGTCGAGCTCACTCTCGAGGCCCGTGAGGAACAGCAGGGCGAACAGGCCAAGGGTGGCCACCGCCTGCAGGTTGGGGAAAGTCTCGATGTAGATCGACTCGACCGCATCGGGCGACAGCGATGAGAGAGAAGCCACCGCGGAAGTGAACCAGTTGCTCAATGCCGCTCCGGTTTCAGGAGGGAGAATCAGGTGCAGGCCTGAGAGGCCGATCAGCACCCCCGCCACCAGCTCACCAAGGATGGTGGGGAGCTGGAGCCGGACCATGATCTCGGCAAGAGTGCGCGCGGCCAGGAAAATCAGCAGAAAACGGCCGACCCCGATCAGGGTTTCGGCCACCTCCACATTGTGATTCCCGATTTCAAGCAGGAGAGTCGGAAAAGTCATTCAGGCCGGTGTGGCGGCACGTGGTTGAAGTTGGGGGAGACGATAAGCGGGATCTGCGGCAGGGATTGGCTTCTGTCCAGAGTGAGGTATGGCCACCATCAGTGAATCCACACCGATCGACGACTGGTCAGGCTGATACGGAACTGCCTGATGGGCATCAGGAGCGTCCGTATCGGGGCTGAGCCAGAGTGGGCCTGCGCACGGATCGGACCGGCGTCGCTTTTCACAGCCGACCGTTGTTCAGCTTCGCCGCTCCACCCCCTTCGCCCCACCTCCATGACCGAAGCTCCGCCCAGCCAGCTGAGGCTGCCCACCCCGGGCTGCTACGCCGACCCTGATCGCAGCGGCCTCACGGCTGATGGCGTCTTCGACGGCATGACCGAGCATCTCTTCTACACGCTCGGCCAGCTCGCCCCCACCGCCAGCCACCACGACCTCTACGTGGCCCTGAGCTACGCGGTACGCGACCGGCTGATGACCCGCTACCTGGCTGGAATCGAGGCGATCTCGGCCACGCCCACCCGCGTGGTGGCCTATCTCTCCGCCGAATTCCTGATCGGCCCCCAGCTGGGCAACAACCTGCTGATGCTCGGCATCCAGGACGAAGCTGCCGAGGCCCTGCGCCGTTTCGGGATTGACTCGCTCGAAGAGATCCTCGAGGTGGAGGAGGAACCGGGCCTGGGGAATGGGGGGCTCGGCCGGCTTGCCGCCTGCTACCTCGAATCCCTCTCCAGCCTGGAGATCCCCGCCACCGGCTATGGCATTCGCTACGAATTCGGCATCTTCGACCAGCTGATCCGCGATGGCTGGCAGGTGGAGATCACCGACAAATGGCTCAAGGGCGGCTGGCCCTGGGAACTTCCCCGCCCCGACCAGGCCTGCTTCGTCGGCTTCGGCGGCCACACCGAGAACTACCGCGACACCCACGGGGATTACCGGGTGCGCTGGATTCCCTCCCAGCACGCCATCGGTGTCCCCCACGACGTGCCCGTGCTGGGCTACAGGGTGAACACCTGCAACCGCCTGCGGCTGTGGTCAGCGGAGGCCTCTGAGAGCTTCGATTTCTACGCCTTCAACATCGGCGACTACTACGGCGCAGTTGAGGAGAAGGTGGGCTCCGAGACCCTCTCCAAGGTGCTCTATCCGAACGACGGCACCGATGAAGGCCGGCGCCTGCGCCTCAAGCAGCAGCACTTCTTCGTGAGCTGCTCCCTGCAGGACATGCTGCGCAGTCTGGAGCTGCGTGACCTGCCGATCACCGACTTCCCGGAGCACTGGTCGGTGCAGCTCAACGACACCCACCCGGCGATCGCGGTGGCTGAGCTGATGCGGTTGCTGATCGATCACAAACAGCTGAGCTGGGATGCCGCCTGGGACATCACCACCCGCTCGTTGGCCTACACCAACCACACACTGTTGCCGGAAGCCCTGGAGAAATGGGGCCTGGATCTCTTCGGCTCACTGCTGCCGCGACACCTGGAGCTGATCTTCGAGATCAACCGACGCTTCCTGCAAACGGTTCGGCTGAAGCATCCAGGCAACGAGACGATGCTGAGGCGGGTTTCGATCATTGATGAGAGCGAAGGCAAGGCGGTGCGGATGGCCCACCTGGCCACCGTGGCCTCCCACCACGTCAACGGTGTGGCTGCCCTGCACAGCGAACTGGTGCGCACCCAGCTCTTCCCTGAATTCGCCTCCCTCTGGCCCGACAAATTCACCAACGTGACCAACGGCGTCACACCACGCCGCTGGATCGCCCTCGCCAATCCCTTGTTGCGGGAGCTGCTCAATGAGGTGATCGGTCAGGACTGGGTGCGCAACCTCGACGACCTGCGCCAGCTGGAGGCCTTCCAGAACGACGCTGGCTTCCTGGAGCGCTGGGGCCAGACCAAGCTGGCGGTGAAGCGTCATCTGGCCCAGTACATCCACCGCCAGAGCGGACTGCTGGTGGATCCCTCCTCGCTCTTCGATGTGCAGGTGAAGCGGATCCACGAATACAAGCGCCAGCACCTGAATGCCCTGCAGGTGATCGCCCAGTACCTGCGCATCAAGAACGGCCTCGGCGACAACTTCGCCCCGCGCACCGTGATCTTCGGAGGCAAGGCGGCACCTGGCTACTACATGGCCAAGCTGATCATCCGCTTCCTCAACGGCATTGCCGAAACGATCAACGCCGACCCTGATATGGACGGCCGCCTGCGGGTGGTGTTCCTGCCTGACTACAACGTCAGCCTGGGACAACGGGTGTATCCGGCCTCAGACCTCTCCGAGCAGATCTCCACGGCTGGGCTGGAGGCCTCCGGCACCGGCAACATGAAATTCGCCATGAACGGGGCGCTCACGATCGGCACCCTCGATGGCGCCAACGTGGAGATCCGCGAGCAGGTGGGAGCCGAGAACTTTTTCCTGTTCGGCCACACCACCGACGGCATTGAGGCCCTGCGCGCAAGCGGGTACCGCCCCTGGGAGCTGATCGCCAGCATCCCGGAACTGCCGGAGGCGCTGCGGCTGGTGGAGCAGGGTCACTTCAGCAATGGCGACACGGAGCTGTTCAAGCCCCTGCTGCAGAACCTCACCAGCCGTGATCCCTACTACCTGATGGCCGACTTCAGCGACTACATGCGCGCCCAGGACGCGGTCAGTCAGACCTGGGGTGATCGCACCACCTGGAACCGGATGTCACTGCTGAACACGGCGCGAACCGGCTTCTTCAGCAGCGACCGCTCGATCCGGGAGTACGCCAAGCGGATCTGGCGGGCAGAGCCCTTCCCGGTGACGATCAGCTGTGAGATCGACTGAGGGCGCTCAGGGCCGGTGGTCCGGCAGATCGGGGGTCTGGTGCAGCAGGCGGTTCAGCCGCAGGCGATCGGCATTGAGGGGGTCGGGGGCCAGCTCCCCGGCCAGCTCCCGGAATTTCTGCTCCACGTCCTCAGGGACACGCACATCAAAGATGCGCTCCATCAGCGCTTCGATCGAGAACAGATGGGCATTGATGTTCTCCAGATCGGCAATCGCCTGCTGCAGGCTCTCCTCCTCGGGGGAGCCGCTGGCGTCTGCGGGGGCTGAGGCAGCGGGCTGAGGCGTGGACTGCTCGGCCTCGCCGTCGCCGTGGGTTTTCTGCAGCTCTTCCAGCACCCGGCCTGCCAGGGTGCGGAACGACTGCAGCGCAGCCCAATTGAGTTCCTGCTGCTGCCGCAGAGTGGGATTCTCCCGGATCAATCGGTCATGTTCCCGATAAAACCGCTGACAGTCAGGGCATTGGCAGGGCTCTTCGGGCACCGCGCTCCCTTGGTTCCTTGATCCCCATCATGGCATTGGATGTCCGGGGCTGCCGCTGGGAGCCCCGGGAGCCTCAGACCAGGCGATCGAAGGGGCCCAGCAGGTCCAGCTGATCGTCATCCCCGTCAGCGTCGTCGCCGTAACCGCCGTCCTCCTGGACGCTGGGCAGGGGAATTTCGATCGAACTCACCAGCTGGATCACGTCGCGCAGGCGCATCGAATCGGCAAACCAGCCCATCGCCTGCTCCATGTCACCCCGTTGCTCCGCCTCGACCGACTGTTCCTGATGCACCTCGGCCAGCAGTGCCAGCCAGCAGAGGCAGCGGGCCTGAACGACGGAAAGGTCAAGTTCATCAGGATGGCTGCGGGCGATCCGCTCACCCTCCTGCTGCACCAGCAAGCGCAGACGCAGATCGTGAAGCTCGTTCATGCAGGGATCACGGCCTTCTCAACGCTAGCCAGGGAGCCCCGCTTGGGAAGGCCACCACCGGTAGCGTTCCCTACCAAGTGTACGGGGCTGGCGGGACTCGAACCCACGACCTACGGTTTAGGAAACCGTCGCTCTATCCGGCTGAGCTACAGCCCCCAGGCTGCTCATTATCGGCATGGGCCGTTCCCTGAGGCCAGACCCCCTCTGCCTAAAGTCGTGAGTGAAAGCAGGCGAGGTGGTCGCGATCGAAGGGGAGATCAGTTTCGGCTGGTGACTCCGGCTTCGGTTGAGGAAAGTCCGGGCTCCCCAATGGCCAGGCTTGCTGGGTAACGCCCAGTGCGGGTGACCGTGAGGAGAGTGCCACAGAAACACACCGCCGATGGCCCACCGGGCTTGCCCGGTGGGCACAGGCAAGGGTGCAAGGGTGCGGTAAGAGCGCACCAGCAGCATCGAGAGGTGCTGGCTCGGTAAACCCCGGCTGGGAGCAAGGCCCAGGGACAACGGTTGGCCATGACACCCGTCCCGATACAAGTGCGCCGCTCGAGGCCGTCGGTAACGGCGGTCCCAGACAGATGCCCACCCCGGTCCGCTCCGGCGGACCGGAACAGAACCCGGCTTATGTCCTGCTTTCACCCTTTCAAGCCTCCCCAGGGAGGCCGATGCTCCTCCGCGAAGTCCCCGTGCCCCTGAGTGATGAGCGCCGCCGCCGCCTGGTGGAGTTCCTCGCGGGGCTCGGGCTGACAGGCCTCGGGCTGACCGATCCCCTGAACCCCGACCTCGACCTCGCCCCGATCGAGGAGGCCCTCACCCACAGTTCCGCAGGCCGGCCAAGCAACCACGAACGTCTGGAGTTTCTCGGCGACGCCGTGCTGCGGCTGGCGGCGGCGGAATACCTGGAGCGCCACCACCGCGCCATGGACGTCGGCCAGCGCTCGGCCCTGAGGGCCCAGTTGGTGAGCGACCGCTGGCTGGCTGAGCTGGCAGAGCGCTGCGGCATCGAGGCGATGGTGCACCTCGGCCCGGTGGCGGCAGGCGACAGCGCGGCGCGGCAGACGATCCGCGCCGAAATCTGCGAGGCCCTGATCGGCGGGCTTTACGAGGCCACAGGCAGCCTGGCGGCGGTGCACAGCTGGCTCACCCCCCACTGGCAACGCAGCGCCAGTGAGCTCCTGGCCGATCCCTACCGCCACAACTGGAAGACGGGTCTGCAGGAGTGGAGCCAGGCTCAGGGGATCGGCCTGCCCCGCTATCTCTGCGAAGAACGCAGCCGCCTCCATGGCGACCCCAGACGCTTTCACTGCTGCGTGAACCTGAACGGGCAGCCACTGGGTGAGGGCTGGGGAGGCTCAAGGCGCGACGCAGAGCAGCAGGCGGCCCGAATGGCCCTGGCACAGCGGCAGGGAGTCAGCTCGCTTCCAGCGTCGTCAGAGGCATCGTGACCAGCTTGTCCCAGTTGCCCCGCTCGAACAGCACCGCCGCCTGGCTGCCGCTGATGCGCTGCACGAAGCCCCGGTAGCCGTTGTAGATCGAGCGTTGATCCCGCACAACGACGGTGGTGCCAGGCAGCACCAGCGGCGCCACAGGCTGTGCATCCACTGAAGAGGAATCAGCCGCAGCCATGGAGGGAACGCAATTAGATATCCATTATCGAGCCGATCGGCAGGATGGGGCGCAGATGCACGGTGGATCAGTCGATGGTGGGTCGATGGTGAACGAAAGCGACGGGACTGAGGCGTGGCTGGTGGTGGGGAAGGTGGTGGCGGCCCAGGGGCTGGAGGGGGAGCTGCGGGTGGTGCCCCGCACCGACTTTCCTGAACGCTTCACACGGCCTGGGCAGCGCTGGCTGCGCCGCGCCCAGGAACCCGCTCGCGCCGTGCAACTTCTCTCGGGCCGTCAACTGCCCGGCCGGGAGCTGTTCGTTGTGCGGCTGGAGGGGGTCGGCACGCGGGAGGAAGCCGAGGCCCTGGTGCACCAGGATCTGCTGGTGGAAGCAGGCGATCGGCCCCGCCTGCAGGAGGGGGAGTTCCACCTGCTCGATCTGCAGGGGCTGCAGGTGCGCCTGGCCCCCCAGGGTGAGGTGATCGGCACCGTGGTGGATCTGATACATGCCGGCAACGACCTGCTGGAGGTGGAGCTCAACGGTGAGCCGACCCGGCGGGCGCTGATTCCCTTCGTGGAGGCGATCGTTCCGCGGGTGGACATTGCCGGCGGCTGGCTGGAGATCACCCCACCGCCGGGGCTGCTCGACCCGTGAGGGTCTGGCTGAAGGCTGACGCCCCAGGGTGTTCCCCATAAGATTCGAGCCAGCCTTGCCCTGCCTCAGGTGGATCCGACGATGAGCCCAGCGGCTTCCCTCGTTCCCGTGATCCTCTGCGGCGGCACCGGCACCCGCCTCTGGCCCCTGTCGCGCGCCAGCTATCCCAAGCAGTACTGGCCCCTGGCCGGCAGCGGCGACGAGACCCTGCTGCAGCAGACCCAGTTGCGGCTCAAGGGGCTGAACCAGCTCGGAGCTCCCCTGCTGATCTGCAACGAGGATCACCGCTTCATCGTGGCCGAGCAGATGCGCCAGATCGGGGTGGAGCCCGGCGCAATCCTGCTCGAGCCCCTCGGTCGCAATACGGCGCCAGCCATCGCGGTGGCGGCCCTGCATGCCACCAGCCGGGGGGAGGATCCCCTGCTGCTGGTGCTCGCCGCCGATCACGTCATTCAGGATGGGGCACGCTTCCGCGCCACCGTCGAGGCGGGCCGCGCCGCCGCCGAGAGCGGACTGCTGGTGGCCTTCGGCATCGTGCCCACGGCCCCGGAAACCGGTTACGGCTACATCGAGGCGGTGGAGCCCCTGCTCCAGGCGCCCACCCCGATCGCCCGCTTCGTGGAGAAACCCGATGCGGCCACGGCGGAGGCCTTCCTGGCCAGTGGCCGCTTCACCTGGAACAGCGGCATGTTCCTCTTCCGCGCCAGCGCCATCCTCGCTGAGCTGGAGCGGCTGGCGCCGGAGGTGGTGAGCTGCTGCCGCGGGGCCATCGACCACGACAGCGCCGATCTCGACTTCCTGCGCCTGGAGCGGGAGTCGTTCGCCAGCTGCCCCAATGTCGCCATCGACGTGGCGGTGATGGAGCGCACGGGCCTGGGCGCTGTGCTGCCCCTGGAGGCGGGCTGGAGCGATGTGGGCAGCTGGAGCGCCCTCTGGGACACGGGCGAGCGCGACAGCGACGGCAACGTCCTGCGCGGACGGGTGATCAGCGAGGGCTCTCGCAATTGCTACCTGCGCAGCGAGCACCGGCTGGTGGTGGGTCTGGGAGTGGAGGATCTGGTGGTGATCGAAACCGATGACGCCGTGCTGGTGGCCCACCGCGACCGCGCCCAGGACGTGAAGACGATCGTGAACCGCCTCGCCGCCAGCGGCAGCCCCGAGGGCAAGGCCCACCGCCGCATCTACCGCCCCTGGGGCTCCTACGACGGCATCGTCGAGGGGAGGCGCTGGCAGGTCAAGAAGATCGTGGTCAATCCCGGCGCCAGCCTCTCGCTGCAGATGCACCACCACCGCGCTGAGCACTGGGTGGTGGTGCAAGGCACGGCCGTTGTGGAAAAGGACGGGGTCGAGGAACTCGTGGGAGAGAACCAGAGCACCTACATCCCCCTGGGCGCCAAACACCGGCTCAGCAATCCCGGCAAGATCCCCGTGGAGATGATCGAGGTGCAGAGCGGCCCCTACCTCGGCGAGGACGACATCGTCCGCTTCGAGGATCGCTACGGACGCTCAGACATGAGCCTTCCGCTTCGCTGAGGTCTCCGGTCCGCTGAGCTTCGTCACCTGTTCAGGCAGGGCCGGCCAGCACGGTCCCGATCAGCTCCGCCCGCCGAAAGCCAGCTGCACGCACCGCCGCCAGAGCCGCCTCAGCCTCGGACTCCGGCAGGGACGCCAGCAGCGGACCGCAGGTCTGGGGGTCGATCAGCAGCTCACGCCAGGGGGCCGTGAGCGGCACGGCCTGAACCCTGCCGCTCTCCAGCTCCTCCCAGGCGCTGCGGTTGGCGGGCGCCAGGCTGCTGGCGAAACCCTGCTCCAGCAGCTCCAAAGCCCCGGGGAAGGCTGGCAGCGCCTCCAGCTTCAGCTCCACCCGCAGAGGCTGAGGGGCGGCACGCAGCATCTCACCGAGGTGCCCCAGCAGCCCGAACCCTGTGACATCGGTGCAGGCACGGCAGCCATGGGCGGCCAGCAGCTCCACCAGCGACTGCTGGCTCTGGGCCATCAGCACCAGAGCCCCATCGATCCACTCCGGCTCCGCCGCTCCGGCCATGGCGCCCGCGAAGAGCACGCCGCTCCCGATCGGACGGCTGAGCAGCAACCGATCACCGGCCGCCAGATCGCCCTTGGCCCAGAAGCGGCCCGGTTCACAGCGGCCGTTCACACTCAGGGCAAGGCTGAGTCCCTCAGCGGCGCTGCGCTGCTCCAGGGTGTGCCCCCCCACCAGCCGGGCGCCGAGGGGATCGAGCACGGAACGCACCCCGGCCAGGGTCTGCAGCAACCACTCCTCCTGCAACGCCGCCCTTCCCCGCGGCAGGGTCACCAGGGCCTGCACACTCTCCACCCGGGCGCCACAGGCCCAGAGGTCGGAGCAGGCATGCAGGGCGGTCAGCCGCCCGTTCAGCCAGTCATCGCCCACCAGGGCGGGGAAGCCATCGAGGCTCTGCAGCACCAGTCCTTCCTCAGGAGAACCGGCGATCACAGCGGCATCGTCCAAGTCGGGATCATCCAAGGCGGCATCGTCACCACCAATCGGAGCCCCATCCGCCTGGCCGGCTCCAGCTGCGGCCCCGCTCAGCCGCTCCAGGGCCGCGCGCAGGGGAGCGGCGCCCAGTTTGGCGGCGCAGCCGCGGCAAGGGCTCTGCTCGGCCATCGCAGCCAGAGCCTGGAAGCGGGTGATGAAGCGGCGATCGATCCAGGCCTTGCACCGCCACAACCAACGGGAGGGCCCCAGGCAGAGCGGTCCCCACAGGGCCAGGGCACGCGGCTGGCCATCGACGGCCCCGCCATCCCCCAGCAGCTGCAGAGCATGGCGTGGCGGTTTCCAGCGGCGCAGGGGTTCAGAGCGCAGGGAGCGGCGCAGGTTGAACGCCAGCACGGGAGCCACCCGCACGGCCCACACTCCGCTGGGGGGGCGTGGCAGCGAGCGCACCAGGCCGCAGTCGCCGCAGGCGAACACACCGGGATGGCCCTCCACCTCCAGGCTGGCCTCCGTGAAGACCCGTCCCGTGACCGGATCGCAGGGCAGACCGCCGGCCGCCAGCCAGAGCGGAGCCCGGCTGCCGGTGCAGCGCACAAGTGGACCAGATCCAAGGGCCAAGGCCCTGGCATCAGCACCGGGGTCCAGGCTCTGCAGGTGCACGCCCGCCGCCGCCAGCATCCGCTCACCGGCCCGGTTGGCCGCAGGCGTGCCCAGGGCAAGGCTGTGCCCTCGCCGCACCAGCTCCACCCGCAGTCCCCGGCCCTTCAGGGCCAGGGCCACCTCCACCCCGGCAGCCCCGCCGCCCAGCACCCGGCTGGGAGCTGGGCCAGGCGCCAGCGACTCCCACCAGTCGAGGAACGGCTCCAGCGGCTTGATCGCCATCCCACCGGAGCCTGTGGTGACAGCCCCCACATCCAGGCTGAGCCGGTCCCAGCGCAGGGGCGGACGGCCGGCCAGCTGCAGCTCACGATGAGCTTGATCCAGGCCGGTGATCTCGGCCCGCACGAAACGCACCCCGGCACGATCGCAGAGGCGGCGGAGATCGATGGAGGCTTCGCGGCGGCTGTAGAGCCCTGCGATCAGCCCCGGCACCATGCCGCTGTAAAGGGCTGTGCTGGCCCGGCTGACGAGAGTGATCAGCGCCCCCCGGGGCAGGCCCTCCATGGCCCAGCGGCGCAGCAGCAGGGCATGGCTGTGGCCACCCCCGGCCAGGATCAGGTGCTGCTGGAGTGTCTCCTCAGTCCCCACGCGGCCCATAGCCCTGGGGATTGGCACTCTGCCAGGCCCAGCCATCGCGGCAGATGGCATCCAGGTCGCGGTGCGTCTGCCAGGCCAGCCGCCGCTGCGCCAGCGATGGATCCGCCACCGTGGCCGCCACATCCCCGGGGCGCCTCGGCACAAGGTCGCAGGGAACGGCGTTGCCGCAGGCCCGCTCGAAGGCGGCCACCACCTCCAGGACCGAATGGCCCCGGCCGCTGCCCAGGTTGAGGGTGAGCAGCTGGGGGGGCTCGGCCATCAGCACGTCCAGGGCCGCCTGGTGACCGTCGGCCAGATCCATCACGTGGATGTAATCGCGGATGCCGGTGCCGTCAGGGGTGGGCCAGTCGGAGCCGAACACCTGAAGCCGCGGCCGGCGTCCCACCGCCACCTGGCTCAGGAAGGGGAAGAGGTTGTTGGGAATGCCGCCTGGATCTTCGCCGATGCGCCCGCTGGGGTGGGCGCCGACGGGGTTGAAATAGCGCAGGCGCGCCACCCGCCAGCCCGGCTCGCTCGCCCAGACATCGGCCAGCATCTGCTCCGCCGCCGCCTTGCTGTAGCCGTAGGGGTTCACTGGAGCGACCCGGGCGTTTTCTGCGATCGGCACCGTCTCCGGGGCGCCGTAGAGCGTGGCACTGCTGCTGAAGACGATCGTGCGGCAGCCGGCCTGAACCATGGCCGCCAGCAGAGCGCGGCTGCCGCAGAGGTTCACGTCCCAGTAGCGCAGGGGATCGGCCACCGATTCAGCCACGGCCTTGAGGCCGGCGAAGTGAACCACGGCCTCGATCGACGCCGCTGCGAAGGCCCGCTCCAGGTCGGCGCCGCTGCGCAGATCGCCTTCGATCAGCTGCAGCCGTTGGGCGGCCTGCGGTCCAGCCAGCTCCAGCACTCGCTTTAGGGCTTCGGGTGAACTGTTGGAAAAGTCATCGAGCACCACCAGCTCGTGACCCGCCTCCAGCAGCACCAGGCAGGTGTGGCTGCCGATGAAGCCAGCACCGCCGGTGATCAGCAGCTGGCTCATCCCAGCCTTAGATCAAGGGTGCGCAGGCCGGCCGCCGGTGCAGGCCATGGGGAGCCCACGGCGCCCCACTCATCGTTGGAGTCGGGATCCTCAATGGACTCGAAGCTGATCCGATCCGATCCCTCTGCCCCCAGCTGGAAGCGAGCCGGGTCGGCGTCAAGGCCGCTGATCTCCAGCCGCAGCGGCAGATGCGGATCGATGCAGGGGTGGAGGGAGGGATAGAGGCGGCTGTGGCGGTAGCGCAGGCCGAGCCAGCCGTCGCCCAGGGGCAGTTCCCGGCCGTTCAGGCGCAGCGCACAGGACTGCAGGAATTCCGCATTGGCCTTCAGCTCAAGGCGCTGCAGGGAACTGTCCACGAAGCGGCTGGTGTTGCCCCCCTGAACCGGGGTATCGCAGAGCAGGGGCCACGGCTCGAGAGCCCTGCGAATCTCCAGCCGGGCTCCTCCCTCCTGCTCCCAGCTCAGCAACAGGGGGAAACGCCACTCCCAGATGGCACGGAAGACTTCAGGCTCCAGCACCAGACCATCGCGCGCCAGCAGGTCCAGCAGCGCTTGGAGGTCGGACCAGATGGCCTGCGGTAGCTGCATCGCATCGTGGAGACGATCCCCGAAGGGCTCCAGCTGGGTGGGGCGGTGGGCCGGATCGAGCAGATGGGCGGCCAGGGAGCTCCAGAGCAGGGCGATGGCCGCAGTCCAGTCGGGATCGGGCAGGGTTTCGATCGCACGGAACTCGATCAGGCCCTGGCATCCGGCCGCCCAGGCGGGATTCCAGAACTTGTCGAAGCTGATCTCGCTGCGGTGGGTGTTGCCGCTGCGGTCGGCATGGAGGTGGCGCAGGGTCTCGCTGATCAGGACCCGCTGATCCCCTTCAGGCAGGGATTCGATCGCCCGGTGGGCCAGCTGCAGATCAAGGGAACTGGCGCTGCCTTCGTCGAGGCGGGGGGCCTGGGACGCCGGTCCGACGGAACTGTTTCCGAACAGGTAGGAGAGGCTGGGGTGCCGCTGCCAGAAGCGCAGGATCCCCACCAGCCAGGCCGGTCTTGAAAAGAAGGGATTGGTCTCGAGGCTGGGGCCACCCCAGAGCAGGTGGTTACCACCGCCGGTGCCTTCCTGGCGATGATCCCCCAGCTGCTTCCAGCTGCGCAGCCCCACCGCTTCCGAGGCCTCGCTCAGGGTGCGGATCCAGAAGCTGTAGTCAGCCCAGCCGTGGCAGACCGGCAGGTTCACCTCCAGCACGCCGGGATCAGCCGTCAGGCCCAGCACGTTCCAGCGACCGTCGAGATCGTGAGGGAGGACGCCGCTGAGTTCAGGCTGGCTCCAACCGGCACTGGCCTCGGCGATCAGATGCAGCAGCTGCTCCAGGGGCTGACGGTGCAGGGGAGGCAGGAACAGGTTCCAACCACGGGGGCTCACCTCCAGGGTGAGCACCTGGCGCAGCACTCCCTCGGGGAAATGCTGCAGCGGCAGGCGCAACCCCGCCGGGCCACTGGCTGGAAGCAGCTGGCGCAGGGGTTTGGCCAGAGGCCAGCGGGCCGCCTGCCAGCCTTCGGGGAGCTCGGGTTCCTCCTCTGTCGGGATGCTGTGGGACAGGGGGACAGCCCAGACCTTGGAGCTGGGATCAAGGGGATCCTTCAGCCGCAGGGGATGGACCTCATGGCCGAGCGCCTTGCCGATCCCATGGAGAAAATCCTCGGCCCGCTTGGCCGGCAGGGGGACGGGAGCAGCCTGATCGGCCGGGGATGGGGCCGAAGCCTGCTGGGGCCATGGCACCAGGGGACTGCCATCAAGGCCTGTGATCAGCCTCAGAGCCCAGCGGGGGTTGACCTCACCGTCGTAGCGCTTGCCCGGGCAGTACATCAAGGTGCTGCCGGGCCAGACCCGCCGCTGCAGTTCGGCGGCCAGACGCCGCGCGTAGCGCAGCTTGGTGGGGCCATCGGCCGCCACCGACCACTCGGCACCCTCGGGGTCGATCGGCACGACCGTGGGCTCACCGCCAAGGGTGAGCTGAATGCCTTTGGCGCTCAGGCGCCGTTCCGCCTCCACGGCGGTGACGGCCATCCAGCCGGGATCTGCGGAGGCGGGCCGGATCGACTCAGTGACCACCATCGGCTCAGTGGCTGCCCGACCGGGTCGACGGCAGAACCGTGCAGGCATTGATGGGCATCGGTTCCACGTTCCAGATCCGCTCTGCATAATCGCGGATCGAGCGGTCGCTGCTGAAGAAACCGCAACGGGCGGAATTCAGCAGCGACATCCGGCTCCAACCGACGGCATCCACCCAGGCTGCATCCACGGCGTTGTGAGCCTGGCGGTAATCGCCGATGTCGGCCATGACCCGGAAGGGATCACTGCCGCAGAGGTTGGCCAGCAGGGGGTGGAACAGGTCGCGATCGCCCTCACTGAAATGGCCCGAACCGATCAGATCGATGGCCTCCCGTGCGATCGGGTCATTCTCCAGCCAGGGCATCGGGTGATAGCCGCCCCTGTTGATCGCCTCCAGCTGCTCGGCGGTATGGCCAAACAGGAAGAAGTTGTCGTGGCCGACGAGATCCCTGATCTCGATGTTGGCGCCATCAAGGGTGCCGATCGTGACGGCACCGTTGAGGGCCATCTTCATGTTGCCCGTGCCGGAGGCCTCGAGGCCGGCGGTGGAGATCTGCTCGGAGAGGTCCACCGCTGGGTAGACCTTCTGCCCCAGGCTGACACTGAAGTTGGGCAGGAACACCACCCGCAGGCGCCCGTCCATGGCCGGATCCATGTTCACGATCTCGGCGATGCCGCCGATCAGGCGAATGATCAGCTTGGCCATGGCATACCCCGGTGCCGCCTTGCCGCCGAAGATGAAGGTGCGCGGCGGCAGGTCCTCGCCATTGCGGATGCGCAGATAACGCTCGACGATCTGCAGGGCCGCCAGGTGCTGGCGCTTGTATTCGTGGATCCGCTTCACCTGCACATCGAACAGGGAGGAGGGATCCACCAGCACTCCCAGATGCTGATGGATCAGGTTAGCAAGACGTTGCTTGTTGTGATCCCGCACGCCGCGCCAGCGCTCCAGGAAACCACCGTCGTCGGCATACGACTCCAGGCGGGAGAGCTCGCCGAGGTCACGGCGCCAGCTGCTGCCGATGGTGTCATCGAGCAGGCCCGAGAGGGATGGGTTGGCCACGGCAATCCAGCGCCGGGGCGTGACGCCATTGGTGACATTGGTGAACTTCTCAGGCCACAGCTCCACGAAAGGAGCGAAGAGATCCTTTCGCACCAGCTTGCTGTGCAGCTCAGCCACACCGTTGACGCGGTGGCTGCCCACCACCGCCAGGTTGGCCATGCGCACCTTGCGGTGAGGCCCCTCCTGGATCAGCGACATCCCCTCCAGCAGAGCGGGCTGGCCGGGGTTGCGGATGCGCACCATGCGCAGGAAGCGCGTGTTGATCTCGAAGATGATCTCCAGCTGTCGAGGCAGCAGCTGCTCGAACAGGTCGACTCCCCAGGTCTCGAGGGCCTCCGGCAGCAGGGTGTGGTTGGTGTAGCTGATGCAGGCTGTGGTGATCGACCAGGCCGTATCCCATTCGACGCCGTGCTCATCGATCAGCAGCCGCATCAGCTCGGCCACCGCGATCGCCGGGTGGGTGTCATTGAGCTGTACGGCGAACTTGGTGTGGAAGTCCGTGACCGGCAATCCCTGCCCCTTGAGGATGCGGAACATGTCCTGCAGGGAGCAGCTCACGAAGAAGATCTGCTGACTCAGGCGCAGTTGCTTGCCTTGGTCGGTCTCATCGTTCGGATAAAGCACCTTCGAGAGGGTCTCCGAATTGATCTTCTGAAGAACCGCCCGGGTGTAGTCACCGGCATTGAAGGAGGCGAAGTCGAAGGATTCCGGCGCCTGGGCCGACCACAGCCGCAGGGTGTTGGCGGTGTGAACCCCGTAGCCCAGGATCGGGGTGTCATAGGCCACGCCTATCACCGTGTGATGGCCGATCTTGACCGGATAGGACCACTCGGCGCGGATCACCTCCCAGGGATTTCCCTGGGCCAGCCATGGATCGGTGCTCTCCACCTGGCAGCCCCGCTGGATCTGCTGGCGGAAGATGCCGAATTCGTAGCGGATGCCGTAGCCGATCGCCGGCAGCTCAAGGCTTGCCATCGACTCCTGGAAACAGGCGGCCAGACGACCCAGGCCACCGTTGCCCAGTCCAGGCTCGGGCTCCTCAGCGATCAATTGCATCAGGTCGAGGCCCAGCTCATCGCAGGCAGCCTCTGCTGCCTCACGCAAACCCAGGTTGACCAGGTTGTTCTCCAGGTGCGGCCCGAGCAGATACTCCGCTGAGAGGTAGGACACCGTGCGAACGCCGCTCTGGGTGTAGGCCTCGGCCGTGTCCACCCAGCTCTGCAGCAGCTGGTCGCGCACGGCCATCGCCAGGGCGCAGTAGTAGTCGTGGGTGGTGGCCAGCGACGGGGACTTGGCCTGGGTGAAGAACAGATGCCGTCGCATCTCCTCGGCCAGGGCGTGGCCATCGAGAGAGGGCGACGAGCCAAGGTCGGTGGGAGGGATGGTACTGGCTGCCATGGAGGCGGATCGTGTCAACTTGTACCTTCATGCTGCGGGAGCACACCCCATCGCTGCTGGAACGGTTACCGATTCAGGTTCATTCCAGGTTCCCTGAAGATTCAGCCCACACAGGCGGCAGGCTGGACTGGGAGGAGGAGGCCAGCCTGCTCAGCTGGCTCCAGACGGGGTGGAGGGAATCAGGTTCCCGGCGTCGATCGGCACCGGCTTCACCTTCCAGATGCGCTCGGCGTATTCATGAATCGAGCGGTCGCTGCTGAAGAAGCCACAACGGGCGGTGTTGAGCAGGGACATGCGGTTCCAGCTGGTGGTGTCGAGCCAGGCATCATCCACCGAATTCTGGGCGCGGCGATAATCACCCAGATCAGCCATCACCCGGAACGGGTCAGAGCTGCAGAGGTTGGCCAGCAGCGGATCGAACAGATCGCGGTCGCCTTCGCTGAAATGGCCCGAGCCGATCAGATCAATCGCTTCGCGGGCGATCGGATCGTTCTGCAGCCATGGCATCGGGTGGTAGCCGCCTCTGTTGATCACCTCCAGCTGCTCAGCGGTGTGGCCGAACAGGAAGAAGTTGTCGTGGCCGACGAGATCCCTGATCTCGATGTTGGCGCCATCGAGGGTGCCGATGGTGACGGCACCGTTCAGGGCCATCTTCATGTTGCCGGTGCCGGAGGCCTCGAGGCCGGCAGTGGAGATCTGCTCCGAGAGGTCAACTGCCGGGTAGACCTTCTGACCCAGGCTGACGCTGAAGTTGGGCAGGAACACCACCCGCATCCTGCCGTCCATCGCCGGATCCATGTTCACAATCTCGGCGATGCCGCTGATCAGCCGGATGATCAGCTTGGCCATCGCATACCCCGGTGCCGCCTTGCCGCCGAAGATGAAGGTGCGCGGCGGCAGATCCTCGCCATTGCGGATGCGCAGATAGCGCTCCACGATCTGAAGAGCCGCCAGATGCTGGCGCTTGTATTCGTGGATCCGCTTCACCTGCACGTCGAACAGGGAGGAGGGATCGACAAGAACACCCAGGTCCTGATGGATGGCATTCGCCAGCCGCTGCTTGCTCTGATCGCGCACCGTCCTCCAGCGCTCCAGAAAGGCAGGGTCGCCAGCATGCGGCTCCAGGCCCTTGAGCTCGCCTAGATCTCGCCGCCAGCCGGTTCCGATCGCCTCGTCCATCAGAGCCGAAAGAAACGGATTGGCGACGGCGATCCAGCGGCGTGGCGTGACTCCGTTTGTCACGTTGGTGAATTTGTCAGGCCAGAGTTCCGCGAATTCGGGGAACAGCTGCTGGCGCACCAGGGTGCTGTGAAGTTCGGCCACACCATTGACATGGTGACTGCCCACCACAGCGAGGTTCGCCATCCGCAGCTTGCGATACGGCCCCTCCTCGATCAGAGACAGACGCTCCAACAGAGCCGGCTGGCCGGGATAACGGATACGCACCATCCGCAGAAAGCGGGCATTGATCTCATAGATGATCTCCAGATGCCGGGGAAGCAGATGGGCGAACAGATCCAGGCCCCAGGTCTCGAGGGCCTCGGGCAGCAGGGTGTGGTTGGTGTAACTGATGCTGGATGTTGTGATCGACCAGGCCGTGTCCCAGTCGACGCCATGGTCATCGATGAGCAGCCGCATCAGCTCGGCCACCGCGATCGCCGGGTGGGTGTCGTTGAGCTGGACAGCAAACTTCTCATGGAACTGGGTGACCGCCATTCCCTGACCCTTCAGGATGCGGAACATGTCCTGAAGACTGCAGCTCACGAAGAAGATCTGCTGACTCAGTCGTAGTTGCTTACCCTGCCCGGTCTCATCATTCGGATAGAGCACCTTCGAGAGGGTCTCCGAATGGATTTTCTGCAGCACTGCCTGGGTGTAATGCCCGGCATTGAAGGAGGCGAAATCGAAGGATTCCGGCGCCTGCGCCGACCACAGCCGCAGGGTGTTGGCGGTGTGAACCCCGTAGCCAAGGATCGGGGTGTCGTAGGCCACACCAAGCACCGTGTGACCGCCGATCGTGACCGGATAGGCCCACTCCGGCCGCATCACCTCCCAGGGATTGCCCTGAGCCAGCCAGGGGTCAGTGCTCTCCACCTGATGGCCGTTCTGTATCTGCTGGCGGAAGATGCCGAACTCGTAGCGGATGCCGTAGCCGATCGCCGGCAGCTCCAGGCTGGCCATCGACTCCTGAAAACAGGCTGCCAGACGGCCGAGGCCGCCATTGCCGAGCCCCGGCTCCGGCTCCAGGGCGATCAGATCCTCCAGGGACAGCCCCAGTTCGGCGCAGGCGACTTCCGCGGCTTGGCGCATGCCGAGATTCACCAGATTGTTCTCCAGGTGGGGGCCCAGGAGATACTCCGCCGAGAGATAGGTGGCGGTGCGAACGTGTTGCTTGGTGTAGGCCTCGGCCGTGTCCACCCAGTTCTGAAGCAGCAGATCACGCACTGCCAGGGCCAGGCAGCAGTAATGGTCGTGAGGGCTGGCCAGCGACGGCGACTTGGCCTGGCTGTAGAAGAGATGTCGGTGCATCGACTCGGCCAGAGCACGCGCATCTCTTAACTGGGGACCGCTGAGGTCGATGGGCGGCGCGTTGGAAGAAGCCATGACGTGGGATCCCTCGATGGGCTCCTTCATGCTTCGGAAGCCAGCCTGGATGCTGCGCCAACGGTTACCAATTCATCTTCATTTCCCCTTTTGTGCGCCCCCTGACCGGGTCAGTAGTGGAGCAGGTTGGGGGCGACGTGCTCCTCGCTGAGCACCTCCGCCTGGATCGACCAGCTCATTTCGCTCTTCACCCCCGGTGGTCCTGAAAAGGTCCCCGACACCGCCGCGGTGAGACTCGGCCTGGACGAGGTGGCCAGGGGGATGTAGCGGTCATCGATCGCGCCCATGCCGCTCGGATCGAATCCACGCCATCCTGCTCCGGGCAGGTACACCTCCGCCCAGGCATGGAGGTCATAGCGCTTGGGCGTCGGTTCGACGAGGTGATAGCCGCTCACAAACCGCGCTGGCAGGCCCACGCAACGGCAGGCCTCGATCATCAGCACCGCCAGGTCGCGGCAGGATCCGACCCGCTCCCGCAGGGTGCGGCCCGCAGGCCAGGCTGGGCCGGCGTGGCGCTGGGTGTACTTAACCCGGTCCTGGATCATCTCCACGAGTTGCTGCAGAAACATCAGCGCCCGTTGATCGCTGCCCATCAGCGCCTCCTGAGCCAGCTCCACTGCCGCAGGATCGTGCTGCCCGTTGGGCAGCCAGCCTTCGAGGCTTCCGATCAGATCGCCATTGAGATGACCGACGGGATAGGGAAGCTCCGGCTCGTTGTCCGCCAGGCAAGCCTGCAGCAGGGGTGGCACCTTCGTCTCCACCTCGCTGACGGCGCGGATGTCGAAGGTGTCGGTGCAGCCGATGAAGCGGGCGCGCAGGATGTCGTCTCCGCTGGCAGCCACGAGCGGGTGCAGATGGTGCGGATCCGGCGAGAAACACAGATCAAAACTGATCAGGCGCTGAAAGCCCTGAGCCCGCGGTTTCATGCACAACCTGTGGGGGCCGAGCTGGACGGGCGCGCTGTAGCGATAGCCGAGGGAATGGATTACGCGGGCGCGCATGCCAGGGAGGAGGTGGAGGCTGACGGCAGGGGGGTGGTGGGAGGAACGGCGACGGTTGCCGGGGATGGCGTCGGCAGAACGAAATAGCGCTCGTTGATCAGTTCGTGAAGACGGTTGAGATCACCCTGAAACTGGTCGATCGCCTCGTGCAGGCCCCTGTTGACCAGCTCGTCAATCCGCACATAGCTCCAGTTGGCCAGCATCAGGCCGGCAAGGCATTCGAGATCGTCGGGCGGCCCCGGCACCGGATTGCCACGGATCACCTTCAGGGACTTGTTCAATCCCTCCAGGCAGTAGCGCACCGAACGGGGAAAGATCGGGTCGAGCAGAAGGAAAGCTGCCACCGCCTTCGGAGCGATCGCCTGCTGCTGTGACTGGCGGAACATCTGATAGGCCCCGGCTGAGCGCAGCAGTGAGATCCACTGGAGCTCATCAAGAACACCGCCCACCTCCTCAGTACTGGGCAGGAGCAGGTAGTACTTGACATCCAGAATGCGGCTTGTCTTGTCGGCGCGCTCAACCAGCCGACCCAGTTTGCTGAACTGCCAGGAGAGATCGCGGCTGAGGGTGGCATCGGTGATGCCATAGAAGAGCTGACAGCCCTTGCGGATCTCATTGAGCTGCTCCTGGCCAGGCAACTGCCAGAAGCCCTCGCTCTCCTGCAGGATGAGATAAAGGTCGTTGATCTGCTCCCACATCTCGGTGGTGATCACCTCGCGGATCTGGCGGGCGTTCTCCCGGGCGAAAGCGATGCAGTTGACGATGCTGCTCGGATTGTCGGGCTCATTGACGAGGAAGCGCACCACGTCGGCAGGCCGGCCCTCGGGAAAGAGCTTGTCGAACAATTCACGATCGCCGCTGGCGTCGATCAGGGGCACCCAGGGCTCGGCGCTGCCGGGTGGGCAGTCAAGCGCCATCGCCTCACTGACTTCCAGGAAGCGGGAGATGTTCTCGGCACGCTCCACATAACGATTGATCCAGTAGAGCGAATCAGCGACGCGGCTCAGCATGAGGATTCATCCACGATCCAGGTGTCCTTACAACCGCCGCCCTGGGAGGAGTTGACCACCAGCGAACCGCGGCGCAGAGCAACGCGCGTGAGCCCGCCGGGACTAACCCAGGCACCCTTGCCGCGCAGCACATAGGGGCGCAGATCCACATGGCAGGGATAGAGCTCCCCCTCACTGAGGGAGGGAACGGTGGAGAGCTCCAGCGTGGGCTGGGCGATGAAATTGCGAGGATCGGCCTTGATCTTCTCGGCGAACTCGAGGATCTCCTGCTGGGAGGCATGGGGGCCGATCAGCATGCCGTAGCCACCGGCCTCACCCACCGATTTCACCACCAGATCCTTGAGGTGGGCGAGCACATAGGCCTGGTCGTCGGGCCTGGAGCAGATGTAGGTGGGAACGTTCTCGATGATCGGCTCTTCGCCCAGGTAGTAGCGGATCATCTCCGGCACGTAGGCATAGATCAGCTTGTCATCGGCCACGCCGGTGCCCGGGGCATTGGCGATCGCCACCCGGCCGGCGGCATAGGCCTCCATCAGGCCACGCACCCCAAGCATCGAATCGCTGCGGAAGACAGCCGGGTCAAGGAAGTCGTCGTCGATGCGCCTGTAGATCACATCCACCGGCGCATGGCCGGACGTGCTCCGCATCCAGACGCGGTTGCCCTCGCAGACCAGATCCCGTCCTTCCACCAGCTGGATGCCCATCTGCTGGGCGAGATAGCTGTGCTCGAAGTAGGCGCTGTTGAACACCCCGGGCGTGAGCAGAATAACGGTAGGGGTGTCGGTCCAGGGGGCGAGTTCCCGCAGGGCCTGCAGCAGATGGGAGGGGTAGTCGTCGATGGGATGAACGGTGCGTCCGGCGAACAGGCTCGGGAACATCCGTTTCATCACCCGGCGGTTCTCGAGGAAGTAGGCCACACCGGAGGGACAGCGGAGGTTGTCCTCCAGCACCCGCCAGGTGCCCTGGCCATCACGGATGAGATCCAGGCCGGAGATGTGACACCAACGGTTGAGGGGGGGGTGGAACCCCCGCATCTGGGGTCGCCAGCCATGGGAGGTCTCGATGTCCTCGAGCGGCACGATGCCATCAGCGACGATCTTCTGGTCGCCGTAGACATCGCCCAGGAAGTGATCGATCGCCTCGAGGCGCTGGATCAGCCCCCGTTCGAGCGTCTGCCACTCACCGGAGCGGATCAGCCTTGGCAGGGGATCGAAGGGAAGGATGCGCTCCACTCCCTGCTCGCCGGAATCGTTCAGGCGGAAGGTGGCTCCAAGCCGCTTCAGCAACATGCCGGCGGCTGCATGGCTGCGGTTGATCTCCTCGATTCCGAGCTGGCCAAGGGAGGACAGCAGAGGCTGAAGCGCGGAACGGGGCTCGGCGGCAGCGCTGAAGTACTCGTCGTAGCCCTTGCTCGGCTTGTAGGCGGTGAACATCGACTCGGCCTCGGGCATGCCGTGATCATGCAGAGTTGGTATGGCCACAGCCAGTGGTCGTTGTTACGGAATAGAGGGGCTCGCTGGCTACTTCACTCTGACACCGGCATTGCCATGGGGGGAGAGAGAGCAGATTTCAGAGCAGAAAGTAAAGCTGGGCCATCGGCAGCACCTCAGCGGGCTCGCAGGTGAGCAGTTCGCCGTCAGCGAAGACCTCGTAAGTCTGGGGATCCACCTCCACCTTGGGCAGGGCGCTGTTGTTGCGCATCTCGGCCTTGCCGATGCCGCGGGTGTGAACCACCGGCACGCAGGGGCGCTTCAAGCCAAGCTTGCGAGGCAGGTCGTCGTCGAGGGCGGCCTGGCTCAAGAAGGTGAGGCAGCTGGGGGCGAGGGCGCCGCCATAGGCGGCGAACATCGGCCGGCCATGCACTGGACCGGGGGTGGGGATCGAGGCGTTGGCATCGCCCATCTGGGCCCAGACGATCGAACCCCCCTTGATCACCAGCTCCGGTTTGACGCCGAAGAAGCCCGGCTTCCAGAGCACCAGATCCGCCAGTTTGCCCACCTCCACCGAGCCGATCTGGCTGTCGAGGCCGTGGGCGATCGCCGGGTTGATCGTGAACTTGGCCACGTAGCGCTTGAGGCGCACGTTGTCGTTGCGACCTTTCCCCGGACCGGCGCTGTCCTCCGGCAGGCTGCCGCGCTGCACCTTCATCTTGTGGGCGGTCTGGAAGGTGCGGGTGATCACCTCACCCACCCGGCCCATGGCCTGGGAATCGCTGGCGATGATGCTGAAGGCGCCCAGATCGTGAAGGATGTCCTCAGCGGCGATCGTCTCGCGGCGGATGCGCGACTCGGCGAAGGCCACGTCTTCGGGGATGGCCGCATCGAGGTGGTGGCACACCATCAGCATGTCGAGGTGCTCCTCGAGCGTGTTGCGGGTGTAGGGGCGGGTGGGGTTGGTGGAACTGGGCAGCACGTTGGCCTCGCCGCAGATCCGGATGATGTCGGGGGCATGGCCGCCGCCGGCCCCCTCGGTGTGGAAGGTGTGAATGGTGCGGCCGCCGATGGCGCGGATCGTGTCTTCGACGAACCCCGCTTCATTGAGCGTGTCGGAGTGGATGCAGACCTGCACATCAAATTTGTCGGCCACGGACAGGCAGCAATCGATCGCCGCCGGGGTGGTGCCCCAGTCTTCGTGCAGCTTGAGGCCACAGGCGCCGGCGCGGATCTGCTCCTCGATCGCCGCCGGGGTGCTGGCGTTGCCCTTGCCGTAGAAGCCCAGATTCACCGGCAACCCCTCGGCGGCCTGGAGCATGCGGGCCAGATGGAAAGCACCGGGGGTGCAGGTGGTGGCGTTGGTGCCGGTGGCCGGGCCGGTGCCGCCGCCAAGCAGCGTGGTGACCCCGCTGGCGATGGCGGTTTCGATCTGCTGGGGACAGATGAAGTGGATGTGGGTGTCGATGCCCCCGGCCGTGAGGATGTGTCCCTCGCCGGCGATCGCCTCGGTGCCTGGCCCCACCACGATCGTCACCCCATCGGTGATGTCGGGGTTGCCGGCCTTGCCGATCGCGCAGATACGTCCGTCGCGCAGGCCCACATCGGCCTTGACGATGCCCCACCAATCCACGATCAGGGCATTGGTGATCACCGTGTCCACGGCGCCGTCGGCACGGGAGGTCTGGGCCTGGCCCATGCCGTCACGGATCACCTTGCCGCCGCCGAACTTCACCTCCTCGCCGTAGGTGGTGAAATCCTTCTCCACCTCCAGAATCAATTCGGTGTCGGCCAGCCGCAGCCGGTCGCCGGTGGTGGGGCCATAGGTTTCGGCGTAGGCCCGGCGGTCCATCCGATAAGGCATGGCTGGTGCGGGTGACGAAGGAACGTGGTGTAGGCGGGGCGGCCCCTGGGCCGATCAGTCGAGGGGGCCGTTGATCAGACCGTTGAAGCCGAACACACAGCGGGATCCGGCCAGGGGCACCAGCTGCACGGGGCGTTGATCTCCCGGCTCGAAGCGGATGGCTGTGCCGGCGGGAATGTCAAGGCGCTGGCCCCGCGCCGCGTCCCGATCGAAGACCAGGGCGTGGTTGGCTTCGTGGAAGTGGAAGTGGGAACCCACCTGCACAGGACGATCACCACGGTTGGCCACGTCGATCGTGGTGACCGGCCGGCCGGCGTTGAGCTCGAGGCTGCCGGGCTCAGGAAAGAGTTCGCCAGGAATCATCGGATCGGTTCATGCAAGGTGACGAGCTTGGTGCCATCGGGAAAGGTGGCCTCCATCTGCACCTCGGGGATCAGCTCCGGCACCCCCTCCATCACCTGCTCACGGCTGAGCCAGGTGGTGCCCTCGGCCATCAGTTCCGCGACGCTGCGGCCGTCGCGGGCCCCCTCGAGAACGAGGAAGCTGAGCCAGGCGACCGCCTCGGGATGGTTGAGGCGCAGACCTCGCTGCAGCCGGCGCTCCGCCAGAAGCGCTGCAGTGACGATCAGAAGCTTGTCCTTCTCCTGGGGGGTGAGATACATGGGCCAGGGCGTTCCGCTGGCACTCTGGCAGTGGCGACGGCGATGGGCAGGTTCAGCAGGAACGTTCGTCGGCCAGGGGTGCCTCCTGAAAGGGCCAGACCCGCGGCAGCTGCGGCGGGGCCAGGCCACGCTCCGCACGGATCCGAGCCCAGATTCTGGTGAACCAGAACCGGGCCGCCTGGCTGGAAGCCCCCCGGTAGCGGGCCACCAGCCCCTGATCCAGCCGGCCGCAGGCCATCTCCCCCTCCAGCCCGGCCCGATCGGTGCGGCAGAGCTCCAGCAGCGTTTCGGGCACCGGCGCCGGCGCCGCCCAGACCAGGCTGCCGAACACCGGCATCCCCGCCAGCCCGTGGGACGAACGCAGGCTCTCCCCCGCCAGCTCCAGTTGATCGACCACGCTCCAGCGCCCCTGGCGGCGCACCTCCAGGCGGGAACGCCAGCTGCCCTCCCCCAGGGTTTCGGCATCGGCGCTGCGGCCCAGGCGCACCACATCGGCCCCGAGCCAACTGGCCCCCTCGGCCAGCTCCACCCGGCAGCTCTGCTCGATCAGACCACCGGCGAACACCACCACCTCCTGGGGCAGCCATTCCAGGTCCGCCCCCTCAGACAGCTCGAAGCTCAGCCGCTGTCGGCTCCAGCGGCCCTGGGGCGCCAGGCGGGAGCGGCCCACCGATCCATACACCTTCTGAGCGGCGACGCTGGTGAGCAGGGCACGGCTGTGGGGGCCTAGATCGGCTCTGATGCTCAACTCATCCCCCCCCACCAGGCCACCGCCGGTATGGAGCAGGGGTAGTTCACAGCGGCCATCCTCGCGGGCAAAGGCCCGCTGGATCTTGAGGGGGGCGGTGGCACAGCCCTGGTGCTGGGTGCCGCGATCAGCCGGGCGATGGAAGCTGAGGCTGGCCTCTGCGCACCAGGCCTGGGGGAGGGCGCTCAGCATGGCCAGTTCGCGCTCCTGAGATGTCGGCACCACCGGGGAATCCTGACCCAGGCCGCCAGGGCGGTTTCGGTAGCCATCGTCACAATCATTGCCCCCCGGCCTGGGGAGGCTGGCCACTGGTTCTGAGGCTGTCGGCCCTGTGTTCACGCCACCGCTGCAGCTGGAGGTGCGCTGCGACGCCCCTGGCCAGGGGCAGGAGCCTGACGAGGACCTGCTGCCGCTGAGCATGCCCTTGAGCGCCCAGGAGCGCACGAGCCTGCGGGGGCGCCGGCGCACCTCCTGTGGCCGCGAGCTGCTGCTGCAACTGCCGCGGGGACCGGCCCTCGAGCCAGGTGAGCGGCTGATGCCGGCCGATGGCAGTGTGCTGGTGGTGGTGGAGCCGGCGCCTGAGCCGGTGCTGGTGGTGCGCAGCCCGGATCCCCTGGTGTTGCTCCAGGCCGCCTACCACCTGGGCAACCGCCATGTGTCGCTGGAGCTACGCCCCGGGGAACTGAGGCTGCTCGAGGATGGGGTGCTGGAAGAGCTGCTGCGGCAGCGAGGCCTGGTGATCGAGCACCGTCTGGTGCCGTTTCTGCCGGAACCGGGCGCCTACGCCACGACCAGTCACTCCCACAGCCATTCCCACAACCACGTCAGCGGGCAGCCGCGATGAGTGTCGCCGGACTGCATCTGCTGCAACTGGTGAGTCCCGCCCTGCCAGTGGGCGCGTTCAGCTACTCGGAAGGGCTGGAAGTGTTGGTTCAGCGGGGAGACATCACCACGGCGAAAGCCCTCCAGGACTGGCTCGAAGCAGAGCTCCGCCGTGGCGGCGTCCGTATCGAGGCGGCAGCCCTGGGCCCGCTGCAGCAGGCCATCCGCGAGCACCAGCTCATGGCCACAGCGGGAGCAGAGAGCGATGAAGCACAGCTGGCTTGGGGAGTGTTGATCGATCTCGACGGCTGGCTGCTCGCCCAGCGCGAAGCCAGCGAGCTGCGGGCCCAGCAACGTCAGATGGGACGCTCCCTGCTGCAGCTGGTGGCGCAGCTGGGCTGGCCGCTCCAGCCAGAGGTTGAACTGGCCTGGCCGGCGGCCTGGGCCTGGGCGGGGCTTTGTCTGGAGATCCCTCTGCCTGATCTGGTGGAGGCCTATCTCTACGGCTGGTGCGCCAACCAGGTCAGTGCCGCCGTGCGGCTGGTGCCACTTGGACCCACCCAGGGGCAACGGCTGCAGCTCGCCCTGGCCCCATTGCTGGTGGAGCGGGGCCGGGAGCTGGCCGTCGCCGATCCACGCGAGCAATGGACCGGCGGCATCGGCTCCGGCCTCTGCCAACTGCAACATGCCGAGCTTTACTCCAGGCTGTTCCGCAGTTGATCGCCAAGGCAGGCCACCAGCATGAGCAAACTGCGCGTTGGAGTGGCCGGACCTGTGGGATCCGGCAAGACAGCCCTCGTCGAGGCCCTCTGCCGGCGGCTGCGCCAGGAGCTTCAGCTGGCGGTGGTCACCAATGACATCTACACCCAGGAAGACGCCCAGTTCCTGACCCGCGCCGGGGCGCTGGAGCCCGAGCGCATCCGCGGGGTGGAAACGGGAGGCTGCCCCCACACCGCTATCCGTGAAGACTGCTCGATCAACCGTGCTGCGGTGGAGGAGCTGGAGAGTGAGTTCCCCGATCTCGACCTGGTGCTGGTAGAGAGCGGCGGCGACAATCTCGCGGCCAGTTTCAGTCCGGAACTGGTCGATCTGTGCATCTATGTAATTGACGTAGCCGCCGGAGACAAGATCCCCAGGAAAGGGGGCCCGGGCATCACCCGATCCGACCTGCTGGTGATCAACAAGATCGATCTGGCGCCGATGGTGGGCGCCGATCTGAGCGTGATGCAACGAGACACCGAGAGGATGCGACCCGGTCGCCCCTGGTGTTTCACCAACCTGCGCAGCGGAGAGGGCCTGGAGCGGGTGGAATCCTTTTTAAGAGAACAATTACCTAGTCCACAGACATGAGTGAGGCCGCACGCCCTACATGCAAATCCACACACTCTGAGCCACGCCCGGCATTTCGTGCGATCGGATACACAGTGCCGTGGGCAACCTCCGTAAGTTCCGAGCTGCCGTCAGCATTGCGGCATACCATCACCTTGACAAAGCACCAATGGTTCGGAATCTCTCTCGGCGGCTGTTTGCTGGACTGGCCACTACCGCCGTCAGCCTCACTCTGGTCTCCTGCGGTGGCGGCGGTGGTGGCGGTGGCGGCGGTGGCGAATCCGCCGGCAAGTTTGACGGTGAAATCAAAGTTGGCATTCTCCACTCCCTGAGTGGCACCATGGCCATCTCGGAAACGACCCTGAAAGAGGTCGAAGAGATGGCAATCAAAGAGATCAATGATGCAGGTGGCGTCAAGGTTAGTGGCAAGTCTTACAAAATCGTCCCTGTCATCGAAGACGGGGCATCCGATTGGCCCACCTTCGCCGAGAAATCACAGAAGCTGATTGACTCCGACAAGGTGGCCGTGGTTTTCGGTGGCTGGACCTCCGCCAGCCGCAAGGCGATGTTGCCGGTGTATGAGGCCAAAAACCATATGCTCTTCTACCCGATTCAATATGAAGGGCAGGAGTGCTCTAGAAACATCTTCTACACAGGTGCTGTTCCCAACCAGCAAGCTGAGCCAGCCGTCGACTGGCTGATGAAGACCTATGGCGACAAGCTTGGCAAAAAGGTCTACCTCGTCGGCTCTGACTACGTTTATCCCCGGACTGCAAACACCATCATCAAGGAGCAGATGAAGGCCCTTGGCGGGGAAACAGTTGGCGAAGACTACATCCCACTCGGCAACACCGAAGTGGCGCCCATCATCGCCAAGATTAAAAAGGCGTTCCCCAACGGTGGCATCATCATCAACACCTTGAATGGTGATTCTAACGTTGCCCTCTTCAAGCAGTTCAAGGCAGCAGGCATTGATCCGGCTAAATACCCGATCATGTCCTTCTCGATCGCCGAGGAGGAAATTCGCCAGATCGGCCCTGAGTACACCACTGGCACCTTTGCGGCCTGGAACTTCTTCATGAGCCTGGACACCCCGGCCTCGAAAAAGTTCACCTCAGACTTCCAGGCCATGTATGGCGCTGATCGGGTCACGGGTGACCCGGCAGAGTCGGCCTACAACATGTTGTACCTCTGGAAGAATGCCGTCGAGAAGGCAGGCACCTACGAGGATCTCGACAAGGTCCGCAAGACCATGATCGGCATCAAGTTTGCCGCGCCCCAGGGCGAGATCGAGATGTTCCCCAACCACCACACCTCCGAGCGTGTGCTGATCGGGGAAGCCGAAGCAAACGGTCAGTTCAAGATCCTCGAAGACAGCAAAAAGGCGATTCCGCCCGTGCCCTGGAACCAGTTCGTGCCCGAAACCAAGGGCTTCACCTGTGATTGGACCCAGGACAGGAAAGACGCCGGTAAATTCAAGATGTGATCCCGGCCATCATCGGGAGGCGATGAAGGATCGGTGGTTCCTGCGGGAGCCACCGCAATCCGAATCGATACAACACCACCTTCGAACTGGTCCAGCATCGTTGACACGACGCTGGACCTAACTTTCAATATTCATTCCGTTGGAACTCTTCTTCTCTCAGATTCTCGATGGCCTCAGCATCGGATCGGTTCTGCTGCTTGCAGCCACCGGTCTGGCCATCGTTTTTGGCTTGATGGGGGTCATCAACCTCGCCCATGGTGAGTTCATGATGCTGGGCGCCTATGTCACCTACGTGGTGCAATCAGCGTTGAAGCCCATGGGTGGTGTGATCTTCGAGCTGTATTTCCCGGTCTCCTTGGTACTTGCCTTCATCGTCACTGGACTGATTGGCGTGCTGCTGGAGAGAACGTTGATCCGACAGCTCTACGGCAGGCCCCTGGAAACCCTGCTCGCCACCTGGGGCGTCAGCCTGATTCTCATCCAGCTGATTCGAAGTGTTTCCACCGCGATGATGCTTGGCATCATCATCGGTGTGGCTTCCGGACTCATAGTCTCCAAGATACTGCGCGCGAAGTTCTCGCTCAAACCTTTCTTTACCTATCTCAATGGGCTCGGCTGGGCTGCCTCCATCCTCATCGGTCTTATCGCAGTCAACATCTTCGATAAGGTCCGCCCGCTCGCCAAGGCCTGGTTCGGTCCCCGCAACATCGATGTGACTGCACCGAAATGGCTGCAGGGTAGCTGGGGGATGATCGGCACCATCGAACTGCCCGGACTGAGGATCTTCATCATCCTGCTCTCGGCCCTGTTGCTTCTGGCCACCTACTGGTTCCTGAACAAGAGTGTCTGGGGTCTCCGCATCCGTGCGGTCACCCAGAACCGTCAGATGAGTAACTGTTTAGGGATTCCTACCGATCGCGTGGACAGCATCACCTTCGGCATCGGATCCGGATTGGCCGGCGTGGCTGGCTGCGCCATCACGCTGCTCGGATCGGTGGGCCCCAACCTCGGAGCCGCCTACATCGTGTCCTGCTTCATGGTGATCGTGCTGGGCGGGGTGGGCAACCTGCTTGGCACAGTGATCGCGGCGATGCTGCTCGGGATCATTCAATCTGTGATCGGTTCGGGCACCTTGCTAACGGTTTTCCCCGACATGCCGGCGGCGGCCCGAGGAGTCACCGAATTCTTCGCGACCACGAGCATGTCGCTGGTGCTCGTCTTTATCTTCATCATCGTCTTCCTCCAGTTCCGTCCCAACGGCATGTTCCCCCAGAAGGGTCGGTCGGTCGATGCCTGATCCGATCATCCCCACCCGCTGCAGTTTCCCGTTCCATCTCCGCACGAGGAGGCCCCAACCTTGAAACTCTTCCAAAGACTCGTCCCCTGGATTCTGCTGGCGATTGCCCTGTTCATCCTGCCGGCTGCCCTCGACGATTTCCGGCTCAATCTGTTCGGGCGCTATTTCGCGCTTGCCATCACGGCGCTGGCGATCGATCTGATCTGGGGATACACCGGTCTGCTGAGCCTGGGTCAGGGGATCTTCTTCTCATTGGGTGGCTATGCAGTAGCCATGTACCTGATGCTCAACACCAAGAGCCTCGCCGGGGGTAACGGGATTCCCAAGTTCTTCGAGAATTACGGGGTAGCTGAGCTGCCCTTCTTCTGGAAGCCGTTCTGGTCTCCTGCGTTCACACTGATCGCGCTTTGGGTGATCCCAGCGGTGGTGGCAGGTCTGGTGGGTTGGTTGATCTTCAGAAACCGGATCAAGGGGGTGTATTTCTCGATCATCACCCAGGCCGCGTTGATGGTTTTCTTCCACTTCTTCAACGGCCAGCAGAAGCTTTTCGACGGCACCAACGGCCTCAAGACCAGCACCTCTGAGCTGTTCGGCCAACTGGTCGGTTCCCCTGACATGCAGGTGTTGTTTTATCGCCTCACGGTGATCCTGCTACCGCTGGCGTTTCTGGTCTGCCGCTACTTCACAACCGGTCGCTTCGGTGATGCCCTGATCGCCATCCGGGACGATGAAACAAGATTTCGCTTTGCGGGTTTCAATTCAGTCCCGTTCAAGACCATCGTCTTCCTGGTGGCTGGAGCCCTGTGCGGCATCTCCGGCGCCCTCTACACCGTCCAGTCGGGCATCGTTTCTCCCCAGTACATGTCGATCTCCTTCTCGATCGAGATGGTGATCTGGGTGGCCGTGGGCGGTCGGGGAACCCTGGTGGGTCCGATCATCGGCGCAACCGTGGTCAATTACCTACGCAGCCTGGTGAGCGAGGCACTGCCGGAGGCCTGGCTCTTTGTTCAGGGTGCCCTGTTCATCTTCGTTGTTGTGCTCATGCCAGATGGAATCTATGGCTGGGTCACCAACGGCGGCCTCAGGAGTCTGCTGGCCGCCTTCGGCATCGCCAAGAAGGCAAAAACCTATCCCAGTCTCGATGAGGAGGCTGTCCCCGTGGACTAGGGAGCCCGATGATGCTGCCAGGTTTTCCTTTGTGACTGCTTTCTCGAATACGCACCTTTCCGATGTCCATGCCAGAACCTCTCCTCGAGCTCAATGACGTCAGCGTGAGTTTCGACGGCTTCTATGCCCTCACCGATCTCAGCATGAAGCTGTACAAGGGTGAGCTGAAGTCGATCATCGGGCCCAACGGTGCCGGCAAGACAACGTTTCTGGATGTGATCACCGGCAAGGTGCGACCCACCAAGGGCTCGGTAACCTTCAAGGGGCAATCCCTGCTCGGTGTTTCTGAGCAGAAGATCTCTCGTCAGGGGATCGGCCGCAAGTTCCAGACCCCACGGGTCTTTGAGAACCTCAGCGTGCTTCGTAATCTCGAACTGGCCGCTTCTCCGGTGAAGAACGCCTTCAGCCTGTTGTCGTCCGGGCTACCCCAGGCCGCCAAGGAGGAGGTGCATCGCATCATGAACTATGTGGGCCTGGCACCCTTCGCCACCGTGAAGGCTGGCTCCCTCTCCCATGGCCAGAAGCAGTGGCTGGCCATCGCGTCCCTGGTGGCCCAGGCGCCGGAAGTGCTGCTCCTGGATGAACCGGTTGCAGGCCTCACCGATGAGGAAACCCTGCGAACGGCCGAACTGATCAAGTCCCTGGCTGGAGATCACACCGTAGTGGTGATTGAGCACGACATGGAGTTCATCCGGGATCTCGATTTCGACGTCACCGTGCTGCACCAGGGGCAGGTGCTAACAGAGGGGCCACTGGACAAGGTCAAAGCCGATCCCAGAGTCATCGAGGTCTACCTGGGGCCACCCGAACAGTAAACGCTTTACGACCTTTAACCACCGCCCTCATGTCTATCACCAGCGAAAAACCCCTGCTCCAGGTCACCGGACTGAACGTTTATTACGGAGAAAGCCATATTCTCCGAAGCGTAGACCTGAGCATTCAGGAGGGGAAAATGGTCTGCCTGATCGGCCGCAACGGCGTCGGCAAGACCACGTTTCTCAAAACCATCATCGGTCTGCTGCAACAGCGTTCCGGCTCAATCGACTATGGCAACGGTCAGCTCTCCAACCAGCCTCCCTACAGAAGGGCCAGGGCAGGCATCGGCTATGTCTCTCAAGGCAGGGACATCATTCCCCAGGTGTCAGTCAAAGAGAATCTCCTGCTGGGCATGGAGGCCCTACCAGGAGGGCTCGAAAAGAACCGCCACATCGACCCCCTGATCTTCGATCTGTTTCCGATTCTCGAGAAGTTCCTCAAACGCAAAGGTGGTGATCTCAGTGGCGGTCAGCAGCAGCAGCTGGCCATCGCCCGAGCATTGCTGGGCAAGCCAAAGCTGCTGCTGCTCGATGAACCTACCGAAGGGATTCAACCGTCGATCATCCTCGATATCGAGCACGCCGTTCAGCGGATCATGAAGGAGACCGGCATCAGCGTGCTGCTGGTGGAGCAACATCTTCACTTCGTGCGCCAGTCCGATTTCTATTACGCCATGCAGCGGGGTGGAATTGTGGCCAGTGGCCAGACCGATCAACTCTCTGACGAGGTGATCAAGGAGTTCCTGACGGTCTGAATCGGCGCGACCGGGCGTTGGCTCCTGACAGGAGCCAACGCCATTACCTGAGCTAACACTTTCGTGCGAATCAGCAGCCTCGATTCAGCATCCAGGGACGGGTGCTGCTCTGCTTCAGTCGGGGCTTCCCCTCAGTAGAGATGCCTTGCTTGCGCACCAGTCGAGGTTCCGACTGTTCCTGCTTGAGCCGCAGGGGGCCGGTGAGGGACATCACCGGCGTGAACACGCGGGTGCCTTCAGCATCACAGGCGGGACAGTTCGTGTCGCTCTGACGCTGATCGATGCTGCGCCAGACTTCATAGTTTTCACAGCCGTTGACACAGCTGTATTCGTAGACAGGCATCGTTGAAGGAGGCAGAGGTGTTGCAAAAGAATCGGCACAATAGAAAGGGGGCCTGATGCTCAGGCCCCCTTGATCCACCGTTGCTGATCAGCAGGGCAGGATATCCTGATCGAAGATCGAGGTTGGGATAGCCAAGGTACAACAGGCATTGGGAATGTCGACGATGCCGCTGATTCGTCCCTCTACCGGCGCACAACTCAGCAGCAGATAAGCCTGCTCACCGGTGTAACCGAATTTCTTGAGGTACTCGATTGCATTGAGGCAGGCCCGCCGGTAGGCGATATGCACATCCATGTAGTACTGCTTGCCCTCGAATTCATCCACCGAAATGCCTTCGAAGACAAGGTAATCAGTGAAGTGCGGCTCAACCGGGCTGGTCTTGAACATCGGGTTGACCATCCCATACTTCTCCATGCCACCCTTGATGATCTCCACATGCAGATCGAGGTAGCCCGACATCTCGATGGCGCCGCAGAAGGAGATTTCTCCATCTCCCTGGGAGAAGTGTATGTCTCCCATCGAGAGCTTGGCCCCTTCCACATAGACAGGGAAGTAGATCTTCGTGCCTTTGGTGAGATTCTTGATGTCGCAGTTGCCGCCATGCTCCCGGGGAGGCACCGTGCGGGCTGCCTCATTGGCCACCCGCGCGAACTCCGAGCTGGCCAGGGTTCCGAGGATGGCGCTGTTGGGATTGGGCAGGGCCGCCAGCACCGGCTCACTGCCCGAGAGGCCGGCGCCATAGGTGCGGCGGTCGGGGGCGGTGTTCACCAGCTCAGTTTCACGGCGGTTCCACTCCCGCAGCAACTCATGGGAGGGTGCGCAGCCGATCAGGCCGGGGTGGGTGATGCCAGCGAAGCGCACACCGGGGATATGCCTGGAGCTGGTGTAGATTCCTTCGAAATCCCAGATGGCCTTCGCCGCCTTGGGGTAGTGATCCGTGAGGAAGCCACCTCCATTTTCCTTGGCGAAGATGCCGGTGAAGCCCCATTCATCTCCCTGCAGGGCGCCGACATCAAGAATATCGACCACCAGGATGTCGCCGGGCTGAGCACCATTCACCCAGATCGGCCCACTCAGGACATGGACAACCTCAAGGTTGACATCTGCGATGTCCTGCGGATCATCGTTGTCCTTGATCTGGCCATCGGTCCAGTCCTTGCATTCGATCCTGAACACGTCTCCCGGATTGACTGAAACCACTGCCGGGATGTCGGGATGCCAGCGGTTATGGCCCGGCATCTCCTGCTGATCCATCGTCTTGGTGAGATCGACCTTGAATAGTGTTTTCGGCATCGAGTGAGGGGTTCGGTGCGGTTTTCACCTACATCCAACGCGAGCAGTCCAAGGCAAGCAGTATCAGCGGTTACAGGACCTCGCGCTCAACGCCCCGGTCACTGGCGTGCCGTGCTGTCATCGAAATCACCGCGGCGGCAGAGGTTGTCCTTCAGGCGAGCCGTCCAGGCCTGAGGTTTGAGGTCGCCACTGGCCTCGATCCGTCCATCAAAATGATAAAGAATCTGCCAGCGACTCTTGCCGCTCAGCTGCGCGGCCTCGGCGACATCCGTGATGGGATAGCCATAAAGGTTGTCGTAGGTGGGCCAGCCGGGCGTGTCCTTGATGCTGCAGACGGCGTTGAGGGCATGCAGGCGTCCGTCCGTCGGCTGGCCAGGCCCATGCAGGCGCACGGCGCCCTTGTAAAGGCCGTTGGACACTCCGGGCTTGAAGGTCTGGGCCAGCTCCACCCGGGTCCCCTCCGCCACCACCAGCGCATCCCCCAGCTTGGCGTTCTGAACAGCCACCTCCTTTGGCCCGCCGCAGGCTGAAAGCCCCACCAACAGCACTGCCAAACCGGGGATCACCGCTGCCGCCTCGACCCTCACGCTGTTCATCCGCTGATGACCAGACGCTATGACAACTGCCTCTGGCCATGGCCCCTGGATCAGTCGTCAACGAGCAAGCCACGCCAGAAGTGCTCCGGCTCGGGCCAGGTGGGCAGCACTTCCCCCTCCAGGGACCGGATCGGTCGGCAGCCGAGGCTGTTGATCAGCAGAGCACCATGACGCAACTGAGAGGCCTCGATCGGCGCCGGAGCCTCCCAGACCAGACCCAGGGCCAGGGCCCTGGCGCGCATCACCCCTGGCAGGCAGCCACTGGTCAGCGGCGGAGTCCACCAGCCCCGGGGTTGGCGCACCAGCAGGTTGGCGCTGGTACCGCAGCAAAGCCCGCCGGCCGTGCTCTCCAGCAGCGCCTCCTCCTGCCCAGCCCGCTGGGCCTCCAGCCTGGCCAGCACGGAAGCGCCATAGGCGAAGGTCTTGCAGGAACTGAGCTGGCTGCCGGCATTGCGCCGCTCGAGACGGCTGATCACAGCGGAAACCGAGCTGAAGTCAGGCCGGGCGGCGCTGAGCTGCAGCCAGAAGCGTCCTGGTCCGCTCGAGGGTTCGAGGCCGCGGCCCCCATCGCCCCGGCTCCAGTTGAGCCTCAGAGCCCCGCTGCCGATCCCGCTGCGCTCGATCGCCTCGCGGGCCAGCACCGCCACCCGCTCCTGCTGCGGTGGGGGCTCAAGCCCCAGCATGGCCGCCCCCCGCTGCCAGCGCTGGAGGTGCTGCGCCAGCAACCAGGGGCGGCCCTCCTCCACCAGAACCGTTTCGAACAGCCCATCGGCCAGGCTCAGGCCCCGATCCGAGAGCGGCACAGCCAGGCTGCCGGGAGTCCCCCAGCGCCCCCCCTCGGGTCCATCGATCCAAGCGATCGCGTTCAGGCCAGGGCCTCCAGCAGGGGATCCAGTTTCCAGGCCAGTTCCTCGGCCTCGGCGGCAGGGCTGGAGTCGGCCACGATGCCGCAGCCGGCATGGGCGCGCAGGCGCCGGCCTCTGAGCATCAGGCTGCGGATCAGGATGTTGCTGTCGAAGCGGCCATCGGCGTCGAGCATGAACAGGGAACCGCAGTAAGGGCCCCGGGCCACGGGCTCCAGGGCGCCCAGGCGCTGGCAGGCGCGCACCTTCGGGGCCCCGGTGATCGACCCGCCCGGCCAGCAGGCTCGCAGCAGGTCCACCAGATCGGTCCCGGAGCGCAGCGATCCCTCCACCACGGAGGTGAGGTGGTGCACCTGCCGGTAACTCTCCAGCCCCAGCAGCTGCGGCACCCCGATCGAGCCGCTGCGGCAGACCCGGCCGAGGTCGTTGCGCAGCAGATCCACGATCATCACGTTCTCGGCCCGGTCCTTGGCGCTGGTGATCAGGTCGGCGGCGGCGGCGGCATCATCGGCGGCTTCGGGGTGGCGGGGCCGGGTGCCCTTGATCGGGCGGGTCTGGACCCGGCCGTCGGCCTGCAGGCGCAGAAAGCGCTCCGGTGAAGCTGAGAGCACCGCCTCGCCGACCTCGCCGAGCGAGGCGATCGCCACCCCCCCGAAGGGTGCCGGGCAGTGGCGCCTCAGCCGGCCGTAGAGCTCCAGGGGTGAAACCAGTTGCGGCAGCAGCAGTTCGCGGCAGGCGGTGAGATTGGCCTGGAACAGATCCCCCGCGGCGATCAACTCCTGCAGGGCCCTCACCTGGCGTGCGAAGGCCTCCGGGGTGGTGTGCCAACGCCAGTGTCCGGGCGGCAGAGCCGGGGAAGACAGCGCTCCGGCCTCTTCTGACTCCAGTCCCTCGGGGCACGACTCGATCAAGGCCTGCATCGCCCCCAGCCGCCCCCGGTCGTCTCCCTCCAGCCAGAGACGCCGCTCATGAAGATCGAAGCGCAGCAGCGGGTCGTAGCGGGCGGCCCAGAGGTTGGCCGTGTCCGGAGAACGCCAGTGGGCATCAGGCTCCACCCAGGCTCCCGCCTCATAACCGAGCCAGCCCAGCCAGGCCCCGCCCGCCCCCAGCACGCGGCGCAGCCCGGCGAAGGGATCAGCAGCACCGGCCTCAGCCGGCAGGCCCCGGCATTCCACCTGCTCCAGGGGCGCCAGGGCCAGGGTCGAGGTGCGTCCCAGTGCCGTGCCATCCCCGTCCAGCCAGACCAGCCCCTCGAGGCCCAACTTCTGTGCCAGCCGGTTCACCAGGGGCCAGGGTTCCCGCCAGGGCAACGGGCGGATCAGACGCTCCGGGCTCATCCAGGTCCGCGGCTGGCCAGCTCGGGATGCCCGGCTTCCCTCAGGGCGGCATCGCGGATGCGGCAGCTGTCACAGCGGCCGCAGGGGGCGGCACCGCCCGCGTAACAGCTCCAGGTTCGCTCGATCGGCAGCTGCAACCTCAGGGCCTCCTCAACGATCCGGGTCTTG
Source organism: Synechococcus sp. 1G10 (assembly GCF_002252625.1). Classification (GTDB taxonomy): domain Bacteria; phylum Cyanobacteriota; class Cyanobacteriia; order PCC-6307; family Cyanobiaceae; genus Regnicoccus_A. The sequence continues at coordinate 21,271 of NZ_NQKW01000017.1, read as the reverse complement.
CTCCAGCTCACCAGCGGAGCCCAGAGCTGGGCTCCCTGACCCTCCCGGCCCGCCTTGCTGGCCAGGTCAGCCAAGGTCTGAAACGCGGCGAGGTAGTCGGGACGGCAATCGGGATAGCCGGAATAATCCACTGCATTCACCCCCAGCACCAGCCGGGAGGCCCCCCGGGCCTCGGTCAGACTCAGCCCGAGGGCGATGAAGACGGTGTTCCGGCCCGGCACGTAGGTGGGGGGAATCACTCCGTCGACCACCCCTGAGTCGGGCAGGGCGATGCCGGGGTCGGTGAGGGCCGAGCCGCCCCAGGCGGCCAGGTTCACGGCGATGGTGTGGTGCTCGATCAAGCCGAGTTCCGCCGCGAGGAAGGCGGCAGCCTCCAGTTCCTGACGATGGCGCTGTCCGTAATCGAAGGAGAGGCCGATCAGCCGATAGCCCGCCTCGATCGCCAGAGCGGCGGCCGTGGCTGAATCAAGGCCGCCAGAGAGGAGGGCGACAGCCAGTGGTGCCGGGGCGGATGGCCGGTGGGTGGCGCCGATCAACGCTGCGCGGAAACTGGAATGTCCATTGTGAAGCTCCGCTCAGCGGGGCTGGGGCGAGGCGCTCTCCGGCGGCGACGGCACCTCGGGCTGGGCAGGGCGCTGTTCTGATTCCGGCGTGGCTGGATCTGACGGCGCAAGGCGCGCGGGTCCCCCCTCCTCGTTCTCCGGCTCCGGGCGCCCACCAGGCTCCGGCGGGCTCGGCGCCGGCGGGGGAGGATCGGCCCGCAGCGACAGGGTGATGTAGGCGGGGGCCACACCTTCGTTGCTGATCAGCAGCTGGGCCTGATCGCCGGGCACCGCCCCCAGGCTCACCACCCTGAGCGGTCCCTTGGGCTCGAGCACATTTCCCTGGGCGTCGAAGACGCTCATCTGCATCAGCGGGGAGCCATTGACCCCCAGCACCAGCTGGTGGCCCCTGGGGATGCGGATCGGGAACACCCTGGCCCCGTTGGCCTCCAGTTCCGCCGACTGCACCCTGGCCTGACCAGGAGGGGCAAGGATCGGCTCGACCCGCAGGGTTTCAAGGGTCTGCTGGGCAGAGGCATACCAGAGCTGGCGGAAGGGCTCAGGGGGAATGTCCATGCTGGAGCGGCCTGGCAGCAGGGCCTGGGCATTGCCGGAGACCAACTGCCGCAGTACCGGGGCGCTGAGGCCCTGGGCGGCGAGCCGCCGCTGCTGACCCTCCCAGTCGGAGGCGCTGAAGCTGCCGAGCTTGCGGCGCACGGCGATCGGCAACTGCTCCACCCGGGCCAACCACTCCTCCGCCAGTTCATTCCAGACCTTGCGCAGGGGGGCATCCTGCAGCGCATCACTGGGCAGGCGCCCTCCCCGCTCGGGGAACTGGGCCATCAGGTTGGCGTCCACCAGGTTGAGGAACCAGCCGCGGTCGACCTGCAGGGCCCGCAGACGATTGAGCAGCTCCTGGCGTTGATCGACTTCACCGGGCGGCAGGCTGGCCGTGAGGGGGCGCTGGGGGGCTTCCCTGACCTCTTCGCTGGGGGCCTTGCCGCGGCCGAGCAGCCACCAGCCGAGGCTGATGCCCACCACCGCTGAGATCACCAGGGCCATCACCATCGGCCAGAGCCGGCCTTCCACGGCCTCGTCCTTGACCTGCTGGCGGCTGCGCAGCACAGCGGCAGGCGGCGGGGCGCTGGCTGGCTGAGCCGCCAGCGGGGCTGCCAGCGGTGCCGGGGCCGGCGGCTCGGCCGCCTCCACTGACGGTACGGAGGGAGGCACCAGCACGACGGTGCGGTCAGCGCGGGCCACGGGGCCGAGGCTCTCGGGCATCGGCAGCTGCTGAAAGGCCTCCAGTGCCTGGGACGCCGTGGCGAAGCGCTGATCGGGATCGGGGCTCAGCAAACGCTCCAGCTGCCCCCTCAGGGCCGGATCGAGCTGGTCGGAGGACGGCCATCTCCAGGCGAGGGTGGTGGGATCGAGCAGGGACGCCGGCTCCTCCCCGGTGAGCAGCACCAGCGCCACCACACCCAGGGCGTGAAGATCCATCCAGGGCTGCACGGGCTCGCCCCGCCCCAGCTCCGCCGGCGCGTATCCGGGCGTCGCCCCGCTGGCGGGAGCCTCGGTCGACCCGTCGCAGACAAGGCCGAAATCGAGCAGCACCGGCAGGCCGTCGCGGTCGCGGCGCAGCAGATTGGCCGGGCTGAGATCGCCATGCACCAGGTCCTGGCCATGGAGGGCCGCCAGGACGGGCAGCAGCTGCCGCACCAGCAGCAGCACCTCCCCCGCACCAAAGACCAGTTGCCGCTCGCGCCGCGCCGCCAGCAGCTCCCTGTAGGTGGGTCCCCCCTGCCACTCGCGCACCAACCAGAGCTCCTCCCCCCGGGAGATGGCCTCACCGATGCGGGGAATCTGGGGATGGAGCACCCCCTGCAGGCGACTCCAGAGCTGGCGCCAGTGCGGCTGGTCCTGGTCGGGGCCGAGGCGGCGCAAGGCCATCAGCGCCCCGCCGGCCAGCTGATCGCTGGCGCGCCAGAGCACCCCCTGGGGACTGCGGCTGAGCTCCGCCTCCAGGCGGTAGCGGTCCGCGATCAGCAGACCTGGCCCGGCGGCGGGAGCGGCATCCATCAGGCCGGAACCCGCTGGCGGCGGGGCTGGCTCAGTCCGCGGGAGGCGAGCCAGTCGGCGTCGTAAAGCCGGGAGCGGTAGCGGTCGCCGCTGTCGCAGAGCACGGTGACGATCGTGTGGCCGGGCCCGAGCCGGCGGGCCGTTTCCACCGCCGCCGCCACATTGATGCCCACTGAGCCACCCATGAACAGGCCTTCGCGCCAGAGCAACTGATAAATGGTGTCGAGGGCGCTCTGGTCGTCAATGCGCACCGCATCGTCGATCGGGGCACCCTCGAGGTTGGCGGTGACGCGGCTGTTGCCGATGCCCTCGGTGATCGAGCTGCCCTCGGCCTGCAGCCCCGAGCCGGTGGCCCAGGAATGGAGGGCGCTGCCATGGGGATCGGCCAGCACACAGCGCACCCGCTCGGAGCGCTCCTTGAGGAACAGGGCCACGCCGGCGTAGGTGCCGCCGGTGCCGGTGGCTGACACCCAGGCGTCGATGCGGCCGCCGGTCTGCTCCCAGATCTCCGGGCCGGTGCTGGCGTAGTGGGCGCGGCGGTTGGCCAGGTTGTCGAACTGATTGGCCCAGATGGCCCCAGGCGTTTCCGCGGCGATGCGGCCCGAGAGCTTCACATAGTTGTTGGGATCGCGGTAAGGCACCGCCGGCACCGTGCGCACCTCCGCACCGAGGCTGCGCAGCAGACCGATCTTCTCCGCCGACTGGGTGTCAGGGATGACGATCAGGCTGCGGTAACCGCGGGCATTGCAGAGGTGAGTGAGGCCGATGCCGGTGTTGCCGGCCGTGCCCTCCACCACGGTGCCGCCCGGTTGCAGAACTCCGGACTCCTCGGCTTCCAGCAGGATGCCGAGGGCCGCGCGGTCTTTGACGGAGCCGCCCGGGTTCATGAACTCCGCCTTGCCGAGGATCTCGCAGCCGGTGAGGTCGCTGAGCAGGCCCAGGCGAATCAGGGGGGTGTTGCCGACGGCTTCGACGAAACCTCGGCTGATGCCTGCCTGGGTGCAGGATCCCTGGCGGATGCCCATGGCAGCGGCTGTGTCGCAACGGTTGGCTGTGGCCGATCGTAAGGGGGTCAGCCGCGCCCGCCGATCACGCCTAGGCTCTCCCGCAGCTTGTCCCCCATGCCATGGCTTCCGCGGCATCAAGCGCGGCCCTGCTGGAGCGGCTGGGGACGATCCGCCGCCACAGCGAGGAGCTGGTGGCCGATCTGGAGCCTGAAGACCTCTGTCTGCAGGGCATGGCTGACGCCAGCCCGCCCAAGTGGCATCTCGGCCACACCACCTGGTTCTTCGAGACTTTCCTGCTCCAGCCCTACCTGCCGGGCCACGGACAGGCCGACAGCCGCTGGGGCTACTTGTTCAACTCCTACTACGACACGATCGGCGAGCGTCACCCCCGCCCCCAGCGGGGGCTGCTCTCCCGTCCACCGATGCGGGAGGTGATGGCCTGGCGGCAACGGGTTGACGCAGGGCTGGAGGAGCTGCTGGAGCAGCTGGTCCGTCAACCCCAGCTCAAGGCGGCGCCGGTGCTGGCACTGCTGGAGCTGGGACTGCAGCACGAGCAGCAGCACCAGGAGCTGCTGCTGATGGATCTGCTCGATGGCTTCAGCCGCAACCCCCTGGAGCCCGCCTACCGCCAGCCCGCCGCCGCCACTGGCGATGTGGCGGCGGCCATGCAATGGATCGAGCATCCCGGCGGCCTGGTGGAGATCGGCGCCGATCCTGAGGGCGGCTTCCACTTCGATAACGAAGCGCCACGGCACCGCCACTGGCTGGAGCCCCATGCGATCGCCAGCCGGCTGGTGCGCAATGGGGAATTCGCGGCCTTCATCGACGCTGGGGGCTACCGCCGACCCGAGCTCTGGATGAGCGAAGGCTGGGCTCTGGTGCAGGCGCGCAACTGGCGGGCACCCCGCTACTGGCGCGGCTCTGAACGCGACGGCTGGGGCTGGGAGTTCAGTCTGGAGGGGAGGCGCCCCCTGCGTCCGGAGTCGCCGGTGCGGCATCTGAGCTGGTTCGAGGCCGACGCCTACGCCCGCTGGGCCTGTGCGCGCCTGCCGACGGAAGCCGAATGGGAAACCGCCGCCCGCGCCGCCCACCCCGCCATGGGGGAGCTAGAGGATCAGGTGTGGCAGTGGACCGCCAGCGCGTACCGTCCCTACCCGGGCTTCGAGCCGGCCGCCGGCGCGGTCGGTGAATACAACGGCAAATTCATGAGTTCCCAGATGGTGCTGCGCGGTGGCAGCGATTTCACTCCGCCCGGCCACAGCCGCCTCACCTACCGCAACTTCTTCCCGCCTGCCAGCCGCTGGATGGCCAGTGGACTGCGCCTGGCCCAGGACCGGCGATGAGCAGGCGGTCCGGCCTCAGCTCCCGGCCGGTCACACCGGCGCCCCCGCAGCCGCCGGAGCCTGCCATCACCATGCTCGATCTGCATCCAGCCCCGGCCGACATGGCCCGGCTGGTGATCGAGGGGCTGAACCGCACACCCAAGCAACTGCCGGCCTGGTTCCTGTACGACAACGAGGGCTCCCGCCTGTTCGATGCCATCTGCGAACAACCGGAGTACGGCCTCACCCGCACCGAAACCGCCCTGCTCAAACGCCATGCCCCCGCCATCGCCACGGCCCTGGGCGAGGGGGTGCTGGTGGAGTTCGGCGCCGGCAGCGCCCGCAAGGTGTCTCCGCTTCTGGAGGCCCTGGCTCCGCCCGCCTACGTGGCCCTCGACATCAGCGCCGAGCATCTGCAGCAGGCCTGCCGCAACCTGCAGCAACGCCATCCCACCATCCCGGTACTGGGCATCTGCTGCGACTACAGCCTGCTCGAGCAGCTGCCTGAACTACCCCTTTTGGCGGGGCAGCGGCGGCTCGGCTTCTACCCCGGCAGCTCCCTGGGCAACTTCGATCACGACGAAGCCGTGACCCTGCTGGCCCAGTTCGCCCGGCTGCTGGGGAGCAATGGGCTGCTGCTGATCGGCATCGACCAGCCACGCTCGGTTGCGGCGCTCGAAGCCGCCTACAACGACCGGGCCGGCCACTCCGCCGCTTTTGCCCGCAACCTGCTGGTGCGGCTCAACCGGGAGTTGGCAGGCAGCTTCGATCCCGGCAGCTTCCGCTATGAGGCCCACTGGCAGGCGCGGGACTCGCGCATCGCCATGGCCCTGGTGAGCGCGCGCGACCAGCAGGTGAGCCTCGCTGGAACCAGCTGGCAGTTCACAGCCGGCGAAGCCCTGATCACCGAGTACAGCCACAAGTACAGCCCGGAGGCCTTCACCGCCCTGGCGGCGGCGGCGGGCTGGCACTCCCTGGAGCGCTGGAGCGCCGACGACGGCAGCTTCAGCCTGCACCTGCTGCAACCGGCGACAGTGGGAGCCGCACCGGGCAGACTCAGCATCTGATCAGCAGCGAGAAGGCCAGCGATGAGCAGGGACGACCAGCGGCGGGCGATGCGCGAAACCCGCGAAGACTTGATCGAACAACTGGAGCAGCTCTACCGCGAAGCTTTCGACCGCATCGGTGGTCAGGACCTCGGTGAAGGGGCGATCGCCCGTCTCACCCAGCTGCTGCTGCGCTCCCGCGAAGCGGCAATCACACCCCTGGAAGAAGAGATCGAAGCTCCCCTGATCACCCGAGCCCCGGAGTGAACTCGTCCGTGACACGCCCATGAGCAACAGCTGGTTCGATCAGCTGGAGTCCCAGCTGGAGCAGCAGCTGGAAGCCTTCCTGGGAAACCACCCAGGCCAGCAGGAGCTGCTGGAACTGGAGGAGCTGCAGGAGCGCCAACGGCGCCTGCGCCAGCGGCGCCTGCAGATCCAGGCCCAGGCCGAGCAGCTGCGTCAGGCCCTGCTGCAGATCGCCAGCGAGATCACCCAGTGGCAGGAGCGGGTGCAGCGGGCCCGCGTCGCCGGTGCCCAGGAGCTGGCGGGACGAGCCGAAGCCCATCAGGGTCAGCTGATGGGCCAGGGACGCGACCGCTGGCAGCAGCTGGGGGAACTGGGCAAGGAGTTCGCCCGGGTGGAGCAGGAGTTGCAGGAGCTGGAGCAGCGGCCGCGCCCCGGATCCGGCAAACCCGCCAGCCGGCCCGCCGCTGCTGCAGCCCCACCGGCCGAGGCCGACCTGGAGCAGGCCTGGGCTGACTTCGAATCACGCCAGGAGCTGGAGGAGCTGCGCCGCCGCTCCAGACCTTCAAGCCCCTGAGCGGGAGATCCGTCGCTTGGGCTTTCTGTTCTCGAAACTGCTGCCGCAACTGCTCTATCCCCTGAGCCTGGGCCTGCTGCTCACTCTGGCTGGCCTGCTGGTGGGGCCGCGACGCCGCTGGAGCGGCCCCCTTGGGGGCCTTGGCCTGGCTCTGCTCTGGATCAGCGCCATGCCGCTCACAGCCAGGGAACTGGTCTGGGGGCTGGAGGCCCGCAGCGCGGCCCTGACCCCCTCGCCCCTGCCCAGGGGTGACGCCATCGTGGTCCTGGGCGGGGGCCTGCGGGCGGCTTTGCCCCCCAGGAGCGGAGTGGAGGTGAATGAGGCCGGCGACCGGCTGCTGAGCGGGATCCGGCTGCTGCGGGAGGAGCGGGCGCCCTTGCTGCTGCTGAGCGGAGGCCGGGTGAGCTTCAGCAGTGGGGACCCAGCGCCTGCCGAAGCCATAAGCGCCCGCAACCTGGCACTGGAGCTGGGGGTCCCCGCTGATCGCCTTCTGCTCAGTGATCAGGCCAGGACCACCGCCGAGGAGGCGAGGGATCTGCGCCGGATCGGCAGATCCCGCGACTGGTCCACTGTTCTGCTGGTGACCAGCGCCCTGCACATGCCCAGAGCGCTGGCCAGCTTCCGCCGCCAGAGCGGGCTCCAGGTTGTGCCGGTGGCCTGCGACTACCTGTTGCCGGCCCGCGATCAGCTCGGCACGCCCACCGCCGGATCGGTGTTGCTGTCACTCTGGCCAGACGCCGGATCCCTGCTGCTGAGCAGCCTGGCCATCAAGGAACATCTGGGCCTGCTCGTGTACCGCCTCAAGGGCTGGAGTTGAACAGCTGAGCTGAAGGGCACAGGCAAGGGGATTGAACGGGCGAACAGACTTATTTCTTGGGAGCAGGTGGCTCCAGGCTCACCCCCTCAGGGGGAGGCGTGGGATCTGGATCGGCGATCAGCATGTGCTGCAGCACGATCTCTGGGCGTTCACTGTCGCGCCAGCGGATGCGATAGGCCGGCATCTTGGTGCCACGGCTGGTGGTCTGCTCCACAGGCTCCATCACCCAGCCCCGGCGGGAGCGGCCCTGGGGATTGCGCTTGACCACCGCATCCGCGTGTTTGAAGCGGAAACCGACGCGCTCACCGCTCATGGGCTGGGGGATAGTCCAATTAGGCTCCATTATCTCATTGCGCCGGATCAGCCCACCGGCGGCGGGGCTTCCGGCCGCAGCAGGGGGAAGGCGATCACGTCGCGGATACTCGGGCTGTCGGTGAGCAGCATCGCCAGCCGGTCGATGCCGATGCCAAGCCCGCCGGTGGGGGGCATGCCCACTTCAAGCGCATGGAGAAAGTCTTCGTCGACCCCGTGGGCCTCGAGATCACCGTCAATGCGGCGCTCCTGCTGGGCCTCCAGGCGCCGGCGCTGGTCGAGCGGATCGATCAGCTCACTGAAGGCGTTGGCGGTTTCCCGGCCCACGATGAACAACTCGAAGCGCTCCACCAGCCCTGGCTTGCTGCGGTGGGCACGGGCCAGTGGGGAGATCTCCACCGGGTAGTCGGTCACGAAGATGGGCTGAATCAGCGACTCCTCCACCCGTTGCTCAAAGGCTTCGTTGAGCAGACGACCGACGCTGTCGGCCGACTCAGGCACCTCCAGACCCGCAGCGGCCATGGCTTCAGCGGCCTGCTCGCGGCTGCTGAAACCGTTGAAATCCAGGCCCGTGGCCTGCTCCACCAGCTCATGCATGGTGGCCCGCCGCCAGGGGGGGGTCAGATCAATGGTGGTGCCCTGATACTCGATCACCGTGGTGCCGCACACTTGCTGGCAGACCGAAGCAATCAGGTCCTCGGTGAGCGCCATCATGTCGGTGTAATCGGTGTAGGCCTGATAGATCTCGACCGTGGTGAATTCGGGGTTGTGGCGCGTGCTCACCCCTTCGTTGCGGAAGATCCGGCCCAGTTCGTAGACCCGCTCGAAGCCGCCCACCACCAGCCGCTTGAGGTGCAATTCGGTGGCGATCCGCAGCACCAGCGGCAGATCGAGGGTGTTGTGGTGGGTGGTGAAGGGCCGGGCTTCGGCGCCGCCAGCCTCGGCATTGAGGACCGGCGTTTCGATCTCCAGGAACTGGCGCTCATCCAGCCAGCGGCGGATGCCGCTTACCAGCAGGGCCCGGCGCCGGAAGGTCTCGCGGGTCTGGGGGGAGACCACCAGATCGAGGTAGCGCTGGCGGTAGCGCTTCTCCACGTCCGCCAGGCCGTGCCACTTGTCGGGAAGGGGCTGCAGGGCCTTGCTGAGCATCTGCCAGTCGGTCACCTTCACCGAGAGCTCGCCGCGGTCAGTGCGGCGCAGGCTTCCGCTCACGCCGATCCAGTCGCCACTGTCCACCAGGGTGGTGAGCTGGGCAAAGGCCTCGGGCTGATCCGGCAGGGCAGCCGCCAGGGTGGCCTTCTCGATGAACAGCTGGATCGGGCCGGTCTCATCGAGCAGGGTGAAGAAGGCCAGCTTGCCCATCACCCGGCGGGTCATCACCCGTCCAGCCACCGAAACCTTCTCATCGCGCTCCTGGCCGTTGGCCAGATCGGCATGCTGACGCTGCAGCTCGGCGTGGCGATGGCTGGGATCGAAGCGCAGCCCGTAGGGAGCAAGGCCCAGGCCCCTGAGAACCTCAGCCTTCTCCAGGCGGGCCTGCTCCAGGCGGTTGAAGCGCGTCTCCGGCAAGGCGGCGAAACTCAAACAGGAGCCCCATCCTGAAGGACCGAGGAGCTCAGAAAGGGCCGAGGGCCTCAGGCGGTGGCCGCAACGGCCGCCTCGGCCATCCGCTGGGAGGCATAGCCGGTGCCTCGCACCGTCAGGATCAGCTCGGGATTGCGCGGGTCGGGCTCGAGCTTGCCGCGCAGACGGGCCACATAGACATCGACCACGCGCAGGTCGGCGGCACGGCGGGGGGGATAGCCCCAGAGCTGCTCGAGGATCTCGGCCCGTGGCACCACCCGGCCGGGGTCGCGGAAGAGCAGCTCCAGCAGGCTGAATTCTGTATAGGTGAGACCGATGCGCTCACCATCACGGGTGACCTGGCGGCGGTTGGTATCGACCACCAGATCGCCCACGCGCATCACTCCCTGTCCGGGAGGCACGTCGCGCGGTTCGGCGGCGGCGGAGCCCCGGCCCACCCGCCGCAGGATGGTGGCGATGCGGGCTTCGAGCTCCTTGGGACTGAAGGGCTTGGGCAGGTAGTCGTCGGCGCCGAGATCCAGGCCAGCCACCCGCTCGGCGATGGCATCAAGAGCCGAGAGAAAAATGATCGGCACGCAGGATTCGGCCCGCAACCTGCGACAGACGGCGAATCCATCCAGCTTGGGCAGCATCACATCGAGCACCACCAGATCGGGCTGCTCGTCATGGAAAAGGGCCAGGGCCTGCTCACCGTCTTCGGCGCAGACCACCCTGTAGCCGGCCAGCTGAAGGCGCATCACCAGCACACGCCGCACAGTGGCTTCGTCGTCGACCACCAGCACGGTGGCGCGGGGTTCTGATGAAGACTCCGGGGAAGATTCACCCTGCTGTAGCCGGGGATCCGCTTCCAGAGGCATCGGAGTCCAGTCATGAAGAAAAGCAACCATACCTTGAGAGGTAGTTACGAAGCGGCGGGCCTCCTGGCTCTGCGCAGGGACTCAGCCAAGACTTAATGATTTATTCCATAAGTGAGGGGGCAGTGCCAGATCAGGGCCAGCGGGCTTCGGCATAGACGTTCCACTCGCGTTCCGCTTCCGCCAGCGCCTGATCGCTCTCGATCTGGCCGAGCATGGCCTTCTGCAGCTGGCGGTAGAGAATCGCCTGGAGCCGCTTCACACCGGGGGTGGCTGGCACCAGCACCCGCGCGCGGCCGAGGGTCTCAACCGACTGCAGCCGCGCTTGCCGCACCAGCTGCTCCTTGGCATCTGCGGGCGTCTGCTGGCGCAATCCCTGCTCGATGCTCTCCAGGGCCTGCCGCGCCGAAGGCAGCACCCGGGCTTCCTCAGCGAAACGGGCCTGGTTGGCGGCATTGGTGAGATACAGGGCAAAACTGAGCGCCTGCTTGGCTCTGGTGCTCTGGCGCGAAACGGCCAGATTCATCACCGCCACATTCGCCAATCCGTCGGGGCCCGTCAGCGGCGGCCCGGGCCTGGTGAGGGCGGCAATGCCGGGGGCATTGGTCTGAATGCTGCGCAGGAACTCGGCGCCGCTGGAGAGCAGGGCCAGCTCACCGCTCTGGTAGAGCTCCACCGCCCTGCGGTAGCCCTGGCTCACCACCTCCCGCGGCAGCAGGCCCCGCCGGTAGAGGTCGCTCCAGAAAGCGAAGGCCCGGCGGCCCGCCGGGGTGTTGAACGCGGCCCGCTGGCGCTGATCCTGCAGGGTCACACCCATCTGCACCATCGACTCCAGCAACTCCGCCGAGTCGTCGGGCACCACCGTGACGAACAGGGCGTACATGCCGGTGCGGCGCCTGACCGCCTCCGCGAAGGCCGGCACCTCCTCCCAGCGGCTGGGGGGCTGGCTGTAACCCGCCCGGCTGAGCAGATCCCGGTTGCTCAGGGAGATCCGCGCGGTGAGATACCAGGGGATGGCGAACTGCCTGCCGTCCTGGCGGCTGGCCTGCCAGATCAGAGGCAGATAACCGGCGCCGGCATCCGGCGGCAGAAGCGGATCCAGATCCAGCAGCCCTCCCTTGCTGGCGAGGTTGGCTGCAAACAGCGGGTTCAGGTTCACCACATCCGGCGCCGTGCGGGCGAACACCGCCGCCAGCAGCTTGCGCTCCACCGACCCCCAGGGCACATCGGTCCAGCGCACCTTGAGGCCCGGATTCTCCTGCTCCCAGGCGGCGATCACCCCACGCAGGTAATCGTTGAACTTGGGGGCCAGATCAAGGGTCCAGAACTGAAGCTCAGGTTCGCTGGAGCGACGGATCCCGCAGCCGGCCAGCAGCGCGACCAGGGCACTCCCCATCAGCTCGCGCCGGCTCCAGCGGCGTCCTGGGTTGAAGAGCCGATCCAGCATCGGTTTCGTCATCCCATCACCCCCGTGCGCTGGCACTGTGCCGTCGCCAGAGCAGCAGCAGCAACGAACAGATCATCGGTGCCAGCAGGGCCGTGACCAACACCTGGGCCAGCAGGGTGTGCAGGCTCGCCGCCGTGAGCAGTGCCGCCCAGCCGCCGCCGGCCTGGCGCTGCAGCAGCACACTCGCCCCCAGCACTGCGCTGCCGAGCATGGCCAGCAGGCCCAGGCTGAAGCTGCGCTCGATCGGCGGGCCCCGCCGCGGCAGCCGGCCCCACCACCAGCCCAGCAGGGCCAGAGCGGGCATCTGGGTGGCTCCACCGAGTTGGAGGCAGTCGAGCAGCAGGCCCAGGGCCAGCCCCGCCAGGGCACCGGACAGCGGTCCATCGGCCAGCGACCAGGGCAGCAGCCAGAGCACAGCCCAGCTGGGGGGAACCCCGCCGATCCGCAGGACGCCGGGCGCCGCCAGGGTGAGCAACGGCACCACCAGGGCGCTGACCACAAACAGTGGGCGGTTGTGCAGGCTGGCCATGGTTCAGGGTCCCGCCGGGGCCGCCTCCCGGCGGGTGAGCACCTGCACCCAGTCGACCGAGGCCACCGGGGCACTCAGCTGCACCACCGCCAGCGTGGCCGGCACCGCCTTGTCATCCACCGACTGAATCACCCCCACGCTCAGGCCAGGCGGCACCAGCGTGCTGGCAGGGGAGGTCACGACCACATCGCCCGGGCGCACCTGGGGATCCTTCTCGAGAAAGCGCAGCACAGGCCTGCTGCTGCCGACCCCGGTGAGCAGGCCATGGCGCTGGGTGCGCCCCACCCACACACCCACCTTGCTGGCGGTATCGGTGAGGAGGGCCACCCTCGCCGTGGTGGGGGTGACGCTCTCCACCCGCCCGATCAGGCCGCCGGGGCCAATCACCGAATCCCCCGCCCGGATGCCCTGCAGCCCACCGACCCCCAGCACCAGCTGATGCCACCAGCCACCGGGTTCACGCGAGATCACCGGTGCGGTGACCGTGCCGGGATCGGCCCGCTGCAGATCGAGCAGGCTGCGCAGGCGGCGGTTGTCGAGCTCAAGCTGGCTGAGCCTGGTCTGCTGATCCAGCTGCTGGGCCGCCTGCAACCACTCCTTCTGAGCGCTGCCGGGCCAGAAGGGGCGGCTGAGCAGGGCGTAGGCATCGCTGAGCAGGGCACCCTTGCTGAGCCGGACCGCCACCAGGGCGATCGCCACCAGGGCCAAGGGCCAGGCTCCGACCACCTGCCCCAGCCAGGGGACGCGGGAGAGGCGGCCGAACGGCACCGGACTCAGCTGGAGAGACGGGTGAAGTCAGGGGTGTCGAGCACCCGCTCCAGGCGCTTGTAATCCTCCAGTACCTGGCCGCAGCCGTTGACCACACAGAGCAGGGGATCCTGAGCCACGTGGGTGAGGATGCCGGTTTCGTGGCTGATCAGCTCGCTGATGCCCCGCACCAGGGCGCCACCGCCCGCCAGCATGATGCCGCGATCGACGATGTCGGCAGCCAGCTCGGGCGGGGTGCGCTCCAGGGTGCGTTTCACGGCTTCGACGATCACGTTGAGCGGTTCGGCCATCGCCTCGCGGATGTCACCGGCACGCACATTGATCGTGCGGGGCAGGCCGGAGAGCAGGTGCAGGCCGCGCACATCCATCGAGGATTCGTCGTGAGCGTCGTCGGGGAAGGCGGAGCCGATCCTGATCTTGATCTCTTCGGCGGTGCGCTCGCCCACCACCAGGTTGTGCACCTTCTTGAGGTACACCGTGATGGCTTCGCTGATCTCATCGCCCGCCACCCGCACCGACTCACTGAGCACGGTGCCGCCGAGGCTGAGCACGGCCACTTCAGTGGTGCCACCGCCGATGTCGACGATCATGGTGCCAACGGGTTCGGTGACCGGCAGACCGGCGCCGATGGCGGCCGCCACCGGCTCATCGATCAGATGCACCTCGCGCGCACCGGCCAGACCCGCCTCCCGCACCGCCCGGCGCTCCACCCCGGTGACGCCGCTGGGAATGCCGATCACCAGCCGTGGCGCCACGATGCCGCGGCCTTCGTTGCCCTTCTGGATGAACGACTTGATCATCATCTCGGCCGCGTCGAAGTCGGCGATCACCCCATCGCGCAAGGGACGTACGGCGCGGATATTGCCGGGTGTGCGGCCCAGCATCAGCTTGGCCTCATCGCCCACCGCCAGGGGCACGCCCCTCTCCAGATCAAGCGCCACCACCGACGGTTCCTGCAGCACGATCCCCTTACCGGACACGTACATCAAGGTGTTGGCCGTTCCCAGATCGATGCCGATGTCGCGGGAGAGCTGGAAACGACGAAAAAACACTGGAGCGGTGCAAGCGGGGGCAATCATAGGTGGGGCCCTTTGAAACCTCCTTGGCTGGAGCCGGGGTGGGACATCCGGGTCAAAGGGTGGAACCAGCAGAAAGAAGCGCTGCAGGACGTGGCGCATCATGGGTCCAAGTGACCCCATCCCCCCCTTTTCTGGAGACCCCAATGAGTGTGAATTCCGTGACCCTCGTCGGCCGTGCCGGCCGCGACCCCGAAGTGCGCTACTTCGAATCAGGCAGTGTGGTGGCCAACCTCACGCTGGCCGTGAACCGCCGCAGCCGCGACGACGAGCCTGACTGGTTCAACCTCGAGATCTGGGGCAAGCAGGCCCAGGTGGCTGCCGACTACGTCCGCAAGGGGTCGCTGCTGGGCATCATCGGCTCCTTCAAGCTCGACCGCTGGACGGACCGCGCCACCGGCGAGGAGCGCAGCAAGCCCGTGGTGCGGGTCGACCGGCTTGAGCTGCTGGGCTCCAAGCGCGACGCCGAGCAGGGGGCTTATGGCGAGGGTGGCAGCGATGGAGGTTTCGGCGGCGGTGCTTACGGCGGCGGCGAACCCAGCAGCGAGGAAGTGCCCTTCTGAAACTGATCGGGAAGATCTGCTTCAGCGGCCTCGTTCAAGAGCCTTGGTTCAACAGCCTCGGTTCAAGAGTCTTGGTTCAGTGGACTCGCGTCAGGGGCTGTCCTGACGCTTTTTCCAGGTCCTCAGCCCCAGCCAGACCCCGAAGGCCAGCACCACCAGCACCAGCAGCACCTTGATCGCCTGGGCCACGGGCTCCAGCCAGACCTCCACATTCGTGTAGCCCTTCCCCAGCGCCATTCCCGCCACGGTCAGCAGCAGGGTCCAGATCAGGCTGCCGGCCGTGGTCCAGAGCAGGAAGGGGACAAGCGGCATCATCTCGATGCCGGCAGGCACGGAGATCAGCGTGCGGATGCCAGGCACCAGCCGGCCCCAGAACACCAGTGCAGTGCCGTGGCGGTTGAACCAGGTGCGGCTGCGGTGCAGTTCCTGAGGGCTGATGCCGATCCAGCGGCCATGGCGCTCAAGCCAGCGCTCGATGCGCTCTTCATTGACCAGACGACCGACGCCGTACCACGGCAGGGCCCCCAGCACCGTGCCAGCCAGCCCCGCCAGTACCACGGGCACAAAGGCCAGCTGTCCCTGCTGCACATAAAAACCCCCCAGAGGCATGATCAGCTCCGAGGGGATGGGGGGGAAAAGATTCTCCAGAAACATGGCCCCGAAGATGGCTCCGTACCCGGCGATCGGATTGGCAGCCACGGCCGCACCGATCAACTCCGGTAGCTTCTGGATCAGTTCAATCTGCATCCGGTCATCCGCGACATCTGCAAGTCTTCCATGGGGTGGAGACCTGCCCAGGCTGCTGAGACTTCCTCAGCAGCCGCTGTCCCAGGGACGGACTCAGTAGCGGTAGTGGTCCGACTTGAAGGGCCCTTCAACAGGCACGTTGATGTAATCGGCCTGCTCGGGGGTGAGTTCGGTGAGCCTGGCGCCGATCTTGTCGAGGTGGAGGCGGGCCACCATCTCATCGAGGTGCTTGGGCAAGACATAAACTTGTTTGCCGTACTGGTCGCCTTTGCTGAACAGCTCGATCTGAGCCAGCACCTGGTTGGTGAAGGAGTTGCTCATCACGAAGCTGGGGTGACCAGTAGCGCAACCCAGGTTCACCAGACGGCCTTCCGCCAGCAGGATGATCTTGTGGCCGCTGGGCAACAGCACATGATCCACCTGGGGCTTGATGTTGTCCCAGGGATACTGCTTGAGCGACGCCACATCGATTTCGTTGTCGAAGTGGCCGATGTTGCAGACGATCGCCTGATCCTTCATCTGGATCAGATGGTCGTGGGTGATCACGCGGAAGTTGCCGGTGGCGGTCACGAAGATGTCCACATCGCGCACCACCTCGTCGAGTCGAACGACCCGGTAGCCCTCCATGGCCGCCTGCAGGGCGCAGATCGGATCCACTTCAGCAATCATCACGCTGGCACCCAGGCCCCGCAGCGACTGGGCCGAACCCTTGCCCACATCGCCATATCCCATGACCAGGGCCACCTTGCCGGCCACCATCACATCAGTGGCACGCTTGATCGAATCCACCAGCGATTCACGGCAGCCGTAGAGGTTGTCGAACTTGCTCTTGGTGACCGAGTCGTTCACGTTGATGGCCGGAAACGGCAGTTCACCGCTCTTCTGCATCTGGTAAAGACGGGCGACCCCGGTGGTGGTCTCCTCTGTGACGCCCTGGATCTGGGCGTGGATGCGCGAATAGAAGCCGGGCTGAACTGCCAGGCGCTGGCGGATGGAGTTGAAAAGAGCGATCTCCTCGTCACTGCCGGGGTTATCGAGCACCGAAGGGTCCTGCTCCGCCCTGGTGCCCAGCACCACCAGGCCGGTGGCGTCGCCACCGTCGTCGAGGATCATGTTGGGGGTGCCGCCGTCGGCCCACTCCATGATCCGGTGGGTGAAGGCCCAGTATTCGTCGAGGGTTTCACCTTTGTAGGCGAACACTGGAATGCCGGCCGCAGCAATCGCCGCCGCAGCGTGATCCTGGGTGGAGAAGATGTTGCAGGATGCCCAGCGCACTTCAGCGCCGAGGGCCACCAGGGTTTCGATCAGAACAGCCGTCTGAATCGTCATGTGCAGGCTGCCGGCGATGCGGGCGCCTTTGAGCGGCTGCTGGCTGCCGTAAGTCTGACGCAGGGCCATCAGGCCTGGCATCTCGGTTTCGGCAATCGCCATTTCCTTGCGGCCGAACTCCGCCAGGCCGAGATCAGCGATCACATAAGACGAAGTGACCTGCAGGCCCGACAGGGAATTGATGGGCGTGGAGTCGGCCACGGCCGCGGGGGGGGAAACCACCATGGGTTAAGGACGCTCCCTCAAAGGGAGGAGGATGGGTTGAAATATCTGCAGAGACGCCGAGGCTTCGGGCTCGCTGTGAGCAAATCTACAGGCGGTGCGAGGGCATGGGCGAGGTCAATGGCTGCTGGCAGGGCTGGCAACAGCACCTGAGCGATGCTGCTGCGACCCGTCAGTTGGGACGTGAACTGGCGGCCTTGCTGCTGAGCAAAGGGCCCCGGCTCCTTTTGCTGAAGGGAGATCTCGGCGCCGGCAAGACCTGCCTGGTGCAGGGCCTGGCCCAGGGTCTGGGGATTACCGAGCCGATCACCAGCCCCACCTTCGCCCTGGCCCAGCACTACAGCGGCCTGGGCGCTGACGGCCAGCCCAACGCCCTCGTCCACCTGGATCTCTACCGGCTGGAGCAGCCGGAAGCAGCCGAAGAGCTGTTCGCCCAGGAGGAGGAGGAGGCCCTGGACCTGGGGGCGGTGCTGGCGGTGGAATGGCCTCAGCGGCTGCGCTTCACGCCCGGGCCGGCATGGCAGGTGCAGTTGCTGTTCGATGCTGACGGTCGTCGGGCGCTGGTTCAGGCTCCCGAGGAGCCTGGCCCCATCTTCTCCAGAAACGCCAGCACCTGAGCCTGGGTGGGCTGGGGATCGATCGCCCCGGCACCCTGGCAGACCAGGGCGCCGCAGGCGCTGGCAAAGCGCATGGCTTCCAGCACCCGCTCCGTGCTGCCGCAGGCCAGCAGCTCCGGCTCCTGGCAGAGACGGTGCAGCAGCCCTGCCAGGAAAGCGTCGCCCCGCCCCGGTGGTGTCCACCACCGGCACCCTGAAGGCCTCCAGGCGGCCGGTCTGGCCGCCCAGCCACCAGCTCAGGGCGCCTGGACCGTCGGTAATCAGCACGGCCGGCCCCAGGGGTAGGGAGTCGCTGATCCGCTGGGGGTCGCGGCTGCTGGCGATCCAGTCGGCCTCCTCGGCGGACACCTTGATTAAGGCAGCCGAGGCCAGCAGGGGCCGGATACGGGCCAGGGCCTGCTCAGGCGGGCCGGGCCAGAAGGTGGGGCGCCAGTTCACATCAAGGGCCAGGGGGATCCCGTCCGCCGCGGCGCGCTCCTGAGCCAGGTGCAGGGAAGCGGCTGAGGCTTCAGAAGCCAGCGGAATCGTGCCCACGAGCAACCAGCGGGCAGCGGCGATCAGCTCCTCCAGCGGTGCCGCCAGGGCCGCAGCCTCCACGGCCTGATCCGCGAACCCGTCGCCCCGCTCACCGGCAAAGCCACCGAAGCTGCGATCCCCCGCGCTGTCGCGCCGCACCAGCACCGTGCGACTGGGCCGCCTCGGATCCCACTGCAAGGCCCTGATGTCCACACCCCGGGAGCTGAAGAGCTCGCGGAAGGCAGCACCGATCCCATCTTCGCCGAGGCGCCCCAACAAAGCCGAGCCAGTGCCCAGCCTGGCCAGAGCGCAGGCCACATTGGCGGGAGCCCCGCCGAGGCAGTCCTCGACGGGTTGATCCGTTGCCGGGTCACCGCCCGGGGGACCGAGGCGATCCACAATCGCTTCGCCGAAACACAGCACCTGGGACAGGGTGGTCATCAGGCCGATGGCAGCTCCCGCCCACCATGGCCGGGATTTTCCGGGCCTCCAAGCCAGGAGTGCAGAGCGGCAATGATCCGCGCGTTGGCAGCCGGGAAGGGAAACTCAGCGAGCCGCTCCGGCTCCACCCAGCGCACCTGCTGGCTGGCCAGAGGCTGGGGCTCGCCGCAGCTCCAGCGACAGAGGTGGACGATGAAGCGCAGCCGCTTTTGGCTGTAGTCGTGCTCCAGGCGAATCAGCTCCTCACCCACCTCGACCTCAATCGCCAGCTCCTCGCGCAGTTCCCGCCGAATGGTGTCGCCGATCGGCTCGCCAGGCTCCTGCTTGCCGCCCGGGAACTCCCAAAGCCCCCCTAACAGACCTTCCTCCAGCCGTTGATCGATCAGCACCCGCGCGGCGTCATCGAGCACCACCCCGACACCGATCACCTGGACAGGCGGTAGCAAGCTGGCCTCGTTCACGGGGTAGCGGATCGGGTCGCAGGCAGCGTAGGCAGCTCAGATCGCGTCACTCAAGGCCTCAGAGCATGCGCACCAGCACGGTCCCGTCCTGCACGTGCAGGCTGTACTCGGCACTGCAGGCGGTGATCTCTGAAGGAAAGCAGGGGCCATCAGGAAACGCCCCCGACTCCAGCTTGCTGCGCTCGAGCGCCAGGCCATGGAACTGGAGCTGCTTGCGTCCCCAGATCCAGTCGTCGTTGATCAGCCGAGGCACCAGGCGGTCCAGCAGAGGGAACTTGGTCTGGCTGTTGTGCAGCGTCGGTGATTGCGGCATGCCACCTTCGAAGCGAACCGCCGTGAGCCTGTCCTCCGGCAGCTGCACCTGCAGCCGGGAGATCCCGTCGATGAGCCGAGAGACTTTACCCTGCTCATAAATCGCCTGGGCCGCGGTGGCATGGCCGTAGGCATAGGCAACCACCACCAGCAACCAGGCAAGGGCAGCCACCGCAGCCCGGGGGATCAGCCTCCAGCCGAGCTGATCGGTCCCCGCCACGATCTGCAGGGCCAGCGCCGAGAGCAGCGGGCCAATAAACAGCAGCAGGCGCGGCACCCGGGCCAGAGGATCCTCCAGGCCCAGCAGGGCACCGGGTGACACCAGGGCGATCAGTGCCACGGCCGCCAGGACCAGAGCCGTGCAGCCCAACCTCTCCAGGCGGCCACGGCGGCCCATCGGCGGACGCCCCACAGCGATCCAGACCACGACGGCATAGGCCAACGGCAGCAGGAGCCAGGGGACGCAGATCGGCCAGCGACTCCAGTCATCGAAGAGGACCCTCCAGAACTCCATGGCATGGCGCAGGAGCTGGGCGGGCAGGGCCGCGTCGAGTGGGAGCGCCCGGCCCTGTTCGGTGGCGTACGAAGTGCGCTCCTGCAACACCAGCCGCATCAGCATCAGGTAGCTGGCCAGCGCCAGGCCATAGGTGACCCACACGCGCACCAGCCTTTGCCGGAGGGAGGGACGGGCCAGCACCGGCGTCGCCAGGCCCAGGCATTCCCCCACCACCAACATCAGAGCAAAGGGCAGGAAGCCACTGGTGGCTGGCTGGTAGAGGCAGAGGGAGGCCAGCAAGAGAGCCGCGCTCACAAGCAGCCCCTGCCTCGTGACCACCCGGTGGAGCACCACGGCAGCCACAACGGCCAGTCCCAGGGCTATGGCCATAAAGAAGGAATCGAACCCGTATGACAGGTTTTCCAGGGCATAGGGCTGCCCAAGCAACGGCAGGGTGGCCAGTGCGCTCCAGAGAGGTGAGCGCAGCCCGTAGGCGCGCGCAGCCACCGCAGCCGTGAGAGCCAGCACCACTACAGCCAGAAGCTGGTGCAGCGGAGCGACGGCCACGGCCGGAGCCCCCAGATTCACGAGGGCGAAAAGGCCATCTGCCAGGGGACGCCCCACTTCGGTCCAGCGGAACTCCCCATCCATCGAGCGGCCGTAGTCGTCGATGTAGCGGTGAACGAAGAGAAGGATCGGCAGCACCAGCAGCAATCCAGCCACCAGACAGGCCTTGAACTGGCGAATGGCCCCTGGCCCAGGCTGCAAGAACGGGACTTGCGGAGGGTCCTCGCCAAGAGCATCTGAGCCAGGGTGGTGCAACATCCACGATCGCGCGGAAGCAGCGATCGTATCAATTCAGCTCAGATTGATTGGAGACGGCGATTGATCTTCAGCATTCAATTCCAATGAATCAGGAAAAATTGCGACATTAAAGTCGAGTAATTCAGGAGGGCAAAACTCGTTGTTTGGCGGCAAGAAGGCGGCTGGAAGCCAGCATTATTGTCTCCTTTCTTGTCACACCTGAATCATTGCTACATCTGAACCCTTGTTACATCTGAATCATTGCCGCATCGCTGTATTCCTTGACCTGATCACTGAGACGACGCAGGGCCGCCAGGCCGTCGCGCTCCAGGTTGCGGACGCGATCCCGGCTCATGCCAAGAATGCGGCCGATGCCCGTGAGGCTCATGGGCTCCTCAACGTCAATGCCGAACCGCATGGTCAGCACGCTCCGCTGCAGCTCCGGCAGTTGCTCCAGCAGTGCCCGCATGTCGCCCCGCAGGCACTCGCTGTCCACGCTCTCCGCCGGCAGCTCTCCATCCCCCTGCAGCAGATCCAGCAGCTCCGTGTCCTCACCGTCGCCG
>NZ_NQKW01000062.1 GCF_002252625.1 Synechococcus sp. 1G10 | reverse complement strand
GCCAGTAGCGCCGTGATGTCGTGAGTTACGGCCTGCATGCGGCTCGAATCGACTGAAATCCAGCCAGTCGGAGCAGGTTGAGTGCTGCCGTCCTGAGCGTGGCCATCGCCCCAGCTCCATTGCCCTGGTAGCGGTGGGCATCTTCATGGAGCTGGGTGTCGCTAATCCAGTGCCAGCTCTCAATGCTCCAGCGGTCTCTCACCAGTTGCAGCAGGGCTTCTGGGGTGGTCCGCAGGCTGGTGAGGAATCGGTGCGTGGCTTTGAACGGCTTGTCTCCTCGGGTGCCGATCGCTGTCACCTCCACGATCCAGCCGGTGCCGCTCCAGGTCTCGCGGATGTGTTCCGGTGCCTGTTTGGCGCGGAGCGTCCAGGTGATGGCACGGCCATGACCTTCCTCGAAAACACTTGCCTCAACAGGGATGTGGCGTTTCCCCTGGAACTGGCATCGGATCTGGCGATGCAGTGTCTTCTGGTTGGCTCACCGCTTCGCGGATGGCTTCGCCTACACCGTCAGGAGGAAGTCGGCCCCCTGCTCCTGGAGCTGTTGAAAATCGGGCGCTGCGTGTGCAGGGCATCCGCCTGGATCAGCACCCCCTCCAGGTCGAGCTCGCCCAACAGCTGTTTCAGCACCGCCCGCTCGTGGTTCTCACCGGTGGCGTAGCAGGCCTGGGAGATCGCCACACCCAAGGCGGCCGAGTACAGCGTCACCTGGGCGATGAACGCTGAACCGCCACCAGGCGTGGGCTTGACCGATCCCCGCAGCGTCTTGCCATCACAAATCAGTTGGTCGAGATCCGCTGCACCACCTGGGATCTGAGCGATCGTCCAGTCACGGATGGCCGCGCACAGGGCCGCGACATCCACCTGCAGGAAGAAGTAACGGAACGCCGAATCCGATGGGGGCCGGCGCAGTTCAAGCCCAAGCGACTTGGTGAGCGCGGCGTGGTGACGGCGAGAAAACCGCTCCAGATCCCGCAGGCTCTGGCAACCGCTCAGGATCCCGAGCACCGCCACCAGCAGCAAATACCAGGCCGGAATGCGGACCCCACGCCGCATGCGGGCATCCGGAATCGCCTGCAGGAAACTGATCAGATCAAGATCAGTTGCGGCAGAAGCGGTGTCGAGCACAAGGAGGAGGCGATACCACCGAGCCAACCCCATGCTGGCAGCTCAGGCCAGAGCGCCTGTGACACACTTTGAATCA
>NZ_NQKW01000061.1 GCF_002252625.1 Synechococcus sp. 1G10 | reverse complement strand
CAGGGCCGACTGAAAGTCAGGCACAAGGGAGCTGGTGCGGCCATGCTGGTGCCGGTTTTATCGGGACTGCTCCCGTCCATTGGCCCAGCCTTCTGCCAGTGTTGATCTGATCGCCTTTCTGCAGGCCCTCCCAGAAGGCCGCAAGCGCCGAGGGGTGCGTTATCCCCAGTGGCTGCTGCTGTTGATGGCGATTCTTGGCATCCTGAGCGGCTGCCGCAGCGCCCGTGATCTTGAGCGCTTTGCCAAACGGCATCACCAAGAATTCAGCGCAGCTCTGGATCTGGAGATGCCCAAGTCGCCCTGTGATTCCACCTTCCTCTACCTGTTTGAGCGGGTGGAGCTGGAGGAGCTCTTCGGGATGCTCAGGGAATGGATGCTTGCCCAGATCGTAGATCAGGAGAAGGATTTCGACCAGCTGATTTGTGATGGCAAGACCCTGCGTGGTTCTGCCGCACAGCTCGATGGCCCCGATAGCGCTACGCGCTTTGTCACCCAGGTCACGCTCTACGCCCGGGAGCTGGGTGTGGCGATCGCCCAAACATCATTCGACACCGGCGAATCCCACGAGCGCGCTGCACTCAAGGCCCTTCTCGGAACCCTGGAGCTGGAGGGTGTGCTGATCCAGGCGGATGCGCTGCACACCTCACCCGCGTTTTTCAACTCGCCGCCGAGCAGGGCGCCGACTTGCTCCTGACGGTCAAGAACAACCAGCGCCGGCTGTATCAGCAGATCCTCTCCCAGTTCCGCGGGCACCGGCACTTCCCAGTAAATATCAGCGATTTCGAGGCAAGCCATGGGCGTCAGGTGCGTTGGCAGCTCAGAGCCCGCAATGCCACAGACGCCATCCGTGAGCGCTGGGAAGGGGCCAGCTGGATCGTCGAGTTGGTGAGCACCGGCCGACGAGATGGAAAGCCATTTCGCCATGTGCACTTGTTCATCACCACCTTGCGCACCAGTCCAAAAGCGTTGCTGCGCCTGGTGCGACAACGCTGGGCGATCGAAAACCAGTGGCACTGGCCGCGCGACACCCAGCTCGGCGAGGATGCGCACCGCTACACCCAACGCAACGGCGTACAGGTACTGGCCCTGCTGCGCACCTTGGCCCTCAACCTCCTGCGCAGCAATGGCTTTCGCTCAATCCGCGCTGGCCTGATGGCCGTGGCGCATGACATCAACCAAATGCTCGGCTGGGTTGGTGTCAAATCCGCGCAGACGGGATGAATTGACTTTCAGTCAGCCCTG
>NZ_NQKW01000060.1 GCF_002252625.1 Synechococcus sp. 1G10 | reverse complement strand
CAGGGCCGACTGAAAGTCAGGCACAAGGGTCGTTGTGCGGCCAAGCTGGGCCTGGTTTTATCGGGACTGCTCTTGTCCTTTGGCCCATCTTGCTGCCAGTCCCGATCTGATCGCCTTCCTGCAGGCCTTGCCGGAGAGACGTAAGCGCCGAGGGGTCCGTTACCCCCAGTGGTTGCTGCTGTTGATGGCGATCCTGGGTATCCTCAGCGGCTGCCGCAGCGCCAGGGATCTGGAGCGTTTTGCCAAGCGGCATCACCAGGCGTTCGGCGCGGCGCTGGATCTGGAGTTGCCCAAGGCACCCTGCGACTCCACCTTCCTCTACCTGTTCGAGCGCGTGGAGCTGGAGGAGCTCTTTGGGTTGCTCAGGGACTGGATGCTCGCTCAGATCGCAGATCAGGACAAGGATTTCGACCAGCTGATCTGTGACGGCAAGACCCTGCGAGGCTCAGCTGCTCAGCCTGATGGCGCTGATGGGGCGACTCGGTTTGTCACCCAGGTCACGCTCTACGCCCGGGAGCTGGGCGTGGCGATCGCCCAGACCTCCTTCGATACCGGTGAATCCCACGAGCGAGCGGCTCTAAAAGCCCTGCTGAGCACGCTGGAACTTGAGGGTGTGCTGATCCAGGCGGATGCGCTCCACACCTCGCCAGCGTTTTTCAACTCGCCGCCGAGCAGGGCGCCGACTTGCTCCTGACGGTCAAAAACAACCAGCGCCGGCTTTACCAACAGATCGTCTCCCAGTTCCGCGGCCACCGGCATTTCCCTGTTGAAATCAGCGATGTCGAGGCCAGCCATGGCCGCCAGGTGCGCTGGCAGCTCAGAGCCCGCAATGCCACAGACACCATCCGTGAGCGCTGGGCGGGTGCCAGCTGGATCATCGAGCTGGTGAGCACCGGCCGGCGTGACGGCAAGCCGTTTCACCACGTCCACTTGTTCATCACCACCCTGCGCACCAGTCCAAAAGCGATGCTGCGGCTGGTGCGGCAGCGCTGGGCAATCGAAAACCAGTGGCACTGGCCCCGCGACACCCAGCTCGGCGAGGATGCGCACCGCTACACCCAACGCAACGGCGTACAGGTACTGGCCCTGCTGCGCACCTTGGCTCTCAACTTGTTGCGCTGCAACGGATTCCGATCGATCCGCGCTGGCCTGATGGCCGTGGCGCATGACATCAGCCGAATGCTTGGCTGGGTCGGCATCAGCCTGGCGGAGACGGGATGAATGTACTTTCAGTCAGCCCTG
>NZ_NQKW01000059.1 GCF_002252625.1 Synechococcus sp. 1G10 | reverse complement strand
AGGGCACCTCGAAAAATAAGATTGACTTGCCAGAATGCTGCCATGCAGATACAATAGATGCGTTGAAAATACCAAATCAATGGGGCAGCGTGGCTTTTGGGATGAAGAGCAGCGAATCCACAAACTGCATCAAAAGAGCCCCACTCTGACCGCTCTTTCCGAAGCTATCCCTTGGGACAGTTTTCGCCCTCTCTTAGATCAGGGATACTGTTCTGAGCGCAAGAACAATGCAGGTAGAAAACGCATTGATCCCATCATCCTTTTCCGAATGCTGGTTCTCCAGCAGCTTTTCAATCTGAGCGACGAAGCGCTTGAATTTCAGGTCAATGACCGTAGATCCTTTGAGAAATTCGTTGGCTTGGGAGTGATGGATACGATTCCTGACGCTACAACAGTGGCATTCTTCAGGGAGAGACTAAGGAGCGCAGGAGTGATCGAAGAATTGTTTGATTGCTTTGAGCAGCATCTCCGGGTCCAGGGCCTGGAGGCACGTGGTGGCCAGATCATCGATGCCACACTGGTGCCCGTTCCAAAGCAAAGAAATACCCGGGCAGAGAATCAAGTGATCAAGCAAGGCGAAGTGCCAGAAGACTGGCACGACAAGCCAAATCGGTTGCAGCAGAAGGATCTTGATGCTCGCTGGGTGAAAAAGAATGGTGTCAGCCACTACGGCTATAAGAACAGTATTTGCATTGATGCCGAACATGGATTTATTCGCAGATACGTGGTTACGCCAGCCAACATTCACGATAGTCAGATGATAGCAGCCTTGCTAGATCCGGAAAATTCAGCGGATATCGTTTGGGCCGACTCGGGATATGCGGGTCGGCAATTTGAGGAGCTGCTAGCTGCGGCAGGATTTGAAAGCCGAATTCACGAGAAAGGAACTCGCAGTCGTCCCCTTGATGAGGATGCACAGGCACGAAACAAGGTCAAGTCCAAGATTCGGGCCCGCGTTGAACACGTCTTTGGCCAGATGCAGGTAAGCATGTGTGGAAAGCTAACGCGGCGCATCGGTCTCGCAAGAACAAATGCATGGTGGGGACTGAGGAATCTGACGTTCAACTTCATGCGATTCTGCCAGAAGCTGCGTGTCTGCGCCGTCGCTGGCTGAACTTCCCGAAGGATTAGAGAACATATTTATCTGTGCGATATGGCCCTTGGTGTAGCCGTGGCATGCCGGGCTGAGTTGGTTCCTGCTTTCTTGTTGCCGCCGATTTAACCGATTATTCGAGGTGCCCT
>NZ_NQKW01000016.1 GCF_002252625.1 Synechococcus sp. 1G10 | reverse complement strand
ATCGCTGAGCAGGGGTTTGACCTCGGGAGCTCCCATCAGCTTCTCCAGGAACTTCCCCATGACGTCGTCATTGAGCAGCCGATCGCGGTTTTTGGTGAATGTGGTCGGATGCCAGATCGGATCGTCGGGGCTGAGGCCCACAAACCAGCGGAACAGCAGGTTGTAGTGGAGCTGCTCCAGCAGCAGCCTCTCGGAGCGGATCCCATAGAACGCCTGCAACAGCGAGGCCAGCAGCAGCTGCTCGGGTGGAACCGATGGTCGTCCTTCTGAGGCGTACAGCCTGCAGAAAGTGGGATTGAGCCGATCAAGAGCCTGGTCCGCCAGCTTGCGAATCCGCCTCAGCGGATGGCTGGTCGGGATCCGCTCCTCAATCGAGACGTAGGAGAACAGAGAGCCGCTGCGCTCCTGTTGGCCTCGCATCAACGTCTGTGCAATTGTCCCATTTTCGCAGAGCTGGCTGAGTTTTTCAGCGAACTCTTAAGGAGCGCCATAGGCACATCTCAGGCCTGGTAACGATTTCGGCGGCCCTGAGCAGTCCCCGGCTGGCCAGATTAGTTTTCTGTGTCAGGAACCATCCCCTCCGCCTGCCTTCCGATGCCTCTCAACGAGTACAAGTCGGGGGCCGCCTTCCCCGGTGTGATCGGTCGCACCGCCGACGTGTCGACGCCAGCCTGGCCCGAGCCCAACCGAGCAGCAGAAGGTGCGCCAAATGTGCTGTATCTCGTGCTCGACGATACGGGCTTCGGGCAGCTCGGCTGCTACGGCAGTCCGATTGCCACGCCGAATCTGGATGCCCTGGCGGCCGATGGGCTGCGCTACAGCAACATGCACACCACGGCGCTCTGCTCGCCGTCGCGCTCCTGCATGCTCACAGGGCGCAACCATCATTCCAATGGGCTGGCCTGCATCACTGAAGGGTCGATGGGCTATCCCGGCTCCAACGGATACATCCCCTTCGAGAACGGTTTTCTCTCCGAAATCCTGCTGCAGAAGGGTTACAACACCTACGCAGTCGGCAAATGGCATCTCACTCCCGCCGAAGCCACCTCCGCGGCCGGCCCCTACGACCGCTGGCCCCTGGGCCGAGGCTTCGAGCGCTTCTATGGCTTCCTTGGTGGCGACACGCACCAGTACTACCCGGAACTGGTGCGCGACAACACCCAGGTGGAGCCGCCCGCCACACCTGAAGAGGGATATCACCTCACGCCGGACCTGGTGGAGAAGGCGAAGGCGATGATCGCCGATGCCAAGCAGGTGGCGCCGAACAAGCCCTTCTTCATGTACTTCTGCACCGGCGCCATGCATGCGCCCCACCATGTGCCGAAGGAGTGGGCCGACAAGTACAAGGGTCAATTCGACGACGGCTGGGACGCCTATCGCCAGAAGACGTTCGCCCGCCAGAAGGAGCTGGGCATCATTCCTCCCGATACCACCCTCTCCCGCCACGATCCCGACGTGCAGGATTGGAACACCCTGTCGGCCGATGAGCGCAAGCTCTATGCCCGAATGATGGAGGTGTTTGCCGGCTTCCTGGAGCACACCGACCACTACATTGGCGAGCTGATCGAGTTCCTCAAGGAGCTCGGTGAATACGAGAACACCCTGATCATGGTGATCTCCGACAACGGCGCCAGCTCCGAGGGTGGACCCACCGGATCGGTGAACGAGGGCAAGTTTTTCAACAACGTGCCTGACGATCTTGCGCAGAATCTGGCCGCTATCGACGACATCGGCGGACCGAAGTATTTCAACCATTACCCCTGGGGCTGGACCCACGCCGGCAACACCCCGTTCCGGCGCTGGAAGCGCGAAACCTACCGGGGTGGCACCAGCGATCCCTTCATCCTGAGCTGGCCGAAAGGGATCAGCGCCAAGGGGGAGATCCGCAGCCAGTATGCCCATGCGATCGACATGGTGCCCACCGTGCTCGATGCGCTCGGCATCGAGGCTCCAACCTCGATTCGCGGAGTGACCCAGAGCCCGATCGAGGGCTTCAGCCTGGCCTCCTCGTTCGATGAGGCCACTATCCCGAGCAGGCACATCACCCAGTACTTCGAGATGTTCGGCCATCGCTCGCTGTATCACGATTGCTGGCGGGCCGTATGTCCCTGGCCCGGTACTTCCTTCAGTGAATCAGGCCGCCGCTTCGGCGATCCGATCTCCTACGACCAGCTGGTTCAGCTGGATGCCCACGGCTGGGAGCTCTACAACCTCGACCAGGACTTCGCAGAAACGAACGATCTGGCCGCGACTGAGCGTGATCGCCTGATCGCCATGATCGGCATGTGGTACGTGGAGGCCGGCAAGTACAACGTGCTGCCGATCGACAGCCGAGGCACCCAGCGTTTCGGGGTTGAGCGTCCTCAGATCGCCCCCGATCGCCAGCGCTACATCTATTACCCCGGCACCCAGGTAGTGCCCACCAACGCCGCCCCCCGGGTGATGAATCGCCCCCACTCGATCTCGGTGGAGGCCTTGGTGCCCGAAGGTGGCGCCGATGGGGTGTTGTTCAGCATGGGCGGCAACGACGGTGGTTTCGCGTTCTATGTGCAGAACGGCCTGCTCACCTACGGCTACAACTACGTGGCCGACAGCCACTTCCGCATCACCTCCACGGCGCCGGTCCCCAGCGGCCACCACATCTTCAGCGTGGAGTTCACCCCCACAGGCCCGGCGGACATCGCCAACGGCAAGGGCACACCCGCGGCGATCAAATTGTTCGTGGATGGCCAGCCGGTGGGTGAAGGGCACCTGCCGGTCACGATTCCCCTGAGCCTGGGCCTGGCGGCGGGTGCGGCAGTGGGCGCCGATCCCGGTTCTCCCACCATGCCTGATTACAAGCCGCCCTTTGCGTTCGCCGGCACGGTGAAGCGGGCGATGGTGGATGTGACCGGCACATCGGTGGAATCGCTCGAAGAGAAAATGCGCATGATTCTGGCGCGGCAGTAGCGGCTCTCCGCTCAAGTGTCAACGGCCCGGCTTGTTTGGAGCTGGCACAGTCTTACCCAGATTCACTCTTCTGAACAGATCCTCAACCATGACCCCAGCTGATTCCGTACAACGCCAGATCTTGCCGATCCCGGATCAATCCCACGTGGGGCTGATCACCTACGACGCCAGGGATCCAGATACCACCTATCCCCCGATCCGGGATCTGCGGCCGCCGGCGGGAGCACCCAATGTGCTCGTGATCCTGCTGGATGATGTGGGCTTCGGTGCCTCCAGCGCCTTCGGTGGGCCCTGCCATACGCCGAACATCGAGAAGCTGGCTGCTGGCGGCCTCAAGTACAACCGCTTCCATACCACCGCCCTCTGCTCCCCCACCCGCCAGGCCCTGCTCACCGGCCGCAACCACCATTCAGTGGGCATGGGCGGCATCACTGAGATCGCCACGGCAGCTCCCGGCTACAACTCGATCCTGCCAAATACCTGTGCTCCCCTGGCGCGCACCCTCAAACTCAACGGCTACTCCACGGCTCAATTTGGCAAGTGCCATGAGGTACCCGTCTGGCAGACGAGCCCGATGGGGCCCTTCGATGCCTGGCCCACGGGCGGCGGCGGCTTCGAATACTTCTATGGCTTCATCGGCGGTGAAACCAACCAGTGGTATCCGGCGCTTTATGAAGGCACCACGCCGGTGGAACCCAGAAAGACGCCCGAGCAGGGCTATCACCTCAGCGATGATCTGACCACCAAGGCGATTCAGTGGATCCGCCAGCAGAAGGCGCTGATGGCTGACAAGCCCTTCTTCACCTATTTCGCACCTGGAGCGACCCATGCCCCGCACCATGTGCCGAAGGAATGGGCCGACAAGTACAAGGGCCAGTTCGACCAGGGCTGGGACAAGTTGAGAGAGGAAACCTTCGCCCGTCAGAAGCAGCTGGGGGTGATTCCTGCCGACTGTCAGCTCACCGGGCGCCATGGGGATATTCCCGCCTGGGACACGATCACGGCCGAGATGAAACCGATCCTCGCCCGCCAGATGGAGGTGTATGCGGGCTTCCTGGAGCACACTGATCATCACGTCGGACGGTTGATCGACGCGCTTCAGGACCTCGAAATTCTTGAGGACACGCTGGTCTACGTGATCATCGGCGACAACGGCGCCTCAGCGGAGGGCTCCCTCCAGGGCTGTTTCAACGAAATGGCTCCGCTCACGGGCTTTGCCCACCTCGAAACCGCCGAGTTCCTCAGCGAGCGCCTGGATCAACTGGGCGGGGTACAGGCCTACAACCACTACGCGGTCGGCTGGGCCCACGCCATGGACACGCCCTATCAGTGGACCAAGCAGGTGGCCTCCCACTTCGGCGGCACCCGCAATGGCACCATCGTGCATTGGCCCAAGGGAATCAAGGCCAAGGGCGAGATCCGCAGCCAGTTCCACCATGTGATCGATGTGGCCCCAACGATTCTGGAGGCGGCGGGTCTGCCCCAGCCCACCTTCGTGAACGGTGTGCAGCAGCGTCCGATCGAAGGGGTGAGCATGGCCTATTCCTTCAATGACCCCACGGCGGCCGAACGGCGCCAGACCCAGTACTTCGAGATGGCGGGCAACCGCGGCATCTACCACAAGGGCTGGACGGCGGTGACCAGGCACCGGACCCCCTGGGTGACCGGTCAGGTGCAACTGGCCGCCTTTGACGACGATGTCTGGGAGCTCTATGACACCAGCACCGACTGGACCCAGGCGCATGATCTGGCCAGGGAACATCCCCAGAAGCTCCATGAATTGCAGCGGCTGTGGCTGATCGAAGCCACCCGATACAACGTGTTACCGCTGGATGATCGCTTCGCCGAGCGAGCCAATCCGGAGATCGCCGGGCGGCCGCAGCTGATCAGGGGAACCCGCCAAGTGCTGTTCGGCGGCATGGGGCGGTTGAGCGAAAGCTCGATCGTCAATTTCAAGAACAAGTCGCACGCCATCACAGCCGAGGTGGTGGTTTCGGAAGCGGGGGCCGAGGGCGTGATCATCGCCCAAGGTGGTCTCACCGGTGGCTGGAGCTTATACACGAAAGAGGGCAAGCCAAAGTACTGCTACAACTTCTACGGCGTCAATCGCTATACCGTTGAGGGCACAGCACCAATTCCCCCTGGAATTCACCAGGTGCGCATGGAGTTCGCCTACGACGGCGGTGGCCTGGCCAAGGGCGGCACGGTGACGCTGTATGTGGATGGACAGAAGGCCGGCGAAGGCCGGGTGGAGCAGACCGAACCGATGATCTTCTCCGCCGACGAGACCTGCGACGTGGGTTTCGAGGCCGGTTCACCGGTGACCGACGACTATCCGAGCGTTGGCGGCACGTTCAGCGGCGAGGTGAACTGGGTGGAGATCGACGTGGACAAGGACGCCGAGGATCTCGACCACCTGATCAGCCCGGAGGAGCGGCTGCGGCTGGCCATGGCGCTTCAATAGAACGCATGATCCGGAACCATCCAGCGAAGTCTCTTCGCATCGAACTGCGCTGGCCTGCAGCGCTTGCTGTGATCGTTCTGTGGGTGCTGGAAAAGGGGCTGCCCAACCGATTCAGGCTCCTTTCAACAGGCTTAGATTTCATCATCTTCGGTGTGGCGCTGATTCCGATGCTGACGGTCGGCCTGACTGCCGGGAGCCCCCGCTGGCTGCGCATCGAGCGCTTCACCACTTCGATCTTCGTGCTCGCCGTTGGTGGCATCACGCTCACCACCCTGGTGGTTCTGGTTGAGGAGATGTTGCGTGGCAAGGGAGATTTTAATGCCCTTGAGCTGCTCGCCTCCGGCATCGCGATCTGGGTATCCAACGTGATCATCTTTTCGCTGGCGTTCTGGCACGTGGATCGGGGCGGCCCCGAGGCACGCCTCAACCGTCTGGCCATTCCTGCGGACTGGTTCTTTCCTCAGGAGGGGGTACCCGATGCCGTGCGCCCCAACTGGCTCCCCACCTTCATCGATTACCTGTTCCTGAGCTTCTCCACCGCCACAGCCTTCAGCCCCACCGGCGCCATCCCCCTCAATGCCCGAGCCCAGTTGATGTTGATGCTGCAGAGCACCATCTCCCTGCTCACCATCGCCGTAATCGCGGCCCGAGCCATCAACATCCTCGGCAGCTGAGCGCAAGGCAATGACATCGGCACGGCAGTCGACCACACTGATGGTCTCTCACGAACCCGCGCTTCCGGTGGATACGCGGCATGAATGGAATCAAGTCAATCAAGAAGAAGATCACTCCCGAGGAATATCGCCTGCTGCAGCGACTGCGGCGCAGAAAGCCCTGCCTCAACCCTCCTGCCGATAAACCCACCTGGGGTGAATACCTCGCCGATCGTGTCGCGGCCGTAGTTGGTTCGTGGCGCTTCATTCTCATTCAGAGTGCCATTTTGGTTCTCTGGATCTTTATCAATGCCAGCATCAAGAGTGAACGCTGGGATCCCTATCCATTTATTCTTTTGAATCTGATGCTCTCATTCCAGGCGGCCTACGCAGCGCCGATCATCATGATGAGCCAGAACCGGCAGGCCTCCATTGATCGTGCCGATGCAAAAAAACGATTATGAAGTGAATCAGAAAACTGAACTTGAGCTTGCTCACCTTCAAGATAAAGTTGATATTCTGCGAGGCATCGAGATCGTGGAACTGAAGGTACTGCTCGACGAGCAGCGGCGGCAGTTGCTGCACCTGGGCGAACTGCTGCGGGATTTTCAGGCTTGATTAACCAGCACCCTCGCCGCCCCTGGATCACCGCTGGCCTGATGGCAGCGATGGGGATCGTGAATCTGCTCTCCGCCGTCTCCCCCAGCCTGCCGGCACGGCTGGAGTGGTGGCGTCAACTGGTTCCCTTTGAACTTCGCCACACGGCCCATCTTTTTGCCGCCCTGTGTGGCTTCTTCCTGTTGGTGCTGGCCTCCGCCCTGCTGCGGCGCAAGCGGGTGGCCTGGCTGCTGGCGCTGGCCCTGCTGGGCCTTTCAATCGTGTTCAACATCATCAAGGGATTCGATTACGAAGAAAGCCTGCTGGCCGCGCTGCTGATCGTGCTGCTGATCGCCAGCCGGGGCCTCTACACCGCACGATCCGATCCACCCTCGATCGCCCAGGGGGCCAGGAGTCTTGTGGCCTCCATCCTGTTCACACTCGCCTACGGCACCGCCGGATTCGTGCTGCTGAACGGGGCCTTCAGCAGCAGTTTCAGCCTGCCGGCCGCCGCTGGTCAAACCCTGCGGGTGTTCGTTCTGCAGGACAGCGGCGGAGTCAGGCCGCTGACGCGCTTCGGCGCGTTCTTCACGGATTCGATCCAGCTGATCGGATTCACCACCCTGGTGTATGGGCTGTGGATGCTGCTGCGGCCGATCATCCTGCGCGGTGCACCCGCAACGGCAGCGCAACGTCAGCGCGCCCGCAGCATCGTGGAACGCCATGCCAGATCATCTCTGGCCCCGTTCGCGCTCCTCACGGACAAGGCCTATTGCTTCAGTTCTTCGGGGAACAGCCTGATCGCCTTCGTACCCAAGGGAAGAGGTGCCATTGCGCTGGGAGATCCGATCGGCCCGCCTGAGGACAGGCTCCAGGCCGTTCAGGACTTCCAGCGGATCTGCAGCCTCAATGACTGGATTCCTGGCTTCTATCAGACCGGGCCTGAAGGGCTGGAGCTCTATGAAAGCCTGGGCTTCAGCTCCCTGAAGATCGGCGAGGAAGCCCTGGTGGACCTGAGCACCTTCACGACCAGGGGCAAGGCCGGCTCTGACTTCCGCACGGCCTGCAACAGGCTGAACAAGCTCGGTCACCACTTCGACGTCCTCGCCCCTCCCCATCCGCCCGGCCTGCTCAGGGAGTTGAAGAGCATCAGCGA
Organism: Synechococcus sp. 1G10; assembly: GCF_002252625.1. Lineage (GTDB taxonomy): Bacteria > Cyanobacteriota > Cyanobacteriia > PCC-6307 > Cyanobiaceae > Regnicoccus_A. The sequence goes on along the minus strand of NZ_NQKW01000016.1, from coordinate 62,217 downwards.
TGAGTGGCTCAGGCTGATGCACGGAGCCGAGAAGCGGTTTTCGGTGGGGTGGTTCGAGGAGGCCTATCTTCAGCGATGCTCGGTGATTGCGGCCAGGGACAGCAGCGGCAGGATCACAGCCTTCGCCACGGTTGTGCCGGATTGTCCTGTGGACGAAATCAGCATCGACCTGATGCGTCATCGCCAGGAGATGGTGCCCGGAACGATGGATGCCCTGTTCGTTTTTCTCTTCCAGCACTTCAAGGATCAGGGGGTTGAGCGCTTCAGCCTCGGGCTCTCGGCTCTCTCGGGGGTTGGCGAGCGATCCAGCTCGCCGCGCATCGAGCGGGCGATCCACTATCTCTCTTCGCACATGGATCAGTTTTATGGCTTTGAGGGTCTACGGGCCTATAAGGCGAAGTTCAAGCCGCGCTGGGAGCCGAGATATCTGGTCTTCGCCGGCTACGCCAACCTGATGGCCACGGTGGTGGCCCTGATTCGAGCTGATTCAGGTGATCGCCTGGTGGACTACTTCAAGCCGGAAATCTGAGCAGATCAGCAGCGGCCCCGTGCAGCGATCCAGCTGCTGATCCTGGCATTCACGATCTCAGGGAATTCGGCCATCATCACGTGCCCCGCTTCGGCGATGTGGACGTGCTGGCCATGCTGAAAGTGCGCCACCAGGTTCTCCCCCATGCGGAAGCTGAAGGCAGGATCGCAGCCGCCGGTGATCACGAGTGTGGGGATCTCGCGCAGCGTGTTGATTCCGGTTTTGGCGAAGAGGTCGTAGGCCCAGAAGATCTTCAGGGCCCGGTAAGGGGCCAGCTCCGTGGGAATCGGATTCTCCTCGAAGTAACGCCGCATGGCCGGGCTCTGCTGGCTGCTGATCAGGGATTGCGCCAGCCGTTGCACGGCAGGGATCGCCATCAACTGCCGACCTCCCCTGGCCATCGCGATCATCAGCGGTTGCTCCCACCAGGGATCGAGATCATGGCTGCCCCCGGCGATCAGGATCAGACCAGCGGTGGGGTTCCGATGCGCCCACTCCAGGCCGATCGGCACGCCATAGCTGTGGCAGCAGAGGATCGGTGCGGCGATCGACAGCTGCTTCAGCAGCCGGGTGAGATCACGGCAGTGCCGGCCAATGGAGTAGTTGCGGTAGCCGCTGGATGTGCCATGGCCGGCGAGGTCGTAGGCGAGGGTTTCCCAGCCCTGCTGGCAGGCGAATTCAAATTGGGAGCGCCAGTTGAGGCGATTCCCCAACCCGCCATGAACGAACACCACGGGAGGAGAACTGCCGCGGTGCAGGTTCACTGTGAGGGTCACTCCCGGCCGGAGCGCAACGGTCTGTCCTGGCTGCATGGGCTCCCGTCCCGTGATCGCTTCCGTGGAAAGCTGACCCTAGAACCGCTGGTTATGCCTGGAGAGCGCAGGAGCAGGGATCCTGGGAAGCAACATGGGTTCGATGGGCGCCAACACGTTCAGGTTTTGAACCTTTCATTAACTCGTGGATCAGTCCGCGCGATTCGCCTGAATTGGGTGCGGCTCAGCTCTTCGTTAAAACGATCCCCTAACCACCTCGGTCAACCTTTCGGTATGGAACAACCTAGACATGGCTGCGGCCCAGCCTTCCAATCGTATCGATCTGAACAAGTGGTTATCGGATCCGCTGAAGATCCCCCTCCGCAGACGCCTCAAAGGGCGGAACCAAGCTGGCGCAACTGTACTCAGCACAGTAGCCAGGCGTGGCAGGGGTGCTTATGCTGACCAAAGGGCACTGGCAGGCGTGGATACCGGACCCGCCGATAAAGCGTTGGATGTACCGGCTCAAGGAGAAGCGGCAGAATTGAGGAATCGATGGCATTCCACATCTGGAAAGCGGATAAAGCACGAAGCTTTCTGATGAGGTCTGGCGAAGAGTTGCTTGGTGTCGCCTTGAAAATACATCTGTTCGTTAATCATCCTTGCATTTTCGATGAGCTTATGTTAAAAGCCCCTTATCATGGTCCGTGTTTTCCTTTCCCATTCCAGCCTCGACAACGCCTCTGCCGGCAGGATCAAGGCCTGGCTGGAGCAGCAGGGTTTCGAGGCGCCGTTTCTTGACTTCGACAAGCATGCCGGTATCCCGCCGGGGGCGGACTGGGAGAGGACCCTCTACCGCGAGATCGAGCAATCGCAGGCGCTGCTGATCCTCCAGAGCGCCAACTGGAGCAACTCCAAGTGGTGCTTCGCCGAGTTCACCCAGGCCCGTGCCCTGGGCAAGCCGATATTCCAGGTAATTGAGGCCACCGATGGGGACCCCGGCCCGACCATCGCTCCGGCACTGCAGGTGCTCGATCTGCGGCGCGAGCGGGAAGCCGGTCTGGAGCAGCTCAAGAAACAGCTTGCAGCGATCGCGCTCACGGCCCAGGGCGGCTTCCCCTGGGATGGCACCCGTCCCCCTTATCCGGGCCTGCTGGTGTTCGAGGAGGAAGATGCTGCCATCTACTTCGGCCGTGTCGAGGAGATCCGCCATCTGATCGAGCGGCTCACGGCACGCCGCACTCTGGGTGGGGCCCGCCTGCTGGTGCTGCTCGGGGCCTCGGGGTCCGGCAAGTCGTCGTTGGTGCGGGCCGGTGTCCTTCCCCGACTACGGCGCTCCGGCCGGGGGTGGTTGGTGGTGCCCCCGTTCCGTCCCCAGAGCCAGCCGTGCCAGGAACTGGCGCGGGCCCTGGCCCTCGCCGCTGGCCGCTCAGTCGACTGGCGCGATCTGCACCGCTCGCTGCAGGAGGGCGCCCGCTTAGGAACGCTGCCGGTGGTGCTGGCGGAGATTGCTGGCGATCTGCACATGGCGGCGGCAGCGAACGAGGCGCAGATCCTGCTTTTGATCGATCAGGGCGAGGAGCTGTTCGGCGGACTGGACCCAGAAGAAGCCTGCCGCTTCTTCCGCATTCTCACCGCGGCCATGGGCGGCGATCTGCCGTTCCTGGCGGTGATGACCCTGCGCTCGGAATTCCTCGGCCGGCTGCAGGCGGCCGAGAAAGACGGCCTCACCGCCCGCTTCGAGGAGGTGTCGCTGGCGCCCCTGGCGATGGCGCAGATCCCGACGATCATCAAGGGCCCAGCCAAGGTGGCGGGCCTGGATGTGGAGGAAGCCTTCGTGCAGCAGGCCGCAGCCGATGCCGAAACTGAGGATGCCCTGCCGCTGCTGGCCTTTGCGCTGCGGGAGATCTATGAGCGTTACAGGGTTGATCGCCATCTCAGCTTGGCGGACTACCAGACCCTGGGTGATGCCAAGGCCGGTCTCTCACCGTTGGAGAACGCCGTACGCCGCCGCGCCGACGAGGTGCTCGCCGCGATGAAACCCAGCGAGAAGCAGAAGAGGGCCCTGCGTGATGCCTTCGTGCCGGCGATGGTGCGCTTCGAGCAGGGCAACTACGTGCGCCGCCCGGCCCGATGGGACGCGCTGCCGCTCGAGGCACAGCCGCTGCTGGAGCAATTCGTGAACGCCCGCCTGCTGATCAGCCGCCAGGAGGAGATGGGCAACCGTCTATTGGAGGTGGCCCACGAGGCGCTGCTGCGCAAGTGGCCGCTGTTGCGGGGCTGGCTGGATGAGGATCGGGAGTTCCTGATCGGCAGTCAGCAACTGGAGCAGGACCACCAGGACTGGAAGATGGCCAGCGAGCAGGAGCGGCCGACAGCCCTGCTCAGCGGGCTCAAGCTCCAACGTGCCAAGGCATGGCTCAGCGAGCGGCCGCAGCAGCTCAGCGACGAGTTGAGCAGCTTCGTGCAGGCCAGCAGCGATCAGGCCGAGGCGCAGGAACGTAAGGCGCGCCGGAATCGCCGCCGGGTGATGGGCGGGCTGAGCGGGCTCACCGTCCTGGCCGTGGCCGGCGGCAGCATTGCCTGGTGGCGGGAGGGGGAAGCTCGAGCCGCTGAATACGCCACCAGAGCTGAGGTGCTGCTGAATACCGACCCACTCGGCAGCATGGTGAATGCCCTTGCCGCCCTGGGAAAACAGACCCAGGAAGAAGCTTTCACCACCAGTCAAACTCTGGCTGTTGCCACGGGACGCAACAACCAGATCGGCTCAATCCCCACCGGACAGGGCCAGGTGTTGAGCCTGATCGATTTGAAGAACGGCGAGCTGATCAGCGGCGGGGATGATGGTAGTCTGAGGCGCTGGCGTAATGGTAAAGCGCTCGGCGCAGCGATCCCCACCGGACAGGGCAAGGTTAGGAGCCTGATCGAGCTGCAGATCGGCGAACTGATCAGCGGCGGGGATGATGGCAGTCTGAGGCGCTGGCGTAATGGTAAATCGCTCGGCGCAGCGATCCCCACCGGACAGGGCAAGGTTAGGAGCCTGATCGAGCTGCAGATCGGCGAACTGATCAGCGGCGGGGATGATGGCAGTCTGAGGCGCTGGCGCGATGGCAAGCCGCTCGGCGCAGCGATCCCCACCGGGCAGGGCCAGGTGTGGAGCCTGATCGAGCTGCAGAACGGCGAGCTGATCAGCGGCGGGCGTGACGGCAGTCTGAGGCGCTGGCGCGATGGCAAGCCGCTCGGCGCAGCGATCCCCACCGGGCAGGGCCAGGTGTGGAGCCTGATCGAGCTGCAAAACGGCGAGCTGATCAGCGGCGGGCGTGACGGCAGCCTGCGGCGTTGGCGCGATGGCAAGCCGCTCGGCGCAGCGATCCCCACCGGGCAGGGCCAGGTGTTGATTCTGATCGAGCTGCAGAACGGCGAGCTGATCAGCGGCGGGCGTGACGGCAGTCTGCGGCGCTGGCGCGATGGCAAGCCGCTCGGCGTAGCGATCCCCACCGGGCAGGGCGAGGTGTGGAGCCTGATCGAGCTGCAGAACGGCGAGCTGATCAGCGGCGGTACCGATGGGAGCCTGCGGCGCTGGCGGGGGGATGGCCAGGCTGTGGGCGCCGCCATCCCCACCGGGCAGGTCCAGGTGTTGAAGCTGATCGAGCTGAAGAACGGCGAGCTGATCAGCGCCGGGCATGAAGGCAGTCTGAGGCGCTGGCGCGATGGCAAGCCGCTCGGCGACGCGATCCCGACTGGGCAGGGACAGGTGTGGAGCCTGATCGAGCTGAAGAACGGCGAGCTGATCAGCGGCGGGACCGATGGAAGCCTGAGGCGCTGGCGCGATGGCAAGCCGCTCGGCGCAGCGATCCCCACCGGACAGGGCAAGGTGTGGAGCCTGATCGAGCTGCAGAACGGCGAGCTGATCAGTGGCGGGGATGATGGCAGTCTGCGGCGCTGGCGCGATGGCAAGCCGCTCGGCGCAGCGATCCCGACTGGGCAGGGCCAAGTGTGGAGCCTGATCGAGCTGCAGAACGGCGAGCTGATCAGCGGCGGATTTGATGGCAGTCTGCGGCGCTGGCGCGATGGCAAGCCGCTCGGCGCAGCGATCCCGACTGGGCAGGGCGAGGTGTGGAGCCTGATCGAGCTGCAAAACGGCGAGCTGATCAGCGGCGGGCATGACGGCAGTCTGCGGCGCTGGCGCGATGGCAAGCCGCTCGGCGCTCCGATCCCCACTGGACAGGGCGCGCTCTGGAGCCTGATCGAGCTGAAGAACGGCGAGCTGATCAGCGGCGGATTTGACGGCAGCCTGCGGCGTTGGCGCGACGGCAAGCCGCTCGGCGCAGCAATCCTCACTGGGCAGGGCCCGGTGTGGAGCCTGATCGAGTTAAAGAACGGCGAGCTGTTCAGTGGCGGGGGTAATGGCAGTCTGCGCAGTTACCTGATACCCGAGGCTGCCATTGGTGAGGCCTGCAAGGAGCTTCACGAGCATCCCGTGCTGCTCTCACCCAAAACCCCTCCCGAACAGGCCGCCAGACAAACGTGCTTCAACTATAGGTTCCTGAAGGGATAGTTGAGGGTGAGCCTCAACGCCAAGAGCAAATGGCAATTCTTGAAGTCACCTGTGTACAACTCTTACGGCATCAATCCATGGGAACCTGCAGCGAGCAACCATGCGGCTGGGCCATGATCCAGGAAACCACTCGATGCCTTGAAGGCCAAATATGCTGGTGTCACGGTCAATGACATCCAACGAACAAGGATAGATCGTGCGCAGCCACGATCTTATCCGGTGGTTGGACTAGCCCTTTTCGCTATTGACCAGTGGCTTACGGTAGATACGTCGGCCCGAATCTCAGCTTTCCTTCTGAATTCCGGCTGGTTGAATCGTGCCGCCTGGGTTGCTTACCGTCGCCTCTGTTGAGGAACGTCCAATTTATCGCAGGGCAATGTCAGGGCCAATCCTGCTGCTGCCAAAGCAGCGCTCTTGTGCCCGGCTGAGGATGGCTTATCGCTATGGATCTATCCGTATGATTGACACAACAGAGCGGTTCAGCACAGTCTGTGATGGCTGGGCTCTATCATTCGGGCCAGGATTGTCATCACCTGGCCGCAGCGATCACAGAGAACAGGAGGGAGTGGTGGCGGAGGCTCAGGGCGCGGCACCCGCATGTGCAGGGTCAGCTGCAGCAGCTGGATCAGGCGTTTGGCATTCGCATGGAGGAGGCCAAAGTCCCTCACCCGCCGGAAGCGGCGGGGCAGCACGTGCTTGAGCAGCAGCCAGAGAAACTCTCCGCCCGGCAGGGTGGGGACCTGGCGTTTTCCCTTGTTGTCCTGATAGCAGAAGCTGACCTTGCCATCACGGTCGGCGATGATGTTCTTCTCCGGCAACACGCCGCGATAGAGGTAGCGGCCCAGATAGACCAGCGCCTGCTCGCCCCGCCCCACCTTCTTGCAGTGCACCACCCATGCATCGGGCAAGCTCTCCTCGCAGCGCAGACCTGCCAAGCGCATGGCCTCAAACCACTTGGCCCTGAACACACGCGAGAGATTGGCCGCCCAGAAGAGGCTTTTCTCCTGCTTCTTTCTGTGTTGCCATTGCCTGCTGCGCATGTTGATGGCACCGGCGGGCACAATCAGATGCACATGGGGATGGTAATCGAGATTCCGTTCATGGGTGTGGAGCACAGCATGGGCACCGCTGCGGCCCCTCAGCTGAGGATCGCGGCGGGCAAAGCTGTCGATCGTCAGCCAGGCGGTTTTAAGCAGCAGATCATAGGCTATCCGTTGGTTGGCCCAGAACAATCCCCTCAGTTGCGCCGGCACCGTGAAGGTGACCATGAAATAGTCAACCGCCAGCAGTTTGGCCTTCTGCCGCTCCAGCCATTGCTGGCTTTCGTGGTGCTGGCAGTGGGGGCAGCTGCGGTGGCCGCAGGAATGGGGGAGAATGGCCTGATGGTGGCAGCCGTTGCATTCCAGCACCATGACGCGGCTATGTTGATTGCGGCAGCGGCGCATGGCCTGCAGAGCTCGATAATGGCCAGGAAGCAGATGATGGCCGTGGCGTTGTTCCAGATCGCTGCCATAGCGATCGATCAGATCAGCAAGGAGGATCATCAGATCTCCTCCCAGCGCAGGGCAAAGCCGGCCACCAGATCCTCGATGCGATCCCTGGCCTGTTGCCGGTTCACCTCGGTGAGATGGGCATAGCGGGCCGTGGTTTCTGGCTTCTGGTGGCCCAGCACCACCTGGATCGAGCGCAGGTCCACGCCCAGCTCCAGCAGATGGGTGGCGTAGGCATGGCGCAGGCTGTGCACCGTCAGGTGCTTGTGGATGCCGCAGCTGATCCGTGCCGCCTTGATCGCTGCCTGCACCCCGCCGCGATCCATGGGACTGGTGGCGGTGCGAACTGAGGCCTCATTGCCGTTGCCATTGGGGAAGAGCAGCCGCGGATGCCGGTGGCTGCTCCAGAAACGGCGGAGGTGCTGCAGGGTGGCATCCGGAAGGGGCACGTAGCGATCTTTCCCTCCTTTGCCCTGGCGCACATGCACACGCTGATGGGCCGCATCAATGTCGCCGATCTCCAGGCCCAGACCTTCCCCCAGCCGCAGGCCCATGCTGTACAGGGCAAAGAAATACACGCGGTAGCGCAGCCGATAGACACTGTTGATCAAACGCTGTACTTCCTCCCGTGTGGGAATATCAGGCAACGATCTGGAGTTGGGTGGCTTGATGATCTCCACCCACTCCATCGGTTGGCCAAGGACTTGTCGAAAGAAGAACGACAACCCCCAGAGATCCACCTTGACGCTGCTCCAGGAGTAGTTCTCCACCATCCAGGCGAAGTAGGTTTTCAGATCAGCGGCTGTGAGGTTGTCAGGGCAGCGGTTGAAGAAGCCTGCGATGCGGCGTACAGCCCTGGCATAGCCGTCGATCGTCTTGCCCCGTTTGCCCTGCAGCGTGAGGGCCTGCAGGTGCTGGGCATAGAGCTGGTCGAATCGCTCCTGTTCGTGTTGTTCCATGGTGAGGTTCCTCCCCAAGGGGATGGAAGAAATGACACACACTTGAGGGTGTGCATCCTTCACTGTGGAACTGAGCAATCGACTGGCGATCGAGTCTGCTGCTACAGCCCAGGCTGCCCGCCAATCAGCTCATCAGTTTCTGGCCGTCTTGCATGACTCTGGCTATGCTGGCTTTGAATCTGCCGCGCAGCGGCTTAGTCCAACATGCCATTGCAGCCGCAGGCGCGTGCTTGCTATAAACGAACATCACGGGAAGGGAACTGTCGCGGTGCAGGTTCACCGTGAGGGTCACCCCCGGCCGGAACGCAAAGGTCTGTCCCGGCTGCATGATGTCGTCCCCAGCCATCGCTTCCATGTTCGGTCTTGGCGTTCGCCTGCTACAGGACAAGCAGGCAAAGCGGATGGGGAGATCGCCACGGAAGCTGGCCGGATCACCCGAAAGAGACTTAGCCGGTAGGGTGAACTAAGTCAGTTCTAAGAATGGGCTTCTTCCGGGGAAAGCCGAGATCACGGCTGATCTCAAGGCTGATTTCAGCGCCGACATCGAGGCGATGTTCGGTTGATGGAGCCTTCGGCTCCGCTCCTGCTCGACACCCATTTGCTCCTTTGGTGGGCTGTTGAACCCGAACGGCTCCTAGGCCCACTCAGGCAGGAACTCAGCGACAGGCGGCAACCGCTCCTGTTCAGTGTGGCGAGCCTGTGGGAAGTGGCGATTAAAGCCTCCCTTGATCGTCCCGGCTTTCAGGTGGATGCCCAGGCGTTGCGGCAAGGCTTGCTGCGGGAGGGCTCACCCTGCTCAGCGCCGATCGCACCCTGCTGGCCTACGGGCCTGAGGTGAGGCTGGCTGCCCTTTGAGAGCATGGGCTGATCTTCCATCGCCCAACGTGACCGAGGCCTCCCTGCCCAAGACCTACGACCCGGCCGGCACGGAAGCCCGCTGGCAGGCCGCCTGGGAGGCCGCCGGCGCTTTCCACCCCGACCCCAACGCCCCCGGCGAGCCGTTCAGCGTGGTGATCCCGCCGCCGAACGTGACCGGCAGCCTGCACATGGGCCACGGCTTCGAGACGGCCCTGATCGACACGATCGTGCGCTTCCAGCGCCTCCAGGGCAAGAACGTGCTCTGCCTGCCTGGCACCGACCACGCCTCGATCGCGGTGCAGTCGATCCTGGAGAAACAGATCAAGGCCGAGGGCGGCAGCAAGGACGACCTGGGCCGCGACGCCTTCCTGGAGCGCGCCTGGGCCTGGAAGGCAGGCAGCGGCGGCACGATCGTGGGCCAGCTGCGGCGGCTGGGCTACTCGGTGGATTGGCGGCGTGAGCGCTTCACGCTCGATCCCGGCCTCAACAAAGCTGTGGTGGAGGCCTTCGTGCGCCTGCACGAGCAGGGGCTGATCTACCGGGGCGAATACCTGGTGAACTGGTGTCCGGCTTCGGGATCGGCGGTGAGCGATCTGGAAGTGGAGATGAAGGAGCTCGACGGGCACCTCTGGCACTTCCGATACCCCTTGAGTGATGGTGCGGCCTCCGATGGCACTGCCTCCGCTGGAATTGACCATCTGGTGGTGGCCACCACCCGTCCCGAGACCCTTCTGGGCGACACCGGCGTGGCCGTGCACCCGGGTGACGCCCGCTATGCGGCCCTGATTGGCCAGACAATCACCCTGCCCCTGGTGGGTCGCCAGATCCCGATCGTGGCCGATGAGCACGTGGATCCGGTCTTCGGCACCGGCTGCGTCAAGGTCACCCCCGCCCACGACCCCAACGACTTCGCGATCGGTGCCCGCCACGGTCTGCCGCTGATCACGGTGATGGCCAAGGACGGCACGATGAATGCGGCGGCCGGACGTTTTGCCGGGCTGGATCGCTTCGAGGCACGGGCGGCGGTGGTGGCGGCGATGGAGGCGGAGGGCTATCTGGTGAAGGTGGAGCCCCACCGCCACAGCGTGCCGTTCTCGGACCGCGGCAAGGTGCCGGTGGAGCCGCTGCTCTCCACCCAGTGGTTTGTGCAGGCCGAGCCGCTGGCAGCCCGCTGCCGTGAAGCGCTAGATCAGGGCGAGCCCCGCTTCGTGCCGCAGCGCTGGGAGAAGGTCTACCGCGACTGGCTCACGGGCATCCGCGACTGGTGCATCAGCCGCCAGCTCTGGTGGGGCCACCGCATCCCCGCCTGGTTCGTGGTGAGTGAAACGGGTGGCGTGATCAGCGAGGCCACCCCCTATGTGGTGGCGCGCGATGCCGAGGAGGCCCGCGCCAAGGCGGAGGCCCAGTTCGGTGACGCCAGCCGGGCGGTGGGCCGCCAGCTGCAGCTGGAGCAGGACCCCGACGTGCTCGACACCTGGTTCTCCAGCGGCCTCTGGCCCTTCTCCACCCTGGGCTGGCCCGATGAGAACGCCGCCGATCTGGCCACCTGGTATCCCACCAGCGTGCTGGTGACCGGCTTCGACATCATCTTCTTCTGGGTGGCGCGGATGACGATGCTCGCCGGCGCCTTTCTGCAGGAGGACGGCGTGCCGGTGGGCGGCCGCGACACCTGGATCCCCTTCCGCGACGTAATGATCCACGGCCTGGTGCGCGATGAGAACAACCGCAAGATGAGCAAGAGCGCCGGCAATGGCATCGATCCGTTGCCGCTGATCGAGCGCTACGGCGCCGATGCCCTGCGCTTCGCCCTGGTGCGGGAAGTGGCCGGCGCCGGCCAGGACATCCGCCTTGACTACGACCGCGCCAGCGGTAGCTCGGCCACGGTGGAGGGTGCGCGCAACTTCGCCAACAAGCTCTGGAACGCCACGCGGTTCGCGCTGATGAACCTGGGTGGTGAAACGCCAGCCAGCCTGGGGGAACCCGATCCGGCGGCCCTCACCCTGGCCGACCGCTGGATCCTCTCGCGGCTGGCACGGGTGAACCAGGAAACGGCCCAGCGCTACGGCAGCTATGCCCTGGGTGAGGCGGCCAAGGGGCTTTACGAGTTCGCCTGGAACGAGGTCTGCGACTGGACGATCGAGCTGCTGAAACGGCGGCTCAATCCCCGCCCTTCCTCAGACGGCGAGGCGCTCAGCCCTGAAGCCCTGGCCGACCAGCGGGTCGCTCGGCAGGTGCTGGCCAAGGTGCTCAATGAGCTGCTGGTGCTGCTGCATCCGCTGATGCCCCACCTGAGCGAGGAGCTCTGGCACGGCCTCACCGGCGCGCCCGAAGCCACCTTCCTGGCCCTGCAGCCCTGGCCAGTGGTTGATGAGCCCGCCCTCAACGCCCCCCTGGAAGCCCAGTTCGCTGAGCTGATCGAGGCGATCCGGGTGGTGCGCAACCTGCGGGCCGTGGCAGGCCTCAAGCCGTCACAGGCAGCGCCGGTGGTGTTCGTCACCGGCCGGCCGGAGCTAGCGGCGGTGCTGCGGGAGGCCACCGGAGACATCACCGCTCTCACCCGCGCCGCCTCGGTGGAGGTGCGCGAGACCAACGCCAGCGCCGCCGTCGATGCGGCCGGAAGCACGCCGGTGAACGCCCGCTGCCTGGCGGCGGTGAGCGGCGAACTGCAGGTGCTGCTGCCGATCGAGGGACTTGTCGACCTCGACGCCCTGCGCGGCCGCCTGGAGAAGGACATCGCCAAGGCCGAGAAGGAGATCAAGGAACTGAGCGGCCGCCTGGCCAATCCCAACTTCGCGGGCAAGGCCCCACCGGAGGTGGTGGCCGAATGCCAGGCCAACCTGGCGGAAGCCGAAGCCCAGGCGGCGCTGGCGCGAGGACGGCTGGAGGGGCTGGGCTGAGCGGTCGCCGCCGATCAGCTCCGCGCTGCCCCTACAGCCCCTTGCGGTCCAGAGCATCCGCCAGGTGGGTCACCGCCGAGGCCAGCTGGGCCTGCACGTCGGGGGCTGCCACCGCCTCTTCCTTACGCTTGCTGGCCTCGATTGCCCGCACGATCAGGTACACCACGAAGGCAATCACCACGAAATTGATCAGCGCCACGATCACGGCACCGGCCGGCCAGGCATTGATCGAATCGACGTTGGCCGCCTTGAGCGCGGGGGTGAGCAGACTGCCCATCACCAGGCTCACCACCGCGTCGACCACCTTGCCGAAGGCGCCGCCGATCACCACCGCCACGGCGAGGTCGACCACATTGCCCTTGTTGATGAACGCCTGGAAATCGGCGAGGAAACTGGATCGGCGGGCCATGGCCAGATGAACAATTAATCCGGCCACCCTGCGCCTGTGTAGTCGGGCACTCAGTTCCATCAAAGCGGTGAGGCCTGAGTGAGGTGATGATGACCAGGGACTGGATCGTCTCCCGATCAGCTCCAAGATTGTTGCTGAGGCCTTCCCTGTATGGATGTTCCGATTCTCTGGAATTTCGTGATCACATCCTTCGCCCTGATGAATCCGCTGGGCATGGTGCCAATTTTCCTCACCTTGACAGCAGGTGAGCGGAAAGACGTTCAGCGGCTGGTGGCGTTGTTCGTTGCGATCACGGTGCTGGCGCTGCTGCTGGTTTTCATGTTCCTGGGAACGCCCATCCTCAACTTCTTCGGGATCTCGCTCGATTCCTTCCGGATCGCAGGTGGCATTCTGCTGCTTGGAATCGGGATCAACATTGTCAACGGCGTGGAGGTGAATCCATCGCGGACATTGATCAACAAAGGGGCTGAAGCTGGAAGCTGGGCCGAGGCCAGATCTGTCTACCAACAGATTGTGATCCCGATGGCGATGCCGCTGCTGGTAGGGCCTGGAGTGATTGCCAATGTCATCCTCTATGCCAATGAGATCGAATCCATGAAGCAAGACCTGCTCAACTTCAAGCTGGTGGGCGGAACGCTTCTGCTGAGCCTGGCCGTCCTGTTGATCTTCTGTTCGGGGAAATGGCTGCAGTTGGTGTTGGGCGACGTTGGGATGAGCATTCTGCAGCGCGTGATGGGCCTGTTCGTTGCGGCGATGGGGGTTCAGTTCATTGCTACTGGTTCTGTCAACACCATTCTCAAGCAGCTGGTTCCGGCGTTCCGTTAGGCCACAAAGGCTGATCGGGACGAACCCCCCGGATGCAGGCCGTGTTAACTACGGCCGAATTCGCCTCCCAGTGCAGCGATGTCGAGTTGGTGATCCACCGGCTCAAGCTGGGGAGCCGGCGGCCGCTCCTCCGCCTCACCGGCCTTCACCTCCAGGGCCTGCTCGATCACACGGTCGGTAAGGGTGTCGAAGTAGGCCGTCAGGGTCTGCTGCAGTTCCAGGAATTCCGGCCAGAGGGTTTCATTCACAAAGCTGCGGCTCAGGCGCGCCATCACGGTGGTGCGTCGCTGGCCGCGGTAGCGGTAGGGGGTGATGCCATAGCGCCGCATCAGCGCCACGAACAGATGGCGCGACCACTGATCGGCGAGGGAGAAGCGGAACTCCACTGGCGGCTCCTCGGATGCCAGCTGGGCGAGGCGGGCCTGGATCCGCTCGCGGGCCCGCTCGGCCGCCACCCGTTCACCTTCGCTGCCGGGCCTGGCGAACAGCGCCTCAATGCGGCGCAGCTTGTCCACAAGCTGGTCTTCCGGGCTGCCCGGAGGGGCGCTGACGGTTCGGATGCGGCGGGCGATGGGGCTTCTCTCCGGGGCGCTGGCCTGCCAACGTAAGGCTGTCTGCCGGGTCAGTCGCCCTTCGTCCGAGGCACTTGACGTTGGTCACGCGGCCCAGCCCAGGGTGTTGGCGATAACCCCCGGGGCAGGTAGAGCGGGTGCGTCGGATGGCCACCCTTGCTGAGGCGAAGACAGTGCAGGCCAGGCAGGCGCGCTGCCAGCTCGGCGTCGCGGCCCAGATGGCGGCCGTGCACTCCCCAGGCGGCCAGCTTCAGAGCGGCCTGGCTGGCTATGGCCAGTAGATGGAGATCGTTCTCAGGGCCAACAGGATCAGCTGCCGCCTTCATGGCTTCAGGACGCCTCGCCCGAAAGGCGAACAGGTTGGTGAGACACAACCCTCCATAGCCCCAGTCCTTCGCGTAACCGATGCAGCGCCGCACGGTTGGATCGTCGCTCTGGGCGTCGGCCGTGCTGGGGTTCAGGCCGATGACCATCACCAAGGCCCCGGCAGGCTCCCACCGCCGCCAGAGGCTGTAGCGGTAGTGGCCACATGGGCTGAAAACAGCGCTCCTCTGCATGGGTCCATCCTCCGGCCATTCCAGCGCCCATCCGGCTCGCTCCGCTCTGGACCTGCGCCTTCCGTGCCTTCAACCTGCCAGTGTTGGGCCATCCGCGCGGTCCTGCTTGTGGACCTCTCCCCCTGGCTTGAGGGGCTGCTGCCAGCCCTGCGTTCACCAGCCGGCGCCGTGGCTTTCGTGCCGCTCTATGCCCTCTGGGTGACGCTGCTGCTGCCCGGTGTCTGGGCTTCGATGCTGGCCGGTGCGCTCTACGGCGCCCTCTGGGGCAGCCTGATCGTGTTCGTGGGGGCGTCGCTGGGCGCCATGGCCGTTTTCATGCTGGGCCGGCACTGGCTGCGCGCCTGGACCCGCCGCCGGCTGCAGGCTTTCCCGAAGCTGTTGGCGATCGAGCGGGCAGTGAGCCGGGAGGGCCTCAAGCTGGTTCTGCTAACCCGGCTGTCGCCGGCCTTTCCGTTCAGCCTGCTCAACCTGGCCTATGGCCTGAGCGAGGTGAGCCTGCGTGATTACGTGATCGGGCTCATCGCGATCCTGCCCGGCACGGTGCTGTTCTGCGCCCTGGGAGATCTGGCCGGCGATGTGGCCCGCTTCGGCGATGTGCTCCATGGCGAGGCCGATGCCGGCACCTGGGCGCTGCGGAGCCTGGGCCTGATCGCCACCGTGAGCTCGATCTGGCTGGCCGGTCGAGCAGCGCAGCGGGCGCTGGAGCGGTTGGATCCGGGCTGAGAGCAATCTTGACGAGCCCTTGCCCGGACCTTATCCGGGTCTTGACCTGTGCATGGCGAACCAAACGGACAGTGGGGACGACTTCTCTCCTGCCAGGGACCTCCACCACCCATGTCCGTTCTCCTCAAGCAGATCACCGGCGTCGATGGTGAGATCACAGCCTTCGCACGAGTTGGCTCCGGCTCCTATCTGGTGAGCGTGGGTGGGGGGAGCACCCTCACGGTCAGCACCATCACCAACGTGGCCAGTGCTGCCGTGCTGGGCACAACGTCGCTGTTCGGGTTCTCAGCCCAGTCGGTGGCCGTGTTCGGCGATCTGGTGGCGGTGGCGCTGCAACCCACCAGCAGTGCGATGGTCCCAGGAACGGTGCGCTTCTACCGGATCGCCGCCAACGGCAGCCTGACCTTCCTCAAGGATCAGGCAGTGGGGGTGCTGCCCGACAGCCTGGCCTTCTCCGCCGACGGCTCCAAGCTCGTGGTGGCCAACGAAGGCCAGCCCAATGCCACTTACTCCTTTGATCCGCTCGGCTCGATCAGCGTGATCAACGTGGCCGATGCTGGCGGCCCCAATCCCGCCAATCTGGGACTCGATGCCGCCCTTCTCGATTTCACGGGCTTCGCGCCGCCGCCCAGCGGTGTGGTCGACGGCACGGCCCTGCGCTTCAGCAGCAGCGTCCCCTTCAGCACCACCTTCGCCCAGGACCTGGAGCCCGAGGCGATTGCCATTTCCGGCAATCGCGCCTACGTGACCCTGCAGGAAAACAACGGGGTGGCGGTGGTGGACCTGGCCACCAGAACCATCATCGAGCTGCTGCCCCTGGGGGCCGTCAACTACAGCGAGCAGTTCGTTGATCTCACCGACGGCAGCGGCATAGCCCCCAAGTTTGGCAATCGCCTCACGCCTGGCAGCGACATCCTCGGCCTGCGCATGCCGGATGGCATCGCCAGCTTCGTGGCCAACGGACAGACCTACTTCCTTACTGCCAACGAGGGGGATAGCCGCACCGACTACGGCTCTACCTTCAACGACGAATTCGTCGCGCCGATCTCAACCAACGACCCTGACGTCAGCACCATCCGCAACGGCACCGCCCCCGGTGGCACTGCCAGCACCACCGCCTTCGGCAGCCGCAGCCTCAGCCTGTTCAGCGCCTCCGGTGAGCTGATCTGGGACAGCGGCGTGCAGTTGCAGAGCTCCGCGATCGGCGCTGGGGTCTACGCCGACTCCCGCAGCGACGCCAAGGGCGTGGAGCCGGAGATGGTGACGCTCGGTCACCTCAATGGGCGCACCTATGCCTTTGTGGGACTGGAGCGCACCACCAGCTCGATGGTGTCGGTGTTTGACGTGAGCGACCCCAGCGCTGTCGATTTCGTCACCAGCGTGGTGCTGCAGGGCAGCACCAGGCCCGAGGGTCTGCTGTTCATCGATCCGGCCAGCAGTCCTTCCGGTCAGGCACTGCTGGTGGTGGCCAATGAAGGCACCAACACCATCGACATCCTCGATGCCGGTGCTCTGGTGGCCCAGGACGCCGACCGCAACCCTGCCGGGACCTACGCCACCTCGATGCTCCGCGATGGGGCTGTGGATCTGAGCTTTAAGCCCCTGTTCACCGTGGGCGAGAGCACCAGGTTGCTGGAAGCCGGCGACAAGTGGAATGGGCAGAACCGCGCGGTCCTGAACAAGGATGACAAGACCAACCGGGGTCAGGCGCCCCAGACGCAGAGCGAGGCCAGCTACGTGCCTCCCGGGATCCTCGATGGCCTAGGCGCCTACGACAACGGCGACGGCACCTACACGGTGCTGGCCAATCATGAACTGGGCAGCACAGCCGGCTATGGCTACGCACTGAAGGATTTCGCTGCCGGAGAAGAGCTCCGGGGAGCCCGGATCAGCCGCTTCATTGTTGATAAGGACATCGACGACAACGCCAGCAATGGATTTCAATCGAAAGTGCTGGCCGCTGGGTTGGCCTACGAGCGCATCTTCGATGCCAAGGGCCAACTGGTCACCGGCGCCGATCAGCTCGGCGGCGGCCTCAGCCGATTCTGCTCCTCCACCTACCTGGAGGCCCGCAGCTTCGGACAGGGCCGGGGTTTCCGCGACGACATCTACCTCACCGGCGAGGAAACGTCGGAAGGTCTGATGTATGCCCTCGACGTGAAGACGGCCGAGCTGCATGCGGTGCCGGCCCTCGGACGCGCCGGCTGGGAGAACGCCACCCTGATCGACACCGGCAAAAGCAAGACGGTGGCGCTGCTGCTGGCCGACGACAACACCGCTGGGCTCTTGCTCTGGGTGGGTACCAAGGGGGGCAATGGCTTCCTCGCCCAGAACGGCATGGCAGCGGAGAGCGGCAGCCTCTACACCTGGAAGCCTGCCGCCGGCGGAATCGGTTCGGCGGGGGGGGCTCCAGGGATCCCGGATTCCGCCGATCTGGCCGTCACCGCCATCGGCTCCTCCCAGGCAGGCTCCTGGGTGAAGGTGGGTTCAGGTAGTGAAGTGGCCAGCTGGTCGGAGGATCAGCTCAAGGCCAAGGTGGTCGATGTGGGTGGCCTGCAGCTCAGCCGCATCGAAGACATCCATACCAATCCACTCAACGGCCGCCAGGCGGTGGTGGCCACCACGGGCAATGGTGATTTCGGCGCTGCTGATCTCTACGGCAACCTTCTCACCCTTGATTTCAGTGGTGCCTTCGATCGCAAGGGCCTGCTGGCGACTGCCAACACCACCTCCCTGCGGGTGATTTACGACGGCGACGAGCTCACGGGAGGCGCGCCCCAGGCGGGCGTCCGCAACCCCGACAACCTGGTCTGGTCGGCCGATGGCTTCATCTACGTCCAGGAAGACCGCTCCGTTCCCGGAGGTGCCGGGGTGGGTCAGTTCGGCTCCAATGAGGCCGCGATCTGGAAGCTAAACCCGCTTGATCCGATCACCAACCCCTCCCAGGGGGTGGCCGCCCAACGCTGGGCCGAGATCGATCCCAGCACCGCTCCGGCTGCCTTCGGCCAGACCAACCTGAGCCCCTCCACTATCTCCGCCAACGTGGGCAACTGGGAGTCGTCCGGGATCATCGATGTGTCGTCGTTGTATGGAACCGCCGCCGGCACGTTCTTCCTGGCGGATGTGCAGGCCCACAGCCTGCGCGACGGCAACCTCGGTGGCGCCAGCTACCTCACCGAGGGCGGCCAGCTCACCTTGATCGGCACCCCCGCGCTGGCCTTCGGTTGAGAGGTTGAGGCCTGAGCCCCCGCTTAAGGCAGCTCAGGCGCCACTTCGCCAGTGGGCTGCTGCAGCCGGCCACCTGCGCGAGGATGGAACCGATCCGCCACCGCTGCGCCAGTTTTCCTGTGCTTCCACGACCCACCGGTTGTCGGGCGGCCCTGGTCTTTGCACCTCTACTGCTCCAACCTGTTGTGCTGGCCTCTCCGGCCATCGGTCCAGCCCCGGTGCTGGCCACCAGCTTCCAGGCCCTTTGTGGTGGCAGTCCATGCGCGATCGTGCTTGACCAGCGTGGGATTGCCGGACCGGCGGGCTTCATTCCCGCTGCGGGGATCCGCCGCTGGATCACCACCGGGGCGGGGGGAGATCCTCCGGGCCTGGGGGAGGTGGTGGGCGCCAGCACGATGAACACGATGAAATCGGCGGCGGCCTTCGTGGTGCCGGTATATATCACCGCGCCCTTGGGCTTGCTCGGTGGTCTGCTGCGCGGGGCTGGTGCCAACCGCGAGGGGGAGGATGGACCGCGCCGCTTCATGGTGGTGGGCCAGGACCGAGACGGGCGGACGATCGAACACCAATTCGAGTTCGTGAACCAGAAGCCGGCCCGCCAGGTGCGCATCGCCCTGGCGATGGTGAGCGGGCTTGCCATGGGTGAAACCCGCCGCCCGGCGGATGAACCGCTGCCATTGGAGGGAACTGTGGCCTCTCCCAGCGGCAGCGGCGACTGGCCGGCCTACCTGCAGGACCGCGGCCTGGTGGAGTGGGCCGCCAGTAACCCGCAACTGGCCGAGGCGTTGCGGCAACGGCTGTTCCCGGCACCCTGAATTCCGCGTCGGACTGGGACTTACCAGCAGAGCGATCTCCACGCATTGCGCACACCTATGTGCACCGCAGCCTTGAGTCCCCTATTACTTCCGCTGGGTGACTCTGTTGCTGCTGGAATAGGCAAGTACTTCAATGCTGGCTCGGCTCCCTTTGCGCCACCTGGCTGGGCAACCGCGAATCGCGGATTGCGGCGATCAGCACAAACCTGGCCAGCCGCAGCTTCGCTGCCAGCCCAGGGCGGGAGGCGAGTTCGGCGTACTTGGCGCGGCCACACTCTGATTTGATCCAGCGGTGAATGGCCGGTTCGCTGAGAGGAGCGCTCATGGGGATATTCGACTCGGGAATAGGGCCTGCTCTTTGCTGGAGTCTGGCTTTTGGACCACTCTGGCGTGCGCCACCCCTGCTCTGGGCAGACCCTTGGCAGTTCCGGCAGGATGCGGCCACCTGCCTGCGGCTGGAATCAGCCCCGACTCCTGGTGCGCCTCCGCTCAGCTGCCCTCGTCGTTCTGCTGGCGCCGGCACCGGCGCTTGCGACCCCATACGCGGCCCTCTGCGGCGACGGGCCGTGCACGATCCGCCTCGATGCCAGCGGCATCGAAGGGCCTTCGGGGTTCATCCCGGCGGGCCGTATTGCCCAGTGGTTCGGCGACAGCGTGCAGCGTCGCGGCAACGGGGTCGGGAATGCGGTCGCAGGCACAGGCAACCTGCTGGTGACGTCCGCGGCCTACGCGGCACCACTGGCCCTGGGCTCCACGTATGTGGCGGCACCGGTGGGTCTGGTCAGCGGCCTGGTGCGTGGGATGTTCTCGGGCTTCCGTTCGGGCGGCAGCCCTGTTTTGAGCTTCAACGTCGTTGGTTATGACCCCAGCGGGCAAAAGATCACCCATCAGTTCCGCTTCGTGAACCCGAAGCCGGCTGGCCGCGTGCAGGCCGCGTTGCCTGTCGTCAGCGGGCTGGCGATGGGGCAGACCAGGTCACTCGATGCACTGCGTCTGGCTGGCACCACCGCGGGGACCGATTCCCTGCTGCCTGATCGGCTCGATTTGATCGACCCGGCTGCCGCTCCTTTCCCCGATCCCGCCTCAGTTCCAGCCCCTGCGCCAGCGTTACGGCCCGTTGACCAGCAACGCCCGTAGCCCCGCTTCATCCAGCACCTGCACCCCCAGGCCTTCGGCTTTGGTGAGCTTGCTGCCGGCTTCCTCGCCGGCCACTAAGTAGCTCGTCTTCTTGCTCACGGATCCGGTCACCTTGCCGCCGGCCGCTTCGATCAGCGCCTGGGCCTGGCTGCGGCTGAGGCTGGGAAGGGTTCCGGTGAGCACGAAGGTGAGACCGGCGAGCGCTGCCCCACCATCCACGCCCGTGGCCTCCACGCCGCCGTTCGCACTGGCCGCCAGCTCTCCTTCGCCGGCGGCCATGGAGAAGCCCAGCTGCTTGAGGTGGTTCAGCAACCCCTGGTTGGAGGGGATGGCGAACCACTGCTGCAGCGACTGGGCGATTTCGCCGCCGATGCCGTGGATGGCGGTGATCCGCTCGGGTGTCTGCTGGGCCGCGCAGGAGAGCTCAGCCGCGCTCGGGAAGCCCTTCGCTAGCAGCTTGGCGTTCACCGCACCCACATGGTGGATGCCGAGGCCGTAGAGCTGGCGATGCCAGGCCTGCTGCTTCGAGGCCTCCAGAGCCGCCACCAGATTCGCCGCCGACTTCTCCCCCATCCGCTCCAGGCTGGCCAGCAACGCCGCGTCGAGGCGGTAGAGATCGGCGATCGAGGCCACCAGGCCCCGGTCCACCAGCTGTTCAATCAATTTGCCGCCGAGGCCGTCCACATCCAGGGCCCCCTTGCTCACCCAGTGGCGCAGCGAGCCGCGCAGGATCGCCGGGCAGCTGCTGTTCACGCAGCGGGTGGCGGCCTCACCCTGCTCGCGTACCAGCGTTGAGCCACATTCCGGGCAGGCGTGGGGCAGCTGCAGCCGCCGGGCGCCGTGGGGCCGCAGCTCGCTCAGTACCCGCACCACCTCCGGGATGATCTCGCCGGCCTTGCGGACCACCACCGTGTCGCCGGCATGGAGATCGAGCTCCTCGAGCCGGTCGGCGTTGTGCAGCGTGGCGCGGCTCACGGTGGTGCCGGCCAGAGGCACCGGCTCGAACTCCGCCACCGGTGTCACCACCCCCGTTCGCCCCACCTGGGCCACCAGGCGCAGCAGCTTGCTTGGCGCTTCCTCGGCGGCGTACTTGAGCGCGATCGCCCAGCGCGGCGCCTTCTGGGTGAAGCCGGCGTCGGCCTGCAGACGCAGGTCGTCGAGTTTCACCACCACCCCGTCGGTGGCATAGGCGAGCTGCGCCCGGCGCGTCTCCCAGTCGCTGAAGAAGGCCTCCACAGCCGCCAGATCGGGGCAGAGGTCGGCATTCGGATTCACCCTGAAGCCGGCGGCGGCCAGCCATGCCAGCGATTCCCACTGGCTGCGGGGCCGCGCCGGGTCGGCCCCGACCGGATTCCAGTCGTCCGGCAGGTGGAGCGTGTAGGCGAAGAAATCGAGCCGCCGGCTGGCCACCACGCCCGGATCGAGCTGGCGCAGGGTGCCGGCGCAGGCGTTGCGCGGGTTGGCGAAGAGGGGCTCGCCGCGGGCCTCCCGTTCGGCATTGATCGCCGCGAAGGTGCCGTCCGGGATGAAGGCCTCGCCGCGCACCTCCACCCACGCCGGCGGCCGCTCCAGCTGCAGCCGCAGCGGCACGGCCTGGATCGTGCGCACGTTGGCGGTGATCTCCTCGCCGCGCTCGCCGTCGCCGCGGGTGGCGGCCCGCACCAGCACACCCTGCTCGTAGCTGAGCGCCAGGGCGTTGCCGTCGATCTTCAGCTCCCCCACCATCGGCAGGGGCGGCAGGGGCTCGCCTGCCTCCGGGGTCCGGTCCAGGACCTTCAGCAGCCGGGCAAACCAGGCTTCGAGCTCTTCGCTGGAGAAGGCGTTGTCGAGGCTGAGCAGAGGGATCCGGTGCTCCAAAGTGCGGAAGCCGTCGGCCGGTGCGCCGCCCACCCTCCGGGTGGGGCTTTCGGGACTGACCAGCTCCGGATGGGCCACCTCGAGATCGAGCAGCTCGCGGTAGAGCCGGTCGTAGACCGGATCCTCCATCTCTGGGGCGTCGAGCACGTAGTAGGCGTGAGCGGCACGGTTGAGCAGGCGACGGAGCTCCTCGGCCCGGCTCGAGTCTGCGGCGGTGGGCGGCATGGCAGGCCGGCGCCCCGGTCTCAGGCCGCGGCCAGTTTCTGGATCCGCTCCACCCGCCAGTTTTCTTCCACCTTCACGAAGGTGAAATCCAGGGGCAGTTCATCCTTGGCTTCGGATTTGAGCTTCACGGTGAGGATGATCTGGCCCTCCTGCAGCCGGGGCCGGCCCGATTTGAGGTTGCGGTACTTGTTGAGCTGCAGCCCCGCCAGGAAGCGGATGAACTGCTGACGGTTCACGTGCGAGCGGTAGTTCTTGGTGGTGAGCAGATAGGCGCCGTCGATCTGACCCGAGGCCACCTGGGTGAAGAACTGCTTGAGCAGCGGGTTGATGCCGCGGGCGCTGATCACCAGGCGCACGGCGGTGTAGGTCCAATAGAGGAGCAGGGCGGTCGCTCCGGCCAGCAGGGCCTTGGTGCCGATCGTTTGGGCCAGACCCCAGTCCATCGTCTGCATACGCACGTTCAGGTTTGAGAGTCTGACCGACGGCCCCGCCGCCTCGGTGGCGAACCCTGCACACTGGGCGCACGGTTGAGTCACCCGTCCGCGGCATGCCCCTGGCGCCCCTGCTGCCCCTGTTCCATCGCCTCGACCGGGAACACTTCGGCGGCGACCTGGCTCCGGGCGGCCGCGCCCTGCTGGATCTGCGCTGGAGCGACGGGCGCATGAGCCGCACCGCCGGTCTCTACCGCCGCGGCCGCCGGCGTGATGGCTCCAGCCTGTGCGAGATCGTGCTCTCCCGGCCGGTCCTGGCGCCCCTGCCCGCCAGCGCCACCCTGGGCACCCTCTGCCACGAGATGATCCACGCCTGGATCGACCGGGTGCTGCAGTCCTCTGAGGTGCACGGTCCCCACTTCCGCGCGGCCATGGCCCGGATCAACGCCGCCCAGGGTGAATTCGAGGTGAGCCTGCGCCACCACTACCCTTTGCCGCTGACATCGGCCCCCTGGATCGCCCGTTGCCCCTGCTGCGGCGTCAGTGCGGCCTACCGCCGCAGGGTGCGGGGCCTGGCCTGCCGGCTCTGCTGCGAGCGGCTCCATGGCGGCCGCTGGGATGCCAGCTGTGCCCTGGTGTACGAAGCGCCTGCGGCCTAGGGTTCCAGCAACCGGCTGGGGCCCTTGGATCTGTTTCTTTGGGTGCTGCAGGGAGGGGGTGTCTCGATCGCCCTGCTGGGCCTGGGGCGAGAGCGCTGGATGCGGGCCCACCGCCTGGGACTGGCTGATTCGTGCGGGCGGCCGGCCGTCGGCCGTTGAGTGGCCGTTAAGGTCGGATCACATCGATTGCGATGGCACAGGCGAGGGCCATGAACGGTTCGGGTGATCCTCCCCGCCGGGGACGCCGCCGCAGCGGCGGTTCTCTGGATCAATGGATTTCGGCGGGTCGGCAACTGGTCGATGGAGTGGCCGGGGCTCGCCCTGGCTCGCGTCCCCAGGCCCGCGGAGCCGAGCGTGGAGCCGGTGGCCGCCCGGGCCTGGAGGGTCTGGGCCGCTGGGTGGAGAACCGCATCGACTGGTTCCTCGAAGGCGACGACGACTGGCCGGAGCCCTGGCAGGAGCGGGCTGAGATTCCAGAGCGCAGGAGGCCCCCGCTGAACTCAGACGCGGCGCCCTGGCAACCCCGGAGCGGGCGTCAACCGACATCGATATCGCCATTGCCATCTCAACCGCAACCCCAGCCGCCGGTCCGGGCATCGGCACCTGTGGAAGGGACCCGCCGTCCCCTGGAGGCCATCTCCCGCCGCACGGCCCCCCTGCTGCCTCCGTCCCGGGTCCAGTCCTCCGTTCAGCTGCCGCCGGCGCAGTTCGAGCCGCCACCGCAGCCGGAGACCAGCGGGGGAATCCCCCCCGGAGCCCGGCCTCTGCCTCGCTCCAGCCGGCAGCCCCGGCGTGAGTGAAGCCCTAGCCTGGGACCCAGTTCCGTCATTCCCCAGCGTCCATGAGCAACCTGATCGTGGTGGGTTTTCCCAAGGTTGATGAGGCCGAAGCCGTGCGCAAGGAGCTGGTCGCCATCCAGCAGGAGCACCTGATCTCCCTGGAAGACGCAGTGGTGGTGGAGCGTGATGCCGATGGCCAGGTGCAACTGCGCCAGGCGATCAACCTCACCGCCGCTGGCGCCCTGGGCGGTGGTTTCTGGGGGTCGTTGGTTGGGCTGCTGTTCCTCAATCCCCTGCTCGGTGCCGCCGTCGGCGCCGGCATGGGGGCGGCTTCAGGGGCGCTCAGCGATCTGGGCATCAATGACGGCTTCCTGCGGGAGCTCGGTGAAACCTTGCCCAAGGGCAGTGCCGCTCTCTGCCTGCTGGTGCGCGATGCCACGCCTGATCGCGTGGTAGAGCGCCTGCGCAGCTTCGCGCCCCACGCCAAGTTGCTGCGCACCAGCCTCAGCCACACCGATGAGGCCCAGCTCAACGAGCTGCTGGAGAGCAGCCGCAAACAGGCAGAAGCCCTGCGCCTGGGCTGAGCGCCCCGGAGCAGGACTGACTATCAGCGCTCAACGGCTATGGCGCACCCTGCTGCGGCCAGGGGCCATCTGGCTGTGGTGCTGGGCGCTCTGCTGTGGCCTGGAGGGATGGTGGCTCACCTGGAAGTCCCAGCCCTTGTCCTGCAGTTGACGGTTCACGGCCCCCACCAGCTCATGGGGGAGATCTTCCGCCATCTGCTCAGCGGAGGTGATGATTGAGGGAGAGCCCTGCTTCAGGGCCCAGAGCAGTTCCGCCCACTGCTCCACCAGGGTTGGCTGAACTACCTGCCCTTGAGAGTCACCCTCAAGGACGGCAGCGCAGCCGCTCTGCTGCCAGAGGGTGGCACGACCCCGCTGCAGGCCCTGGCCACTTGCCTGGGCCAGACCTAGTTGGAGTGCCCGCTCGGTGGGGCGGCCATCAAGCTGGCGCAGCCCGGCCTGAATCAGCAGGCGGCCGCAGCTCACGGCTGAAAGGCCGAGGGAGCGCCCCAGGTCGGTGAGGGAGATCCACCGATCCCCGGATTCGTCGGGCCCGTGCCCGCCTGGGGTCCCAGGCATGGCGGTCGTCATCGTTGAACAGGTGAAACAGATGCCGCCATCCTGTTCAGATTGCCCGAAAGCGCAAGTTGTCAAGTGGAAACCGCCACAGATCGTGCCGATTTCATAAAACTTTATGGAGATCTGCGTTGTGCTGGCTGGGGCCGAGCCAGCGCTCCAGTGCTGGTGAGAACACTTCCCGGATCACCGTGAGTTCCCGTCCCTGCCTGAAAAAGCTGTAGTGGCGGCTCCAGAAGGGACCCTGGGCGGCGAATCCCCGCTCCAGCCAGTCGGCGTTCACCTGGGCCAGGCCGTCCACTTCCCGAAACAGCTCCGCCCGCTCACTGGTCAGGCTCAACCAGATGGGCTGCTGCCGATCGCGCAGAGACTCCTCTGCCTCTTCCTGATTCCACCAGCTCTCGGCCCAGGCCAGAGCCTGGCCGTTGCAGCGCAGCCACACCTGCCGCAGCAGCAGGGGTGGGACCAGCTCAGACACTTCGGCGGGCCGAGTCTGGGCAGTATCAGGGCCTGGTCCTGGACGCCGGAGTTCCTGCTCTGGCCCCATGGCGATCAGATCGATCGTGACCGGCCTGCCGGTGAGCAGGTGCAGATGGCGGGTGGGACTGCCGTCGCCCAGGAGCAGCAGTTTCCAGGCGCCGCTGAGCTGGGCTCCGGCCCGGGCGTTGAGCACCTCGCTGATCGGGGCTTCCCAGAGCGGTGTCGGGGAGACCGATGGCCTGGTGAGCAGGGAGTCAGCCATCAGGCTCAGCTCGGGTCATTCAGGCTAAGGAGTGCCGAGAGGGCACTGGGACTACTGGCCGGGAGCCTGAGCTGCGACGAGGCTGGCCGCGAGCCTGACCCTCAGAAGCCTCCGCTGATGCTCACTCGTTGCTGTTGGCCGTTGCGCTCGATCACGACGGAGTTGCCGCTGGCCGAGCGCAGGCGCCATCCGGTGGAGCCGATCGCGTCCCCCACCGCTGCGCTGGTGGAGCTGCCGCCCATCTGGAAGATCGCGGAGCCGCTCTGGCCAGGTACCTGGACAACACCAACCAGCTCGGGGGAGCCGCTCTCCGCCTCAGCCCCGCCGGCCTCACCTGAGGGACCTGAACCGCTGGATGCTCCGGCTGCCTGTATGGAGGGGGCTGGTGGAGCTTTGCGGGTGATGGTGCCGCTGACTGGAACCCGCAGCGGCGGTGCGGATAAGGCACGGGAGGTGCTCTCCAGTGGCTCCAGTTCCTGCACCCAGGCGTCCTCAGGAGGCGGAGGCGGCAGGCCGTTGACGGCGCCATCGACCCCTTCGCCTGGAGGCTGGGTGGCGGCGGCGGCCGTGGTTCCAGGCTCGGATGCCCCCAGGGGTCCCACCGAGCGCAACCGCTCCAACAGTTGCAGGGTGCGCTCCTGTTGAAGGGCGATGCTCGCCTGGGTCCAGCCCCGCCACACCAGCAGGGTGCTGCCGGCCCCCAGCACTGACAGGAGTGCCATTGCTACCAGCAGTGGACACTGCTGTGGTGACCGTACCGCTGCTGAAGAAGGAGCTGTGGAGCTTCGGGCCCTTGCCACGGATCGGCTCCCGGGCCTGGCTGCCTGCCGCAGGCGCGGTGGGGCGTCGTGCACCACCACATCGATGGCTGCGGGATCGCAGCCAGGCTCCATGGCCAGGTTCGGCTCCGGCTGGTGAGGGTCGCGGCTGTAGCCCTCGAGGGTCATCCGCCCCCCAGAGTGGAGCCCCAGGGCAGGCAGACCGGCTGAAAACACGCGGTCCATCACCTGCTCGGCTTTCAGCTCCCAGTACGCGCGGGACGAGGAGATGGGACGCGGATCACCTCCCATGGCCGATGGGCTCAGGAGTCAAGTTCGGAGAGATTACCGGCGGTTTGCTGATTGGACAATCGTTCCTGCTGAGCACCGCGGCGGCGGCGCAGCTCCAGCCACAGCAGCAGGGCGGTGGTATCCGCCGGGCTCACTCCAGGGATGCGGGAGGCCTGCCCGAGGTTGAGCGGTTGCACGACGGCGAGCTTCTCGCGGGCTTCCTTGGAGAGGGTGGCGATGTTTGTGTAGTCGATGCCCCCCGGGATCGGCCTGTGGTCCTGCTTGCGCACCTGATCGATCTGTTGTTGCTGGCGGGCCAGGTAGCCGCTGTATTTGAGGTCGATCTCCGCCCCCTCACGCACCCCATTCGGCAAGCTGGCCTCCGCCAGGCCCAGCTCCACCAGATCTTTGCTGTGAAAGCCGGAACGGCGGAGCAGATCGGCGAGTGTGATCGATCCCTTGATCGGTGCGCCCGAGCGAGCCTCCACCTCAGGCGCCACCGGGTCACTGACCTTGAGCCGCACCGTCTCGAGGCGCTGCTTTTCGGCGGCGATGGCGGCCTGCTTGGCCTCGAACAATCCCCAGCGGCGGTCGTCGATCAAGCCCAGCTCACGGCCCAGCGGTGTGAGGCGTCGGTCGGCGTTGTCACCGCGCAGCACCAGGCGGTATTCGCTGCGGCTGGTGAGCACCCGGTAGGGCTCATGCAGGTCCTTGGTGACCAGGTCGTCGATCATGGTGCCGATGTAGCTGCCCTCCCGGGGGAAATGCACCGGTTCCTGGCTTCGCAGCAGCCGGGCGGCGTTGAGGCCGGCCACCAGCCCCTGGGCGGCGGCCTCCTCGTAGCCGGTGGTGCCATTGAGCTGGCCGGCGCTGAACAGACCCCGGACCCGCTTGGTCATCAGCGAGGGCAGGCACTGGGTGGCAGGTAAGTAGTCGTACTCGACCGCGTAGGCCGGACGCAGCATCACGCAGTGCTCAAGGCCGGGGAGGGTGCGCAGCAGCTCCAGCTGCAGCCGCTCCGGCAGGCCGGTGGAGAAGCCCTGGATGTAGAGCTCAGGGGTGTCGCGGCCCTCCGGCTCCAGGAAGATCTGGTGGCTCTCCTTGTCTTTGAAGCGCACGATCTTGTCTTCGATCGAGGGGCAGTAACGCGGGCCCTTGCTGTCGATGAAGCCGCCGTAGATGGGGGTGAGGTGGAGGTTGTCGCGGATGAGCTGGTGGGTGGCGGCGGTGGTGCGGGTGAGATGGCAGGCCATCGGCTCACCGCTCACCCAGGCGGCTGGATCGAAGGAGAAGAAACGGCCATCGGCGTCGCTGGGCTGCTCTTCGAGCTGATCGAGGCGGACGCTACGGCGATCCACCCGGGCCGGTGTGCCGGTCTTGAGGCGGTCGGTGTGGAAGCCGAGGGCCTGCAGCGCTTCGGTGAGCCCAACAGCTGCCTGCTCGCCGGCGCGGCCGGCGCTCATCGACTGGTTGCCCACCCAGATCTGGCCCCCCAGGAAGGTCCCGGCGGTGAGGATCACGGCCGGCGCGGCATAGACGCTGCCGAAATAAGTGCGTACGCCGGTGATCCGGCCCACCGCTCCGTGCCCTGCCACGCTGGGGTCGTCTCCCTCCAGCTCCACCTCCAGCCCCGTGATCATCGCCTCGCGCAGCTGCAGGTTGGGTGTGTGCTGAAGCAGCTGCAGCATCTGGCGGGCGTACTGGCGCTTGTCGGTCTGGGCGCGCAGGGCCCAGACGGCCGGGCCGCGGCTGGCGTTGAGCACCCGCTTCTGCAGGGTGGTGGCATCGGCGAGGCGGCCGATCACCCCGCCGAGCGCATCCACTTCATGCACCAGCTGGCTCTTGGCCGGACCCCCCACCGCCGGGTTGCAAGGTTGCCAGGCAATGCGATCGATATTCAGGCTGAACAGGGCCGTGGAGATCCCCAGCCGCGCCGCGGTGAGCGCCGCCTCACAGCCGGCATGACCGCCGCCGACCACGATCAGCTCGAAGGTTTCGCTTGGGACTGCACTGAGGGCCATCAGGTCAATGTATGGCGCTCAGATCGTTGGAGGGCTCCATGGCGTCGTCGTAGCTGGAATCTTCGGTGCCGCCGACCCTGTCCCAGAGCGTGAAGTAGAGCCCGAAGTGCACACCCGGATGGCGATGGTGCAGCGAATGGTGGGCAGGTCCGATCACCCAGCGGCCCAGCCAGTGGTGGGGGAAGCCGCTGGGCAGACGGTCAAGGCCGAGGTGATTGACGATCGCCCAGATCGTCATGGTGCTCAGAACAGCCATCAGGGTGATCAGGTGCAGCGGCACCAGCATCACGAGGAGCACCAGCACCAGCGCCTGCAGGATGGCTTCGGGGAGATCGAAGGCGAAGGAAGTCCAGGGGGTGGGCTGGCGCGTGCGGTGATGACCGTGGTGGCACCAGGAATAAAGCCAGCGGTGGTGGATGAGGCGATGGATGGCGTAATAGATCCCGTCCTGAAGGATCAGCACCACGCCGTAGCTCAAAGCGAGGTACCACCAGCCGTAGGTGTCAGGCCTGGCATAGAGGCGGGTGAGCCCATGGCTCTGGAGCGCCAGCACGGTGATGGTGGCCAGAGCGAACACGGCGGCGGAGAGCACCGAAAGGCAAATGTCGGCGCCGATGCCATTGGAGTCGTTGCGCTTCAGACGTTGTGTGGATCTGGAAGATGTCGCGGGGGAGCGGGCATACAGCCACCACCAGGATCCACCGGCCAGCAGAAAGTAGCGGGCCAGGATGATGCCGAAGAAAACAAGTCCGTAGAACACGAAGGAGTGATCACCAAGTGAACGAACTAGTATTTCGGTGTCGATCTGGGCGATCGGCATGGACTGGTTGCCCTGTCGGCGGCGTGAATACTCAGCCTAGGGACCCCGCAGCTCACGACTGATGGATATGGACCAGTTGCGGCACTCACTGCGTGGTTACTCCGGCCGTTCGCTCGAGCAGCGTGCCGCCTGGTATGGCCCTGCCGCCGAGGCCTATGCAAGGGCTCGCCCCGCCTACGACCCCACCCTGCTCGGCCAGGTGATCACGGCTGCTGGCCTGACGGCCTCTTCCCGTGTGCTGGAGCTGGGCTGTGGCCCGGGTACGGCCACGGCGGGGTTGGCGCCCCTCGGCTGCTCCATGCTCTGCCTCGAGCCCAATCCCGCCTTTTGCTGCCTGGCCAGGCAGCATTGCGGCTCCTTCTCCAACGTCACGGTCGAACCGGTGGCGTTTGAGGACTGGCCGCTGCAGCCCGAGGCGTTCGATGTGGTGCTGGCCGCCAGCTCCTTCCACTGGATCGATCCAGCCGTGGCCTGCGCCAAGGCGGCGGCGGCCCTGCGACCGGGTGGCGGCCTGATCCTGCTCTGGAACAAGGAACTTCAACCCAGCGAAGCATTCCAGCAACGCACCGCCGAGCTCTACGCGGAGCTCGCGCCCCAGCTCCATCGCCGCGAAGAGCGCGCCGACCAGGTGGCGATCCTGAACACCCTGGCTGAGGCGCTGATCGACAGGCGCCATTTTGAGCGTCCCTTGAGTGGTCTTGTGGACACAAGCTTCATCTATTCGGCGGAACGTTATCTGGATCTGCTCGACAGTTATTCCGGCTATCTGCAGCTGGACCCTGCCGTGCGCCAGCTCTTCTTTCAGCGCCTGCGCCTGCTGATCGCGAACGAATGGGAGGGGCGCCTGCCGCTCACGATGCTCTCGTCCTGGCAAGTGGCACGCAAGGCCAGCCCCAGCTGAGCAACTCAGCGGCGGGCAATGCCGCAGCTCAAGTGGTGCGGCCCTCGCTTCAAAAGCCGATGCGGATCCGACGGTGCTCCAGCTGATTGATCACGTTGGCCTCCACTTTCCCCTGCACGGTGGCTCCCACGTCGCCACGCACGGTTGCCCCCACATCACCGGCAACCTGGGCGTTCACCGTGCCACTGACCTTTGCTGTGACCGGGGTGCTGACTGTGGCTTCGACGGGACCCTTGACCGCGTGCCGATGCTACGGTTCAGCTCCGGCACGTTCACGGCCAGAGGAGATGCCACAGCGATCGGTTCCGCCATCGTCACCTTCGCGGTGATCGGAATGGTTTTGATCGGAGCGGTCCGGATCGGTGACTTGATCTCCTGGACCACCAACGGCGACTGAATCGAGCCCAGATCCACCTGACCTGACACCGGCAACGGGCTCTTCATCACCAGTTCGATCTTGATCGGCTCCTGCAGGATCCTGCCCAGGGAGACCGCTCCGATTCCCACCGCGGCCACCAGAGCAACAGGCCAGCGCAGGGCCAGGACCCAGCCCATCGAGGCCGGCGAAGGCCCGTGAGAGCCGACTCCCCCTTCGCTTTGGGGGCTGGACTGGCTGGTTGGGGGCTCGCTCATCGGATGGCGGAGGCGTTGGCCCCATGTTGATGGAGCTGCGGGCGAGTGAGGGTCAGGGCGCCGCCAGGTTGCGGAAGCGGGTGAACTGGGGCTCGAACAGCAGCTTCACCGTGCCCACTGGGCCGTTGCGGTGCTTGGTGACGATCACTTCGGTGATGCCCCGATCGGCCGTTTCCGGGTTGTAGTACTCGTCGCGGTAGATCATCAGCACCAGGTCGGCGTCCTGCTCGATCGAGCCCGACTCGCGCAGATCGCTGAGCATCGGCCGCTTGTTGGTGCGGCTCTCCACGCCGCGGCTGAGCTGGGAAAGGGCAATCACCGGCACGTGCAGCTCCCGGGCCATGCCCTTGAGGCCCCGGGTGATGCGAGAGAGCTCCTGCACCCGGTTGTCGGGGGTGGATCCCTCCATCAACTGCAGGTAGTCGATCACGATCAGGCCCAGTTCCTTACCCTGCTCTGCCATCAGCCGGCGGCAGAGGGAGCGCATCTCCAGCACACCGGCATTGGGCTTGTCGTCGATGAACAGCGGCAGCTGGCCGAGGGTGTTGATGCCCTGGCCGAGCAGCGGCCATTCCTCCTGCTGCAGCCTGCCGGTGCGCAGCCGGCCGCTCTCGATGCCCACCTCCATCGACAGCAGCCGGTAGGTGAGCTGCTCCTTGCTCATCTCCAGGGAGAACACACAGACCGGCAGCTGGTGGATCTGGGCCACGTTCTTGGCGATGTTGAGCACGATCGAGGTTTTGCCCATCGCCGGCCGGCCCGCCACGATGATCAGATCGCTGCGCTGCAGGCCCTGGGTGATGGCATCGAGGTCGTAGAAGTTCACCGGGATGCCAGCCACCGAGGTGCCGAGGGACCGGCTCTCGATCTCGTTGAAGGTGCTGGTGAGGATCTCGGCGGTGGGGGTGAGCCCTACGGAAGGTTTCTCCTGGCTGATGGCGAAGATCTGCTGCTCAGCCTCATCGAGCACCTGCTCCATCGGCTTGGCCTGATCGAAGCCGAGCTTGATCACCTCGTTGCCTGAGCGGATCAGCTGCCGGCGGAGGTATTTGTCCATCACCAGGCGAGCCACCTGGTCGATCGAAGCGGTGCTGAGGGTGCGCTCCACCAGCTCCACCAGCCGATTGCTGCCGCCCACCTTCTCCAGCTGACCGGTGTCGGCCAGCCAGGCGGCCATGGCGGTGAGATCGGTGGGTTTGCCCTGGCTGTGCAGCATCAGGGCGGTGCGGTAAATCTCCCGGTGGGCGCTCAGATAAAAGGCTTCGGGCCGCAGCACGTCGGCGATGCGGCCGAGGGCGTCGGGGTCGAGCAGGATGCCGCCCAGCACGGCCTCCTCCGCCTCCAGGTTCTGGGGCGGCACCTGATCGGGCAGGGCCTCGAAGCGGGCCTCGTCCTGGTCCCGGCCGCGGCGGCGAAAGGCTGGTGTCAGAGCGGCGGCGGCAGCTGCCTGGTCGCTGCGCTCGACAGCCGGCCCCCACTCGGGACCGCCATCAGGGGCCGGCAGGGGAACACTCACCATGGGCTGAGGCTAGGTCGAGGCTGGGGGAGCGGCGGTGTGTGCGGGCGCCAAAAAAAAGCCGGCCCAGCAAGGGCCGGCGTCGACAGGTCTGAAGCTGCGAGCCGAAACGTGCTCAGTGGCTGACCACTTCCAGATTGATCTCGGCGGTGACCTCTGGATGGAGCTTGACCTGCACCTTGTAGGAGCCTGTGCGGTGGATTTCGGGTACCGCGATGTCGCGGCGGTCGAGTTCCTTTTTGGTGGCTGCTTCGATCGCTTCGGCCACATCGCCGTTGGTCACGGTTCCGAAGAGCACGTCGTCGCCGCCGGTCTGTTTCTTGACGGTGAAGCGGCCGATGGTGGTCAGGGCCGTGCGGAAGGCTTCAGCTTCCTGCTTCAGGGCTGCCTGGCGCTCGGCCTCCTTGGCACGGCGGTGCTCCACCTGGCGCAGCACGGCGGGGGTGACGGCTACGGCCTTGCTCTGGGGCAGCAGAAAGTTACGGGCGTAACCGGGAGCCACTTCCACCAGGTCACCCTGTTTACCGAGGCTGTAAACGTCCTCGCTGAGGACGACGGAGACGCGCTTGGCCATGGAAACAGAACGGCGGGAAGGGTGATCGGGCTGGGGCCGCCGGCGTGA
The DNA here is from genome assembly GCF_002252625.1 of Synechococcus sp. 1G10. Taxonomy (GTDB): domain Bacteria; phylum Cyanobacteriota; class Cyanobacteriia; order PCC-6307; family Cyanobiaceae; genus Regnicoccus_A. Next base: position 28,514 of record NZ_NQKW01000016.1, on the reverse strand, counting down.
CGGCCTGCATCCTGAGGCGATCAGCGATCCTAGATCACAGCTTGCGATGGCCTGGCCGCGGCCGCGGGCAGACGCACCTGGGTGGCCAGGCCCAGGGCTCGCAGCAGGCGGATGTGTTGCCACGTGAGGTCGAACTGGCGGGCCCCGAAGCCGTGGCGGGCCGAATGGGGGAAGGCATGGTGGTTGTTGTGCCAGCCCTCACCGAAGGTGAGCGCCGCCACCCAGGGGTTGTTGCGTGACTGGTCGCCGCTCTGATGGGACACGCTGCCCCAGCAATGGGTGGCGGAGTTCACCAACCAGGTGCAGTGGTAGAGCACCACCAGGCGCAGCGGGATGCCCCACAGCACCAGTGCCCAGCCGCCGGCGCCGGTGGCCGTGCCGATCCAGAACAGCAGCAGGCCCACCGGGATCTGCAGCAGCAGGAAGTTGGCGTTCAGCCAGCGGTAGTAAGGATCGCGCTGCAGATCGCCGGTGAGGCGGGGCACGGCGGCCATCGCTGGAATCTCCTCGAACATCCACGCCATGTGGCTCCACCAGAAGCCCCTGTGGCTGTTGTGGTGATCGGCGTCGGTGTCGGAGAACTTGTGATGGTGACGGTGCAGGCCGGCCCAGTCGATCGGACCGTGCTGGCAGCTGAGGGCGCCGCAGGTGGCGAAGAATCGCTCCAGCCACTGGGGTACTCGCAGGGCCCGGTGGGCCAGCAGACGGTGGTACCCCAGGGTGACCCCCAGACAGCCGGTGACCCAATAGAGCACCAGCAGGCTGACCGCGGCCGGCAGGCTCCAGAACTGGGGCAGCAGGGCCACCAGTGCCAGCACGTGGACCACGGCCATGAAGCCGATCGTGGCCCAGCGGGTGCCCTTGGGCGCCTCAGGAGCTGGTTGGCCGGGCCGGGGCCGGTGCAGGGCGCGGGCCTGCTTCAGGGCGGAGGTAGCCGGTGCCAGGCGTGCCACGCCGGGTGGGCGGGTGGCGGGTTGGGTGGTGACCGTCATGCGGGGGGGGCGACTCCTGATCGTTACTTAGAATGGTAGCAGTGCGAATCCAGATCAAGTGGGATATCAGGCAGAAATCGAATCAGGACGCGAAGCTTTTTCGTATCTGATCAGAGCCTGGCATGAGCGCAACGGCTGGTCTCACCGGGTGCTGCCCGGCCTGGCCGAGGTGCTGGATCTGGGCCGGATCCACAACTCCCAGGTCTCGATGCTGCGCAACCGCAAGCTCGCCTCCCCTGGCCCTGAGGTGTTCCTGGCCCTTGGGCGCATCAATCAATGGATGGCCGCCCCCGGCGGGGTCCAGGCTGGCCCCCTGGCCGGCCATCCCGATCTGATCGAGGCCCTGGGCCAGGGGGGGCGGCCCCTGCTCAGCGACAAAGGGGTGCCGCTGGGGCCCGGCGATCTGCTGGAGATTTTTGTAGGGCTGGTGCCTCCACCGCGGGCCTTCGATCTGCGCATTGCCGAGGAAGAGGCCGCCGGCCTCAGCTTCGCTCTGGCGGACCTGCTCTGCGCCGGGCGGCCCTGGCGGCTCTGCCGCGACCAGGTGCTGGCGGCCTATCCAGTGGCCAAGGCCCAGCGCCGGGAGCGCTTCGCGGCGGTGATGAGCGGCCAGCGCGATTACAGCGCCAGTGAGCTCGATGCTGAGCTGATGGACCTGCACCGAACCCTGGAGGGGCTGGGGGTGGCGGCCGAACAGGAGATCAGCGCCGACCGCTTCCTGGATGTCCTCCGCCAGAAAGCCCGCCTGCAGCAGCAGGAGGGCCTTGAGGATCTGGCAGCAGCGATACGTCAGGAGCTGGTGGCAGAGGGCAGTGGCTGACCCAGATGGGCCACCCGGATTCGTTTGGCCAGCCCCAAGGCGCGCAGCACCTTGATGTGCTGCCAGGTCATGTCGAATTCGAACCAGCGCAGACCATGGCGTGCACTGGCTGGATGGGCATGGTGGTTGTTGTGCCAGCCCTCTCCGAAGGAGAGAATCGCCACCCACCAGCAGTTACGCGAAAGATCAGGACTGTCGAAGTTGCGATAGCCGAAAGCGTGGGTGGCACTGTTCACCAGCCAGGTGACGTGATAAACGATCGCCAGGCGCAGGGGAATGCCCCAGAGCACCAGCCCCAAGCCGCCACCAGGCACGCCTGCCCGCTCGCCGTACCACCAGAGGGCAGCTCCGAGGGGCACCTGCAACAGCAGGAACCAGCGATCGAGCCAGCGGTAGAAGGGATCGCGCTGCAGATCGCCGGTGAAACGAGACATCTGGCGCACGGCAGGGATGTCGTGAAGCATCCAATCGCTGTGGCTCCACCACAGGCCACGGCCGGCGTCGTGGTGGTCGTTTGGCTGGTCGGAATATTTGTGGTGATGGCGGTGCAGCCCCACCCACTCGATCGGTCCGCTCTGGCAGGCCAGACTGCCCATCAGCACCAGAGTGCGCTCGAGCCATTTCGGCGCCACGAAGCTGCGGTGGGCCAGCAGGCGGTGCAGCCCCAGCGTCACGCCCAGAACCGTGGTCCAGTAGAGGGCTGCCAGCACCACCACGGCCTGCCAGCTCCAGAAGCGGGGCAGTAGTGCGAAAACGGCACCCACGTGAATCGCCAGCATGAAGCTGGTGGTGCCGAACTTGTACTTGCGCTGGCTGGGCGGCAGGGGCTGACGACGGCCGCTCACCGAAGCGCGGATGGCGGCGTCCTGATGTTCGGCGGCGTGGCCCCGCAGGGCCTGGCCCGCAGGCCCGACCTGGGGCAAAGCGGATGCTGGATCTGAAGCGGCAACCAAATGAACACTCGCGATGGTGGCGCAGGCTCGAGTCCGTCATCTCCCCTGCGGCGGGCTATCCCGTTGCAGGGAACCCATCAGGCTGAGGTGCGACCTTGACCTGGGATGTCGGCTGATATGTAGCCGATGCATCGGTGGGAAATCTAGCGGCGTGGGGGAAGCCCCAAGGCAGCATGGCGATGCGAGCCGGTTTCAGGCCATGGCGACAACGGCAACGAGCGCTGGTGCCCACGCCGGCTGGGCCCGGCAGCGGGTGGCAGCCGCCGCTGAGCGGATAGCGCCCCTGGCAGCGGCGCGCACCGCTGCAGTTCAGCCGGCCCTGGCGAGGGTGTTGGAAGCCTTCGCGGCCGAGCGGCTCGGTACCCATCACTTCGCCTCCGTCAGCGGCTACGGCCACGGCGATCTGGGCCGCGAGGTGCTCGATCGGGTCTTTGCGCGGGTGCTCGGGGCCGAGGCCGCCGCCGTGCGCCTGCAGTTCGTGAGCGGCACCCATGCCATCGCCGCGGCCCTGTTCGGGGTGCTGCGCCCCGGAGATCGCCTGCTTTCCCTCACGGGCCGCCCCTACGACACCCTCGAGGAAGTGATCGGCCTGCGCGGCAGCGGCCAGGGCTCCCTGGCCGAGTTCGGCATCCACTACGACGAGCTGCCCCTCACGGCCGCCGGTGCCGTGGATGCAGACGGCCTGGCTGCGGCCCTGGCGCCGCCCACCCGGATGGTGCTGATCCAACGCAGTTGCGGCTACAGCTGGCGGCCCTCCCTGAGCCTGGAGGCGATCGCTGGCCTTTGCGAGCGGGTGGCGGCCCTCCAGCCCGGCTGTATCCGCTTCGTCGACAACTGCTACGGCGAATTCGTCGAGCCCCTCGAGCCCCCGGCGGTGGGAGCCGACCTGATCGCAGGCTCGTTGATCAAGAATCCCGGCGGCACCATCGCCCCCACCGGTGGTTACGTGGCTGGCCGAGCCGATCTGGTGGAGCAGGCCTGCTGCCGGCTCACGGCACCGGGCATCGGCGGCGAGGGCGGCACCGGTTTCGATCTCTATCGCCTGCTGTTCCAGGGGTTGTTCCTGGCGCCCCAGATGGTGTCTGAGGCGTTGATCGGCGCCGAACTCACCGCTTCGGTGTTCAGCGATCTGGGCTATGCCGTCCAGCCCCGGGTGGGGGAACACCGCAGTGATGTGATCCAGGCGGTGCGTTTCGGTGCCCCCGAGCCCCTGATCCGGGTGTGTCGGGCCTTCCAGTCGTGCTCGCCGGTGGGGAGCTATCTCGATCCGGTGCCTGCGCCGATGCCCGGCTATGCCAGCGAGCTGGTGATGGCCGGCGGCAGCTTCATCGACGGCAGCACCAGTGAGTTCTCCGCCGACGGACCCCTGCGGGAGCCCTACGTACTTTTCAGCCAGGGGGGCACCCACCGTGGTCACGTGGCCCTGGCGCTGGAGAAGGCCCTGGCGGCGCTGGGCCCCGGCTCCGCTCCCGGTGGCGGCCCAGGTGGGATTGGCTGAGCAAGCCGGTCCGCCGGGAGCCACACTGGTCCAAACCGTCTTTCGGTCCGCGATGGCCCTCCAGGTCCCCGACGACTGCCGCTTCGCCGACAGCCATGAATACGTGCGCCCTGAGGGGGAGCTGGTGAGGGTGGGGGTGAGTGCCTTCGCTGTCGATCAGCTCGGCGACATCGTGTTCGTGGAGCTGCCCGAAATCGGCAGCCAGCTGGAGCGAGGCAGTTGCTTCGGCACGGTGGAGTCTGTCAAGGCCGTCGAGGAGATCTACGCCCCGATCAGCGGCACCGTGGAGCGGCGCAACGAGGCGGTGCTCTCCAGCCCTGAAGAACTGCAGAACGATCCCTACGGCGAAGGGTGGTTGCTGCTGCTCCGCCCCAGCGATCCCTCCCAGCTCGACGACCTGCTGGAGCCCGCCAGCTACCGCGCCAAGCTGGAGGCCTCCTGAGCGTCAGCCAGCCGGGCCGAAGTCCCTAGGATCCAGTCGCTAAGCCGGTTCGGGTGGCGTGAGCGTCGAGAGCAGCAGCGACAGCACTGACAGCAGCGTGGCCGGCGCCCCCCGGGATGTCTCCCCCTTCCTGCAACGCCATCTGGGCCCATCCACCGCTGAGCAGGCCCGGATGCTCGAGCGCCTGAGCTGCGCCGATCTTGAGAGCTTCGTGGCCGAGGTGGTTCCCGGCGACATCCTGATCCCAGCCGCAGCCGCCGAGCAGGGTCTGCCCACAGGCGTGGGGGAAGCCGAGGCCCTCACGGAACTGCGCCGGATCGCCTCCCTCAACAAAGTGCGCCGCAGCCTGATCGGCCTGGGGTATTACGGAACCGCCATACCGGCCCTGATCCAGCGCCACGTGCTGGAGAACCCCTGCTGGTACACCGCCTATACCCCTTACCAGGCGGAGATCGCCCAGGGGCGGCTGGAGGCCCTGCTCAATTTCCAGACCCTGATCAGCGAGCTCACGGCACTGCCGATCGCCAACGCCTCGCTGCTGGATGAGGCCACAGCCGCGGCCGAGGCGATGGCGCTCAGTGCCGGTGCCTGCCGGCGGAGTCAGGCGCGCCGCTTCCTGGTGGATGAGCAGGTGTTCCCCCAGACCCTGGAGGTGCTGCGCACCAGGGCCGAGCCCCTGGGAATCCTGATCGAGACCTTCGATCCCGCCAGAGTCGGTGCGGTCACGGCAGCTGGCAGTGAGCAGCCCGTCGCTGACGATGTCTTTGGAGTGTTGCTGCAACTGCCCGGCAGTCGTGGCCAGCTCTTCGATCCAACCACTGTGATCGAGGCGGCCCACCGGGCCGGAGCCATGGTGACTGTGGCGATCGATCCCCTGGCCCAGGTGCTGCTGGCACCCGTGGGTGCTCTCGGTGCCGACATCGCCATCGGCAGCAGCCAGCGGTTCGGGGTGCCCCTGGGTTACGGCGGGCCCCATGCCGCCTTCTTTGCCACCAGCGAGGCCCACAAGCGCCAGATCCCCGGCCGCCTGGTGGGGCGCTCGCTCGATGCCGAGGGCCGGCCAGCACTGCGCCTGGCTCTGCAGACCCGCGAGCAGCACATCCGCCGCGACAAGGCCACCAGCAACATCTGCACCGCCCAGGTGCTGCTGGCAGTGATGGCGGGCTTCTACGCCGTGCACCATGGCCCCGAGGGACTGACGTCCATCGCCAGCCGGGTGCTGCGACTGCGCGCCGCCCTGGCCCTGGGGCTCGTGCGCCTCGGCTTTCAGCTCGACGCCGGCCCCGCCTTCGGCACCATCAGCGTGGTCACAGCCGATGCCGCCGCGCTGCTGGAGCGGGCCGAGGCTGCCGGCTTCAACCTCAGGCCGCTCGCTGCCCAGGGCGGTTCGCTGGAGGGGGTGGCGCTCAGCCTGGATGAGCGCAGCGATGCCGCCGAGCTCGACCAGCTGCTGGGGCTGTTCGCCGCTGGCTCCAGCCAGGGGGAGGGCGCCGCCGCCGCGATCCCCTCAGCCGAGGCCTTGCTGGCGGAGCTGCCGGCTGATCAGGAGCTTCTGGCGGGGCTCCCTCTGCGCCAGGGCCCCTGGCTCCGTCAGGAGGTGTTCCAGCGTTACCGCAGCGAATCCGAGCTGCTGCGCTACATCCAGCGCCTGGCCTCCCGCGACCTCTCCCTGGTACACGGGATGATCCCGCTGGGGAGCTGCACGATGAAGCTCAACGCCGCTGCCGAGCTGGCACCGGTGAGCTGGAGCGAGTTTGCCGACCTGCATCCGCTGGTGCCTCCTGCACAGGCCAGGGGCTATGCCCGTCTGATCGCGGATCTGGAGAGCTGGCTGGCCACGATCACGGGTTTTGCGGGGGTGTCGTTGCAGCCCAACGCGGGATCCCAGGGGGAGTACGCGGGTCTGCTGGTGATTCGCGCCTGGCATCGCAGTCGCGGCGACGACCACCGCGACATCTGCCTGATCCCCACCAGCGCCCATGGCACCAACCCGGCCAGCGCGGTGATGGCGGGCCTGCGGGTGGTGCCCGTGTCGTGCGATGCCCAGGGCAACATCGATCTGGAGGATCTGGAGGCCAAGGCCAAGACCCACTCCGCCTCCCTGGCGGCGGTGATGGTCACCTACCCCTCCACCCATGGCGTGTTCGAGCCCGGCATCCGTCGCCTCTGCGATGTGATCCATCGCCATGGGGGTCAGGTCTACCTCGACGGTGCCAACCTCAACGCCCAGGTGGGTCTGGCCAAGCCAGGCCTCTACGGCGCCGATGTGTGTCACCTCAACCTGCACAAGACCTTCTGCATCCCCCATGGCGGCGGTGGCCCCGGGGTGGGGCCGATCGGGGTGGCCGCTCACCTGGTGCCCTTTCTGCCGGGCCAGGCCCAGGGAATCGGCGCGGTGGCGGCAGCCCGCTGGGGCAGCGCCGGCATCCTGCCGATCAGCTGGATGTACATCCGCATGATGGGTGGCGCCGGCCTGCGCCAGGCGAGCGCCGTGGCTCTGCTGGCGGCGAATGTGATCGCCGAGCGCCTGGAGCCCCATTACCCCGTGCTCTTCCGCGGACCGGGCGGGCGAGTGGCCCATGAGTGCATCCTCGATCTGCGTCCGCTCAAGCGCAGCGCTGGGGTCGAGGTGGATGATCTGGCCAAGCGGCTGATGGACTACGGCTTCCACGCCCCCACCGTGAGCTGGCCCGTGGCCGGCACCGTGATGGTGGAGCCCACGGAGAGCGAATCACTCGAAGAGATCGATCGGTTCTGCGAGGCGTTGATCGCGATCCGCTCCGAGGCCGCGGCGATCGAGGCTGGTCAGGTGGACCCGCTCGACAACCCGCTCAAGCGCGCGCCCCACACCCTGGGCGCTGTGACGGCTGACGACTGGGACCGCCCCTACAGCCGTCAGCAGGCCGCCTTCCCCGCCGGAGACACTCAGCGGGACAACAAGTTCTGGCCAGCGGTGGCCCGCATCGACAACGCCTACGGCGACCGAAACCTGGTCTGCACCTGCCCATCGGTGGAGGAGTTGGCTGCTGCCCTGCCGCTCCAGTCCTTGGCTGGTGAGGGAACCACAGCACCAGTAACCACGGCGCCAGTCCTGGCTGGTCAGGGGCGTTAAGATTCGGCCAAGTTAGATAATCCTTAGATTTTCTTCCGAATCCAGGGGTTGTTTTTCCCCATCGATCAGTAAGTAATGCGCCCGGAAGTTCCGGCCCCGCTGCTCCTTCCGATCTGCCCAATCGCTTCGCAAACCCATTCATGAACGGCAAAAACGACGACACTTCTGGCCCTGCGGCCATTCGTCGCCTGGTGATGGCTGACGCCCTGGCGGCCGGTCAATCGGGATTGCCGTCTCGGCAGGGTCCATCATTGCCGCCAGTTCCCACCACCCTGTCCAATACCCACGACCGGGGAGAAATCTTCCGCGAGGAGGGCACCAACGTGCTGCGGGTTCCCTTCGGGGTGCGTCAGGCCAAGCTCCAGCGTGGGGTGCGCCCTGAGCGCTGGGCCACGTTGGTGCTCCCCTTCCAGGCCGCCGGCGGCCCCACCCCCACGCCACCTCAGGCCGCCTGAGCGAGCGGCGTGGGAGTGGGCTCAGCTCAGCTCAGGCAGCCCGGGTGAGCCGCCAGTCGACCAGGGCCTTGACATCCGCCAGCGAGCTGGCTGGGGTGCGGAATGGCAGCACCGGCATCGGACTGCGTTCGGGTCGCACCAACCAGGTGAGATCGGCCTGGGGCATCAGCACAAAGCCGCGGTAACGCACGATCCAGCGCTTCGGTTCCACATCGGGGAGCACCCGCAGGACAGGAGCGTAGGGATCGTGGGTCGCCATGACCAGATGAGCGATGGGTCAATCGAAATCCATTGCAGTTGCAAGACGGATCAGCGGCAGCATCAGCCGCTGCCTTTCGAGGGAACGGTCATGAATTGTCATCAATTGCCTTGGCGACGGCAGCGGCTGCTTCCAGGCTTGGAGGTGCCCTCAGAAGCGAGAGCCAGGTTGCTGCAGAAAGGCCAGCTCCTCGGCAAAGGCCCCGCTCATGCCAGCTCGAACAGCAGCAGATCGGTGCCGGCAGCCGTGGCCGTGAGCTCCCCTGATCCCCCGGCCAGAAAGCCGATCCCATCACCGGCACTCAGGGGCTGGGACCCATCAGGGCCGCTCAGCTCCACGCTGCCGTCGATCAGCTGCAGCCAGGCCTGGCGCCCCGCCGCGACGGGCAGATCGAGGCTGACACCTTCGCTGGGCTGGGCCCGCCACAGCCGCACCGGCCTGTGGATCGCCATGGCGCCCTCCGCCAGCTGGGGATCGAGCAGCAGGGTCCAGCCTTCGCCGACGGTGAACGACTTCTGCTCATAGGCCGGTTCGATGCCGTGGCTGCTGGGCTCGATCCAGATCTGCAGCAGCCGGCAGGGGCGGTTGGAGTCGTTGATTTCGCTGTGGACCACCCCGGTGCCGGCGCTCATCCGCTGCACTTCCCCCACCATCAGCACGGCGCCATTGCCCATCGAATCGCGGTGGGTGAGTTCCCCCTCGATCATCACCGTGATGATCTCCATGTCGCTGTGGGGATGCATGCCGAAGCCGCGACCAGGGGCGATGGTGTCCTCGTTGATCACCCGCAGGGGTCCGTAGCCCATCCAGGCAGGGTCGTAGTGGTGGCCGAAGCTGAAGCTGTGACGACTCTCGAGCCAGTCGAGCTGGCCATGGAAGCGCTCGGCGGCCGGCCGCAGCAGGGTCTCGCTGCGAGGGGTGGGGGTGGTCATGGCAGCGCGGGGTAGTCGGTGTAACCGGCCGGGCCGGGGGAGTAGAAGGTGGCGGGATCGGGGCTGTTGAGCGCCGCGCCGCGCCGCAGGCGCTCGGGCAGGTCGGGGTTGGCCAGGAAGGCCGTGCCGAAGGCCACCGTGTCGATGGCGCCAGCTGCGATGGCGGCGTTGGCCTCGCTGGCGCTGTAGCCCATGTTGGCGATCAGGGTGCCGCTGAAGCGTTCGCGGATCGGGGTGAGCAGATCCCCCTGCTGCTGGCCGAGCAGATCGCCGCGCATTACATGCAGGAAATCCAGGCCGGTGCCGTTCAGCCGCTCGGCCAGCCAACTGGAGAGGCCGATCGGATCGGAATCGGCCATGGCGTTGTAGCTGTTGAGGGGGGAGATGCGCAGCCCCACCAGATCAACCTCCGTTTGCACCGCATCGATCACCTCGAGCAGCAGCCGTGCCCGGTTCTCAATCGGACCGCCGTAGGGCCCGGTGCGGCGGTTACTGCCATCGCGCAGGAATTCATCGAGCAGGTAGCCGTTGGCCCCGTGCACTTCCACACCGTCGAAACCGGCGGCGATGGCGTTGCGGGCGGCAATGCGGAAGCCCTCAACGATGGCCGGCAGTTCCTCGTCGGCCAGCTCGCGCGGCACCACGTAGGGCTTCTTGCCCTCGGGGGTGTGGATCTCGTCGCCGCTGATGGCGATCGGGCTGGGAGCCACCGGCTGGCGGCCGCCGTTGAGGAGCGGATGGCAGGCACGGCCGCCGTGCCAGATCTGCAGGACGATCCGTCCACCGGCGTTGTGGACTGCCTCTGTAACCAGCCGCCAGCCGGCCACCTGGGCGGCGGAGTAGATACCGGGCTCACGGATGAACGATGAATGGCCCTCCATCGCCATGGTGGCCTCGGCGATGATCAGCCCGGCTGAGGCGCGCTGGGCGTAGTACTCGGCCATCAGCGGCCCGGGCACGTGATCCTCCTCGGCCCGCGAGCGGGTGAGGGGCGCCATCAACACCCGGTTGGGCAGCTCCAGGGGGCCGAGCGGGAAAGGCGTGAACAGGCTGGCGGTCATGGTGGATCAGGCGGCGAGCAGTTCGGGTTCGCGGTAGGGCTCGAAGCTGACCTTGCGGGCGCCGCAGATCGGGCACTCCCAGTCGTCGGGGATGGCCTCGAAGGGGGTGCCGGCGGCGATGCCGGAATCGGGATCGCCGATGGCGGGGTCGTAGATCATCGAGCAGACCTTGCAGATCCAGAGGCCGGGCAGCGGCTCACTGGCCTCACCGGCCTTGCCCTCACCGGAGAGGGCCTTCAGGGCGATGCCGTAGCGGTCGGCGTGGTGGTGCTCGATCGGGGTGAGGAAGCCGAAGTTGCTGGCGGCCTTGCGGAAGAGTCCGGCGTGGTCTTTCGATTCCGCGATCTGCCCATTGAATTCGCTCTCGGCGCTGGCGTCATGGTCGGCGCGGGCGGCTGCGGCGAACTCCGGATACATGGTGGTGTACTCGTAGGTTTCACCCTCGATCGCCAGCTCAAGGCAGCGGGTGAGCACCGTCTGCTTCTGCTCCTCGCTGAGGGATGCAGGATCCTCCACCACCAGCTCTGGATGGAGCAGGCGGAAGTGGGCGAAGGCGTGCTCGGTTTCCTGGGCGGCGGTGTCGCGGAAGAGCTTGGCCAGTTCGGGGTTGCCGAGCTTTTTGGCCACATCGGCGAAGAAGAGGTATTTGCGGTTAGCCATGCTCTCGCCACCGAAGGCGGCTTCGAGATTGGCAGTGGTGGCGGGGTTGGAGAGATCCATGGGCGAAGAGGGCTGAATGCGCCTGATTTGCCACACGATACCACTAAGTCGGAGTGAGTATGAGTTAGCTGACTCAGTAGTTGGCTCCGCTGCGCCGCTTGTGCACCGCCGTGGTGCCCGCAGGATCCAGCAGCGCGCCGTGGCTCACTTCGGCATAGATCAGCCAGTGATCCCCGCATTCCATCCGCTGGCTCACCCGGGCCTCCAGCCAGGCCAGGGCCTCAGGCAGCACCGGTTGCCCCCCCGGGCTGCTCTCCAGTTCCAGGCCTGCAAAGCGATCGGCACCGGGGGGGAAGGGTTGCAGGAACTGTTTCATCGGGCCGGTCTCCCGGCCAGCGGCCAGCACGTTGAGGGCGAAGCCATCGCCCACATGCAGCAGCGCCTCGACGGCGCGGTCCTTGGCCACGGCCACGGTCAGACCCGGCGGACTGAAGCTGGCCTGGCTGACCCAGCTGGCCACCATCGCTCCTGCCAGGGCCTCCTCCCCCTCCCCCTTGCGGGTGGTGAGGACGCAGAGGGAACCCACCACCCGCCCGAGGGCCAGCACGGCCGGGTTGCTGCGGCTTTCGCTCAGGCCACCGCCTGCCACCCGCTTCTGGCGTTTGTGCTGTTGCTGCAGGTCCCGCCCCAGGGCCGTGCCGGTTTCCTCCAGCCGTTTGAGGGTGGCGCCATCGGGGCTGAACTTCACCCGAATCGGCTCGAAGGCGAAGCGGAAGCCGCCGTCGCGCAGCTTGCTCTCGAGCAGGTCGATCGCTTCCCCACTCCAGCCGAAGCTGCCGAACACGCCCACGGGCTTGTCCCGGTCGCCCTCTGCCAGCAGGGTGCCCAGGGCGGAGACGATCGGCGTGGGGGCATGGCCCCCGAGGGTGGGGGAGCCGATCATCAACGCGTCGCAGCCGCGGATGGTCTGCAGGAGTTGCTCCGGCGGCGCGAACTCACAGTTCAGGCTCTCGACCCTGACCCCCGTGCGCGCCACTCCCTGGGCAAGGGCATCGGCGATGGCGGCGGTGTTGCCGTAGGCGCTGGCATAGAGAAGGGCCACCGACAGCTGCGCCTTCTCCTGGCTCTCACCCCAGCGGCGGTAATCGGCCAGCAGGCTGCGCCAGCTTTCGCTGATCGCCGGGCCATGGCCCGGCGCGATCGTGCGGATCGGCAGCTCATCGAGGCGGTCGACCACCGTTTCCACCTGGCGCGCCATCGGCGCCATCAGGCAGTCGTAGTAGTAACGGCGATCCTCCTCGGTGCTGTCGCGGTTGGCTTCGGCCCAGCTCTCGCTGCAGAGGTGGGCAGCGAAGAACTTGCCGCTCATCAGCAGGCCGGTGCTCTCCTCAAAAGCCACCAGGGCACTGGGCCAGCGGGGTGTGGGTGTGGGGATCAGGGTGAGGCGGTAACCGGCCGCCAGCTCCCGGCTCGCCTCCTGCTTCACCACGTCGATCGGGGGCAGGGGCGGTAGGGGTGGCTCCGGCTCCGCACCTGCCGCCGCGGGCCGGCGCTGGCTCCAGAGTTCCTCCAGAAGCCGGGCACCGGCGTTGGAGGCCACCAGCATCAGGGCCGGCCAGCGCAACGCCAGCTGGTGCAGCAGTGCCACCCGGTTGGGGTTGAGGTGGCCCACCACCACCTTCAGGGCCGCCTCGCTGGGCACCAGCTCCGCGAGCTGATCCAGAAAGGGTTGCGCGAAAGAGGCCCCAGGTGGATGGATCAGCACCGGTGGCACCGGCTGGCCAGCGCTGGTGACGCCGGCCGTGAACAGAAAGGCGTTGGCGGTGGTGCCGCGCTCGAGGCCGTACTCCACCTCGAAGCGCAGGCGCTTGGGGCTGAGGCCCCTCAGGCAGAGCAGGTCGGCCTCGATCGGCAGCACGATCACACGCCGGTCGGTGCCCGCGGCAGCGGCGGTGGGTGCGGCGGCAGAGGAGGAGGCCATCAGTAGTGGTTGCCCACCTTGCGGTGGTGCACGGCGGTGGTGGCTTCACTGTCGGCCACGGTGCCCTCCTCCACCTCGGCGTAGATGATCCAGTGGTCGGGGCCCTCCATGCGCTGGGCCACCCGGCAGCCCAGGTAGGCCAGGGCATCGCCCAGCACGGGACCGCCCGCTGAGACCCCATCGAGGGTGGAGACCCCAGCGAAACGATCGGCCCCGGGCGGGAAGCGCCTGAGGAAATGGCGCAGCAGCTCCTGGTGGTTGTCGTCCCGCAGGATGTTGAGCACGAAGCGGTCGCCCACCTGCATCAGGGCCTCGATCGCCCGGTCCTTGGCCACGGCGATCGAGAGGCCGGGAGGATCGAAACTGGCCTGACTCACCCAGCTGGCCACCATGGCGCTGCTGCGTTCCCCCTGGCGGGCGGTCACGATGTAGAGGCCCCCGCTGAGGCGTCCGAGGGCCTTGTCGAGGTCGCCATCAAGAGACTTCATCGCTGCGATCGTGCGGGCGCGGGTGAGCAGCTGGCCCAGGTCGGTGCCGGCTTCCTCGCAGCGCTGGTAGTCGTTGCCGTCGGGCACCTGGCGGATGCGCAGGGGCTCGAAGGCCTCCTTCTGGCCCACGCTGCGCAGCTGGGCTGCAACGCTGTCGATCGGCTGGTCATTGCCGCCGTAGGCGTCGTAGGCCGCCACCCACTGCTTGGGTTTGAGGGCGGCCAGCAGGGTGCCGATCGATTGCTGCAGCTCCGGGTCGGGATTGGCGGGCCAGGTGGGCACCACCACGGCGCTGGCGTCCCCCGCCAGGGCGGCCAGTTCCTGAGCATCAGTGGCGCGCAGATCCACCAGTTGAACCTGGGCCTCGGCCTTGCCGATGCCGCGGGCGATCGCCTGGCTGAGGCGGTCGCAGAAGCCGTACTGGCTCACGTAACAGACGGCGGCATAGGTCTCGCCGGCACTGCGCTGGCTGCTCCAGTCGCGGTAGTCACCGATCCAGAGGTTGAGGTGGTCGCGCAGGAGCGGCCCGTGGCCGGTGGCGATCATCCGGATCGGCGGCAGGGCATCCATGCGCTTGAGGGCCTGCAGCACGCTGCGGGCGTTGGGGCCCATCAGACAGTCGTAATAGAAGCGGAAATCGGGGGCGATGGCGCCGGGATCCACGTCGTAGATGTCTTCGCCGCAGTAATGCAGACCGAAGGCATCGCAGGTGTAAAGGATGCCGGTGCCGTGATCCAAGGAGAAGATCGTGTCGGGCCAGTGCAGGTTGGGCGCGCTCAGGAACTCGAAGCGGTGCTGCACCCCGCTGGTGGGATTGACGCCCAGGTCGAGCTCTTCGCCACTTTTCACGGCCCGGCTGCGGAAGGGCCTGTGCACCTGGTCGGCCAGGAACTGGATCGCCACCTTGGAGGCCACGATCTCGATCTCGGGATTGCGCTCCAGCAGGTGACCGATCAGGCCGCTGTGGTCGGGCTCGGTATGGGACACGATCAGGTGATCGATCGCCAGCGGATCGATCTGCTCCTCGAGCAGCGGCAGCCAGGTGGCTTCGAATTTGAGGTGGCTGGTGTCGATCAGGGCGGTGCGCTCACCCCGCACCAGGAAGGAGTTGTAGGTGGTGCCATTGCGCAGGCCGAACTCGATGTCGAAGCGGCTGCGGTCCCAGTCGAGCGAGCGGATGGTGGTGGTGTCGGGCCCGATCGCGGCGCACTGGAGCGAGAGGCGAGGGGGTGCAGCGGTGGCGACAGTCATCGACGGCGTCTGCGAAGGCGACGACTCTAGAAACGCCGCTGGGATTTCCCTGGCTCCAGAGCTGCCCAGGAGGTGCCGGATCGATTCGGCCATCTGATGACAGCCATAGGCGCGGCTGTCGTGGTCTCAGGGCTCCATGGCCGGCGGTGGAGGCCGCGCTGGGCGATGAAAACCGCTTCAACCCCCAGTGCGTGGGCAGACGAGTGAAGAACCATATCGGCCGGGTCCAGTCCTGCCAAAAGTATTACCCCCTGACTTTTATAGTTTCCACGATTTGGCGTGCCAAAACAACAGAGGATTTGACTTGTCCGATTTCATCACACTGTTTCTTGAGCAGCTTCAGTCTCCAACGCTGGGCTTCCTGATTGGTGGCATCGTTGTCGCCGCATTAGGCAGCCAGCTGGCCATTCCAGATTCGATCTACAAGTTCATCAGCTTCTTTCTGCTGATGAAGATCGGTTTAACTGGCGGGATCGCCATTCGCAATTCCAATCCCACCGAGATCTTTCTCCCGGCGCTCGCAGCTGTGGGGATTGGCATCGCGATCGTGTTCATCGGTCGTTACACCCTGGGGAAACTGCCAGGCATCAGCGTTCCTGACGCCGTGGCCACCGGTGGTCTGTTCGGCGCGGTGAGTGGCTCCACTCTCGCGGCCGTTCTGCCGCAGTTGGATTCCGCCAAGATCCCCTATGAGGCCTGGACGGCGGCCCTCTATCCCTTCATGGACATTCCGGCGCTGGTGACGGCGATCGTGGTGGCCAGTGTTTACATCAGCAAGAAGACCGGCAACGCTTCCGAGAAAGTCGACATCTGGCCGATTATCAAAGAAAGCGTGCAGAGCTCGGCCGTCACGTCGCTGCTTCTGGGCGTGGCCCTTGGCATTCTCACCAAGCCAGAGCCCGTCTACGAGAGCTTCTTCAATCCTCTGTTCCGCGGCTTCCTCGCGATTCTGATGATCATCATGGGGATGGAGGCCGCCCAGCGCATGAACGAGCTGCGCAAGGTTGCCCAGTGGTTTGCCATCTATGCATTCATTGCACCCATCGTGCATGGTTTTCTTGCCTTTGGCGTTGGCCTGATCATTCACAAGATCACGGGCTTCAGCATCGGTGGCGCTGTTGTGTTGGCGGTGATCGCCGCGTCGAGCTCTGATATCTCGGGCCCGCCAACGCTTCGCGCTGGCATTCCCTCGGCGAATCCCTCCGCCTACATCGGCGCCTCCACAGCCATCGGCACGCCAGTGGCGATTGCAATCTGCATCCCGCTGTTCATTGGAATTGCCGAGATGATGCTCGGTCGTTAGAACTTTAAAACCAAAATCGATCGGAGGCTAAGTCCATGAGTCAACAAGTTTGGAAGCTGGTGATCGTTGCAGAGGAAATCCTCTCCAAAAAACTCATCAAGCTGATCAAGGCGGCAGGTGCAACCGGCTACACAGTGAATGCAGCCGGTGGTGAAGGAAGCCGCAATGTGCGCTCCACGGGAGAGCCCAGCGTGTCACATACCCTCTCCAATGTGAAAATTGAGGTGCTCACCGGCACCCGCGAGCTGGCCGACAAGATCACCCATGAGATCGAAGCCAAGTTTTACTCGGACTACTCGATCATCACTTATATCTACCAGGTGGAAGCCCTGCGCGATCACAAGTTCTGACCTGATCTGATCAGAGCTGTTTCGTGTCCCCGGCTGTGTGCCTGCACATTGCCGGGATTTTTCGTTTCAGCTTGTCTTGACTGCGGCGGGCCCTGCATACGTGGTGGTGATGTTCAGGGATTGCACAGCGGGCAGTGCTGCGGATCGGCCTCAGCCAATCCATCGGGGCGGGGGTGCTCTTCTGTGTGGGAGCAGCTGACGCAGCCGAACCGCTCGCGGTGCGTCAGGGGTGTGGGCATGCCGCACCAGCTGCAAGGCAGACCAGGCACCACGTCCAGTCGCCCCCAGCCCGGGGCACCACAGGAGGGGCAAGCGGAGGCGATCCGGCGCGCCAGCCTGTTGGCCAGGACCCGCAGGGAGGCCATGCGTGTGGGGTTGCGGTGGGCACGCATGTCCGTCTCCACCTGGGCCCGGCCGTTGCTGGAGGCGGCCGCGGCTGCGTCGATCGCTCTGGCGAGTTGCGGGTGATCAGGCAAGTCTTTGAACAGAAGCGTTTCGGCGCCACTGCAGGGGTGCTCGGGGCGCACCATCAGGCCATGGGCGGGGAAGCCCACCTGTGCGAGCCAGCCCTCCAGCTCCGCCGGCTCTGCGGCGCTGCGGTGATTGAAGTTGGTGCGCCGGGCGACCAGCCGCTCCCAGATCTCCAGGCCGCGCTCCTGATCGAGGAACACCATCACTTCCAGGCCGGCGGCGAGGAAGGGCATCCCTGGGTGGGGCCCGAAGCTGCCTTCACTGGCCAGGCCCAGCGGCAGGCCGAGGGCAGCCATGCCCACGAGGGCCTTGCGGCGGCAGGCATGCTCGGCGCCGCCTTGGCGCAGCACCAGGCCGTCGAAGCTGCCGAGCTGGTCGGTGTCGATCCCTGCTGGCAGCTCCAGCTCAAGGCCGAGCAGGGAATGGAATGGGCGGGCGAGGGCCTTCTCCTTGCCATGCATGGTGGCTAGGGCGACCTTGCTGCCGAGGTAACGCTCCACGACGGCTGGGGATTCCAGCTGGAATCCATGGGATTGGGGGGTAACAACTTAAGGAAGTCGTGCCAAATCCAGCTTGCGAGCTTGTGGCGGATGAGCCGAAAGCCTGCGGATTGGCGTGATTGATCGCCTGGGCTTATCACAGGCATACGAAATCCTTCCGAACGCGAATACCCAGACGCCAGGACAGGCCATTAAGGTCTCTCGACCGCCGCAACGGTGACCCCATGCTCCATCCCTGAGGCCCCCGATTCGGCCATTGGTATCCTCGCCAGGTGAGCCGCTTCCCCTAGGTATTACTCACACTTCAATGTCACTTTGTAGATCGACAGGATGTCGATCTGTTGTTTCCCTTCGCCGTTAAATCCATGTCCAAGCGTCGTCAATTTCTTGCTCTGATGAGCGCAACCCTGGTCGGAAGCGTGATGCTGGGGGGTTGTCTTGGAAACCCGCCTGACAGGGGAGGTGGAGGGGGTGACACCTCCGCACCGGTGGCTACCGCCGACAAGGGCCTTGAGACCAAGACGATCAGCCTCGGTTTCATTCCCATCCTTGAGGCCGCCCCCTTGGTGGTGGCCGTCGAGAAAGGGTATTTCGCCAAGCATGGCCTGGAGGTGAACCTCACCAAGCAGGCCAGTTGGCCTTCCGCACGCGACAACGTGGTGCTCGGTTCCGCCGGCGGCGGCATCGACGGCGGCCAGTGGCAGATGCCCATGCCCCAGATGATCAGCGAAGGCGCGATCACTGATGGCAAGAAGGTGCCGATGTATGTGCTGGCGATGCTGATGAGCCAGGGGAACGGCATCGCCGCCTCCAATGCAGTCAAGGATGGCAACCTCAGCGTTGACCTAAAGACCAGCTCGCCGGGCTTCTTCGACGCCTTCGCCAAGAAGAACGGCAGCAAGTTCAAGGCCTCCTACACCTTCCCGAAATCCAACCAGGAGATCTGGATCCGTTACTGGCTTGCCGCTGGCGGCGTGGACCCCGACAAGGACGTGGAGCTGCTGACGGTGCCCGCCACCGAAACCCTCCAGGGAATGAAGAACGGCACGATGCAGGCCTTCTCCACCGGCGACCCCTGGCCCTCACGGATCGTCAAGGACGGGGTGGGCTACCTGCCGGCGATCACTGCCCAGATCTGGAAGTCACACCCCGAGGAGTATCTGGCAGTACGGGCCGACTGGGTGGACAAGCATCCCAAGGCCACCGTGGCCTTGCTCAAGGGGCTGATCGAGGCCCAGATGTGGATGGACAAGGCCGAGAACCGTTCGGAAGTGGCCAAGATCCTGAGCTCCCGCAAGTGGTACAACATCCCTGTGCCGGTGCTGGAAGAAGCTCTCAAGGGCCAGTACAAGCTGGGCGCCGACATGAAGCCGGAGACCAATCCGGCCATGGGCCCCCTTTATTGGGCCAGCGATCGCGGTGTGATCTCCTATCCCTATAAGAGCCTCACTCTCTGGTTCCTGCTTGAGTCCATGCGCTGGAAGTTCTATCCCGGCGTTGTCGATACTGTCGACAAAGCCAAGGCGATCAATGACAAGGTGACGCGCGAAGATCTCTGGCTTGAGGCGGCCAAGGAACTGGGCCTTCCCGCTGCCGACATTCCCACCGGCTCCAGCCGAGGCAAGGAAACCTTTTTCGATGGCGTCACCTACGACCCGGAGAATCCTCAGGCCTACCTCGACAGCCTGAAGATCAAGAAGTGATCGTGGAGTGATCCTTCTCCGGGGGCTGTTAGCTCCCGGAGTCTTTTCGATAGAAGCGTAGCCAGCCAGTTGCTAACCCGTCTAAGGTCATTTGCCCGGTCACGGCCGCTGCGGACCGATCCCTTTCCCATTCATCAATCTACGGAGCATTCCATTCATGGTTCCCACTTCACCGCGCCGCCCGGGGGTTGCCTCCAATCCCCTGGAGTGGCTCACCCGGAGCTCCGGCACCTGGCTGCCGCCACTACTGGGTACCGGCGGGTTCCTGTTGCTCTGGCAGATTCTCTCTTCGGCAGGGGTGATCGCCCTGCCCGCTCCCTCCAGCCTGTTCACAGAGGAGCGGACCCGCACCCTGATTCTCTATCCCTTCTACGATCGCGGTGGCCTTGATAAAGGCCTGTTCTGGCAAACGATGGCCAGCCTGTCGCGGGTGGCCCAGGGCTATACCCTTGCAGCCCTGGTGGGTATTGCCGTGGGGATCACGATCGGCCTCAAGCCCACGATCAACCGCGCCTTTGATCCCCTGTTCCAGTTCCTGCGCATGGTGGCGCCACTGGCCTGGGTGCCGATCGCACTGGTGCTGTTCCAGAAGAACCAGCCGGCGGCCATCTTCGTGATCTTCATCACGGCGATCTGGCCGATCCTGATCAACACCGCTGAAGGGGTGCGTCAGATTCCTCAGGACTACCGCAACGTGGCCCTGGTGCTGCAGATGTCGAGCCGGCGCTTCTTCACCAAGGTGCTGATCCCTTCCGCTCTCCCCTACATCTTCACGGGCCTGCGCATTTCGATCGGTCTGGCCTGGCTGGCGATCATCGCGGCTGAGATCGTGATGCCCGGCACCCTGGGCATCGGTTTCTTCATCTGGGATGCCTACCAGCAGAACTATGTGGGCGAGATCGTGCTCGGCGTGATCTGGATCGGTGCCATCGGCCTGGTGCTCGATCGCCTGATGGCCTGGCTGCAGACACGCATCTCCCCCGGCCAGTGATGGTCCTTTCTCACCCCGCTTCGTTCCCGCGGCCTGCCTACGCCCCTCTGCACAGGATTCAGCCATGACCACCACCACAGCGCCGTCCCTTGTGGATGTGCGTGCCATCGACAAAAGCTTCGCCCTAAAGGGCGGTGGCACCTACCTGGCCCTGCAGGGGATCGATCTGGAGATCCGCAAAGGGGAATTCATCTCACTGATCGGCCACTCCGGTTGCGGCAAGAGCACCCTGCTCAACATGATCGCCGGGCTCGACCTCCCCACGGAGGGCACCGTGCTGCTCGACGGCGAAGCCGTCAAGCGCCCAGGCCCCGACAAGATGGTGGTGTTCCAGAACTACTCCCTGCTGCCCTGGCTCACGGTGCGGGAGAACATCGCCCTGGCCGTCGATGAGGTGATGGGAAAGATCAGTTCCAGTGAGCGCGATGCCCTGGTCCAGGAGCACATCGACATGGTGGGGCTCGGCCCGGCGGCCACCAAGTTGCCCCTGCAGCTTTCCGGTGGCATGCGCCAGCGGGTGGCGATCGCCCGGGCCCTGGCGATCCGCCCCAAGCTGCTGCTGCTCGATGAACCCTTCGGCGCGCTCGACGCGCTTACCCGGGGGAATCTGCAGGAGAAGCTGATGCAGATCTGCAACGAGCACGAGCTCACCGCGGTGATGGTCACCCACGACGTGGATGAGGCGGTGCTGCTCTCCGACCGCATCGTGATGCTCACCAATGGCCCCGGCTCGAACATCGGCGGCATCCTCGAGGTGGACATCCCCCGGCCGAGGCAGCGCCTGGAGGTGGTGCACCACCCCAGCTACTACAGCCTGCGCTCGGAGATCATCTACTTCCTCAACCGCCAGAAGCGGGTGAAGCAGTGGCGGGCCCGGCCCCACCAGGTGGTGGCTCGCCATGGGCTGGAGAAAGTGAACCTGGATCTGGGTTTCCTGCCCCTGGCAGCAAGTGCTCCCCTGGCGGTGGCCGAGGCCCATGGCCTGTTCACCAAGCACGGCCTCGATGAGGTGCAGCTGATCCGCGAGCCCACCTGGCGCGGCATCGTCGACGGGCTGGTCGACGGCACCCTTGATGCCTCGGTGATGCCGGCGGGTATGCCCACCTGGATGACAGCCGGTGGCCACGGCGGTGCGCCCTTGCCGATCGTGACGGCGCTCACCCTCAGCCGCAACGGCAACGGCATCACCCTGGGCCGCCGCCTGGCGGAGCAGGGTGTGCACACGGTGGACGACTACCGCGCTTATCTCAAAAGCCACGAGCGCGAGCCCCACACGATGGGGATCGTGCATGAGGCCTCGATGCACAACCTGCTGCTGCGCTACTGGCTGGCGGCCAATGGCATCGACCCCGACAAGGACGTGCATCTGCAGGCGCTGCCGCCGGCCCAGATGCTCGCCGACCTCAAGGACGGCAGCATCGATGGCTACTGCGTGGGTGCCCCCTGGCTCGATCGGGCCATCCGCGACGGCCATGGCATCGCGGTGGCGGGCGACCTGGCGATCTGGCCCGGTCACCCCGGCAAGGTGCTGGGCGTGCGCGAAGACTGGGCGATCACCTATCCCAACACCCACATCGCCCTCACCAAGGCGCTGCTCGAGGCCTGCCGCTACTGCGCCGATCCGGCCCATTGGGGCGAACTGAGCGAATTGCTCAGCGATCGCCGCTATCTCGGCATCAAGCCGGAGCTGATCCGCTTCAGCGAAGCCAGCACCGACGTGGACCGGGGCGGGCCGGAGAGCGAGAGCGCAGTGCCCCATCACCTGTTCTTCGGTGAGGGACTGAACAGGCCCAGCCGCACCGAACACCTCTGGATGATGACCCAGATGGCCCGCTGGGGGGAGATTCCCCTGCCGCGCAACTGGGTGGAGATCCTGGAGCGCGTCTGCCAGGTGGGGGTGTTCAGCACCGCAGCCCGCGAACTTGGCCTGGATGCGATCAGCTACCAGCGCCAGGGCATCGAGCTGTTCGACGGCAAGCCGTTCAATGCCGACGACCCGATCGGATATCTCAACGCGCAGACGATCAAGCGCGATTTCAGCATCGCCGAGATCCCTCTGGCCCCACCCCGGCGCAGTTGAGGCCACACGCCAACTGGGCCTGCTGCCCAGGTTGGCGCTTTCCGTGCCTTGCTCGCGATTTCTTTCAGCTCGAGATTTCTTTCAGGTCCCAATTCCTCATCGAGACCCTCCATGTCGACTCTGATCCAGCCTGCCCCGATGGGAGCCCCGGCCTCGGCGGCACCTCCGCCCGGCGATGCCTTCCTGCGTTTCGAGAACGTCAGCAAGGTGTATCCCACCGCCACTGGCCCTTACACGGTGCTCGATGGCATCGACATGGCCGTGAACCAGGGGGAGTTCATGTGCGTGATCGGCCACTCCGGTTGCGGTAAATCCACCCTGTTGAACATGGTGTCGGGCTTCGCCACCCCCACCGAAGGTCAGGTGATCCTTCACGGCAACCGGATCACCAAGCCAGGCCCCGACCGCATGGTGGTCTTCCAGGGCTATGCCCTGCTGCCCTGGTTCACCGCCTACGAGAACGTGTATCTGGCGGTTGATTCGGTTAAGCCGGATCTGCCGGAGCGTGAGAAGAAGGAGATCACCCGGGAGCACCTGGCAATGGTGGGGCTCACCGAGGCGGCCGAGAAAAAGATCCTGCAGCTCTCCGGTGGCATGAAGCAGCGCGTGGCGATCGCCAGGGCGCTGGCGATCCGGCCGGAGGTGCTGATTCTTGACGAACCTTTCGGGGCCCTAGATGCGATCACCAAGGAGGAGTTGCAGGAGGAGCTGCTCACCATCTGGAACACCCAGAAGTGCACTGTGCTGATGATCACCCACGACATCGATGAGGCCCTGTTCCTGGCTGATCGGCTGGTGATGATGACCAACGGCCCTGCCGCCAAGATCGGCGAAATCATGGACATCAAATTCCCGCGGCCGCGCAACCGCGAGGAAATCATGGAGGACCCTCTCTACTACGACCTGCGTAACCAGGCGCTGGATTTCCTCTACAGCCGCTTCGCCCACGACGACACAGCGGACTGACGCAAAAAAAGCTCCGGCCGTAAGACCGGAGCTCGCTCAGCTCTCCTCGTGTCGACTCCTATGGGGGTCTGGTTCAGCCGACCCCCGCTTCCATTCAGCTCTCCACTTTCACCACCACGGTGCTGTGGGTCTGGGCCTTGGGGGCCGTCACGGTCAACAGGCCGTCGCGGTAGCGGGCTTCGATGCCCTCCCGCTGCAGGCCGGCTGCAAAACGGAAGCTGCGGCTCCAAGTGCCATAGCGGAATTCGCTGTGGATGGGGCCGGCTTCCTTGGCGTTGTCGTTGCCGCTGCTGGTCTGGGAGCGGCGCTCGGCACTGATCAGCAAGGAGCGATCGGTGGCCTTCACTTCGATCGAATCTTTGTCGACGCCGGGCAGCTCCAGCACGACGACGTAGGCCTCAGCGGTTTCATGCACTTCGGCGGCTGGTACACGCTCGGCCTGATTGACCTGTTGCTCCAGACGCTCGAGCAGATCGAAGGGAGAATGGCGCAGGGTCAGCATGGTGATGTCCTTCACAGATAAATGATCAGGGTGTTTCCGGATCACCCGTCCAATCAATGTGGCTGATCTAGATGAGATCCTGGAGGGCAGAAACCGTCCATCTCGGTACGGGCTGCACGCCTTGGTCGGTCTCTACACCAGAGCAGGGGGGAGAACCGACAAAGGTTGCAGCCAGGAGTTGCTGCCAAGCGCTAATTCAGAAGCCACCACCAGTTGGAGAAGGCAGCGGCCTGGCCGCAATCGCGGCCGTCGCGATCGCGCAGGGTCCAGAGGCGGGCGCGGCTGATCACGAAGCGACGGCCGTGGCTGTCGATGCGGATGCCGGTGTAACCGCTGATCGCCTCCAAGGCCCGGGCGCTGGTCAGCAGGCGGGCTCGGCTTGAGCGCTCAGCGGGCTCCGCCGTGAGCCGGGAGGGCATGCCGACCATCTCGTGCCAGGGGCGGCGCCAGAGCGCCAGGGCGGAGCGATTTGCGTAGATCAGGCGGGGGTCGTGATCAGGCCGGTCCGCACTGCCGTCGTGGGCGAGCACCACGGTGGCTGCGGCGAACAGCTCCTGGGCCCACTGCCGCGCTTTACCCGGGGACGGCCCTGGCGTGGCAGGGGTGGGGGTGGCGATCAGGGGCCGGCCGAAGGCCTGCTGGTGAGATGCAAGCAGGCAAGCGGCCCGCTCGATCCCAGCGGGGCTGAGCCAGGGGGCTTCGTCGAGGGATGCCCCGGGCTCAGTCAGCGGCATCGCTGTTGCCGCCACCCATGGCCTGGGCCAGGGCCAGCTGGCTTACCCGGCTGGCCTGGGCCTGCAGTAGCGAGAGGAAGCGCCGGTTGGCATCGGGGAAGAGGGGCTCGGTGGCCAGGGGCAGCTCACCGGCTTCATCAAGCCCGGTCTCCCCCTCCATGGCCGGGGTGATCACCACCAGATCCGGATCCAGGGCCGATGCGTACGACCACCAGCGGCTCGGGTCGCCCACGGCTGGGTGGACGGGGTGCGGCACATGAACGGCGGCCTGGCGCCGGCCGCCTGCGGCTGCAGCCAGCTGTTTCCGTCTGCGCTTGGCCAGGTCGGAGAGCAGCTGTGTTCTGGAGCGGCCGCGCAGCTGGAAGAGCACGAACGGGTCTTCGCTGAAGCGATCACCCATCAGGTAGTAGACGGCGCTGACGTGCTTGCAGGGGTTGGCCTTGTCGGGGCAGCTGCACTCGCTGCGCACCTCCTGGAGCTTGAAGGGAAAAAGGCGGCGGCCGCTGGCGGCGAAGGCGCGCTCGATGTCCTGGGGCATCACCCCGGCCAGCAGCTGGGCCGACCAGCGGGCCTTCTGGCCGAGGGCCTCGAGCACGTAGCCCCAGTCGTCGTCGCTGAGCACATCCAGCCAGAGCTTCACCTTGTAGGGCTCCTCCTCGGTGCCCTGCACGCGGGCATGAACCCGCCTCCCCTCGAAGCGGATCGAGAGCACGTTGCCCTCACGCACATACGACCAGGCGCGCTCAAGCCGTTTCTTGTAGCGATAGGAGTTGATCAGCTCCATCCACTGCTCCACCCACCAGGGCTGCTGCCCCAGGCCTTGCTGGCCCAGCTGGGTGGTGATCGCGCTGCCGCCGAAGGCGCCGCCGGTGCCGGTGATGGTCATGGAGAAAGTATGCCGAGCGACCGGATCAGCGGCCGCTGATGGTCCGCGCTCGCCAGGCTGGATCGGTCCTGGAGTCTGGCCATGGCCAGTGCCGCCGAGCGTCTGGCTGTCAATGCGGACGGTCCCTTCTATGTGGATACCAGCTGCATCGACTGCGGCACCTGCTGGCAGTTCGATCCGGCCCACTTCGCGCCGACCGGCCGCACGTCGCATGTGTGGACCCAGCCGGTCGGGGAGGAGGAGACCCGGGCGGCGTTGCTGGCGCTGCAGGCCTGTCCGGTAGCGGCCATCGGCACCACCCGGGAGCTGCTGGCGCTCACGCCCGCCGATGGCTTCCCATCCCTGGTGACGAGCCTTGCGCAGGGGGAGGTGTATTACTGCGGCTGGGCGTCGCGCAAGAGCTTCGGGGCCAGCAGCTGGCTGATCACCCGGCGGCGACCCGATGGCAGCCCCGACAACTTGCTGATCGATTCCCCGCGCTGGAGCGCAGCCCTGGCCCGCCGAATCGAGGCCATGGGTGGCGTCAGCCGCATCCTGCTCAGCCACCGCGATGACGTGGCCGACCACCATGCCTGGGCCCGGCGTTTCGGCGCCGAGCGCTGGATCCACAGCGCCGATGCCGATGCGGCCGCTGAGGCGGAGCACCGCTTCGAGGGCACTGAGCGCCTGCGGCTCGATGACGATCTGCTGGTGATTCCGGTGCCGGGACACACGGCCGGCTGTGTGGCGGTGCTGTTCGCGGATCAGGTGCTGTTCAGCGGCGACCACCTCTGGTGGGGTGTGGATCCGCCGGGTGTGGTGGCCTCTCGCCGCGTTTGCTGGTGGAACTGGGAGGAGCAACTGCGGTCGGTGGAGCGGCTGCTCGATCTGGATGTGCGCTGGCTGTTCCCCGGCCATGGCCGCTGGCATTCCTTTGCCCCTGGCGAGTGGCGGCGGGAGCTGGAGGCCACGCTGGCGCGGGAGGGACAGGGCGGGGAACTCTGAAGGTGGATCTGCGTTGAACGCATGGCTCAGGCTTCAGGCCCACGGCTGATGGATCGTTTCCGTGAGGAGATGCAGGTGAGGCATTACGCCCGGCGCACGATCACCAGCTACGCCCAGTGGGTGAAACGCTTTCTGCGCTTTCACGGGATGCGGCATCCCAGGGAGATGGGCGAGCAGGAGATCAATGCCTTCCTGTCGCATCTGGCCACGGTGGGGCAGGTGAGTGCTTCCACGCAGAATCAGGCGCTGTCGGCCTTGCTGTTTCTCTACAGAACGGTGCTTGGGGGTGATGTCGGCAACCTGGACGGTGTAGTGCGTGCACGGCAGCCCAAGAGGCTGCCGGTGGTGTTCACGTTGAAGGAGACGAGGGATGTTCTGCAACAGCTCAAGGGCACCGAACAACTCGTGGCGCAGCTTCTATACGGCAGCGGTCTGCGGCTCATGGAAGCACTGCGGCTTCGGGTGAAGGATGTGGAAATCGAGGCCCGGCGGCTGACCGTTCGCAGCGGCAAAGGGGACAAGGACCGGGTCACCGTTCTCCCAGCCAGCCTTCTGGAGCCGTTGCAGGAACATCTGGAGGCGGTGCGACAGATTCACCGGAGAGACCTGGCGGCAGGTTGGGGAAGGGTGATGCTGCCGATGGCACTGGGACGGAAGTACCCCAACGCGGCCTCGGAATGGGGTTGGCAGTGGGTCTTTCCACAGTCGCACCGCTGGTTTGACAACAAGACCCGAACGGAAGGCCGGCATCACATCGATCCATCCGTGATCCAGAAGGCCGTGAAGCGGGCGATCCTGCGGGCCGGCATCAGCAAGCCGGCCAGTTGCCACACATTTCGCCACTCGTTCGCGACTCACTTACTTGAGCGTGGCCAGGACATCCGCACCATCCAGGAATTGCTTGGACACAGCGACGTGAAGACCACGATGATCTATACCCATGTGCTGAATCGTGGCCCATGTGGGGTGTTGAGCCCAGCGGACCTTTTGTAGCAAACTGAAAATTCGGTTTGCGGACCCGCCTATGAACCCAACGCCGATGAGCCAAATCCCTCAAAGGCCTTACGCTGGTGAGAGCTCCACGAAAGGCTGCCGGCTTTGGGGGATTCTTATGCGGCCAGTGAGCCGGGCTAGGGATGGATACCGGACCCGCCGAAATACTGTTATGCATACAGTGACATCGGGTAACTACGGATGAAAGAGGACATCCTAGAGCAACTCGCCTCTGACTATTTAGAGGCTTTGGGGTACTTCACTCTGACTAATGTAAAGTTCCGGCCCGATCCAAGTGATCCCGCCTTCGATTCGAAGCAGGATTCAGTTCATAGTGATATTGATGTTCTAGGCTATTGCCCAAAACGGGCAGGGGTAGATAGAGTCATTGCTGTGAGTTGCAAGTCGCTCCAAGAAGGATTCTGGCCGGAATGGGAAGTGAATGCAATTGAGAAGAACAAGCTCGTGTCAGGTCGAGAGGCTTGGAGGCGATATCGTGAATTGGTAGTGCCAAAGTGGGCGCGAGCATTCCGCAAGTGCATCAGTGACCTGACAAACGAATCAACCTTTGTCTACGTTACTGCCGTGACTAAAGTGAATGGCGATCGAAGTCCATGGGAGAACAACTCCAAGTTTCGTGAAACGCTCGGAGCTGAGATCAGGTTGTTGTCATTAAACGAGATGGTCGAGGCGGTTCTTCCAGCCCTCTCAAACACCGTAGCCAACTCCGAGCTAGGTCGCACTCTTCAACTTTTCAAGGCCGCAGGCATTCTCGGAGGCAAAGATGCATAACATCAAGATCCAGCGGGCGGGAGTTAATGCTCTTGATGAATCCTTTGGGGTTCTGCCCGCCGCTGATCTTGAGCGTTCGAAGGATGTGTATTTCTAGAAGTGAGCCAGCAAGGTAATGTTAATTTGCCTTAGTCGAGGTGTTGCATCGGCCGGCTGATTCAGACGCCAATGGAAATCCAAACGCCAGGCAAGGCCAAGGGCTGCCAGATTGACTTCACGAAGGGATGTGAAGACATGAGCGATTACTTCACTTAAGTGGGGCCTCCTGAGAAAGTGAAAACCAGCCCCAGGGCAACAAAGTGGGGGATCCAGGTTCACCTCTGAGTATTCCTCAGGCTGCAGCTGCCTGATGGCC
>NZ_NQKW01000001.1 GCF_002252625.1 Synechococcus sp. 1G10 | reverse complement strand
TAGATGCGATCCGCGCAGATGCGTTCTGGATAGCAGTCATAGTCTTGTTTGTACTTTTCAGCCTGCGCAATCAGGTCATTACCTTCGTTATAGGCATCCCAGCTGATGCGGTGCAGGAGGGGAAATCCATTCTGAACCGAAACGCTGATCTACCGCAAGCGGAAGCCCTTCGGGCAAGGGCCCCAAATTCGACTGCCGCCCTTGCCTTTCCGCGCACAATCGGACGGACCCAGCGTTGAACCAAGCTTACAAGCCGATCAGGGATGCTCCTCGTCTTGCTATGGAGGAGAATAGTCTGCTGACGGAACAGCTCACTACAAGCCAGCAGCTTCTGCCACCAATGCTCCTTGAGAGCTGAAAGGCTTGCTGCAGCTGCGATCAGGGCGTCGATATATTCTAGATTGCGCTGCAGGTAGCTGAGCTGTTTCCTCACCGCCGCTTTGATTCTTCTCCATCTCGGCTTTTTCTGCTTTGCAACATTCAGGAAGCAAGCTCGCGCTTTGCCACGGTCATAGCGAGGTCGATGCACGCCAAAGCCAGTGCTTTGTTTGCAGAGTTCGTCAATTACTTTCTCGGTCGATACCCTTGCTTCATTCAAGAGCTTCAGGTCCGTGGGATAGGTGATGTCAGCCGGCGCGCAGGAGGCGTCAATGCTGAGTGTTCCACAATTCTTCCCCTCTGGCCAATCAGCGGGTTTGATCAGACCATCGAGTGAGAGCTGATCGCCGCTGCCCGAGCCATCTCCATTTGAATCTTCATCGTCATGACACTGAGATGCGGCAGCCTCAACCAACATCTCCTTGCCTCGCTGAACCACGACCTCATTGATGCGCCTTAGGTCATCGTCTGAGAACCGCTTACGAAAGTGAACTATCATCGATGGATCAAAGGGCACCTTGCTGGAGTATCCAGAAAATCCCAGGAAGAACTGCATGTAGGCGTTCTCCTGGATCTGGAGAACTGTCTCTTCATCGGTGAGGCCTAAACGCTGCTTGATGTAGAGCGATCCGAACGCAAGACGCACGGGCTTGGCTGGAGCCCCCACATTTATACTGAACTGAGGAGCATAAGCCTCCTCCATTTCTTGCCAGGGGATGAGCTCTGCAAGCAGCACCCAGCGGTTGCCAGGATCGAGTGTGCCGCCAAAAGGCACGTGAAAATCTTCGATTGAAAGCTGACCGATATGCTGCTTTCGGTACATGTGCGGCTGTGATCGGTAGCAGCAATCCGCGACTGCCGCATTCCTGGCCAGTCTACCGGCTATCCATCGCTGAGACCAGTTGCGGCACAATGGGTCTGGCTTTTTCAGGAGTCCCTACTTATGCATAAAATCCCTGCCGAAGCCGGTTACCCATCAATCCACCGCTTAAGCCCCTGTCGCCAGCGCTTGAGGTTGCTGCGGCTAGGCACCACTTTGGCTAGGCCAGACTGCTTTTGCACATTGGATTCCCCGCCATTATGGTAATAGCTGATGGCTGTACCCGGATCGAGAGCGGCATCGAGTGAATTTGTAGCGTAGCGGCCGCCATAGTTGGAGCCGTAGCCATAGCCTTCGGTGGCGGAAGCAGCAGTGGTTTTGGCCACCCGTGCGTTGGTCACCACGCCCAGCAGGGGGGCACCAGCCACCTGAATCCGCCGGATCGCCTCGGCGGGCAGATTGCGGCCCACCTTGTTTAGGCTCACCACCAGCAGGATGCCGTCCAGGTGCTCTGCCACCAGAGTGGCGTCCGCGAGGCCTAGAACTGGTGGGGTGTCGTACAGCACCAGGTCGTAGTTCCCCTGCTCCACCAGCTCCTTGGTCAGGGTGGCCATGCGTTCGGAGCTGAGAAGTCGTGCCGGGTCTGGTGGCCGGCGGCCTGCGGTCAGAACCTGCCAGTTGGGGTAATTGGGCACATCCTGCACAAGCTCCTGCCAGTGCCGGCTGTTGTCGGTGAGCAGGTTGGACACACCCTCCAGGTTGTTCAAGCCAAGCCGGTTATGCATCTGTCGCAGGCGCAGGTCCATGTCCACCACCAGCACCCGTTTGCCCAGTTCGCTCAGCGTCTTCGCCAGCAGCACCAGCATCAGGCTCTTGCCCTCAGACGGGACCGAGCTGGTGACGGCCACTGAACGCACCGGTTTGTCAGTGCTCAGAAAGCGCAGGCTGGTGTAAAGGTTGCGGATCGCTTCCTGGTAATAGAAACGTTGATAGCCAGCTGCTCCCACCTCGGAAGAATCCAGCTCAGACAACATGAAGCGTTTCTGTTGCTGCACGGATTCAAACAGCGGTATGAAGGGCACATGACCCAGCAGGGGTTGCTTGAGTTCGTCGCGAACTTCGCTGGGACTGTGAAACACGTGATCCAGGCGGTCGCGGAGGTAGGCCACCCCCGTTCCGGCCACCAGACCGAGCAGCAGACCCTGCAAGAGTCCCTGGCTGATCGTTGGCTCCACCGGCACACTGTTCACCGTGGAAGGAGCGATCACTCTCCAGGGAGCGTTGTTCTGGGCGATTTCCAGTTGAAAATCTTCCCTTGACTTGAGATAGCTGTCGAGATTCTCCTGAGATACCTGCAGCCGCCGCTGCAGATCCTCATACTCCCGCAACAGCGCGGGCTGGAGCTTGAAGCGGCGATCGAGCTGGTTGATCTGCTGCCGCGTTGATGCAATTGTTTCGCCGTACTGCTGGAGGGCGGCATCGATGGTTTCAAGCTCCTTGCGCTGGAGTTCAGGCCGCAAACGATCTCTTGCTGCTATCAGGTTCTCAAGGATCGGGGTGCCGGGCTTGTAGGTGCTCTGGGCTTCGGAGATCTGGGCCTCCAGCCGACTCAGCTCCTCAAGCTTCGACTGATTGGGAACCCCGACGGTGACACTGGTGCTTGAACCCTCGCTACCGGAATCGGCTGAGCCGCTGCTGAATCCCGTGGTGGTGAGACGACCGCTGGCTACATCCGCCCGAACACGAAGCAGACGCTTCTGCTCGGCCTCCTGGGCAAGCAGCTTGTTCCGGAGGCTGCCTGCCTCAGTGCTGAGCCCACTGGCCTCACCGACCGGTTCCACCACGTTGTGAGTGGTCCGAAATCGTTCAAGTTCGGCTTGCAGCTCATTGTTCTTGGCCCGCAACACCGGCGACTGCTCATCGAGGAAACGGATCCCCTCCGTGAACTTTTCCCGGCGCCGTGTCAAGGCCCAGTCGAGGTATGCCTTCTCGGTGAGCTGCAGGGCTGAACGCACCACATCAGCATCCTTACCCTTGCCTTCTACGCGCAGCACCCCGGACGCCAGGATGTTCTGCTGACCGGAACCAGTCGACAGCAGCGACACATTGATCGAAGGGGGGGGCGAATCTGGATAGCGCTTGGCGATTTCCAGATAAACAGGTTCCAGCACCGCCGGGCTCTGCAGCACATTGATCAGGGTTGGCACATCCACGCGGCTGAGGTTCTGCGCCACTGACCCGATACCCTCTCCACCCGTTTCCCGTGCCTCATTAACCGGGTCGGAGAGCAGCAGCGTGAAGCCACCGAGAAAGACCGGTGCGGTGATCCGGCGGTGAACGGTGACCAGGGCCGAAGCCAGGGTGACGCCAGCGACGGTGATCAGGAACAGCCGCCGCCGCCGCCGGAGCACCTTGACGAAAGACTGCAGATTCAGACCACCGCCACCAGAATCAGCCTCCTGAGGCAACGCCTGGATGGTGGCTGCAGTGGGTGCAGGTTTCAAGCTGGGAGGACTGCTGCTGACCATCACGTGCCCTTTTAGCCGGACTCTATGGCTTTCATAGTGGTCAGGCAACCGAGCGGCTCGAATGAGCCTTCAAGCCCTAAGGTCTCACCGATTGGGATGGCTTGCTTGGAGATCGATTTCACCAGCCGCCGGGGAGGAAGTCTGGCCCGGATCGCGGCCTACACCTTCCTGCTGATTTTTCTTCTCAATTTACTGACTATTTTCCTGCCACCTCCTTTCCTCGACCCGGAGCGCACTTTCAGTTCGTTGGTCGAACTGGTGGAACGCTCCACTCTGCCGTTGGTGGCTGTTCTTTTCCTATTCTTCGGTTTAACTGGTGAGGCTCTTCCGGCGCTGTGGGAGTGCCGCCTTGCCCGCTTGTTCCGCCCTCTTCTCCTCGTTGCGGCCCTGCTCTACTTGGTCACCACCTTCACCGTCGTTGCGGCGGCGCAACGGATTGAGGCCACCGGCATCGCCAACTCCAAGGCACAGATCGAGCGCTCCAAGGGCGAACTCGAGCAGCTGCGAAACTCTCTCCTCTCCGGATCAAACGATGCCGCTCTGCAGCGGGTTCTCAGTTCTCAGCCTGGGCTTGCTCAGGCGCTGCAACAACAGGGTGGCGGGAACTGGGCCGAGCTCTCCATGGCTGAGCGGCGCAAGAGAGTTGAGCAACTGATCGACACCAGCGAGGTGAACCTCGCTCGCCAGGCCATGGCAACACGCGCCAACGCCAGCGGCAAACTGCGCAGGCAGACCTTGCTCACAGGTCTGACGGCCTTTCTTTACACCCTGTTCTTCCTCTCCGCTCACCTGATCTGGCCCCGCTCACTGGCGGCAACTCGGGAGCGGATCTTTCAAGCCAGGGAGGCGCGCTTGGCAGAAGATCCTTGAACCGTCAACCTGCTTCCCTGGCCCGGCTCACGCTGTTGGCGGGGCTGGCGTCCACACAGCTCACCCTGCTTATGCGGGCGGGAATGGCTCCCTTCGCGATCATGGCGAGCCTCTCCTGGCTGGGCGGAGGCTTGCTGCTCGTCGAGCAGGAAGACAAGGATGATGTGTTGGAGCTGGGCCGAATTCTCCGCCGCCGATTATTCCCAGGCGTCCTTCTCCTGCTCTGGGCTCTGCTGGTGCTGAGCTTCGCTGCCCGGCTCTACGACCCGCTGCTGCATCTGGTGCCAGTGGCTTCGTTGCTTGGGCTGGCCCTGGCGCTCGGCGCTCGCTGGCGCTCCAGGCTGGTTCTCGAGCTCACCGTGATCGCGCTGCTGCTGCCAGCCCAGGTGCTGATTAACCGCTTCCTGCCCACCGCACAACTGGCCGCCGTCACCGCATGGGTCTCGGCGTTCCTGCTCTGGCTGGTGGGCCAGCCAGCCCTCTCCGAGGGCGATCGGATCGTGATGCAGGAGCAGATTCTGGTGGTGGATGCCAGCTGCACCGGGGTCAACACGATGGCGCTATGCCTCGCGGCCACCCTGCTGCTCGTTTTGCTGATTCCGCCGCCTTCCTGGCGCTGGGGTCGCTCGGCCACCGTGGCGATCATGGCGATGCTGGCGCTCGTACTGGCCTTTGCTGTCAACGCCATCCGGGTGGCCTTGCTCGGCCTCACAACCCATGATCCCCCCAAGGCTTGGTATGGCTCCTTGATGAGCTTCGACTTCTGGCACGACGGCGGTGGCTCCAACCTGTTTTCCCTCACAGCCATGGGGCTCGTCTGCGGGCTCTACGTCCTGGCCCTGGAGGTGGCGTTGCGCCGGTCGCGTCCGCGGCAGAGCCGACCGTCGTGAGAAAGCGCCATCCGCCGGGCTGGAGACTTGTATTGCTGAGTGGTATGGCCGGCTGGGCGGCGCTGCTGTCCCTAGAAAGCTGGTTTCGCCCCGGCGGTTTCATGACTGACGGGGGCCTGCCCGAGCGCCTCCAGCGAGATGGGCTCGATTGGCAGCGCCAGCCCTCGACGGCTGCTTTCAAGGACTCGCTGCCTGAGGGAGTGGTGCTGCTCGAGCAGGCCGACTATCTCCCGGTTTCCTCTGGTGCTGTCTCAGCGACGAGGCCCATTCTTCTGCGTCGCCTGGGCCTCACCACCAGCGGCACTGGTGTGGACCTGCCGGTGGAGGCGATCGGTCCCGCGATCCTGGGCCCCGGGGGGAAAGGGCGCTGTGTTGTCCTCGACGCCGGTGGAGCGATCGAGAAGGAGTTGCCCAGCGGGGAAGCCTGGGCGGCCTGGATGGCGCCGCAGAGGCCCGCTCCTGCTGAAATCGTTGCCTGGCTCGCCGGTCTGCGGCCTTACCGAGCCAACGGGTGTCTGTGGGAAAGCTTGCCTTGATGAGTCGATCGAGCCGCTCCCCTCTCAGGCCTCCAGCCGGGCTGCTGGTTCCTGAGGTCATGGCCCGCAGGATGGCGCTGATCGGTCTCGATGCAGGCTTGCTGGCGTTCAGTTTCTGGCTGGCCTTTGCTCTCCGCCTGAACGCTCCTTTTTCAGACGGTCTGCGAAACAACCTCGTTTTGCTGCCCTGGGCAATTGGAATCGGCCTGGCTGTGCTGCTGGCCAGTGGCTGGTATCGCGGCCTGACCCGCTATTCCGGCAGCCACTCGCTCTACAGCCTGCTGCCCCGCACGGGGCTGATCGTGCTGCTGCTGCTTTTGGTCTGCACCCTGTCCGGGCATGGCGATCCACCGTTCCGAGGTTTCTGGCTGCTGTTCTGGCTGCTGGTGTCCGGCAGCTTGATCGGCAGCCGGATCGTGTTGCGCGATGTCCTCCGCTACTGGCTGGCCCATCGCCCGGCTCCCCAGTCGATAATCGGGAGCACCGACAGCACCGACAGCACCGACAGCACCATTTCCTCTCAGAAAACCAGAGTTTCGACGCTTTTGTTCGGGGCTGGCCAGGCCTCCAATCTGCTGCTTGCCGAACTGCGCTTCCACCCGCGGTTCAGGTTCGTTGCCGTTCTCGATGACGATCCAGCGCTCTGGGGACGGAAGCTGCACGCACTCACGATCCATCCGCCCAGCCAGCTTCCCGATCTGATCGCTCGACACCACATTCGTCAGGTCTTGCTGGCGATCCCTTCCGCTCCCAGAGCCCGGCGCCGCCAATTGGTGGAGTGGATGCGGAGCCTCGGTGTGGACGTACTCTCAATTCCTTCCCTGAGCGCTGTGGCCTCCGGTGCCCAGAGCGTGTCGGATCTGAGGCCGGTTCGGATCGAGGATCTGCTTGGCCGCGATGCCAGCACGGCCGACTCCGCTCTTCTGGCGGCCCCTGTCAGGGGGCGAACGGTGCTGGTCACTGGAGCCGGGGGATCGATCGGCAGCGAACTTTGCCGCCAGATCCTGCTCCAGCAGCCCGCTCGACTGGTGCTGCTCGAGCAAAGCGAATTTGCTCTGTACTCCATCGAGCAGGAATTGAGGAAGTCGCTGGCTCTCCACGCGCGTGAGCGATCACAGCCAGGTGAACTGGGGATGGCGAAGCTGGTGCCGGTATTGGGCGACGTGGCTGATCAACCCCGACTGCAGGCCCTGCTCCGGCAGCACGGAGTGCAGGTTCTGTTCCATGCCGCGGCCTACAAGCACGTCCCCCTGGTGGAGAGCAACGTCTGCGCCGGGATCGCCAACAATCTGCTCGGTACCCGCTCCGCATTGGAGGCCTCGATCAACTGTGGCTTAGAGCGGTTCCTGCTCATCTCCACCGACAAGGCAGTGCGCCCCACCAACACCATGGGAGCGAGCAAGCGGGCCTGTGAATTGCTGGTTCAGGCGGCTGCTGCGGCGATCGCCGCCGCCGGCCAGGGTCCTGTCTGCGCCATGGTCCGCTTCGGCAACGTGCTCGGTTCCTCCGGTTCGGTGGTGCCCCTGTTCCGCGAGCAGATCGCCTCCGGCGGGCCGGTCACGGTGACCCATCCCGAGATCACCCGTTACTTCATGACCATTCCGGAAGCGGCTCAGCTGGTGCTGCAGGCGTGCGGTCTGGCGCGTGGCGGCGAGGTCTTCGTTCTCGACATGGGCGAACCGTTGCGGATCATCGATCTGGCGCGTCAGATGATTCACCTCTCCGGTTGCAGCGTCAGGGACGACTCACGTCCAGACGGCGACATTGCGATCAGCTTCACCGGCCTGCGTCCCGGGGAGAAGCTCTACGAGGAGTTGCTGATCAGCGCAACCGACCAGCCGACTCTCCACCCCCTGATCCGCCAGGCAAAGGAATCATTCCTGCCGCAGTCGCAGCTGGATCCCCTGCTGCAGAAACTGCTGGAGGCTCTGCAGGCCTGGGACGATGACCAGGCACTCGCCGTGCTCAGGCAGCTGGTGCCGGAGTACCAGCAGCCAACTGGCCCAGAGCCGGCCTGCACAGAGGCTCAGCCGCGGTCGTAGAAGCGGCCTCCGTCGCTTCGCTTGCTTCGCTGCCTGCCTGCTTCCCGCCGGCTGAACTCGCTCACGCTGGGATTCGCCACCACCGGATCCACATGGGCCACCTGTTCCCACAGCTCGCGCGGCGCCCAGCGCACGGTGTGCAGCACCCGGTCGTGGCGGATCACGTGGCACCAGCGGCTGACACCACAGTGGGCGCAGAAGAGTTCCTCCAGCCACTCGTTGCTGAGCACCAGCACCGGATAGGCCTGGATCACCAGCCGGGCCTTCTTGTCAGTCATGCCCCGCTGCTTGAGCTCTTCGGGGCTGAGCAGGTGCAGGAAATACTTCCTGCCCTGGCCCATCAGCCGTTGATCGGGGTGTGCCGGGCACAACAGTTGCCTCGGGCGGCTGCGGCTTCGACTGCGGCTGAGCTGGCTTGACTGCATCGCGCATTTGGATCTGCTTCAATCCTCGCCCAAATCTCGGCGAATCACTTCGTCTCCATCCAGTTCGCGCCCCAGCCGGTGTCCACCACCAGGGGGACGCTGAGGCGAATGGCGTTCTCCATCACACGCTTCACCGTCGCCAGCACGGGCTCGAGGGCTTCGGGGGCCGCCTCCAGCACCAGTTCGTCGTGCACCTGCAGCAGTAGCCGGGCCGGCAGGTCATGGGTGTGCAACTCCTGATCGAGCCGCACCATCGCCAGCTTGATGATGTCTGCCGATGAGCCCTGGATCGGTGCATTGGCCGCCGCCCGCAGCTGCTGGCCCTCCATCCCGGCGCGGCGGGCCACCTCCAGCTCGATCTCTTCCGGCGGCTTGCCCTTCAGCCGCCCCAGACCGCCCGGATCGAAGGCAAACGGGCGCCGCCGTCCCAGGATCGTTTCCACGTAGCCGCGGCTCAGCGCCAGCCGTTCCTGCAGCTCCAGAAAACCGAACACCCTGGGGTAGCGCTCCTTGTAGCGGCTCAGAAACTCCTTGGCCTCGGCCTGGCTCACCCCGGCTTCGCGCGCGAAGCGCTGGGCACCCATGCCGTAGATCACACCGAAGTTGATCGTCTTGCCAAGGCGCCGCTCTTCAGGCGTCACCTCGGTTTTGTCGAGCAGTAGCCGGGCGGTGAGGGCGTGCACGTCGTCGCCGTTGGCGTAGGCCTCCACCAGCACCTCCTCGCCCGAAAGGTGGGTGAGGATGCGCAGCTCGATCTGGGAGTAGTCGGCGCTGATCAGCTGCCAACCCTCCTGGGGCAGGAAGGCCTTGCGGATGCGGCGGCTGAACTCCGTGCGGATGGGGATGTTCTGCAGGTTCGGATGGCTGCTGGAGAGCCGGCCCGTGGCAGTCACCGCCTGGTTGAAATCGGTGTGGACGCGGCCGGTTTCCGGCTCCACCAGGGCTGGCAGCGCATCCACGTAGGTGCTCTTGAGCTTGCTCAGGGTGCGGTGCTCCAGCACCAGCGGCACCACCGGATGGTCGGCTTCGAGTTTCTCGAGCACGGTGGCATCGGTGCTCCAGCCCGTTTTCGTCTTGCGCGATTTCTTGCGATCGAGCCCGAGCGTGTCGAACAGCAGCTCGCCCAGCTGCTTGGGAGACGCCAGGTTGAAATCGACGCCGGCCTCCTGCCTGGCCCCGGTCTCCAGGCTGGCCAGGGTGCCCGCCAGTTCCTCGCTCAGGGTGGCCAGATAGGGCTTGTCGATGCGGATGCCGGTGGCCTCCATCCGGGCCAGCACCGGCTCCAGTGGCAGTTCCACCTGATCGAGCAGCTTTGGCAGTGCCTCCCCCAGCTGCTGCAGCTGGCCGCGCAGCAGCGGCGTCAGCCGCCAGGTGAGGTGCACATCCATGGCGCAGTAGCAGGCGGCGGCTTCGATCGGCACCGCCGCGAAGCTCTCCCCCTTGGCCACCAGCTCGGTGAAGCTCGTCGGCGTGAAGCCGAAATTGCGCTCGGCCAGCACCTCCAGCCCGTGTTTCGCGTTGGCATCGCGCAGGTAATCCGCCAGCAGGGTGTCCATCACCACCCCGTCCAGGTTCAGCCCGTGACGCAGCAGGATCAGACGGTCGTACTTGGCGTTCTGCAGGGTCTTGGGGTGAGCCGCGCTGGCCAGCCAGGGGGCCAGCGCCGTGAGCACCTGGCCGAGGGGCAGCTGCTGGATCGCTGGGGCTGGCGGCGGCAGGTGGCCCACCGGGATGTAGGCCAGATCGCCGCTGCCCTCGCCCCAGCACAGTCCCACCCCCACCAGCTGGGCCTGGAAGGGGTTCAACGAGGTGGTCTCGGTGTCGAGGGCGATCGGCTGGGCCGGATCGGTGGCCGCCATCAGCCGCTCCAGCAGAGCAGTGAGTTGCTCTGGGCTCTGGATGATCTCCGGCGCAAGGGCTGGCGGAACGCCTTCCGGGCTGGAGCTTGGCTGCGGGGAGGACGCTGTGGCCGGTTCAACCTTGCCAGGAGCTGTTGCAACCGTGCTGCCAGCCGCAGATGGCGCCGACGAAGAGCTGCTCCTGGCCGAAGCCTTCGATCCCTGGGCCTGGTGATCGGCGGAGAACGCCAGTTCGAAGGCCGCCAGCTGCCTGACAAGGCTGTGTAGCTCCAGTTCTTCCAGCCGATGGGCCAGGGCCGCTCCGTCCACGTCGCCGAGCTGTAGCCGTGGCTCGGCCGGCAGGGGGATGTCGATCAGGATCTCGGCCAGCATGCGCGAGCGGTAGGCGTTCTCCCGGTCGGTTTCGAGCCTGGCCTTGAGGGCTCCCTTCTGCTGCTCAAGGGCCGCGTAGATGCCGTCGAGGTTGGTGTGGGCCTTCAGCAAAGTGATGGCGGTTTTGGGGCCTACCCCTTTGACCCCGGGGATGTTGTCGCTGGCATCACCGGTGAGGGCCTTGAGATCCACCACCTCCTCTGGCGTCACCCCGAGCTTGGCCACCACGTCCTGCCGGCGGATCGTCACGGGACCGGCGTTCCTGACGTAGGGGCCGCCGCCCATGTACATCACGGCGATGTCGCGCTCGTCGTCGACCAGTTGGAACAGATCCCGATCGCCCGAGAGGATCCGTACCCGCCAGCCCGCGTCGGCGGCCCGGTTGGCCAGGGTGCCGAGCACGTCGTCGGCTTCGTAGCCGGGGGCCATGCACAGGGGCAGATCCATTGCACCGGCGAGGATCTCCTGGAGGTTGGCCAGATCGGTGAAGAAGTGCTCCGGGGCCACATCCCGGTGGGCCTTGTAGCTGGCGTCGGCCTCGTGGCGGAAGGTGGGCTCGGCCGTGTCGAAGGCAACCACCACCCCCTGGGGGGTCAACCCCTTGACATTGTCCAGCAGGGCCTTGAGGAATCCGTAGGTGACGCTGGTGGGCACACCCTCCTTGGTGGCCAGCCCCCCCTCACCACCCTTGGCGAAGGCATAAAAGCTCCGGAAGGCCAGGGAATGGCCATCCACGAGCAGCAGCAGTGGTGCCTCAGCCATGCGCTCCTCGGTGTCCGTGCTGGCGTGGTGGCCACAGCCTGCCATCGAAGCGACCCGCCGATGGGGGCTGGTCGCTTTCAGGCATTGTGTAGAAGCGCCGCTGGTCATTACCGCAATGGCCCGTCAGCCCCGCCGTTATGCCGTCCACCTGCTCCTGGCCGGAGGCCACCGGGAGCAGGTGCACTTCGCCACGCTCGAAGCCTTCCAGCAGTGGTACCGGGATGTGCTCAACGCCGGAGCGCCCGAAACCTTCGTGAATGTGCCGATCGGCGATCTCGACGGGGAATACCTCGTGTTGCGCCCCAGCAGCGTGATCGGGATCCGTGTGGAGCCCAAGTTCACCGCCCTCGACGACTGAGTGGGCAGTGGTTGAATCGAGCCATGACTGATGCCCCCGAGAGGCTCCAGTTGCTCTGGGGGATCACTGTGTTCTCCGGGGCGCTGGCCCAGCTGACCTCGTTGCTCACGGGCTTGCCGTCAGTGGTGCTGCTGCTGGCCTCCGGCCTGTTGATCGGCCGCTCGGGCCTGGGGCTGGTGGATCCCCTGGCCCTGGGCAGTGGCCTGGAGACCATCGTGGGGCTGCTGGTGAGCCTGGTGCTGTTCGACGGGGGGCTCAAGCTGAGTCTTCGCGGCAGCACTGCCCGGATAGCGGTGCTGCGGATCGTGATCGTGCGCATGCTGCTGGCTCTCCCTGCCGGTTTGCTGGCGGCCCATTGGCTGGCGGGTCTGAGCTGGCCGCTGGCGGCGGTCTACAGCGCCATCGTGCTCGGCACCGGCCCCACCGTGGTCACCCCTCTGCTGCAACAGATGCGCCTGGCTCCCCCCCTGGGCGATGTGCTGGAAGGGGAAGGACTGGTGCTGGAGCCGATCGGGGCCGTACTGGCCCTGCTGCTGCTGGAACTGGTGATCAGCGATCGCTACGACTGGCAGGATCTCGCCCTTGAATTGCTGCAACGGCTGGGTTTCGGCGTGGGGGTCGGTGCCGTCAGCGGCCTGTTGCTGGCGGTGCTGCTCCGGCGCCTTCCGGTGGACCCGAAGAGCGGTCTTCGCTTGCAGCTCACCCTGGGGGTGATGTTTCTGATGTTCACCGGCTGTGAGGTGCTGATGCCCGAATCGGGCTTGCCGGCTGCCGTGATGGCCGGGGTGCTGGTGGGTCGCTTCGCTGACACCGAAGCCGCCATGCTCGACGACCTGATCCGCCAGCTGGCCCAGTTGGCGATCAGCATCCTGTTTCCGCTCCTGGCCGCCGATGTGGCCTGGTCTGACCTCAGCCCGCTGGGCTGGGGAGGGTTGGCCTGTGTGTTGACGCTGATGGTGGTGGTGCGGCCCGTGACCATGCAGCTGGCCACCTTCGGCCTGCCCCTCAGCGGCGGCCAGAAGGTGATGCTGAGCTGGCTGGCCCCGCGCGGGATCGTCACCGCCGCTGTGGCCAGCCTGTTCGCCCTCCGCCTCTATGAAGCCGGTGTGGAGGGGGCTGGAGCTCTGCAGGGGCTGGTGTTCCTCACGATCCTGATGACCGTGGGTCTGCAGGGTTTCACCGCGGCTCCCCTGGCGGGCCTGCTGGGTCTGCGCCTCAGCGAAGCCGGCGAGTCCGGCGAGGTCATGCCTCTGGAGGAGGTTCAGCTCTGAGCCACGGCCAGCATCAGCCGCGCTCGGTCTTCGCCGCTGGCGTGCAGCAGGCGCCAGGTGGTGATCAGATCCGGTCCCTTGAGGCTGCCCAGCAGGGCGGCCCTCAGGCTTTTCATCAGCACTCCCTTTTTCACTCCCGCCGCTGCGGCTGCGCCGGCGAGCTGCTCCTGGGCCTGCTCAACGCTGAGGCTGGCGTTCTCGTCGAGCTGCCCGAGCAGGGCCGTCAGGGCAGCGGTGGCCCCATCGGCGTCCAGTTGCTGGCTGGCGCCAGCGTCGAGTTCAGGGCGCTCGAAGAAGGGGCGGGCCTGCTCCAGGCCATCCCGCAGGGTGGTCAGGGAGGGGCCGAGCAGTTCGGCCAGCTCCAGTTCCCAGGCCTCGCGGCTGCCACCGCCTGACTCATCGCCGCCCGGGGCCTGCCAGCCCTCGGCGCGCCAGAGGGGAGCCAGGGCCTGGCGCAGCTCGGCGGCGCTCAGGTCATGCAGCACCTGGGCATTGAGCCAGTTGAGCTTGTCCCAGTCGAAGCGGGCGCCGGCCCGGTTGACCCGATCGAAGCTGAACACTTCAGCGGCCTCCCTGAGCGTGAAGCGCTCGCCCATGCCTTCAGGCGGTGACCAGCCCAGCAGGGTCATGTAGTTCACCAGCGCCTCGGCTGTGTAGCCCATGGCCTTGAACTCACCCACCGAGGTGACCCCATCGCGCTTGGAGAGCTTGCGGCCCTCCTGGTTGAGGATCAGGGGTGTGTGGGCGAAGACGGGCAGGGGCAGGCCGAGGGCCTCGTAGAGCAGCAGCTGCTTGGCGGTGTTGGCGATGTGGTCCTCGCCGCGAATCACATGGCTGATGGCCATGGCGGCATCGTCGACCACCACCACCAGGTTGTAGAGCGGGTCACCGACCTGATCGGCCGGCGCCCGCCGGGCGATCACCATGTCGCCGCCCAGATCGCTGCCGCTCCAGCGCATCTCTCCGCGCACGAGATCGTTCCAGCCGATCGTGGCCCCGTCGTCGATGCGGAAGCGCACCACCGCCTCGCGACCTTCTGAGCGGAAGGCCTGCTCCTGCTCAGGCGTCAGATTGCGGTGCCGGTTGTCGTAGCGGGGAGCGGAGCCGCTGGCCTTCTGCCGCTCGCGCATCTGCTCCAGTTCGGCTTCCGATGCATAACAGCGGTAGGCCAGACCCGCCTCCAGCAGCTGGTTGATGGCGGCGCGGTGGGCTTCGATCCGCTCGCTCTGGATCACGGGCTCCGCGTCCCAGCTCAGGCCGAGCCAGGCCAGGCCATCAAGGATGTCGGTGGTGAACTCCGGCCTGGAGCGCTCCCGGTCGGTGTCCTCGATCCTCAGTAAAAACTCCCCGCCGTGATGGCGGGCGAACAGCCAGTTGAACACCGCAGTGCGGGCGGTGCCGATGTGCAGGGTTCCCGTGGGGCTGGGAGCCAGACGAACCCGAACGGTCACTGGCGAAAGCTCATAAAGATTGAAACGGGACTGACGGGATTCGAACCCGCAACTTCCGCCGTGACAGGGCGGTGCTCTAACCGGTTGAACTACAGTCCCAGATGAAAGGCGAAAAGGGTTGAAAACCCTTGCCGGACCTGGCTTCTGGTGTCGTGTTAACGACTAGGGAAGTATCCACTGCCGCTGGCCCCGCCGTCAACTGGCGGAGACAGCGGCGGTGGATCATGGGCGGAAACCAGCGGGTTCGATCAGACGAACCTGGTTGCCTCTTGCTGTGAATTCACGGCCCTGGTCGCTCTGAACGACCACACGACCGCCGGACTTGACCCGGATGACCCGCGCCCGCACCCAGCCAAGGGCAGCGGATTCGAGCACCTTGACCACATCACCGGGTTGTAAATCCAACTCCATGTCCGGAACCACGAAAGAGCAGGAAAGGGCATCGAGCGCGCCGTGGAGGACTTGAACCCCCGACATCAGGTTTTGGAGACCTGCGTTCTACCAACTGAACTAACGGCGCATGACGATGCCCCTTCGACCGGGACGCGAGGCGGCACCGGCATGGGCAATTGAGCGATGAAGCTTCAGCGATCGAAGCGTTGCTTCACGCGGGTTGCTTTCCCCACACGATCGCGTAGGTAGAAGAGCTTTGCACGCCTCACTTTACCGCGACGCTCCACCTTGACGTTGGCGACCTGAGGACTGTGCAGCAGGAAGACCCGCTCAACCCCCACGCCCTGGAAGATCCGACGCACG
Source organism: Synechococcus sp. 1G10 (assembly GCF_002252625.1). GTDB lineage: Bacteria > Cyanobacteriota > Cyanobacteriia > PCC-6307 > Cyanobiaceae > Regnicoccus_A. Next base: position 374,639 of record NZ_NQKW01000001.1, on the reverse strand, counting down.
GTGATCGTTTCGTTCAGCCCGCCATGGCGCTTGGCGATCACCACACCTTCATAGGGCTGGATGCGTTCCTTGTTGCCCTCGCTGATGCGCACGCCCACGCGCACGGTGTCGCCCACGTAGATCTCGGGCAGATCGCTCTTGAGCTGCTCGGCTTCGAAGGCCTTGATCAGGTCCTGGGCGCTGAGCTTGCCGGTGCGAGCCGGGGTCACGGCGGGCTTCTCGGCCACGGCCGTTGGCGCCGCGGTCTCGGCTGTGCCGGTCTCTTCCACGCTCGTCTGATCCATGTCGATGTCGTCCTTCAGTTCCGCCATCAGTTCGGCGCTGTCGTTCTTGTCCGCGGCCATCTCAGTAATGCGATCGCCCAGCCAAACAACCATTGTAACGGCTCATGTTCCCCCCTCCCCAGCGCTCTCATGCTGCTCCGGCCGCCCCCGCCGCCGACTCCACCCCTGCAGCGCCAGGCCCGTGCCGGTGATCAGCATCCAGAGCAGCCCCAGGCCGTTGAGAGCGACGTAAAAGGTCTCACCGACCGGGCCGAGCCATTCGCCTTCGTGCAGCACCATCAGCCCATGCACCTGGTCGCGGCTGAGGCCGCCCCAGTCGCGCAGCAGCCGGTAGCCCATGCCACTGCTGACCGTGATCAGCAGTGGCAGCACCACCACCGGCCCGATCAGGGCATGCCAGCGGCGCAGTCGGGCCAGGACCTGCATGGTCGACAGCATCGATGAGGAAAGTTGATAGCTTGAATCCTGGATTGCCCGGGCCCCGTCGATGAATCTTTTTGCTGACCTGCTGGCGGGCTCCTCAACCAAGGCCTCCACCACCAAGGCTGCCAGCGCCACCACCAGCACCGGCCCGCGCATTCAGAAGGGACGCCGGGGCGTCGAGATCAAATCGGCGCGCGAGATCCAGGTGATGCGCCAGGCCAGCCGCATCGTTGCCACGGTGCTGCGTGAAATCATGGAGATGGCAGCTCCAGGGATGACCACCGCCGATCTCGACCGCCACGCGGAAGAGCGCATCCGCGCCATGGGGGCCACCCCCAGCTTCAAGGGCTACCACGGCTTTCCGGCCAGCATCTGCGCCAGCATCAACGACCAGGTGGTCCACGGCATCCCCAGTGCCAAACAGGTGATCAAGGCCGGTGACCTGGTCAAGATCGACACCGGCGCCTACTTCGAGGGCTACCACGGCGACAGTTGCGTCAGCATCTGCGTGGGCGAATGTTCCGAGGACGCCACCCGCCTCAGCCGCGTGGCCCAGGAATCGTTGATGCGTGGTCTCGCCCGGATCAAGGCCGGCAACACCCTGCTCGACATCGCCGGCGCCGTGCAGGACCACGTCGAGGCCCATGGCTACAGCGTGGTGGAGGACTTCACCGGCCATGGCGTGGGCCGCAATCTGCATGAGGAGCCGTCGGTGTTCAACTTCCGCACCAACGACCTGCCCAACGTCAAGCTGCGCGCTGGCATGACCCTGGCGGTGGAGCCGATCCTCAATGCCGGCAGCAAGGAGTGCCGCACCCTGCGCGATCGCTGGACGGTCGTGACGGTGGATGGATCGCTCTCGGCCCAGTGGGAGCACACCATCGTGGTCAGCTCCGATGGCTGCGAGATCCTCACCGACCGCGATTTCTGATCCAGGCCTCTCAGTTGGCAGCCCGGCTGAACAGACGGCCATAGAGGTGCCTCAGCCACATCTGCAGGGGCACCAGCACCACCGTGATGGGATTGGGGGTCACGATGATCAGGCCGAAGCCCCTGCGCGCCTGGGCGATCACCTGGCCCGCCACGAAGTCTGGACCCATCACGCCGTAGGGATTGAGGGAAGAGCTGAACGGTCCAAGTACCAGCCGCCGGATCCGGCAGGGATTCTCGCCTCGATGATCGAGGGCGCGCAGGCTGAGCAACTGGCCCAGCAGCCGCTTGCTGATCTCATAGAGCGGGCTGAGGGCGGGCAGCAGTTCCGCCTCCGAGGTGTTCACCCACACCTCCCGGCAGGGGGTTCCAGCCTGACGCTCGCTCAGGCCCAGGAACAGCTCCAGCAGGCGCCAGGCACTGAGGGCGTTCACCTCCAGGCTGCGCTCGATCGCTGCGGCGCTGCGGTCGCCATAGACGTTGACCCCGTGGTTGATCACCAGGATGTCGACGTCGCGCAGGGTGGCCTCCAGCTGCTGCTCCTGGCCGCAGCACCACACCACGTTGCGCAGCGGGATCACCCTGCCGTCACCGCCGCGGATAACCACCGGCTCAGAGGCGGTGCTTAGGGCGATCAGCTCGGCCCCATGGCCATGCAGGGCGCGCAGCAGGGATGTGCCCAGGGCCCCACTGGCCCCGGTCACCGCCACGGTTCTCCCCCGCAGGGGCAGCAGTGCCGGCCAGAAGGTGAACGGCACCGGTGGGTCTGAAGCGGCTTGACCTGGCACGGCGTTGTCGGTCATGGGCCATTCTTTGCCTTGGAATCATCCGCCACTCGCTCGCGGCGTTTTTTCGCTCTCGTTCCGGCCGTCTCTTTCGCTTCCTCCATTGGGCCTTCTGTCGATCTTCGGAGCCACCCCCAGCCATGACCCCGGCCAGGTGGCCCTTTACGCCCCCTACTGCGATGGCGTGCTGCGGGAAGCCTGGTTGATCCAGGCCCTCGACCAGCTGGCTATCGGCGAGATCGAGGGAATACGGCGGATGCGCCCCGACGGGGAGCATCCGTTCCTGCTGCGCTGGCGGGCGGGGCTGGCTCCCCAGGAAACAAGCCACTGTGATCTCAGTTTCCCGGCAGCAGCGGAACTGGGCTACAGCTTTGATCTGCCCACGTATCAGCTGGTGCGCTGGCTGATGGACCTGCTGGAGCATCGGCAGCCCCAGGCCTTCGGTGACCCCCAGCTCGATCTGCCCGAGGCCTTCTGGCGCTGGCTGCTGCTCGGGGAATCCCCCCAGACCTCCGGCGCCTAGATTGGTTTGCCAGCGCCAATCCTAGAGGTCATGCCATGAGCAGCACCTTGCTGATCGGATCCTGTGATCCCTTCAGCGGCAAGTCAGCCCTGGTGCTCGGCCTGACCCGGACCCTGATGAAACAGGGACTCTCCGTGCGCTACGGCAAGCCCCTTGCCACCAGTGTGCGGCCACCCCGGCAGGGGGAGACCCCCCCCTCCCAGGCTTGCCTCGACGACGATGTCCGCTTCGTCGGCAACATCCTCGGCCTGCCTGACGAGAACTTGCTGCCGTCCCTGCACCTGCTGGGGGCTGCCACAGCCCAGGAGCGGCTGCTGCGCGGCAATCTGGATCCCGGCGAGGGCTTCTCCCGCCTGCGGGAACAGCTGGACTCCTACCCCGATGGCCTCACCCTGTTGGAGGGCACCGGCACCCTCAGCGAAGGCCTGCTCTATGGCCTCAGCCTGCCCCAGCTGGCCAAGGGCCTGGAGGCTCCTGTGGTGCTGGTCCATCTCTGGGAGGACAGCCGCAGTGTCGATCCCATACTGGCAGCCCGGAACCTGCTGCAGGAGCGCCTGGCTGGGGTAATGCTCAACGCCGTCGATCCCGATGCGGTGGATCGTCTGCGCGCCGAGGTGGTGCCGGCACTGGAGCAGCTGGGGCTGCCGGTGTTGGGCGTATTGCCCCGCAGCCCGCTGCTGCGCAGCGTCACAGTCGAGGAGCTGGTCGATCGCCTGGAGGCCCGGGTGCTCTGCTGCCCCGAGCGGCTCGATCTGCTGGTCGAAACGCTCTCGATCGGCGCGATGAACGTCAACTCCGCCATGGAGTTTTTCCGCCGTCGCCGCAACATGGCGGTGGTCACGGGTGCTGATCGCACCGACATTCAGCTGGCGGCCCTGGAGGCCTCCACCCAATGCCTGATCCTCACGGGGGCTGGGGAACCTCTGCCCCAGCTGATCAGTCGCGCTGAGGAGCTGGAGGTTCCGATCCTGAAGGTGGAGCAGGACACGCTGACCACGGTGGAGGTGATTGAGCGCGCCTTCGGCCATGTGCGCCTGCACGAGACGGTCAAGGCCAGTTATGCCATCCGCCTGGTTCAGGAGCACTGTTGCTTCGATCGCCTGTTCGAGCGCCTGGGTCTACTGCTGAAGGCCTGAAGCATGGGCCCCGCAAGGGCGCTGCTAGTTTCGGCCGATCGGATGCATTCACGAGGTGACCCGGTCCCTTGATCTGCCGGCCCTCGACCGGATTGACACCCTGGCCCAGGAGTTGGCCCTGCTTCAGGATCGCGGCAAGCGCCGCATCGCCATCCTCGGCAGTCGCCACGTTCCTGCCGTCTCGATTCACCTGGTGGAACTGGTGGCCCGCTCCCTGGCCCAGGAGGGTCACAACCTGATCACATCCGGATCCCAGGGGGTCAACGCTGCTGTGATCCGCGGGGTGCTGAGCGTCGATCCGGCCCGGCTCACCGTTCTGCTGCCTCAGAGCCTCGAGCGCCAGTCAAGTGATAGCCGCGAGCAGATGGAGCGGGTGCTGCATCTGGTGGAGAAGCCCGAGCACGACGAGTTGCCCCTGCCCATGGCCAGCAGTCTCTGCAACCAGGAGATCATCGGCCGCTGCGATCAGCTGATCTGCTACGCCTTCCACGACAGCGAGACCCTGCTCTCCAGCTGCCGCACCGCCGAGGACATGAACAAGGTGGTCAGCCTGATGTTCTTCGATTAGATCGGCGTTACTCCAGTTCGGGATCAATCAGGCAGAGAGTTCTGGCGGGGCAGGACCTGGAGGGAGGTTCCCTCACGGCCCATCACATTCACCTGGGCGCCTGGGGCGAGCGCCTCGCCGGGGGCCAGGTTGATGGCGGCCCAGCTCTGGCCCTGCCAGCGCACCCGCCCTTCGCCATTGCTGTCGAAGCTGCTGATCACCTCGGCCAGCTCGGCCCTGGCCGAGGGTGGGATCGCCCGTGCCTGCCGTCCCGCCGACCATCGTCTCAATCCGGCGTAACCAGCCGCCACCAGCGCCAGGAACAGCACCAGCTGCGCCGCCGTCGGCAGGGCGGGAAGCAGGGCGCTCAGCAGGGTCAGCAGCAGACCGGCCAGCCCGGCGATCAGCAACAGGCCGTCACCGTCGGCTCCGGCCAGCTCCAGGGCCAGCACCGCCGCCGCCAGGGCGAACCAGAGGATGGGATTCACGGGAGAGGGGAGGACGGGGAAAGCAGAAACCGATCGCCGTTCGCTGTCCCCATCCTGCCTACCGTGGTCCCAGCGATGGTCTCTGGATGGAATTTCTGCTCATTCCGGTTCTGGCGGTGCTGGCTGGCCTGGGCATCAGCGGCATCAAGGTCACCAGCAGCAGCCGCTCGATGCTGGTGGAACGTCTCGGCAAGTACGACCGGGAGCTGAGGCCTGGTCTCTCCCTGGTGATTCCGGGAATGGAGCGGGTCGTGAGCCATGAATCACTCAAGGAACGGGTGCTCGATATCCCGCCACAGCAGTGCATCACCCGCGACAACGTCTCGATCGTGGTGGATGCGGTGGTGTACTGGCAGTTGCTTGAGCATGCCCGCGCCTATTACGGCGTTGACAATCTGCAGGCCGCGATGGTGAACCTGGTGCTCACCCAGATCCGCGCCGAGATGGGCAAGCTCGACCTCGATCAGACCTTCACCACCCGCCAGGAAGTGAACGAGACCCTGCTCAACGAGCTGGATCAGGCCACCGACCCCTGGGGGGTGAAGGTGACCCGGGTGGAGTTGCGCGACATCCAGCCCTCCCAGGGGGTGCAGCAGGCGATGGAGCAGCAGATGACCGCCGAGCGGGAGAAGCGGGCGGCGATCCTGCGCTCCGAGGGCGAGCGGGAAGCCCAGGTGAATGCCGCCAAGGGGCGGGCCGAAGCCCTGGTGCTCGATGCCAAGGCCAAGCAGGAGGCGGTGCTGCTCGACGCCGACGCCCAGGCCAAGCAGCAGCTGCTGCTCGCCAAGGCGCGGGCTGAGTCGGCCACCGAGCTGGCCGCCGTGATCGAGGCCCACCCGGCGGCGGCCGAGAGCCTGCGCCTGCTGCTCGCCAGGGACTGGATGGCGATGGGCCAGGAGATGGCCGCGGCCCGTGGAGGCTCAGTTCTGATGGTGGATCCCCAGAGTCCCGCTTCCCTGCTTGCCGCGCTCAAGGGGTTGCAGGAGAAGGGGGGCAGCTGAGATCCCTGCGGGGAGGTTTCTCCGTTCAGCTGCGCAGCAGGGCCTTGAGCCCTTCGCTGTAGAGAACAGCTGTGCTCAGCAGCGCACCGATCCAGCAGAGGCTGCGCAGGGGAGGAATGTTGGCCACGTAGGCACCGATGTAGGCCAGCCGCAGGGCCGGATGGAGCCAGGCGGCCGCGGCCGCCAGTGGTGAGGCCGCCAGCACTGCCGGCGCCGCCAGCAGACAGAGCAGGCAAGCCGGGGCATGCAGTGTGAAGGCCTCGAAACTGTTCTGGTGGGCCCAGCTGGCCCGCTTCCCCCAGGCCGGCAGCCGCTCGAACATCGCCCGGGGGGCGGCCAGATCGCCGGGGGTGAAATCGGCCTTGGCGCGGCCGGCTGCCAGGGGCACCAGGCTGAGGACCACCACAGCCCCGGCCAGCACCAGTGACCAGGCGAAGGGCGCCGCCGGGTTGCCCGGCGGGATGGCGACGGCAAGGAGGGCGGGCATGGGGGAATGGCTGGGCCGTCCTTTTCTAAGCTGGGCTTTGCTTGTTTCACGCTTTTACTCATGGCCGACACCTTCTCCTTCGACGTGGTGTCGGATTTCGATCGGCAGGAGCTGGTGAACGCGCTCGATCAGGTGCGCCGCGAGGTGGGCCAGCGCTACGACCTCAAGGATTCCAAAACGGAGATCGATCTGGAGGAAACCAGCCTCACGATCACCACCGCCAGTGACATGACCCTCGACGCTGTGACCGATGTGCTGCGCCAGAAGGCGGTCAAGCGTGAACTTTCGCTCAAGATCTTCGATTTCCAGCCGGCGGAGCCGGTGGGCGGCAACCGGGTGCAGCAAGTGGTGAAGCTGCGCAAGGGGCTCAGCCAGGAGCTGGCCAAGTCGCTGAGCAAGACCGTGCGCGATCAGATCAAGAAGGTGACGGTGGCGATTCAGGGCGAGAGCCTGCGGGTCACCGGCAAGAACAAGGACGACCTCCAGCAGGTGATCCAGATCCTGCGCGCCGAAGACCCGGAGGTGCCGCTGCAGTTCGAGAATTACCGCTGAGGCCCCTGGGTGGGCTGGAGCTTCTCGATTGATCGGGGCGGCACCTTCACCGATCTGGTGGGCCGTGCCCCCGGCGGCGAGCTGGTGGTTCGCAAGGTGCTCTCGCAGCCGCCGCAGCTGGCCGGGGACCCGGCGGTGGCCGCCATGCGCGAGCTGCTCGGGCTTGCTCCCGGCCAGCCGCTCCCTCCCGGGGCGGTCAGCGAGGTGCGGATCGGCACCACGGTGGCCACCAATGCCCTGCTGGAGCACCGGGGTGCTCCCACCCTGTTGCTGATCAGCAGTGGCTTTGCCGATGCCGCCTGGATCGGTGACCAGCACAGGCCCGATCTGTTTGCCCTGCACGTCGAGCGGCCGGCTCCGCGCTACCGGCGGGTGCTGGAGGTGGTGGGGCGGCTGGCGGCCGATGGCACGGAGCTGACGCCGCTGCTCCTCGATGCAGCCCTGGAGCGGGCCCTCAACGACGCCCGCCGCGACGGCATCAGCAGCTGCGCGGTGGCCCTGCTCCACAGCGCCCGACATCCGGGCCATGAACTGCAGCTGGCCGAGTGGCTGCGCCCGTTCGGATTTGGGCCGGTGGTGCTCTCCCACCAGGTGGGCCGGAGGCCCCGGCTGGTGCCCCGGGCGCAGACGGCTGTGGTGGAGGCCACCGTTGCACCGGCCCTGGTGGCCTACCTGGATCAGCTGCGCTCCGAGCTCGGACCCCACTGCCGCCTGCGGGTGATGCAGTCGAGCGGCGGCCTGGTTGCACCGGAGCTGCTCAAGGCAAAGGACACGATCCTCTCCGGCCCCGCCGGCGGCATGGTGGCGGCGGTACGGCTGGCGGCAGGGAGCATGCCCATCGTCGGCTTCGACATGGGCGGCACTTCCACCGATGTCTTCCATGTGGAGGCCGGGGGGCCGTCCCCGGGCTGGGAGCGCCGCCAGGAGACGGAGATCGCCGGCCTCAGCCTGCAGGCGGAGATGCTGCCGATCCACACCGTGGCGGCCGGTGGTGGTTCAGTGCTGCACTTCGATGGTCAGCGTCTGCAGGTGGGGCCCAGCTCAGCCGGGGCCGATCCCGGGCCGGCCTGCTACCGCCTGGGCGGACCGCTCACGATCACCGACGCCAACCTGCTGCTGGGCCGCCTCCAGCCGGAGGCGTTCCCGGCGGTCTTCGGGCCAGGCCGCGATCAGGGGCTCGATGCGGCGGTGGTGCGGCGTGGGTTCCAGCAGCTGGCGGAGCTGGTGGGCCAGGCCAGCGGAGTTCCCACCACGGCCGAGGCCCTGGCGGAAGGGGCCCTGGCGATCGCCATCGAGCGGATGGCGGAGGCGATCAGGCGCATTTCGATCCAGCGGGGTCACGATGTGCGCGGCGCCGCGCTGATCTGCTTTGGTGGAGCTGGCGGCCAGCACGCCTGTGACCTGGCTGAGCGGCTGGGCATGACACGGGTGCTGCTCCATCCCCTGGCCGGGGTGTTCTCGGCTTATGGCATCGCTCTGGCCGACCAGCGACTGCTGCTGCAGGAGCTGGTGCGCCTTCCCCTGGATCAGGCTCTGGTGGAGCAGCTCCAGCAGCAGGCCCAATTGCAGTACGAGCGGGGCCGGCAGGCCCTGGCTGCCGAAGTCCGTGCTGATGTCCGAGCCGACGTGAGTGTGGGTGTGCGGCTCGGTGCCAGTGAACGGACGCTCACCCTGCCGCTGCAGGAGGCCAGGCTGCTGCGGCAGCAGTTCGAGCTCGACCATGAGCGCCGCTTCGGCCACTGCCCCGAAGCTGCCGAGCTGATGGTGGAGTGGCTGCTGGTGGAGGTGGTGGCTCCAGGGAAGTCTGTTGCGGCCGAGATCGGCTCAGCAACTCCCCTTGATCGGGCCTCTCTGGCAGTCGAGGAACGGCTGATCCAACTCCACTGCGGTAGTGCCTGGCGATCCGTTCCGCTGCACCGCCGCGATGCCCTGACGCCCGGTGAGCGGCTTGAAGGGCCGGCTCTGGTGGTGGAGACCACCGGCACCATCTGGTTGGCGCCGGGCTGGCGGGCCGAGTGTTGCCCCGACGGCTGCCTGCTGCTCAGTCATGGGGCGGCGAAAGCCCGACCAGCGCAGCAGGGGGCCGCGCTGGATCCCGTGAGCCTGGAGTTGTTCAACCACCGCTTCAGTGCCATCGCCGAGCAGATGGGCGTGCGCCTGCAGCAGAGCGCCCGATCGGTGAACATCCGCGAGCGCCTTGATTTCTCCTGTGCCCTCTTCGATGGCCAGGGGCAACTGGTGGCCAATGCCCCCCATATCCCGGTACATCTCGGCTCGATGGGGGCCAGCGTGGAAAGCCTGCTCTCGGCGGTGCGGCGGGGGGAGCGCCCTGCCCTCAAGCCCGGCGACGCGATCGTCTCCAACGACCCCGCCAACGGCGGCACCCACCTCCCCGATCTCACGGTGATCACCCCGGTGTTCCTGCCCAGCCACGCTGGGTTCGTTGCCTCCCGAGGCCACCATGCCGATGTGGGCGGCATCACTCCAGGCTCGATGCCCCCCTTCAGCCGCTGCCTTGCGGACGAAGGCCTCCTGCTCGACAACGTGCCCCTGCTGCGGGATGGCGTACTGCTCACTGCCGACTGGCAGCGGCGACTCGCGTCCGGGCCCCATCCCGTGCGCAACCCTGAGCAGCTGCTGGCTGATCTGCAGGCCCAGGTGGCCGCCAATCAACTCGGCGCCCAGCTGCTGGTGGACCTGGCCCGGCGCGAGGGGCTCCAGCGGCTGTCCGCCTTCATGGGCCACGTGCAGGACAACGGCGCCGAAGCGGTGCGGCGGGTGTTCGATCGGCTCGAGCCCGGCGCCTTCAGCCTCCCCCTTGATGGCGGCCTGCGCATCCAGGTGGCCGTGCGCATCGATCGCCCCGCCCGCCGCGCTGTGATCGATTTCACGGGCACCTCCCCCCAGGACAACGGCAACCGCAACGCCCCCCTGGCGATCACCCGGGCGGTGGTGCTCTACGTGTTCCGCTGCCTGGTGGGGGAGGCAGTTCCCCTCAATGCCGGCTGTTTCAGGCCTCTGGAGCTGGTGGTGCCACCGGGTTGCCTGCTGCATCCGGGCCCGACGGCCGCGGTGGTGGCCGGCAACGTCGAAACGTCGCAGGCGATTGCCAACGCTCTCTTCGCCGCCCTGGGGGTGATGGCCGCTGCCCAGGGCACCATGAACAACTTCAGCTTCGGCAACGAGCGCTATCAGTACTACGAAACGATCTGCGGCGGCTGCGGCGCCGGTCGCGGCCTCGATGGCCAGGGTTTTGCAGGGGCTTCAGCGGTGCAGAGCCACATGACCAACTCCCGCCTCACCGACCCGGAAATTCTCGAGGAGCGCTTTCCAGTGCGGCTGGAGGCCTTTGGCCTGCGGCGCGGCAGCGGCGGCGCGGGGCGCTGGCGGGGTGGTGACGGGGTGATGCGCCGGATCCGCTTCCTTGAGCCGATGACCGCGGCGATTCTCTCCAGCTCCCGCGAGGTGGCTCCCTTCGGGCTGGCCGGCGGTGGCACTGGGGCGCTGGGCCGCAACCGGCTGATCCGAGCCGATGGCAGCGAACTGGAGCTGGGCGGATCTGTGGAGCTGGAGCTGGCGGCCGGCGAGGCCCTCGTGATCGAGACCCCCGGAGGTGGTGGCTATGGCGGTCCCTGAACTCCGCCCTGCCAAAAGGCTGCTGCGGCCGGCGGTTGGATGGGCCCTGCTGCCGCTGGCGGCTTTCGGCCTGTGGCCCCTGGCGGCTGCGGCCAATGTGCTTCAGGAGGCCAGTCAGCGCTTCCAGCCGCTCTGGTCGGCCGGGGGGATGGTGGCCAGCCAGGAGCTGGAGGCGTCCCGGGTGGGGCGTGATGTGCTGCGGCAGGGGGGCAATGCCGTCGATGCGGCGGTGGCCAGCTCCTTCGCCCTGGCGGTCACCCATCCCCAGGCGGGAAACCTGGGTGGCGGCGGCTTCCTCGTGCTCTGGCAGCCGGAGCGGCTCAGGCGCGGACGGCCGCTTCATCCCTATGAGGTGCGGGTGGGGAAGGGCCGGGCGGTGACGATCAACTTCCGGGAGAGTGCTCCCCAGGCGGCCGGCCCCGATCTGCTGCTCGATGCCTCCGGTGCGGTGGATCGCCACAAGGCCACCCGCAGCCTGCTCAGCACCGGGGTGCCCGGCACGGTGGCGGGCCTGCTGCTGGCCCACCGCAACTACGGCCGCCTGCCCCTGGGCCGCCTGGTCGCCCCCTCGATTCGTCTGGCGGATGAGGGGGTGGTGGTGAGCAAGGCCCTGGCCGATTCCCTGGAGGCCGCCGCACCGCTGTTGCGGGCCGATCCTGAGTCGCTGCGCCTGTTCTTCCGCCCCGGAGGGAAGCCTTACCGGCCTGGCGAGCGCCTGCGTCAGCCCCAGCTGGCCGCCACCCTGCGGCAGATCGCCGCCGAGGGAGACAAGGGCTTCTATCAGGGGCCGGTGGCCCAGAAGCTGGTGGCGTTGATGCGCCGGCGGGGAGGGCTGATCAGCGCCGAGGATCTGAGCAGCTACCGGGCCCGTCTTCAGCCCCCCCTGGTGGGCGCCTGGCGGGGGCATCCCGTGATCGCCATGCCCCCGCCCAGCTCCGGCGGGGTCACCCTGATCCAGCTGCTCAACATCCTGAACGGCTTCGATCTGGCGGCCCTGGGGCCCAACAGCGCCGCCGCCCTGCATCCGATGGCGGAGGCGATGAACCTGGCCTTCCGCGACCGCAACCGCTGGCTGGGGGATCCTCGCTTCGTGGCGATGCCCCTGGAGCGGTTGCTGAGCCAGGCCTATGCCGATGAGCTGCGCCGCACGATCCGCCCAGGCCGCCACCGGCCGGCCCGCGAGCTCGATCCCCAGTCCGGCGCGCGCATCGCTGAACACCTGAACACCACCCATCTCTCAGTCATCGACCGTGACGGCACGATGGTGGCCACCACCACCACCCTCAACTTCCCCTACGGCAACGGCGTGAGTGTGCCGGGCGCCGGCTTCCTGCTCAACAACGAAATGGATGACTTCACGGCCCGGCCGGGGGCGGCCAATGCCTTCGGTCTGGTGCAGGGGAAGGCCAATGCGATCGAGCCGCGCAAGCAACCACTGAGTTCAATGGCGCCCACCCTGGTGCTCACCCCTGAGGGTGGCCCGTTGCTGGCCACCGGCAGCCCCGGTGGCAGCCGCATCATCACCACGGTGCTGCAGGTGCTGCTCAACCGGCTCGAGCACGGCCTGAACCTGGCCTCCGCGGTGGCTGCCAGCCGGATCCACAGCCAGCACTGGCCTGATGAGCTGGCGGTGGAGGAGGGCGTCAGCCCTGACACCCTCAGGCTGCTGGAGGCGATGGGTCACCGCTGGCGGCTGACGCCGGCCATGGGGGCAGCCCACTCGCTGGAGGCCCTGCCCGGCGGGGGAACTCTGGGGGCGGTCGATCCGCGGCGGGCGGGAGCGGCCCTGGCGGGCGAGTGAAACTGGGGCGTCCCCGAGCCTAAGGTCCGTGCCCCTGCTGTCTGCCCCTGCACCCAGTCCAGCGCTGCTGGCCGAGTTCACCTTCCAGGAGTGGATCTGGAGCGGCGGTCTGATCGAGATCAGCCTGGTGCTCGTCGCCCTGCTCGGGGCCGTATGGCTGGTCAGCCGCCGGAACTGAGCGAGGCCAGAGCCGATCCGACGGGTCAGAACCGGATTCCCTGACCGTGGCCACTCCCGCTGAGTGCGGCCTCCGAAGCTGGATTCACCGGCACGAGGGGCGTGCACCCATGTTCGAGCTTCTTCCTCCCCTCAACGATCGCAACCTCCCCTGGGTCGATACGATCCATCCGATCGTGGTCCATTTCGTGATTGCGATGGCCCTGATCGCCTTCGTCTTCGATCTGATCGGCCGTCTCGCAGGCAAGCCTTCCCTGTACGAAGTGAGCTTCTGGAACCTGCTCTTCGCCACGGTGGCGATCTTCATCGCGATCATCTTCGGCCAGGTGGAGGCAGGGCTGGCCAACCCCTATGGCGCCTCCCGCGACATCCTCAACTTGCACAGCACTCTCGGCTGGGTGCTGGCCGGAGTGCTCTCCGTACTCACCGCCTGGCGCTACGTGATCCGCAGCCGTGATCCCCAGCAGCTGCCTCTGGCCTTTCTCGGGGCTGGCAGCCTGCTCAGTGCCCTGGTGGTGGTGCAGGTTGTGCTGGGGAACCAGTTGATCTGGGTCTACGGCCTCCACACCGTCAAGGTGGTGGAGGCGATGCGCGCAGGTCTGGTGTGATGGGGCTTGGAGCCAACGATCTGCCCTACCGGCTGCCGATCCACCCCAACCTGGTGCATCTCACGATCGGTCTGTTCGTGATTGCCATCGCCTTCGATATCGCTGGAGCGCTCTTCCCCTTTGAGCGGCGCCTGTTCCGCTTCCTGGCCCTGCCGGTCACCCGCTCCGGCCTTCACGATGTGGGCTGGTACAACCTCCTGGCCTGCTGCCTGATCAGCTTCTTCACGGTGGCGGCGGGTTTCTTGGAGATGCAGCTGGCCGATCCGCTCCCCGGTGTCACCAGCAGCTTCGGCATGGGCAGCACAGCCACCATGCTCTGGCATGGGGCCGTGGGCGTAGCCCTCCTGTTCGCGATCGTGTTGATGACCCTCTGGCGTGGACTCCAGCGCTTCCGCTGGCGTCGTGAGATGGGCCGCCAGGTGCAGTGGGGCTACCTGTTGGTGGGTCTGCTGGTGTTTGCTCTGATGGCCTGGCACGGCACCCTCGGTGCCCAGCTGGGTGTGGAGTTCGGCGTGCACGTCACGGCCAGCCAGCTGCTGGGCGAAGGCGCCAGCCTGCGGGAGGCCCTGCCATGACCAGTACGCCTCAGCGCTTTCCCCTGCCCCGGCTGATTGGCCTGGCCGTCTGGTTGGTGCTGCTCACCCTGCTGAGTGTCTGGATGGGGGCTCAGGTGCCCCGTTGGTTGCCGGTGTCGGCCTCCTCGGCTGCCCCTCTGGTGGATGGCCTGTTCGGCTTCGAGACTGCCGTCGCCACTTTCGTCTTCGTGGGCGTGGTCTCTGTGATGGTCTGGGTTGTGCTCTTCAACCGGGCTGAGAAGTACGACATGAGCGATGCGGAGCCGATCGAGGGCAACACCACCCTCGAGATCGTCTGGACCGTGATCCCCCTTGTTCTGGTGATGGCGATCGCCGCCTACACGATCCAGGTGAACAGGGAGATCGGCTTGATCGGCCCCATGGACCATGCCCATGGCCCAGCCAAGGCAAACTCCGCCCCTGCCGCTCCTTTGCCCGGCGGGGAGGTGCAGGTGATCGCTCGGCAGTGGTCGTGGGAGTTCCGCTACCCGGTGGCCGGGGTCTTGTCCACCGAGCTGCACCTTCCGCTCGACCGTCGCCTCGGCCTGCAACTGGAGAGCGAAGACGTTATCCACGGCTTCTATGTGCCGGCCTTCCGCCTCAAGCAGCAGGTGATCCCTGGTCGCTCGATCACCCTGTTCCTCACGGCCACCCGCCCTGGGCGCTACCGCCTGCGCGACTCCGAGTACAGCGGCACCTGGTTTGCCGCCAACCAGGCCGATGTGGTGGTGGAGAGCGAAGAGGCCTACCAGGACTGGCTGCGGCGCGCCTCCCGGCTGCCACTCCAGCCGGGGCTCAGCGATGCGGCCCGCGAATACGCCCAGCAGCTCAGCGGCGAACGCCGCAGTGGCTACGCCACCATCGAGCCGGCACCGCCCCCGCTTGTGAATGTGCCCGGCTCCAACACCCTTCCCCACGACGCCTGATCCCATGACCTCCACTGCCGGCGTCGAATCGCGCATCCTGCGGGCTCCCCATCCTGTGCCCGGTGCTCCGGACAACTGGAAGCGCTTTTTCAGTTTCAACACCGACGCCAAGGTGATCGGCATCCAGTACATCGCCACCGCACTGTTCTTTCTGCTGGTGGGAGGTCTGCTGGCGATGATCATGCGCGGTGAACTGATCACACCGGAGGCGGATCTGGTCGATCGCACCGTGTACAACGGGCTCTACACGATGCACGGGACGATCATGCTCTTCCTGTTCATCTTCCCGGTTCTCAACGGGCTCAACAACCTTCTGATCCCCTGCATGATCGGCGCCCCCGACATGGCCTTCCCCAAGCTGAATGCCGCCGCATTCTGGCTGGTGCCGGTGTTCGGGGTGATTCTGATGGCCAGTTTCCTGGTGCCTGGCGGTCCGGCTTCTTCAGGCTGGTGGTCGTATCCGCCGGTGAGTCTGCAGAATCCACTGGGTCATCTGATCAATGGCGAAGCCCTCTGGATCCTGGCGGTGGCTCTTTCTGGCATTTCCTCGATCATGGGCGCGGTCAACTTCGTGACCACGATCCTGCGCATGCGCGCTCCCGGTATGACCCTCACCAGGATGCCCATCTTCTGCTGGACCGCCTTCTCAGCCCAGACGATTCAGCTGATCGGCCTGCCCGCCCTGACGGGTGGTGCGGTGATGCTGCTGTTCGATCTGGTCGTGGGTACCTCGTTCTACCGGCCCGAGGGGGGCGGTGATCCGGTGCTTTATCAGCACTTCTTCTGGTTTTACTCCCATCCAGCGGTGTACGTGATCATCCTGCCGGTGTTCGGGGTGTTCTCGGAGCTGTTTCCGGTATATGCACGCAAGCCTCTGTTCGGCTATCCCTTCGTGGCCGGTGCCTCCCTGGTGATCGTGGGGCTGAGCCTGATCGTGTGGGTGCACCACATGTTCCCCAGCGGCGTGCCCCAGTGGATGCGTGATGCCTTCATGGTCACCACGATGTTGATCGCGGTGCCCACCGGCATCAAGGTGTTCGCCTGGCTGGCAACGCTGTGGGGAGGCAAGTTGCGCCTGAACACGGCGATGCTGTTCGCCCTAGGTGGATTGTTCAACTTCGTCTTTGCCGGTGTGACAGGCATCATGCTTGCCACCGTGCCAGTCGATATTCATGTAAACAATACCTATTTCGTTGTTGGACATTTCCACTACGTGATCTATGGCGCTGCAACCATGGGTGTCTATGCGGCCATTTACCACTGGTTCCCTAAGTTCACCGGCCATATGTACTACGAAGGCCTGGGTAAGCTTCACTTCCTGCTGACCTTCATCGGCACCAGCCTCAATTTCTTTCCGATGCATCCCCTCGGCCTGATGGGCATGCCGCGCAGGGTGTCCTCCTATGACCCGGAGTTCGCCTTCTGGAATGTGATCGCCAGCCTCGGTGCCTTCCTGCTGGGGGTGTCGATCATTCCCTTCCTGCTCAACCTGGTCAGTTCCTGGGTGCGTGGCGCCAAGGCCCCTGCCAATCCCTGGAATGCCATTGGCTTGGAGTGGCTGTTGCCCTCACCGCCGCCCGCTGAGAATTTTGAGGAACATGTGCCCACGGTGATCAGCGGTCCCTACGGCTATGGCACCGGCCGGCCGCTTGTGGAGCACCAGGATGAGATCGAGCGCGCCCTTCTGCAGGCCTGAACCATGACCATCAGCCCTCCCCTCGATGCCGCCGCTCCGTCCCCCGAGAGTCACGAAGCGGCGCACGCCAACTACAGCCTCACCGGCTTCATCATTTTTCTCTGCTCCGAGAGCGTCATCTTCCTGGCGTTCTTCAGTGGCTATGCGGTGCTGAAGCTCTCCGCCCTGCAATGGCTGCCGCCAGGGGTGGAGGGGCTGGAGTGGCGCACCCCCTTGCTGTACACAGTGGTGCTGGTTTCAAGCAGCGGCACAGTTGCTCTGGCCGAGCACTTCCTCTCCAAGGGGCAGATCTGGGGCTTCCGTGCCTTCTGGCTGCTGAGCATGGCCATGGGGGCCGTGTTCCTCTACGGCCAGGCGATCGAATGGCGCTCGCTTGACTTCGGAATCACCAGCGGCAGTTTTGGCAGTTGCTTTTACCTGCTCACCGGCTTCCACGGCCTGCATGTGCTCAGCGGCATCCTGCTGATGGCCCTGATGCTGCAGCGCTCCTTCCGCCCGGCCAACTACGCCGCCGGTGAGCAGGGGGTGATCGCCACCTCCCTGTTCTGGCACTTCGTGGATGTGATCTGGGTGCTGCTCTTTCTTCTCCTCTACGCCTGGTCATGATCTTTGACGACCAGCACCACGATGTGATCGTGATCGGTTCCGGCGCCGGCGGCGGCAGCCTGGCCGGTGCCCTCGCGGCCAAGGGCCGCTCGGTGCTGCTGCTGGAGCGAGGAGGGGCCATGGCCCTGGCCGATCAGAATGTGGCCAGCGTGGATCTGTTCCGCAAGAACCGTTACCACTCCGGTGAGTCATGGTTCGGCCCTGACGGCGATCCATTCGCCCCCCAGACCATCTACGCCCTGGGTGGTAACACCAAGATCTGGGGTGGGGTGCTCGAGCGGATGTGGCCGCGTGAGTTCGAAGGCCTGCCCCTGCAGGAGGGGGTGGCCCCCGCCTGGCCGATCACCTACGACGAACTCGCCCCCTGGTACGAACGGGCCGAGGCGCTTTACCGGGTCCATGGCCGAGCCGGCCTCGACCCGCAGGAGGCCCCTCGCAGTGGCCCCTACCCCCATCAGCCCCTGCCGCTGGATCCGCTGTTCGAGCCCCTGCGCCAAGGGCTGGAGCGCCAGGGCAGCCATCCCTACGACCTGCCGCTGAGCTGGTCAGAGGTTGAGGAGGATCCCAGCGGTGACGCCGAATTGTTCGGGGTGCAGCCGGCCCTCGAGCATTCCGGCGCCCGCCTGATCAGCAACGCCCGGGTCACCCAGCTGCATGTGGATCCCAGCGGCCGCGAAGTGAAGGGAGTGGAAGCAGAGATCGATGGCCAGCTCTGGCTGTTCCGCGGCGATCAGGTGGTGCTGGCCGCCGGTGCGGTCAACACGCCAGCGCTGCTGCTGCGATCCCGCAGCGAGCTCCACCCCGATGGCCTGGCCAACGGCTCGGGCCAGGTGGGCCGCAACCTGATGAAACCCCAGCTCACCGCCATCCTGCAGCTGGCCCGCGAGACCCACAGCGGCCGCTTCCCCCGCAGCCTCGGGGTCAACGACTACGTCTGGGGCGACCAGAACGTCAGCTTTCCGCTCGGCCATATCGAAACCGGTGGCGGGGTGCTGCAGGACGCCCAGTTCGCAGAGTCGCCGCCTGTGCTCTCTCTGGTGACGCGGTTGCTCCCCAACGCCGCCCTGGAGCAGCTGGCGGTGCGCTCGATCTGCTGGTGGGCGATGAGTCCGGTTCTGCCCGATCCCGATAACCGCATCGAGCTGCGCGGGGAGCGGCTGAGCATTCAGTATCTGGCCAACAACCTCGAGGCCCACGACCGGCTCGTCTACCGCTGGCTCTCCGTGCTCAAGGCGGTGGACGCCGATCCCCTCACCCCCGAGGTGCGCCCGGCCCCCTTCTATCCCCGTGGCGAGGCGCCCCTGGCGGTGATCGGCCACGCCTGCGGCACCTGCCGCATGGGCGACGATCCGGCCCTCTCAGTGGTCGACCGCGACGGACGCGTCCATGGCCTGGTCAACCTGACCATTGCCGATGCCAGTGTCTTCCCCAGCTGCCCGATCGTGTCGCCAGGCCTCACCGTGATCGCCAATGCTCTTCGGATGGCGGAGCGGCTCTAGGCTTGCCCGATCAGGGGTTGGGAGGACCAGACACCCATGGCCGAACGCGGATCCCCCGCCAGTCCCATCCTGGCCAGTGCCGTCGCCGGGGTGGTGATCGGTGCCGCGGGCCTGGCCTGGTGGTTGCTTGCTGAAGCCGAGCGCCGCCGCCTGGCCCAGCGTCAGCGGCGCAGTCTCACTCTCTCGCGCCTGCAGGGAGGCTCCCGTGAGGGAGAAGACGGCGTGCGGCGTCCGTTGCTGGAGCGGCAGCTGCAACACAAGGTCAACGAGCTGAACCGGGCGATCGAAGATGTGCGCCGTCAGCTGGAGACCCTCAGCCCCGAAGCCTGAATCCTGAAGCCTGAAGCCTGAGGAGAGGCGGCAGCACGCCTCGGTAGGTTGCTAGCGGTGCCACTGAAGGGTTCATGCTCCGTTCCGCCGCCATCACTGCAGGCGTTCAGCGTTCTCCCAACCGGGCCATGTTGCGGGCGGTTGGCTTTGGCGACGGTGACTTCAACAAGCCGATCATCGGCATCGCCAACGGCTACAGCACGATCACCCCTTGCAATATCGGCCTGAACGATCTGGCTCGCTGCGCCGAGGAGACCGCCCGCCTGGCGGGGGCCATGCCCCAGATGTTCGGCACGATCACCGTCAGCGACGGCATCTCGATGGGCACTGAGGGAATGAAGTACTCCCTGGTGTCTCGGGAGGTGATCGCCGATTCGATCGAAACCGCCTGCAATGCCCAGAGCATGGATGGCCTGCTGGCGATCGGCGGCTGCGACAAGAACATGCCCGGCGCCATGCTCGCCATGGCCCGCATGAACATCCCGGCGATCTTCGTGTACGGCGGCACGATCAAGCCCGGACGGCTTGGCCCCTGCGATCTCACCGTGGTGAGTGCCTTCGAGGCGGTGGGTCAGTTCTCCGGGGGCCGCATCGATGAGGAGGAGTTGCTGGCGATCGAGAAGAACGCCTGCCCTGGCGCCGGCAGCTGCGGCGGCATGTTCACCGCCAACACGATGAGCTCTGCCTTTGAGGCAATGGGCCTGAGCCTGCCCTACAGTTCCACCATGGCGGCCGAGGATCCGGAGAAGGCCGAAAGCGCCGCTCGCTCGGCCGAAGTGCTGGTGAGGGCCATCGAGGCGAACATCCGCCCCCGCGATCTGATCACCCGTGAGGCGATCGAGAATGCGATCAGCGTGATCATGGCGGTGGGTGGCTCCACCAACTCGGTGCTGCACCTGCTGGCGATTGCGTGCACCGCCGAGGTGCCGCTCACGATCGATGATTTCGAAACCATCCGGCAGCGGGTGCCGGTGATCTGCGATCTCAAGCCAAGCGGCCGCTTCGTGACGGTGGATCTGCACCGGGCCGGTGGCATCCCCCAGGTGATGAAGCTGCTGCTTGATGCCGGCCTTCTGCACGGCGACTGCCGCACCATCGAAGGCCTCACGCTCAAGCAGGTGCTTGCGGATGTCCCCAGCGTGCCGCCGGCCGATCAGGAGGTGATCCGGCCCCTCTCCAATCCGCTCTATGCCAAAGGGCACCTGGCGATCCTCAGGGGCAACCTGGCCGAAGAGGGGGCTGTCGCCAAGATCAGCGGCGTCAAGACCCCGGTGATCACCGGTCCGGCCCGGGTGTTCGAGAGCGAGGAGAGCGCCCTGGAGGCGATCCTCGCCGGTGGGGTCCATGCCGGTGATGTGGTGGTGGTTCGCTACGAGGGCCCTGTCGGCGGACCCGGGATGCGCGAGATGCTCTCGCCCACGGCCGCGATCGTGGGCCAGGGCCTGGGGGAATCGGTGGCGCTGATCACCGATGGTCGTTTCAGTGGCGGCTCCTACGGGCTGGTGGTGGGCCATGTGGCCCCCGAAGCCGCCGTGGGCGGCACCATTGCCCTGGTGCAGGAGGGCGACAGCATCACCGTCGACGCGCACCAGCTGCTGATTCAGCTGAACGTGGATCCGGCCGAGCTGGAGCGCCGCCGTGCTGCCTGGGTGAAACCCGAGCCCCGCTACCGCACGGGTGTCCTGGGCAAGTACGCCCGCCAGGTGAGCAGCAGCAGCCTGGGGGCGGTCACCGATCAGGGCTGAGCAAAGCCCGCAGCCGCCTGGCCAGAGCCTCCAGTGCCGCCCCGGCGGGTGGTCGCTCGCAGCGCTGGCCGCTGTCGCCATTCATCCAGACCGGATGGTTGCCTTGCCACAGCATGGGTTGATCGGTTTGCTCAGGCCAGCTCAGCATCAGGTGCAGATCGTCTCCGCTGCGGTAGATCTCCAGCTCGATGTCGTCAAGTTCCGACCGCTCGCCATCGGCCCGGCGGCATAGCAGCCGCAGGCTGCACTCTTCCTGGCCCGGCTGGCCAGAGCTGATCACCACAGCGTGCCGATGGGGTTTCAGGCAGAGATCAGCTGCAGCGGCAACCCGTCTCAGCAGCTCGCTCACGTCAGGGAACGGCCCGGATCGCTTCCACGTCGAGGCGCAGGGCACCGGCGCGGAAGCCGGGGTTGGGTCGGCCATCGTCGCCGAACTTCGAGTGCAGGATCTGCAGCCGGGTGATCCGGCTGGGATCGAAGCGCAGCAGGGGCAGTGACATGGGCTGGGCCCGTACCGAGGCTTTCAACTGCTCGAAGGGGATCTCCACTGTTGTGGGACCATCCGGGTTGGTGGCGAATTCGCTCACCCAGCGCAGCCCCCCCGGGATCAGTTCGGTGAGGCCAGCCACCCCATCGGCGCAGGCCACGGCAAGCTTGTAGCGGCGCCCGTCGCCGCGCAGGTCGAACTGGAGCGCCCGGTAGGCGCTCAGGTCAAGGGGCGGCGAGAACAGGGGGGAGCGGCAGCTCACGAAGCCGCCGCCGGCTTCGATCACTTCCGCCTCAAACACCAGTCCGGACGGTCCGCTGCGGCAGGCCCCGCTGCTGCTTCCGCCCATGATCGTGTCGTTGAGGGCCAGCCAGCCGCTGAATCCATCACCGCTCACCACCAGCAGGGGTGCAACCATCAGGGCCAGCTCGATCACTCCTCCAAGCCTGCCGCAGCGGCGGCATCGGCGAGGATCAGCACCTGCTGGCGTGGGCATACCAGCCGGGCGGGCGTGCGCTCGGGTGATTCATCGGGATCCAGCAGGCGCCGCAGGGCCTGCTGCTTGCCGGCCCCGCTCACCAGGAACAGCACCTGGCGCGCCGCGCTCAGCACGGGAGCTGTGAGGGTGACCCTGGGCAGTCCCTTGCCTTCGCTCACCGTGGCCTCCCGGTCGACGACCGTGGTGGCCGGGGTTCCAGGAAAGAGGGAAGCCGTGTGGCCGTCCTCCCCCAGACCCAGCAGCACCAGATCGAAGATCGGTGGATCGCCGGGGCAGAGCCTGGCCACCATGGCGGCGTAGGCGGCGGCGCTGGCTTCCGGGCTCTCCAGGTCGGTGGGCACCGGATGGAAGCGCGCCTCGGATCCCGGGGCCTCCGCCAGCAGGGTCTGATGCAGCATCAGGGCGTTGCTGGAGGGGTCGTCGGCCGCCACCCAGCGTTCATCGCCCAGCAGCACATCCACCCGTTGCCAGGGCAGCCGCTCCCGCGCCAGCAGCCGGTAGGCCGCGGCAGGTGTGCCTCCCCCGGCGAGGGCGATCTGGGCCCGATCCCGCTGGGCCAGGGCCAGATCGATGCAGGCAGCGATGGTCTCGGCGGTGCGCCGGGCCAGCTCGCCGCCATCGGCGGCCACTTCGACCCTGTAGGTGGCCGGCGGCTGGCTGCGCATCACAGCCACTCGGTGTGGAAGCTGCCCTCGCGGTCCACCCGTTGGTAGGTGTGGGCGCCGAAGCAGTCGCGCATGGCCTGGAGCAGGTTCTGGGGCAGCCGCGCCGTGCGGTAGCTGTCGATGTAATCGAGGGTGCTGCTCAGGCAGGGCACGGGGATGCCGGCCAGGGCTGCCCCGGCCACCACCTGACGCAGGCCGGGGAGGCGCGCATTCACCTGTTCGGCGAACCAGGGGTCGACCATCAGGTTGGTCAGCTCCGGGTTGGCGTCGTAGGCGTTCTGGATGCGCTGCAGCAGCTTGGCGCGAATGATGCAGCCCCCCTTCCAGATCTGGGCGATGGCGGAGAGGTTGAGGTCGTACTCATGCAGGGCCGAGGCTTCCACCATCAGGGCCATGCCCTGGGCATAGCTGGCGATGCAGGCGAGGGTGATGGCATCGCGCAGGGCTGGCATGCCTTCGGAGGGTTCACCCAGCTCGATCGCCGCCGCCTCAGGCGCGGCGATCACGGCCGCCGCCGTCTGGCGCTCGCTGTGAAGGGAGCTCATCACCCGGCCATTGAGCGCCGCATAGATGGTGGGCACAGCCACCCCCATCTCCAGGGCACTGACCACGGTCCAGAGCCCGGTGCCCTTCTGGCCGGCCACATCGAGGATCTTCTCCACCAGATCCCCGCCATCCTCGGGATCCCGGGTGCGCAGGCACACCTCGGTGATTTCGACCAGGTAGGAGGAGAGCTCCTCCAGCTGGTTCCAGCCGTCAAACACCTTGGCCATGGCCAGGCCATCCATGCCGGCGCAGCGCTTCATCAGGTCGTAGGCCTCGACCAGGATCTGCTCGATTCCGTACTCGATGCCGTTGTGCACGGTCTTGACGAAATGGCCAGCACCGCCAGGGCCGATGTAGGTGACGCAGGGGCCGTCCGCCACCTGTGCGGCCATCTTGCACACCAGGCCCTCAATGGCGTCGTAAGCGGCCTTGGTGCCGCCGGGCATCATGCTCGGCCCCTCCAGTGCTCCCTTGGCGCCGCCGGAGACGCCCATGCCGATGTAGCCGAAGCTCTGGCTCTCAAGCTCCTTCACCCGCCTCTCGGTGTCGGTGTAGAGGGAGTTGCCGCCGTCGATCAGCAGATCACCGTCCTCCAGCAGGGGTGAGATCTGGGCGATCATGGCGTCGATCGGTTCTCCCGCCTTGATCATCATCAGGATGCGGCGGGGTCGCTCCAGGGCCCCGACGAATTCCTCGAGGGTATGGGCACCGATGATGTTCAGCCCGGCGGCCCGGCCATTCAGAAAGTCTTCGGTCTTGGCGTAGGTGCGGTTGAAGACGACGCTGGAGTACCCGTTGCGTTCAGCGTTGAGGACCAGGTTTTCGCCCATCACTCCGAGGCCGATCAGGCCGAAGTGTGCTTTGCTCATGAGAAGTTGGCGTGCAGGCCGTTCGGGTTCAGTGTGGCCTTGAGCCTGCCCGAACGCCGGTGGCCTGGCGCCTGTGTCAGCAAGCGCTCAGATCGGCTGGCTCAGCAGCTGGTTCAGATCACGGTGCCGTCGGCGATGGTGGCGTTCTTTTCCACCACCACGATGCCGTTGCGGATGTAGAAGCCCAGCTCGGGCCGGTCGGCCTCCTCGACATGATCCTTGTTCACGATCGTGACGTTGCGACCGATCCGCACATTCTTGTCGAGAATCGCCCGGCGCACCGTGGTGCCGCGGCCCACTCCCACCGGAATGCCGCCCCGTTCGCGCAGCACGGCCCGCTCCTCGCTGGATTCGAAGAAGTCGGCCCCCATCACCAGAGTGTCCTGCAGCACCACTTCACCTTCGATGCGGGAGCGCACGCCGAGCACACAGTGGTGAATGCTGCAGTCCTGCAGCAGGGAGCCCTCACCGATGATCGACTGGGTGACCTGGGCATCCAGCAATTTGCTCGGGGGCAGATAGCGGGGCCGGGTGTAGATCGGGAACTTCTCGTCGTAGAAGGAGAAGGCTGGCCTCGGTTGATCGGTCAGAGCCAGGTTGGCTTCGTAGAAGGCCCCGATCGTGCCGATGTCCTCCCAGTAATCGTCGAAGAGGTAGGCCCTGAGATTGTCACCCTGCCCCAGGGCGGTGGGAATGATCTCCTTGCCGAAATCGGTTGAGGCAGGGTTCTGCGCCAGCAGATCGAAGAGTGTGTCGCGGCTGAAGACATAAATGCCCATCGAGGCCAGGTAGGGCCGGCGAGCTGCCTCGGCTTCCGCCAGCCCGAGGCGGGCGGTGTCCACCTTCATGGCTTCAAGGGCCTCACCCTTGGGCTTTTCGGAAAATTCACGAATGCGGCCATCGAGGTCGGTGCGCATCAGCCCGAAGCCTTCAGCCTGATCACCATCCACCGGCAGGGCCCCCACCGTCAGATCGGCGCCGGACTGGATGTGGTGATCCACGAAACGGCTGTAATCCATCCGGTAGAGCTGATCACCGGAGAGGATCAGATACTGATCCACATCCCATTCCTGGAACAGCCACTGGTACTTGCGCACGGCATCGGCGGTGCCCTCGAACCAGGTGGGACTATCGGGGGTCTGCTGGGCCGCCAGCACTTCGACAAAGCCCTGCCCGAAGCCGGCGGAGAGGTTGTAACTCTGGGTGAGGTGGCGATTCAGCGAGGCGCTGTTGAACTGCGTGAGCACGTAGATCTTGTTGATCCCCGAGTTGATGCAGTTGCTGATGGGGATATCGATCAGGCGATATTTCCCTGCCAGCGGTACAGCCGGCTTGGCCCGCATCTTGGTGAGGGGATAGAGCCGGGTGCCGGCGCCGCCGCCAAGAATGATCGCCAGAACCCTCTTCATCAATGCCCTCCGGAACTGCTGCTGTCAGCGTGCGAGCACCGTACCGGATCAGGTGCCTCCAGACGCCTGAACGCCAGGCGTCAGCACAAAACTGTGGCTGGCCGCTGTAGCCCTGGTGACATCAAGTCGCCTCGCCCTCTGCGTCGAGGGCAAACAGCTGATGCAGCACCTGCATCGCCTGATGGCGTTGCTGGCGGGGCTGGGGCGCCCGCAGATTGGTGACTGGGCTGTGCAGGATCTTGTTGATGATGCCCTTGCTCAGGGCTTCCACCACCTTGCGTTCCCGCACGGAGAGGTCGGGACCCATGCGGCTGAGGGCCTTCTGCAGCTCCTGCTCGCGGATCTCCTCCAGCTGCTGGCGCAGGCGGTTCAGGGTGGGAACCGCCTCCAGCCCGTCCCACCACTCCAGGAACTGCCGGGCCTCCTCCTGCAGCAGCCCTTCGGCCTCGGCCGCGATGTCGCGGCGGGCCTCCTGGTTGCGGGTCACAACCTCCTGGAGATCGTCGACGTCGAAAGCCTCGACGCCACCGAGCTCCCGCACGTCGGCGCTGATGTTGCGCGGAACACCGATGTCGATGAGCATCAGGGAGGAACGCCGGTTCAGGCGGCCGAGCCGTTCGGCGTCGATGATCGGCTCCTCGGCCCCTGTGCTGGTGAACACCAGTGAGCAGGTGCTCAGGCAGTGGTCCAGGTCGCTCAGCGGGCGGCACTGGACGGGGAACTCAGGGAAATCAGCAGCCAGGGCCTCGGCCCGCTCTGCGGTGCGGTTGAGCAGCACAAGGCCGCGGCAGCCCTTGGCCTGCAGATGTTGCAGCAGCAGGCGGGCCATGCGACCGGCCCCCACCACCGCCACCTGTTCCTGATCGAGCGGCACCAGTTCGTCGAGGCCACGGGCCTGGCCCACCTTCAACTGGGCCAGCTCCACGGCGGCGGAGCTGATCGAGACCGCGCCGGTGCCGAGGTTGGTTTCGCTGCGCACCCGTTTGCCGGTGCTCACCGCCTGGTTGAGCAGGCGATTGAGGATCGGTCCGATCGAGCCGTGTTCCTGGCCCAGCCGCACCATCTTCTTCACCTGGGAGAGGATCTGACCTTCTCCCAGCACAAGGCTGTCGAGGCCGGCGGCCACCCGCAACAGGTGGGCCACCGCGTCCTCGTGGTGGTAGGTGAAGAGATGGGGGGTGAGCTCCCCGAAGTCGAGCCCGGAGTGCTGGCTGAGAAAGCTGCCGACGGCATGGATGCCCTGCTCGGGGCTGCGCAGCAGTGTGTAGATCTCGAGCCGGTTGCAGGTGCTGAGGATGGAGGCCTCGAGCACCTGGGAGTCCCCGCGCAGGTTCTGGAGGGATACCTCCATGGTCTGCTCGGGGATGCTCAGTCGCTCCCGGATCTCGACCGGAGCCGTGCGGTGGCTGAGGCCGACGACGGCGATGTGCATGGGAGGCGGCTCAGCGCAGGGCGACGCTTTGGGCGCCGGGCTTGATGTGCACCGTATCGGTGAAGCGGGCCGAGGAGTCGAGCGAGCTGATGATCAGGCTGCTGGTGCGGGTGCAGTCGCGCTCGAAGACCACACCTTTGAACAGCAGGCCCGGAGTGATGCCGCTTCCGGCGAACACCACGTTGTCACCGGAGGCAAGCTCCTCGGCCTCGTACACCTTGTCGATGTCGGTGATGCCCATCGAGTTGAGCCGCTCGATGTTGCCTTCCTTGGTGTAGTCGGCCCACTCGCTGGTCTGAGCGATGGCGGGGTCGTACACCAGCTGGCCCTGGAAATGGGCGCCGAGGCAACGCAGGGCCGCCGCGGAGATCACACCTTCCGGGGCAGCGCCGATGCCCATCAGGCAGTGGGTGCCGGTGCCGGCGAAGCCACAGGCGATCGCGGCCTGCACGTCACCGTCGCTGATCGGCTTGACCCGGGCTCCGGTGGCGCGGATCTCGGCGATCAGGTCCTTGTGGCGGGCGCGGTCCATCACCACGATCGTCAGGTCGCTGGCGGGCATGCCCAGGCATTCGCTCAGAATGGCGATGTTCTCGGTCGCGCTCTTGCGGATGTCCACCTTGCCCTTGGCGGCCGGGGGTGCCGCCAGCTTCTTCATGTAGAAGTCGGGAGCATTGAAGAGCCCGCCGCGGTCGGAGGCGGCGAGCACTGCCATCGAACCGTCCTGGGCATTGGCGCAGAGGTTGGTGCCTTCGCAGGGATCCACGGCGAAATCGACGCCGGGGCCGGTGCCGCTGCCCACTTCCTCGCCGATGTAGAGCATCGGGGCTTCATCTCTCTCGCCCTCGCCGATCACAATCCGCCCCTGCATGGCGATGGAGCCCATTCGGATGCGCATCGCTTCGACGGCGGCGGCA
The DNA here is from genome assembly GCF_002252625.1 of Synechococcus sp. 1G10. Taxonomy (GTDB): domain Bacteria; phylum Cyanobacteriota; class Cyanobacteriia; order PCC-6307; family Cyanobiaceae; genus Regnicoccus_A. The sequence continues at coordinate 347,060 of NZ_NQKW01000001.1, read as the reverse complement.
TCAGCCTCATCTTTTTTGCCAAGCCCTGTGAGGTGGGCGGAGGCGATGGCGGCCTGCTCGACAACTTCGAGCAATTCCTGAATGAGGGTGCGATCCACGACGGTCCGGCAGGGGGAGAATGAAGGCGTCAGCAGAAAGACAGGCAGACCAGCTGCGGCAAGGTCTTTCCGACAAGAAGCGGGCGTCACTGTATCAGCGCCGCGTGAGACCCCCCACCCCGCGTTCCTACAATCAGCGGGCTCCCTTGCCCCCGGTGGCCCCAACCATGAGCACGAAGCCTCTGGTGATCGCCCCGTCGATCCTTTCCGCTGATTTTGCCCGCCTCGGTGATGAGGTCAGGGCCGTTGACGAGGCTGGAGCCGACTGGATCCATGTCGACGTCATGGATGGCCGTTTCGTTCCCAACATCACCATCGGCCCGCTGATCGTCGAGGCCCTGCGCCCCGTCACCAGCAAGCCCCTCGATGTCCACCTGATGATCGTGGAGCCGGAGCGCTATGTGGGCGATTTCGCCAAGGCCGGTGCCGACCACATCTACGTGCAGGTCGAAGCCTGCCCGCACCTGCACCGCAATCTCGGCCAGATCAAGGACCTCGGCAAGAAAGCCGGCGCAGTGCTCAATCCCGGCACTCCCCTGGACACCCTCGAGTACTGCCTCGAGCTCTGCGATCTGGTCTTGATCATGAGTGTCAACCCCGGTTTCGGGGGGCAGAGCTTCATCCCCTCGGCCGTGGAGAAGGTGCGCCGCCTGCGCCGGATGTGTGATGAGCGTGGACTCGATCCCTGGATCGAAGTGGACGGGGGCCTCAAGGCCAACAACGCCTGGCAGGTGGTGGAAGCCGGAGCCAATGCCATCGTGGCCGGCTCGGCCGTGTTCAATGCCCCCGACTACCGCGTCGCGATCGAGGGCATTCGCCACAGCCGCCGCCCCGAGGCCGTACTGGTCTGAGCGGTTCTTCAGCGTCGCCGCCGTTGTACGGCAGGCAGCGACGGGAAGCGGGCTTTGGCCCGGCTTCCCGTCAGGCGCCCAGGAACCAGCCGTAGCTGTGCAGGCCGATCCCTAGCAGGTTCACGCCGATGTAGCAGACGACGATCACCACCAGGCCTGCCGACGCCAACAGGGCGGGACGGCGACCCTGCCAGCCCCGGCTCAGGCGGCTGTGCAGATAGGCGGCGTAGACCAGCCAACAGATCAGGGCCCAGGTTTCCTTGGGATCCCAGCTCCACCAGCTGCCCCAGGCTTCGTTGGCCCAGACGGCACCGCTCACCAGGCCCACCGAAAGCAGCAGGAAGCCCACGGTGATCGTGCGGTAGCTGAGGCTGTCAAGCTGCTCGCTTACGCCGATCGACACGCTGCTCAGGCTCAGGTCGGCGGCTTCTCCAGCCAGCTTTGCCTGGCGATAGCCGCCGCTGCCGATGGAGCTGCTGCGCAGCTGCAGGTCCTTGCCGCGCTCGGTGAACAGCACTGCCACTGAGAGCAGCGATCCCACCAGCAGAGCTGCGTAGCTCACCATGATCACGCTCACATGCATCACCAGCCAGCTGGAGCGGAGGGCCGGCACCAGGGGTGAGGCCTCCTGCAGCCGATCGGGCAGGGCGAAGCTGGCGAAGGCCAGACAGCCCAGGCCCATGGGTGTTGCCGCCGCGGACACCAGTGGACTGGGCCAGGAGCGCTCCACCAGCAGCTGGGTGAGGGTGCAGGCCCAGGCCAGGAAGCAGAGGGATTCGTAAAGATTGCTGATCGGAAAATGGCCCGACTCCCACCAGCGCAGGGTCAGCTGGGCCGTGAGGCTGAGATTGGCGGCCGCTACCAGCAGGCGCACGGGGCTGCTGGTGCGACCGCCGCTGAGGCCCCAGAAGGCCAGAGGCAGCGCCACCAGCAGCAGCGCGAAGGCCAGCAGGCCGAGGGAGAGCACCGGATCGTTCACAAAAGCACGCTCGTGGCGGGACAGATCTGCCGCCCAGTCTGCCTGCAGGCCTGGCTCAGCGGCTGGCCTGGCGTAACAGGAGCAGACCCAGCATCAACCCGATCAGCACTGGCGACCAGGCTGCGAGCAGGGGCCCGAGAGTTCCCTTCACCCCCAGGGAGCTGAAGATGAAAGACATCAGATAATAGGAAAAGATCAGCAGCACACTGATGCCGAACCCCTGGCTGCGGCTGGTGCGTGCGTTGGGTCTTACCCCCAGGCTGCTTCCGATCAGACCAAACACCAGGCAGATGGCCGGGAAGGCGAACTTCTCCTGAATGCGCACCCTCATCCGCCGCGCTTCCTTCTGATCCCCGGCTTCCCGCAACAGAGTTTCAGCCCGCATCGCCTGCGATACAGACATGGCGGCCGCATCCTTGGGCAGAGCCGCCAGCTTGAGAGGCCCCTGGTCGAGCGGGTATAGATAGCGATCGAACTTGGCTGAGGTTGTGTTTTCATTGTCGCCCACCAGCACGATCTGTCCGTCGCTGAACTCCCACATTCCTGCCCCATCGTTCCATGTGCCCTTTTTGGCTTTGAGGATCTGAGTTCCACTGGGGCTGCTGAAATCAAGGACCGTGACTTCCTCCATCTCCCCATTCTTGAAGTGTCGTGAGTAGAAGAGTTGGGAGAGATAGCGCTCGCTGCCGCTTTCATCCAACTTGCTGGGGCGTCGGCTGAAGCGCGAATAAATGATGTTGCTCCCCTTCTCCGCCGCGATCGCCTTGCCCAGGGCCTGATTCAAGGTGTTGGAGGCCTCCAGATTGGCGCTCGGAACGATCAGGTCGTTGAACATGAAGGTAAGCAGACTCATCAGTACCGCCACGATCAATGCCGGCAACACCATGCGCCAGGTGCTCACCCCCACGCTGCGCAGGGCGATGAGTTCGCTGTTGCTGGAAAGGGTGCTGTAGGCCAGCAGGGTAGCCATCAAGGTGGCCATTGGAAACGAGAGCACCAGGAAGCCGGGCATCCGCAGGCCGAGCACCTGCAGGGCCGTCAGCAACGGCAGACCGGATTCAGCGACACGCCTCACCAGCTCGAAGACCACTCCCACCGACAGCGACACCGCCGTGAAGGCCGCGACTCCGAAGAGCAGTGGTCCCATCAGCTCGCCCGTGAGCCAGCGATCCATCAGCGGCAACCGCTGCCACGACAGCGTGATTGGCCGGAGCAGGCGTTGAACCGCTGGCTTGGCTTCGGCCTTGGTGGCTGCGCTCACAGTTGAAATCCCTCGCCCAGATAGTGACGCCGCACCAGGGGGTCGCTGGCCACCTCGGAGGAGGGGCCTGAGGCAAGAATGCTCCCTTCGGTGAGGATGTAAGCGCGATCGGTGATGGCCAGGGTCTCGCGCACGTTGTGGTCGGTGATCAGCAGGCCCATGCCGCGCTGGCGCAGGCTGCCGATCAAGGTCTGCAGATCAGCCACCGCCAGGGGATCGACGCCCGCGAAGGGTTCATCCAGCAACAGATAGCGCGGCCCCTCGCGGCCCACCGCCAGGGCCCTGGCCACCTCGCAGCGCCGGCGCTCACCACCTGAGAGCTGGAAGCCACGGCGGTGCTGGAACTTGCTGAGATGGAATTCCTCGATCAACTGCTCCAAGCGCTGACGCCGCAACCGCACCGGGGTGCCGCTCTGTTGCAGCGCCAGTTGCAGGTTCTCCCGAGCGGTGAGCTGGCGGAACACACTGGCTTCCTGGGGCAGATAGCCGATGCCCAGCCGTGCCCGTTTGGGCATCGGCAGCCCTTCAACCCGGTGGCCATCCAGGAGCACCTGACCCCTGTCGGGCCTGAGCAGGCCCGTCACCAGGTTGAAGGTGGTGGTCTTGCCTGCCCCGTTCGGCCCAAGCAGGCCCACCACCTCTCCAGGCTCGAGTTGCAGGCTCACCTCCTTCACCAGGGGCCGGCCCCCCAGGCTCAGGGCCACGCTCTCCAGGGAGAGACTCATCGAAGCGGGAGGGTGGAGGGCTGCTGCTGCGGTCCAGGCGACGGCTGGATCTGGGGTTTGGTCTGGATCAACAACTTGCTGAACACCTGTTGGCCTTCCAGTGGCTGGGCCAGGGCCCGCTCCTGCTCCACCAGATAGGTCACCCGGTCGGCCCGCAGCAGGTTGCCATCTTCCTGTATCACATCCACATCACCACTGAGCAGGATCATCCCCTCCCTGGTGAAGTACTGAGCCTGGCGAGAGGTGGCCACCACCCGGCGATCTGGATAGACGATCCTGACGTTGCCTGTGGCGGTGATGATGCCGGTGACATTATCGGCCTGCTGGCTGTCGGATTCGATCGTGACCTGGCCGGTGGGTGCCGGGGCTGGCGCTGGCGCTGGCGCTGGCGCCGCAGGCACCTGATCAAGGGCCGGACCGACCTGTCCCCCGGGCTGGAGCTGGATCGGCTGGGCGCGGCCAATGGCAGCTGAGCCCAGCACTAGAGCGATGGCGCTGAGGGCCGTCAACGCCAGCTTTGGCCGTCGCCATTGAAGGGACCCAGACCACTGGATGGGATCCAGCTGGAGCGGGCTCAGCAGGAGAGTGCTCAGCCGGGCAGTGATCAGCATCTCAACGGCAATGGGGTGAGCGAACTCAATCGAAGCTGGCAATCTACGGGCCAATGCCTGGAGCCCAGCTTCAGGGCGGACGCTCAAGGCTGCGGCTGCAGGCTGGGCAGGGGCAGTGCGGCTGGGTCACCGCCAGCCTGCAGACAGCGCAATCGGGCCGTGCTGGCCTGCCGCAGGTGAACGAGGTCGAGACCGAGGGCCTCAGAACCGCTGCGGGCCAGACGGCCCACACCTTCTCCCAGCAGGATCGTGGCGCCTCGCTGGTTGCCTCGCTCGAGATGGAGATGGGCAACGGCGATCTGAAGAATGCCCTGGAGCACGGGCCGGTCAGGCCCCAGGGTTTCATGCCAGAGCTCCTCAAGCCCGTCGTGGCAGGCGTACCACTGACCGGCATTGAAGAGGACGACCGCATGCCGGAAGCGGGGGTCGTCCTCCAGCACCTCGCTCAACGCTTGGCGGTCTTTTTCGCCGGCAGCTTGCGCAGCCTGATCGATTCCGGCGTCACCTCCAGCATCTCGTCAGGGCCGATGTACTCCAAGGCCCGCTCCAGTGTCATCTGGATCGGCGACTGCAGCGTGTCGAGCACCTCAGCACCGGCCGAGCGGATGTTGGTGACCTGCTTGGCCTTGCAGACGTTGAGTTCAAGGTCGGGTGGCCGGTTGTGCTCCCCGACGATCATGCCCTTGTACACCTTGGTGCCGGGAGTGATGAAGAACTGGCCACGGTCTTCAGCGCCCTTGAGGGCATAGAAGGTGGCTGTTCCCTCCTCGAAGGCAATCAGGACCCCGTTCCTGCGAGCGTCGAAATCGCCCTGCATAGGGCGGTATTCAAAGAAGGAGTGGCTCATGATCCCCTCGCCCCGGGTGGCCCGCACGAACTCTCCACGGAAGCCGATCAGGCCCCGGGCCGGAACGACGAACTCCAGCTGGGTGCGGCCATCACTGCCGGTTTCCATGTTCTGCATCTCGCCCTTGCGCGTTCCCAGCTTCTCGATGCAGCTGCCAACGGCATCTTCGGGGACATCCATCACCAGGGTTTCGACTGGTTCGCAGGGGGTGCCGTCGATGGTGCGGAAGATCACCTGAGGCTGCGAAACCTGAAATTCGAAGCCTTCCCGGCGCATGGTCTCGATCAGGATGCCGAGGTGGAGTTCACCACGGCCGCTGACGGCGAAGCGGTCTGGGGAATCGGTGTCCTCGACCCGCAGGGCCACGTTGGTGAGCAGCTCCTTCTGGAGGCGATCACGCAGTTGGCGACTGGTGACGAACTTGCCTTCCTTGCCAGCGAAGGGAGAATCGTTGACCACAAAGGTCATCTGCAGAGTGGGTTCATCAACCCGGATCAGCGGCAGGGCTTCGGGGTGATCAGGGCAGGCGATGGTCTCGCCGATGTTCACCTCATCGAAACCGGCCACGGCCACCAGATCACCGGCGCGCGCCTCGGCAATCTCTACCCTGGCCAGGCCTTCGAAGCCCAGCAACTTGCTGATGCGACCACGCTTGATGCTGCCGTCGTCTCGGATCAGTGCCGCACTCTGGCCGGCTTTGATCGTCCCGTTATGGATCCGACCGATCATGATCCGGCCGAGGAAGTCCGAATAATCGAGAGTGGTGACCTGCATCTGCAGCGGCTTCTCGGGATCGCCTACCGGTGGCGGCACATGACGCAGGATGGCGTCGAAGAGCGGCTTCATCGTTTCACTCTCCGTGGCCATGTCGGGCTTGGCGTAACCGCCCATGCCACTGCCGAAGAGATAGGTGAAATCACACTGGTCGTCGTCGGCTCCCAGCTCCAGGAACAGGTCGAGCACCTTGTCGACGGCCTGCTCAGGGTCCACCCGTGCCCGGTCGATCTTGTTGACGAACACGATCGGACGCAGACCCTGCTCAAGAGCTTTCTTGAGCACGAAACGCGTCTGGGGCATCGGGCCCTCGTTGGCGTCCACGATCAGCAGCGCTCCATCGACCATGCCCAGGACCCGCTCCACTTCTCCGCCGAAGTCAGCGTGGCCAGGGGTGTCGACGATGTTGATGCGGATGCCCGCATAATCGACGGCAGTGTTCTTGGAGAGAATCGTGATGCCGCGTTCGCGCTCCAGATCGTTGGAGTCCATCACGCAGGTGGGCACTGCCTCCCCTTCGCGGAAGATGCCCGATTGCTGAAGCAGGGCATCCACCAAGGTGGTCTTGCCGTGGTCAACGTGGGCAATGATCGCGATGTTGCGGATCGGTGCGCTCTGATTGGCGCTCATACAGGATTCTCTCTCTTAATCTTGTCCGCAGCAACCGAAACCGGTTGCAACAATCCCTCATCTTATCCCAGCACCTCCTTTAAGCCATAGGCTCAATCGGTTCAGCGGCCCAGCTGACGGGCCGGCTCAAACAGGCGTAAGGCCTCCAGAGATCCCTCGTAGCGCCAGTGCCAGGGCTCGTAGCTCACCCCCTGGCTGTTTCCCCTTGGAAAGGACAGCTGGTAGTGGAAGCGATTGGCATTGGCCTCAAGCCAGCGGAAGGCTGCGGTGCGATCAAACCCTTCGCTCAGATGGCTCTGGGGGGTGGCGCCGTCGCCGAGATCGACCGCATAGCCAGTGCTGTGCTCTGAAAATCCCGGTGGCGCGCTCACCTCGGCTCGTTCCTGGGCGGTCTGGTTCCGCTCGGCCTTGACATCAAAGAAGATGCCCTTCTGCAGTTCTTTCGAGCGAAAGGCGCTGAGCAACCTCAGGTCGACGCCCTCGGCGTTGGCGGCGCGCTGCATGGCCAGCAGGGCTCTGGCAGCCTCCGGTCGCAGCTTCAGGCCAGGGGCCACCGCCTCCAGGCCGCTGGCGGGCGCTTCGGGATAGGGAAAGTGACCCAGCAGGCGACCGTCGAGGCTCTGGCGTGCCTCAAGGCCAGGCACCGGTTGGGGCGCCAGCCAGAGCCGCAGGGGCTGAAGGAAGAGCAGCATCCCACCGGCCGTCAACACCAGCAGTACGACGGTCGTGGTGGCCACTGGCTTGAGCAGGCTCCTTCGGCCACGGGCCTCGGGCAGGGTGCGGCGCGCCACCGGCAGATCCTCGCGCTGTTCGCTGCGCTTCAGGCGCTGCGGCCTTCGCGGTGGCACGCAACCTCGTAACAAACTTCGTCACAATCGTAGATGTCAGCCCTGGCTTGATCAACATCACGCCGAGCGTGGGTGTTAGCTTCGCGCTCAAGGATCATTCCCGCGGAGCAGGTTTCAAGATGTTGCGAGTCGCAGTGGTGGGTGGCGGCCCGAGCGGTTCCTGCGCAGCCGAAGTGCTATCGAAGGCGGGAATTGAAACCTGGCTCTTCGAGCGCAAGCTTGACAATGCCAAGCCCTGCGGTGGTGCGATTCCGCTCTGCATGGTTGATGAATTCGATCTCCCTGAGTCGATCATCGATCGCAAGGTGCGCAACATGCGCATGATTTCCCCCTCCAATCGTGAGGTGGATATCCATCTTGAAAACGAGCACGAATATATCGGCATGTGCCGCCGGGAAATCCTCGATGGGTTCCTGCGCAACCGCGCCGCCGAGCTCGGTGCCCATCTGGTCAACGGTTTGGTTCAGTCGATCGACACCGGCTCAGCCCGCCAGGGTCCCTACACGCTCCACTACGCCGACTACTCCGGCGGTGGCCCTACCGGGGAGATCAAGAGCCTTGAAGTGGATCTGATCGTCGGTGCCGACGGAGCCAACAGCCGCGTGGCCAAGGCCATGGATGCCGGTGATTACAACGTGGCTATTGCTTTCCAGGAGCGCATCCGCCTGCCCAAGGAGGAGATGAGCTACTACGAGGATCTGGCGGAAATGTATGTCGGCACCGATGTCTCCCCCGACTTCTATGCCTGGGTCTTCCCCAAGTACGACCACGTGGCTGTGGGTACGGGAACGATGCAGAAGAATCAGGCTCTGATCAAAAGCCTGCAGAAGGGCATCCGTAAGCGGGCCAGTGCCAGGCTGCTGCACGGTGAGGTGATCAAGGTGGAGGCCCACCCGATTCCCGAGCATCCGCGTCCCCGTCGTGTCGTGGGCCGCATGGCCCTGGTGGGAGATGCCGCCGGCTACGTCACCAAGAGTTCTGGCGAAGGGATCTACTTCGCCGCCAAGAGTGGCCGTATGTGTGCCGAGCAGATCGTTGCTGCCAGTGCCTCCGGAGCCAAGATTCCCAGCGAAGCTGACCTCAAGGTTTACATCCGTAAGTGGGACAAGCAGTACGGCGCCACCTATAAGGTGCTGGAAATCCTTCAGAATATCTTCTATCGCAACGATGCGGCCCGCGAAGCCTTCGTCGAGATGTGTGACGACAAGGACGTACAACGTCTCACTTTCGACAGCTATCTCTACAAGCGGGTTGTCATGATGAACCCCTGGCAGCAGATCAAGCTCACCCTGCTCACCCTTGGTGCCGTGCTGCGTGGCAATGCCCTGGCCCCTCAGTCGTACAAGCCTGTGCCCAGCGTGGTGCGCAGCCCTGAAGAAATGGAAACCTGGCTGGCCAGCCTGGCCCAGGAATCAGAGCAGCTGCAGGGAGTGGGCAAAGCCAGGAAAGAGCCTCTCGCCGAGCCCGTGGTTGCCGAGCCTCAGGCCAGGGAGGAGCGGGAGCCCGCGCTGACGTCCAAGAGCTGAGGCTTGGGATGACCAGCCTCAGCTGCTCAGCTTGCTGAAATCCGCCAGTGCGCTGGCCTGGTTGCGCAACACCGCCAGCATGTTCAGGCGATTGCGGCGCACGGACAGGTCGTCGCACATCACCATCACACTGCTGGCGCCATCGAAGAAGGCTGAGAGGGCTTCAGCCCCCTCAGCCAGCTTGTTGGCCAGCAGGGGGTAACGGGTCTCCCCGTCGTCAACAGCCAGGATCGGCACCAGCTGCATCAGCACCTGCAACATGCCCGTTTCGCTGGGGGAGCTGAACAGGGCAGGATCCACCACCTCCCCTGGGCTGAACACGTCGGCCGGTAGATCCCCTTTCACCGCCAACCGCGCGGCCCGCTGAACCACGGCCTGCACCTGTGCCAGCTGGTCGTTCATGCGGAGCTGGGCCAGCAGGGCCAGGCGCTTGCGTGCGTCGATCGGATCACCCAGCAGCCGCTCGGCTGGCACCCCATCTCCTGCCACGGCCTGGACAAGGTCGGAATCGAAGCCTTCTTCATCGAGCAGGGAGACCATGCGCAGGCGCAGGGCTTCCACAAGCTCGCCTGCGAGTGAGAGGGCATCGAGCTGCAGGTCGGGCAACACCTGGGCCCAGTGGGTGCTGGCCTGATTCAGCAGACTGATCAGATTCAGAGACCAGCCTCGCTCCCACAGGATCTGCAGCACGCCGTTGCCCGCCCGGCGCAGGGCATAGGGGTCTGACGATCCGCTCGGCCGCTCTCCTTTGGCATAAATGCTCAGGAGCAGCTCCAAGCGCTCGGCCAGAGCCACCACCGCCCCGGCATCGGAACTGGGCGGCTGATCCCCGGCTCCACGCGGCAGATAGTGCTCCAGCACCGCCAGGGCCGTGGCCCTGGATTCCCCCTCCGCCAGGGCGTACTTGGCTCCCATCACCCCTTGCAGTTCGGGAAATTCCCCCACCATCTGACTGACCAGATCGTGCTTGCACAGATGCGCGGCCCGCAGGGCCGCCTCCCGATGTTCCGGAGTCAGCGAGAGGTGCTGCAGCAGCAGATGGCTCAGCCAGTACAGGCGATCGCTGCGATCGAGCAAGCTGCCAAGCCCTTCGGCGAAGGTGACGCTCACGAGGCGCTGCCGCCGCTCTTCGCAGCTGATGGCGCGGTCGGCCTGGAGAAAGAACTCTGCATCGGCCAGCCGGGCCTTGAGCACCCGCTCATTGCCACGCCGCACCGTGGCGGCTGCTCCCGGCAACCCATTGCCCACACAGATGAACCGGGGCAGCAGGCTGTCCTGGGCCGAGAGGGCCAGGGGATCCTCCGACGCTTCCAGGCGGCGCAGGGGTACGTAGCGCTGGTGGCTGCGCATCACCGTGCTCAGCACCTCCGGCGGCAGGTCCAGGAAACGCTGCTCCACGGAACCCTCGATCAGGCTGGGGCTTTCCACCAGATCCACCAGTTCCTCGAAAAGCTCTTCGGGGAAATCAGGCCGTGCCTGGGCGGCGCTGGCAGCCGCGAGCACCTCCCGGCGGATCCAGTCGGCCCGCTGCTGGCGTTCCACCAGTACACCGGCTGCAGCCAGCAGCTCGCTGTGAAGGTTGGCGTCGGGGATGGTGAGGGTGTCCTCCGACAGCCGGTGGCCACGGCTGATCCGGCCGCTGCTGATCAAGGGATCACTGCCCTCCAGCACCACGGGAATCACCTGCTGATCGAGCAGGGCCACCAGCCAGCGGATCGGGCGGCTGAACCGCAGCTCCCCCTCGCCCCAGCGCATGAAGCGTCTCCCCTGCAGGGCGGTGATCCAGGCAGGGATGCGCTCCGCCAGCACTTCTTCGCTGGGTCGGCCCGGCTGCAGGATGCGGGCGAAAACGAACGGGCCCTTGGGGGTGTCCATCAGCTCAAGGCTGGCTGGATCGACGCCACAGCGGTTGGCGAACCCGATGGCGGCCGGCCCCGGTTGCCCGTCGATGAAGGCCTGTCCCCCCGGGGGGCCCTTGCGTTCCTCAGCCAGGTCCTGCTGGCGCAGGGGCAGATCGGCAACGCGCACCACCAGGCGCCGCGGTGTGCCGGTGGCCTCCACCAGGCCATGGGGCAGGCGCTGGGCGGCCAGGTCGTGTCGCACCTGCTCCTCCAGTTGCGGCAGGGCCAGGCGCGCGAAATCGGCCGGCAGTTCTTCGGTTCCGATTTCCAGCAGGAACGTGGCCACTCGCACAGCTCAGCAGCCTGTGACTGTATTGAAAGCCCGTCAGCCTCACCCTGCTTCGCTACCTTCGAGTGACGCTGGTGCCTCTGCTGTGACTCTCACCCCCGACCGTCAAGTCAAGTCGTCGGGATCCGGCAGCACCACGCTTGAAACCGACGCTGTGGATGCAGCCTCTCGATCCTCTCCGCCCGCCAACGGCAGCGCAATCAAGCCCCCCAGCAAGTTCGAGCGGCTGAAGGCGGCCAGCGACTATCTCAAGGAGCCCCTGTCCACCGAACTGGAGAACGACAAGCCCTTCTTCACCGATGGGGCCGTTCAGATCCTCAAGTTCCATGGCAGCTACCAGCAGGACAACCGCGACAACCGCCAGAAGGGCCAGGAGAAGGACTGGCAGATGATGCTGCGCCTGCGCAGCCCGGCTGGCCGCATTCCGGTGCCCCTTTACCTGGCCATGGACGATCTCTCCGACCGCCTCGGCAATGGCACCCTGCGCCTCACCACCCGCCAGGCCTTCCAGATGCATGGCATCGCCAAGGCCGACATCCGTGAGGTGATCGGCACGATCGTGCGCTCGATGGGCTCGACCCTCGCTGCCTGCGGTGACATCAACCGCAACGTGATGGCCCCGGCAGCTCCTTTCGAGAAGGGTGGCTATCCCGCCGCCAGGCGTCTGGCCGACGAAATCGCCGACCTGATCGCTCCGCTGGCGGCTGAGGGGTCGTATCTGGATCTCTGGGTGGATGGCGACCACAGCTATCGCTTCAAGCCGGCCGCGGCCGTTAAGCGCGTGCGTCAGCGGCAGCTGCAGGGGGCTGGATTCAGCGGTGACCCCAACGAGCCGCTCTACGGAGGCACCTATCTCCCCCGCAAGTTCAAGGTGGCCGTCACCGTGCCGGGCGACAACTCGGTTGATCTGCTCACCCAGGACATCGGCTTGGTGGCCTTCACCGACCCCTCCGGCCGTCTGCGTGGCTGCAACGTCTATGTGGGCGGCGGCATGGGCCGCACGCACAACAAGGACGAAACCTTCGCCCGCACCGCCGACCCCCTCGGCTACGTGCAGGCTGAGCATGTGCTCGATCTGGTGCAGGCCATCGTGGCCCTCCAGCGCGATCACGGCGACAGGGAGCAGCGGCGCCACGCCCGCATGAAATACCTGATCCATGACCGCGGGGTCGACTGGTTCCGCCAGGAGCTCGGCCGTTACCTGGAAGCGCCGATCAAGCCCATGCGGGCAGAACCGAAGTCTCGTCTGGACGACTATCTGGGTTGGCATCGCCAGTACCGTGGGCTCTGGTTCGTGGGGCTGCCCTTGCTCTGTGGCCGGCTCGAGGGTGAGCGCAAGCGCGGCCTGCGCCGCCTGGTCGAGACCTATCAGCTGGAGGTGCGGCTCACCCCCAACCAGGACCTGCTGCTCTGCTCGATCGGGACCTCCCAGCGCAGCAGCGTGAAGCAGGCCCTCGCGGCCCTCGGTTTCGAGACGCCGGAAGCACCGTCGTTGCTGGCGCGCCATGCCATCGCCTGCCCGGCCCTGCCTACCTGCGGCCTGGCGATCACCGAATCGGAGCGAATCCTGCCGGCGGTGCTTGAGCGCCTGGAGGCCCTGCTGGAACGGCTCGGCATCGAGCGGCCGCTGCTGGTGCGGATGACTGGTTGCCCGAATGGCTGCGCCAGGCCCTACATGGCCGAAGTTGGATTGGTGGGCAGCGGCGTGGAGCAGTATCAGCTCTGGCTGGGCGGCACCCCCAACCTCACCCAGCTGGCGGCTCCGTACCTGGAGCGCATGCCCCTGGTGGATCTTGAGACCACCCTCGAGCCGCTTCTGCTGAGCTGGAAGAGCAAAGGCGGGCGTCAGAGCTTCGGCCAGTTCGTCTCCAGCCTTGGCGCCGAACGAATTCAGGCGCTGCTCCCTTCCGAGAGCTGATGACGGCTCGTGTGCGGTCCTGTCTTGCCAGCCTGCTGCTGGGTTCCGCCAGCCTGGCCCTGGTGGCGCTCAGCCCCTTGGGGTCCCCACTTCGGGCCCGCACGATGGCGCCGCCTCCGAAAACTCCGGTCAAGATCTACAAGCCCGACGGCGACACCTGCCGGTCGGAGCAACTGCTCAAGGCTTACCAGAGCCAGCTGCTGCTATTTGCGGATCAACCCCCGCAGGTGCTGCAACGCCTGCGTCAGATGCAGCTGGAGCTGGGGGAGGCCAGCTTGAAGCGCTGCGCCAACGAGAACCGGATCAGCAGGGAGGAAGCCGATCGCATCTGGCGGGAACTGCAGCGTCAGCCCCTGCCTGGATCCCAGCCCCCGTAGATAGCAGCCGCAGCTCCCTGCCGCCAGGCCCAGAGCTGGTCGCCGTGGCTGAAGTGCCACCACTCGTTGGGGTGCTGGGCAAATCCGGCTGCCGCCATCACCTCGCCCAGCAGGCCGCGGCGCTGGTGCCACTCCAGCTCGAGCTCCCTTGCCCCACAGCTGTCATCCAGGCGTTGCGATCGCCGCGCCGGGTCGTAGTGATCGGGCTCCGAGACAGCTCCGATCGCATCGATCTCCCCGCCCAGATCGAGCGGTTCTCCGCTTGTAGTGGCCAGGGTGAGATCCACCGCCCCGCCGGTGCTGTGGGGCGGTGGCGTAGCCGGATCAGGGCTGGGGGCGGCCCAGAAGCGGCCCACCTCCGCCGTCACCGCCTCCAGCTCGGGCCCGCTCTGCCGGGGGTCCACTCCCAGCCGGCGGCATTCGCTGGCGATCGTGTGCTCCACCATGAACTGCTGCACCCGCACGGGCCTCCAGCCATCGAAGATCGCCAGGCACCAATCGCCGTGCCGGCGCTTCAGCTCGCCCTGGGCCACCAGCAGGCGTTCCACCACACCGCTGCGCAGCTGGAAGGGGCTGCAGCCGTCGCCGTAGGGCGCTCCCAGCGACGTGTAGGGGTGGGGCTCAAGGCGCAGCAACTGCCTCGGCAGGGGAATCAGCGGTTCGGCTGTGTCCTGGATGGGAATCGGGCTCCAGGGCCTGGGCAGGCTGGGGCTCACGCGCGGGGATGGCAGAGGACTCAATTCAAGCTGCCGGCATCCACCTGCCGCTGCCGCTGCTCGAGCAGCGCCTGGCGCAGGCCTGGATGGCTCTCCAGCTCGGGGTCGTGCTCCAGCAGCCGCCTTGCCAGAGCCCTGGCATGCTCCAGCACCTCCCCATCGTCGCTGAGGCTGGCCAGGGCCAGGTCGGGCAGGCCCGACTGGCGGGTTCCCAGCACCTGCCCTGGCCCCCGCAGCTGCAGATCCATCTCGGCGATCTCGAAGCCATCGCTGGAGCGCACCAGCAGCTCCAGCCGCTGCTGGGCCTGCCCGGCCCTGCCATCGTTGATCAGCAGACAATGGGAGGCCGCTGCCCCACGCCCCACCCGGCCCCGCAGCTGATGCAGCTGCGCCAGCCCGAAACGCTCGGCGTGCTCGATCACCATCACGCTGGCCTCCGGCACGTCGACGCCCACCTCCACCACCGTGGTGGACACCAGCACATCACAGCTGCCGCTGGCGAAGGCGTTGATCGCCTCCTGTTTGCGGGGGCTAGGCATCCGCCCGTGCAGCAGGCCCACGCGCAGGTCCGGGAACACCTCCTCCTGCAGTTGCTGGTGGACGGCCACCGCCGAGCGCAGGTCAAGGTTCTCCGACTCCTCCACCAGGGGGAGCACCACATAGGCCCGCTGGCCCCGGGCCACCTCCTCGCGGATCAGCTCGTAGGCCTCCTGGCGCTGGCCGCCGCGCAGCAGTCGGGTGCGGATGGGGGTGCGCCCAGGTGGCAGGCCGTCGATCTGACTCACCTCCAGATCGCCGTGCACCGAGAGGGCCAGGGTGCGCGGAATCGGGGTGGCGGTCATGGTCAGCAGGTGGGGCTGCAGGCCCTTGCCCATCAGTCGGTCACGCTGGCGCACTCCGAAGCGGTGCTGCTCATCCACCACCACCAGCCCCAGGCGGGCGAAGGTCACCGGATCCTCCAGCAGGGCATGGGTGCCCACCAGCAGCTGCAGCTGGCCGTTGGCCAGGTCCTGGAGCAGCTGGCGCCGCCGCCCCGCCGGGGTGGATCCCGTCAGCAGGGCCGTGCTCACGTGCAGCTGGCTCAGCCACTCCCCCAGTTTGCGGGCATGCTGCTCGGCCAGCACCTCTGTGGGGGCCATCAGGGCCCCCTGGCAACCGGCTTCGATGGCCACCAGCAGGGCTGCGATCGCCACCACGGTCTTGCCACTGCCCACATCTCCCTGCAGCAGGCGGGCCATCGGCTGCTCCTGCTCCAGATCGGCCTGAATGTCGGCCAGCACCCGCCGCTGGGCCTCGGTGAGCTGGAAGGGCAGCAACTCCAGAAAGGAGGCCATCAGGTTGTTCTGCCCCTTCGGCAGTCGCAGGGGCCGTGCCGGCCGCCTCGCCAGCTGCCCTCGCCGCTGCAGCAGGCTGAGCTGGAGCAGCAGGAATTCATCGAAGACCAGCCGGTGGCGGCTGGCCCTGAGGTCGTCGTGATCGGCGGGATCGTGCAGCCCTCGCCAGGCGGCGGATCGATCCAGCAGGCCCTCCTGCCGCCGCAGGGCTGCCGGCAGGGGATCGCTCCAGTGAGCTGCGGCGCTCAGCACGGTCTGGATGGCCTGGCGCAGGCGTTCGGCGCCGAGACCTTCGGTGAGGGCATAGACCGGCACCAGCCGTCCGATCTGACGCGAGCGCACCGGGGTTCCGGGGGAGTCGAGCACCTCCAGCAGGGGATCCTGCAGGGTGGGGCCGTAGGGGGTCTGGCGCACCAGGCCACTGGCGGCCACGCTGCAGCCCTGCGGGAACTGGCGTTGCTGGGCTTTGAGCCAGCCCGGTGAGCTGAAGCGTTTGCCGGCGAAGAACTTGCTCAATCGCAGCCGCCCGGTGATGTCGCGGAGCTGCAGCTCCAGGATCACCAGCCGGGGGTTGCGCGGGCTGGCGAAGGCATGGGAGCGCTGAACCGTGGCCACGATCGTGGCTGTGCTGCCAGGCACCAGCTCGCTGATGCGCACCAGGTTGGCGTAATCGAGGTAGTCACGCGGATAGTGACGCAGCAGGTCGCAAGCCAGCAGCAACCCCAGCCCCGCCAGCCGCGTGGCGGTTTTCGGCCCGATTCCCGGCACCTCGGCCAGGGGAGTGTCGGGTTGGATGGGGCTGGCCGTTCTGTGGGCTCCCGAGCCACCGTTGCTGGAGGCCGGCTCCTGGGGGGCCAGTTTCAGGCGCGGAGGGCCGGGCGGCCGGGGGGGATCCAGGCTCTGGCGCAGGCTGTGCAGGCGCTCCCGGCATCGCCTCAGCAATGACTGGCGCTGGGCCAGCGGCAACGTGTCGTAGGAGGCGAAGAGCTCCGCCAGGGCGATCAGGGCTGGCGCCGCCTCCGGCACCCGGCGGATCAGCTCCTCCGGTGGCTGGCGGCACTGGCGCTCCAGAAAGAGGCTGAACCGTTCTCGGCGGCCCTGCAGGTTCTCGAACCCACGCTCCACCTCCAGCTGCAACGCCTGCTGCAGGGTGGTGATCCAGCCTCCATGGTTCAGGCTGGGCTCTCGGGGGTGGATTGACTGTCCTGCATCCACTGTTGTTCCGCTTCCAGTGCCCGGGCCCGCCGCTGCCAGTGGCGATACTGCTGAGCCATTTTGCGCACGCTGGCGCGGCGCTGCTCGAGGCGCTTGCGGCAGGTGCGCAGACGGGGCTGTTCGTACTCGAGGTCGCTGGTGCGCAGCAGCACCCCCAGGGCCTGCACCTGGATCGGCATGTCAGGGCTGCTGAAGGGCAATTGAATCTTCAGCAGGTTGGCCGGGGCGGGCAGAGCTTCCAGGTCTCCCTGCAGCACGGCATCGAGCAGGTTCAGTGGCAGCAGGCTGCGGGTGAGTCCCAGCTTGATCAGATCCAGATTGATGGCGTGGGAGAGGTTGCGCAGACGCCGCTGCAGCGCCTGGTCCAGCGCCTTCCACCACTCCAGCAGCTCCACCGGCTGCTGGGGCACCAGGCCCTGATCCCCATCGGCTTCATCCGACCTCTGCGGCAGTGGTCTTGTTGAGGTGCCGGGACGCTGGTGATCAGGATCCTGAACCTGGGAGCGGCGTTCGGGGGGTACGGCCATCACCAGCAGGGCCCGCAGGATGTCAGTGGGATCGTCGGGCTCCGCTTCGGCGGCAACAACGTCCCCGGCCTCGAGGTTCTCCAAACCTTCCAATCCATCCACTTCCCCCAATCCCTTCAGGGCCGACTCCTCCAGGTCCAGGTCCAGGTCCAGGTCCAGGTCTTCGTCCTCTCCCTCTCCTGCTTCGTCGCCTTCCTCCACAACGTCGTAGTCATCGTCATGGCCGTCTTCGTCGCCGCGCCCTTCTTCGGCCACCCACTCCGCCGAAGGGGCCACCAGCCTGGTGAGGCCGGCCAGGGCAGGGATGCCACCGGAGAACAGCTCGGCGGAGAGGGGCAGGTTCAGATCCAGCCGGATCGAGCCCTCGGCTTCCTCACGCTCGTCCCAGTCATCCTCTGAGTCGCCCTCGTCAGCTCCGCCGGACATCTGCGCCAGGGCCCGGGCCAACTGCCGTTGCTGCTGCAGCCCCTGGCGCCTCTGTTCATTCTGGACCTGGCGCGCCAGGACCAGCAGCTGCTCAAGGGTCAGCAGGCAGCCGCAACGCTGCACCAGTTGCTCGAGACGCCTGGGCAACTCCTGGCGCTGGCGATCGTTCAGTTGCTGATAGCGCTCAGGTACCACCTGGGTGGCCACATGGAAGACGGCCTGCTGCACGGCCTCCAGCAGACCGTCGCGCAACACCTGCAGGTAGAGGGCCAGGTCGTGATACAGATCCCGATGACCCTCCCCCAGACGCCGGCGGATCCGCTCCAGGTGCCCGTGGGCTTCTGACAACGCGCTGGCGCTGGTCTCCAATCGGCTGAGGCGGGGGGACGGAAGGGGGACGCCAGGGGCGCGCTCAGCTCAGGCCGCCTTGCCGGTGATGGCGGCCACCTCGGCGGCGAAGTCGGCCTGCTCCACCTCAATGCCCTCACCGAGGGTGTATCGGGTGAAGCGACGCACCTGAATGTTCTCGCCGATCTTGCCGGCCACCTGCTTGACCAGTTCAGCCACGGTGATCGAGCTGTCCTTGATGAAGGGCTGCTCCAGCAGGGCGAGTTCCTTGAGGCGTTTGCCGATGCGCCCCTCGACGATCTTCTCCTTCATCTTGTCGGGTTTGCCAGCCAGGTCGTCACGACCCATCTCGATCTGCTTCTCGCGATCGGCGATCGAGGCGGGAATCTCCTCGGTGCTGACATATTCGACGTTGGGGCAGGCTGCTATCTGCATAGCCACATTGCGCAACAGCTCCTGGAAGATCTCACCGCGGGCGACGAAGTCGGTTTCGCAGTTCACTTCGACCAGCACACCAACCCGTGCACCGGTGTGGATGTAACTGCCGATGGCGCCTTCAGCAGCCGTGCGGCCGGCTTTCTTCTCGGCGGTGGCAATGCCCTTCTGGCGCAGCCACTCGGCGGCCTTGCCCATGTCGCCGGCGGATTCACCGAGCGCCTTTTTGCAATCCATCATGCCGGCGCCTGTTTTCTCGCGCAGTTCCTTGACGAGCTTCGCTGAGATCTCAGCCATGGGAGGAGTTAGGGAGGGGAAGGGTTGGGGGGAGTGATTCAGGGGTTCCAGACAGCTTGGAACCCCAGGACAAACTCAGGCCAGGGCCTGAGTTCATGGTGTCGACTGGCTTCAGGCCTCGTCGTCTTCGGCGCGTTGCTCCTGACTGCCGTGGCGACCTTCGTTGATCGCGTCGGCGAGCCTGCCAAGCACCAGCTGCACGGAGCGAACCGCGTCGTCGTTGCAGGGGATGGGCACGTCGGCCAGGTCAGGGTCGCAGTTGGTGTCGAGCATCGACACCAGGGGGATGTCGAGCTTGCGGCACTCCAGCACGGCGTTGTTCTCCCGGCGCTGGTCGACCAGAACCACCACATCGGGCAGACGGCGCATCGACTTAAGGCCGCCGAGGTACTTCTGCAGACGCTCCAGTTCCCGACGCAGTACAGCTGCTTCCTTCTTGGGTCGCATGGCGATGGCGCCGGAGCTCTCCATCCGCTCGAGATCCTTGAGGCGGTCGATGCGCGCACGCATCGTGCTCCAGTTGGTGAGCATGCCCCCCAGCCAGCGCTGGTTCACATAGGCGGCGCCGCAGCGGGTGGCCTCGATGGCGATCACCTCGGAAGCCTGTTTCTTGGTGCCAACGAAGAGGAAACGCTTGCCACTGCGGGAGGCATTGCGAGTCCACTTATAGGCGTTGTTCATGCAGACTGCGGTCTGCACTAGATCGATGATATGAACCCCGTTGCGTGCGCAGTAGATGTAGCGCGACATCTTGGGATTCCAGCGACGCGTCTGGTGCCCGAAGTGGGCCCCAGCCTCCATCATCTCGGAGAGGGTGACAACAGCCATGGTTGGGAAGGGTTTCGGGTTCGCCTCCACCTGCCAGGGATCAGACGCGATGACCCCTGAAAAAGGAGCACCGAAGCCGACTGAGCACCCGAAACGGACAGGTGTGCGGTTTATTAAGGACCCCTCAAGCTACCAAACGGTCAGCGAAGGCCCTCGGCGCGGGCTTCGCGGAACAGGGCGCGCACTCCCAGGCGGTTGAGCGGTAAACGCAGCAGCTCCATGGCCAGAGCGTTCTTGCCATGACGGATCAGCCAGGCCAGCAGCGGCCGGAGCGTGCGCTCGTTCACCAGACCCCCCAGTGTGAGCAGCTCCCAGAGCAGGCGGTGCCACCAGGTGAACTGAATGATGAAGCGCACTCGCCGGGTGGGGTGCTTCCGGTAGAACACCAGCCCCATGCGGGCCCGCTCCTGCTCGATCCGCACCAGGTCCGGCAGTTGCTCCAGGCTGAGAGCGGGATGCCAGTGGTACCCAACTGCCGCCGGACAGCGCACCAGCTCCACCCCCAGGCGGCGCAGCCGCTCCCCCAGCTCCAGGTCTTCCCAGCCGTAGAGGCGGAAGCCGGTGTCGAACAGGCCGGAGCGCTCCAGCAGCTGGCGATCGATCGCCACGTTGCCGGTGGCGAAGTAGGCCCAGGAGTGATCGCTCAGCTTGTGGGGTTCGCTGGTGGGATCTTCAAAATTGGCCGTGTTGATCACAGCCCCATAGGTGAAACAGAGCCGGTTGCCGCTGCGCTGCCAGCTGGCTGAAAGGGCCCGGGCATGCTCCAGCAGGAAGGTGCCGGTGACCACCAGATCGCTGTCGATGAAGACGATCACATCACCGCGGGCGTGGTCGACGCCGCGGTTACGGCCTTCGGCGGGTCCGCCATGGTCCTGTTCGATCAGGCGCACATGGGGGAAACGCCCCGCCTCCTGCCGCAGCCACTCGGCAGTGCCGTCTGTGGAGCCGTCGTCGACCACCACCACTTCGTAGCCCTCCAGAGGCTGCTCCAGCCGCTGATCCTCCAGCGCCAGCAGTGCCTTCTCCAGGATCGGCCGGCGGTTGTAGGTGGGGATGACGACGCTGGGGAACATGGCTTGGCTGCGGCAGCTGGTGAGAGCACCGGCTCCCGGATCAGTCGGCGGCGCCGCCGTTGTTGGCAGTACCGGTGACGCCGTTGCCGGCCCCTTCACCACGGCCGTCGTTGCGGAGCTTGCGCTTCTTGAACTTGCGGGCGTAGGAGCGGTTGCGCTCCTGCTTTTCTTTCTTGAGGTTCCTGCGTTTCGCCATGAACTGCTTCGGGCTCGTTGGAATGATCTTCCACCCTACCAACCTTCACCCGTGGGCCCTCAGGCCGCAGGTTCCGGCTCAGGCACCCGGGCGGCCATCAGGCGGCCGTCCTCCATCTGCACAAGCCGGTCGGCCACATCCAGGATGCGGGGGTCGTGGGTCACCATCAGCACTGCGCAGTGCTGCTCCCTGGCGAGGCGCTTGAGCAGATCCACCACCTCGCGACCGCTCTGTTTGTCGAGCGCAGCGGTGGGTTCATCGGCCAGCAGCAGGCGGGGGTGGGCCGCCAGGGCCCGGGCGATCGCCACCCGTTGCTTCTGGCCTCCGGAGAGCCCGTGGGGCAGTTTGTCGAGATGGTCGCCGAGGCCCACAGCCCGCAGCCACTCACGCGCCTGATCGCGCCGGGCCCGGTAGCTGAGGTTGGGCAGGAGGTCGGAGCCCATCTGCACGTTCTGCTCGGCGCTGAGGCAGCGCAGCAGGTTGTGTCCCTGGAAGATCATGCCGATGCGCCGCCGCAGTTGCTGACGCTGCTTCCGGCTGGAGTCGTTCAGGTGCTGGCCCAGCACCCGCACCTGGCCCTGCTGCACCTGGCGCAGGGCTCCCACCAGGGTGAGCAGGGTGGTCTTGCCGCAACCCGAGGGACCAGTGAGCAGCACCACCTCCCCGGGCTGGATGGTCAGGCTCACCTGCTGGAGAACCTGGCGGCGCATCTCACCGGCTCCATACCAATGGCAGAGACCTTCCACCTCGACCATCGGCAGCGGGGAACCAGCCGGGGCAGAGCGGGCTTGAAGGGACGAGGGAGAGGCTGTCATGGCGACACGGCTGGGGCGGCGTTCAGAAGATCTCGGCGGGGTCGGCATCCCCGAGGCGGCGCATCGCCATGCCGGCCGAACCCATGCACATCACCAGGATCAGACTGAACACCAGGACAGCCCGGGGCATGTCCATGTACACCGGGAGACGGGTCGCTGATCGCACCAGCGCATAGAGGCCCTGGCCGGCGGCGTAGGCCGGCAGGTAGCCGAGCAGTGCCAGCAGCAATCCCTCCCGGGCCACGACCCCCAGCAGGGTGGAGAGGCGGTACCCCATCGCCATCAAGGTGGCGTATTCCGGCAGGTGATCACTCACATCGCTGTAGAGGATCTGGTAGACGATCACGCAGCCGACAATGAAGCCCATGGCGGCACCGAGGGTGAAGATGAAGCCGATGGCCGTGCTGCTGCGCCAGTAGTCCTTCTCGAAGTCCATGAAGCCCTGTTTGGTGAATACATTCACGTCCTTGGGCAGGGAGTCCTTGAGGCGCTTCATAACCAGGGCCTGATCCGCCCCCGGGCGCAGGCGGATCAGGCCCACTTCGATGCTGCCGGGGGGCGTGTTGGGCAGCAGTTGGAGGTAGGTCTCGCTGCTGGTGAGGATGTTGCCGTCGGCCCCGAATGACACCCCGAGGCCCACGAGGCCGCCTACACGCACACGCTTGCCACCGATTTCGCTCTCCACCGTGCGGCCCGCCCGGAACCATTCGGCCACGGGCCCGAACTCAGGCCTGGAGAGTTCATCGAAGAGCACCCGACCCCGCTGGTTGAGCACCCTGGCCTTCGCTGCCAGGCCTGGAACGGTTAACAGGGGATCGCCAGGCTCGAATCCCAGGGCCAGGATCGAGCGGGTGCTCAGATCCTTGGGATTGCGCCAGAGCACCAGGTTCCAGTGCACCGGCGTGATGCCGGCCACGTCGGGATCGGCCAGGGTCTGGACCAGGCGGCGGCGGGGAAAGCCGGCCATGCTCACTGAACTGCTGGAGCGGGGGCTGAGCAGCACCAGGTCGGCGTCGAACAGCTTGTGCACTGTGACGCTGGCGTCAAACAGCCCGTCACGGAAGCCGAACTGCATAAACATCAGGATCCCGGCGAAGCTGATGCCCGCCAGGGCCACCGCCAGCCGGGCCGGTTGCCGGGTGAGCAGCAGCCAGGCCAGGGGAATCCGGCGCCGGTTCCAGATCGCCGCCATACCGGGCCAGGCTCTCATGGCTCGAAGCGAATCACTGTCTTGAGTCCGGTGCGAGTTCTGATCCGGGGGATGTCGGCCGGATCGAGGGCGAGCCGCACCTCCACAATGCGGGCATCGGCATCACCGGTGGGGTCGGTGGAGAGCACATCCCGCTGACGCACCTGGGGGCTGATCCGGATGACCCGACCGTTGAGGGTGCCGCTGAAGCCCCCGTTCTCGCTGGTGACACTGGCCCGCTGGCCCAGTTGCAGGCGGTTGATGTCGCTCTCGTACACCTCGGCCAGCACCTCCATCTGGTCGCTGGCCCCCAGTTCGAGGATTCCGTCATCGCCGGGGCGCTCGCCCACCCGCGACTGCAGCTTCAGCACGGTGCCGCTGAACGGAGCCCGCAACTCCGTGTTCACCAGATCGGCTTCCGTCTTGACCAGTTCGTCCTGGGCTTCGCGCAGACTGCCCTTGAGCTCCACCAGGGTGAGTTCGCGGCTTTCGAGGTCGGCGGCAGGGGTGGCACCCGCTTTGGCCAGCTGGCGGTAGCGGGAGATTTCCCGCCCCAGCAGGGTCACCTGGTCGTTGAGGTTGGCGATGCGGCTCTGGAGCAGTCGCCGCTGGGCCTGAAGGGCGGGGCCGGTGTCGAAGGTCGCAAGCAACTGACCCGCCTGCACCCGCTGACCCTCCTCCACCAACAGCTCGGTGATCCGCGGGCTGCCACCGATGCCGGTGATCGGTGCTGCGAGTTTGCGGATGTCACCGGCAGGCTCAAGGCGTCCCAGGGCCGAGACCGCTTCCAGCGTCCGGGGCTGGGAAACGGTCTTGGGCTCGGCCTCCGGTTTGGCACCCTGCTGGCTGCGGCTGATCAGGGTGACCGTCCCGGCTACAACCAGCAGGGCAGCGGCGCCGATCAGCACCGGTCGCAGCGGCAGGCCGCTCATGCGGGCAAGGGGGGATCGTCGAAGAGGAGCTTCTCGATGTAGCGATCCGCCCAGCTCGGATTGAACGCCTTCTCCAGCACGCGGCGGGTTTTGTCGTTCCGTTTCTGCTGCTGGCAATACGAGAGTTGGCCGTGATACCGGAAAACCGTAGCGGGGTCATCAACAGCCTGCTCCGGCGTGCTGGCCACTGCCTTGGCCATCACCGCCAGCAGCGCCGCCACCTCCTCCTGGAACCATCCTTCTTCCTCTTCAGTCACCGGCCGCACGAAGCGCACGAAGGGGGAGAAGATCGTCCCCCAGGGCGGCAGCTCCCGCGGCTGGCTGTAGGGGCGCCGCGGCAGGGCGGCCAGACCGGAAGCGATCCCGGCGGCCAACTCCCCGCCCGTGGGTGAGAGATCGGCGATGGCGGCCGACACTCCAGCCGGTCCTGCAACGATGTCGGCACCGAAGACGGGCAGGTCGTAGCGGGGATCAGGGAAGAACACGCAGTGCAGGATCTGCAGACCTGCTCCCAGCCGGGCGGTTTCCAGATGGAGTTTGCGCAGGCCGCGGCAGCGGCGCAGCTCGTTGTGAATGAACAGCTTCTCGCCGTCGAGGCTGCCGCTGATCGCCTCCAGATCCTGGTCGATGGCCAGGGGAGCCAGCCCCGGCAGCGAGCTCCAGCTGCTGCGGATCGTTTCGGCCAGGGCATCCACGAGTGGGTGCAGCCCAGATGCGGCAGGGACGGTTGAGGTCACTTGGGCAGCCTCGGCCAGCAGAATGCTGATCCTGCCACGCCCGTTCGGCCCAGCCGTTGCCCCTTCCCTCCCCTCCCCCGCTCCAGGCTGCCGACAGCTTCGAGGATCCCTGCCTGCTGCGTCTCGCCAATGGGGTGGAGGTGGTGAGTCTGCGCCAGGAGCAAGCTCCTCTTGTCTGCCTCGACTTCTGGTGCCAGGCCGGCAGCGCCGGTGAACAGCCTGGCCAGGAGGGCATGGCCCACTTCCTGGAGCACATGGTCTTCAAGGGAAGTGAGCGTCTGGAAGCGGGGCAATTCGATCGCCGCATCGAGTCGTTGGGTGGCAGCAGTAATGCGGCCACGGGCTTCGACGACGTGCATTACCACGTACTCGTGCCAGCGGAGGCGGTGGCCGAAGCCCTGGAGTTGCTGCTCGATCTGGTGCTCAAGCCGCGTCTAGATCCCGGCGATTTCCGGATGGAGCGCAAGGTGGTGCTCGAAGAGCTGGCCCAGAGTGAGGATCAGCCCGAGGAGGTGGCCTTCCAGCGCTTGCTCGCCCTGGCTTGTCCTCAGCACCCCTACGGCCGGCCGATCCTGGGGGACCGCAGGGCACTCAAGGCCCAGACCCCCGGCGGGATGGCCTCCTTTCACAGCAACGCCTACCGGCCTCGGCGCTGCAGCCTGGCCATTGCCGGTGCCATCGATCAGCTGCCGATCGAGACCCTGCTGGCGAGCAGTGCCCTGGCCGGTCTTGATTCAAAGGCCACGGCACCGCCGCCAGGGGTGGCCCTGGAGTTGCTCCCCGGTGTTCATGAACTGGAGCTGCCCCGTCTTGAGGCGGCTCGCCTGCTGATGGCCTGGCAGCTTCCCGCCGCCGCCGATCAAGAGGCGTTGGCCGGCGCCGATCTGCTCACCAGCCTGCTGGCTGAAGGGCGCCGCAGTCGCCTGGTGCAGCGGCTGCGCGAAGACCTGCGCCTGGTGGAGAGCATCGATCTGGATCTGAATGTGCTCGAATCCGGCAGCCTGGCCCTGCTCGAGGCGGTCTGCGCTCCGGAGCAGGTGGCGGCAGTGGAGGAGCAGATCGCAGCGGTCTGGCAGGAGATCTGTTGCACACCTCCCCCCGAGAGTGAGCTGGAGCGCGCCCGCCGTCTTGTGGCCAATGGATATCGCTTCGGCCTGGAGTCGGCGTCGTCGGTGGCGGGTCTGATCGGTCACCAGTGCCTCTGGGGGCGTCTGCAACCGCTGAGCCATCCCCTCGAGCTGCTGCAGAGCTGGAGTGTGGAGCGCCTCGGTGCTGAGCTGCTGCCACTGCTGGCTCCCGAGCGGGCTTGTCGTCTGCTGGCCCTGCCCGCATGAGCCGCTCCACCCCCCTTCCTCCCCTTCCCCAGCCCGAGCGCTTCGAGCTGCCCGGGGGCTGCCCGGTCTCGGTGCTGCGCCGAGCAGGACCGGCGATCCTTTCCGCCAGGCTCTGGATCCGAAGCGGCAGTGCGGCCGATCCGCCAGGCCAGCGCGGCCGGGCCCAGTTGCTGGCAGGACTGCTCAGCCGGGGCTGCGGCGATCTCAGCAGCGATCAACTGGCTGATCTGGTGGAGGGCCTCGGCGATGAATTGCGCTGCGAAGCCAGCGAAGACGCCTTGGTGATCAGTCTGAAGTGCGCCAGCGACGACGCCGCTGCCCTGCTGCCTTTGCTTGGGCTCATGGTGCAGTCCCCCTGGCTCGATCCTGATCAGATCAGCCTGGAGCGGCAACTCAACCTGCAGACCCTCGGACGCCTGCGCGAAGACCCGTTCCAGCAGGCCCACGACCAGCTTCGTTCCCACCTTTACGGCCAGGGCCCCTATGGCCACGACCCCCTCGGTGTGGAGGCTGAGCTGGCCGGGCTTGATCGTCCCCAGCTGGTCGATGCCGCAGGAGCCCTGGGGGGGCACGGCGCGGCCCTGGTGCTGGTGGGCCGGCCACCCCAGGACCTGATCGAGTTGCTGCAGCCCGCCGGCAGACCAGCCTGGAATTGCCGATCCCCGTCGCTGCTGAGTGGGCAGGAGGCGGAGAACGAGCCGGCTCTGGTGCTCGAGGAGCAGGACACCGAGCAGCTGGTGCTGATGCTCGGGACCACCACGGTGCCCCTGGCCGATCCCCGCTCCCTGGCCCTGCGCTTGCTGCAGTGCCACCTGGGAGTGGGGATGTCGAGCCGGTTGTTCGTGGCGCTGCGGGAAGATCACGGCCTGGCCTACGACGTGGGTGTCCACGCCCCGGCCCGCTGTGGCGCCGCACCCTTCGTTTTCCATCTCTCCAGTTCTGCTGAGCGGGCCGCTGAGGCCACCATGGAGTTGCTCTCTGAGTGGCAAAGGCTGCTGGATCAGCCCCTGAGCGAGGAGGAACTGGCCCTGGCCCTCGCCAAGTTCCGCGGCGCCTCTGCGGCCGGCCGGCAGACCTGCGGCCAGATTGCCGATCGCCAGGCGATGGTGCTTGGCCATGGCCTGGATTGGTCCTACGCCGATGAGGCGCTGGAGCGGGCCGGAGGCTTCGACCCCGACATGCTCCATGTCGTCGCCCGCCAGCTGCTGAGCCGGCCCAGCCTCAGCCTCTGCGGACCGCCTCAGGCCCTGCGGGCCGCCGGGAAGGTCTGGGGCTCTCACCCCCTGGGCTGCCCCTCGGGGGTGCAGGCGCTGAGCTGATCGGCACCCAGCAGGAAGGTGCCGCGCCGGAAGCGCACGGCCAGGAGGTTGATGGCCCTGAGCGCCATCACCTGGCCGGCTTCATCGCCATCGACCAGATCGGGTGGTCGCAGCATCGGCATCGGATCGGCGGTTTTGAGATAGGTGAGTCGGGTCGTGATCCGAACCCAGTCCCCCACGCTGAACTCTGGTGCTTCGGGCTCAGCGGCAGCGCCGGAAGGCGGATCCGTTGGCCCATGGTTCGGCTGATCGTCCGGCGGCTGAGCCACGGGCTCACCGGGTTGATCGGTGTTCAGATCGGGGAAGCTCATCACCGCCGCTGTTCAGCTGGCATCCACTACAGCAGGATGGAGTCAGCCAATCACCCTTCGTTTGCGGGCCTTAGCCAACTGGAGTGGGGCCCTCGTGGGGCTGCTGCTGATCATCATGGGGGGTCTGATCCAGGCCGCCATTCCCCTGCCTCTGGCCGGAGGCGGGCTGCGCCTGTTCGATCTCCCCGTCACCGCCCAGGTGCCGGCACTGTTGCTCACGGCCCTGGTCTGCGGCCCCAGGCCGGCCCTGCTGGCGGCGGTGGGCTATCTCAGCCTCGGCCTGCTGATGCTGCCCGTGTTCCATTCCGGCGGTGGTATGGCCTACCTGCTGGATCCAGGCTTCGGCTACCTGGCCGGCTTCATGCCAGCAGCCTGGGTGAGTGGTCGGCTGGCCCGCCAGGAGGGGATGGGCGAGCTGCTGCAGCTGCTGGGAGCTGCCTGCCTGGGGTTGGTGGTGATCCAGCTTTGCGGCATCGCCAACCTGCTGCTCGGGGCTCTGGCGGGCCGCTGGGCCGCTGGACTGCCCGATCTGCTGGTCGCCTACAGCCTCGGCCCCCTGCTGCCCCAGCTGTTGCTTTGCTGCGGCGTGGCGGTGCTGGCCTGGCCCCTGCGCCGCCTCCTGCTGGTGGACCCATGAGCGCAGGCGTGAGCTCCAGTCGTCGTCTCGCCTGGACCGTGGCGGGGCTGGTGGTGGTGCTCGACCAGCTCAGCAAGGCGTGGGCTTCGGCCGCTCTGCCCTCGGGTCTGGCGGCACCCCTGATTCCGGGGCTCCTGCGTCTGAGGCTGGTGTTCAACACCGGTGCTGCGTTCAGCCTGTTCAGCGGCCAGGCCGTCTGGCTGGGTGTGGTGAGCCTGGTGGTGGCGCTGCTGCTGGTGGTGTGGATCCAGCGCCAGCCATCGTTACCGCGCTGGCAGTGTCTGGGACTCGGATCCTTGCTGGGGGGGGCCGTGGGCAATGGCCTCGACCGCTGGCGGATCGGTGGCGTGGTCGATTTTCTCGAGTTGGTGCCCGTCCAGTTCCCGGTGTTCAACCTTGCCGATGTGGCGATCAATGTGGCGGTGGTCTGCCTGATCCTCGATCTGTGGGAGGGACGTCCCCGTGAGCGCCGTTGAGGGCCTGAAGCGGGGGGTGGTGGAGCTGGAGAGCCAGGCTTCCGCGCGGGTGGAGATCCATCTGAGCGGTCACGCCCCCCTGCGGATGACGCTCCACGGCCGGCTGGTCCGCCTCGGCCGCGATCCTGGCCTTGAGCTGAGCCTGGATCACCCCGCTGTCAGCAAGCAGCACGCATGGCTCGAACCAGTGGGCCACGACTGGCTGATTCGTGACAGCGGCTCCACCAACGGGCTGTTCTGGCGCGGCCAGCGGATCCGGGAGCTGCTGCTGCGGGATGGAGATGTGGTGCGCTTCGGCCCCCCCGAGGAGCCGGGGTTGCCGGAGCTGGTGTTCGAGCGCAAGCCGATGCCCCGGGGACAGCGGCTGGCCCGTGGCCTCACCCTGGTGCTGGCGGGGCTCGGTTCGGGTGGCCTGCTCCTGCTCGCTCTGGCCGCTGTGTGGGCGCCGGTGCGGGGCAGCCTGGCGCCGGTGCGGGGCCCCCTCGCTCTCTACGACCGGTTGAACCGGCCCATCAGTTCCGCGGAATCAAGCGAACACCGCGAAAACGACGCCCTCTCCGATTTCCCGCCGGTCCTGGTGGATGCCCTGCTCGCCAGTGAGGACAGCCGCTTCTGGTGGCATCCCGGCGTGGATCCGATCGGCACCGCCCGCGCCCTGGCCACCAACGTGCTCGGTGGACGGGTGCTGGAGGGGGGCAGCACCCTCACCCAGCAGCTGGCCCGCAGCCTCTACCCGGAGCAGGTGGGCCAGGGTGAAACGCTGATCCGCAAGTGGCGGGAGCTGCTGGTGGCCCTGCAACTGGAGGCCCGCTTCAGCAAGGGCGACCTGCTGCTGAGCTACCTGAACCGGGTGTACCTGGGAGTGGGCTGGGGCTTCGAGGACGCCGCCCGCCATTACTTCGCCAAACCGGCGGCGAGGCTCAGCCTGGAGGAGGCGGCCCTGCTGGTGGGTCTGCTGCCTTCTCCCAACGGCCACGATCCCTGCATCAACCCCCAGGCGGCCCTGGAGGCCCGAAACGTCGTGCTGCTGAAGATGGCCGACAGCGGCCGCATCAGCGCTGACCGGGCCCGCCGCTCCCGCCGCAGCCCCATTCAGCTGGGGAGCCAGGCCTGCCGCAGCGGCAGCCGGCGCCCTGCGCCGTACTACACGGATCAGGTGCGTCTCGACCTGGAGAGGTTGCTGGGGGTGGATGTGGCGGCGGAGGGGAATTTCCTGGTGGAGACCCACCTGGATCCGCCGGTACAGGAGGTGGTGGAGCGGCAGCTGCGACGGCGCCTGGCCGTTTCCGCTCCCCTGGGGGTAAGCGAGGGGGCTGTGGTGCTGCTGGACAGCCGCAACGGCGGAGTGATCGCCATCGCCGGCGGGCGCGATTACCGCACCAGCCAGTACAACCGGGCCAGTCAGGCCCTGCGGCAGCCCGGCAGCACCTTCAAGCTCTTCACCTACCTGGCGGCACTGCAGCGGGGCTCCAGGCCCGGCGACTTGATCAGTTGCAGTCCCCTGAGCTGGCGCGGCCAGTCGTTCTCCAGTGGCTGCGGCGGCAGCCTCAGCCTGCGCCAGGCCTTCGCCATCAGCAGCAACACCGCCGCCCTGCGACTGGCCCGGCGGGTGGGTCTGGAGGCAGTGGTGCAGCAGGCCCAGGATCTGGGCATCAGCTCCAGCCTCAACCCCGTGCCAGGCCTGACCCTCGGTCAGAGCGAGGCTCGGCTGATCGAGCTCACCGCCGCCTATGGGGCCGTGGCCAACGGCGGGGTCTGGCATGCCCCCAGCACCATTCGCCGCCTCACCGACGCCGAGACCTGCGCGGGCCTCGAGAGTGAACGCTGCCGCCAGTTGCGCAACAAGGGCGATCAGCCGAACAGGGCCATCCAGGCCGGCCGCAGCGTGCTCAAGCCTGAGGTGGCCCGCAGCATGCAGGGGCTGCTCCAGGCCGCGGTGCGCTCCGGCACCGGCGGTGCGGCCTACCTCGGCGGGGAGGAGGGGGGCAAGACCGGCACCACCAACGGGGGCAGGGATCTCCTGTTCATCGGCTATGAGCCCAGTCGCCACTGGGTGATGGGCATCTGGCTGGGCAACGACGACAACAGCCCGACCCGCAGCGGCAGCGCCCTGGCCGCCGGCCTCTGGGGCGACATCATGCGCCAGGCCACCCCGAGCCGTGCCGCCCCAGCGGCGAAGCCCTGATGCCACGCCTGCGCCTCTGGATCTGGGTGGCGGCGGCCCTGGCCGTGATCGTGGCCCTTTCACTGCTGCTGCAGGCCTTCAACAACCTGGTGTGGCAGCTCAGCTACCTTCTGCCACCGGCCCTGGTGGGCCCGCTGCTGGTGCTGGTGCTGGGTGGCGGCGCTGTGCTGCTGCTGCGCCTGGCCTGGCCCTGGCTGCTGGCCTGGCGCAACCCCAGGCCAGTCCCTGGTTCCGGCAGCAAGCCCCTACCCGCCCCCAGCAGCCGCCAGGAGGCGGCCGGTCAGCAGTTGCGCTCCATCGATCCGGTGCTGGAGCGGGTACGCGATGAGGTGGCGCGCGAAGCCCTGCGACAGGAGCGCGACAGGGTGGAGGCGGAGCTCGCCCGCGGCGATCTGGTGCTGGTGATTTTCGGCAGTGGCTCCGCCGGCAAGACCTCCCTGATCCGTGCCCTGCTCAAGCAGGTGGTGGGGGATGTGGGGGCCGCGATGGGCTCAACCACCTCCTGTCAGACCTACCGGTTGCGCCTGAAGGGCTTGCAGCGTGGCCTGCAGCTGGTCGATACACCGGGCATTCTCGAATCCGGCCGTGACGGTCAGGAGCGTGAGCTTGAGGCCCGCCGGCAGGCGGCCCGTGCCGATCTGCTGGTGCTGGTGGTGGATGGCGATCTGCGCGCCGCGGAGTTCCAAGTGTTCGAAGCTCTCGCCAGCCTTGGTAAGCGGCTGGTGCTGGTGCTGAACAAATGTGACCTGCGCGGCGAGGAGGAGGAGCGGCGGCTGCTGGCCCTGCTGCGCCAGCGCTGCAGCGGCAGAATCGCCGCCGAGGACGTGATCCCCGCCGCCGCCGCGCCCCAGTCGATCCCCAGGCCCGGCGGTCGACCGCTGCAGCCTGCTCCTGAGGTCGACGCCCTGCTGCGCCGTCTCTCGGAGCTGCTGCATCAGGACGGCGAGGAGCTGATCGCCGATAACATTCTGCTGCAGAGCCAGCGTCTCAGCGACGCCAGCCGTGCCCTGCTCTCACGCCAGCGGCGCCAGGACGGGGAGGCCATCGTCGATCGCTACATGTGGATCGGCGCCGGGGTGCTGGTGGTGAACCCCCTGCCGGTGGTGGATCTGCTCGGCACCGCCGCCGTGAACGCTCAGATGGTGGTGGAGCTGGGCCGGGCCTACGGGGTGACGCTGACGCGCGAGGCCGGCCAGGACCTGGCCCTCTCGGTGGGACGCACCCTGGCGGGTCTGGGGGTGATCAAGGGGGGGCTCGGACTGATCACCACCGCCCTGAGCCTGAACCTGCCGGCACTGGTGGTCAGCAAGGCGGTGCAGGGGGTGAGTGCTGCCTGGTTGACGCGGATCGCGGGCCTCAGCTTCCTCACCTACTTCGAGCAGGGTCAGGACTGGGGCGATGGGGGGCTGCAGGAGGTGGTGCGCCGCCAGTACGACCTCAACCGGAGGGAGGGGGCGTTGCGCGGTTTTCTGGAGGTGGCCCTGCGCCGTGTGGTGGAGCCTCTGCAGCGGCGGCGGGACCGGCAGTTGCCACCTCGCCCAGGGCCTCGGGGGGAGGGGGCTGGAGGGGACCCCGGGCGTCGAGCACCGTGATCAGTGCGAGATACAGCACCCCGATCACAATTGAAAGGGCGCCGGTGACAATCGCCACCCAGCGTCCGCGGGGGTTTGCCTGAGGTGGCGTCTCGCTCATGGCTGTTGATCGCACATGGTCGTAATGGGTCCACGATGCCAGCTCACACCTGAAAGCCGCTCACCCCGCTGGCATTTTGCCTGGTGCCGAAGGCTGAGGTTTCAGGTCAGATCCCCGGACCGCAGCGACTGGCTGACCACCCCGGCGAGCCGCTGCAGATGCTCCTCCTGGGTGTGGGGATTGCCCAGCACTGCCTTGAGGTGGTGTTTCCCCTGGTAGCGGGGGCGGGAGAGCATCAGGTCGTGGGCCAGCAGCTCCTGGCGGCAGTGCTGCGACCAGTGCTCGCAGCCGGCGGCATCCAGCTGGCGAGGCCGGAAGGCCAGCAGGTGCAGCGGGCCGCTGAGCAGGCTGAGATCGCCGCTGCCTTGTCCCTCCTGCAACAGCTGCTGAAGGCGGCGCCGTCGCTGAATCGCCCCCTCGATCACAACCTCGATGCCATCGAGGCCCAACTGGCGCAAGCCAAGCCACAGCTTGAGAATCTCGGCACTGCGGCTGCCCTGCAGGCCGCACTCACCACCATGTCCCCCTTCGTGGCTGAGCTCCATGTATGGCAACCCCGTGGCGAAGCTTCGCTCCAGGGCGGTGGGATCAGCCAGCAGCAGCAGGGAGGAGGTCTTGGTGATCCCCAGCAGCTTCTGGGGGTTGATCGTGACCGAATCCGCCAGCCCCAGGCCCTCGACCCGCTGGCGGTGGCGCTCACTCAGACCAAGCACTCCGCCGATCGCCGCATCGACATGCAGCCAGATGTCGTGGCAGCGGCAGAGGGCGGCCAGTTCCACCAGGGGATCCACGGCCCCGCGAACGGTGGTGCCAGCCGTGGCCACCAGGGCGATCACGGGGATGCCGGAGGCGCTGAGGGTCTGCAGGCATTCGCCCACCAGTTCCGGCTGGAGGCGGCCGTCGTCATCGAGCGGCAGGCGGTGCAGGGCAGCGGCCGGAAGGCCCATCACCATCGCCGCCTTCTCCAGCGACGTGTGGCTGTCGAGGCCGCACAGCACAACGGCCTCGGGGGCGCCGCGCAGGCCGCGGCTTTCCCTCGCAGTGACAAGGGCCATCAGATTGCTGAGACTGCCGCCGCTGGCGGGGACACCACCGGCCCGCTCCCCCAGGCCAAGCCGCCGGGCCAGCCAGCCGCACAGGCTCCGCTCCAGACGGCTGAGCGACGGGGAGAGCTCTTCGGCCAGCAGATTGTTGTTCAGCCCAGCGCAGATCAGGTCCCCCACCATCGAGGCGCTCAGAGGTGGGGGATCGAGGTGGGCCAGGGCGCCTGGGTGGTTCGGGTTGTAGGCCCCCTCCATCACCAGGTGCAGATCCGCGAGCAGCCTCTGCGCTCCCAGTCCCGAAACTTCCGGCTCCACGGTGGGCAGCAGGCTCAGGCCCGGCAGGGGCGGACGGGTCTCAGCCGAGCCCAGCCAGCGGCAGAGCTGATGGGAGGCGTCCTGCAGGAACGCCTCCAGATTCGCGTCGAAGACGCCCGGTGAGGCGAAGGGCAGGGGATCGAGCGCCCTCTCCTGGTGTGGCGTGACGGCCAAGGGCAAGGCGGTCGGGGGAATCATTGTCTCGTGTAACGGGAGCAACGAGAGCTGCAGGCCGTTCGGGGATGACCTTGGATCTGGTGGCTGGCTGTCAGTCTCGGTGGACTGTGCGCCGCTTCAGCCTCCCACCTTCTGCCTATGCGACACCCTGCCCCCCTGCCGCTCAGCTGCCAGCAGTTCTGGATGGCGCGGTTGCTGCGGATGGCGCAGCGGGCGGGCGAGGCCGGCGAGATCCCCGTGGCGGCAGTTGTTCTCGATGGGGCTGGCCGTGCTCTGGGCTGGGGAACGAACCGGCGTCAATCCCAGCAGGACCCCCTGGGCCATGCCGAGCTCGTGGCGCTCAGCCAGGCCGCGCGCCTGATTCACGACTGGCGTTTCAACGCCTGCAGCCTGCTGGTGACCCTGGAGCCCTGTCCCATGTGCGCCGGAGCACTGATCCAGGCCCGGATGGGTCGGGTGGTCTTCGCCGCTGGGGATGCCAAGCGTGGAGCCCTGGGCGGCTGTCTGAATCTGGCTGCCGACCCAAGCGCGCATCACCACATGGAGGTGATGGCGGGTGTGAGGGAGCAGGAGGCCAGAGAGCTGCTGGAAAGCTGGTTCAGACGTCGGAGGCGAGCTCAGGCGATTGAGGCGACAGGCGCGGACTGACGGAAGGCGGGAAGTTCCGTTTCGAGCAGGTTGAGCAGCAGATCGACGTTCTCCGGCTGGCTGTTGAAGCCCATCAGGCCGATACGCCAGACCTTGCCAGCCAAGGCGCCCAGGCCACCGCCCACCTCGATGCCGTGGGTGTTGAGCAGGTGAAGGGAGAAGGCCTTGCCATCGATACCCTCGGGAATGCGCACCGTGGTGAGGGTGGGCAGGCGCAGGTGTTTGGGCACATGCAGCTCGAGGCCAAGGCGTTCGAGGCCTTCCCAGAGGCGCTCCGCGTTGCTGCGGTGTCGGCTCCAGGCCTGCTCCAGGCCCTCTTCTGCGAGCAGCCGCAGAGCTTCGCGCATGCCGAAGTTCATGTTCACCGGGGCGGTGTGGTGGTACACCCGGTTGCTGCCCCAGTACTGGTTGAGCAGGGAGACATCCAGATACCAGTTGGGCACTTGGCCTGTGCGGGCCGCCAGCTTGGCTTCAGCCCGCTCCCCCATGGTGAAGGGGCCGAGGCCTGGAGGGCAGCTCAGACCTTTCTGGCTGCAGCTGTAGGCCAGGTCCACACCCCAGGCGTCAAGGTGTACTGGCACAGCACCGAGAGAGGTGACCGTGTCGAGCAGCAGCAGGCAGTCGTAGCGGCGGCAGAGCTCGCCGATCCCCTCCATTGGCTGGCAGACGCCTGTGGAGGTTTCGGCATGAACCATCGCCAGGATCGCCGGGCGGTGGCTGGCCAGAGCCTGCTCGATCTCCTCGAGCGTGAAGGCTTCGCCCCAGGGCCGCTCGATCGTGGCCACCTCGGCCCGGTAGCGTCCGGCCATGTCGACGAGGCGCAGGCCGAAGTAGCCCTTCACGGCCACCAGCACCTTGTCGCCTGGCTCCACCGTGTTGGCCAGGGTGGCCTCCATGGCGGCGCTGCCCGTGCCGCTCATCGGAATGGTGAGGCGGTTCTCTGTCTGCCAGGCGTAGCGCAGCAGATCCTGCACCTCACCCATCAGTTCGATGTAGAGGGGATCCAGGTGACCGATCGGGGTGCGGGCGAGGGCCTGCAGCACCGTGGGGTGGGCGTTGGACGGTCCTGGACCGAGCAGTAGCCGGTCGGGAGTGGCGATCGGCCCCAGATTCAGGCGATGGCGATCACTCACGGCGGCCGCCGGGGAGATGGATGGGGAGGAAGTCAGGGTGACCAAGACCTGCGGCGAAACTAAGGATCGATGAACGTCAGCCTAAGCACTGAGCCAACGGCCCTCAGCTGGCCCTGAGATTGGTGTCAGCCAGACCACGGGCCATGTGCTCGAACGGAGCGCTGATCAGATTCCCTGGCTCAAGACCCGCTTCCGCCAGCCGCTCCGCCAGCACTTCGCCCAACAGAACGATGCTTCGCACCGTGGGACCGGTTGGGACCCCAAGGCTCTTGTAGGTGTCGTCGAGGCCATTGAGGACCCGCTCGTTGAGGATGGTGGGGTCGCCTGCCACGAGCGCGTAACTGGCGTAGCGCAGGAAATAGTCCATATCCCGCAGGCAGGCAGACAGCCGGCGGGTTGTGTAAGCGTTGCCGCCCGGGAGCAGCAGTTCCGGGTCCTGCTCGAAGAGACGCCGACTGGCATCCCGGACGATCTCAGTCGCTTCCCGATTGATCAGTTCCACCGCTGCCAGCCTGACTTCAGCCTGGGAGTGGTAGGTGGCGATGCTGTCGATCGCATCGCGATCGAGATAGCGCCCCAGCTGGTCATACCGGCCGATCAGACCGGTGATGGCATCGCGCATGACGTCGAGATCGTCTCACCTGGATCGGAAACTAGCATCTGGGTCTGGCCAGATCCCTGTCCAGCCATGGGATCTGGCCAATCTGACAGAAACGGTTACGCAGCTTGGCTTGCCAGCTCACGCCACGGCACGGACCGGGTCGAGGGTTACAACGGAGACGAAAGCCAGGGTGGAGCGGCCTAAGCATCGATTCCGGTTGCCCGCTCTGGCTGCCGCCAGCCTTCCTCCCCTCAGTCCTTCCCTGCCCCCATGGCCAACTCAGCCCAGGACGTGCTTCGCCGGATCAAGGACGAGGACCTTGAGCTGATCGATCTCAAGTTTGCCGATCTCCATGGCAGGTGGCAGCACCTCACCATCTGCGCCGACCTGCTCAATGAGCAGTCGTTTCAGACGGGCCTGCCCTTCGATGGCTCCTCGATCCGGGGCTGGAAAGCGATCCATGAATCGGACATGGCGATGGTTCCCGATCCGGCCACGGCCTGGATTGATCCCTTCCTTCGCCATAAAACCCTCAGCCTGATCTGCTCGATTCAGGAGCCCCGCAGCGGCGAGGCCTATGGGCGTTGCCCCCGGTCGCTGGCCCAGCGGGCCCAGGCGCACCTGGCCGGCTCAGGCCTGGCCGACACGGCCTACTTCGGTCCTGAACCGGAGTTCTTCCTGTTCGAGGACGTGCGCTACGGCTCCAGCGAGGGGGGCTGCTTCTACAGCGTCGATTCGATCGAAGCCCCCTGTAACAGCGGCCGGCTGGAGGAGGGCGGCAATCTTGCTTACAAGATGAAGGCGAAGCAGGGTTATTTCCCCGTTCCCCCCAGCGACACCTTTCAGGACATCCGCAGCGAGATGCTGCTGACCATGGCTCAGCTGGGGGTGCCGATCGAGAAGCATCACCACGAGGTGGGGGCCGCTGGCCAGCAGGAGCTGGGCATCAGGTTCGCTGAGTTGATCAGCGCGGCCGACAACGTGATGATCTACAAGTATGTGGTGCGCAACGTGGCCCGCAAATACGGGCGCACCGCCACCTTCATGCCCAAACCGGTGTTCGTTGACAACGGCAGCGGCATGCACGTTCACCAGAGCCTCTGGAGGGACGGTCAACCGTTGTTCTTCGGGCTGGGCACCTATGCGGATCTGTCCCAGACAGCCCGCTGGTACATCGGAGGACTGCTTCGCCATGCCCCCAGCTTCCTGGCCTTCACCAACCCCACCACCAACAGCTACAAGCGCCTGGTGCCGGGCTTCGAGGCGCCGGTGAATCTGGTCTATTCCCAGGGCAACCGCTCCGCGGCTGTGCGCATTCCTCTCAGCGGTGATAACCCCCGTGCCAAGCGACTCGAGTTCCGCAGCGGCGACGCCATGGCCAATCCCTACCTGGCTTTCTCCGCCATGCTGATGGCGGGTCTGGACGGCATCCGTCAGCAGATCGACCCGGGCGACGGGATGGATCTCGACCTGTTCGCGTTGCCCCCGGAAGATGTGGAGCCGATCGCCACGCTGCCCGGTTCCCTCGACGGGGTACTGGCGGCTCTAGGGGCCGACCACGAGTATCTGCTGGCCGGGAACGTGTTCAGCGAGGACTTCATCCGCACCTGGATCGCCCTCAAGACAGATGAGGTGCAGCAGCTGCGGCAGCGACCCCATCCCCACGAGTTCGCGCTCTACTACGACGGCTGAACCGAGCTGGCGCGCGGCGTGGAGCTGGCGGATTCCCCAGTGGTCCCTCGCAGCTGCCGGGTGGATCGGCTGAAATGGAGTCCTTCGATTGCCGCTTTCTCACCGGCACCCCATGCCCGACACCGTCAGCAAGTTCGCTTACCAGGCCCTGCAGCAGGGCAAGACGATCATGGGCCTGGCCCACAAGGAGCTTGGTGGCCGGCTGATGCGTCTGGTCGATCCCCAGGGCGCCCCCCAGACGGTGCCGGTGCCTGCCCAGATGACCCTGGCACTCAAGACCTCCATGGACCGGCTGCTGGAGACCGACTGGCAGGAGGCTGAGAGTGGCCTCTATCCCCCCTCCCTCCTCTTCGATGCCCCCTGGCTCGACTGGGCGGCCCGTTACCCCCTGGTCTGGCTGGACACCCCCCGTCAGTGGAACCGCCGCACCCAGCGCAAGGTGCGGGATCTGCCAAGGGATGTACGCCCCGAGGACTACCCCTCCTATTACCTGCAGAACTTCCACCATCAGACCGATGGCTACCTGAGCGACCATTCCGCTGCGCTTTACGACCTCCAGGTCGAAATCCTGTTCAACGGCAGCGCCGATGCCATGCGCCGCCGCCTGATCGCTCCGCTCAAGCGTGGGCTGCGGGCCTTCGCCCAGCGCTCACCCGGCCAGCTGCGTCTGCTGGATGTGGCAACCGGCACCGGCCGCACCCTGCGCCAGCTTCGCGGTGGTCTCGGGGAGATCCAGCTGGTGGGCCTCGACCTCTCGGCGTCCTACCTGCGCGAAGCCAACCGCTGCCTCAGCCAGTTGCCGGGGGAGCTGCCCCAGCTGGTGCAGGGCAATGCCGAGGCCCTGCCCTTCGCCGACGGCACCTTCCAGGCGGTGAGTTGTGTGTTCCTCTTCCATGAGCTTCCCGCCGAAGCCCGCCAGAACGTCCTGCGGGAGTGTTTCCGGGTGATGGAGCCAGGCGGTGTGCTGGTGCTGGCCGACTCGATCCAGCTGGCTGATTCCCCCGAGTTCTCAGCCGTGCTCGAGAATTTCCGTCGGGCCTTCCATGAGCCCTACTACCGCGATTACATCTCCGACGACATCCAGGCGCGCCTGGCTCAGGCCGGCTTCGGTGGGATCAGTGCCCAGTCCCATTTCATGACCAGGGTCTGGTCCGCCACCAAGCCTCTGGTCTGAGCGGCGTCAGCGCTGCAGCACAGCGGTCGCCCGATTGCTGCAACTCCAGAGGAACGTGAATAGATTTTCGCTGCACCCGGGTGCCTTGCTTTGAACTCCAATCCATTTCATCTGCGCTGGTTGCAGGGCTGGTCCTTTCAGACGGTTCTGATGGAGGGGCTTGTTCAGATCGAAGCCCATGGCTACGGGGTTCGCTTGCGCACCCCACTGCTGGCGGGCGAGAGTCCGAGCCTGGGTGCTGACAGGCTCGTACTCCAGGAAGACCGCCACCGCCGCTCGATGTATCACGCCTGGCGACGCGCCCAGCTTCAGCCCCCGCTGCCGACTCCCACCAAGGATGTCCTTTTCGCCAGCGGTGGTCTTTTCGCCGAGGGCAGTCCCTACCTCGTGGAGGTGATCGGGGAGGCCCCCGGGCTGTTGCTGGCCGCCTAGCGCAGCAGCCACCAGGCCAGGATCAATCCGCCTCCACCCCAGCGCAGGGCCCGCCAGAGCACCTGGTCCTGCCAGCGGCCGCTCCGCAGGGGGGCCGGAAGGGGATCAAGCAGGCGTTGACCCAGCTCAAGCCGCTGGCTCAGTCTCCTTTCGGAGCTGGAGAGATCCACCGGACTGGAGCGCTCCTGGGCTGCCAGCCGCTCCCCCTGACCTGCCACGGCCAGCAGGGTGGAGAGCCCATGCAGCCAGCCGGAGCGGCGGCTGGATGGGCGGTTGATCAATCGGGAGGATCGGCGCCGCGGTTGACGCCGCGAAGGAGGTGCCATGGAGTCAGGATGGCTCTCAACGATGTCTTTCGTCCAGTGCCGCTTTCTTCAGCGCCTGCTGCCGCCATGCGGAGCGGATCCCCCCAGGCCTGGCCGCCCACCAGCCGTGAGCTGGCTGAGGAGCTGCAGCGGCTTCTGGCCATCGATGGCCGCGACTGGCATGCCCACAAGGGTCACAAGCCCAGACGGGCGGCTGAGCAGCTAGCGGCGGCCCTAGTGCACCTGCTCGCCGAGGACAGCCCGCCCCACCGCCTCGAGGGCGACGCCCAGAAGCGGGCGATCGAACTGCTTGAGCACGGTCTGGCCTGGTTGAAGGGTGATCTGCGTGATCCCGGCTGCCCCAGCCACGGCCACTGAAGCAGCCTGAAAGTCAGGTCCGGTGCCGCTGGGCCGCCAGTTGCAGTCGGTTACCGCGCTCGCTCCAGCGCACATCATCGAAGCAGTGGTGAATCAGAAAGAAGCCCCGGCCGCAGCAGGCATCGCTGCGCTCGGGCAGCACGCCGGAGCGTGAGCAGGCCGGGACTCCGCAGCCCTCATCCTGGATCTGCCAGATCACCCAGTTGGGCGAGAGGATGCGCCGGATCCGCAGGCATTTGCGCGGGTCACACCCGTTTCCGTGCTTCACCGCGTTGACCAGAGCCTCCTGCAGGCCAAGTTGCAGCTCCGCCAGGTTGGAAGCCGTGGCCATCGGCTCCAGCAGCAGTTCCAGCAGGGGGGCTAACTGAAGGGTGGAGGGAGTGATGAAGTCGGTCCACTTCAGCGGACTGATCAGGCGCCGAAGCATCCACACCAACCATGGCTGAAATTGACCCTAACGCTCAAGGGCGCCCCAGGCTCAGCCGGTGACGATTCGGTGTTGCAAAGCTGGATGATTGAGCAGGGCATCCATCAGGCGCACCCCGCGCAACTGGTTGATCAATGGCATGTGTCCTTCCGGCGCCTCCAGGTTCCACTGGAAGCCACTGGGATAACGGGTCCAGGTGCCTTCACTCTTCCAGCCCAGCCTGGGCCAGAGCTGGTCCCAGCGACCGTTGCAGGCCCTCAGCAGTCTCCCCTGGACCGAAAAACCGAAGCGGCCCCTTGAGTAGCAGACCCAGAGCCGATCGAGGCTGGTCAGATCAAGGCTGGGCATGGGGGCCACCTCGCTGTAAAAGACGTAGCCGCGGCGGACCGCTTCGGAGCCGGCCAGTTGCCGCAGCACCTCGCTGGTGATGCGATCAGCCAGCTCGAAGGAGCGCTGGGCCAGGGCCTCCTGCAGGGGGGCATAGGCGATGCCATCACCACTGGCAAGGTTCAGCCAACCGCCCGGATATTCCTCAAGCAGGGCCTGACTGTGGTTGTCGTCTTCGGCCAGCAGCATCTGAACCCAAAGGCCGGCGATCCAGTCGTCTCCGTCGGGATCGTGGCCGCGGAGGGCCTGCAGAAGCAAAGGGCGCAACTCCTGGGATCGGGCCTCGATCTGGGGGAGCAGGCTCCGCCGCTGGCGTGGGGAGCTGGAGCTGAAACGCTCCAGCAGCTGTTCGGCGCTGGCCGTGGCGGAAGCGGGTGGACCGGAAAGCATGAAGTTCGGCGGGCCTGAGCCGGGCCGGCGTGGGCCCACTATGTCAGGCAAGGTCCAAGGGGGGGGGGTGGGGCGCCATGGCGTCGTGGATGGCGATCGACCCCTTCCTGGCGGGTGAAGGAGCGGTGCTGGATGTGCGCAGTCCGGCGGAGTTTGCCCAGGGCCATATTCCCGGAGCCCGCAATCTGCCCCTTTTCAGCGACCTCGAGCGGGCCGAGGTCGGATTGACCTACAAGCAGCGGGGCTCCCAGCAGGCGGTTCAGGCGGGACTGGCGCTGGTGGGTCCGAAGCTGGCGGCCCTGGGCGAGGGGCTGCTCGCTCACCATCAGTCGGCCCCTGGTGGGCCCCTGCGTATCCATTGCTGGCGTGGTGGCATGCGATCCGCCAGCGTCGGCTGGCTGGCCGAGACCCTGGGATTGTCGGTGCAGCTCCTTGAGGGGGGGTACAAGGCCTACCGCCGTTGGGTTCTGGCCAGGTTCGAGCACCCCTGGCCGCTGATGCTGCTGGGCGGGCGCACGGGTACCGGCAAGACCGACCTGCTGCTGGAGCTGGCCCGCCGCGGGGTGGCGGTGGTCGACCTCGAGGGACTGGCCCACCACCGCGGCAGCAGCTTCGGCGGGCTCGGGCTGCCGCCCCAGCCCAGCAACGAGCACTATGAAAACCGTCTGGCGGCGGCCCTTGTCAGCTGCGCGGGTGCCGGTGCGATCTGGCTGGAGGCGGAAAGTGCCCAGGTGGGGCGCTGCCGCATCCCGGCGAGTCTCTGGCGGCAGATGCAGAGCGCTGCGGTTCTGGAGATCCGCCGGCCCCTGGGCGAGCGGCTGCGCCGACTGGTGGCGGTCTACGGGGTTCAGGAGCCCGAGGCGTTGGCGGAGGCCACCCGCAGAATCGCCCGGCGGCTGGGACCGGAGCGCACCCAGGCGGCCCTGGCGGCGATTGAGCGAAGCGACTGGAGCGAGGCCTGCCGTTGGATGCTCGACTATTACGACCGCTGCTACGACCATGAGCTCGAGCGTCAGCGCCAACGACCTGAGCCCGGCGCTATCCATCACTCGCTCGATCTCCATGACTGGGACGAGGAGCGCTCCGCCACCTGGCTTCTGAATCAAGACCTTGTGAAGGGTGAAGGCGAGATCGGAGGGTCTGCTTAGGATCAGGCTTTGCCCCACCCCGATGACGGCTATTCAGTTCTTTCGCGGGGTGGACGAACCCGTGGTTCCCGATATCCGGCTCACCCGCTCCCGTGATGGGCGAACCGGCCAGGCCCTCTTCGTGTTCGAGCAACCCCAGGCGCTGGCTCCTGAAACCATGGGCGACATCACTGGGATGTTCCTGCTCGACGAGGAGGGCGAGCTGGTGACCCGGGAGGTGAAGGCCCGGTTCGTGAACGGCAAACCCAGCGCCCTTGAGGCCACTTACACCTGGAAGACGGAGCTGGACTTCGATCGGTTCATGCGCTTCGCCGAGCGCTACGCCGAAGGCCATGGCCTTGGTTTTGCCGATAAAGATGGCGATTCAGAGGCCGATCCGGCCAGCCCCGATCCGGCCGCTGAGGGCGGGCCCGCAGAAGCTTGAAATTCGGGCAGTGGCTGGGCCTGGCGGCGATTGTCGCTGCCGTCGCATTGCTATGGAGCCTGCGGGGGCTACTGCTTCAGCTCTTTGCCGCGGTGGTGCTGGCCCTGGCGATCTGCACCCTGGTTGGGGCGGTGCGTGCGCGGCTGGGCTGCTCCAGGCCCCTTGCCCTCACCATCAGCCTGGGGACCGTGGCCCTGGTCGTGGTGGTGGGCGGTGCGGTGCTGATCCCTCCTTTCGTGGAGCAGTTCGCCGAGCTGCTGGCCAAGCTGCCCGATGCGGCGGATGTGTTGATCGGCCTGGCCCGCCGGATGCTGGCCAACGT
Organism: Synechococcus sp. 1G10; assembly: GCF_002252625.1. Classification (GTDB taxonomy): domain Bacteria; phylum Cyanobacteriota; class Cyanobacteriia; order PCC-6307; family Cyanobiaceae; genus Regnicoccus_A. The sequence continues at coordinate 303,407 of NZ_NQKW01000001.1, read as the reverse complement.
CAGCCGGATCCTCTGGGGTCGCCATGATGGCTCGCTGGAGTGGCTTCAGCAGCTCTGGCCCGCAAGGGGGCCGAGCCCCGATGTGGTGGCCGGTGGTCTTGGCGGCGGTGCCCTGAGGCTGCTTGGCCTGGCGAGCAACCTGGGCACCGGCACCCTGCAACTTGTGTTCGTGCTGGCGGTGACCCTGATGCTGGCGGTCCAGCCCACCGGCTATCGCGATGTGGCGGTGCTGCTGGCCCCCTCCTTCTATCGCCGGCGACTGCGCCAGGTGCTCGACCTCTGCGGAGCGGCCCTGAGCGACTGGATGGTGGGGGTGGCGATCAGCTCGGTCTGCGTGGCTCTGCTGGCGGGCATCGGTCTGTCGTTGCTTGGGGTGAAGCTGGTGGTGGCTAATGCCCTGCTGGCTGGTCTGCTCAATGTGATCCCCAATGTGGGGCCCACCCTGAGCACGATCTTCCCGATGTCGGTGGCCCTGCTCGACGCCCCCTGGAAGGCCCTTGCCGTTCTGGGTCTCTACGTGGTGGTGCAGCACCTGGAGAGCTACGTGATCACCCCGTCGGTGATGCACGCCAAGCTTCGGCTGCTGCCCGGCCTCACCCTCACCGCCCAGTTCCTGTTCACCGTGATCTTCGGACCACTGGGCCTGCTGCTGGCCTTGCCGATGGCGGTGTGCGTGCAGGTGATCTTGCGGGAGGTGGTCATCCACGACATCCTGGATCCCTGGAAACGCCAGCGATTGTCCCCGTGAACGGCCGTGCCCTGCTGGGGACCCTCGCCCTTGTGCTGCTGGCCCTGCTGGTGTGGGAACTGCGCTGGGTGCTGCTTGTGCTCTTCGGGGCCGTGGTGCTGGCGGTGGCGCTGGATGTGCCGGTGAGCCTGCTGCGCCGCCGTCTGCCCTTGAACCGCCCCAGCGCCGTGGCCCTGGTGATCGTGACCCTGGTGGTGGTGGGCTGGAAGGTCTCGGAGCTGTTGCTGCCCGAGCTGCTGCAGCAGGCCAATCAGTTCACCCAGCTGCTGCCGGTGTTGCTGGAGCGACTCGGCGATCTGGCCGGCGGCTCCATGGCTTTTCGCAGCTTCGAGGAGCGGTTGCTTCAGCTGGCCACCTGGGACAAGCTGCAGCCCCTGGGCACCCAGCTGCTGGGAGTGGCGGGGGGCGCTGCGAATTCCACGATCCAGATCCTGCTGATGGTGCTGCTGGCCATCCTGTTGGCCCTGGATCCAAGGCACCATCAGCGGCTGGTGCTGGCTGCCACTCCCCAGTTCTGGCGAGAGCAGATGCGCTCGCTGTTGGGGGAGTCGCGCGAGGCTCTCGGCGGCTGGCTGGCGGGGATGACCATCTCGGCGGTGGCGGTGTTCCTGCTCACCTGGGCGGGACTGGCGCTGCTGCGGGTGCCCCTCGCCCTGCTGAGTGGACTGGTCTGCGGGCTGCTCACCTTCGTACCGACGATTGGCCCGACGGTGGCAACGGCCCTGCCCCTGGCGGTGGCCCTGCTGATCTCTCCAGCCAAGGTGGCGCAGGTGCTGATCTTGCGCCTGCTGCTGCAGAACATCGAAGCCTTCGTGCTCACCCCGCTGCTGCTCAGCCGCACGGTCAACCTCCTGCCCACGGTGGCCCTGATGGCTCAGCTGAGCCTTGGTGCCCTGCTGGGGCTGCCAGGCGTGCTGTTGGCCTTGCCACTGGTGGTGGTGCTGCAGGTGATCTTCCAGCGGGTTCTGGTGGAGCAGGTGATGGACCGCTGGACCTGATCAGCGGTAGTGCCTGATCAGGCTGGGGGTGAGCAGAAGGACCGATACGGCCAGGGGGTGCTGCTGAATCGCCGTGAGCATGGACGACCAGGTGAAGTGGTCGGCCAGCAGCCGCAGTTCCGACCTGAGATCGCCCAGGGCTAACAGAGCCAGCAGCACGGGGATGAGCGGCGGGAGGCGCCGCATCAAGCTGCGCCGGCAGGGGCCGCCCCATCCGATGGAGCTGAGCCCACGAAGCCCTTGCCGCTGAACAGGGGCAGCAGGGTGGGGGCCACACCAATGCTCGACCAGCTGCCGACACTGATGCCGACGGTGAGCGCCACGGAAAACCAGAACAGACTGCTGCCCCCGAAGAACAGGATCCCCAGCAGGGGCAGCAAGGTGGTGAGCGAAGTGTAAAGGGAGCGGGTCAAGGTGGCATCGACGGCCACATCCACCTGATCACTGAAGGGCAGACTCCCCAGGCTTGCTTTCTGCTCCCGGATCCGGTCGAACACCACCACCGTGTCAGTCACGGAGTAGCCGGCCACGGTGATCAGCGCCACCGCAAAGAGGGAATCCACTTCAATCCCCCTCAACAACCCGAGCCAGGCGAACACTCCGGTAGTGATCAAAACATCGTGGGCCAGGCAGAAAATGGCCAGAAAAGCGAAGATCCGGTCGTAGCGGAGGGTGATGTAGATGGCGATGGCGGCGAAGCTCACCAGCAGGGAGAGGAGACTGCTGCGCAGCAATTGGTCCCCGAGGGTGGGTCCGATCGTGTCAACCGACGAACCTCCATCTTCGAAGGGCCCCAGGCTGGTGGCAAGCTGGTCGATCAAAGCGGTCCCCTGGGCAACACTGAGGCTGGGAAGGCGCAGCTCGATCGACCGCCCCTGGTCCAACACCTGTACGGGGGCCCCCCTGAGGCCTGGTGCTGCCACATCACCCTCGGCTGGAAGCTTCAGGCTGTCGAGTCGCTCTGACACATGGAGAACCGTGACCGCCGAACAGTTGGGCTCACAGGCCCTCTCTATCTGGATGCGGGTGCCACCGGTAAAATCAAGGCCAGGCTTGAGCGGGGCGCCGATGGCGGGGTTGAGCCAGGAGAGGCCGATGCCGATCAGGCTGATCAGGCAGGCCAGAGCAGAACCCCACCAGGCGATGCGCCTGAAGCGCGTGATTCGGAAATACTGGATCGGCGGCATCATTGCCGTTCCGGACGGAGAAGGTGTCATGGGTGCTCAGGCGGCTGACGAGGGCAGTTCACGGCTGGGCAGGAAGTAGCTGGCTCGACGAAGCGCGGGGTAACTCATCATCAGGCGCAACAACACACGGGTGCAGGAAAGAGCAGTGAAGAGGCTGAGCAGCAGCCCGATGCCGAGGGTCACGGCAAAGCCCTTGACCAGGCCGGTTCCCAGGGCGAAGAGGGACACACAGCTGATCAGTCCGGTGACGTGGCCATCGAGAATCGAGGAGAAGGCCAGGGAGAAGCCGGAGTCCATCGAGCGGATCAGGGTGGTTCCGGCGCGCAGCTCCTCCTTGACTCGCTCGAAGATCAGCACGTTGGCGTCGACCGCCATGCCGATTGAGAGGATGAAACCGGCGATCCCAGGGAGGGTCAGTGTGACCGGGATCAGGGCGTAGATGGCCAGGTTGAACAGGGCATACAGGCTGAGGGCCGCCACTGCGACCGCTCCGGGAAGCCGATAGACCACCACCATGAACATCGCCACCAGGACCAGCCCCGACAGGGCGGCCACCAGGCTGGTGCGGATGTTCTCGGCGCCGAGCATGGGGCCGACCGTGCGCACCTCGACGATCTTCACCGGCAGGGGCAGGGAGCCGCCCCGGAGCTGAACTTCCAGATCCCGTGCTTCTTCGGGCGTGAAATTGCCGGTGATGCTGGCGGAGCCGCCGGTGATGCCGGCTACGGCGAACTCCTTGCTCACCGAAGCTTCGCTGATCGAGCGGCCATCGAGCACGATGCCGAGCAGGCGATTGCTGCCGGCGATCGACTGGGTGAGTTTGGCGAAGGCCTCGCCGCCCTCGCGGTTGAAGCTCAGGGTCACGTCCCAGCCGGTGCCGGTCTGCTGCTGCTGCCGGCCGGCGCTGACCAGGTCCTTGCCGGTGAGCAGGGCTGGCTCGTAGAGGGCCACCACCCGTTTGTTGACTTCATCGAGCAGGGCTTCGATCTGCTCGGTTTCGCCGGCCCCTGCCGGCACCTCCACCCCGAGTTCCCGCAGGGCCTTGGCCAGATCCTCGGCGGGGAAGCTGGGGGCCGGGGCTGGTGGCTTGCCTGGTGCCGCGGGTTGGGCCTGATCCTCCAGGGTGCGCCGCCGGCTGAGGTCGAGCACGGCCTGGGCCTGGCGTTTGAGCCGCAGCAGACCCTGCATCTCCTTCTCGGTGCCGGGCTTCTGGGAGCGGAATTCGAGCAGAGCGGTGGTGCCGAACACCTTGGCGGCCCGGGTGGGGTCCTGCTCGCCCGGAAGCTGCAGCACCAGCTGGTCTTCACCGATGGTCTGGAGGGTGGATTCGGCCACGCCCAGGCCGTTGACACGGCGGTCGAGCACCTCCTTGACGGCCTCCAGCTGCTCTCGCTTCACCGTTTTGATGGCGCCGGCAGGCAGCACCTGCAGGGTGAGCTGGCTGCCGCCTCGCAGATCCAGACCGAGCTGTAGGGGGAAGCTGAACAGAACGGCCCCGGCGGCGATCGCCAGGGCAAGGATCAGGGCAAACAACCCCTGCTGGCGTGCCATCTCAGATCGTGCCTGCCTTGAGCTGGCGTGCCGCCGCGACGATCTGGTGGGGCTGGATGATCGTCAGATTCTCGAGCGCGCCGTTGTAGGGGGTGGGAATGTCCTGGCTGGAAAGGCGTACGGGCCGGGCGTCGAGATCATCGAAGCAGTGCTCGGTGATCAGGGCCAGCAATTCGGCGCCGATGCCACCGGTTTTCATGCACTCCTCCACCACCAGCACCTTGTGGGTCTTGCGGATCGAGCGGGTAATGGTCTTCATGTCGAAGGGTTTAAGGCTGACCAGATCGATCAGTTCCACACTCACACCATCAGCCTCAAGCTGCTCCACCGCCTTCAGGCAGTGGTAGCGCATCCGTGAATAGGTTAGGATCGTGACGTCCGTGCCTTCCTGCACCACCTCCGCCTGGTCGAGAGAGCAGATGTAATCCCCCTCTGGAATCTCCTCGCTGAGGTTGTAGAGGAGCACGTGCTCGAAAAAGAGCACTGGGTTGTTGTCGCGGATAGCAGCCTTCATCAGCCCCTTGGCGTTCGTCGGGGTGCTCACCGCCACGATCTTGATGCCGGGCACGGCGTGGAAATAAGCCTCGAGGCGCTGGCTGTGCTCAGCTCCCAGCTGGCGCCCCACACCCCCGGGACCGCGCACCACCGTGGGAATGGTGTAGTTGCCGCCGCTGGTATAGCGCAGCATTCCCATGTTGTTGGAGATCTGGTTGAAGGCCAGCAGCAGGAAACCCATGTTCATGCCCTCCACGATCGGTCGCAGGCCGGTCATCGCGGCACCGACGGCCATGCCCGTGAAACTGTTCTCGGCAATCGGAGTGTCGAGCACCCGCAGTTCGCCGTACTTCTCGTAGAGATCCTTGGTGACTTTGTAGGACCCGCCGTATTGGCCGACGTCCTCCCCGAACACGCAAACGTAGGGATCGCGGGCCATCTCCTCGTCGATGGCATCGCGCAGGGCGTTGAAGAGAAGGGTCTCGGCCACGGACGGTCTGCGAGCCCGGCGATTGCCGGTGGAGCGGCCAACTTATCTCAGGCTTCGGCTCCCGGCGGTTGCTGGTCGGGCTCAGCCCCCGGCGGCGAAGGTGGCCAGCAACAGCACCGAGAGCAGCATGCCAGGGGAGAGCAACAGGGCCAGCAGGCCGAGGTCGTGGGGAGTCATGGCGTTGTCAGGCTCGCTGGAAGCTTAGGAAGCCTCGCCCTTTTCAACCGGCAGCAAGCTGCGAATGAAGACAAGGCTCAGCCCCAGGGCGACGAAGGCAAAGGTGAAGGTGGCCAGAAAGCTCATGCCCACCACCAGCGTCTTCATGGCCGTGCCGATGCTCTGGGCAAAGGCCTTGCTGTAGTGCGGCGGATGCAGGCTGTACCAACCCACCACCCGCACGCTCAGGCCCAGGCTGACCCAGGCCAGCAGCCCACTGGTGAGGGCGCCGGAGAGGAAACTGAGCGGTCCCTTGCGAGGGGCGCTTGGCTTGGACTCGGTTGGCTCCGGAGTGCTCATGGGGCCTGGTCTGGTTGCACGATCCTCACCCCCATGCTGCGGCAGCGGCAGCACCAGACCTCGAATCCTCCATCGGCGAGGCGATCCCTGAGCTGGTCACGGGCTGCCTCGGCCCGCTCCAGTCCAGGGAAGAGGGCGAACAGGCTGGGCCCTGACCCGCTCATCGCCACCGCCAGGGGATCGATCGCCTGACGCAGCAGGGCCAGCCCCGTTCGCACGCTCTGCTGCTCCGACTCCACCACCGCCTGCAGGTCGTTGCGCAGGGGCGGCAGGGCTCTCTCCCCATGCAGAGCGGCCAGCAGCGCTCCATCGCGCAGGTTCTGCCGCCGTTGTTCGAAGTCGCTCTCGTATTCGAGATAGAAATCTCCCCGCAGCTCACGGCAACGGCCATAGGCCCAGGGAGTGGAGACACTGGCGGCCGGGTCTTTGATCAGCAGCACCCCCAGCTCTTCGGGCCCCTGGGGTCCCAGGGCGCGCGGACCTGCTTCAGGCAGGGGCACCGGCTCGAGGATTTCACCTCGGCCGAAGCACAGCTGGGTGCCGCCGGAGAGTGTGAAGGGCACATCCGAACCGAGCTCCGCCGCCAGCTGCTGCAGGGTGCTGTCGCCGAGCTGGAGCCCCCAGAGCCGGTTCAGGCCCAGCAGGGCAGCGGCTCCGTCGCTGGAGCCGCCGGCCAGGCCGGCGCCGATCGGAATGCGCTTCTCGAGCTCGATCGTGGCCCCAAGCTCCGGCCGGCCGGCGTGCTGCCTGAGCAGCTCGGCGGCCCGCACCACAAGGTTGCTCCCGTCGGTGGGAAGGGTGCTGTCGTGGCAGCGCAGCACGATCGCCCCATCGCCTCGCGGCTCGATGGCCAGGCGATCGGCCAGATCGAGGCTCTGCATCACCATCGCCAGCTCGTGGAAGCCATCGCTGCGCAGCCCGAGCACTTCCAGATGCAGGTTGATCTTGGCCGGGGCCTCCACCAGCACGGGGGCCGAGCGGGTTTCAGCTGAGAGAGGGTCAACCATGGGCGGTTGGATCTGGGATGGGTGCGTGGCACTCACGTGGGCTCTGTGGCGAGAGGTACAGCTGGCGGGTCAGCTCCACCCAGCGCTGGGGGGAGAGCTCCTGGGGCCGCTGCTGGAGGGAGACCCCCGCCCGCTGGGCCCGCTCGCTCAGCTCTTCTTCGGGCCAGAGCCCGGCCAGACTGTTCCTCAGCATCTTGCGACGGGCAGAGAAGCAGCGCTTGAGCAGCCCCTCGAGCCGCCCGGCCTGCTCCGGATCCAGCCGCTCGGATGGCGGCAGTGGATCGAGCACGATCACCTCCGACATCACCCGCGGTGGCGGCTGGAAGCAGCGGGGTGGTACGGCGCAGACCGAGCTGCAGCGGGCCAGCAGTTGGAGGCGCACGCTCAGGGCGCTGAAGGCGCTGCTGCCGGCCACCGCCCGGATGCGCTCGCCCACTTCCTGCTGCACGAGCAGCACCAGACGCCGATAGGGACTGGCCAGGGGGCGGTCAAGCCGGCCGACCAGCCGCTCCAGCAGGGGACCTGTGATGTTGTAAGGGATGTTGGCCACCACCTTGTCCGTCGCTGGTAGATCCAGGCGCAACACGTCGCCCTCCAGCAGTTGGAAGCGTTCGTCGCCAGCGAACTGGTGGCGCAGGCCGGCCACGAGGTCACGGTCGAGTTCGATCGCATGGAGCTCCGCCAGCGATGTGGCCAGGAGCCGTTCCGTGAGGGCTCCGCGGCCCGGGCCCACCTCCAGCACCCGCTCCCCCGGCTGCAGCTCCGCCGCCGCCACGATCCGCTCCAGCACGCTGCCGTCGGTGAGCCAGTGCTGACCGAAGCGCTTGCGGGTGTGGTGGCCCCCGAAGGACATGGGCATCACTGGCGATCCTTCCAGATTGCCCGGCCGAGCGGCTGATCTCTGGCTATCTCTGGCTTACAGACCTGCCCGGCTGCGATGGCCACCGTCCTCATCAGTCCTTTGATCCACTCCGTCCGCTTCCCCAGGTTTGGCCTGGTTCGGCGGGTGCCGTGGTGGCTGGGTTGTTTGGCCGCCGTTCTGCCCAATCTGGTTGGGCTGGCGCCGGCCCACTCCGGCAGCGTCAGCGCCGACTCGGTCTGGGACAGGGGCAATGCGCTTCAGCGGGCCCGGCAACTGGTGCCGCGGGGGGCCATACCGGGCCGGCACCGCTGTCAGGAGATGTCGGTGGGCACTGGCAACTTCCGCTACCGCTGCACCGTGGAGTTCAGCCAGCCGCCAACCGAGCAGCGCTCTGATCCTCCAGCAGATCAGCCGCCAGGTCTCTGACAGGAGCTCACTCTTCCGCTGCTTTGGCCAGCGAGTTCTCAGCCGTCCCCTTGAGCTGCTGCGAGGGATTCGAGGCGCAGCCAGCGCACCGCACCGTGCGCCGGCGGCAGGGGCACCAGGGCGCAGACCACTTCCAGAGGCAGCTGGGCCTGCTCTGGGTGTTCGGCCAGCCAGCAGCTCAGGGCCCTGGCCAGACGCCGGCGTTTGATCGCTCCAAGGGCGGCCACCCCCCAGCCATCGGCGCCGCAGCGGTGGCGGCCTTTCACTTCCACCACCAGCAGTCGGCCAGGTTTGGTCACCACCAGGTCCAGCTCCCCCCAGCGGCAACGCCAGCGGCTGGCGAGGAGCTGCCAGCCCCGGTCGCGCAGCAGTCGCCAGGCGCGCTGCTCAGCCCAGACCCCTGGCAGGGCGCTGCTGCTTCGGGCGCGTTGCGTTCTGCTCTGGAGCAAGGGTCTGGTCGCCGGCTTTTCCTAGGGTTCCCTGGCTGTCTCGTCCATGCCATGGCTGCCCTGCTGCGTTCCCTGGTCTCGGGCCTGGTGGCCTGGATGGGCTGCGGCCTGCTGGCACTGCTGTTGTTGCTGCAGGCTGCTCCGGCCACTGCCGCCATGGACTACGCCAAACAGGTGCTGATCGGCGCTGATTTCCACGACGCCGATCTGCGGGGCGTCACCTTCAATCTCACCAACCTGCGCGACGCCGATCTCTCCGGTTCCGACCTGCGCAATGCCAGCCTTTTCGGCGCCAAGCTCCAGGACGCCGACCTGCACGGCGTCGACCTGCGCGAGGCCACCCTGGATTCGGCCGTGCTGGAAGGCACCGACCTGCGCGATGCAGTGCTGGAGGATGCCTTTGCGTTCAACACCAAGTTTGTGAACGTGGCGATCGAGGGCGCTGATTTCACCAACGTGCCCCTGCGCGCCGATGTGCTCACCTCCCTGTGCGCCATCGCCAGCGGCACCAACCCCGTCACGGGCCGTGCCACCCGCGACACCCTCGGCTGTTCCTGACACCCAAGCCCCTGCTGCCATGAGCTTCGACGCCCACAGCCTCGAGCGCCTCCGCCAGCTCGGCCGGCAGCTGCCCCAGCCCCTGCCTGCACCGGTGCCGCCTGCCACTGCCAGGCCCAGGGCCAGTGAGCAACGCCATCAGGTGGAGCTTGAGCGTGACCCTGAGCAGCTCTTCCGTGAGCTGATGCAGGTGAGCCCAGACGGCAACGTTCCGCCCCACCTGATGGAGCGCTTGCGCGGTCTTGAGGCGAGCCGCTTGGCCCAGCAGGCAAGTGAGCGACGCGTTCAGGGCGGCCAGGCCGCCGTCCCAGCCAGCCAGCCCAGCCGGCGATCAGGCCCTGGCCGCAGCACTCCCCCCAGAGCTGAGCCCAGCCTGGCGGCGGAGCACGCCGATCTCTACACCGCCTTTCATTCCCTGCTGCTCGAAGACGAGGGAGAGGATTGAGCGTCGGCGATATGGCAATCACCCGGCACCGAAGGCCGCTCTGAAATGGCGATCATCCATGCCCGCGGGCTTGGCAAAAGCTTCCGGGTGGCCGACAAGATGCCGGGTCTGGGAGGAACTCTGCGCCATTTCTTTGCCCGCCGGCTGAAGGACATCCCGGCCGTACGGGACGTCAGCTTCACGATCGAGTCCGGCGAGGTGGTGGGTTTTCTGGGGGCCAATGGTGCTGGCAAGACCACCACCCTAAAAATGCTCACCGGCCTGATCGAGCCCAGTGCCGGGGAGGTGGAGGTGGCCGGCTTCAGGCCCTTTCGCCGTCAGGCGGCTTTTCTGCGCACGATCACCCTGGTGATGGGGCAGAAGCAGCAGCTGATCTGGGATCTGCCTCCGCTCGATTCCCTGCGGGTCAACGCGGCGGTGTACGGCATCAGCGAGCCCGAAGCGCGCCGCCGCATCGACGAACTGGCCGAGATGCTGGAGCTCGGGGAGGAGCTGCGCCGGCCGGTGCGCAAGCTCTCTCTCGGCCAGCGCATGAAGGCCGAGTTGCTGGCATCGCTGCTGCATCGCCCCTCCGTGCTTTTTCTTGATGAACCCACCCTCGGGCTGGATGTGAACGCCCAGGTGCGGGTGCGTGAGTTCCTCGCCGACTACAACCGTCGCACCGGCGCCACGGTGCTGCTCACCAGCCACTACATGGGCGATATCACTGCCCTCTGCCAGCGAGTGCTGCTGATTCATCAGGGCCAGCTCTTCTACGACGGCAGCCTGCAGGAGCTGACCCAGCAGCTCGCTCCCTACCGGGAAGTCTGCTGCGATCTGGGGGCGGTCTACCCGCCGGAGGCCTTCCGTGGTTTCGGCGAGCTCGAATCTCTGGCGGGCCATCGGGTGCGGCTGCTGGTGTCGAGGGATCAGCTCACGGGAACCATCTCTCGGTTGCTCTCGACCTTTCCCGTGCTCGATCTGGAGGTCAGTGATCCGCCGGTGGAGGAGATCATCGGCCGCCTGTTCCGTGAGGCGGCGGTGGCATGAGCCGCACGCTGCGGCTGGCGAGGGTGCTGCTCTCTGTCCAGTACGCCTACATGCTCGAGTACCGAGCTGAGATCGCGCTCTGGGCCCTCTCCGGCCTCCTGCCCCTGATCATGCTGGCCCTGTGGAGCGGTGCCGCTGCGGCCGCTGATCTCAGCCTCAGCCCGGCGGAGCTGACCCGCTATTTCCTGGCGGCCTTCGTTGTGCGTCAGTTCACGGTGGTGTGGGTGATCCATATCTTCGAGGAAGACGCCCTGCAGGGGCGCCTCTCCCCCTATCTGCTGCAACCGCTGCACCCCTTCTGGCGCTATCTGGCCTCCCACATCGCCGAGCAGGCCACCCGGGTGCCCTTCGTGCTGGCGATCGTGCTGGCGGTCTGGCTGCTTGGGGCGGGGGCAAGCGGCTGGCCGCCGCCCTCCACCTGGTTGCTGGGCTTGCTGGTGACCCACCTGGCCTTTCTGCTGCGCTTCCTGTTGCAGTCGGTGATCACCATGGCCTGCTTCTGGAGCGAGCGAGCGGCGGCCCTGGATCGTCTGCTGCTGATTCCATACCTGTTCCTCTCCGGGCTGGTGGCGCCGCTGGAGGCGTTTCCCCCCGGATTGCGCCGCCTGGCTGCGGCCACTCCGTTTCCTTCGATGGTCGACTTTCCTGCCCGGCTGCTCTCAGGCGGCGAGGTGGATCTGCTGGGGGGGCTGGCGACGATGGCCGCCTGGATAGCCCTGCTCCTGCCTCTTTACCTGCTGCTCTGGCGCGCCGGACTGCGGCGTTACGCGGCGATGGGGGCCTGATGGGCCGTTATCTGCGCACCCTGCGGGAGTTCTGGTCGTCGTCGCTGGCGATCGAGCTGGAGTATCCGGCCAATGCGCTGATCGAGCTGCTCTCGGTGCTGGGCAACCTGGCTGGCAGCGTGGTGGTGCTGGCCTTGTTCTATTGCCGGGGCCATGGCCTCGGTGGCTGGAGCTGGGACGAGGCCCTGGTGGTGCTGGGGATCTACACCCTGCTCGACGGCTTCACCAGCACCCTGCTCCAGCCCAACCTGGGGGCGATCGTGAACCATGTGCGCACCGGCAGCCTCGATTTCGTGTTGCTCAAGCCGATCGACAGTCAGGTCTGGCTCTCGGCCCGGTGTTTCTCCCCCTGGGGCCTGCCAGGAGTGCTGGCGGGACTGGCGCTGATCGTGCTGGCGGCGGGACGAGCGGGGGCCACCCCATCGCTTCTCACCCTGCTGGGCACCATCCTGCTGTTGCTCTGCAGCGCCCTGATCCTCTACAGCCTCTGGTTCGTGCTGGCGGCCACCAGCATCTGGTTCGTGAAGGTCTGGAATGCCACCGAGGTGCTGCGCAGCACGTTGGTGGCCGGCCGCTTTCCTGTCAGCGCCTATCCCCCTGCCCTGCGCACTCTGTTCACCCTGGTGTTGCCGGTGGCCTTCCTCACCACTGTTCCGGCGGAAGCGATCCTGGGTCGCGCCACCATTCCCTGGGTGCTGGCGAGCCTGGGGATGGCGATGGCGTCCCTGGGTCTCAGCCGTGGCTTGTGGCGCCACGCCCTGCGCTACTACACCTCGGCATCCAGTTGACGGAGATGGCGACGCCGGGAGGATCACAATGAGGCCTTGGCCGCGGTGCGGCCTCCCCCTGGCTCCAGCGGCGAAACCCGTGGTAGTTCAACGAGAAGGCAGGCTCCATGGCCATGGGGCGCGCCATCAGGAGCAGCACCGCACGTCCCGGGTGGGCTGGCTGCGCGCTGCCGTGCTCGGGGCCAATGACGGCATCGTCTCCACCGCCAGCCTGCTGGTGGGAGTGGCGGCGGCTGAGGCCGACCACGGCGCGATCATGCTCTCCGGAGCAGCGGGACTGGTGGCCGGAGCCATGTCGATGGCGGCCGGCGAATACGTTTCCGTCAGTTCCCAGGCCGACACCGAGCGGGCCGACTTGGCACGGGAGCGCCAGGAACTCGCTGACGACGCGGCGGCGGAGCTGGCTGAGCTCACCGGCATCTACGTGCATCGGGGCCTGGATCCAAAGCTGGCCCATGAGGTGGCGCTGCAGCTCACCAGCCACGATGCCCTCGGCGCCCATGCCCGCGATGAGCTCGGCATCACCGAAGCTCTGGCGGCCCGGCCGGTGCAGGCGGCCCTCGCCTCGGCGGCAATGTTTTCGATCGGCGCGGGGCTGCCCTTGGTCACGGCTTCCGTGCTTCCCGCCAATCGGATCGTGGTGGGGGTCTCACTCACTTCTCTGCTGTTCCTGGGCGTCCTGGGTGGGGTCTCCGCCCAGGCTGGTGGCGCAAAGCTGCGCACCGCCATCCTGCGAGTCACCGTCTGGGGGGCTCTGGCGATGGCGGCCACAGCCCTGATCGGCACGCTGCTGGGGGTTTCCCCCTGAGTGAGCCAGATCAATGCTTACACCGATAACGTCCTGCCTGCGACCAGCCACCGCTTACCGCCATGACAGCTTCCCAACGTCGTTGGTCTCTGCTCGCTCTGGCGGGTCTGCCGTTGCTGGTGATCGGCGCCGCCGCGGTGTTCGCACCGCGATTGCCGGGCCCCGTCCTGGCGGCCGTCGAGGCGCCGGCTCCGCCCGCTTCAGCCCCAGAGCCGCCCGCGGCTCCAGTCATGGTGCTGCTGCCCTCGGAGCCGAACCTGCCCCTGGCGGCCGATGGTCGCCACTATCCGCTCGTACCCAGCGATCCCCAGGTCGTGGCAGAGCTGCTGGTGTCGCTCGAAGAAGCCCTTCGCTCGCCTGATACCCCGTCTGAATCGTTGCCTGCCCTGGGCCACCAGCACCAGGTGATTCTGCGGGTGCTGGCGGTGCGAGAGGGCCAGGCACAGGACGTGCGGCGGCGCCTTCCCCCCCGCTGGCAAGCCGTGCTCGACCATCACCTGGGGGCCCGCCGGGCCTTCCTCTCCATGCGCCGTCGCGGTCCGGGTAGTGCCACCCTGCCGGCCTGGCGGATCGTGGCGCCGGAGCCGGCGGAGAATCTGCTCCGCTACTACCGCAGCGCGGCCGCGGCCACCGGCATCGACTGGGAAGTGCTGGCAGCGGTCAATCTGGTGGAAACGGGTATGGGCCGCATCGATGGGGTGTCGGTGGCTGACGCCCGCGGGCCGATGCAGTTTCTGCCCACAACCTGGGCGCAGCCCGGCGTCGGCAAGGGGAACATCCGCGACCCCCATGACGCCATCCATGCCGCCGCTCGTTACCTGGTGCGCCGAGGTGGACTCAAGGACATTCGCAAGGGGCTCTGGGGGTATAACAACAGCGACTACTACGGCAAGGCCGTTCTCCATTACGCCGCCCTGCTGCGCGAGGATCCCGCTGCTTACACCGGTCTCTACCACTGGGAAATCCACTTCGCCTCCAACGCCGGTGATCTCTGGCTGCCCGTGGGCTATGCCCAGACCAGACCGATTCCGGTGGCCCTTTATCTCCAGCGCTTCCCGTCCAGCGCTCCGCCTGCGGCCAACCGTGGTGGCTGAAGCGGCTGTTGTTGAGTTGGCGACGGCTGAGCCGCCTATAACACGATGGGATGAAGGAGCTTGTCGGTTTGATCCTCGGCCGCGATTTCGGGAACAGAGTGGGCCTCGGGATCGCAGGCATGCCAATGGCAGTGGTGGTGAAGCCCTCGGCGCCGGGCGAGGCCGAGTCCCTGGCGGTGTCGTTGAGCAGCCTCACCGCACTGGTGGTGTGCTTTCTGGTGCTGGCCCTCGGGGTGGGGCAGATCAGCGCGGTGATGCCGAATCTGGCGGGGGCATCCGCCGCCGACTCCGGCCGCCCCTGACGATCTGCTGGAGCCGTAGCCGTTGGTGCTGTGGTGGACTGAGCAGATGAGCGCACGTCTGGTCCTCGGTCCCGTGCACGTCTGCCCGCAGGTGCGGGAATGGCTGGATCTGGAAACACTGCAGCGCCTGGTGGCCCGCCATCGCCGCGGCGACTGGGGCGAGGTGGATGCCCGTGATGCCAGGGCCAACACGCTGGCGGCCTACCACCAATGCGGCCAGCTGCGCAGTGTCTACAACCTGGGGCAGGGGCTGTGCATCTGGGTGATCACCGACCATCTCGGCACCGACAGCCTGCAGACCACCGTGCTCATCCCCGCCGATGAGTGATTCGACGCTTCCCAGCGACGAGCACGCCAGGGCACTCCAGGCGGTTGCGGAGCGCTTCGATCTGGGCGGCCCGATCAGCGGGATCGAACCCCTGGGGCACGGCAACGTCAATGACACCTATCTGGTGCGGCTGGGTGACCCGCCCCGGCCCGCCGCTGTGCTGCAACGGGTGAACACCCAGGTCTTCGCCAGTCCCGAGCTGGTGATGGCCAACCTGGTGACCTTCAGCGATCATGTGGCCAGACGGCTGCGTGAGGCCCCCAGCGAGCTGGCTGGCCGACGCTGGGAGGTGCCTCGGGTGTTCCAGGCCCGCGCTGACGGCCGTCCCTGGGTGTGGGAAGGCCCCAGCTTCTGGCGGGCCCTGGGCTACGTGGAGCGGGCCCAATCGCTGGAGCGGATCGGCCACAGCGGCCATGCCCGTGAAATTGGATTCGGCCTGGGCATGTTTCACCGGTTGATCAGTGATCTGCCCGTTGAGAGCCTGGCCGACACCCTGGAGGGGTTCCACATCACCCCCACCTACCTCAACCAGTTTGATCAGGTGTGCGGCCAGCAGGAACCCTCCCGTGATCCTGAGATCAGCGACTGCCTGGCCTTCGTTGAGCAGCGCCGCTCCCTGGTGCCCGTGCTTGAGCAGGCCAAAGCCGCTGGAATCCTGCGCCAGCGCCCGATCCACGGCGATCCGAAGATCAACAACGTCATGCTCGATCTGGAGGGCGACCAGGCTGTTGCTCTCGTCGATCTCGACACCGTCAAACCCGGGCTGGTGCACTACGACATCGGCGACTGCCTGCGCTCAGCCTGCAATCCTCTGGGAGAGGAAACCGCTGACTGGAGGGCGGTCCACTTCGATGTGAGCCTCTGCGAGGCACTGCTTGGGGGCTATGGCAGCGTGGCCAGCTCCTTTCTCACTCCCGCTGACTATGACCACATCGTTGTGGCGATTCGATTGATCAGTTTTGAGCTGGGCTTGCGCTTTCTCACGGATCATCTTGCCGGGGATGTCTACTTCAAGACCCGCTACAGAGGTCACAACCTGCTGCGGGCACGGGTTCAGTTCCAGCTCACCGAGAGCATCGAGCAGCAGGAGGCCGCGATCGAGACCGTCGTGGCGGCGATCCGATGAAGGCAGACTGCCCTGAGCAGCCTGAGGTGGCCTGGC
The DNA here is from genome assembly GCF_002252625.1 of Synechococcus sp. 1G10. Taxonomy (GTDB): domain Bacteria; phylum Cyanobacteriota; class Cyanobacteriia; order PCC-6307; family Cyanobiaceae; genus Regnicoccus_A. Next base: position 287,379 of record NZ_NQKW01000001.1, on the reverse strand, counting down.
AGGCGTTTGTCCTGCATCCCTTCCAGGCTGAAGCTTCACCAGCAGGTCCGATTGCCTCCGGCCCTGCCGGCACAGCCGGTCCTGGCGCTGGCCTTGAGCTGACGGGGCAGATCCGGCGGCAGGCAGGGACCCTTGAGCTTGGCCTGCGCCTGGTCGGTGATCTCGCGTCGATTGTGCTGGCTGCGCCCTCATCACGGCCCGAGCGCCGGGATGATCTCTGGCGCAGCACCTGTTTCGAGCTGTTCATCGCGGTGGCCGGTGAGCCGGCGTACCGGGAAGTGAACCTTTCACCCAGTGGCGACTGGAACGTGTACCGCTTCGGCGGCTACCGCGAGGGGATGGAGAACGAGCCCTCCCTGCAGGCGTTGCCCTTCGATTTCAAGTCATTGCCCGGGTCGATCGAGCTCGCCCTGGCCTGGCCGCTGCCAGACGACCTTCGCGCCACAAATGCACGCCTTGAGGTCGGAGTCTGTGCGGTGATCGAGCAACGCCATGGGCAGCTGAGCTACTGGGCCGTGACCCATCCCGGCGATGAAGCCGACTTCCACAGGCGCGATGGTGTGGTGCTGCGCCTCTGATCGGCGTCCCTGGCCTGGGTCGGCGCCGGACCGGCAGGTGGGTGGAAGGGCCCAGAGTGAACCACCACCCCAGGCCCCTGCCCGAAGGCATCGTCATCGTGACATGCCGATCCGGAACCATCTTTGCATCTGGATTCATCATCAAATCCCGATCCGATTATTTATCCGGATTCCAACAACAGGACAGCTGTCAGTTGTACTCGCCGGGCATGTCCTGCTTGGTGATCGTCACCCTGCCGATGCGCTTGCCGGAAGCCCGCAGCAGTTCGTCTCCTGAAACATCAAAGCCAAGGGAGGCGGCGATCCTGGCCACGTCATCGGCCGTGGAGGCACCCAGCACCTGGCTCCTGAGTTCGCCATCGTCCTGAACCCTGGCGAGGAAGGCCCTGAGTTGCTCCTGGGACATGGCGGGCGGGCCGAGCGCGATGGCCTCCCAGCATCGCTCCCCCAGGGGAGCGATGACGAAGTCGCCTGTTCAGCCTGGCTTGGGGCTGCCTGCGCTAAGCAGCACCTCACGGATCAGATCAGCCCCCACGTCGTTGTGGATCCGCACCTGGCCGATCTCGCTGGGCAGCACGAAGCGCACCTGGCCGCTTTTCACTTTCTTGTCGCTTAACAGGGTGCTCAGCACGGCTTCTGGTTCAAGGGGTGGCAGCTGCAAGGGGAGGCCGGCCTTGGCGATCAGGGCACACTGCCGCTGCTGATCGGCTGGGCTCCAGAGGCCCATGGCCACCGCAAGCTCGCCGGCTGCCACCATCCCCAGCGCCACTGCTTCGCCATGGAGGTAGGTGCCGTAGCCACAGAGGGTCTCCACCACGTGGCCAAGGGTGTGGCCGTAGTTGAGGATGGCGCGCAGGCCACCTTCGCGCTCATCGGCGGCCACCACGCGAGCCTTGGCTGCGGCGGATCGCTCCAGCAGCCAGGGCAGCAGGGTGTCGCCCACCGCCTTGAGGCTGGAGAGGTCTTCGGCGGCTTCGAGCTCGCTGAACAGCTGGGGATCACCGATCACGCCGTACTTGATCACCTCGGCCATGCCCGCGCGGAATTCCCGCTCCGGCAGCGTGGCCAGGGTGCTCGGATCGATCAGCACCAGCAGGGGCTGGTGGAAGGCTCCGATCAGGTTCTTGCCGCCGGGGTGGTTCACCCCGGTCTTGCCGCCGATCGAGGCATCCACCATCGCCAGCAGGGTGGTGGGGACCTGCACCACCGCGATGCCGCGCAGCCAGGTGGCGGCGGCAAATCCCGCCATGTCGCCGATCACCCCGCCGCCGAGAGCCACGATCAGGGAGCTCCGCTCCAGCCGCCGGGCCTGGGCCGCGTCATGAATCAGAGCCACACTGGCGGGTGTTTTCTGATCTTCCCCCGCATCCAGCACCAGCAGGCTGGGATCCAGCTGGGCCTGGCGCAGGCTCTCGAGCGTCCTGCGGCCGTAGAAGCCCTCCACCACCGGGTTGGTCACCACCAGCACCTTGGTGGCCGCCGCCATTCCCCTCGAGCGGATCTGGGAGCCGAGCTGATCGAGGCTGCCCTCACCGATGAACACGGGGTAGGGCTGGCTGCTGAGGGCCACCTCGATCGTCTTGATGGGCTTTGCAGCACCGGCTGCACCGGCGGTTGCCGTTGGGCCGGCGGCTCCGGTGGACTCAATCGAAAGCGCGGGGATCATCACCGGGGCCGGCGCGAAAGACTCACTCGCCAGGCTAGGTCTGGGCTCCCCAGCCCTGGATCACCGCCAGCACCGCCTCGCCGTAGCGCTCCAGCTTGGCCGCGCCGATGCCGCTCACCTGTGCCAGGTCGTTCAGCTGGGCCGGACGCCGCGCTGCCAGCTCCACCAGGGTGCGGTCGTGGAACACCACATAGGGGGGCACCCCCTGTTCCCGGGCCTGCTCCCGCCGCCACGACTTGAGGGCCGCCACCAGCTCCGGTTCGGCCTCCGCTTCACCGCAGGCAGCCGCCGCAATGGCCGGCTTGCGCACCTGGCGCTCCTGGCGCGCCGGCGTGGCAGGCAGCGCCAGGGTGAGCTCGCCCCGCAGCAGCGACCGCACTCGGGTCTCCTCCCCCCAGCGCAGCCCGCCGCGGCCATCGGGCACCGGCTCCAGCCATCCCTGGCTGGTGAGCTGCCGCATCAGGGTGCGCCACTGCTCACGGTCCAGCTCCTTGCCGATGCCGTACACACTCAGATCCTGGTGGCCAAGGGAGCGCACCCGGGCGGTGTCGGCGCCCAGCAGAACGTCGGTGAGATGCGCGGCCCCGAAGCGCTGGCCGGTGCGGAACACCGCCGAGAGCGCCTTCTGGGCGGCCACGGTCCGGTCCTCCAGCACCTGGGGCTCGAGGCAGCGGTCGCAGTTGCCGCAGGGCTCGGCCAGCGTTTCGCCCAGATGGGCCAGCAGCACCTGGCGGCGGCAGCCCGGCGCTTCAGTGAAGCCCAGCAGGGCATCGAGCTTGCCGTGCTCGATCCGCTTCTGGGCGGCCTCGGCGTCGGAGTCCTCGATGAAGCGCCGCAGCTGGGGCACATCCCCTGGCCCGTGCACCATCCAGGCCGTGGCCGGCAGGCCGTCGCGCCCTCCCCGGCCGGTTTCCTGGTAGTAGGCCTCCAGGCTCTTGGGCAGATCCAGATGGGCGACGAAGCGCACATCGGGTTTGTCGATGCCCATGCCGAAGGCGATCGTGGCTACCACCACCACGCCACTGTCGTTGCGGAAACGGCTGAGGGCTCTGGAGCGCTGGCCGGCGTCCATTCCGGCGTGGTACGCCACCGCATCGTGGCCGGAGGCCTGAAGCAGGGCAGCGAAGCGGTCGACGCGACTGCGGGAGCGGGCGTAGACAATGCCTGCTTCGCCCCGGAACTCCTCCAGGAAGGCCAGCAGCTGCTCCTTGGCCTCCTGCTTTGGCCGAAGCAGGTAGCGGATATTGGGCCGATCGAAGCTGGCCAGGAACACCCGTCCTTGCTGCAGGGCCAGGCGCTCGATGATCTCGCTGCGGGTACGGGGGTCTGCGGTGGCGGTGAGGGCCAGCCGGGGAACCTGCGGGAAACACAGGGCCAGCGTCTCCAGCTGCAGATACTCGGGGCGGAAGTCGTGGCCCCACTGGGAGACGCAGTGGGCCTCATCGATGGCGAACAGGGCCAGGGGCCTCTCCTGCAGCCGCTCCAGCAGACCTCCGTTCAGCAGCCGCTCCGGTGAGACGTAGAGCAGATCCAGCTCGTCCCGCAGAAGGTTGCGCCAGAGGGCGCTGGACGCTTCAGCCGCCAGGCCGGAGTGCAGGGCCGCCGCCCGCACCCCGGCCTGGCGCAGGGACTGCACCTGGTCGTCCATCAGAGCGATCAGGGGCGAGACCACCACCGCCAGCCCTTCGCGGCAGAGGGCCGGCACCTGGTAGCAGAGCGATTTGCCGCCACCGGTGGGCATCAGCACCAGACCGGAGCCGCCGGCGATCACGTGCTGCACGATCGCCTCCTGGGGACCACGGAAGTGGTCGTAGCCGAACACCTCTCGCAGTACCCGCAGCGGGTCGCTGCCGCCGAAGTGGCTCTGCACGGCCGTGAAACTCGTCATGGTGCGTCCCACAATGGCCCCATGGATGGTTCCCCCGCTGCCTCGCCTTCGTCCCAGCGCCAGGGCGCCAGGTTGGGGCGCAGCGCCACGGCCTGGGGCTTTCTGGCCCCGGCGCTGCTGCTGCTCAGTGTTTCTGTGCTGATCCCGGCCGCGATGGCCCTGGTGATCAGTTTCACCGCCACTGGCCTGGATGTGAGCGAACCGCTGCGCTTCGTCGGTCTGGCCAACATCCGGCGGCTGCTGGCCGACCCGGTGTTCCTGCAGGTGCTGGGTACCACCTTCCTCTATCTGGTTGGGGTGGTGCCACCGATCGTGCTGGGCTCCCTCACCCTGGCCGTGATGGTGAACCGCCAGCTGCCCGGCATCCATCTCTTCCGAGCCGCCTTCTACACGCCGGTGCTGGTGTCGATCGTGGTGGCGGCCATCGCCTTCCGCTGGCTCTATGCCGAGAACGGCCTGGTCAACGGTTGGCTGGCCGCCTGGCTGGGGGACGCCTTTACTCCGATCGGCTTTCTCACCACCCCCTGGCTGGCGCTGCCTGCCGTGATGCTGGTGACCCTCTGGAAGGGCCTGGGGTATTACATGGTGATCTTTCTCTCGGGCCTGCAGGGCATTTCCCCGGAGCTCTATGAAGCCGCCGCCCTTGATGGCAGCGAGGGCTGGCGGCGTCATCTCGACATCACCCTGCCGCTGCTGAGGCCCTACCTCACTTTGGTCGGGGTGATCTCAGCCATCGCCGCCACCAAGGTGTTCGAGGAGGTGTATCTGATGACCCAGGGGGGGCCAGCCGATTCCACCCGCACCATCGTCTACTACGTCTACGACCAGGCCTTCTCTGAGCTGGACATCAGCTATGCCTGCACGGTGGGTCTGGCCCTGTTTCTGATCGTGATGATCTTCAGCCTGCTGCGCTTCCTGGTCGTGGGCGAGAAAGGCTTCAGCTGAGGGAGCCCAGGCTGATGGTCAGGGGAGTGGCAAGCTGCTGAATTGGCGCGCGGCCCGGTGCCGTGTGGTCAGTGAGGTCAGCGATGGGCGGCAGTATCGGCGTGGTGGGGGGCGGCCAACTGGCCTGGATGCTGGCGGCTGCGGCACGGGAGCAGGGCATTGAGCTCCATGTGCAGACCCCGGAACTCTCCGATCCGGCCGCACGGCTGGCCACCAGTGTGGTGCGGGCACCGCTGAGCGATCTGGCGGCCACCCGCAGCCTGGCCCAGAGGACATCGGCGATCAGCTTCGAAAACGAATGGCTCGATCTCGACTCCCTCGCCCCGCTCGAGCAGGAGGGCGTGGTGTTCATTCCCCGGCTCGATTCCCTGGCGGATCTGGTCTGCAAGCGCCGGCAGCGCCAGCTGCTGGAGCGGTTGCGCCTGCCCTCGCCGCGCTGGTTCCCGCTGGAGCAGATTCTCACTCCCCCGGCCCCGGCCCCAACCAAGCAGCTGGATCCTGCGCTGGCCGGCGCCGGGGCCCGCGATAGCGCCGGAGAAGCGCCGGCGCCGGCTTTGCCCCTGCCGCCGCGCATCCCGGTCGGGTTCGATTTCCCCTTGATGGCCAAGGCGGTGCGGGGTGGTTACGACGGGCGCGGTACCCGGGTGATCCGCACTCAGGCGGAGCTGGAAGCCCTGATCGAGGCGGTGGATCCCAGCCTGTGGTTGCTGGAGGAGTTCGTGGCTTTCGAGCAGGAGTTGGCGCTGGTGGCCTGCCGCGATCATCTAGGCGCGGTTCAGTGCTACCCCCTGGTGGAGACGCACCAGCACGATCAGGTCTGCGATTGGGTGCTCGCCCCCGCTGCCGCCAGCCAGGCGGTGGAGGCGCGTGCCCGCAACGTGGCGGCCTCACTGCTGGCCGCCCTCGATTACGTGGGAGTGCTCTCGATCGAATTCTTCTACGGACCCTCGGGGCTGCTGATCAATGAGCTGGCGCCGAGGACCCACAACTCCGGCCACTACACCATCGAAGCGTGTCGCACCAGCCAGTTCGCCCAGCAGGTGCGCATTGTCTCGGGAGAGCCCCTGGGGGACACCACCATGACCCTGAGCGGCGCGTTGATGGTGAACCTGCTGGGTTTCGAAACCTCCACCGCGGCCTACGCCGGCCAACGCCAGGCCCTGGAGGCGCTTGCCGATGTCCATTTGCACTGGTACGGCAAACGTCTGGCCCGGCCCGGGCGCAAGCTGGGTCACCTCACCGTGGAGCTCAAGGCTTCAGGTGCCCCCGAGCGTGTCAAGGAGGCGACCCTGCGCTTGGCTGAGGTACGGGCGATCTGGCCACTCCCAACGGCCCGTACCCCTTAGAGTTTCTGCGGACTGCTGTGTTGGTGACTGCCTTTCACAGTTTTCTGATCTGACTCCCTCTTCGACGTGGGTGGTCTGTCGTGACGGTGACGTATACCGGCCTCGTTGCCGGAAACGAAGCCCCACTTTGACCACCCCTCTGGTACTACCAGGTCGAACACTGGGGCAAGACGGCACAGCGGTTCACCCCATTCAGCCCTTGAGGCAGAGAAGCTCCAGACGTTCCTGGAGCTTTTCCTTTGACCAGTTGGTGAGCACGAACACTTCCTGGGCGGTGCTGCCGCGGCGGGCCAGCAGCTTGTACCCACCGTTGATCGGAACTGATACCCGCAGTCGCAGGCGAGGACTGTGTCCCTTGACCCGGCTGATCACGGCCGGAGTGATCGTATCGATGCCCTCGTCCTGAGCCAGAACTTTCAGCACCGGGATCAGCCCCTCCACGTAGGTGCTGTGGGTGATCACCACCCGGCCCATGGGTCTTTCTCTCCGGGAATCAACCCTAGGCAGGCCCGTTAAGCCGGCGAAGGTCCCAGCTGATCCTCGCTGGCCTGACGCGAGACGCGAGACGCGAGGATCGGTCAGTTCCAGGGCATGGTCAGTCCCGCTCCAGAGGCGCCATCGTCAGGCCCTCCTGGCTGAGCTGCTGGTGGTAGAGCTCAGCCTGCTCCTGGGGTCCGCTCCAGACGACGGCCGAACCCTCGGAGTCGATTTGATGAGCCAGTTCCCAGGCCCGGTCTGGTCCCATACCAGGCAGGTAGCGCACGAGGCAGTTCACCACGTGCTGAAAAGTGTTGACGTCGTCGTCGAGAACAACGACCCGAAGATGGGGATAGCGCTGGCGTTGCCGGATACCGGCCGGGATCGTCTGAACTCCCGAGGCTGCCATCGTTGAACTGGATCTGAGTCGTCCCCACACTAGGTAAACTCTGTTCAACCGTTGCTTGGGCGACCCCATGCTCATCTCCTTCGCCTGGGCTTCCCTGGCAGCACTGTTCAGCTTCTCGATCGCCATGGTGGTCTGGGGCCGCAATGGCGACGGCACGATCAATTTCTGATCGACCCAGGGCCAACTCCTCACCCGGATGCCTGACTTTCCCCTCTCCAGCACCAATGTCCTGGCGTTGACCGCCACAATTTTGCTGGTTTTCGTGACGGGCGGGGTGGTCTACCTCTCCGTCGTTGAATGGCGCGACCGTCGCCGGGCCAAGCAGTCACCACGACCGTCCTCAGGTCGTCTGTCCTCTGGGCGACGCTGACTACAGATTGGCTACGGATCCCTCCTCTCAACAGACCCAAGCAGCTTCAAAGTCCGAACCAGAGTGTGGGCAAGCACTCAGGAGCAGGTGCGCCTGGCTGCCGTCGAAGTGATCCGCGACCAACTTCAATGTGACTCTGCACGGCCCCGGGCACTCAAATGTTTGTGGCTTCCGCAGGGTCGGGTGCGACCAAGCTGATCGCCGCCAAAGGCTGGTGTACGCCGCTCACACCGGGCTGCTGGAGGCAGCCGGTGGCCGCCTGGACCGTCCGGTTCGCCGACGCACCACGCTTTTTGCCATGACCTCTCCCCCACCATGACGCTCACCCTGCCGCGCTGGAAGGGTCTGCCGCCTGCTCCCCGTCTGGGGCCCTTGCCGATCACCTCGGCGCTGATCGCCATGCTGGTGCTGGCTCCGGCCAGCCAGCTGCACCGGTTTCCCCGCTCCAACGCCGAGGGGCTGGAGCGGGTGGTGGGGATGGCCACTCTTGTTCAGAGTTTTCAGTCGGGTGACGCCAGGCCGGTCCCCCTGCTGTGGCAGGAACGCCTGGGCGTCGAGTCGGCCACCCGGCTGTGGACACGCCAGCGGGGGACCTGGTGGCAGTTCTGGGGACGGGAAGGCTCGGCCCATCTGGTGGTGCCGGCCCGGTTGTTCGGCCCCCAGGCCAGCGCTCCACTGCCTGGCCGTGCCGTGCGGGTGGACGATCTGGTCGTGATTGCTCCCGACCCCCTCTCCTTCCAGACGCTCCAGCAGCAACTGCGCCGTACCGCCCGGACGCCCCGTGGACTGGAGCAACGTTGCGTCAACCTGCTGCGCAGCCGCCAGGCTGTGGCCTGGACCAAGCTCGCCCTGGCTCAGATCTCCGGTGATCTAGCCCCGCTGTTGCAGCGTTTCCAGCAGGGCTGCCTCACGGTCAGCGCCGAAGCCGATGGCCTCAGCTGGCAGGGGGAGGCCAGCGCCAAGCCCGATTCGGTGGCTCCAGCCCCATCGCTGCCACCAGCGCCGAGCGCAAGCAGCGAGCCCCTCCCGCCCGATCTGTTGCTGGAGGTGGCAGGGGCCCGGCTTGACCTGCTGCTCGACGCCCTGCTCAGCAATGCCGTGATCCGGCAACCGCTGATGGACCGTTACGGACTCGACCAGGCTTCCCTGGAGCGTCTCCAGAAGACTCCGTTCCTGCTCCGGCTCAGACCCCAGCCCAAGGGCCCCTTTCAGGCGTCGCTGGAGTTGCAGCTGGCGGTCGGTCAGGAGCGCTCCGGCTGGACCCGCTGGCTGTCGGCCCTGGGCCAGGCTCTCAAGCGGCAGGGCCTGAGCGACCAGAAATCTCCTTCCACCCCAGGGAATGCGGTACCGAGTTCAGCAGGGAATTCCGCAACGGCCAGCGCTGGCAGGGCCAAGTTGGCCAGCAGTCTCTGGTTGCGCGATGACGGTACCCCCCTGGGGGGCTGGCGCTGGGTGGTGCCGACCAGCGGTGGCGCCCCGGAGTTGCTGTTCGTGCTCGGCGCAGGTCTGCCCGGTGCTGAACGTTTTGCGGCGGCCAGGCCACCGGCAGGCGGTGGGCTCAGCCTGAGGGCCAGGCCAGACGCCCTCGCTGCCCTTGGCTTGCTGCCCCCGGATCTGCCGGCGGTGGCCCGGCGCGCCACCCAACTGGAGATCCTGTCGGCTCCGGCGGCAGCACCCAAGCCGGGAGCTTCCCCTGGAGGCGATGCGGGGTTGTCGTGGTTGTGGGGGTCCCTCAGGCTGGCGGCTCCAAAAGTGCCAGCGGCGGCAACTACCCAGCCGACTCAGGCCCCATCTTCGGCAGCAGTGGGACAGTCAGGCTCTGAAAAGACCAGTGACCGATGAACCGGCGAGCTGAACCTGTGAGTTGAATCGGCCAGGGGCCAATCGCTCCGGCCTCAGCTCCCCTGGGGCGAGGCGGGAGGGTTTGATTCGGGCACCACGTTGGCTGTTTCGGTTTTGGTTTCGGCTTCGCCAGAGTCGCTGGCGGCAGGGGTGACCTGGCTCCCCTGGGCCTGACGTTCCCTTCTGCGCCGTTCGGCGGCCAGGGTCTCCTCCATCAGCTCGACGGCCTGGGCCATCTTCTGGAGGTTGCTGGCGTAGAGGGTCAGGTCCTTGTCGACCCTCTCCTTCATCAGGCCCATGGATTCGCCGATCTCATGGGCGGCTTCCCTGAGGGCCTGGGGCTCCATGGATTCGGCACCACGGGCTCGCTGCAGCAGGCTGAGCAGTCCAACGGCGAACAGGCGCGAGTAGTGGAAATCAGTCCTGTCGATTCCGGCCAGCACCCCAGCAATCGGCTCAGGAGCGCCCTTGCCCCGCTGGGCCAGCCAATGCTTCACCTCATCCAGGCTGTGCTCTCCCACTGCCGCCACGGCAGCGGCGTGTTGGGCGCGAATCTGCTGCGCATCGAAGCCCGATGAGGCGCAGAGGGCGGCAAACAGAGGTTCACTCTGCCCCTCGGGGCGGTAGCCCTTGGAGAAGCCATCAAAGACCTGGGTAAGCCCCACCGCGAACAGGCCGTCGCTGCGGAATCCACTCTGCCGGCTGAGCAGATGCAACTCAACGAGCAGCTCATCGACCATGCGCCGGTACAGAGGACCGATCACATGGGGGAAGGCTGCGTGGAAGGCACGCTTGCTGTCAGCAACGGTGAGGCAGGCGCTCACACTCATCCGCTCGAATGCCTGGACCTTAGCGCTGCACCCCCCCGAACCGATCGGGCGGGTGGTGCACCGTCCTCGGTAGGATCGGGCAAGTTGCTCTGCCATTGCCGATGATCCCGATCGTGATTGAGGATTCGGGCCGGGGTGAGCGCGCCTTTGATATCTACTCAAGGCTCCTGCGCGAGCGGATCATCTTTCTGGGCGAGCCGGTCACGTCAGAATCGGCCAATCGGGTCGTCGCCCAGTTGCTTTTCCTGGAATCTGAGGATCCGGAGAAAGATATCTTCCTCTACATCAATTCCCCTGGTGGATCCGTTTACGACGGCCTTGGCATCTTCGATACGATGCAGCACATCAAGCCTGACGTTCAGACCGTCTGTGTGGGGTTGGCCGCCAGCATGGGCGCTTTTTTGCTCACAGCTGGAGCAAAGGGTAAGCGCAGCAGCCTGCACCATTCCCGGATCATGATTCACCAGCCCCTGGGCGGTGCTCGCGGCCAAGCCAGCGACATACGCATTCAGGCTGATGAAATTCTCTTCCTCAAGGACAAGCTGAACAGGGAACTTGCTGACCGAACAGGTCAACCTCTGGATCGCATCCAGCTCGATACTGATCGTGACTTCTTCATGTCTCCCGCGGAGGCAGTGAGTTATGGGTTGATTGATAAAGTGATTGACAAGCGCTCTGTCCGTCCAGTTTGAGTTAGTCCAGCAGGGCGATTAGATTTATTCGCCTGAGTTTATACTTGAGCCCGCTCGCTCCAGCAAAATGGCCCTCAGCCAACTAAGTTGAGGGCCATTTTAATATTCATTATTCAGAAATAGCGCTGCGCGTTTCTCGGAAAACTATATCTGCGCGAAAAGCAGCAAGTCAAGACTCAGTCTTTGTCTGAAATCTTGAGACCATTCTTGCTGCCCTTAAGCTCCTTCCAGAGCGAGCGGATTTCATCATACGCTTGATCCTGATTAAGCTTTCCGTTACTCTGTAGTCCAACAATCAGGCCTACGCGATCAGCGAAGCGCTCAAGGTTCTGGTGGAATGCCAGCCGCTGCGGACTCCAGTCATCGCCGTGGTAGCCGCTATACGACTCCATTGGAGAATGGGTGCTGCTCAAGATCTGAACGCGTGATGGCTCATGTTAAGCACTGGTCCGAGTCTGGGGGACAAGCTTCGGTTAAGAACCTGCCCCAGCCATATCCTTCTCACAGCCTCATTCAGGTTTGCCTGGATCAGGCGGCGGGCAGCAGGGGGGAGAAACGGTCCTTCTCAGGGATGGTTGTGAACTCGGCCACCACGGCACGGAACTCATCGCCATCGAGGGTTTCCTTCTCGATCAGCATCTCCACCAGGCGATCCATGCAATCGCGGTGACTGGCCACCAACGCCTGGGTATCGCGATAGCAGAGGTCGACGATGCTGCGGATCTGTTCATCAATGCGGCGGGAGATGGAATCTGAAACGTCGCTGCGGGTCATCAGGTCGCGTCCGAGGAACACCTCCTGATTCCCAGCCTCCAGTGAGACCGGGCCAAGGTCGCTCATCCCGAAACGGGTCACCATCTGGCGGGCCATGCTCGCCACCTGCTGGATGTCACCACCAGCTCCTGTGGTGACCTCTGCATGCCCGAACACCACGTCCTCCGCAACCCGTCCGCCAAGGGCTCCCATGATGCGGGCCTTGAGCTGGGATCTGCTCACCAGCATCTGCTCCTCATCGGGGGCGAACCAGGTGAGTCCCTGGGCCTGGCCGCGGGGTACGAGGGTGACTTTCTGGACAGGATCGTGGTCCTTCACCAGGGTGCCGACCAGAGCGTGGCCTACCTCGTGATACGCAATCAGTCTCTTGCTGCGGCCATCGGTCAGGGGTTTGCCCTCCATGCCGGCGATCACCCGATCGACGGCGTCATCAATCTCAGCCAGCGTTGTGGCCTCCTTGCGCCGCCGGGCGGTGAGGATGGCCGCTTCGTTGAGCAGGTTGGCGAGGTCGGCGCCTGTGAATCCAGGGGTGCGGCGAGCAACAGCTTCGAGGGACACATCCTCTGCCAGCTTCTTGTTGCGCGAGTGAACCTTCAGAATCGAAAGGCGGCCCTTGATGTCAGGAGCATCGACGCTCACCTGCCGGTCGAAGCGACCCGGACGCATCAGGGCTGAATCGAGCACATCGGGGCGGTTGGTGGCCGCGATGATGATGATGCCGCTGTTGCCCTCGAAGCCGTCCATTTCAGTGAGCAGCTGGTTGAGGGTCTGCTCCCGCTCGTCGTTGCCGCCTCCGATGCCGGCTCCACGCTGACGGCCAACCGCATCAATTTCATCGATGAAGATCAGGCATGGGCTGTTTTCCTTTGCCCGCTTGAACAGGTCGCGTACTCGGCTCGCACCGACGCCCACGAACATCTCCACGAACTCCGAACCGGAGAGGGAGAAGAAGGGGACACCGGCCTCGCCAGCGATGGCCTTGGCCAGCAGGGTCTTGCCGGTACCCGGAGGGCCCACCAACAGCACACCTTTGGGGATCTTGGCGCCGACGGACGTGAACCGCTCAGGCTGCTTCAGGAAGGTGACCACTTCCTCGAGATCCTCCTTGGCCTCTTCCACTCCGGCCACGTCATCGAACATGACACCGGTTTCTGCCTCCATGGCGAAACGGGCCTTGGTCTTGCCGAACTGCATCGCCTGGCCAGGACCGCCGGGCATGGACGAGGAACGGCGCGCCAGAAAGATCAGTGAGCCGATCAGCAGCAGGGGGAAAAGCAGATTGCCCAGGATTCCCAGGGCCGGAGGTGTGGTGCGAGGGGGGTGAATGTCGAAGCTGATGCCCTGGGCCTTGAGGTTGTTGATCAGCTCGGGAGCCAGACCGGGCAGATCGACCCGCAGGCGCTGAACGCGATTGTCGAGGTCAGGATCCACCGCTTCGATCACGGCACTGCGACCACCATCGAAGATGTCGACCGCTGTGACCCGGCCCGCCTCGATGTAGTCGAGGAAGCGGCCGTAGCTCATCCGTGCGACTGCCGCATTGCGCGGAGCCACTGTGTCGGTGCGGCCCTCAGGGGTGAACCGGCTGGCGCCGCCGTTCCCCAGCACCTGCCAGCCAAGAAACAGAGCCACTCCGATCGGGAGCAGCCAGAGAGCGAACAGACGCCAGCGCTGATTCATGGCTGAGGGGAATTTTTAACAAGTGTAAAGCGCGCAAACCTCGGACGAGGGTTCCCGCCCGCCGCGCCATTGATTTCAGCTTGTCATGGTTGCCCCGTGCCGTGCTCTCTGTTGACAGAGCTTCAGCGGATGCTCAGCCAGGCTGGATCGTCACTGCCCTCGCTGCACTCGAGCTCAGGCTCGATCAGAAGCTCAGCGCTTGGGAGGGTTTCCAGCAGTTCAGGCCCGCCCAGGCCATGGGTCCAGATTTCCAGCTCAGCACCCTTGGGGGCCTGGAAACTGAGAAGCTCAAACGGGAAAACCACCCGCTCCAGGTAGAACTCGCCCGGTCCGCAAGACCGCAATATCACCATACGGTCGCTGGAGTTGCGATAGCCGCAGGAGAGCAGGGCCAAGGGAGGGGTTTCATGGGGGTTTAACCATCAAGCCACCATCCATGCAGGCCTTTGGTCACGGTCAGCACCGTTCAGCTTTCTTAAGGTTTTCTTGATAAGAGGGCGCGCCACTCTGAAGCTGCGCCCCTTTGCATCAGAGACTGCGCAGGGCCACGATCGGATCCAGCCGGGCGGCTCGACGGGCCGGCACCACCCCGAAGAACAGGCCGATCGATCCAGACAGCCCCACGGTGAAGAGCACACTGCCGCTGTCGATGGCGGCGGGCAGCGGGGTGAAGCGGCTCACTGCCGCCACCGTGCCGAGGCCAACGGCGCTGCCGATCAGGCCACCGAGGCTGGCGAGCACCAGTGATTCCACCAGGAACTGCAGCAGCACATCGCCGCTGCGGGCGCCCACCGCTTTACGAAGGCCGATCTCCTGGGTGCGCTCGCTCACCGAGACCAGCATGATGTTCATGATGCCGATGCCGCCCACGAGCAGGGAAATCCCGCCGATGGCCCCCAGCATCAAGGTGAGTCCTCCAGTGATCGTGCCCACGATCGAAAGCGCGTCCTGCTGGGAGCGCACGGCGAAATCGTCTTCTCTGAGGATGCGGTGGCGCTGGCGCAGCAGGTTGGTGATCTGAAACTTGGCGGCACTGGTGCTGGCTTCGTCGCGGGCTTCAGCGCTGATGAAGGTCAGCACCACTCCGTAAGTGGGGTCACGGCCGCTCAGCTTGCTGACCATCGTCGAGAGCGGGATGTAGGCAGCTTCGTCCTGGTTGGTGCCGAAGGCGGCGCCCTTGGGAGCCGTCACGCCGATCACCTGGAAGGATTGATCGCGGATACGCAGGGTCTGGCCGATGGCAGAGCCTGAGGGCAGCAGCTTCTCCTTGAGATCCGGGCCGATCACGACCACGTTGCGCGCTCCCTTGATGTCGTCCTGGCTGAAGAACCGCCCCTGGGCGATCTCGAAGCGCCGGACCGGCAGGAACTCGGGCGTGATGCCCGAAACCGAGGCGTTGGAGCTGTTCCCCCCCGACTGAACCACCGCGTTGATCGTGATCTGTGGGGCGACCCGACGCACACTCGGCACTTGCTCGAGGATGGCTTCGGCGTCCTCCAGCACCAGGGTGCGCGGATTTTCGATCCCCTGGCGGCGGGTGTCGTTGTTGCCCGGCACCACAAAGAGAACGTTGGCCCCCAGGGTGTTCAGCTGGCCTTCAGCCAGGTTCTGGGCCCCCTTGCCCACCCCCACCAGGGTGATCACCGAGGCATTGCCGATCACGATCCCCAGCATCGTCAGCAGGCTGCGCAGCCGGTTGGCTTTGAGCGTGGTGAGAGCCATGCCGACGGTTTCCGCCAGCGGCAGTTTCGAGGCCATGGCCGCGAGCAGCATTCAGAGCCGCATCATGGCCAGCAGCCGCAACCGCTGGCGGCATCCTTCAGACGATGGTTTCGCTGCGATCTGCCTGGGTGTGGTTGCGAGCGCCGCGGTGCACCACCCCTTCACGCACTTCCAGGGTCACGAATTCGCCCAGGCGCAGGTCGGTGGTGGCGTTGGCCACACCCACGATCACAGGCACCCCCAGCCTCTGGGCGATCACGGCAGCATGGCTGTCGCAGCCGGCCTCTTCGGCGATCACGCCCTTGGCCTTGCGGATCGCATCGAGGTAGGCGGCACTGGTTTCGCGCACCACCAGGATCTCTCCGGTCTCCAGCCGTGCCGCCTCCTCGGCGGTGTTGGCCACGCGCACCCGTCCGCTGACCGAGCCATTGCCGATGCCCAGGCCCCGGCCCAGCACGGCTGAGACGATGCCCACCTTGACCAGATCGGTGGAGCCGCTCACGCCCGAGAGAGTGCCGGCGGTCTGAACCACCAGATCGCCCTCCTTGAGCAGCCCCCGTTCCTGGGCCACGCCCATGGCCAGGGTGAAGGTGCTGGTGGTCGACTGCTGATCACCGATCAGCAGGGGATTCACCCCCCAGACCAGCTGCAGCTGGCGGGCCACCCTCACCTCACTGGTGATCGCCAGGATCGTGGTGGAAGGACGGAACTTGCTGACATTGCGGGCGGTGGCCCCGCTCTTGGTGAGGGGAAGGATGGCGGCGGCCTGCAACTGACGGGCGATCGTGCTCACCGCCTGACTGATGGCGTTGGGGATGGTGGAAGCCATATGGCTGTCCACGACCCGGCGGGGGTAATCGCGCTCGATCCGGCGGGCGATGCGCGCCATCGTTTCCACCGCCTCCACCGGGTAATCACCCACCGCGGTTTCGTTGGAGAGCATCACCGCGTCGGTGCCATCGAGGATGGCGTTGGCCACATCGCTCACCTCGGCCCGGGTGGGGCGGGGGCAGCTGGCCATGCTGTCGAGCATCTGGGTGGCCGTGATGATCGGGATGCCCAGGGTGTTGGCCTTGCGGATCAGTTCCTTCTGCAGCAGCGGCACCTCTTCAGCCGGCATCTCCACGCCCAGGTCGCCCCTGGCCACCATCACTCCATCGCAGAGGGGCAGGATCGCGTCGATCTGATCGATCGCCTCGAACTTCTCGATCTTGGCGATCACCGGCGTGCTGTACCCCTGAGAGCTGATCAGCTCGCGGATCTCCTGCATGTCGGAGGGGTTGCGCACGAAGCTCAGGGCGACCCAGTCGACCTCCTGCTGGAGGCCAAAGCTGAGGTCTTCCCGGTCCTTGGTGGTCAGCGCGCGGATCGAGAGCTGCACGTCAGGGAAGTTCACCCCCTTGTTGTTGGAGAGCACCCCGCCCACCACCACGGTGCAGTGCAGGGTCTGCTCGGGGATGTCCACCGACTTGACCACCATCTCGACGCGGCCATCGTCGAGAAGGATGCGGCTGCCGGCGGTCACCTCATCGGCCAGGCGGTCGTAGGTGATCGTGGCGATCGACTGGTTGCAGCTCACCGGCCGGGAGGTGAGGGCGAAGGGGTCGCCGTTGGCCAGGGTGATCGGACCACCCTCGAAGCGTCCGAGGCGGATCTTCGGACCCTGGAGATCCTGGAGGATGCCCACATGGATGCCCAGCTCATGGGCCACCTGACGGATCGTGGCGATCCGGGCGGCATGTTCGGAGTGGTCCCCGTGGGAAAAATTGAGTCGGAACGTGGTGGCCCCCGCCTGGATCAGGTCCCGCAGTCGCTGGGGGGACTCCGTGGCTGGACCGATCGTTGCCACGATCTTGGTGCGACGCGACAGATCGGGCTGCGCCATCGGAAGAGCCGAAGGTTCAGGCGGAAACTACCATCCGGTCCCGCCCCTCTCCTGCCGCCGATGGTGCGGAACCTATGGATCTGAACGACTACCAGCTCCAGGCCCGCAGCACCGCCCGCTACCCCGACGTCGGTGCCAATCCCATTTACCCCACCCTCGGACTCTGCGGTGAAGCCGGTGAAGTGGCCGACAAGGTCAAGAAGGTGCTGCGGGACCGCGGCGGGGTGTTCGAGCCCCAGCTGGTGGAGGATCTGGCCCTGGAACTCGGCGATGTGCTCTGGTACGTCGCCCAGCTGGCCAGCGAACTGGGGCTGGAGCTCGACGACGTTGCCCAGGCCAATCTGGCCAAACTGGCTGGACGGGCGAAGCGTCAGACGCTTGGGGGCAGTGGCGATCACCGCTGAGGGCTGCTACGGCGGCCGAGGCCCCCTGCTCACCAGCTAGAGCCGCCCGCTGAATCCCTTGAGTCCCAGGTGCCCCATGACCCGTTCAGGCCCTCGTCGATCGCACCTGCCCAAGGCGCTGGCCCTGCTGCTGGCGCTGTTGCTGCTGCTGGCCCCTGCTGCGCCGGCCTGGGCCATTGATCTTTCTGTGACTGAGATCAGCCTGGAGCCATGCCCGGCGGCTGACCCTGGCTCCCAGCCGGAGCTCAAACGTCCGAGCGGGGCCAGCTGCTACGCCCTGCGCGGAACCGTGAACAATCCCCGCTCCCAGTCGGTGATCGACACCGATCTGTTCGCGGTGATCAGTGACAGCAGCGGTGAACCGGTGCTGCAGAACCGGACCCGGGTGGGCTCGATCGGTGACATTCCCCCCGGAGAATCGAGCTTTGCCTTGCGCCTGGCGGTGCCGGCCGGCACCCCTGGGCCCCTGCAGGTCAGCCACGCCAAGGCCAGGGGGTTCAACGCCCCGGTGCGGGTCAGGGCCGGTGTGGATGATGAACTGCTGCCCCTCGAGCAGGCCCTGCCCGATGCTTCCTAGCGGGTCCAGCTCTCAGCGCTTCAGTATCCGAAACCTCCCATCAGGGATCCACTGAGGTTGCCCAGCAGCCCCTGGACCAGGCTCAGAGTGATGAAGGCGACGATGGCCGAGAGGTCAAGACCGCCCAGGGGGGGGATCAGACTGCGGAAGGCGTTCAGGTAGGGATCGGTGATCGAGCTCACGGTGCTCAGCACCGGGTTGCTCCAGTCGAGGTTGGGGAACCAGCTCAGCAGCACCCGCACCAACAGCACCAGGCTGTAGATGCTGAGGGTCTGCGCCAGCACAGCCA
The DNA here is from genome assembly GCF_002252625.1 of Synechococcus sp. 1G10. Lineage (GTDB taxonomy): Bacteria > Cyanobacteriota > Cyanobacteriia > PCC-6307 > Cyanobiaceae > Regnicoccus_A. Next base: position 269,005 of record NZ_NQKW01000001.1, on the reverse strand, counting down.
GGATCTGGCTCAGGATCATCATGGGCAAGGCCTGAAGTGAATAGACACCGACTCTATGCAGCCTCGTTGCCCTTCGCCCTTTCCTCAGGGGTTGGGGCAGCCTCGGTCACCTGGGTGACGGCGAAGGTGCGGTGGAACTTGTCGCTGAGGCTGATCCAGTAGGAGCGGCCATCGCTCTGGCGCCGTCGCTCGATGAAGTCCTGGGCCAGCAGTTCCTTGATGTGGTCGTAGGCGCCCGATCCACGCAGCTCCACCAGATCCGACTGCAAAATGCGCCGCTTGAGGGCCACAGTCGCCAGGGTGCGCAGGGTGGCGGTGGAGAGGTCCACCGGCAGCAGCGTCTGAACAAGATCGGCGTGACTGTCGCGCAGCTGCAGGCTGAAACGCTGACCGTCCTGACGGATTTCCAGGGCCGTGTCCCGGTGGGCGTAGTCCGCCATCAGGGTGATCAGAGCCAGCTCGACGGCGTCGCGATCGATGGGCTCACTCAGGCCGATCGAGGCGATCTCGGCGAGCTCGCCCAGGTTGAGGGGGCGGCCCTTGAGATACAGAATGGCCTCAAGCCTGGCCGGCAGAGACAGAGACGCGCTGGACATGCTCTGAGCCGGCCCATCGTTGGCCGCACCGTACCGCAACTGAGCCGGGGCGGCTCAGGCCAGGGCCGGCACCGGCTGGCTGGCGGGGCCGAGGAACAACCTGTAAGCGGGATTCTGGGTCTCGTCCCAGTGGCGGTAGCCGAGGCCTGAGAGGAAGAGCTCCCAGGCGCCGGAATCCTGCTCCTCCACCTGCACCCCCACCACGATGCGGCCCACGTCGGCCCCCTGGTTTCGGTAGTGGAAGATGCTGATCGACCAGTTGGGGTGGAGGGCATTGACGAAGGCCATCAGCGCCCCCGGCCGCTCGGGAAATTCGAAGCGGTAGAGCAGTTCCCGCGGCGGTGTCCCGCCGCCGTGGCAGGCCGCTTCAGGCAGGCGCCCACCCACCATGTGGCGCAGGTGCAGCTTGGCCAGCTCGTTGCTGCTGAGGTCAAGGCAGGGGAAGCCGCCGGCGCTGAGCTGGCCGATCAACGCCTCGGTGTCCCGGTGCCCGTCGATCTGCACCCCCAGAAAAATGTGGGCCAGGCGGTGGTCTGCCATCCGGTAGCTGAATTCGGTCAGGCTGCGGGAGCCCAGCAGCTCGCAGAGTTCGCGCAGGCTGCCAGGGCGCTCGGGAATCTCAACCGCCAGCATCGCTTCGCGCTCCTCTCCGAGCTCGGCCCTCTCGGCCACGAAGCGCAGGCGATCGAAATTCATATTGGCGCCGCAGGCCACGGCAACCAAAGTGCGCTGCTTCAGTCCTCGCCGCTGCACATCGGCCTTCATGCCGGCCACCGCCAGCGCGCCCGCCGGCTCGAGAATCGAGCGGGTGTCCTCGAAGACGTCCTTGATCGCGGCGCAGATCTCATCGGTGTCCACCGTGACCATGGCATCCACGTAGCGCTGAGCCAGGGCGAAGGTGTGCACTCCCACCTGTCGAACGGCCACCCCATCGGCGAACAGACCCACCTGCTCCAGGCTGACCCGCCGGCCAGCCGCCAGGGAGCGGGTCATGGCATCGGCATCCACCGGCTCGACACCGATCACCTCCACCTGCGGCCAGACGTTCTTGATGAAGGCGGCGATGCCGGCGATCAGCCCTCCGCCGCCCACCGCCACATAGATGACATCGGGTGGAGCTGAGCACTGACGCAGGATCTCCAGGCCAACGGTGCCCTGGCCGGCGATCACCTCCGGATCGTCGAAGGGATGGATGAAGGTGAGGCCCCGCTCCTGCTCCAGACTCCTTGCCCTCAGGCAAGCCTCGTCGTAGGTGTCTCCGTGCAGGACCACCTCGGCACCGCGGTCAGCCACGGCACGCACTTTCATCGCTGGTGTGGTGAGCGGCATCACGATCACGGCGTGAGAGCCCAGCTTCTCGGCCGCCAGGGCCACACCCTGGGCGTGGTTGCCGGCGCTGGCCGCGATCACACCACGCTTCAGTTCAAGCGGCGTGAGCTGGGCCATGCGGTTGTAGGCCCCGCGCAGCTTGAAGGAGAACACTGGCTGGAGGTCTTCGCGCTTGAGCAGCACGGTGTTGCCGAGTCGCCGCGACAGGTTGGGGGCTGGATCGAGTGGCGACTCGATCGCCACGTCGTAGACCCGTGCCCGCAGAATGCGCTGCAGTATGTCGTCCATGACTCCAGTCTGCCGGTCAGCAGAACGGTCGGCCTCAGGAATGGTGACCGTTGCCCCCATTCCTCCTGAGGCAGGCCGTAGATTGAATTCTCAGAACTGATCAGGGTATGCATCTCAGCGAGCTGAGCCATCCCAACCAGCTGCATGGCCTCAGCATCGGCGAGCTAGAAGCCATAGCTCGTCAGATTCGTGAGAAGCATCTGGAAGTGGTGTCCACCAGCGGCGGTCATCTCGGGCCAGGGCTGGGTGTGGTCGAACTCACCCTTGCCCTCTACCAGACTCTCGACCTCGACCAGGACCGGGTGGTCTGGGACGTGGGCCACCAGGCTTACCCCCACAAGCTGGTCACGGGGCGCTATCACCAGTTCCACACCCTGCGTCAGCAGGGAGGCGTGGCTGGCTATCTCAAGCGAAGCGAGTGCGGCTTCGATCACTTCGGGGCCGGTCACGCCTCCACCAGCATTTCAGCGGCCCTGGGCATGGCCCTGGCTCGCGACCGCCGCGGCGAGGATTACAAGTGCGTGGCCGTGATCGGTGATGGCGCCCTCACCGGAGGCATGGCGCTCGAAGCGATCAATCACGCCGGGCACCTTCCCAAGACCCCGCTGCTGGTGGTGCTGAACGACAACGACATGTCGATATCAGCCCCGGTGGGCGCCCTCTCCACCTACCTCAACCGCATGCGGCTGAGCCCGCCGCTGCAATTCCTCTCCGGCAGCGCCGAGGAGGCCTTCAAGCATCTGCCGTTCATGCACGGGGAGCTTCCGCCAGAGCTCGAGCGGCTCAAGGAGAGCATGCGCCGGCTGGCGGTGCCCAAGGTGGGCGCCGTGTTCGAGGAGCTTGGCTTCACCTACATGGGTCCGATCGACGGCCACGACATCGCCGAGATGGTGCGCACCTTCACGGCCGCCCACCGCTGCGAAGGTCCGGTGCTGGTCCATGTGGCCACGACCAAAGGCAAGGGCTATCCCTACGCTGAGGCCGACCAGGTGGCGTACCACGCCCAGTCGGCCTTCGACCTCAAGACCGGCAAGGCCTTCCCCTCCAGCAAGCCGAAACCCCCCAGCTACAGCAAGGTCTTCGGCCAGACCCTGGTCCGCATCTGTGAACAGGACCCCACCGTGGTTGGGATCACGGCGGCCATGGCGACCGGCACCGGCCTCGATCTGCTCGAGAAGGCCCTGCCCAAGCAGTATTTCGATGTGGGCATCGCTGAGCAGCATGCCGTCACCATGGCGGCGGGCATGGCCACCGCTGGGCTCAAGCCGGTCGTGGCGATCTACAGCACCTTTCTCCAGCGCGCTTACGACCAGCTCATCCACGACGTGGGCATCCAGAAGCTGCCGGTGACCTTCGTGCTCGATCGGGCCGGAATCGTGGGCGCTGATGGTCCCACCCACCAGGGCCAGTACGACATCAGTTATCTGCGGGCTGTGCCCAATTTCACGGTGATGGCCCCCAAGGACGAGGCGGAGCTGCAGCGGATGCTGGTCACCTCGATTGGCCACGACGGCCCCTGTGCCATCCGCTTCCCGCGCGGCGAAGGCGAAGGGGTGCCCTTGATGGAAGAGGGCTGGGAGCCTCTGGAGATCGGCCACGGTGAGCAGCTGGCCGATGGCGATGATCTGTTGATCGTGGCCTACGGCGCCATGGTGGCGCCCGCCATGGCCACGGCCGGTCTGCTGCAGGAGCAGGGCATCAGGGCCGCGGTGGTGAATGCCCGCTTCCTGCGCCCCCTCGATGAAAGCCTGATCCTGCCCCTGGCCCGCCGCATCGGCCGGGTGGTGACGATGGAAGAAGGTGCTCTTCCCGGAGGGTTTGGAGCGGCGGTGGTCGAATCTTTCAACGACCACGAGTTGATGGTGCCCGTGTTCCGCATCGGCATCCCCGATCAGCTGGTGGACCATGCCAGCCCGGATCAGAGCAAGAAAGCCCTCGGGCTCACCCCGCCCCAGATGGCCGACCGCATCCTGCAGCGCTTCCCCCTGCTTGGGATCCAGCGCCAGCCGGCGGTGGTCTGAATCGCCGCATAGGCTCAGGCCGCTGCTGGATTCACGCTCAACAAAAAGGGCGGGTGTGAAGCCCGCCCTTTTTTTGTGATTGCTTTGATCGTCGGTTCGGGCCTGCGAAAATCAGGCCCGAGACTGGACTTCAGAGCACGCCGCGGGAGGCCAGGCCCTGGATGGCGCCGATGCCGAAGATGTGACCCAGGCTGGTGGTGGCCAGCAGGGAGGCGTGGCTCAGGCCGCCGAAGAACTGGGAGTTGGGCAGCTGGGCACCCTCGGAGGGGTACTTGATGGTGGCCTTGCCGATGCCGATGGCGATCACGTTGCAGACAATCATCACCAACGCCACCTTCGGCGACCAGGTCAGCGAGGCGGGCGCCATGGCGAGAAGAGGAGTGATCATGGACGATCTGAAACTGACGCCCCATCTTGCGGGGGAACCGCTGACTGTTCACCGGCGCTTAAGACTTGTTCACTGCTCAGGCCCGTTGTTCAGACTCACGGCATCGCTTTCAGTCTCCGGAGCTGATGGCTCCTTGCCGCCACGGCTGAAGCCCCAGAGCACCAGCAGGTTGGCCACCGTCAGGAAGACCTCTGCCCCTCCATGGAGGGGGTCCACATCAGCGAGTTGCTGGCCGTAGCGCTGCTCCGCCACCACAGCAGCGCCGATCGTGACGGCCACGAACACCAGGGTGAACTGGAAGCCGCGCAGGGCCAGGGGCGGGAAACGCCCGCTGGCTCCGGCCCAGCGCAGGAAGGCCAGATAGGGCAGCAGCGACAGCACGAACAGGGGGCCGGGATCAACTGACGCCAGAACCTCAAGGACATTCATGACCGGCTCCTTTCGGGTAGCAGCGTCCAGGCTGCCGCTGCCAGGGCCACGTTGCCCAGCAAGGTGGTGCCGGCCTGGAAGACCACGAGACCCTGGAGCTCCCGGGGGTTGTCGAACAGGTGCCAGGTGCAGGCGGCCATGGCGCTCACCAGCGCCGGCAGCATGGCCAGGGCCAGCCAGCGCCATTCCGTTTCGCCGCGCCGCTCACCCCAGCGGATCACGGCCGCCATCGCCAGGACCCACTCCAGCACCGAGGCCACATGGATCCACCAGGTGGGCAGTGAAAGGGCATGCATGGCGCCCGGCACCCAGATGGAACCGCAATGTACGGAACCCAGGGCCCGAGCGGAGAGTCGGCCACGACGTGCGCCCCGTTGCCCCTCAGGCTCAGCCTCGTGGCTGGCTTCTCAGCGCTGCTGGCACTGAGGGCTGGCCACGAGACGGTGGAGGCTTTGAGCAGCTTGCGGCAGCGGACCCTCGTGGGCCTCAGCTACCTGGTGTTCAGGCCACCGGCGCAGGCTAGGTCCAGCTCAATAAAAAAACCGCCCGTGAGAACGGGCGGGTTCAAGTGATGGCAGTGAATGGAGTTCAGCCGAGGCCGATCTGGCCGAGGATGCCCTGACCGGTGAGAAGCTCGGTGGCAAGGCCAATCACGAAGCCGAGCATGGCAAGGCGGCCATTCCAGGTTTCGGCGAAGGAGACGAAACCGAAGCGGGAATCGGAGGTGGTCATCGAGTGTGAAGCGTTGACTGTAACAGCAAGTAAAGGGTTTTGGCTACTGCCTGGGGGATTGGTCTCGGCTCCCCCTGGGCCTGGGTACGCCGTCCACGTTCTCGTAACCTCTGCGCAGGTTGGATCGGGAGTCTGGTGGCACCAGAGCGCAAGAGGGTTCAACCGCTGCTCTGCGGCTACTACGGCGAGCACAACCTGGGCGACGATGCCCTGCTCACCGCCCTGCTGGCCCAGTTGCCCGAGGGCTGTGATCCGCTCGTGACCGCCTTCGATCAGGGGGAGGTGGAGCAGCGCCTGGGGGTGCGCACCTGTGCGCGAAGGGATTTCGCGACTGTGCGTCGTGCTCTCGATCGGTGTGACGCTCTTGTGTTGGGGGGCGGCAGTCTGCTTCAGGACGCCACCAGCTTCCGCAGCCTCCTCTACTACGCCGCCCTGATCATCTCGGCACGGCTTCAGGGAAAGCCTGTGCTGCTCTGGGGCCAGGGTCTGGGGCCTCTGCGCCGGCGCCGCAGTCGCCTGCTGGTCAGGAGATTGCTGACCCTGGTGCAGGCCAGCAGTTGGAGGGATCCAGGATCAGCGGGCCTGGCCGCTGCCTGGGGAAGGCCAGGTCAGCTTGGCAGTGATCCTGTCTGGTCGTTGGCGACAAGGCCCTGGCATGGTCAAGGTGGCCCTCTGGTGCTCTGCTGGCGGCCCACCCAGCTGTTGGAGGGCTCGCGCTGGACGCCCCTGCTGGCGGCCCTCGACGCTGTGGCGGCCGCTGCGGATCGGGAGGTGATCTGGCTGCCATTTCACCGGGATCAGGACCGGGGCCTGCTCGCTGCATTGCAGGACCAGGGGCTTGTCCCCCAGCGGCTCTACCGCCGCAGCCGGGAAGAGCTCGTGGCCACGCCCGAGGAGGCGATGGAGATCTTCTGCGGCTCCGCACTGGTGCTCTCGATGCGGCTGCACGGGCTGATCGTGGCGGCACTGGCCGGTGCACCCCTGGCCGCCCTCAGCTACGACCCCAAGGTGCGCGCCGCGGCTGACGCCCTGGCGTGTCCCTGTCTCGATCTGGACCAACCCCAGGATTCTGTCAACCTTGAGCGGGACTGGCTACAGCAACTGGATCAGCCCCCCCAGCCGCAGAAGGTGGTGGGACTGCGCCGGGACACAGCCGTCCACGGCGAGTTGCTGAGGCGCTGGCTGGGGCGCTGAACTGTGTTCAGTTTCAGTTCAAAGAGCCGGCAGCAGCTGAGGCCATCGCCACTGGAATGCGCGGCACTGGGAAGCCGTTGGCCCCGAGCACGTCGACAATCATGCGGTTGGTGTCGAAATAGACCTGCCAGTAGTTGGAGGTGTGGGTGTAGGGCCGCACGGCAAGCTTCGGACCGCGCTCGCTGAACTCCAGCACTTCCACATCGCCAGGCATGCCCTTGAATTGATTGGGTACCGTGGCCAGTCCTGCTTTGAGCAGGCTGATCGCCTTGGCCACATCGGCGCTGTTGTCGAGCTGGGCCACCAGTTCCACCCGGCGGAAGTCATGCACGGAGTAGTTCTGGATGGTGTCTCCGAACAGTTTGCCGTTGGGCACGATGTTGCGCACGTTGTCAGGAGCCAGCATGGAGGTCACGAACATGCCGATCTCTTCGACAGTGCCGGTGACGCCGGCAGCCGTGATGAAATCGCCGACGCTGAACGGACGGAACACCTGCAGGAACACCCCGGCGGCGAAGTTGCCGAGCATGCCGCTCCAGGCCGCCCCGATCGCCACGCCGGCGCCGGCCAGCAGAGCGGCGAAGCTGGCTGTTTCAATCCCGAAGAAGCCGAGGATGGCCACCACGAGGATCACCCGCAGCACGGCGCCGAGGATGTTCAGCAGGTAGGAGATCACCGTGGCATCGAGGTTGCTGCTACGCAGTGCCCCCCGGGTCAGCTTCATGGCGAACTGGATCAACCAGCCACCAACGATCCAGAGGGCTACCGCCCCCACCAACTTGAACAGGAACGGAACGACCGTGGTAGCGATCAGAGCAGCAATATCCGGCACGGAACTCAGAGAAAGACAGGATCACCCTCAACGTTGAACGTCTATTACGTCAACAACGCTGTTGGCAATTGGAAACATTGGCTGCCCTGCCATGCTCCGCCTAAAAGCCGATCAAGCCTGGAGACGGGAGAGTTCATCGAGCACCTCCCGGCTGTGGCCCTGGGGGCGGACCGCCACCCAGCGGGCCCTGAGCACCCCGTTCGGGTCGATCAGAAAGGTATGCCGCTGGGAGAAGGGGGCGATCCAGGATCCATAGCGCTGGCTGACTGCCCCGCCGGGGTCGGAGAGCAAGGGAAACACCAACCCTTCGCTGTCACAGAAGGAGGCATGGTCAGCAACGTCATCAGCGCTGACACCAACCACCTGGGCATCAAGCCGATGGAACTGCTCCAGATCGCGCTGAAAACCGCGCGCTTCAAGGGTGCAGCCGCCTGTGAAATCCTTGGGATAGAAGTAAAGCGCCAGCCATCTGCCCTTGAGGTCGCCGAGAGAAAGGCTGCCGGATGGGTCGAGATCAGGGCCGAATCCAGGCAGACAAAAATCGGGCGCTGGCTGATCAAGGGGCGGCAGGGTCCCACCCAAGGCGTTTGCTTTGAGAGGCAAGCCGAGCAAGGGAGCCACCAAGCCAGGAACTAAAAGGGCCTCACCGGCGTGAACGAGCGCTCCTTCCAGGAGTTGGCGACGGTTCACGGGGTGCAGACTTCAGAGGACGATCAGATCTTGGCCAGGTTGATGCCCAGTTCGCGGGCATAGGCGCCAAGACCTTTTTTCTGGATCGTGCGCAAGGTGCTGGTGGCGACCCTCAGCTTCACCCAGCGGTTGCCCTCCGCCCACCAGAGCCGGCGTTCCTGCAGGTTCACCTGTTGGAGTTTCTTGGTGCGCACGTGGGAATGGCTGACAGCCATGCCGTTGTTGGCGCGCTTGCCGGTGAGCTGACAAACCCGTGACATGAAGGCAACCGAAACGCAGTGAACAGGCAAGCTCCAGCAAAACTGGATGTTGCCAAGAGTCCACCTTAACAAAGGGGGTGGCCCTACAACGGACTGCATCAGACGAGGCCCCGCTCCATCAGGCGGCCCATCAGTTCAGCGCTGCGCTGCTGGAAGCCGGCCAGCTGGTTGGGCTCCAGTCCTCCCACGGCGAGGCGGGCCATGTCGTGGAGATGGCGGCTGAGATCGCTGGCCAGCTGCTGACTGGGTGACGCCCCACCTGCGGCGGTGATCACCGAGCCGGCCGCGAGCTTGAGCAGCCCCTCCACCAGCGGATGGCGGCGGTTCACCAGCAGCACGTGATGGTCGGGCAGCCCCGGCAGTCGTTGCTCCATCAGGGCACCCATGTCGTTGAGGCGACGCATCTGCTCGGGCAACAGGATCAGGGCCGCAGGGGCGTTCTCCCCTTTCAGGGCCTGCACCTGGATGGTGATGCGTTCATCGCCTAGGGCGGTCTTGAACAGTTCCCGCAGCTGCTCGGAGCTGTCCTTGCCCTCGGCATCCACCAGCTCGCTCTCCTGCTCGCGCAGGCTGTCATCAAGCTCGGCATCGACCCTGCGGAAGCTGAGCTCCTCGTGGCGGGCCTCCAGCCAGGGGATGAACTGGGCGTCGATCAGGGTGTCGGCCAGCAGCACTTCCGACCCCTCTCCCTGCCAGAGGGCCAGGGGACCGGCCTGGGACGCTTCATCGGTGCAGTAGAGGATGCGCTTCTGATCCTTCTCACCGAGGCGGCTGCGGTAACCCGTGAGAGTGGTGTAGGCCTTGTCGCCAGCGGCGATGGGGTCGGTATCCGCGGCGGCGGCGGTGGTGCCGAACAGGATCAGCTCGGCCACCTGATCGGCGAATTTCTCGTCCTCCATGGCGCCGATCTTGATGAATGGGGCGATTCCTTCCCAGATCTCGGCATAGCGGGCGGGCTCATCGCGGTGCAGCTCCTTGAGCCGGTCCCCCACCTTCTTGGCCACGAAGCCGCCGATGGAACGCACACGCCGATCCGTCTGCAGCGCGCTGCGGCTCACGTTGAGGGGGATGTCGGGGGAATCGATCACGCCGCGCAGGGGTAGCAGGTAGCGGGGCACCACCTCCTTGATCGAGTCGCTCACGAACACCTGGTTGCAGTAGAGGCGGATCTCGCCTTTCTCCCAGTCGGCCCGGCCGGTGATCCTGGGGAAATAGAGGATTCCCTGCAGGGTGTAGGGGTAGTCGGTGTTGAGGTGCACCCAGAGCAGAGGATCGCCCTGGAACGGGTAGAGGTAGCGGTAAAGGGCGATGTAATCGTCGTCGCTCAACTCCCGCGGGTTTTTGCGCCAGGGCGCCTCCCGCTTGTTCACCGTTTCGCCCTCCAGCTGCACGGCCACCGGCAGGAAGTCGCAGTAGGTGGTGATCAGCGAGCGGATGCGGGCCGGCTCTATGTACTCCAGCTCCTCCTCCTGGAGGTGCAGGATCACATCGGTGCCGGGTTCGGCGCGTTCACCAGATTCCAGACTGAAGTTGGGGGAGCCGTCACAGCTCCAGAGCACGGCTTCGGCCCCGGCGCGGGCACTGAGGCTCACCAGCTCCACCTTGGCCGCCACCATGAAGCTGGAATAGAAGCCAAGACCGAAATGGCCGATGATTGCGTCGTCTTCGCGCTTGTATTTCTCCAGAAACTCCTCGGCACTGGAGAAGGCCACCTGGTTGATGTAGCGCTTCACCTCATCGGCCGTCATGCCGATGCCGTTGTCGCTGATGGTGAGCGTCTTCGCTTCCCTGTCGATGCGGATCTGAATTTTGCCTTCCTCACCCTCGTTGCAGTCGCCAGCCATAGCGGCCATGCGGCGCTTGCTGATCGCATCGACACCGTTGCTGACCAGCTCCCGCAGAAACACCTCATGGCCGGAATAGACGGCCTTTTTGATGATTGGGAAAATGTTTTCGGTGTGGATCTGAATCTGGCCTTGTTCCAGCACCGTCATGGCAAATGAAGGATGAATCTTGTCCTATCGACCCTAGTGAAAGGCTGTGGAGCTGATCAAGGGCTCCGGAGGAGGGTTGACCGAACCACGGGGCGTGCTGGCCTGAGCCAGGCTTGCTTCAGAGGCTGCTGCTCAGCAGCATCGGCCCGGTGGGCGAACGGCCGATCGGATCGGTTTCCAGGCTCACGCTCACGCTGGTGGCCAGGCTGGTGGGCATCGGTGGGATCAACATCGCCACATGGCCCTGCTCCGTGGGCACGAAGGCGACGCAGCCAACCAGCTCGCCATCGACCCTGGCCCAAAGCCGATAGAAGTGTCGGGGTGGGGCTGGCGGGAGATTGTTCAACATCAGCACGTTGTGGGTCGGGTTGCCCGTCACCATCACCTCCCCGTTCGTCGGGAGGCCGGCGGTGGTGGTTTGCAGCGGCAGGCGCCTCGGCGCGGTGGCGCTGCTTGGCCAGGCTGAGCGGATCTCACCCTGAGCCTGGCTGCTGAGTTGGTTCTGAAGCTGGGCCAGTTGCCGGTTGGTCTGCTGCTGCACGAGGCCAAGGCCGATCACGGCAACGCCCAGCAGGGCTGTGATCCCCCAGGCGAAGGGCCTGGCCGGGGGGCTGGGTTGCCGTTCCCGCTGCTCCAGCAGCCGGTGGCGGAGGCGCAACGGTGGCGTCGCCGCCGGCAAGGCCAGGGGGAGCAGTTCCAGGGTGGTCTGGAATTCGCCGAGGCGATCGCGCAGCTCAGGCCTGCGAAGCAGCAATGACGAGAGCTGCTCCCGTTCGGCTGCATCCAGGTCACCGAGGGCATGGCCAGCCAGCAGGGCGTCGCTTGAGCTCTCCGGGTTGCTGTCGTGGGGGTTCATGGGGTGCTCCGGAAATCGATCAGCAGCTCCCGCAGGCGGATCAGGCCCTGTCGGGAGCGGGTCTTGACGGTGCCGAGGGGCTGTTGCAACCGCTCGGCGATGGCCGACTGGCTCAGGCCTTCGTAGTAAGCCATCTCCAGCACCTCGCGTTGATTGGTCGGAATCGCAGCGAGAGCCGCTCGAACCCTTTCGGCCAGATCGTCGGCCTCAGCGCTGGCCTGGGGACTGGCCACGGCCCTGGGAAACAACTGCTCCGACCAGCGTTGCACCAGCTGCCAGCGGTTTTTGCGCTGGTTGATCCGGTTGATCGCCATCGAGCGGGTCAACAGCAACAGATAGGCCAGCACCGGTCCACGGGAGGGCTCATAGCGGTCCTGCTGCCAATAACGCAGAAAGACGTCGTGGCAGAGATCTTCCGCCTCCTGGCTGGAGCCGCACAGCATCATGGCCAGGCGATACACCGGACCTGAACAGGCGTCATAGAGGCCGGCCAGATTGTGATGGGGAGGCTGGTGTGCCATCAGCGCCTGATCCAACGCTGCCCGGATCGGCGAATCAGCCATGGATGGTTGGACTCCCATGCAGGCAGTCGCTGCGGCATCGTCAGGAGATGTACCGGCGAAGGACCGGATCGGATCTGTTGGAGCTGTGGCTGACCATGATTCCCGCCAGCAGGAACGCCACCCCCGCCACGGTGGCCATGCCAAGCGGCTCCTCAAGAATCAGGGAGGCGCTGGCGATCGCCACCACGATCGTCAGTGAGCCCCAGATCGACACGGTCGCCACATTGTTCTGGCGGTAGGCCAGTCCCAGGGCCACAGTGCTTCCCAGGGAAAGGGTCAGGCCGTAGATCAGGATCACGCCGACGACCCAGCGCAGGTTGAGCAGGTGGAAATGTCCGGGGCCGAAGAGCACCAGAGCGATGATTCCGAACAGCAGCGCCGAGATCGTTGAGGGGATCCCCACCGTGACCACGGTCGGCCAATGCCGGGTGGCGATGGTTCGGCCAGTCACGGCTGTGGAGCCGAAGGCCAGCACCCCGGTCAGGGCCCAGGCATAACCGCTCAGCTGATCGCCGTGCCCGCCCACCGCCGCCATCGCTCCTCCTGGCACCAACAGCCCAACGGCGATCAGGCTGAGACTGAGCCAAAAGCCCCTCGGCAGGGTTTCAGCCAGGAACTGACGGGCCAGCAGGGCTGAAATGGGCAGAACCAGGGCGAACAGGAGGGTCTGGCTGATCACCGACAGTGATTCGAGGGCGAAGTAATAGGCGATCGGGCCGATAAACAGCCCTAGGCCAGCATCGATGAACAGCAGTTTTCGATCCGCCCGGTTCAGCAGTGCTATCCCTGGCTGGATCGAGGCCCGGCCTGGGATCAGGGAGGCCAGTCCGATCACCAGCTGGGCCACGAAAAACACGTTGCAGAAGCTGATCGGGTTTTCACCGTTCACCGGGTGGGCGGCGCCATAGGTCTGCAGGGCCTTGAGCGCCGTGGCGTCAAGCCCCTTGAGCAGCACGTACAGCCCGAGGGGAAGACCTCGCCGCCAACCTGGATCCCTCAGCACCAATCCGATCGGTGCGCTCATCGGTACAGGGAGAGTCTGAGGACCATGCCGCTTCGGTTCATGGCCTTGGCTTCCCCACTCTGTCTGCATTTGTGATGACGGCTCTCAAGACAACCCTGATCGGCATCCTGGCCCTGGCCCAGCTCGGCGGTTCCGCTGTTCCCGTTCATGCGCAGAGCATGATGAAAGAGGACAAAATGATGGCTCCAGCTGGCGCCATGGTTAAGCACAGCTTCCGCAAGGCCGAGGCGCCCGTCAGCGGCAGCTTCATGGTCAAGAAGGAAGGCGGTAAGCAGATGCTGGTGCTCAGCAGTGACTTCAAGACCAACGACATGGCTCCCGACCTGAAGGTGATCTTCAGCCCGTCGGCCATACCTCTGGCGAGCACGAAGGCCCCTGGCTACCCACTCAAGGCCGGCTCTTACACGATCCTCGCCTCGTTGAAATCCGCCTCGGGTGCCCAGAGCTATGTGATTCCCGCCTCGATCGACCTGAGCAAGCAGGGTTCGGTGCTGATCTGGTGCAAGAAATTCAACGCCACGATGGCCTGGGCCCCCCTGAAGCCCTGAGCCATGCAATCCGTCGACTGGCTTTGGCTGCTTCACCCGGCCCTGGCGGTGGTGCTTGTCTATCCCCTCCTGGGCATGGTGCTGCGGCTGGCGCAGCAGACACGGGACCGCCGCCTCACCCAGGCCAAGCACCCGCCCACGGTGGGCCGTGATCATGCGGATCTCGGCAAGTGGCTGGCGGGTTCGGTGGTGGCGATCGTGCTGCTGGCCGAGGCGGTGGTGATCGCCACCAAGCACCCCATCTCATCCTTTGAGGGGGGAAGCTCGCGGCTGGCGCTGATGGTGATGGTGCTGATCGGATCCGGGGTCGCTCTGGCGGCCCTCTGGCGGGTGAAGCAACCCCCCTATCGGGCCAGCTTTGCCTTGCTCTGCTGGGCGGGGGTGATCGGCCTGGGGCTGCAGCCGGAGGTGTTCCGCCTCAGCGACAACCCCCTCGATCCTGTCTTCTGGCAGTCGCACTTCTGGGGCGGGGTTGGCCTCACGGGCCTGATGCTGTTCTCGGTGGCCTGCCGCCCGGAGATCCATAAGCATCTGCGCTGGAGGCGGTTGCACGTCAGCGCCAATGCCCTGGCGGCCGTGATCTTCCTGGCCCAGGGAATCAGTGGGCCCCGGGATCTGCTCGAGATCCCGCTCAGCTGGCAGAAGCCGGCGGTCTATGCCTGTGATTTCCAGGCCCAGCGCTGTCCAACCCTCGCGCCTTCGCCCGCTCCTTAAGGGTTCATCCCGACCGCCGAATTCATGCCCTTCCGTTCGTCGGCCCATTCGATGACCCGCCGCCATTGGCAGTCCCTTGGTGTTCAGCACAGCCCCTGGCACCGGCTCTGGCGTCAGCCGGTGTCGATGGTGATGCGGATGCCCTGGCCTCTGTTCTTTGTGGCCATGACCGGGCTGTATCTGGCCGAACTGGTGATGTTCACCCTGGCTTTTCAGCTGGATGCCGGCCACCTCAAGGGCATGGGGGCAATGGGCCTGCCAGCCAGCCTGGTCTTCGCTCTGCAGAACCTGTTCAGCGCCAGCTTTCGCGCCGCCGAGTTGACATCGGGCTATGGCCTCGCCGTTGCGGCCCTCGAGCGGCTGGTGGGGCTGCTCACCAACGCGATGGTGACTGGCCTGTTCTTTCTGCGCTTCACTCGGGTGGACGCACCGCTGCGCTTCAGCCGGGCCCTCTGCCTGAGCTCTTGGTCCGGCGGGCACCTCAGCTGCCGCTTCGTCACCCGCGATCCCAGCCACTGGCTGAAGGTGTCCTACGGGATGTTCCTCTTCTGGGATGAGGAGATCGAACCCGGGGTGGTCCAGCGGCGGGTCGAGGCCCTGCCGGTGCTGAACGGCCACACCCCCCAGCTGCACGTCACGGCGGTGATCAGCCACCGACTTTCGCCGGAGAGCCCGTTGCGGCGGCTCGGCCTTGATGGGCTGCAGCTTGCCAACGGGCTCGTCATGGTGCAGGTGGAGGGCACCGATGCGGTGACCGGAGCCCCGCTGCTGCAGGTCAACGCTTACCGCCTCACCGACATCCGCATCGGCGAGGTCTTCGCTGATCTGGTCAGCCTCGATGCCTCCGGGCGCCGCCAGGTGGACCTCGACGCCCTCGATCGCACCCATCCCTACCCATGACCCTGGTGCTGGTGGCCGTGGGCGTGATCGCCCTCGGGCTGGAGCAGGCCTCGCTGGCCCGCTTTGCGTTCGCCGACACGGGTCCGCTCGAGCGGGCTCTGCTGTCGCTGGTTCAGCCCGTAGGTGGTGTTCCGAAACCGCCCAGCACCGGCAGGTTGCTGGCGGTGCTGGGCACCTTGCCTCCCTTCCCCAAGGGGTCGACCTGGCTCCATTCCCCACCGCTGAGCCGCGACCAGCTCTGGGGGAAGGTGGTGCTGATCGACATCTGGACGAACTCCTGCATCAACTGCATACGGACGCTCCCGCATGTACGGGCCTGGGCGCAGAAGTACAAGGATCACGGCCTTGTCGTGATCGGGGTTCACACGCCTGAATTCGCCTTCGAGCGTGATCTCGCCAACGTGAGGGAGGCCTCCAAGCGGCTTGGGGTGAGCTATCCGGTGGTGATCGACAACGACGATGCGATCTGGAAGGCGTTCCACAACAGTTTCTGGCCCGCCTTCTACTTCATCGACGCCCAGGGGCGCCTCCGTGCCACCCATTTCGGTGAAGGCTCCTACGACAGATCGGAGCGGATCATCCAGAGCCTGCTGCGGGAGGCCGGCTCTATCAATGGTCCCGGCGGGTTGATTCAGCCCAAGGGCCTCTGAGGGACAGAGGGTTGACCATGTACAGCCCAGGAAATCCCCTCCCCAAGGCTGAGACACCTCAACCCCCGTGGGAGGAACACAGGGTGGGTCTCGCCACGGGGCTGGCCTCGCGGGAGGGCCGGATTCGATGAGCCTGACACCTCCGACCTGACGCCCATGGAGCCGCCCGACGCCCGTGCCTAGGGTCGAGGCTTCCATTCGGTGCCGTCTCCGTGGGCCTTGCGATCGCCCTGCTCACCATCTCCGATCGTCGTTGCGCCGATCCTGAGCTGGCGGATCCCTCCGGTGATGCCCTGGAGCAGCGCCTGGGCGCGGCGGGCCATCAGCTGTTGGAGCGCCGCCGTGTTCCCGATGATCGCTACCGGGTGCGCGCCGAGCTGAGCCGTTGGATCGCCGATCCCGCCGTGCAGGTGGTGATCAGCTCCGGCGGCACCGGCCTGACCGGCCGCGACGGCACCCCCGAGGCGGTGGCGCCCCTGCTCGACAAGACGATCGAGGGGTTCGGTGAACTGTTCCGGGTGCTTTCGTTCGAGACCATCGGCACCAGCAGCCTGCAGAGCCGCTGCCTCGCCGGTGTGGCCAACGGCACGGTGATCTTCGTGTTGCCCGGTTCCCTCGATGCCGTCACAACGGCCTGGGATCGGCTGATCGGTGCCCAGCTGGAGGCCTCCACCGCCCCCTGCAACCTGGTGCAGCTCCTGCCACGGCTGCGGGAGTCGCCGCACCGGCCGGCCTGATCCGCCATGGAGCTGTCCGCCTGGTGGCTTGCGGCCCTGGCCGCCGTGGCCTTTCTCTATGCCGGCGTCGGCCATGCCGGCGCCTCCGGCTACATCGCCGTGCTGGCGCTGGCGGGATTCACGGCCCCTGAGATCCGCCCCCTGGCGCTGGTGCTCAACGTGCTGGTGGCGGGCCTGGCCAGCTGGCAGTTCATCGGCGCGGGTCACTTCCGCCGCGCCGTGTTCCTGCCCCTGGCGCTGGCTTCGGTGCCGGCTGCCCTGGTGGGGGGGATGGTGGCCCTGCCGGGCCCCCTGCTCCAGAGGCTGATCGGCCTGGTGTTGCTTCTTTCCGCCTGGCGGCTGCTGCGGCCGGCGCCGCCGGAACCGTCCGCTGGGGCGGTGCCGGGGCCGCTGGGTCTCGCTCTCACCGGCGGCCTGCTCGGCCTGCTGGCCGGCCTCACCGGCACGGGCGGCGGCATCTTCCTCACGCCATTGGTGATCCTGCGGGGCTGGCTGGCGCCCCGCCAGGCGGCGGCCCTCTCGGCACCGTTCATCCTGGTCAATTCCCTGGCGGGACTGATGGGGTTGTTGATCGCCAAAGGGCCCGCCGCGCTGCCTGCGCCTGCCCTGGTGGGGCCGATGGCCCTGGCGGTGGCCCTTGCTGGGGCCCTGGGGGCCTACGGCGGCAGCCGGCGCTTCAGCCCCCTCTTGATCCGTCGTCTGCTGGCGCTGGTGCTGGTGTTGGCCAGCGGCAAGCTGCTGGGCCTGGTGGGGTGAATGGGGCGAACGGGGCGGGGCCCGGCTTCAGAGCCCGGCGAACCACTCGTAGCCCTGGTCTTCCCAGGTGCCGCGCCGCTCCCCCAGCTGCGCCGTCACCCGCAGGCCGGTGACCCATTTGCTCTGCTTGTAGCCCAGCTTGATCGGCGCGGTCAGGCGCACCGGTGCGCCGTTCGCTGCCGGCAAGGGCGCCCCGTTCATGTGGGTGGCGAGGAGGGTCTGGGGGTGCAGGGCCGAGGCCAGATCCCAGCTCTCGAAGTAGCTGTCGGCGGAGTCAATCAGTAGGTAGCCGCCCAGGGGCGAAAGCTGCGCCAGCCGCAGCACATCCGCCAGCCGCACCCCCGACCAGGCCACCACCGCCGCCCAGCCCTCCACGCAGACATGGCGCATGACGCAGGTGTGCTGGGGCAGGGCGGCGAGGGTCCCAAGATCGAGGCTCAGGGGACGGCCCACCAGCCCCTTCACCTGGAGGCGGTAGCGCTCTGGATCGAGGCGAGGCACACCGTTGAAGCTGTTCACCAGCAGCGCGGCGGGCTCCACCTGATCGGGCCTGAATTCGGGCACCTTCCCCTGGCCCTGGAGCAGGGCTTCGAGGCGTTCGTTGAGTGGCTGGCTGGCGTCGCCCACCGCTGCGCTGACGCCATTCAGGGCGCAGCCCCCCAGCAGGAGAGACGAGCTGCCCCCAAGCCCCAGGCCCAGCAACTGGCGCCGGTTCAAAGGGCCATGGCCCGCAGCAGCCGCAGGCCACCGACACGCCAGCTCAGAACGATGTGCGCCACCACCAGCAGGACCATGGCTGGAATCGTGGCCAGATGGCTCACCCGCAGCGCCTGCCAGCTGTTCACCCCGAGCGGTTCAGCGAAGGCGAACAGGCTCGTGAGCCACCAGAACTGGGCCGGTTTGTACATCGCCAGACCACTGATCAGGCTGAAGGCCAGCACGATCAGCATCAGGGTGTAGACGAGGCGGTGGGCCGAGAGCCTTCGCCGGGGGGCACTGGCGCTGGTCTTCAAGGCGGTGAGATCACCGAGTTCCCCCAGGCGCCGGCGGCGCCGCTGGATCAGCAGGGCCAGCCAGAGGCCCAGGTTGAGGGCATAGAGGCCCATGAAGCCGAAGTGCCAGTCGCGGCCCCCCGCCAGCCAGCCGCCGAGGGTCAACAGCTCCGGCACCGTGGCGCCTCCGCGGCCCCCGAAGACGGGGTTGGCGTTGTAGATCTGCAGGCCGCTGGCGGCCAT
This sequence comes from Synechococcus sp. 1G10, assembly GCF_002252625.1. Taxonomy (GTDB): domain Bacteria; phylum Cyanobacteriota; class Cyanobacteriia; order PCC-6307; family Cyanobiaceae; genus Regnicoccus_A. Next base: position 250,269 of record NZ_NQKW01000001.1, on the reverse strand, counting down.
CACGATCAGCACCAGCAGGTTGAGACCGTGGGAGGCCCGGGTCCAGAGCGGGTGGTGGGGCTGGCGGGCGGAGGTGTGGCCCATCTCAGAGCGCCATCGTTGGGTACAGGGCCCGCAGCCGCGCCAGTTTCGGTTGGTCGTGGAACACGATGTAAGGGTGGAGCGGGTTCCGTGCCATGAAGTTCTGGTGGTAGTCCTCGGCGGGGTAAAACTCCTGCAGCGGCACCACCTGGGTGACGATCGGCTGCGGGAAGCGGCGAGCGCGACTCAGCTGGCTGATCGTTTCCTTGGCCGTGCGTCGTTGCTCCGGGTTGGCGGTGAAGATCGCCGAGCGGTACTGGGGGCCCTGGTCGGGACCCTGGCGGTTGAGCTGGGTCGGGTCGTGGGCGACCTTGAAATAGATCGTCAGCAACTGACCGTAGGAAACCCGCCGGGGATCGAAGCGGATCCGGACCGCCTCGGCATGGCCGCTGCGGCCGCTGCTGACCGTGTCGTAGCTGGCCTCCGAGCGGCTGCCTCCGGCGTAGCCGGAGACCACCTCGCGCACGCCCTTGACGTGCTCGAACACGCCCTCCACTCCCCAGAAGCAGCCCCCCGCCAGCACGGCGGTCTGCAGGGTTGCCGGCGGCGTCGCCGACCGGGTCGCCGCTGGCTCTGCGGTGGCCTGGGCCGGTGCCAGCAGCAGCAGGCCGAGGGCCAACAGCGGAGAGAGGTGGCGCGAACGCATGACAGGTTCGTGGGTGATGCAGGGAATACCCGTGAACGTCCCGATCGGATGGGGAATCCTTGGCCGGTGATCGCCCGCACCGCGCCGGGTTACGGCTCGATTGCCACGATCGATGAAACGAAGCGGGAATTCAGCGAGCAGGGCCCGCTGTTCAGCGTGCCGTTCACGGCTCGCAGCTACTCCCAACACGGCGAAGTCGTGTACAAAGAGGCGAAGATTTACGGGGTAAGCCCCATCGCGACACGATCCTGATGAACCCCGCCGATCTGAAGCGCTCGGGTCTGCGGGGCCCGGCGGTGCCAGACCATGTCGGCTGAACGGCAGCGGCTGGCTGCCGACGATCTCCATGAAGCCCGCTGGCGCCGCTGGGGCCCTTACCTCAGCGATCGCCAGTGGGGAACGGTGCGGGAGGACTACAGCGCCGATGGCGAGGCCTGGAACCATTTCCCGTTCGATCAGGCCCGCTCGCGGGCCTACCGCTGGGGGGAGGACGGCCTGCTGGGCCTATGCGATAACCACCAGCGGCTCTGTTTCTCTTTCGCCCTCTGGAATGGCCTGGACCCCTTCCTCAAGGAGAGACTCTTCGGTCTGACCGGCCCCCAAGGCAACCATGGAGAAGACGTAAAGGAAGTCTATTTCTATCGCGACAGTACCCCCAGCCACAGCTATATGAAGGGGTTGTACCGCTACCCCAATGGCTGCTTTCCCTATGAGGAGCTGATCGCGGAGAACGGCCGCCGGGGCCGCGACGCCCCCGAATATGAGCTGTTGGACACAGGTATCTTCGCCGGCGATCGCTTCTGCGACGTGCAGGTGGAATACGCCAAGCAGTCCCCGGACGACATCCTCATGCGCCTCAGCGTCACCAACCGCGGCCCCGATCCCCACACCCTTCATCTGCTGCCCACCCTCTGGTTTCGCAACACCTGGAGTTGGGGAGGCGACGAACCCCGGCCCTCAATTAAGCCTGACGCGCCATTTGCCGCCGCCTCCGCTCCTGATGCCGCACCCTGGCTCAGCCTGCTCGCGAGTCACCCCTCCATGGGGGAGTTCTGGCTCCATGCCGAAGCGTTCGACGCTGCCCCCGATGGGTCCATGGGTGCACAGCCCGAGCTGCTGGTCACCGACAACGAGACCAACGCCAGACGACTGTTCGGCGCTGAGAACCCCAGCCCCTTTGTGAAGGACGGCATCAACAAGTGTGTGGTGGAGGGCGACCGTGGGGCGGTGAATCCGACAGGAATCGGGACCAAAGCGTCCCTGCATTACGTCTTGCCCCTGGCAGCGGGGGAAACCCGGGTGCTGAAGTTGCGGCTGGTGAATCGCCCGCTCCCTGGCGATCCTCTCGGCGACGAATTCGATGGGGTCTTCCTGGCACGCCTGCAGGAGGCTGATGCTTTCTACGCCGATCTGCTCCCACCCTCTTTGCCGCCCCCCCTGCGCGACCTGCAGCGCCAGGCCTTTGCCGGGCTGCTCTGGAGCAAGCAGACCTACCTCTACGTGATCCGCGACTGGCTCGAGGGGGATCCGGCCACGCCGCCACCACCGGGGCACCGGCTCGGCCGCAACCGCCAGTGGCAGCACTTCCACGCGGATGACGTTCTGTCCATGCCCGACAAATGGGAGTACCCCTGGTTCGCCGCCTGGGATCTGGCTTTCCACTGCGTGCCCATCGCCCTGGTGGATCCCGGCTTCGCCAAGTACCAGCTCGATCTGCTGACGCGCGAGTGGTACATGCATCCCAACGGTCAGCTGCCCGCCTACGAATGGGCCTTCGACGATGTCAACCCGCCTGTCCACGCCTGGGCCACGTGGCAGGTCTACAGCAGGGAGAAAAAGGCCACCGGCACAGGCGATCGACCTTTTCTCGAGCGGGTGTTCCAGAAGCTCCTGCTCAATTTCACCTGGTGGGTGAACCGTAAGGATGCTGAGGGCAACAACATCTTCCAGGGCGGCTTCCTCGGGCTCGACAACATCGGTGTGTTCGATCGCAGCGCGCCGCTACCCACCGGCGGCTTCATCGAGCAGGCCGATGGCACCAGCTGGATGGGCATGTTCTGTCTCAACATGCTCACCATTTCTCTCGAGCTGGCGCTCGAGAATCCCGTCTACGAAGACATGGCGACGAAGTTCTTCGAGCATTTTCTCTACATCGCCGCGGCGATGAATCACATCGGCACTGGTGGCCACCGGCTCTGGGACGATGGGGACGGCTTCTTTTATGACGTGCTGCAACTGCCGGATGGCAGCAGCCTGCCACTGAAGATTCGCTCGATGGTGGGGCTGATTCCCCTCTTTGCCACAGCGATCCTGGAGCCCGATGTCATTGATCGACTCCCGAATTTCAAGGAGCGGCTGGAGTGGTTCATCCGTCACCGCCCTGATCTCAAGGTCAACGTGGCCTGCATGGAGACCCAGGGGCAGAAGGCCCGCCGCCTCCTCGCCCTCACCTACCTCAGCCCCCACCGCTTCGTGGCGCAGGATCGCTTCCGCCGCATCCTGGATCGCCTCTTCGATCCCGCCGAATTCCTCGGCGACCACGGCATCCGCTCCCTCTCCCGCCACCACGCCGAGCATCCCTACGTCTTTTCGTTCGAAGGCCGCGTGCACCAGGTCGGATACGAGCCGGCGGAGTCGCGTTCCGGCCTGTTCGGGGGCAATTCCAACTGGCGTGGCCCGGTGTGGTTTCCGGTCAACCTCCTGCTGATCGAGGCCCTGCACCAATTCCATCGCTACGCCGGTGACGGCTTCCAGGTGGAATGCCCCACCGGTTCCGGCCGCTGGATGAGCCTTCAGCAGGCTGCCGACCTGATCACCGACCGGTTGATCTCCCTTTTTCTGCCCGACGCTGCCGGTGCTGTGCCGGCCTACGGCGGCTCCGCCGCTTTCCTCACCGATGCCGGCGGACAGGCCTTGCATTTGTTCCACGAGTATTTCCATGGCGACAGCGGCAACGGTCTGGGGGCGAGCCACCAGACGGGCTGGACCGGCCTGGTCGCTCTGCTGATCCAGGAGCGGGCCGGCCGGCTTGCTCAGCCCCCCAGTTAGGCCGCCTGCACCTGGGGAGGAGAGAGTTCGTCTGGCCATGTCGTGGGCCTGGATGAGCCCTGCCGCACTCACCAGAAGCAGGCTGAACGAATCGCCCCACTTCGGACCGGCCTGACGTGATCGTCACGAGCAAGGGTGCCAGGTGCGCATTCTCTGGGCATGGGCTGCTGTTCACCAGGCCCATGGGCCCCGCCCTCTGGCCAGCGGTCCATCAGAGGGGGTCAGTGCCGGTGTGATCCGTTGCTGGAGTCTGGGAATCATTCCGCAGACTCCGCTGACCCCTGAGCAGACGGCAGGCCAGCAGAAATCCGCCGCAGGCGACAAGTGAAAGCGTGAGCACCTCTCCCCGCCCGGGGATCAGCAGCACGTAGCCCTTTCCCTTGGTCAGCGCAGCAAAGCTCGATACGCAGAACGGCATCAGGAACAGCCGCAGCGTCGTCCAGTGATCGCTTGGCGCGGGAACAGCGCGGGAGACGCTGAGCATCAGGCCCACACCGATGATCACGCTGAGACCCAGTGAGTTGAGCCACAGCAGAGGGTCGGGCTCGAACAGCGCGATGGCACTGACCAGATACCAGATCAGGTAGCACCAGAGCACCTGTTTCCCTGGGCGCAGGTTGGCGAAGTAGCGCAGCAGGGTCATCCCCTGTCCCGTGGCTAATTGCCCTCATTTTGAGGTCTGACGCTCCAAACCCCTGTTACGGTCTCTGCAGGCCACCTCCTGGCAGCGGCTGGCCCTTGGGGGTGCCGTGACCATCAGCTCTGGGGCAAGGCGGTGATTGTCGATAATTGGACCTATTCGTGCATCAACTGCGTGCGCACCTTTCCCCACTTACGGGCCTGGGCTAAGAAGTACATGGACCACGCCAATGTGCACTAGGCCAGCCACAAGCTGGGGGTGACCTTCCCGGTGGTGATCGACAACGACTTCGCGATCTGGAAAGCTTTCAACAACACCTACTGGCCGGCGATTACTTCATCGACCATCTGGGCCGCATCCGCGCCAGCCACTTCGGAGAAGGTTCCTATGCCAAGTCTGAACAGACGATTCAGCAGCAGCTGCATGAAGCGGGCCATCGCAATATGCCCAACGGTCGGATCAGGCCCTGAAGCCATGTGAGTATATTCCCGTTGCTCCCCGAGATCCCCCGGTCGCTCACCCTGCGGCACCGACTCAGCCCCGGAATTCAGCGGAGCCCTGGCGGAACCTCTGGCGCCAGCAGGTTTCGATGGCGTTGCGGATGCCGTGGCTGGTTGTCAACCGGATGCGGCAGCGGTGGCGGCGCGGGGATCGCGTTCGAAGCAGGTGATGACCAGGGCTCCTTCGAGCAGGAGATGGAGCTGCCTGGCCAGCCGGCCAGGATCTGCGATCCCGAGTTCCTGGCATTGCTGCTCCAGCAGCGTGCGGCAAGCGGCCTTGAATGTCTCGGCGGCCTGGCGTTCCCAAGTCAAGCTCCCATAGCCCAATGGACACTGCCAGAGAGAAACCAATGAAGCTGTTTGCCGTTGTTGTGGCTACACAGTCAAGCTACTATGAATACAAGAAGGCTCATCCTGAGCATGACCAGAAGCAGCTGTCCTGGTTCAAAGAGCAAGAGGAGAATGGAACACTCCTCTGCTGCGGACCCTTTTATCCTCATGATGGCACCGGGCTTTGGATCATACAGGCGGAAGATCTTGAAGCTGCCAGAATGATTGTTGCATCCAGTCCCAGAGCCAAAGACGGAATGCTGTCTGATCAAGCGCGAGTTGTGGAGTGGGAAGCGCTTATTGGACTCAGCCGCTTCCAGTAAGCTGTCCTCTCATTTCAATACGTTCTTATGGCGACTGCTTCAGCCCTGAGTGATGGGCTAGAAGATCGCACTTATCAGGTGGCTCTGAATGAATAAACTTCTGCATACCGTTGGGGCCATAGTTGTGGTGCCTTACGTTCTGCTGGCGACATTCTTTCTTTACGTCGGTGAGCTTGCACGGGCAAGAGGCCTCGGTGCCCTTATTGAGATCGCCTGGAATAGTCTTGATTGGTTGGCTTGGGGTATCTACGTAGCTCCTACGCTTTGGATTTGCCTGGTCGCGACAGGTTTCGTTCCAAGCCTGCAGAGAGCAAGTGCCCTTTGCCTATGCCTTATTGCTGCTGCCAGCTTCATTGTGGTCGTCACGCTGTCCTCAAATCAAGTTGGTATTGGCGAGCTCATCGTCCTTCTTCCATGCATCGGCGCTGCTGTGACCAGCGCCTGGGTATTCGTTCGGATTGGTCGCAAGATGAAGTAGATCTTCAATCAATCATGCTTCGCAGCAAAACTCAAGTATGGCTGCGTGCCGGATCGCAGGTGTGGAACTGATTGGTCCTCACGATCCACGCAGGTTGCTTGTCCGCTGGTAGTTGAAACATATGTACAGAGGTACAACGATGATCCCTGGTGAGTTGATGGTCGGTGCTGGTATCTACGTGATTGTCAAGAAGCTTCTGATCGTGGCCTGGAAGCTCCTTGGCTTTGGAGCATGTTCTGTGCCAATGCCTGGCGGTCCTGTTTGGCTCAGCCGCGCCGCTGCTCTGCGGGCCGTTCTTCCGGAATGATTGCCCCAGCCACGGGACAGACCTGCAGGCAGATGCCGCAGTCGATGCAGGTGTCGAAATCGATCCAATAAAAGGAGGTTCCCTTCTTGTTGGCTCCCTGGCCGGGGTGAATGCAGGCCACCGGACAGGCATCGACGCAATCGGCCACGCCTTCACAGATGTCGGTGACGATGCTGTGGGCCATGGCTGAGGAGTGCTGCGAGCCACGATCTTAGAAATCAACCCCCCGGCGACGGCATGGCTGATGGTGGCTTCAGTCGAGCCATTCCAGAGCTGAGCAACCACGGCGCTGGGCAGCCGCCTCGGCCTCGTCCCGGCCTGGGCAGGCATCGGGGAGCAGTTCGGCGTTCTGGCCCTGCCGGTGCCTGCAGGCGAGGGCCTCCAGGGCGGCGGCCAGGCTTGAACGCCGGCTGTAGGCCACCAGCACCGGCCGGCTGGCCTGGTCGCGGGCGCCTGGCCTGTACAGCAGGTCGCGGATGTCCTCGATCGAGAAGCCGAAACCCACCCCGGCCGCTTCGCTGGCCTCGGCCCCGAAGCGGCCCACCAGGGCGTCGTAGCGACCGCCGCTGGCGATCTCCACCGGCGCCTCTGCCCCCATGCAGACCAGTTTGAGCACAATGCCGTCATAGAGATCGAAATGGGGCTGGAAGCTGGGATCCAGCTGCAGGCCGATGCCCAGCCGTGAGGCCGTGGGCGCCACGATCTCCAGGGAGCCCGCCAGCTCATCGATCAGCGGGCTCTCGCCCAGATGGCGGCGCAGCTGGCCGAGCACCACCGTCGGTTCACCGCGCAGGCGCATCAGCTGCTGGAGCCGATTGATCTGGGCCTGGGGCAGGGGCAGGCGGGCGATCGCCAGGGGATCGAAGTTGGAGAGGGCCTGGCGCGCGCTGGAGCGATGGTCGTCGGGCAGGTCTTCGAGCAGGGCGGAGAGCACGCCGTGGTGGCCCACCAGCAGCCGGGGCTGATGGCTGGCCTGAAGGCCAAGGGTCTCGCTGCAGGCCAGCAGCAGGGCCATCAGCTCGGCGTCCGCTGCCGCGGAGCGCACCCCCAGCAACTCGACCCCGCTCTGGAGCTGCTCACTCAGGCGCTGCCCGCCGCCGTCGCCGGTGAAGGTGCGAAAGGTGCTGCCTTCGGCCCACAGCCTCAGCGGACGGGGGCGATCGGCCAGGCGGGTGCAGGCGGCCCGGGCGATCGAGGCCGTCAGCTCGGGCCTCAGCCCCAGCGGTTCCTCGGCGGTGAGGCGTGCCACCTCCCGCTCGGAAATGCCGCCACCGGCTTCGAGGGTGTCGATCCGCTCCACCATCGGTGGAGCCACCTCCTGGTAGCCCCAGAGCCGATACACCGCCGCCAGCTGCTGGCAGAGCTGGCGGTTGCGGTCCACCTGGCGGGGGTGGAGATCCCTGGCGCCGGCGGCGGGTTGCAGGGCCATGGGGGCGGAGGGGCAGGGAACGGGAGAGGCTGGATCCTATGGAGCGGCGGGGGCTAGGGATTGAGTTCCGGAGCCCCGAACAGGTGGCCGGGCAGGGGGTGGCAGTGGCCGAGGCCCTCGATCAGCGCCGCCTGCAGGCCAGGTGTGCAGGCGATCAGCCGGCCCTCGCCCAGGGAGGCGGGACCGCCGTCGTAGCGGCTGACCACACCGCCGGCCTGCTCCACGAGCACCACTCCCGCGGCCAGGTCCCAGGGGGAGAGGCCACGCTCCCAGTAGCCATCGAGCCGGCCGGCGGCCACAAAGGCCAGATCCAACGCCGCCGCCCCGCCGCGGCGTACCCCGCGGGTGCGATGGGTGAACCAGCAGAACTCGGTGTAATTGGTGTCCGGCTGGCTCTGGCGGTCGTAGGCGAAGCCTGTCACCAGGAGAGAGGCGGCGAGGTCGCTGCAGCCGCTCACCTGCAGCGGACGGTCGTTGCACCAGGCACCCAGCCCGGGGGCGGCCCAGTAGAGCTCCTCGAGGACCGGCACGCTGATGGCCCCCAGTAACGGAGCGCCCCTCCAGGTGAGTCCGATCGAGGTGGCGAAGAAGGGATAGCCGTGGGCGTAGTTGGTGGTGCCATCGAGGGGATCCACGCACCACTCCAGATCCGATCCGGTGCTGCGGCGTCCGCTTTCCTCCGCCAGCACCCCCAGCTGCGGTGTGCGGGCTTCGAGCACGGCCAGCACCGCCTGCTCTGCCGCCACATCGGCCTCGGTGACCAGATCGCCGGCACGACCCTTTTCGCGGATCGATTCCAGCTGGCCGAAATGGTGGGCCAGCACCCGGGCACCGGCTGAGGCAGCCTCCCGGGCCACCGCAGCCAGCTGCTCGAGCTCGGAGCGCTCGAGGGCTGAATCGAGCAGGGCCTGCCCAGAAAGGCTTTGCACGGGCTGGGGAGAGGTCGGTGGGGCGGAGGTCATCCTTCCTCCTCAAGGGGCAGGCCTGGCGTCACCCGTCCCCGGCCGAAGTAGCGGCCGAACTGAAGCTCGTAAACCTCGTCCTCGTCCTGGGTTTCCACCTCCAGGGGGCCGGTGGCCCGGGCCACGCAGAGCAGGCCGTAGCCCTGCCGGCGCAGATCCTGGGACAGCCCCAGGGCTTCCTGCTGATCGATCTCACCTGCGATCACCCGCACGGCACAGGTGGTGCAGCAGCCGTTGCGGCAGCTGAAGGGCAGAGGTTGCCCCTGGGCTTCGAAACTGCGCAGGATGTACTCCCCTTCAGGGACCTCCAATCGGATCACCTGTTGTTCCTGCCTCCAGTGCACAGTGATCGGAAAGGTTCGTGTCATCGGATGGGCCTTGAGCCATGGGGCTGACTGCTACATTGCCATCTGCCCCATGACAGCCCCTGGAGAGGTGGCCGAGTGGTCGAAGGCGCAGCACTGGAAATGCTGTATAGGGGCAACTCTATCGAGGGTTCGAATCCCTCCCTCTCCGCTTCCAACGATAAAGCCGGCTCTCGCAGCCGGCTTTTTTTATGGGCGAATTCGCTATGGAGCCCGAGCGACTGGGACTGAGCCCGGTATGGCTGGACCATCGGGGATTGGTTGACTTCAGCCGAAGCGACCGGTGACGTAGTCCTGGGTGGCCTGCTGCACCGGGGAGTTGAAGATGCGCTCGGTGTCATTGAACTCCACCAGGTAACCAACCTTGCCGCTGCCGCCTTCCACCGCTTCGGCATTGAAGAAGGCGGTGTAATCCGAAACCCGCACCGCCTGCTGCATGTTGTGGGTCACGATCACGATGGTGAAGCTTTTCTTGAGCTCATGCATCATCTCTTCGATCTTGAGGGTGGAGATCGGATCGAGAGCCGAGCAGGGTTCATCCATCAGAATCACTCCCGGCTCCACGGCGATGGCACGGGCGATGCAGAGCCGCTGCTGCTGTCCACCTGAGAGCGCATTGCCACTCTCCTTGAGTTTGTCCTTGGTTTCATCCCAGATGGCGGCCTTCCGCAGGGAGCGCTCCACCAGCTCATCCATATCGCCTTTGTAGCCGTTGATCCGTGCACCGAAAGCGATATTTTCGTAGATGCTCTTCGGGAAGGGGTTGGGCTTCTGGAACACCATTCCGATGCGGCGCCGCACCTCCACCGGATCCACCTCGCGGGCATACATGTCCTGACCATCGAACACCACCCGACCACGCAGGCTGCAGCCCTCGATCAGATCGTTCATGCGGTTGAGGGCCCGAAGTACGGTTGATTTGCCGCAGCCGGAAGGGCCGATGAAGGCGGTCACCTTGTTGCGGGGAATGTCCATGTAGACATCCCGCACGGCTTCGAAGCTGCCGTAACTGATGGTGACGTTCTCCAGGCTGAGGCAACTGGGCAGGGTGGAGCTGGTGCTGGCTTGCTTCAGGGCGCTGGTCATGGCTGGGTGGGGGTGGTGGGCAGATCCGGGCGGAGGGTGGCTAGCTGGAGGCGAACCGGCGAATCCAGCGGGCCAGAAGATTGGCGCCAAGAATCAGGATCACAAGCACGAACGAGGCGGCCCAGGCCAGAGAGTTCTGGGCTTCGTAGGGCATGATCGCGAAGTTGAAGATCAACACCGACATCGACGCGATCGGGTTGAACAGACCCTCCGGCCAGAAGGGAGAGAACAGAGCGGTGAAGATCAGGGGTGCTGTTTCACCGGCGGCTCTTGCGATGGCCAGCACCACTCCTGTGGCGATCGGAGTGAACGCACTGGGCAGAGTGATCCGGGTGATCGTCACGAACTTCGATGCACCGACTCCAATGGCTCCCCAGCTGAGTTCCCGCGGCACCAGCTTCAGGGCTTCATCTGTGGTCTTGATCACTGTGGGCAGCATCAGTATCGCCAGGGCGATGCCACCGGCCATGGCGGAATAGGACTGACCGAAAAACAGCCGTGTGGCCACGATCGCGCTGTAGACGAACACGCCGCAGATGATCGAGGGCACTCCGGCCAGGATGTCGTTACCGACGCGGATGAACTGGGCGAACCAGCCGCTGCTGGAGTACTCCGCCAGGAAAATTCCTCCGCCCACGCCCACGGGAATGGCGATCAGGGAGGCCACCAGTGTGACCACGAACGTGCCGATGATGGCGTTGGCGATTCCGCCCCCCTCAAGACCAGGCGCCGGTGGGAGTTGGGTGAACAGGCTGACGCTGATCAGCTTGCCCCCCTGGATCAGCACATAGACCAACACCAGTAGAAGGGGCATAACCGCGATCAGGCTGAACAGTGCGGCGATCGAGGTGAAGAGCTTGTCGGTGCGGTTGCGCTTCAGCCGCGGATTGAAATGGAGCGAGCGCGACGGTAGAGCCTGTGTGGCAAAGGTCATGGTGAGCTGCTCAGTTGTACTTCAGGCTGAACTTGCCGACGATCCACTGGGCGAGGATGTTCACGGCAAAGGTGAGGACCATCAGGATCAGAGCTGCATAGAGCAGGGCCGACACCTGGATCCCATCGGCCTCACCGAACTGGTTGGCGAGCATGGCGGAGATGGTGTTCCCCGGTGCTAGCAGCGACCAGCTGAAGTTGGTCGAATTGCCGATGATCATGGTCACGGCCATGGTTTCACCCATGGCACGACCCAGAGCCAGCATCACTCCACCGATGATCGAGGAGATGGCGGCGGGCAGGATCACATTGAAAATGGCGATCCAGCGGGTGCTGCCCACGCCGTAGGCCCCCTGGCGCAGTTCCATGGGGACCTGGTTGAGAGCATCCCGGGAAATGGCGGTCATGATCGGCAGGATCATCACCACGAGGATCAACACGGCCGGCGCCATGCCCGGTCCCTGGGGGGGACTTGAGAACAGCGGAAACCAGCCGAGACTCTGGTACAGGAATTGCAGGAACGGTCTGAGCAAGGGCTCCATCACGAAGATGGCCCACAGACCCAGGACTACGGAAGGGATCGCCGCAAGCAGTTCCACCATCATCCCGATCACCTCTCGCAGGTTGCGCGGAATCAGGTTTTCGGTGATGAAGATCGCCGTGCCCAGTGAAATCGGCACAGCGATGAGCAAGGCCAACAGAGAAGAGACGAGTGTGCCGTAGATCGCGGTGAAAGCTCCGTATTGGCTGTTGACCGGATCCCAGCCTGAGGTGACAAGGAAGGACAGGCCGAAGCTGGCCATCGCTTCCTGGGCTCCGTTGAACACCGTCAGGAAGATGCAGAGCAGCACCACTGCCACCAGGGATGCCAGCACGATCGTGAGCAGCTTGAATCCGATGTCGATGGTGCGCTCGGACCTGGGGCGGTTGCGCAGTGTGAACTGATCCTGGCCCGATTCAGATCGGATCACCATGGAGCTACGTAAGAGAAGTCGAGTTGCCCGCAATGGCCAACCATTGGCTGAACTTAGGTTGCAATCCAGGCCCGCGACCACTAAGAACGCTTTAACACCCGCCCGTCGTCAGCGTCTGAGGGCGCCGCCAACGCTCAGGCTTCTGGCCAGGAAGCCGGTAGTTTGGGGCTTCGCTTTGGGGATGCATGGGCCGGATCGTGGGCATTGACCTGGGCACCACCAATTCGGTGGTGGCGGTGCTAGAGGGCGGCCGGCCCCAGGTGATCGCCAATGCCGAAGGGGGCCGCACCACACCCTCGGTGGTGGGCTTCAGCCGTGATCAGGAGCTGCTGGTCGGTCAGCTCGCCCGCCGCCAGCTGGTGCTCAACCCCCGCAACACCTTTGCCAACCTCAAGCGCTTCGTCGGCCGCAGCTGGGATGAACTCGACGACGGCAGCCTGGCGGTGCCCTACACGGTGCGGGCCAACGACCAGGGCAATGTGCGCATCGTCTGCCCCATCACCGAGCGTGAATATGCGCCCGAGGAGTTGCTGACCAGCATCCTGCGCAAACTGGTTGACGACGCCGCCACCTACCTGGGCGAAGCGGTGGAAGCGGCGGTGATCACCGTGCCGGCCTATTTCAATGATGCCCAGCGCCAGGCCACCCGAGATGCCGGCCGCCTGGCTGGACTCACGGTCGAGCGGATCTTGAACGAGCCCACAGCCGCCGCTCTGGCCTATGGCTTCGACCGCAGTGCCGTCAAGCGGGTGCTGGTATTCGATCTGGGCGGCGGCACCTTCGATGTGTCGGTGCTGCGCATCGCCAATGGTGTTTTCGATGTGAAGGCCACCAGCGGCGACACCCAGCTGGGCGGCAACGACTGGGATCTGCGCATCGTCGACTGGCTGGCGGAGGCCTTCGAGGCCCGCCATCAGATTGATCTGCGCCGGGATCGCCAGGCCCTGCAGCGGCTCAGCGAGGCAGCAGAAAAGGCCAAGCAGGAGCTCTCCGGCGTCACCACCACCCCGATCTCGCTGCCGTTCATCGCCACCGGCCCCGATGGTCCCCTGCATATCGAGACCAGCCTGGAGCGGCGCACCTTCGAGTCCCTCTGCCCCGACCTGCTCGATCGTCTGCTGCGTCCCGTGCAGCGGGCCCTGCGTGATTCCGGTCTCACGGCCGATGACATCGACGATGTGGTGCTGGTGGGCGGCAGCACCCGCATGCCGATGGTTCAGGAGATGGTGCGCACCCTGATTCCGCGCGAACCCTGCCAGTCGGTCAATCCCGATGAGGTGGTGGCCATCGGTGCGGCGGTCCAGGCCGGCATCCTCACGGGCGATCTGCGCGATCTGATGCTCAACGACGTCACCCCCCTCTCCCTTGGCCTGGAGACGATCGGTGGGGTGATGAAGGTGTTGATCCCCCGCAACACCGCCATTCCCGTGCGCCGCTCGGATGTGTTCAGCACCTCCGAGGCCAACCAGTCGGCCGTGGAGATCCATGTGCTCCAGGGGGAGCGCCAGATGGCCACGGACAACAAATCGCTCGGGCGCTTCCGCCTCTCTGGCATCCCACCGGCTCCCCGGGGTGTGCCCCAGGTGCAGGTGTCACTCGACATCGATGCCAACGGCCTGCTGCAGGTGTCAGCCACCGACCGCACCACCGGACGACAGCAGAGCGTCAGCATTCAGGGGGGCTCCAACCTCAGTGAACAGGAGATCCAGGCGCTGTTGGAGGAGGCCCAGCGCAAGTCCGCTGAGGACCGGCGCAAGCGGGTGGCGGTGGATCGGCTCAACAGGGCCCAGACCCTGGTGGCCCAGGCGGAGCGTCGCCTGCGGGATGCCGCCATCGAACTCGGTCCCTACGGCGCGGAGAGGCAGCAGCGTTCCGTGGAGATGGCCCTGCGCGAGGTGCAGGTGCTGCTCGATGACGCCGATCCAGCTGAACTCGACCTGGCTGTCAGCCAGTTGCAGGAGGCTCTCTACGGTCTCAACCGCCGCCTGATCAGCGAGCGCAAGACCGAATCAGGCCCCCTGCAGGGCCTCAAGAACACCCTGGGCTCGATCAAGGACGACCTGTTCTCCGACGAGGACGACTGGGACGACTGGGACCGCTCCCGGCCTGGACCATCCGAGCGCTGGGGAGGGGATCCCTGGGCACCACCGTCCCGCTATGGCGGCAACCAGGACGATGGCTATTCCTCGTATCAGAACCCTCGCCTGGAGCGCTCCAGGCTCGAGCCCGCCCGTCCGGAGGCCCCGCAGGCTGATCGCTATGAACCGGCCGCCGGTCCGGCACCCTCCCGCCGTAGCGCCGACTGGCCCGCGGAGGGGCGCAGGCGTCCCAGGGCCGACGATCCCTGGGCTGAGGACTGAGGACAGTGAGCCGGAGCACCACCGCCACGGTCGGCGATGACCACTGGGCGGTCCTCGGGCTGAGCCCGGGGTCCGACGCCGCGGCTCTCAAGCGCGGCTTCCGCGCGCAGGCACGTCGTTGGCACCCGGATCTCAACGGCAACGATCCCGTGGCCGAGGAGCGCTTCAAGCGGGTCAACGAGGCCTATGCCGTCCTCTCGGATCCACGCCGTCGCCAGGCCTGGGAATCGGGGCGGGATCCGGGCTCACTGCGGGACGAGGCTGCCGATCCCTTCGCCACGGGCTTCCCCGATTTCAACGACTATCTCGAAGCGTTGTTTGGTCGCCAGTCACGCCCGGATCAGCGCAGGCAGCCTGAGCCCGACCTGGAGCAGGAACGAGCTGAACCGCTCCAGCCGCGGGAGGACCCACGGGTCGAGGTGACCCACGCCCCGCCGCCGCCGCCGCCGGTGCAGGCCGCCAGCGACCTGGAGACGCTGGTGGATCTCAGCCCGGAGCAGGCCCTCGCCGGCACCCGGCTGGAGCTGGAGCTTCCCGGTGGCCTGGCGGTGGAGCTCTTCACACCTCCCCTGGCAGGTGATGGCTGGCGCCTGCGTCTGGCCGGGGTCGCCCCCGGCGGTGCTGATCATTTCCTGCAGCTGCGGGTGCGGCGCCCCGATGGCCTGCGCATCGACGGCCTGCGGGTGCTCTACGACCTTGAGCTTTCGCCAGCTGAAGCGGCCCTGGGCTGCAAGGTGGTGGTGCCCACCCTGGAGGGTCGGGTGCAGCTCACGGTGCCCCCCTGCTCCTCAAGTGGTCGGCTGCTGCGCCTGAGGGGGCTTGGTCTCAGCCTGGAGGAGCGGCGGGGCGATCAGCTGGTGGAGCTGCGCATCGTCCTGCCTGAGCAGCTCAGCGACGCTGAAGCGGCGCTCTACAGACGGCTGGAGGAATTGTCCAGCGATGGTTGAGCGGCCCTCCCCTGCAGGCCACAATCAATGGGACACTGAGCGGCTGGGATTGGTTCGCTTCATGCCCGTCCATGTGCTGCTGTTCGAAGCAGGCACCGACAACGAAGGCATTCACTCCCTGGAGCTGAATGGCCGCACCGTGGTGCTGCTGTTTGAGGAACGGGACGATGCCGAGCGCTATGCGGGCCTGCTTGAGGCCCAGGATTTCCCCGTCCCCAGCGTGGAGGCGATCGAGCGGGAGGAGATGGAGCTGTTCTGCGGCCAGGCGGGCTATGAAGCCCGCTTCGTGCCCTCAGGTTTCCTGCCCAGCTCCCCCGAGGAGCGCCTGCTGATCGCCCCGCCGGAGCGGAATATGGATCTGACCCACTGGAAGGACGAGCCCTCCCGCTCTGTCGCTCCCCAGGACAGCGGCGACGGGAGCAGCCCCGAGCGTGCCGAGCTCGAAGCCTTCCGCCGCCGCCTGGAGGGCTTGCTGTGACCTGCGCCGACCGCGGCCATCTGCTCACCGAGCAGGCCAACCCCGCCAGCGCCAGCCTCGACCAGCTCAGCTCCAGCGAACTGGTGGATCTCTTCTGCCGGGAAGATGAGAAGGCGCTGCTGGCCATGGAGGCGGCGGCACCGGCCCTGGCCGAGGCGGTGGAGGCCATCAGCGCTCGCCTGCGCTCCGGCGGCCGGCTCTTCTACCTCGGTGCCGGCACCTCCGGACGCCTTGGCGTGCTCGATGCTGCCGAGTGTCCACCCACCTTCTGCACCCCACCGGAGCTGGTTCAGGGCGTGCTTGCCGGTGGCGCACCGGCCCTGTTGCGCAGTTCCGAAGGGCTCGAAGACCTGCGAGAAGCCGGCCGCCAGGATCTGATCGAGCGCGGTTTCTCCACCGGCGACGCCCTGGTGGGCATCGCCGCCGGCGGCACCACCCCCTATGTGCTCGGCGGCCTTGAGCATGCCCGCGCCATCGGCGCTCTGGCGATCGCCATGGCCTGTGTGCCGAGCGAGCAGGCGCCGATGCCCTGCGACATCGACATCCGGCTGGTCACCGGGGCGGAGCTGCTCACCGGCTCCACCCGTCTCAAGGCCGGAACGGCCACCAAGATGGCCCTCAACATCATCTCCACCGGGGTGATGGTGCGGCTGGGCAAGGTGTACGGCAACCGCATGGTGGATGTGGCCGTCACCAACAGCAAGCTGGAAGACCGCGCCCTGCGCATCCTCAAGGACCTGGCCGGGGTGGAGCGGGAGCAGGGTCCGGCGCTGCTTGCAGCCGCCGGCGGTTCGGTCAAACGGGCGCTGGTGATGGCCGCCGCCGGGCTGAGCGCCGAGCAAGCCGATGAAGCCCTTGGCGCCCACGACGGTCAGGTGAGGCAGGCCCTGGAGCAGCTCGGCGCTCAGCTGGCCTGAGCTGCCGCGGCCGGTTCGAAGGCCCCCCAGTAAGGGGTGGTAAGCAGGTCGAGCTTGCGGCGGGTGTCAGCCGGCACCTGCTCTTTCGGTGTCATCAGGGCATCCCGCAAGGCGCTGTGGGAGCTGCTGAGTGGCCGTTGGGCATCGATCCGCTCCGCTGCCACCGCCACGATCTGCTGAGCCAGGGCCGCGTTGGCGTGCAGGTTCTCGATCACGAGATCCACCGTCACCGAGGCGTGATCCTCGTGCCAGCAGTCGTAGTCCGTGACCATGGCCAGGGTGGAGTAGGCCATCTCGGCTTCACGGGCCAGGCGGGCTTCGCTGTGGTTGGTCATGCCGATCACCGAGCAGCCCCAGCTTCGGTAGAGATTCGATTCAGCCCGGGTGGAGAAGGCAGGACCCTCCATGCAGAGATAGGTGCCGCGGCGGTGCAGCTGGCGGCCTGCAGGCATCAGGCTTTCAGCCACATCGGCTAGCAGACGGCTGAGGCTCGGGCAGAACGGATCGGCGATGCCCACATGGGCCACCGCCCCGCCGCCGAAAAAGCTCACGGGTCTGGAGTGGGTGCGGTCGATGAACTGATCCGGCACCACCATGTCGAGGGGCCGCAACGGATCCTGCAGGGATCCCACGGCGGAGCAGGAGAGGATCCAGCGCACCCCCAGCGAACGCAGGGCCCAGATGTTGGCCCGGTAGGGCACCTCCGTCGGAAGGTGGTTGTGGTGGCGCCCGTGGCGGGCGAGGAACACCACCTCCAGCCCACCGATCCTCCCCATCCGCAGGCTGTCCGAGGGTGGTCCGAAGGGCGTCTCCACCGTGAGTTCACGGACGTCCTCAAGCCCCTCGATGGCATAAAGCCCGCTGCCACCGAGGACTCCCAGGCGTGCGTGGCTCAGGTCGAGGCCCTGGCTCGTGGCAGCGGCGGTGGGACTCATGGGGGGACCGACGGAGGGGAAAGCCCGGTGCAGGACTGGGGACTGTTCTACCCGAGAGTCGATACACTCCGCCTTTGCTCTGAGCCCCATGACCAAAGCTTTGATGGAGACCGAGGCAGGCACGCTGGAACTCGAGTTGTTCGACACCGAAGCCCCCGGCACCGTCGCGAACTTCGTCAAGCTGGCCGAATCGGGCTTCTATGACGGCCTGGCGTTCCACCGTGTCATCGATGGCTTCATGGCCCAGGGAGGTTGCCCCAACACCCGCGCCGGCGCCAGCGGCATGCCCGGCACCGGCGGCCCCGGCTACATGATTCCCTGTGAGATCAACAGCCGTAAGCACCTGGCGGGCACCTTCTCGATGGCCCATGCCGGCAAGAACACCGGTGGCAGCCAGTTCTTCCTCTGCCATGACGCCCAGCCCCACCTGGATGGTGTCCACACAGTGTTCGGTCAGGCCAGCAATGTGGACGTGGTGCTGGCGATCCGCAAGGGCACCCGCATCACGAAAGTGACGATCCTGCCCTGAGGACGGCAGCCCCGGCTCGGCGCTCAGACCCAGCGCACGAAAGCCCCGGGAGTCGCAGTCAGATGGGGGCTCACCTGAGTGAGCTCCTGCAACGGTCGGCTATCGGGCTCCAGGGTGGCGCTGGGGTGGGCGCTGCGCTGGGCATCGGGGGTCAGCAGCAGACTCACCGCCCGGGTGGCGGCCCAGCCGGCCATCAAGGTCAGGGCTGAGAGCAGGTCAGCTTCGGCCAGGGGCTGGTCCCCTCCCGCCTGCTGGGCAAGGAGCAGCGCAAGCTGCGGCTGCCCCAGCAGGGCCAGCAGGCGTGGGTGTTCCTCCCGCCGCAACTCCAGGCCCCGCTCGCTGGCCCACTGCCGCAGCTGGGGCCAGTGCTCGGCTTCCGCCTGCTCCGGCGCCACCGTCGTGCCGCTCCAGGAGAGCACCGCCGTGGGACCTCCCGCCCCGGTGTGCTCCCGCCCCGGTCCGCCGTGCATCAGATGGCCGAGTTTGGTCTTTTTGGTGAGCAGGTAGGCGGCGTTGTGCTGGCCCGGTTCCATCACCAGCGGCACCCGGTCTTCCACCTGCAGCCCGTAGCCGCCGAGGCCGGCGATCTTGCGGGGGTTGTTGGTGATCAGGCGCAGGTGATGAACCCCCAGATCACTGAGGATCTGAGCTCCGACTCCGTAGTTGCGCAGGTCGGCGGGAAAGCCGAGGCGCTCATTGGCCTCGACGGTATCGAGACCGCCATCCTGAAGGCTGTAGGCCTTGAGCTTGTTGATCAGGCCGATGCCCCGGCCCTCCTGGCGCAGGTACACCACCACCCCCTCGCCGGCGGCTTCGATCATGCGCAGGGCCGCTTCCAGCTGGGGCCGGCAATCGCAGCGCAGGGAGCCGAAAGCGTCGCCGGTGAGGCATTCCGAGTGCACGCGCACCAGCACCGGTCCGCTGGCCAGCTCGGGGCGCCCCTTGACGATCGCCACATGCTCGCTGTCGTCGAGCTCATTTCGGTACCCGATCGCCCGGAAATGACCGAAGGCGCTCGGCATCTGGGCCTCGGCCTGGCGGCGGACGAATCGTTCCGTTTCGAGTCGGTAGCTGATCAGGTCGGCGATGCTGATCAGGCGCAGGTCGTGGCGCCGTGCGTAGCGCGCCAGCTGGGGCAGGCGGGCCATCGAGCCATCGGGGTTCTGGATCTCGCAGATCACCCCTGCTGGGTAGAGCCCGGAGAGACGGGAGAGATCGACGGCCGCCTCGGTATGACCGGCCCGCTTGAGCACGCCGCCCTGGCGAGCCCGCAAGGGGAAGATGTGGCCCGGCCGGCGCAGATCTGCCGGGCGGCTGGCGGGATGGATCGCCACCTGGATGGTGCGGGCTCGGTCGTCGGCACTGATGCCCGTGCTCACCCCGTTTTCGGGCCCGGCATCAACACTGACGGTGAAGGCGGTCTGGTTGCTGTCGGTGTTGCGGTCGACCATCAGGGGCAGCTCGAGCGCGTCGAGCCGCTCCCCTTCCATCGCCAGGCAGATCAGACCACGGGCCTCTGTTGCCATGAAGTTGATCTGCTCGGGCGTGGCGAACTGGGCCGCGCAGATCAGATCACCTTCATTTTCGCGATTTTCATCATCGACGACGACGATCATCTCGCCGTTGCGGATGCCGGCGAGGGCATCGGCGATCGAGTCGAAGTGGACCGGGTCGTGGCCCTGATCCTGAAGTGGTGGAGCCTCAGAGGCGCCGGCGAGGGGAGCGGAACGCTCGGAGCGAACAGTCAGAACAGCTCAACCAAGTATCGAGCATTCTCTATCAGTTGCTGGCTCAACGTGAGCGGGCGACCGGTACGATCATCGCCCCAGATCCTCCGGCATGGTCAGCCCCACAGCAGCCCGGCGCGTCGCGGTGATCGGCGCCAGTGGCTACGGCGGCCTTCAGACCCTGCGCCTGCTTCACGACCACCCCGAGTTCGTGGTCAGCTATCTGGGAGGCGAGCGCAGTGCTGGCCGCGCCTGGAGTGAACTGGTTCCCTTTCTGCCCCTGAAGGGCAATCCGGTGGTGCGGGCCCCCGACCCCGAAGCCATCGCCGCCGAGGCGGACTTCGCGGTGCTCAGCCTTCCCAGTGGGCTGGCCTCCCAGCTGGTGCCCGCCCTGCTGGAGCTGGGGGTGAAGGTGGTGGATCTCTCCGCCGATTACCGCTACCGCTCCCTGGCCCAGTGGAAGGAGGTGTACTCCAGCGAGGCCGAACAGTTCGAGCGTCACGATCAAGCGCTCTGCGCCGAGGCGGTCTATGGCCTGGTGGAGTGGGAGGAGGCTCGTGTAGCCGCCGCGCGGCTGGTGGCGGCCCCAGGCTGCTTCCCCACCGCCAGCCTGCTGCCGCTGCTGCCCTTTCTCAAGCAGGGTCTGATCGATCGCAGCGGCATCATCATCGATGCCAAGACGGGCACCTCCGGCGGTGGTCGCGCCGCCAAGGAGAACCTGCTGCTGGCGGAGGCGGCCGAGGCCGTGGCTCCCTATGGCGTGGTGGGCCACCGTCATACGAGCGAGATCGAGCAGACCGCCAGCCAGGTGGCGGGGCAGCCGATCCAGCTGCAGTTCACCCCTCACCTGATGCCGATGGTGCGGGGTCTTCTGGCCACGGTCTACGGCCGGCTGCGGGATCCGGGCCTGACCGCCGAAGACTGCACCACCGTGCTTCAGGCCGCTTACCGCCACAGTCCCTGTGTGGAGGTGTTGCCGGTGGGCACCTACCCCTCAACCAAATGGACTCGTCAGACCAACCGGGCTCTGCTTTCGGTCCAGGCCGACCGTCGCACCGGCCAGCTGATCCTGATGAGCGCCGTCGACAACCTGGTCAAGGGCCAGGCGGGTCAGGGGTTGCAGTGTCTGAATCTGATGGCCGGACTGCCGTCAGCCATGGGTCTGCCGCTGCTGCCGTTCTATCCCTGAGCCTCTCGGCGGCGATGGCCACCGCCAGGGGCAGCAGGCGGTGCTCCTGCTGGTGAATACGCGCGGCCAGGCTGTCGCGGTCGTCGCCAGGGAGCACGGGAACACTGGCCTGGGCAAGAATCGGACCTCCGTCGAGGTCCTCGGTGACCAGATGGGCGGTGCAGCCGCTGAGGGTGACCCCTGCAGCGAGGGCCTGGCCAACGGCATCGAGGCCCCGGAAGCTGGGCAGCAGCGATGGATGGATGTTGATCAGGCGCGAGGGGAAGGCGTTGATCAGGCGCGGGGTGACGATCCGCATCCAGCCGGCCATCACCACCAGATCGACGCCGGTGGCGCTGAAGGTCTCGATCAGGGCGCCATCCAGCGCTTCGCGGCTTCGGTGCCGGCGGTGATCCACTAGGGCGCAAGGGATGCCCAGCCGATCGGCGCGGGCCTGGGCGCCGCAGCCCGGATTGTTCACCACCAGCTGGAGCACCCGGCCCCGAAGCGGACCCTGGCGGCAGGCCGCCACCAGCGCTTCGAAGTTCGAACCTTCCCCGGAGGCCATCACCCCAAGCCGCAGCTCCACGGCTTGGGGGGGCCAGGGCTGTGCCAACGGCCACTGGACACAACCGGGCGGATCGCTAGGGTCTGTCGAAGCGGGCATTGGTGTCTTGTCCCATCTCTCCATCCTGCCAACGGTGATCCGCGATCTGGATCTGCTGGCAGCGTCTCTGGTCGAACTCGGCTGTGATCCGATCCGAGCCGGAGTTCTTGAAGGCTTTGCCGGAGAGCGCACACCGGTGGATCTCAAGGTTCGCTTCGCCGGTGATCAGTGGATCGGCTGGAGCCGCCAGGCCGACGGCAGCCTGGCCCTGCTCGGGGATCTGCAGCGGCTGAGCCGCTCCCGTCCTCTGCAGACGTTTCTGGGCCGGCTAACCCGTGGCTATGCCGCCCGGCTTGCCTTGCAGGACGCTGCACTCGAGCTGCCGATGGCCACGATTGAACTGGTGTCCTGAGGCACGGGTGGTTGACCTCTCCCTGGATCTGGGCCAACCCCACAGCCACCTGGTCCACGTCAGCCTCCGCTGCACACCGGCCACTCCGGTGCTGCGCCTGCGCCTGCCCGCCTGGACCCCGGGTTCCTACCTGATCCGCGACTACGTCCGCCACCTCGAAGCCCTGGAGATCCGCCAGGGAACCCAGAGCCTGCAGCTGAGCCGCACTGAGCCCTCCGGCTGGCGGCTGGAGCTGCCGTCTCTGGAGCCGATCGAGATCCACTACAAGGTGCTGGCCGCTGACCTGAGCGTGCGCACCTGTCACCTTGATGGCGACCACGGCTTTCTGGCCCTTGCGGCCCTGGCACTGCAGGTGGAGGGGGAACGCTGGTCCCCCCACCGGCTCAGCTTGCGGTTGCCGTCTGGCTGGCAGGCCTTTGTTCCCTTGCCGCTTCAGGCCGATGGATCCTGGCTGGCGGTCGACTTCGATCAGCTGGTGGACACTCCGGTGGAAGCGGGCCCCCACCGCGATCACACGTTCACTGTGGCCGGGGTGCCCCATCGCTGGGTCTGCTGGGATGCCACCGCGCCTGCCGACGCTGCTCCAGACAGTCTGATCAAGGCCCACCCCTCGCTGCTGCAGGACGTGGCGGCTGTGTGTGAGGCCTGCTGCCGGCTGATGGGCGAGCCCGCTCCTGCAGCTCCCGCGTACCTGTTCGTGCTGCATCTGCTCGATCAGGGCTATGGCGGCCTGGAGCACGACAGCTCCACGGTTCTGCAATTCGGCCGCCAGGCCCTGCTCAAGCCTGAGGGTTACCGCCAGCTGCTGCAACTGGTGGCTCATGAGTATCTCCACCAGTGGAATGTGCGCCGGCTGAGGCCCGCGGCCCTTTGCCCGATCGAGTACAACAAGCCCGTGATTGTGCCTGGTCTGTGGTTCGCCGAAGGCGTCACCAGCTATTGCGACCAGCTCCTGCCCCACCTGGCTGGTCTATCGAGCGAAGAAGACGTGCTGCATGACTTAGGCAGGGATCTCAGCCGCTACCTGCTCACCCCTGGCCGTATTGCTGGACAGAGTCTGCGCCAGAGTGCTGAGGAGGCCTGGGTGAAGCTCTACCGGCGTGAGGCCAACAGCGACGACAATCAGATCAGCTATTACCTCAAGGGAGCCATTGTTTCTTTGGCACTCGATCTGGAGTTGCGCCGCTCGGGGTCGTGTCTGGCCCAAGTGCTGCGTGATCTCTGGGCCCGCCTGGGTCAATGGGGGCGGGGATACCGGGAGCAGGACCTGCTGGAGGCCTTCTGCGCCCGCTCGCCTGGTCTGGCCAAATGCTTGCCGGCCTGGCTTGATGGCTGTGAGGATCCCGATCTGCCCGCCTACCTCCAGGATGTGGGACTGATGCTGGAGCCTCAGCTGGCCTCTTCCCCCCACGTCGGGCTGACGGCGTCGCTTCAGGGAGGAACTCTTGAGGTGGTTCGTGTGGTGCGCGGTGGCCCCTCCCAGGAGGCAGGCCTCGTGGTGGGCGATGAGCTGATTGCCCTGGAGGGTCTGCGTCTGCGCAAGCCCGAGGACCTGGCTCCGCTCCTGCAGGCCGGAGGGCGTCAGGCGATCACCATCAGCCGGAGGGGACGTCTGCGCACCCTAGTGATCACCGCTGGGGCGCCGGCGATCGAGCGTTGGCGGCTGCTGGTGGATCCCGCCGCCGCCCCCGAGGCGTTGGAGCGCCGTCGCGAGTGGCTGGGTGTGGTGCCATGTTGAGCTCCCTTCTGCAGCGCCTGCGGGCCAACCCCCTGGCCGTGGGTCTGCTGAGCGGAGGGGCGATCCTGGCCCTCGGTGGCCTGGGCTGGCTGGCCCGTGATCTCACCGCCAGCTCGGAGGCTGCCAGCCGCCCGTCGCTGCTGCAACTGCTCGAGCAGGTCACCCAGCCCACCCCCTCGCGTGAGCCGCCGGCCGGCCGGCCGGCGCCCATGCCGCCGCCGCGGCCGGCCTGGGTCAGTCCCCTGGGCCGCCAGTGTGTCGACCTGCAGCCACGGCTGCGGTTGCGGCTGGAGGGGGAGCTCGCGGAGTTGCCTGTGCGCCGAAGACGTCTGCAGATCGACCCCAGCAACTACGGGGTGCGCTTTGAGCGCGATGCCTTCGGCCATCCGATCGATCCCACTCCCCAGATGGTGGTTCTGCATGAAACCGTGTACGGCATCGGCTCAGCCCTGCGCACTTTCCAGACCCCCCATCCCAGGGATGAGGATCAGGTGAGTTATCACACCCTGATTGGCCTCGATGGCCAGGTGATCGATGTACTCGATCCCAGCCAACGGGCCTTCGGGGCTGGTAATTCCGCCTTCAACGGCCGCTGGGTGGTCACCAATTCCAAGGTGGGGGGGTCGATCAACAACTTTGCCCTTCACATCGCACTGGAAACCCCCCTGGATGGGGAAGACAACGATCCGGGCCACAGCGGCTACAGCAGCAAGCAGTACGACGCCCTGGCCCTGGTGCTCAGCGACTGGATGCGCCGCTTTCCCATTCCTGCCGCTCACATCACCACCCACCGTCATGTGGATCTGGGTGGAGAGCGGGCAGATCCACGCAGTTTCAACTGGGTTGCTCTTCAGAGCCGGCTGGGGGCCCTCGGTCAGCTCTGCTGAAAAGTTCGCTTCAGATCAGGGGCGAGAGCTGGGGCTTCTGCTCCGAGTAGATCAGGCCATGCAGCTCGGGGTCCTGCATATAGCTCAGGATCCGGGCGGGATAGTCGAGTTTGCCGTTGTGCAGGTAGGCAAGGGTGGCCAGTGCCTTGGCATCGCGGGGGCTGCGGCTGGCCTGCATCTGGCGGTCGGTAGGCAGGCCCAGTTCGCGGCTCAGGCGGGCGAACTTGCCCACCAGCAGGGTGACGTTGCGCTTCGGATCAAGCAACTCCAGCCGCGCCGCCTGGATCTGATCGGCCGTGGGATCGGCGGGTAGCAGACCCTGATGGATCAGTTCGCCGATGCCGAGCTGGGCGGGTCCGTGGGTGCTGAACAAGCCCGACTGGGCGGCCAGGGGCAAGTCCTCGCCTGGTTTGGCGTGCTGAATTTCATCGAAGAGCACGGCCGCCACCAGCATCGGGTTGATCTGGTAGCGGCGGCTCTCCTGCAGGATCGTGGGCCGCAGCTCCGCAAGCCGCTCGACGGTGAGGGCCCTCAGGGGCGTGAGTTGATCGAGGCCACGGGTGAACAGCTGGGCCAGGGGGGCCTGGGGTCCGTGCACCCCGAAGCGGCGCTGCAGCTCCTTCAGTTCCTCGGGAGTGAAATCAATGGGATCAGGACGCTGGCCTTCACTGGTGAAGGCGTCCGGGTCACTGCTGTCGGTGCTGAGGCTGGCGGTCAAGCCGGGCTCGGTGAGCAGTGAGGCGCTGGAGAGGATCGGCTGGGGGGAGCCCGAGGCAAGGCCCAGCAGCGAAAGAGAGGCGGCCAGGGAAACAGCCCAGCGTTTTGGTCCGCCCTTTGGGGAGAACGAAGCCATCGCAGGGCGTGAGGTCAAGGAAATCCGCCAAAACAAATATTTCTTGAAGATTAACGCGGCTTGATTTGGGCAACCCAGCTTCTGGGGTCGTTTGTGTTTCCGTCCATACCAAAAACGCTGATCTGGCCGACTTCGGTGTGGCATGGCACCGCTGTGCCTCCTAGAGGGCCCTTCCACGGATAAGTTCAGCCTCGGCAGCCGATTCGTGAAACCCGCCCGCATGACGACGCTTCCGGATTTCAGCATCCATGAGCCCCAGGTGCAGTGGCAGCGCTTCTGCGCCCTGCTCTGGCATCACGACGACCTGGGCCTCTGGGTCGATGCCAGCCGGATGGCACTCAACCAGGCCCATCTCGACAGCCTGGAGCCGGCCTTCACTCGTGCCTTCATGGCCATGCAGGCTCTCGAGGCCGGCGCGATCGCCAACCCCGATGAGGGGCGTCAGGTGGGTCATTACTGGCTGCGTGCCCCGGAGCTGGCGCCCGATCCGGAGGCGGCGGCCCATATCAAGGCGGAGGTGGAGCGGATCGATGCCTTCGGACAGCAGCTGATCGGCGGCGCCGTGCAGGCTCCGTCGGGCACGCCCTTCACCGATGTGCTCTGGATCGGCATCGGCGGATCGGGTCTGGGGCCACTGTTGATCCTGCGCGCCCTCAAAGAGGAGGGAGTTGGGCTGCCGTTCCACTTCTTCGACAACGTCGATCCCCAGGGAATGAGCCGCACCCTCTCCGCCCTGGGGGAGCGGCTGCTCACCACCCTGGTGGTGGTGGTCAGCAAGTCGGGGGGCACGCCTGAACCGCGCCTGGGCATGGAGCTGGCCCGTACCCGGCTCGAGGTTCTCGGCGGAACCTGGGCCCAGCAGGCCGTCGCCGTCACCATGGTGGGCTCCCAGCTGGATCAGCGGGCCGAGGCTGAGGGCTGGCTAGCCCGCTTCGACATGTTCGATTGGGTGGGTGGGCGTACCAGCATCACCAGTGCCGTGGGCCTGCTGCCGGCGGCCCTGATCGGCGCCGATCTCCATGGCTTCCTCGATGGGGCGGCACGTATGGATGCGGCCACCCGCGTGGCAAACCTGCTCGAGAACCCCGCCGCGCTGATGGCCGCCGCCTGGCACGTGGCCGGTGGCGGAGCTGGAGGACGCGACATGGTGGTGCTCCCCTACCGAGACCGGCTGGAGGTGTTCAGCCGCTACCTGCAGCAGCTGGTGATGGAGTCGCTGGGCAAGCGGCTGGATCGGGATGGGTGCCAGGTGCACCAGGGGATCGCCGTCTACGGCAACAAGGGCTCCACCGATCAGCACGCCTACGTTCAGCAGCTTCGCGACGGGGTCGACAACTTCTTCGTCACCTTCATTGAAGCCCTCGACGATCCGGCTGATGTGGCCCCCATTGGCGGGGAGTACCCGGGCGACTTCCTCGATGGCTTCCTACAGGGCACTCGCTCCGCTCTCAGCGAAGGAGGGCGCCAGAGCCTTTCGATCAGCCTGCGCCGCTTCGATGCCCGCAGCCTGGGGGCGCTGGTGGCCCTGTTCGAGCGGGCCGTGGGCCTCTACGCCGAGCTGGTGAACGTCAATGCCTACGACCAGCCCGGGGTGGAGGCCGGCAAGAAGGCCGCCGCCACGATTCTGGAGCTTCAGGGTCGGCTGGAGGCGTTGCTCGCGGATGGGCACCCCCGCTCACTGGAGGCGATCCAGGAAGAGCTGCAGCTCCCCAGCCCCGAGGCTGCCTTCTGGATCCTGCGCCACCTGTGCGGCAACGCCCGCGGCTACAGCGCCGAGGGTGACTGGGGCAATCCGGCCGGCCTTGTGTTCCGGACGATGTGAGCCCTTTCAGCTGGACCGATCACCATTGCTAGGTTCCGCTGCTTTGCGGCCCCATGATCCGTTCACGCGCTGCAGTGGCCTGGGCGGCCGGCGAGCCCCTGGAGATCACCGAGATCGAGGTGGCGCCGCCGGCAGCCGGTGAAGTGCTCCTGCGGGTGGTGGCCAGCGGGGTGTGCCACACCGATGCCTTCACCCTCTCCGGGCAGGACCCCGAGGGTCTCTTTCCTGCCGTGCTGGGCCATGAGGGCGGAGCCGTCGTCGAGGAGCTGGGGGCCGGTGTGACCTCCGTGGCGGTGGGTGATCACGTCATTCCCCTCTACACGCCGGAATGCAGGGCCTGCAGCTTCTGTCTCTCCGGCAAGACCAACCTCTGTCAGGCGATCCGCGCCACCCAGGGCCGGGGCCTGATGCCTGATGGCAGCAGCCGCTTCTCCAGCGCCGGCCGCCTGATCCACCACTACATGGGCACCTCCACTTTCTCGGAGTACACCGTGGTGCCCGAGATCGCCGTGGCCAGGATCAGCAAGGAGGCACCGCTCGAGAAGGTGTGCCTGCTGGGCTGCGGCGTCACCACCGGCATCGGCGCGGTGCTCAACACCGCCAAGGTGCAACCCGGCAGCACGGTGGCCGTCTTCGGACTGGGCGGCATCGGTCTGGCGGTGATCATCGGAGCGGTGATGGCCGGCGCCAGCCGCATCATCGGCATCGACACCAACCCGGAGAAGTTCGCCATTGCCCGCCAGCTCGGTGCCAGCGATTGCCTCGACCCCAGCGCCTTTGACGCCCCGATCCAGGAGGTGGTGATCGATCTCACCGATGGCGGTGTCGACTATTCCTTCGAGTGCATCGGCAATGTTCAGGTGATGCGGGCGGCCCTGGAGTGCTGCCACAAGGGCTGGGGTGAATCCACGATCATCGGCGTGGCCGGAGCCGGCCAGGAGATCGCCACCCGGCCCTTTCAGCTGGTGACGGGCCGGGTATGGCGTGGCTCGGCCTTTGGTGGCGTGCGCGGCCGCACGGAACTGCCTGGTTACGTGGAGCGCTTCCAGAGCGGTGAGATCCCGCTGGACACCTTCATCACCCACACCATGCCCCTGGAGGCGATCAACAGGGCCTTCGATCTGATGCACG
The DNA here is from genome assembly GCF_002252625.1 of Synechococcus sp. 1G10. GTDB lineage: Bacteria > Cyanobacteriota > Cyanobacteriia > PCC-6307 > Cyanobiaceae > Regnicoccus_A. Next base: position 221,656 of record NZ_NQKW01000001.1, on the reverse strand, counting down.
CGGGCGAGAGCATCCGCTCGGTGATCCACTTCAACCCCTGAGGACCCACCCCGTGCTCACACTCCTGAGTGAGAACCGCAGCTTTGCCGGGATCCACCGGCGCTACCGGCACGAGTCGGCAGTGCTCGACTGTGCGATGACCCTGGCGGTGTATCTGCCGCCCCAGGCTCTCAGCGGAGAAACGGTGCCAGCGCTGTACTGGCTCTCCGGCCTCACCTGCACCGATGAGAACGTCATGCAGAAGGCCGGGGCCCATCGCCTCGCCGCCAGCCTCGGCCTTGCCCTGATTGCCCCCGACACCAGCCCCCGCGGCCCCGAGGTGCCGGGCGATCCTGATGGTGCCTGGGATTTCGGCCACGGGGCCGGTTTCTACCTCAATGCCAGTGAGGTCCCATGGGCGCGCCACTACCGCATGCACGACTACGTGGTGGAGGAGTTGCCGGCTCTGCTGGAGAGGGAGCTGCCCCTCAACGGCCGACGCGGCGTCAGTGGCCATTCGATGGGAGGGCACGGCGCCCTCGTCTGTGCCCTGCGCAATCCCGGCTTCTACCGCTCTGTCTCGGCCTTTGCGCCGATCAGCCACCCCAGCCGCTGCCCCTGGGGTGAGAAGGCCTTCAGCCGCTATCTCGGGCCTGATCGCTCCCGCTGGAGCGCCTGGGATGCCTGCGACCTGATGGCTTCAGCGCCGGAGCGGCTGCCGCTGCTGGTCGACCAGGGACTCGACGACCCCTTCCTGGAGAGTCAGCTGCGACCGGATGACCTGGAAGAGGCCGCGCGAGCCGCCGGCCACCCACTGCAGCTGAGGCGCCAGAGCGGCTACGACCACAGCTATTTCTTCATCGCCAGCTTCATCGACGACCACCTTCGCCACCACGCGGCGGCCTTGCTGCCCCAGGGTTAGGGCACCAGGTTCACGAGCTTGCCGGGCACCACGATCACGCGGCGGGGGGCCTGGCCCTCAAGCCACTTGAGGGCAATGTCGCTCTCGAGAGCCAGTTGCTCCAGGGTGGCGGCATCGGCATCGGCCGGCACCTCCAGCTGGCCCCGCACCTTGCCCTTCACCTGGATCACCAGAGGCACCGTGTCCTGGATCAGGGCGGCGGGATCGGCCACGGGCCAGCGCTGGCGATGCACGCTGTCTGCTCCACCCAGCCGCTGCCAGAGCTCCTCGGCAAGGTGGGGAGCGAAGGGGGCCAGCAGGATCACCAGGGCGTTCAGGGCCTCGATGGCCACGGGCTCACTCGCCAGCTCCAGCTGGGCCGCCATGGCGTTGCTGAGCTTCATCAGCTCCGATACGGCGGTGTTGAACTGGTAATGGCCCGGGGCGAGGTCGTCGTCGATGGCGGCGATGGCGCCGTGAACCGCCCGGCGCAGCTCCTGCTCCGCCCGTGTGCTGGCCTCTGCGGGTCCGCCCGGAGGAGTGGGCAGGCGGAGTCCGCGGGCGACCGCCCCGTCCACCAGCCGCCACAGGCGCTGCAGGAAGCGGAACTGCCCTTCCACATCGGCGTCGTCCCACTCCAGGTCCTTCTCCGGCGGCGCCTTGAAGAGGATGAACATGCGGGCGGTGTCGGCCCCGTAACGGTCGATCACCTCGGCAGGATCGACGCCGTTGTACTTCGACTTGGACATCTTCTCGTAGAAGGTGTCGAGCCGCTCGCCATCGATCGGATCGCGGGGATCGGTGGGATCGGCCACATCGGCCGGGGCCACGTATCGCCCGGTCTGAGGATTCTTGTAGGTGATGGCCTGCACCATCCCCTGGGTCAGCAGGCGTTTGAACGGTTCATCGAAGCCGAGCAGGCCCCGGTCGCGCAGCACCTTGGTGAAGAAGCGCGAATAGAGCAGGTGCAGGATGGCGTGCTCGATGCCGCCCACGTACTGGTCCACGGGTAACCAGTGGTCCGCCGCACTGCGCTCGAAGGGCAGGCGGGTGTTGTGGGGATCGCTGTAGCGCAGGTAGTACCACGACGAGCAGATGAAGGTATCCATCGTGTCGGTCTCCCGCCGGGCGGCCTGGCCGCAGCAGGGGCAAGGCACGTTCACCCAGCTCTCCAGCTGGCTCAGCGGTGAACCGCCCTTGCCGCTGAAGGCCAGATCCCTGGGCAGCTCCACCGGCAACTGCTCCGCCGGCACCGGCACCACACCGCAGCTCTCGCAGTGGATCATGGGAATGGGGCAACCCCAGTAGCGCTGGCGGGAGATCAGCCAGTCGCGCAGGCGGTAGCTCACCTTGCCCTCACCCCAGCCTTCCGCCTCAGCCAGGGCCACGATCCCGGCGCGGGCTTCGGCGGCCTCAAGGCCATCGAAGGGCCCGGAATGAACCAGGCATCCGCCCGCCGTCCAGGCGCCGCCGTCGTAGGCCTCCTCCTGGGCACCCTCGGGCACGATCACCCGCTTCACCGGAAGCTCGTACTGGCGGGCGAAGACGAAATCGCGCTGGTCGTGGGCCGGCACCCCCATCACGGCGCCGGTGCCGTAGTCGGCCAGGACGTAATCGGCGATCCAGATGGGGATCGTCTCGCCGTTGAAAGGGTTGCGTGCGTTTGCTCCCAGGGGCACCCCTCGTTTGGGTTGGTCTTCGGCGGTGCGTTCCTGCTCGCTCTGGCTGCTCACCAGATCACAGAAGGCCTCAACCGCCAGGCGCTGGTCAGGGGCGGTGAGGCTGGCCACCAAGGGGTTCTCAGGGGCCAGCACCAGGTAGCTCACCCCGTAGACGGTGTCGGGGCGGGTGGTGAAGACCGTGATCGACTCCTCCATGTCGGCTGCGCTGTCTGCCGCCGCCGGCGCAACGATCGGGAAGCGCAGCTGGGCCCCCGTTGAGCGACCGATCCAGTTGGATTGCATCGTGCGCACCCGCTCCGGCCAGCCATCGAGCTGATCGAGGTCGTCGAGCAGGGCTTCGGCGTAGTCGGTGATGCGCAGGAACCACTGTCGCAGCTGTCGCTTCTCCACCTTGGCCCCGGATCGCCAGGAGCGTCCCTCGCCATCCACCTGCTCATTGGCCAGCACCGTCTGATCGATCGGATCCCAGTTGACCGTCGCTTCCTTGCGATAGGCCAGGCCCGCCTCGTGGAACTGGAGGAACAGCCACTGGGTCCAGCGGTAATAGTCGGCGTGGCAGGTGGCCACCTCCCGGTCCCAGTCGATCGAGAGGCCGAGGCGCTGCAGCTGGGCGCGCATCTGGGCGATGTTGGCGTCGGTCCAGTCGCCCGGATCCACACCCCGCTCGATCGCGGCATTCTCCGCCGGCAGACCGAAGGCGTCCCAGCCCATCGGATGGAGCACCCTGCGGCCCCGCAGCCGCTGCACCCGGGCGATCACATCGGTGATCACGTAGTTGCGCACATGGCCCATGTGCAGGTTCCCCGAGGGATAGGGGAACATCGAGAGGGCGTAGAACGTTGCGCCGCTGCCGTTGTTCTCCCCGCCGTCGTCTGGTTCGGGTGTCTGGTGGAGTCCCTGCTCCTGCCAGCGCCGCTGCCACTCGGCTTCGATCGCGTCGGGGTGATAGCGGCTGCTTTCCGGGCTGGCGCCTGTGCTGGATCGGGTATCGGACTCGGCCATGTTCCGGGGTCGGCCGGTTCGCATCAGCCGTTGAGTGCGTGGCTGTGATCGTGCCACACCCCCCAGGGGTGCTTCATGCACCCTCACTCCAGCGCTTGGATGGTCTCCAGAGCTGAGCGCCGGATCAGTACGGGCTGCTGGGCGTCGGCAGGACGCAGGGCCAGAAACTCGGGGTCCTGCCAGTCCAGGCAGCCTTCAAGCTGCTCGCCGCCGGGGAATCGAACCCGCAGGGGCGTGCGCCGGCGGACCCAGTTCTGGAGAAGGCGCACTCCGGGCAGGCTCGGATCCAGGTTGTGAGTCTCCATAGGATTCAGGCTATGTGAATAGGGAATGGGGCCGTGCTGGCATTCAGCAAGTACCAGGGGCTGGGCAATGATTTTCTGCTGATCGATGGGCGCGAGGCCGCCGATCCCCAGGAACTGTTCGGTCTCTACCCGGAGCGGGTGCGCTGGATCTGCGACCGCCGCTTCGGGGTTGGCGGCGATGGGGTGATCCTTGCTCTGCCGCCCGAGGGAGATGGGGAGCTGCGCATGCGAATCTTCAATGCCGACGGCAGCGAAGCGGAGATGTGCGGTAACGGCATCCGCTGCCTGGCCCGTTTCCTGGCCGACAGCGACGGCGATCAACCGGGGAGGACCTGGCAGGTGGAGACCATGGCCGGCCGGATGGTGCCGGAATTGCTCGCCGATGGCACGGTGCGTGTCGACATGGGTGAGCCGTTCCTGGTGCCCGAGCAGGTGCCCACCACCCTGGCGATCGGTGCGGCGGGGCTGCCCCAGGGGGAGCTGGAGGTGGAGGGGATCAGCTTCGGGGCGGCGGCGGCCGGCATGGGCAATCCCCATCTGGTGATCCCGGTGGAGGAGGTGGAGGCGGTGGATCTGGAACGGTTCGGACCCCTGCTTGAGGTGCATCCCGCTTTTCCTGCCCGCACCAACGTGCATTTCGTGCAGGCGCTCAGCCCCGATCACCTGGTGATGCGCGTCTGGGAGCGCGGCGCCGGTCCCACCCTGGCCTGTGGCACCGGAGCCTGCGCCACCCTGGTGGCCTGCCACCGCCTGGGCCTGAGCGCCCGCTCGGCCCGGCTGGATCTTCCCGGCGGCTCGCTCTGGATCGACTGGGAGTCCGGTTCGAATCATCTGTTCATGACTGGGCCTGCCGAACCGGTGTTCGACGGGGTGCTGGCGCCGCCACCGGCGAGTGTCGTTGAGCCGGCCATCACGCCGGAGTCGTCACAGCCGTTGCAGCCGTCACAGCCGCCGCAGTCGTCGCGGCCGGCGGAGCTGGAAGACATCAGCTGCGTCACTGCCTGCGTGGAAGGCTGCCAGCGGCCGGACAACTGCCCCAGCGCTGAGGCCCGCCGCCGGGTGGAGGAGCTGCTCGAGAGCCGCTCCCTCGATGATCTGGTTTCCCTGGCGGCTCAGTCGCTCGAAACCCGAACCCAGGCCCGCTTCAGCCGCGATCGCGCCGGCTCCGATCGCGCGGCCGAGTGACGTCGGCCGGGCCCGCCGGCGGCGGAGCGCTGCAGCTCTACCTCGATGCCTCGGCCGGTGCCCCTCCGGCTGAGGCGGTGCTGGAGGCGATGGCCGCTGCCACTCGAACCGCCTGGGCCAATCCTTCCAGCCTCCATGGCTATGGGCTGGCGGCGGCGGACAGCCTTGAGCGCAGCCGCCGGGCGCTCGCCGCCCAGCTCGGTGCTGAGGTGGAGCAGCTCACTTTCTGCTCCGGAGGCACCGAGGCAGCCCACCTGGCCCTGCTGGGAGCCGCCGCGGCCATGACGCCCGGTCGTCTGCTGATCTCGGCCGTGGAGCATCCGGCGGTGGCCGCCGCCGCTGAGCGCTTGATCGGCTCGGGCTGGACGTTGGAGCGGCTTCCGGTGGATCACCTGGGCAGGGTGCGGCTGGATCGGCTTGAGGACCTGCTGGAGCCGCCCACCCGCCTGGTTTCGGTGATCTGGGGCCAGAGCGAGGTGGGCACCCTGCAGCCCCTGCAGGCGATCGGTGAGCGCTGCCGCCAGGCCGGTGTGATCCTGCACAGCGACGCCGTGCAGGTGGTGGGCCATCGACCCATCGATTTCGCTTCGATGCCGCTGGATCTGCTCAGCGTCACCGCCCACAAGCTGCAGGGGCCTCGGGGAATCGGCGCCCTGCTGGCCCGCCCTGGCCTGGAGCTGCGGCCGATGATCGAGGGCGGCGGCCAGGAGGGTGGGCTGCGCTCCGGCACCGAGCCGGTGGTCCTGGCGGCGGGATTCGCCCAGGCTCTCCAGCTCGCGCAGCAGAGGCTGGAGCTGCACGCTGGCCATGATCCGCTTGAGCCGTGGCGTGACCGCCTGCTGCAGACCCTGTTGGCCCTGGGCGGAGTCGAGCTGACTGGCTGCCCAATGGAGCGTCTGCCGCACCACCTCAGTGTGGTGGTGCGGGACAGGGCTGGACGCCCCCTGTCGGGTCGTCGCCTGGTGCAGGCGCTCTGGCGCGAGGGCCTGGCCGTCAGCAGCGGCAGTGCCTGCCAGGGAGGGCGAGCGGACGGCAGCCCTGTGCTGCAGGCCATGGGCTATGGGCCCGAGCTGGCCGCCAGCGGCCTGCGCCTGAGCCTGGGCCCCTGGCTGTGCGAGGAGCAGCTCGAGTCGGTGCCAGCCCGCTTCGAGCGGGCCCGCCAGGCCGTGGCGGCGGGACAGTTTGGGTAGGGTCACTGGGCTCTGCTGAGGGTTTCGCGTGCTTCCTGCCGATCTGCGCAGAGCCGAAGGTGAGGCCCTGGAGGCCCTGATGGAGGCCCTGGTGGACAGCCCCAGCGGTCGCTGGACCATGGAGCTGCGCTTTGAGGGGCTCAAGCTGCTGCCCCTGGCCCTGCGGCTGCTGGCGTCCCTGAATCCCGCAGAGCGTCCGGTGCGCCTGCTCTTCCCTGATGCCGGGGCCGCTGCACTGGCCCGTCGCGATGCACCGGATCTTGCCCCCCAGCTGGGTTCCCTCGGTGATCAGCTGCGGCGTCAGGAGCAGGACAGTGATCCCTCCGCCGGAGATCTGCTGGTGCTGGCGGGGCCCGCCCAGGCCGAGTACGAGGAGGTGGAGCGGCTCTGCCAGGCCCACCGCGGCGCTGTGGTGCTGCTGAATGGACGCCTTGAGGATGCCGCCGTGGGCATCGGCAGTGTGGCCCGGGAGCGGCGGCGGGGATTCCTGTCCACCTGGCGAGCGGCCTATGCCCTGCTGCCGCTCGAGAGTGGTGCCCTTCGTTTCGCTTTCCCAGGCCCCTGGCAGCTCTATCGCCTGGATCCGGATGGCTACCGCCCGGCCGCCAGCTTCGATCAGAAGCCCGATACGGAGCAGCAGCTGGAGGCTCTCAGTCCCGATCAGGGCCTCGACATGGTGGCGGGTCTGCGGGCCCTTGACCGCTTCATCGGCAGCCTGAGCAACTGAAACCGGGGGGGACCCTGCCGTCGGTGAGTTCCAAGCTCCCCCCTGGCCGGAGTGGGGAACTCTCCGTAAAGTTGCGCGTCTGCCCGTTGCCCATGCCCCCCGAGTCCACCTCCGCGGCACCGAGCGGCTCCTCCCGCTGGGGGTTGGTCGACATCGGCGCTGGAGCCGCCGTGCTGCTGGCCATCGGTGGTGTGATCTGGAGCCCGAAACTGAGTGGGGCTCTAGCCACTGCCACTGGGGCGATGCAGCCGGTCACCGTGATCGTCGACGTGCGCGGCGTTCCTTCGGCGGATCCTGAGGGTCTGATCGCCGCTGCTCGGGAGGAGGGGAAGGTGAGCATCGTGATCCGCAACCAGCCTCACGGCACCGTGAAGCTCAAAGACCTGCAAAGGCTGCAGCGCAAATTGGTGGCCCTCCAACCCGACGGTCGTGTCGTCACCGCAGAGGATCCAAACCAGGCCCTGGTGGGTTCGCTCGATGCTCGCTTCGTTCTTGAGGGCCAGGGCCGCAAGACCGATGGCGGGGTGGTCTTCGGTAACCAGAACCTCAAGATCGGCGCCCCGGTGGAACTGGAGGGGCGTAACTATCGCCTCAACGGCTCCGTGAGCGGTCTTCTCCTTGGCAAATCCTGAGATGGTGATGATGTCGCAACCCCAAGCATTCCGGTTCCAGCGGCCGTTGGCCGCAGGCCTTGCCCTGGGACTCAGCCTGGTGCCTGGTCTGCCGGTGCTGGCCGCCGATCCTCTGGCCCGCCTGCCCGGTTCACCTGCGGCGGCAGGTCTGCCGCGGCTCCAGAGCCAGGTGAGCTGCCCCGCCCTGCAACAGCGCGTTCAGGCCAGCCTGGGACCGGAAGCGGATCGCTGGAGCGTGTCCGTGGCGGATGGCAGTGGTCGTCTGCTGGCGGATGTGAACGGGCTGCAGCCGCGGGTGCCCGCCTCCAACCAGAAGCTGTTGAGCACAGCGTTCGCTCTCGATCGCCTCGGTCCCGACTATCGCCTCACCACCCGTCTGTGGCGACTCTCCGACGGCACCCTTCGGCTCACCGGTGAAGGGGATCCAGACCTGGCCCTGCCCCAGCTGCAGCGTTTCGCCAAGTTGGCCCTTGGATCTGGCGGCGCCGACGGTGCTCCTCCCAGCCTGGTGAGGCTTCAGCTCGCCGAGTTGCCTCCTCAGGCCTGGTGGCCCCAGGGCTGGCATCCCGGAGATCGGGCCGAGGCCTATGGCGCGCCGATCACCCGGCTGGCGCTCACGAGCAACGCCATCGACATGGCGGTGGCCAACCCCACCTCAAGGCTGCGCACGCTGCTCAACCGGGAACTGGTGCGCCAGGGGGGCAAAGCCGTCGAGCTGAGTGTGGTTTCCTCCGATGCACCCCTCTCCCGGGATGCCGTGCTGATTCACGAAGAGCCTTCGGCTCCGATGCATAACCTGCTCAGCCTGGCCAATACCGAAAGCCACAATTTCACCGCCGAAGTGTTGATGCGGCAGGCCAGTGGCAGCTGGGATCTTGCCGTCAGTCGTCAGGCCGAGATGCAGTGGCTGGCTGAACAGGGGCTGCCCCTGCAGGGGGTCCGGGTGGCCGATGGCAGCGGCCTCGACCGGGCCAACCGTCTCACCAGCCGCTTCCTCACCGCCCTGCTGCTCAATATGGGTCAGCACCCCTATGCCGGCTATTACCTGGCCTCGATGGCGGTGGCCGGCCAGCGCGGCACCCTCCGCAACCTGTACAAGGGCACGAGCCTGGAGGGGCGGTTCCGCGGCAAGACCGGCACCCTCACCGGTGTGCGCGCGATCAGTGGGGTGCTCAGCACCAGTGATGGTCCCCGTTACGTGAGCCTGATCTCGAACGGGGCTGAAGCACCGAACACCATGATCGGTATCGTGCTTCGCCAGGTGCAGAACGTCAGCCTCTGCCAGCCACCTGCCTGAGGCGTGAGGCCGCGCGCCTGGCGCGGCTGATCGGCACGGCAGCCTCCTCACCGGTGGGAGCCTGGGCCGTGCTGGGCCTCTCGGCTGAGGCCGATACCTCGGTGCTCTGGATGCGAACCAGTTCGCGGCGGCCGGCGAGCACCACCTTGCTCAGCTCGCCCAGCCGTCCCTCGAGTTCGGTGAGGACCTGCTCGGCGTAGCGGTTGGCTCCGTCCTGCACCGTTGTGGCCTCCTGGCGGGTGCGGCTGATCAGCGCTTCGCACTGTTGCTGCGTCTGCTGGCGGAACTGCAGGGCATCGTTGTGCAGCCGCTCAGCCTCACTCTGGCTTTCGCGCTGGATGCGCAGACCTTCCTGACGGATCTTCTCCAGTTCCTGCAGGCTCTGCTGGCGGGAGCGCTCGTGCTGCTCACTCAGCTGGCGCTTCATCTCCACGAAGTCCTGGTCGAGCTGCTGGCGCCGCTGCATGGACTCCTGCTCCAGCTGCTGGCGGCGGCTGCTGAACTGCTGTTCGGTCTGGGCCAGGCGGGTCTGGTGCTCCTGCTCGGTCTGGGCCACCTGCTGACGGGCCGAGAGCAGCAGTTGCTCGCACTGCTGGCGGGCCTGCTCTCGCAGTTCGGCGACCTGGCGCTCGGCCTCCTGGCGCACGGCAGCGGAATTGATCAGCTGCTCCCGCTCCTGACGGGCCCGGTTGATGATCTCCTCGGCCTGCTGGCGGGCCTGGGCGATGAAGCTTTCCCGCTGACGCAGCAGCTCCTCGGCCTGGTCGAGCTGGGCGGGCATGGCCTCCCGCACCGCGTCCATAAGCTCGATGGCGTCCTGCTCATTGACGAGGCGGCCACCACTGAAGGGGATGCGGCTTCCCTCCAGCACGATTTCTTCGAGCTGGTCGATCTGATCCAGCACGCTGATCCGTGTGTCGGCCATCTCAACGGGGCAGAAGATTACCGATTAAAGAGCCTGGCGAGGTCATCCGCCACTCCCGGCGGCACCATGTGGCGCACATTCCCACCGAAGCGGGCCACCTCCTTGACCACGCTGCTGCTGAGAAAGCTGTGGTGAGCAGCGGTGACCAGGAAAAGGGTTTCCACCTCCGCAGCCAGGCTGCGGTTGGTGTGGGCGATCTGAAGCTCGAATTCGAAGTCGCTCATCGCCCGCAGCCCGCGCAGGATCACCGCTGCGTCGCAGCTCCGGGCAAAGTCGACGGTGAGGCCGTCGAAGCTGCTCACCTCCACCCGCTCCAGGTGGGATGTGGCCTGGCGGATCTGGTTGAGCCGTTGTTCCAGGGGGAAGCTGGCCTGCTTGCTCGGGTTCTGCAGCACGGCCACCACGAGGCTTCCGAACAGCCGCTCGGCCCGCTCGATCAGGTCCAGATGGCCCAGGGTGAGCGGATCGAAACTGCCGGGATAGAGGGCCTTCATGGGCACTTGGTCATGGAGCCCCCCGCAGGGAAGCGATGGCGCGGATCCTATGGATGGCGCCGCCGCTGCTGATCACGCTGCTTAAAGTCGAGGTATCGATCGCGACACCTCGATGGCCACCGATGCTCCCCCCAGCGCAGCCAGTGGCGGCCTCGATGCCGCCGCCAAGAAGACGCTGTTGCGCAAGATTCCCCACGGCCTGTTCATCTGCGGGGTAGCCGAGGGCGACACCATCAACGGCTTCACCGCCAGCTGGGTCACCCAGGGCTCCTTCGAACCACCCTTGGTGGTGGTGGCCGTGCGGGCCGATTCGACCAGTAACGGCATCATCCAGCGCACCCGGCGCTTCTCTCTGAACGTGCTCGCGGCCGATCAGAAGGATCTGGCCGCCGTGTTCTTCAAGCCCCAGAACGGCATCGGCGGCCGCTTCGATGCTGCTCCCTACAGCCTGGGACCCCTGGGTCTGCCGATCCTCGAGGCGGCTCTCGGCGCCGTCGAATGCGAGTTGGTGGGTGAGGTGGCCCATGGCGACCACACCGTGTTCGTGGCCGAAGTGAAGACCGCCGTGTTGCACCGTGATGGAGCGGCCCTGGAATTGGGACCAACCGGCTGGCAGTACGGAGGCTGAACCGGGCCCAGGATCCAGCTGCCATGGGCCGCATCGCCCAGCCCCTCCTGAGTGATTCCGATCGCCTCAGCCTGCGCCTGAAGGAGCTGCCCGCTGAGCCGGGCTGTTACCTGCTGCGCGACGCCGAGGACCGCATCCTCTACATCGGCAAGTCGAAGAGTCTGCGCAGCCGTGTGCGCAGCTACTTCCGCGACTCCCATGATCTGAGCCCGCGCATCAGCCTGATGGTGCGGCAGGTCTGCGAGATCGAATTCATCGTGACCGACAGCGAAGCGGAGGCGCTGGCGCTCGAATCCAACCTGATCAAGGCCCACCAGCCGCACTTCAACGTGCTGCTCAAGGACGACAAGAAATATCCCTATCTCTGCATCACTTGGAGTGAGCCCTACCCACGCATCTTCATCACCCGGCGACGGCGCCTGCGCAGCCCGCTCGATCGCTTTTACGGTCCCTACGTCGATGTGGGTCTGCTGCGCCGCACCTTCTTCCTGGTGAAGCGAGTGTTTCCCCTGCGTCAGAGGCCCCAGCCCCTCTACCGCGACCGCACCTGCCTCAATTTCGACATCGGCCGCTGTCCGGGGGTGTGCCAGGAAAAGATCAGCCCGGAGGCTTATCAGCAGACCCTGCGCAAGGTGGCGATGGTGTTCCAGGGCCGCAGCGACGAGCTGCTGGACCTGCTGCGTGCCCAGATGCAGCGCTATGCCGAGCGCGAGGATTATGAGGCCGCGGCACGGGTGCGTGACCAGCTGCAGGGGCTCGAGCAGCTCACGGCCGAGCAGAAGATGACCCTGCCCGACGCCTCGGTGTCGAGAGATGTGCTGGCCCTGGCCTCGGATCAGCGGCTGGCGGCGGTGCAGCTGTTCCAGATGCGTGCCGGCAAGCTGGTGGGGCGACTCGGTTACACCGCTGACGCCAGCATCGCCGCTCCGGGGGAGATCCTGCAGCGGGTGCTGGAGGAGCACTACAGTCAGGTGGAGTCAGTGGAGATCCCACCCGAGGTGCTGGTGCAGCACCCCCTGCCCCGCCAGCAGTTGGTGCAGGACTGGCTGAGCGAGCGCCGTGGTCGCAAGGTCCGGGTGGCACACCCTCAGCGGCAGCAGAAAGCCGAATTGATCGAGCTGGTGGAGCGCAACGCCGCATTCGAGCTCAGCCGTGCCCAGCGCAGCGCCGAGCAGCATCAGCTGGCCACCGAGGACCTTGCCCAGCTGCTCGACCTCCCCCAGCCGCCCCGCCGCATCGAGGGGTACGACATCAGTCACATCCAGGGAAGTGACGCGGTGGCCTCCCAGGTGGTGTTCGTCGATGGGCTGCCCGCCAAGCAGCATTACCGCAAGTACCGGATCCAGAGCAGCAGCATCAGCGCTGGCCACTCCGACGACTTCATGGCGATGGCGGAGATCATGCGGAGGCGGTTCCGCCGCTGGTCACAGGCGAAGGCCGAGGGGGGCGACCTGGCCGAGCTGCGGCGCAGCGGCGACAGCGCCCTGCACACCAGCGGTCTGGGGGACTGGCCCGATCTGGTGATGATCGATGGCGGCAAGGGCCAGCTCTCAGCGGTGATGGAGGCCCTGCGCGAGCTGGATCTGCACGAGGAGCTGGTGGTGTGCTCGCTGGCCAAGCAGAGGGAGGAGGTGTTTCTGCCGGGGGCCAGTGAGCCGCTCGAGAGTGAGCCCGATCAGCTCGGTCTGCGCCTGCTGCGTCGGCTGCGCGATGAGGCCCACCGCTTTGCGGTCAGTTTCCACCGCCAGCAGCGGGGGGAGCGGATGAAACGTTCCCGTCTCTCTGAAATCCCCGGCCTCGGTCCCAAGCGGGTCAGGGATCTGCTGGCCCACTTCCGCTCGATCGACGCCATTCAGCTGGCCAGCCCAGAGCAGATCGCCGCTGCTCCTGGCGTGGGTCCAGCCCTGGCCCGGCAGGTGTGGAGCTATTTCCATCCCGACGATCCAGGCGAGATGGCGGAAGGAGAGTCAGCTGGCGAAGCGCTGGCGGTGGGATGAGGGGCGATGGGTTGAGCGGCAGTGGGTTGATCGGCTCCACGGCCACGGCGAGACCCGGCATCCGCGCCCACCACAAGGCCACTGAGCCGGGGGAACAACTCCCCTAACTTGTGAAACTCCTGTTCCTTGCCCCGATGACGCTGCCGGCCCTGCCAGCGGAGGCCTATCTCTGGTTCAAGACCCTTCACATCGTGGGGGTGGTGGTGTGGTTCGCCGGGCTGTTCTACCTCGTGAGGCTGTTCATCTATCACGTGGAGGCCGAGGCCCTGGACGAGCCCCTGCGCAGCGCCTTCCAGCAGCAGTACACCCTGATGGAGCGGCGGCTGGCCAACATCATCACCACCCCGGGCATGGTGGTGGCTGTGTCCATGGCGGTGGGCTTGCTGGTCGCCCAGCCCATCTGGCTGAAGCAGGGCTGGATGCACGCCAAGCTGGCCGTGGTACTGGCTCTGCTGGCCTATCACTGGTTCTGTTACCGCCTGATGGGTCAGCTGCGCCAGGGAAGCTGCCGCTGGAGCGGGCGGCAACTGCGGGCTCTCAACGAGCTCCCCACCCTGATGCTGGTGCTGGTGGTGATGCTGGTGGTGTTCAAGGGGCAGTTCCCCACCGGCGCGGCCACCTGGTTCCTCGTGGCCCTGGTGGTGGCGATGGCCGGCTCAATTCAGTTCTATGCCCGCTGGCGCCGCCTTCGCGTCGAACAGGAGGCCCTCGCCGGTGGCGCCTGAGCATCCGCTGGTGCCTGTCCTTCAGGGGGTGCAGGCGTCCTGTTGCCCCAGGCGGCTGAATTTCCACTGCCACACCACCTGCAGCGACGGCAGCCTCCAGCCGGAATGGCTGGCTGACCAGGCGGTGGACCTGGGTCTCGAGCACCTGGCCGTGACCGATCACCACAGCGCGGCTGCCTTCGAGCCCCTGCAACGGCGGCTGGCCCAGCACCGGGAGAGAGGTTGGACGGTTCCCACCCTCTGGAGCGGCGTGGAGATCAGCTGCCTGCTGGAGGGTTGTCTGGTGCACGTGCTCGGGCTTGGCTTCGAGCCTGGCCATGCCGCCCTTGCCCCTTATCTCGAGGGCAGTGCTGTGGTGGGTCCGGGGCTCCGGGCCGAGGCCGTGGGCCGGGCGATCCATGCCGCTGGCGGACTGGCCCTGCTGGCCCATCCCGCCCGATACCGCCTCCCCTACCAGCTGCTGATCGCGGCGGCGGCGGAGCTCGGCTTCGATGGCGCTGAGGCCTACTACGACTATGAGCAGGGGGAGTCCTGGCGCCCCTCACCGCTGGTATGCGAGGCGATCGCGGCCCAGCTGAGCCGGCTGGGATTGCTCACGAGTTGCGGTACTGATACTCACGGTCTGGGGCTTGGCGGCCGTTAGGCTCATTACCAGGTTTCCGTTTCCTGACCATGGGTCTGTTTGATCGTCTGCTCGGTAACCGCTCCGAAGGAGCATTCTCTTCCAAGGCCCCCAAGGCCAAACCGGTGAAGGCCAAGCAGGAAGAAAGCTTCTATCTCGATCCAGACGCCTCGAGCAGCCTCGGTGATGTGAACTTCATGCGGCGCGCGAACAAGATCCGCCACACCTTCCCCGGTAACGCCGACAACCCTGGCGGCAAGGAAATGATCCAGGAGGTGGATTCGATGGCGGCTCGGCTCGAGATGGCCACCACGGGCCTGCCCGGAACCGAGACGAAGGCAACCAACACCAACCTCACCGGTGGCGTGCCCAAACCGGTCAAAAAAACCTTTGCTGAGAAGTTGAGTTCGGCGGAGCTGAGCAAGCGCCTCAGGGGAGCTGCCGTGGGTGGTGTCAACGCCGCTGGCGGTGCAGCACCAGCAGCCCGTAAGGCTGCAGGGAGTGCGGCCGATGGGCAGCCGGGCAGCAGCCTGCAACAGGCCAAGCCAGGCACCATTGATTCCTTCAAGGACATGGCCAGGGACATCATCACCTGATCAGCCCTCCACCAGGCTTTCACTGCTGAGCACCAACTGCCTGAGACGCTCCAGTTGCTCAGGGCTGGCCGACTCCCACAGTCGGCGGTTGTGGGCTTCCAGCAGCCGCTCGGCCATATCGCGCAGGGCCCAGGGATTGGCCTGGCGCAGGAAGTCGAGCAGGCTTTCATCTCCCAGCCAGGTGTCACAGATGGCGCCGTAGCTCCAGTCCGGCACCCGGCCGGTGCTGGCGTCGTAGGCGAAGAGGTAATCGAGGCTGGCTGCCAGCTCGAAGCCACCCTTGTAGCCATGGGCGCGCATCCCCTCGATCCAGCGGGGGTTGAGCACCCGTGAGCGCAGCACCTTGTCGAGTTCCCGCTCCAGCCGATGCAGGCGGGGCCGCTGGCTGCGGGAATGATCTCCGAACCAGAGGGCGGGCGCTGAACCGCGCACAAGCTCCGTGGCGGCGCTCAGCCCTCCCTGGAACTGGTAGTAGTCGTCGGAATCGAGCAGGTCATGCTCTCGGTTGTCCTGGTTGTGCAGCACCACCTGCACCTGGCGCAGCCGTTGCTCCAGCCCGCCGCGATCGGCGATCGCCTCACCGCTGCCCTCATAACGCCAGCTGCTCCAATTGAGGTAGGCCTCGCCCAGATCGCTGCGCTCCTCCCACTGGCCGCTGTCGATCAGGCCCTGCAGTCCAGCGCCATAGGCCCCCGGCGCTGAGCCATAGACCCTGGCGCAGTGACCTTCGCGGATCAGGGCCGCCGCCAGGGGATTATCCGGTTCCGCCTCCTGCAGGCCCGCCACCAGGGCCGTGGCCCGGTTGACCCAGCCCACCAGCTGGGGGAAGGCATCCCGGAACAGGCCGGAGATGCGCAGGGTGACATCCACCCGCGGGCGCCCCAGCAGGGACAGCGGGATCACCTCCAGGTCCACCATCCGCCGGGTAGGCCCGTCCCAGACCGGCCGCACCCCCATCAAGGCCAGAGCCTGGGCGATGTCTTCACCGCCGTTGCGCATCGTTGCTGTCCCCCAGACCGAGAGGGCCAGGTGGCGCAGATCGTCACCTTCCTCCTGCAGGTGCAGCTCCAGCAGCAACTCGGCGCTGCGCCGTCCGAGATCCCAGGCCGCTTCGCTAGGCAGTCCGCGCAGATCGACGCTGTAGAAGTTGCGGCCGGTGGGGAGGAGATCGGGACGGCCGCGGGTGGGGGCCCCGGAGGGACCGGCGGCAATGCGCTCCCCCGCCACCCCTGCGAGAAAGGCTTCTCGCTCCGCCTCACCGCAACGCAGCAGCCGTGGGATCAGGTCGCCTCGCACTCGCTCCAGTACCGAGCGGGTGCTGGCGCCGCAGGGCTGTGCTTCCACCATGGGAATCGAGAGGGGCTCCAGCAACGACTCAACTGGCGGCGCCAGCAGGGGTCGCAGCCGTTGAAGGGCCCACGCCTCCAGCAGGGCCACGCCATCCCCGATCCGGCGGCAGGCCTGGGCCAACTCTGTCGTTGTCCCGCCGGGCGTTGCCGCTGTGGGCGTGGCTCCACCAGCGGCCAGGGCTGTCAGCAGCAGCTGCCGGTCGGCCGGATCCAGGGGCTCGTCTTCGGGATCTGCCCAGGGATCGAACGTCAGCCCCAGATCCTTCGCCAGGGCCTGAGTCAGTCCAGGCCCCTCGGCGAGGGGTGGCCGCGCCAGGCAGAGCAGCAGCTCCAACAGCGGCTCCGGGGAGGGCAAGTGGCCGTAGGTGTGCAGGCCCGTACGGATCTGGGCCTCCTTGAGCTCACAGAGGTAGCCGTCGGCGCGATCGATACGGCTCTCCAGGTCACAGGCCTCCAGGGGCAGCTCCAGGGTCTCGAGGGTTTCGGCCAGGCGCTGGCGCAGGGGTGCCACCCGCCCGCTGCCCAGTTGGCAGGCCTCCCAGTACTCATCCAGCAGGGCCTCAAGCGTCTGGAGCGGCCCGTGCAATCCCGCACGCCCCAGGGGCGGGGTGAGGTGGTCGAGGATCACGGCCTGGGCTCGGCGCTTGGCCTGGGAGCCTTCGCCTGGATCGTTGACGATGAAGGGATAGAGGTGGGGCATCGGCCCCAGGGCCCACTCGGGAAAACACTGGCTGGAGAGCCCCAGTCCCTTGCCCGGCAACCATTCCAGGTTGCCGTGCTTGCCCACGTGCACCACCAGCTGGGAGCCCTCCACCTCCCGCAACCAGAGGTACTGGGCCAGATAGGCGTGGGTGGGGGGCAGATCGGGGCTGTGGTAGCTGAGGCTGGGGTCGCGGTCGTAGCCCCGCTCCGGCTGGATCAGCACATGGGTGCGGCCGAAACGCAAACCTCGGATCGGAAACCCGACTCCGCCGGCGGTGCGCTCCAGTCCGCTGTCCTTGTCGGGGGAACCCCAGCGCCGCTCGATCAGATCCCGTCCCGCCTGTGGCAGCCCGCCATACCAGAGCTGGTAGGTGGCCAGGGGAAGGTGGTCGAGGGGCGGCCGGTGGCTGCTCTCGGCATCGTTGCTGCGGCCCGCCAGCAAACGACGGATCAGCTCCTGGCCATCCTGCGGCAGCTCCTCCGCTTTGCCGAGGTCGTAGCCGGCGGCGGCCAGCCAGTGCAACATCGCCGCCGCACTCGCGGGGGTGTCGAGCCCCACGCCATTGGCCAGGCGGCTGTTGCGGGTGGGGTAGTTGGCAAGCACCAGCGACAGGCGCCGCTGGGCCGGGGGAGTGCCGCGCAAGCTCACCCAGGCCTTGACCAGCTGGGCGATCCAGTCGAGGCGTTCGGGATCCGGCTCGTAGCGGTGCAGAGCAGTGGTGAGCCGCTCATCGGCCCGGTCGGCGGCCTCCTTGAACGCTCCCACCCGGGTGGTGAGGCGGCCATCCAGCTCCGGCAGCGCCACCTGCAGGCTCAGATCCAGCGGGCTGAGGCCGATGCTGCTGCTCTGCCAACGGTCTCGGCTGGAGCTGCTGCAGAGCAGCTGCAGCACCGGCACGTTCAGCGACTCCCAGAGCGGTGCGCCGAGGCCCGCCTCCTCGAACTGCACCGAGGCGAAGGAGGTGGTGCAGAGCACCGCCTGCACCCCTTCGCGCCCCAGCAGGTCGGCCACACCGCGTTGCACCGCTCCATCGCGCAGGCCGCTCACCCACAGGGCCCTGGGGCAGAGTCCGCGCCGGCGCAGGGCGCTCAGGGTGGCCTCAGCCAGGGCGGTGTCTCCCGCCTGCAACAGGGCGCGGTAGAGCACCAGGCCGACCCTGGGTCCGGGATCGGCCCGCCAGTCGTGGGGGGCCGGATCGGGCAGGGGTTGGGTCAGCGGCGGCTCGGGCTGCTCCCCCAGCAGAAGCGCTCCGAGGCTGACCAGCACCCGGCGCAGGTTGGCGCGCCCCCCTTCCCGCAGGCAGCGGCCGAATGCCAGGGCCAGGGCCTGATCCACAGTGCCCAGGCTCGCCAGGTCGCTCTCGTCTTCGCTGGTGCCGGCCACCACCACCAGCTGGCGGCCTGGGCCGCTGGCCCAGTGGCGCAGCCGCTCAAGGCCATAGCTCCAGTGGCCCCGGCCCCCCAGCAGGCGCACCAGCACCAGCCGGGTGTCCCCCAGGCTGGTGGCCAGATAGTGATCAATCACGGCGGGGTGATCCAGAGCCGCGAGATTGAGGCCGCGCACCTCCTGGCTGAGCAGGGCCGGCTCGTCGCGCAACAGGCCCGCGAGCGCGCTCAGGTCGGTGTCGGCGCTGCTGAGCAGCAACAGGGGAGCCGATGGCTGCTCCACATAGAGGGGACCATCCGTGTCGCCGGTGGCGCCGGGAACTGCCGCAAGCCGATGCATCGGCCCATCCTCGGTCCTGACGGTGAGAAGATCGTGGCCCGTCCACGGTGCGGAGCCGGCCGCTCCTCCCCCTAGCCAAGCTTCTCCGCATGCAGAAATTTCTCCCCTACGCCTGGTTCCAGGGCGGATGCGTTCCGTTCGCCGAGGCCACCCTCTCGGTGGCCACCCACGCGCTGCATTACGGCACCGGCGCCTTCGGGGGGATGCGTGCCCTGCCCAACCCTTCGGATCCTGGCGAAATTCTGCTGTTCCGCGCCGACCGCCACGCCCGCCGACTGAGTCAGAGCGCCCGACTGTTGCTGGCTGAGCTGGAGGAGAGCACGATTCTCAGCGCCATCGACGCCTTTCTGCAGGCCAACCGTCCCACCACCCCGATCTACCTGCGGCCGTTCGTTTACACCAGTGATCTCGGCATCGCGCCGCGTCTGCACGACATCGAGACCGACTTCCTGATCTATGGCATCGAGCTGGGCGACTACCTCTCCCCCGATGGCGTGAGCTGCCGCGTCAGCAGCTGGACCCGCCAGGAGGACCGCTCCCTGCCCCTGCGCGGCAAGATCAGCGGCGCCTACATCACCAGCTCCCTGGCCAAGACGGAGGCGGTGAAGAGCGGCTTCGATGAGGCCCTGCTGCTCAACAGCCGCGGCAAGGTCAGTGAGGCCAGTGGCATGAACCTCTTCATCGTTCGCGAGGGCGTGCTGATCACCCCGGGCGTTGATCAGGACATCCTGGAGGGCATCACCCGCGCCAGCATCCTGGAGCTGGCCCGTGCCCTCGATATCCCTGTGATCGAGCGGGCGGTCGACAAGACCGAGCTGTTCGTGGCCGACGAGGTGTTCCTCAGCGGTACTGCGGCACGGGTGACTCCGGTGCGGCGGGTCGAGACCACCGATCTGCCCACGGAGCGCCCTGTGATGGAGTTGCTGCGCGAGCGGCTCACCCAGATCACCATGGGCAAGGACCCCAGCTATGACCACTGGGTCACCCGCATCCGCCTGCGCGACTGATTTCTAGAGTGATCGCTGGCACGATCACGCGATGACGGCACTGGTTGGCGGGGCGGCAGCGGCAAGGACAGGAACCGGCAGGGTCGGGTTTCTGGATCACCTGCACGGCCCAGGCCGGCCCGTGGTTGTGTTCGATGGCGCGACCGGCACCTCGCTGCAGGAGATGGATCTGAGCGCCGAGGACTTCGGTGGCGCCGCCCTCGAGGGCTGCAACGAGAACCTGGTCTTCACCCGCCCTGACGCCGTGCAGGCCGTGCACCGTCAGTTTCTCGAAGCGGGCTGCGATGTGATCGAAACCGACACCTTCGGCGCGGCCTCGATCGTGCTGGCGGAGTACGGGCTGGAGGATCAGGCCTTCGTCCTCAACCAACGGGCTGCCGAGCTTGCCCGCGAGATGGCCGATCGTTACAGCACCCCCGCCAAGCCCCGGTTCGTGGCGGGCTCCATGGGCCCCACCACGAAGCTGCCCACCCTGGGCCATATCGATTTCGACACGATGAAAGCCTCCTTCCGTGAGCAGGCTGCGGGGCTGCTGGCGGGTGATGTCGATCTGTTCATCGTCGAGACCTGTCAGGACGTGCTGCAGATCAAGGCGGCGCTCCAAGGCCTGGAGGAGGCCTTTGAGGCCGCCGGCCAGCGCCGGCCGTTGATGGTCTCGGTCACGATGGAGACCACCGGCACGATGCTGGTCGGCTCCGACATCGCCGCAGTCGTCTCGATTCTGGAGCCCTTTCCGATCGATGTGCTCGGCCTCAACTGCGCCACCGGTCCAGAGCAGATGAAGGCTCACATCCGCTACCTGAGTGAGCACAGTCCCTTTGTGATCAGCTGCATTCCCAATGCCGGACTGCCGGAGAATGTGGGTGGCGTGGCTCATTACCGGCTTACCCCCCTGGAGCTGCGGATGCAGCTGCTTCACTTCGTCGAGGATCTGGGGGTCCAGGTGATCGGTGGCTGCTGCGGCACCACCCCCAGCCATATCGCGGCACTGGCCGATCTGGCGGCGCATCTGCACCCCAGTCCCCGGCCGGTGCGGCTGCCGGAGCAACGGCTGACGCGTCCTGCTCTGCAGTGCGAACCGGCCGCCGCCTCGATCTACGGAATCACCCCTTATCACCAGGACAATTCGTTCCTGATCATCGGTGAACGGCTCAATGCCAGCGGCTCCAGGAAGGTGCGTGATCTTCTCAACGCCGAAGACTGGGACGGGTTGGTGGCCCTGGCTCGCGGCCAGATCAAGGAAAATGCCCATGTGCTCGATGTCAACGTCGACTATGTCGGTCGCGACGGCGAGAAGGACATGCACGATCTTGTCAGTCGTCTTGTCACCAATGTGAATCTGCCCCTGATGCTGGATTCAACCGAGTGGCAGAAGATGGAGGCCGGCCTCAAGGTGGCCGGTGGCAAGTGCATCCTCAATTCCACCAACTACGAGGATGGCGACGAGCGCTTCTTCAAGGTGCTGGAGCTGGCACGCCGCTATGGCGCTGGGGTGGTGGTTGGCACCATTGATGAGGAGGGAATGGCCCGCACGGCAGAGCGCAAGTTCAGCATCGCCCAGCGGGCTTACCGCGATGCCGTTGAGTATGGAATCCCGGCCCATGAGATCTTCTACGACCCCCTCGCTCTGCCCATCTCCACGGGCATCGAGGAGGACCGCCGGAATGCCGTCGCCACGATCGAGGCCATCCGCCTGATTCGCGAGAATCTGCCGGGAGTTCATGTGGTTCTGGGAGTGAGCAATGTGAGCTTCGGGCTCTCTCCGGCGGCTCGGATCGTGCTCAATTCAGTCTTTCTGCATGATTGCTGCGAGGCGGGCCTCGATGCCGCCATCGTCAGCCCCGCCAAGATTCTTCCACTCGCAAAAATCAGCGAGGAGCATCAGCAGGTCTGCCGTGATCTGATCCTCGACCGCCGCCGTTTCGAATCGGAGGCGGCGGGAGCGATCTGTACCTATGACCCCCTCACCGTGCTCACCGGACTGTTCGATGGGGTCAGTGCGAAAGAGGCGAGGGCATCGGGTCCGAGCCTGGCCGATCTGCCCGTGGAGCAGCGCCTGCGTCAGCACATCATCGATGGCGAACGCATCGGGCTGGAGCCGGCCCTTGAGGAGGCCATGACCAGCCACCCGCCGCTGCAGATCATCAACACCTTTCTGCTCGATGGCATGAAGGTGGTTGGGGAGCTGTTCGGCTCCGGTCAGATGCAACTTCCCTTCGTGCTTCAGAGCGCTGAAACGATGAAGGCAGCAGTGGCTTTTCTGGAGCCGCACATGGAGAAGGTTGATGGAGTGAGCAGTGCCAAGGCCAAGTTCCTGATCGCCACAGTCAAGGGCGATGTGCACGATATCGGCAAGAATCTGGTTGACATCATCCTGACTAACAACGGTTATGAGGTGATCAACCTAGGCATCAAGCAGGGGGTGGAGGCGATCATCGAAGCCCAGCGGATTCACCAGGCCGACTGCATCGCCATGAGCGGTCTGTTGGTGAAATCGACCGCCTTCATGAAGGACAACCTGCAGGCCTTCAATGAGGCTGGCATCACCGTTCCGGTGATCCTCGGTGGGGCGGCCCTTACCCCCCGCTTCGTGCAGAAGGACTGTCGCTCCGTTTACAATGGCCAGGTGATCTATGGCCGCGATGCCTTTGCCGACCTGCGCTTCATGGATGCGCTCTCGGAGGCCCGCAGGAACAGCCAGTGGGATGACCGCCTTGGCTTCCTCGCCGGTGCGCCTGCGGGGCTCGGCCTGGAGGTCGAAGCCGAGCCCGCGCCGGTGGCGGAGGGGATCGACACGCCTGATCAGGCCACGGCTGCTGAGTCCGCAGCAGTTGGAGCCGCTGCCATTCCTGAGACAGCCGGAAATCCTGACGCCACCAGCCAGTTCGAAGTCACCAGCCATCGCTCCGAGGTGGTGCCGGAGGAGCCCGCCGTGCAACCGCCCTTCCTGGGCAGTTGTCTGATTCAGGAGAGCGAGATCCCCCTCGATGAGGTGTTTGCCTATCTCGATCGCAACGCCCTCTTCGCCGGCCAGTGGCAGCTCCGCAAGAGCCAGGAGCAGAGCCGTCAGGCCTATGAGGCGATGCTGGCTGAGAAAGCCGAGCCCGTCTTGCAGCGCTGGATCGAGCGCTGCCGGCAGGAGGCCCTGCTCACGCCGCGTGTCGCCTACGGCTACTACCCCTGCGGCCGTGAAGGCAATGCCCTTGTGGTGTTCGATCCCGACGGCAGCGATCGGGTGCTCGGGCGCTTCGAGCTGCCGCGTCAGCGGGGCGGCAATCGCTACTGCATCGCCGATTTCTTCCGCGATCTCAGCGATGGCGGGCCCAGTGATGTGCTGCCGATGCAGGCGGTGACCATGGGCGAGCGGGCCAGCGCCTTTGCCCGGGAACTTTTCGCCGCCGATCGCTACACCGACTATCTCTACTTCCATGGGCTGGGCGTTCAGATGGCCGAGGCG
Organism: Synechococcus sp. 1G10; assembly: GCF_002252625.1. Taxonomy (GTDB): domain Bacteria; phylum Cyanobacteriota; class Cyanobacteriia; order PCC-6307; family Cyanobiaceae; genus Regnicoccus_A. The sequence goes on along the minus strand of NZ_NQKW01000001.1, from coordinate 198,528 downwards.
CTGGCGGAGTGGACCCACGCCCGCATTCGACGCGAGCTGGGCTTTGCGGCCGAGGAACCGGCTGTACTGCGCGACGTGCTGGCCCAGCGCTACCGCGGTAGCCGCTATTCCTTCGGCTATCCGGCCTGCCCCAACGTGGCCGATTCCCGCCAGCAACTCACCTGGCTCGATGCCGGCCGTATCGGCTTGACCATGGATGAGAGCGATCAGCTCGATCCCGAGCAGAGCACCACCGCCCTGGTGGCGGTTCACAGCCGTGCCCGCTATTTCAGTGCCTGATTCCACCCTCGCCAGGGCTGCAGGGGCGGTGGCAGGCTGAGTCGGTGTCTGCCTGTTCTGCCATGGCCATTGCCGGTCCTGATGGTGTCGATGCGGCGATTGCCGCCGGCCTTGATCTCGATGGAAGCCCTATACCTGACGAAATGCTCAGCCTCTACAACGAGGTGATGGCGCTGGAGGCTCAGCGGGCCCGTAGCGGCGTGCGCAAGTCGATGCGCAACCGGGTGGTGAAGACCGGCTCCAAGCACCTGGACCAGGCCAGCCTCGATGCCAGGCTCAAGGCTGCAGGCTGGGAGGGCCTCAAGCCTAAGGAGATCGATTTCTTCTACGGCTGAGGCTCAGAGCGATTCGAGGCTGTCGATCACGTCCTGCTGGAAGGCCTCCAGAGCATCGGAGTCGCTCAGATCAATTCCCTCTCCAGCGGCGTTCTGGGTGAGTTCCTGGAAGTGGAAGGCTCCCTCCCCGTGGGCGAGAAATTCCATGGCGGAGGTTTCACCGCTTTCCTTGAAGGCGTCGTACAGGGCCATGAAGGCAGCGTCTTCGGCGTAATCCCAGCTCATGAAGGTGTTGAAGGCAAGGCGGAAGGGCGGCAGAAGGAGGCCTTCCAACACCACAGCTCAATGAGCTTTAACGCCTGCCCCCCCGAATCCGTCAACCTCTCCGCTGGATTTCGTGCCCGCGGCTGGTCAGACTCGGGGTAAATGCCTGGGTTTTTGCGTGGATCAATCGTCGAGTGCCCCCAGCCCGTTGTCGCTGAATGTGCTGGGGCAGCCTCTGGTGGTCTGTGGTTGTGAGCCGATGACCGGCTGGTTCCGCGATGGCCATTGCCGCACCGATCCCTCCGACCACGGCAGGCACTCGGTCTGTTGCGTCATCACCGATCTTTTTCTGCGCTATTCCCTCTCCCAGGGCAACGACCTCAGCACCCCCAGGCCCGCCTACGGCTTTGCCGGCCTCAAAGCCGGCGACCACTGGTGTGTCTGTGCCGCCCGCTGGCTCGAGGCCCACGACGACGGAGTGGCACCACCGGTGCGGCTGGAGGCCACCGAGGTCTCCAGCCTGGAGCTGATCCCCCTGGAGCTGCTTCAGTCATTCGCCCACTCTCCCTCCCCCCAGTCCTGAGTCCCCCAATCTCACCAGGGAATCGTCGTCCCGTCCCAGGCCAGGAAGCGGCCGGAGTGGGCGGGCCCCTGGGCGGCGATCACATCGAGCAGCTGGTTGGCGGCCCGCTCAGGCTTGAACAGCCGCTCCGCCGGCACTGAGCGGCGAAAGGGTTCGGAGAGCGCCGTGGCGGTGGTGCCCGGATGCAGCAGGCTCACGCAGGCCAGGGGCAGGCGCCGCTCCCATTCCAGGGCCAGACAACGCAGCAGCTGGTTCTGGGCCGCCTTGGCGGCCCTGTAGCCATACCACCCGCCCAGCTGGTTGTCGCCGATGCTGCCCACCCGGGCTGAGAGGCTGGCGAAGTGCACGGGCTCCTGGCGGGGCAGCAGGGGTTCCAGGGATCGGGCCAGCAGCGCTGGGCCATAGGCATTCACGCTGAACAGGCGCTCCAGGGAGCTCCGCTGAAGCTGCTGCAGCCGCTTCTCCGGTTGCAGGTCACCGTCGTGGAGCAGGCCGGCGGTGTTGATCACCAGCCGCAGATTCACCTCCTCCTCCCGCAGCCGCCTGGCGCAGGCCTCAAGGCTGGAGTCGTCGGTGAGATCGAGGCCCAGGGCCCGCTCCGGCGGCACCACTCCCCCAGCAGGCCACGGCCGCCGGCTGGTGGCCCACAGCCGCAGGGCGGGGGCCCGCTTCGCCAGAGCCTGGAGCAACGCCTTGCCGATGCCGCCGCCGCCCACCACCAGGGCATCCCCCCGCCACTGGAAGAGCCCCTGGGCGCCTTCAGAGGCTCCAGCTCCCTGAGCTGGCATCGACATGGAAAGGGGCGAAAGAGGCATGTTCCATCATGGTGAGATGGCACTACGCATTGGCATTTTCGGGCAAGGCGCTTGGGGCCGCGCCCTTGGCCGGGTGTTCCAGCAGGGTGGCCACCAGCTCAGCAGCTGGTCGCGTCGCGACGGCGGTGAGCCCGCCGACCTGCTGGCGAACCAGGACGTGATTCTCTGCGCCATCGCCATGGCCGGTGTGCCGGAGCTCTCCCAGAGGCTCTCCCACCGGTGGCCCTCGGGGTTGCCCCTGATCAGCTGCACCAAGGGCCTGAACCTGCAGCACCACCTCACTGCATCCCAGCTCTGGCAGCGCTCGATTCCCACCATCTCCAGCCTGGTGCTGAGTGGCCCCAACCTGGCTGGCGAGCTGGAGAGGGGGCTGCCGGCGGCCAGTGTGCTGGCATCACGTCACTCTGATCTGGCCCAGTCGCTGCAGCAGGGCCTCAGCAGCGATCAACTGCGGCTGTACACCAACACCGATCCGATCGGCACCGAGCTCTCCGGTGCCCTCAAGAACGTCATGGCCGTAGCGGCCGGTGTCTGCGATGGGTTGGGCCTGGGAGCCAACGCCAAGGCCTCCCTGCTCACCAGGGGGCTGGCGGAGATGGGCCGCCTCAGCCAGCAGCTGGGCGGAGTTCCCGACACCCTCTACGGGCTTGCCGGGCTGGGAGATCTGCTGGCCACAGCGAACAGCCGCCTCAGCCGCAACTATCGCTTCGGTCTGCACCTGGCGGATGGGCTCAGTGCCGAGGAAGCGATCCGGGCCATCGATGCCACGGTGGAGGGCCCATCAACGGCAGTCGCCGCCCTGGCCCTGGCGGAGCGGGGCGGTGCCCGCTTGCCGATCTGCGCCCAGGTGGTGGGCCTGATCGAGGGGCGCATCACCCCCCATGAGGCCGTGCGCGCCCTGATGGAGCGTGATCTCAAGGCTGAGGAGCGATGAGCGACGGCACCCTGCCCGCCGTCCTGATCACGGCCTTCGCAGAACGGCCGCTTCAGGGCAACGGTGCCGCGGTCGTGGCCCTGAAGCAGCCAGCGCCGGCCGCCTGGATGCAGGCGGTGGCCGGCCTGCTGCGCCAGTCGGAGACGGCGTTCCTGCTGCCCCTCAGCCGCCTTGAGCCTGGGACCGAGCCCGCGGGCGAGTGGGCCCTGCGCTGGTTCACGCCGCGCTGTGAAGTTCCGCTCTGCGGCCACGCCACCCTGGCCTCCGCCCTGGCTCTCGGCCATTGGGGCCTGCTGGCGCGAGGTGCCTCGATCCGCCTGCACAGCCGCTCCGGGCCGCTGCTGGTGAGCCTGAGCGAATCCGCTGCGGGCCGCGCCCAGCTGGTCCTCCCCTCAGCAGGTCTTGAGCCCTCGCCCCTGCCCGCCGAGCTGGATCGGTTGCTGGGGGTGACGCCGGTTTGCGGCTGGCGTTCGGCTCTGGGCTACTGGGTGGCGCTGTTGCCGCCGGAATTCGACCTGGCTGGCCTGGATGGGCACTCCCTCGCGCAGGAGTTGCGCGGCGAAGTGCGCCAGGGCCTGGTGCTGATGCAGGCGTTGGCCGCCAGCGGCCATTCCCCCACGGTGCAGGGGTTTCCAGCCGACTACCAGTTGCGTTTCCTGGCACCGGGCCTCGGCATCAGCGAAGATCCGGTCACTGGATCCGCCCATGCCCTTGTGGCCCCGTGGTGGTGTGATCAGCTGCGGCGCGAGCGGGTGGTGGGCTGGCAACCGTCCCCCCAGGGCGGCGGAATGGTGTGCGAACGGCTGTCTTCAGGCATGATCCGCCTGTTGGGTTCGGGTCAACTGCTGTGGGATGGCCGCTTGAGAGCTGGTTTCGAGGCTGGAGAAGCCGAGGACTGGAGCTGCTGTCTGCCCGGCCCGGGCTGAACCGTGTTCTCGTCACCGCGCCCCTGAGCGTGGTGGCCCTGGGCCTTGGCTTCCTGGCCCAGCAGGCGTTCACCGAGCCCCGCTCCAGCCTCGACTCCAAGGTGATGGAGGCGCTGTTGCCGGCCACGGCTGCCGACGACCCCGACCGTCAGGCCGAGGCGCGGCAGCTGGAGGAGATCCAGACGCGCCGCGCCGACGCGGCCATCCCCCCGCCTCCTTCCGGCATGCCCCCCAGCGGTGACCTGGCCCTGGCGGAACCGGCCGCTGGTCGTCCCGTTCCCCTCGAGGCGCGGGTGGCCCTGCTGCGCCAGGCCGGTCGGCCCACACTCTCGGCCAGGGGCCCCTGGCAGCTGCTGGACGGCGACGGCCGGGTGCTGCTCCGCGGCGGTCCCGGTGAATCTGTTGACTGGAGCAGCCAGAGCAGCGCTGATCTCTGGCTGGAGAGCTCCGGCGGGCAGGCCTTGCTGGTCAATGGTCTGCCCTATGAGGGCCGCCTGCGGCTGCTGAGGGAGGGGAGCGGCATCACCCCGATCAATCACCTGCCGCTGGAGCGCTACATCGCCTCGGTGGTTGGGGCAGAAATGCCCAGTTCCTGGTCGATGGAGGCGCTCCAGGCCCAGGCAGTGGCGGCCCGCTCCTACGCCCTGGCCCATCTGGCCCGGCCCGCCAACCGCTTCTGGCACCTGGGGGACACGACCCGCTGGCAGGCCTACCGGGGGCTGGAGTCGGTCACGGCCCGCACCCGGGAGGCCACTGAGCGCACCAACGGCCTCATCCTCAGTTACCAGGGGGGCATCGTGGAGAGCCTCTACGCGGCCAATTCCCAGATCACTCTGGAGGCCCATGGACATCTGGGGGCCAGCATGAGCCAGGAGGGTGCCCAGCAACTGGCCAGTCAGGGCCAGCGCTACAACCAGATCCTTGGTCATTACTACCAGGGTGCGTCCCTGGCTCGGTTGCAGATCGGTGCAGCGAACTGAGCGCATCTGGGCTGAGGCGCTGGAGCGTGGCCGTCTTGCTCTCAAGAGCGGCAGCCTCGTTCCACTGGAGACGGAGCTGATCCCCCCCCAGGGCTGGGAACCGTTTCAGCTGCGCCGCCTGCTCTCCGCCACCCCGAAGCACCTGCGGGCTCAGGGGCCCAAGCCCAACCCCTTCCGCCCCTGGGATTCGCCGCTGCAGGTGCGCCTGCTGGGACGCCGCCATCTGGTGCTGCTGAACAAATACCCTGTCCAGGCGGGCCATGTCCTGCTGATCACCCAGGCCTATCAGCCTCAGTCAGGCTGGCTCGATGACGGCGACTGGGCGGCGGTTGCTCTGGTCGATGCCGACACCGGCGGACTCTGGTTCTTCAACAGCTGTGCCGAGGCCGGGGCCAGCCAGCCCCATCGCCACCTCCAGCTGCTGCCGCGCCACGGCGACCAGGCGGCCTGTCCGCTGGATGGGCTGCTGAGAGCCCAGCTGGCCGGAGCGGGCGGACCCTGGCCCTGGGCCTACAGACTCAGCCCCCGCAGGCCCGGCGAGGGAGCCGAAGCCCTGGCTGCCACTTACCACGCCCATGCCCTGGCTCTCGGTCTGGGCGAACCCGCCGGCGACCCCAGACCTCGCCATCCTTACAACCTGATGTTCACTGACCACTGGTTCCTGACGGTGAGGCGGGAACGGGAGCATGTGGCGGGCTTCAGCGTCAATGCTCTGGGATTTGCCGGTTACCTGCTGCTGAGCAAAGGTTCGGAGCTGGCCTGGTTGCAACGTGAGGGCCCCTGGGCCCTGCTCCAGGCGGCGGCGGCGAAAGGCTGAGGCCTGCGATCGAAAGCCTGCTCCAACGGATCGGCTTCGTTCGGATCGGTTCGGATCGTGTCGAAACAGATCGGCTCGGCTTCCAGCGCATCGAATCCACGCGGCACGAACCCAGCACTCGGGCCATTCCGTGGTTTCACGGTTGCCGTGACCTGCTGCCTGGTCCGTATCTGGAAAGGGGGCAGCGACCCGAGGTCGTGGCTCCTTGATCCGGCTCCAACTACATCCACCTTTCTTGATTCCGATGACCAGCGCCTCCCTTTTTCAATCCCGCCCAACCCGCTCCAGCCTCCCCAGCCGCTCTGGCTTGAGCCGGCAGCTGCGCCAGCGCAATGACCGAGTGGCCAGGCACCTTGAACTGGTACGACCGATCGCCCACCACTACAGCTCCCTATGCCGCGAGGGTCGCGACGATCTCACTCAGGTGGGCCTGCTGGGCCTGCTCAGAGCAGCCGAACTGTTCAAGAGCGACCAGGGCACCCCGTTCGAAGCCTTTGCCCGCCATCACATCCGCGGGGCGATTCTTCACTACCTCCGTGATCAGGCGCCTGTGATCAGGCTCCCCCGGCGACAGCGGGAGCTGGAGGACCGTCTGCGCCGCTTGCAGCACGACCAGGCCGCTGGAGGCGGCGACGGCAGCCGCAGCACGGAGCCCCTGGCTAACTCCAGCCTGAGGCGGCTGCTGGGCTTGAGTGAGGCTCAGTGGCAGCGCTTTGAGCAACTGCGCCAGCTGGGCAGGCTCACCAGTCTGAACGGGGAGGAGGAGCGGATCGCCGCCAACCAGCCCGAAACGGAGGAAGGTCCCAGGGGAGAGGAAGCCGGCGATCGGATCATGGGACTGCTGGCTCAGTTGGAGCTGCGCCAGCGCACCGCTGTCCAGGAGGTGGTGCTGGCGGGCCAGAGCCTCAGGTGCACGGCCCGCAAGATGGAAGTGAGCCCGATGACCGTGCATCGCTTGCTCGCTCGGGCGCTGGAGACCTTGAGGCAGCGGATGGAAGGGGAGAGCCTGAGCTTCAGCCCTGATCCGGGGTTCCATCGCGGGCGATCTGCTTCTCCAGCGTGCTGATCGCGGCATTCACAGCCGCCAGTTGCCGCTCGACCCCGTCCCGCCAGTACGTGAGCATGCGCATTTTGCGCTCCTGATGCTGACGGCGGCTGGTGGCGGGGTCGCAGCCTGAACCACCAAAGCAGGGCAGGGGAGGAAACATGAGAAAATGTCACGTGCACGGACGGTTCTAGCGAGCGGTCCACCCCTGATGCGCCGTCTCCTCCTCAATGGGGCCACGGAGCAGGTGCTGGCGAGACCTCCCCCCCAGTCAAGGCTCCTGGCCCAGCGGCTGCTGAAGGGACAACCGCTCAATCGAAACATCGTCCCAGCAGAGAATCAGAGTGAGAAGAACTGGTCCCATTGGTCTAGCTGTGATAGCCACCCTTTCCGGGGCGGGCGCGGTTCTCGAGGCTCCTGCTGCGCGGGCCTCCTACGTGCAGCTGATGGCAGGACAGTCAGCACGCCCTCTGCAGGGCCGTTTCAACGCCGTGCCGGTGCTGCACTCCAACCAGCCGGAAGAGGTCTTCGGACCGGGCATCCTTGTCAACACGGCCCCCGGATCGGCAGTGGCCCGGGAAACCGGTCAAAGCCTGAGCAACAGCACCTTCACTTTCAACGGTGAATTCGGGTTGCATATGCACCACAAGTACTACCCCGAAGATGCCACCCGCCTCGGCTACGGCCTTGTGCGTGGGCAGCTCACCCTGGCCACGATCGTGATGAATCCCGGCTCCAGGCCGGTCACGCTCCACTTCGACCGTGGTGCAGTGCGCAACAGTTTCGAGGCGCCCTATCTGGCGAATCACCTGATGGGGGTCAAGCCTCTGGGTCCCAGGCCCTGGAACACTGGCCCTGGCGATGCCACAGCCGTGATCATGCTGCGCAATCAGCTTGATCCCAAGCTGCCCGAACGGATCACGATTCCAGCCAACAGCCGGGCGGTTCTGTTCCATACCCGCCTTCCTGCCCGTGGCATTGCCAACGGCCTGCTCAGCGGCCGCAGCGATGGTCCCTTTCAGATGGCGGTTGTGGCCGCGGAGGATCCCCGTACCGACTCCGATCTGTTCGCTGTTCTCGACCAGGGGCTTCTGGCTCCAGGCCGGATCTACCTGGGCATGCTCCCCAAGATCCAGAACCGCCAGGTGTTTTCCAGGGTCGGTGGGGTGGCCCTCGGCGATGCCTTCCAGGCCAGCATCAACCACGATCTGAACCAGGCCCCTCTGCATGTGCCCTTCACCAGCACCAACCGCCACCATTTCGGCACCGGGGAGATCCAGGTGAATTCCCTGGCCAGCCGCATGGTGGATTCCTCTCTCGACAACGTGGGCACCTATGGAGTGCGCTTCGATGTCGAGATGAATCTCAAGGGCTCAGGCCCCCATGACCTGGTTTTCAGCCATCCCACCGCTAATGGTCGTCAGTTCACCGCGTTTCGCGGATCAATCGGGATCGAAACCGACGAGGGCTATCGCGAAGTTCATGTGGGCATGCGCTCCGGTGAAAGCCTCTCGCTGAGTTCGTTGAACCTTCGCCCCGGTGTCAACAACCGCGTCAAGGTGAGCATGGTCTACCCAGCTGACGCCACCCCGGGTCATCTGCTCAGCGTCGTGCCGGCCTATCAGCTCGCCCAGCTGCGCGAGCGGGAACGCCAGGTTGAGATCGCCCAGGCCGCTGCTGCCGCCGCGGCAGCAGCGGCCAAGCGCAAGACCACTCCAGCGGCGGCCCCGCCGGCGGTAGCGGGAGGTCAGAGGCCTGCGGTTCCCACCACTGCAGCGCGCCCCCCGGCCCAGGCCATCACCCCCGCTCCGGCCACGCCTGTCCGTAGACCTGTCAAGCCCGCCAGCGCCCGCCCCACACCGCCCCCACCGCTGCCGAGGCCCGCGATCGTGCCTGCCTGGTTGCCGCCGCTGCCGCCGCTGAGGCTGCTGAACCAGACGCCTCCAGGCTCGCCCACCGTGGCGGGGGTGGTGCCCATGGGCACATCCACTCCGGCCTCCCCCCAGGAGACTCAGACGCTGCGGGATCGCTACGACGAGGCCGCCGAGGCCCAGCAACGCTTTCTCAGGCAGTTGATGGGCCGTTAAGCCCGACCTGAACAGGTTGCCGTGCCCCCCGACGACACGAAGGCGGATCGCCAGAGAATTCAGCTGATCCTGCCCGTCGCCCAGGTGGAGCAGATCGATGAGCTGTGCAGACAGCTGGGTCACCGCAGCCGCGGGGCCCTGCTTGAGCGTCTGTTGGACGATCTCTTCCCCAGCACCGATGGTCTGGAGGAAGAGAGAGACGCGGACGAGAGCGGGGTTGAGGAGGAGCTGGATGGCTGCCGGGCCCTGGTGCTGGTCACGGAGCAGGCGGCCGATCTGCTCACACTTGATGCAGGAGATGGAGAGCCTCTGATTTCAGATCAGCCCTCACTCCAGCTGCTGGCCAGATCTCCCAGTCCTGCTCAGCCCAAGCAGACCCGAGACGGCGCGGGTTCAACCGGCATTGACCTGCCCGGCTTCGTACGTCAGTCGTCGGCGCGGCTGAGACGCAGCCTGCATCCCCGGCCTGCCACTACCCAAGAACCACTGCCGTCTGTTGAGGCCCCTGAACTGGATCAGGCGTTGTTCGCCGTGGATGAGCACTGGCTGAGCCTCTACGGCACGGCCGCGAACGAGGCGGTGTTGGAGGCGGCCATGCTCTGGCTGGCCCGCGATATCTGGGCTCAGTCGGATCAGTCGGAGGGGCGGCCCTTCACCTGGACCTTGATGGAGCAGTGGATCAGTGGCTTTGTGAGTGGCTGGTCGCCTGGACCGCCCAGGTTCAACCGGGTGATCGTGGCCGCTGGCTTGCTGGAGGATCCCTTCAGCACCGGCACCCTCACGTTGCGGATCCCCACCTTGATTCGTCGCTTCGTGCATCGCTTCCGCCGGCGACGCCAGGGCACCTCCTTCCAGAGCCTTGAGCACACGATGACGTTGCACGGCGCCTTGAAGGTGCTGGCCCTGCCGACGGCCCCGGGTCACCAGCTCAGTCTCAACCAGATCCGAGAGGCCTACCGCGAGCAGGCCATGAGCCACCACCCGGATTCAGGAGGCAGCGCCGACGCGATGCGCCGCCTCAATGAGGCCTATCAATTGCTCAAGGAGCTTTACCGCAGGCCGGCCTGAACGGGGTGCTATCGCTGTTGCGACTATCCCAGCCAAGACTGCTTATGAGTCCTGCTAAGCGTCTCGGACGAGAAATGCGAGCCGCCTTCAGGAGTGTTAGCGAGATCGAGGATTCCACCCTTCTGATTGCTGGTTGTTCGATTGCCTCCCGTTGGGTGGTTGCTCGATCGCCTCTTGAGTGGCACCAGGTCGCCGGGCGCTTGATGGGGTGGTCTGTTCTTTCGGCAGCGGTGCCTGTCCAACTGCGCTTGGACACGACGTCCAGGGCCTGTTGAGCTGCTCAAATGCCAGTGGTAGCAAGCTCCAATCTTTCTGCGTACCTGCTGTAGACACAGGTACGCCGCTGATTCTGGTTGCAGGAGCCCTGCCCAACCTCTTGGGGCAATGCTGAAAACACGCCTTTTGAGACAGAGCCAAATCAAGACTGAGCGAAATCGAGACTGAGCGAAATCGAGACGGGGCCAGATTGAGACGAAGCCAAATTGAGACGGAGCCAGACCCGAAACGAAGCCAGACCCGAATTCAGCTTCTTCCATGTCTTCCATGCCTTCTCAGATGAGAGGCATGTCTAGACCAGACTTAGGTCTCGGTTGGGACTTCCGTGTCTAGTTCAGGACCCATAATTAGTCTCGAAATGCGACACGGATGAATGCCATGAGTGCTCCCCTGCGCATCCGCAGACGAACAGCTTGGCTGCAGGAGTCAGGTTGAACTGTTGCTGTCCAGCCAGCGCTTCTGGCGGAAGATTCATGCTGTTTGAGCGCTCTCTGTAGTCTCGCGTGGGTCCCGCTCTGTGGCCCAGTTCGGGTCCATCCTGAGATGACCTTGACGGGATCCAGGGCAGCGTTGCGGGTTGGCAGGGGCTGGTCACGATGTTCGAGAGCCAGGGGCTGCCAGCAGGTGAGCTCTGAAATGAATCCCGAGCGTCTCATGCGCGCCAAGATTCAGGACTCATGCCTGGGCCAGAATGAGACGGATGGGTCAGCTGGTCGAGCTCATTCAGCGCGATCAACCACTCCGGCCTTCAGTCGGCCGTAGCAAAATCAAAAAAAATGCTGCTGCTGTCCCCGGGCTCAGAGAGGGGTCTGCATGCCCTGGATCAGATAGTCGAAGTAAGGGGAAGCGCTGGCGGCATCATCGGTGCCGAGCAGGACCAGAGAGGCTTCCTTCAGGGCTCGCATGCTCTCGACCATGCCGGCCATGGGCACGCCGAGGCTGTTGTACATCTCACGGGCCCCGTTGAGGCCGATTTCCTGGATCTTCTCGGTGCTTCCTGCCAGTACGCCGTAGGTGACCAGACGCAGATACCAGCTGAAATCGCGCAGGCACTGGGCCCGCTGCTTCTGGCCGTAGGCATTGCCGCCCTGGGCGACGTACTCAGGCTTGCGGGTGAAAAGCAGGCGCGCGGCCTCGTCGACGATCTTTTTCTCGTTTTCTGTCAAGGCCCTGGCCACGCGGATGCGCTGGGGACCGCCTGAGAGGTACTGCGCCATCGAGCGGAGCTCTCCGCCGCTGGGATACCGCAGCTGATCATCGGCTTGGAGGATCAGATCCCGAACGACGCTCATCAAGGAATCCAGGCGCTTGATGAGTTTATCGATCCGGGAAGCCCCGCGCCGAAGGACGTCTTCAGATGTAACGCCCCTTTGCATCTAGGGTTTGCTCAACGTCCAAAGCGCTCCGATCCCGATGGGACTTCCTTTGCCGGTCCCAGGAACGGACCTGGATCTGTGCATTTCCGGCCTGAACCATCACGGCCAGGGTGTGGCGCGCATCGCCTCCCATGAGGAGACGGCTCCCGACCTGGTGGTTTTCGTGCCCGATGCCTTGCCGGGGGAGCGAGTGCGTGCCCGGGTGCACCACAAGGCCCAGCGCCATCTGGTGGCCCATCCGCTGGAGCGTCACAACGACGCCCCCGAGCGTCGCCAGCCCCCCTGCATCCTTGCCTCCGACTGCGGCGGCTGCGGCGTGCAGCACCTCAGCGACCAGGCCCAGCTGGCCTGGAAGCAGGACCTGGTCCAGCAGGCTCTGCGCCGCATCGGCGGACAGACGCTTGAGGTGGAGCCCATCCTGGCCTCAGCCACTCCCCTTGGCTACCGCAACCGCACCACGATTCCCCTGGAGCGCTGTCCCGATGGGCAACTGCGGGCGGGTTTCTACCGCAGCGGCACCCACCGGATCGTGAACATGAATCGCTGCCCGGTGCTCGATCCCCGCATCGATGGCCTGATCGCTCCGCTCAAACGCGACCTGGAGCAGAGCGACTGGCCTGTGGATGTGGATCTCACCGAGGGCGGCGGCCTTCGCCACCTGGCCCTGCGCGTCGGGCACCACAGCGGTGAGGTGCTGCTCACGCTGATCAGCAGCCACAGTGACCTGCCCGACCTGGCGGCCATGGCGGAGATCTGGATGGAGCGCTGGCCTGAGCTGGTGGGCGTTGGCCTCAACATCCAGCCCCTGCCCACCAACACCCTGATGGGGCCGCGGACCCTCGAGATCGCCGGTCGTCCATGGCTGAACGACAGCTTCGCGGGCCTCGAGATCCGGATCGGTCCCGATACCTTCTTTCAGGTGCACACCGCCCAGGCCGAGCGCCTGGTGCCCCTGCTGATCGAGGCCCTCCTCCCGGCCCCTGGTCGCCGCCTCGTCGATGCCTACTGCGGCATCGGCACGTTCAGCCTGCCCCTGGCCGCCGCCGGTGCTCGGGTGCTGGGTCTTGAGCAACACCCCTCCAGCGTGGAGCAGGCCCGGCTCAATGCCGGACTCAACGGGCTCAATGGTCTGATCCTCGAGGCCGCTGATGTGGCTCTGGCTCTGCCCGAAGCCCTGGAAGGAGCCCATGGGCTGCTGCTGGATCCGCCCCGCAAGGGTTTGCCGGAGCGGGTCTGCGAAGCGATTCTGGCTGCCCCGCCCGAGCGGGTGGCTTACCTGAGCTGCAACCCCGCCACCCTGGCGCGCGACCTGGCCAGGCTCACGGCCCCGGGAACCCTGCGTCTGTTGCGGGTTCAGCCCATCGACTTCTTTCCCCAGACCCAGCACGTGGAGGCGCTCGCCGTGCTGGAACGCACCTGGGAAACTCCCGCGACCTGAGCCATTGGGGTGGCGAGAACGGACCAGCTCTAGGTGCGCCTCGCGGCTCCGAACTGCTTTTCAAGGGCGCCCAGGATCTTCGTGTGGGCCTGCTCCACCTCCGACTCGGTGAGGGTGCGGCGGGCGTCGCGGTAGCGCAGGCGGAAGGCCTGGCTGGCGTTGCCCGCCTCCACCTGGCTGCCCTGGTAGCGGTCGATCAGCTCCGCTGACTCAAGCAGGGGTTTGCCCGCCTTGCGGATCGCGCTCAGCAGCTGGGCGGCGGTGACGGCATCGGGCACCACCAGCGCCAGGTCGCGCTCGGAGGCCGGCACGGTGGCGAAGGGGGCGAAGGCCGGCTGCCAGCGGTTGCGCCGGGTGGCGGCGCTGAGCAGCGGTGTCAGGGCGAGCTGGAACAGGTGGGTGGCCTCCGGCAGATCAAGGGCCTCCGCCCGCTCGGGATGGAGCTGGCCGAACCAGCCGGCCACGCGGCCCTCCACCAGCAGCTCGGCGGCCCGACCGGGGTGGAGCAGGGGGTGGTTGCTGGTGGCCCGGTCCTCGCAGGGGATCTTCAGGGCATCCAGGGCCCGCTGCAGAACACCGCGGGCTTCGAAGTAGTCGGGGCTGCGCCCCTTGCCGGCGCTGCTCCAGAGTTCCGAGCGTCGCTCGCCGCAGAGCAACCCTGCCAGTTCGCTGCGCTCGATCAGGCTGCCCGACTCGATCTGAAAGACACGGCCGATCTCGAAGGCCCAGAAACCAGGCATCGAGGCCTGCAGGTTCCGGCGGGCCGCCAGCAGCAATTCATCGAGCAGGCTGTCGCGCAGATGGCCGTAGTCGGTGAGCAGTGGATTGGTGAGCCCGAGTCGTGGCGAATGCTCCATCAACCCCTGGGCAGGCACCAGCGAGAAGGCACAGGTTTCCTGCAGACCTGCCTGACAGAGCGCCTGCCTCAGCCAACGCTCCGCCTGCTGGCCAGCCTCGAGCCCGCCCGGTTCGATCGGGTCGGGCAGGTGGCTGGCGAAGTGGTCGTAGCCCACGAGCCTGGCCACCTCTTCGATCAGATCCACCTCCCGGGTGAGGTCCATCGATCGTGACGGCGGCACCGTCACCAGCCAGCCCTCTTCATCGGCCTGCAGGCTGCAGCCCAGGGCAGTGAGGGTCTGCTCAATGCGCCCGTCGGCCAGATCTTCCTCCTGGCCGTCGACCAGCACCGGACCGAGCAGGTTGTGAAGGGCATCGCCGCGCAGGCGCAGGGGATCGGCCGGCTGATGGGGGCGCTGGTGCAGCCAGCGTCCCTGCACCTGGGCGCCCGCCAGGCTTTGGAGAAGCTGCACGGCCCGGTCGGCGGCCAACAGGGTGACCTCGCGGGGGAGTCCTTTCTCGAAGCGGGCGCTGGCGTCGGTGCGCAGGCCCACGCTGCGGGCACTGCGGCGGACGGCCTCGGCGCTGAACATCGCCGCTTCCAGCCACAGGGTCTCGGTGTCTGATTGCACCGCCGATCCAGCGCCGCCGATCACCCCGGCCAGGGCGATCGGCTGGTTGGCGTAGGTCACCACCAGCGCTTCGGGGCTGAGCTGGTGGCTGGAGCCATCAAGGGCATCAAAGGCCTCAGCTGCATGGGCGCAGCGCAGCCCGAGGTCCGCCGGATCGGCCACCGAATCTGCCGCCGAATCGGCCGGACGCCCCCCCAGCGCGGCCAACCGGCCCTGATCGAAGGCATGCAGGGGCTGACCTGTTTCCAGCATCACCAGGTTGGTGATGTCGACCACGTTGTTGATCGGCCGCAGGCCGGCCCGCTCCAGGCGACGTTGCAGCCAGGCGGGGGAGGGCTGCACACGCACCCCCGTGAGGGCCGTGAGGCTGAACAGGCCGCCAGTTTCGATCGCCGCCGCGCTGGCCGGATTCACCGGCAGCGGCTCAGCGGGGATCACCGGCGCGGCGGGGGGCAGGCTGAGCTGGCCGCCGGTGAGAGCGGCCACTTCCCGGGCGATGCCCAGCATCGAGAGCCCATCGGGGCGGTTGGCTGTGATCGCCAGCTCCAGCACCTGGTCGTCGAGGCCGAGGGCTGCTGCCACCGGGGTTCCCAGCGGGGGTACTGCCTCCATGAGCTCATCGAGCACGGCGATGCCATCGGAGCTGTCGGCCAGACCCAGTTCCTTGAGGGAGCAGATCATTCCCGTGCTGGCCACGCCCCGAAGTTCGCTGGCCTGGATGGTCAGATCAACGGCACTCAGATGGGCTCCCACCAGGGCCACGGGCACATGGATTCCGGCGCGAACGTTGGCGGCCCCGCAGACCACCTGGAGCAACGGGACGTCCGAGCCTGCAGGGCCCACCCGCAGCTGACAGACGCTCAGCCGGTCGGCATCGGGGTGGGGCTGCCTGACCTCCACGTAACCGACGACCACGCCCTCAGCCTGACTGGCGAGGTCATCGATCGCCTCCACCTCGAAGCCGGCGATCGAGAGGCGCTCGGCGAGCTCATGAACCGGTCCATCACAGGAGACAAGTTCCCGCAACCACTGGAGCGAGACCCGCATCCGCCTGCATCAATCGAGGCCCAGATCCTAAGGATCGGAATGCCGGGGGACGGCGGGGTAGGGTGTCGGATTGTCATTACGCCTCGCATCAAGCGGCGCACGTCCTTCTTATGGCCAAGAACAAGGGCGTCCGGATCGTGATCACTCTCGAGTGCACCGAATGCCGGTCCAATCCCGCCAAGCGCTCTCCTGGGGTGTCCCGGTACACCTCCCAGAAGAATCGCCGCAACACCACTGAACGGCTGGAGCTGAAGAAATTCTGCCCTCACTGCAACAAGAGCACGGTCCACAAAGAGATCAAGTGAGGTCACCGGGTCATAGCCCTCGGCACTGAGCCAGCAGCTCGTCCTTCCGTTCCCCGTCCGTTTCCGCCAACCCATGTCCAGTTCCTTTTTCAAGAAGCGCCTTTCACCGATCAAGCCCGGTGATCCGATCGACTACAAGGACGTCGATCTGCTCAAGAAGTTCATCACCGAGCGCGGCAAGATCCTTCCTCGTCGCCTTTCCGGTCTCACTGCCAAGCAGCAGCGCGATCTCACCAATTCCGTCAAGCGGGCCAGGATTGTGGCGCTGCTCCCCTTCGTGAATCCCGAAGGCTGAGCGGCCCTTCCCCTGCCCTTGCGGAGCACGGCGTTTGCAACCAGGTGATCTGGTCGGTCTGATCGGCTCGAAGGGGCCTGAACTGGCCCTGATCGAGGCCATCACTGGCAGCCGTGCCCGCCTCAGGGCCGGCTGGGACGGTAAGTCCCAGACCATCCCGATGCGGCAGATCGATCTGCTGGCTGCCTTGCCAGGGGTCCACGAGCCGCCGACACGGCTGGATCAGCCGCCCTGGCAGCTGGAGCCTTCCGCCTTGGCGGCTGCATCCCCGGGCCGCCGTGATCTCGGCGCGGCCTGGCTTTTGCTTGTCGAGGCACCCTCTGAGGAGGGGATCGGCCTTGACGAATTCACTGAGCTGGTGGCAGGCGCTGACAGTCCAGCTGTGCGGGCCGCCTGCTGGTGCTGGTTGCAGCAGGGCGAGCAGCACCTGTTCCGCTGGCGTCAGGGCAGGGTGCACCCCCGTTCGCTGCACGATCTGCGCCAGCTTCGCCACGATCGCCGCCGTCAGGTGCTGGACGAGCGGCGCCTGCAGCACTGGCACGACCTGCTGCGCCAGCGCACCCCCCTGAATCCTGCTGAGCTCGATCCCGCCCAGACCAGGCAGTTGCAGCAGTTGCTGGCCTTCGCCGGCGGCGAGATCGTGGAGCTTCCCGATCCTGAGCTGCGCCGCGGTCTGCAGGCGGCCCACTGCGCCATCGAACCCGGTCCGGTGCGCCGCCTGCTGGTTGACCTAGGCCAGTGGCAGCCCCATGCCCTCCCTTCCCTGCGCAGCAGCGTCTGGGAGCAGGGGTTTGATTCAGCCCTGCTGGAGGACGCCGAGAGGCTGCTGGCCCAGGCCGAGCTGGAGCAGCCCGGAGATGGGAGCCGCCGGGATCTCACCGCCCTGCGGAGCTACACCATCGATGACGCCGATACCGAGGAGATCGATGACGCCATTGCGCTGGAGTCGCTGGCTGGCGGCGGCTGGCGAATGTGGGTTCACATCGCCGATCCGGGGCGGCTGGTGGCGAGCGGCTCTCCTCTCGATCTGGAGGCCAGACGACGGGCCTCCAGCCTCTATCTGGCTTCAGGGGTGGTGCCGATGTTTCCCTTGCCCCTGGCGGTTGGTCCCTTCAGCCTGCGCCAGGGGCAGCGCTGCGCCGCCTGGAGCTGTGCGATGGAGCTGGCCGAAGACGGCAGCGTGGCCCGCCATGAGCTCGTGCGCAGCTGGATTCGCCCCACCTACCGCCTCACCTACAACGATGGTGATGCCCTGATCGATCTGGCTCCGCCCGAGGAACCCGACCTGGCCCAGCTGCAGCGGCTGCTCGAGCGCCGCCGCCGCTGGCGTGAGGCCCAGGGGGCTCTCTCGATGGAGCAGAGCGAAGGACGGATCCGCTGCAAGGGTGACGACGCCGAACTGGAGATCACCGATCCCTCGCCGGCGCGGGCCCTGGTGGCCGAAGCGATGATCCTCACGGGTTCGGTGGTGGCTTCTCATGCCTCCGAGCTGGGCCTGGCCATGCCGTTCCGTGGCCAACCGGTGAGTGAGTTGCCGCCCGAGAGTGAACTCCAGGCCCTTCCGGATGGACCCGTCCGCCACGCGGCCCTGCGCCGCTGCCTCAGCCGCGGCAGTACCAGCGCTGTGGTCAGCCCCCATTTCAGCCTGGGGCTGCCGGCCTATGTGCAGGTCACCTCGCCGATTCGTCGCTACGCCGATCTGGTGGCCCAGCGGCAGCTGGCCGCCAGATCAGCCGGTCAGGAGCCCCTTGAGGCAACCCAGATGGAGGAGCTGCTGAAGGAGCTCGATCCGGTGATTCGCGAAGGGATCCAGATCAGTCGAGAGGACCAGCGCCACTGGCAGCAGGTCTGGTTCGAGCAGCACCGGGGTGAGCGCTGGCAGGCGATCTTCCTGCGCTGGTTGCGGCCCCAGGACCGCCTGGCCCTGGTGCATCTGGAGGCCCTGGCGATGGATCAGGCCGTGCGGGCTCCGGAGTCGTGTCAGCCAGGGGATGCGCTCACGGTTCAGGTCCAGCAGGTGGATTCCCTCTCCGATCTGCTGCGGCTGGAGGCCCGTTAGGGCGGCGCCGATCCCGCCTCCAGCCGCGACACTCGCAGCCAGGGCCCCCAGGGATTGGCCACACCGATCAGGCGCACCGGCCGGGGAGCTTCCTGCCGCCGCAGCCAATGGTGCAGACCCGGCTCCAGGGTGATCAGCGGCCAGGGGCGACCATCGCCCATGAGGGTGTAGCCCCCGGCTCCATCAGGCACCAGGGTGCCGGCGAAGACTTGTTCATGGGGTTCGCCGGGCGCCTGGAAGGGGCTGGGCGGTTGGCTGCCTGCCAGGTTTCCCCGTGGCTGCAGCTGCCCGGGTTCCTGCAGAGCGCGACGCTGGCGCCCCTTCCAGTCGGGATGGTGCCAGGGGGTGTCCCAGAGGGGCATGGGCCCGGCCGGGGCCACCGGGTCGCTGATCAGTGCCTCCTGCAGAAGCCGCACGTCGAGGGCGGCTGCCGCCGTGCCGGAGGCGACGCAGAGTGCCGCCGCCGCCCCGGCGGCCTGGCCGATGTTGAGAATCAGCGGCTGCAGCCGGGTGGCGCCGTTGGCCATGTGACTGCAGCTGATGGCCTTGTCGGCCGCCAGCAGGTTGTCGAGATCGGCGCTCACCAGCGCCCCGTAGGGAACCATGAACGGAGTGCCGCTCCAGCGGCCACCCCAGCGGCAGCTCTTGGCGGCCAGGGGCCAATCTTCGCCGGGGTAGTGGTGATCGTTGGCGTAATTGCCCACCGCAATGGCGCTGCAACGGCCCTCTCCATCGACAGGGATCGGCCCGATCCAGGCCCCGTCGTCGTCGGAGCTGCCCTTGGCGCCGGCCGGGAGCAGGGGCAGCAGATCCTGCTCCAGCACCAGGCTGTGGCCCACCATTCGCCGCCCTTCCCGCCAGTAGGGCATTAAGGCCAGGGCTGAGGGGCCTGCCAGCTCTGAGCCGGCCCCGGCGGCCTTGGGGAACACACGGGCCGGCTGCAACCAACCGCCGGAGGCCTCCTGCAGGGCGCCCAGAAACTCCAGGCTGTGCTGTTGCATGGCTTGCTCCAGCTCCGCCTGGTCGCTGGGATCGGCGCTGAAAGCCCGCTCCAGGCCGTCGTGCCAGTCGTTGCCATGCAGCGGCCAGTTGAGCATCACCAAGCCCCCAGGCAGGCGGCCGTAACTGAGGGTGCGCTCCAGGCCGAATGTCTGGGTGGCCCGCTCGAACGGGGGAGCTGGGGTGCCAACTGCAGGGCAGGGCCCATCCGACTCCTGCGCCAGCACCACCCAGGTGGGGGATTGCACCGGCTGGCGCTGGAAAAAGGGATCTTCCTCCAATCGCTCCTGGCTGGGGGCGCTGGGTTCATTCCAGTCTTCGCTGGCCTCCCAGCCCATGCGAAAGGGTGCCTCCGCCAGGGGCAGCAGATCGCCGCGATCGCTGCCATCGATGGCGAGCTGCAGGGCCAGCCGCACCAGTTCACCCCGCTGCTCCAGTACCAGGGCCGTGAGCTGGGCGCCGGAGCGCTCCAGCTGCTGCAGTCGGCAGTTGCTCCACCAGCGCAGCCGGGGCTCGGCGTCCACCCAGCCACGCAGCACCCGCTCGGCGCTGGCGGGTCGCCAGCCGAAACAGCTCACCCAGTTCTGGTCGAGGCCTTCTGGCTCCTCCCGCTGCAGGGCTCGCAGCAACGCTCCCCAGAGCCCGCTCTGCCAGGGGCTGAGTTCGTTCCCATCCGGAGCGCAGACCCCCGCCGCACTCACCATGCCCCCCAGCCAGGGTCCTGGAGTCAGCAGGAGTGTGTCAGCGCCGCCCCGGGCGGCCTGGAGGGCAGCGGCCACTCCGCCGCTGCCGCCACCCCACACCACCACGGCCGCCTGATCGTCTCGTGTTCGCATCGGGGTGGTGGCGTACTCCACGACCCCGATTGTGCCGATGCATGGGTTGCCCCTCCACTGGAGAGGGCTGTGGAGTGGCACTCGGTAGGATCCGGCCCCGGCGCAGGGTCGCTCTGGCGGCGCAGCGGGCCCTTCACCACCGCCGATGACTTACACCCTCACCACTCCGCTCTATTACGTCAACGACAAGCCCCATCTCGGCAGCGCCTACACCACGCTCGCCTGTGATGCCCTGGCCCGCTTCCAGCGGTTGATGGGGCGGCAGGTGCTGTTCATCACCGGCTGTGACGAGCACGGCCTCAAGATCCAGCGCACCGCCGAGGCGGCCGGGCTCACACCCCAGGCTCACTGCGATCAGGTGAGCGACCAATACCGCGACCTGTGGCAGCGCTGGCAGATCAGCCACGACCGCTTCATCCGCACCACCGAGCCCCGTCACCGCCTGCTGGTGGAGCAGTTTTACCGGCGGGTGGAAGCGGCCGGCGACGTGGTGGAAGGGCGCCAGCGGGGCTGGTACTGCGTGGCCTGCGAGGAATTCAAGGACGATCCGCCTGAGGCCCGCGCGCCCCAGTGCAGTACCCACCAGCGGCCGCTGGAATGGCGTGACGAGCTCAATCTCTTCTTTCGGCTCTCCCGCTACCAGCAGGCTATCGAGGAGCTGATCCAGCGACCCGGTTTCATCGCTCCAGCCAGTCGCCGGCGGGAAGTGGAGAACTTCGTGGCCCAGGGGCTGCGCGACTTCTCCATGTCCCGACTGGATCTGCCCTGGGGCATCCCGGTGCCTGGCCATGAGGGCCACACTTTTTATGTCTGGTTTGACGCCCTGCTCGGCTACCTCACGGCTCTGCTGGAGCCTGGCGATCCGCCCGACCTGGCTCTGCTGAGTCAGCGGGGCTGGCCGGCGAGTATCCACGTGATCGGCAAGGACATCCTGCGCTTCCATGCGGTCTACTGGCCGGCGATGCTGCTCTCGGCAGGGCTGGAGCTGCCGGAGCGGGTGTTCGGACATGGCTTTCTCACCCGGGAGGGGCAGAAGATGGGCAAATCCCTGGGCAATGTGCTCGATCCGGGGGAGCTGCTGGAGCGCTGCGGCCCCGATGCCGTGCGCTGGTATCTGCTGCGCGACATCCCCTTCGGTGACGATGGCGACGTGCAGCAGCAGCGCTTCAGCGACCTGGTCAACAACGACCTGGCCAACACGATCGGCAACCTGCTCAACCGCACCTCCTCGATGGCCCGCCGCTGGTTCGATCAGGCGGTTCCTTTCCCCAGTGAGGACGTGGGCAGCAGCCATCCGCTGGCCCAGGCGGCCCTGGTGGCGCGCGAGCAGGTGATCGATGGCATGGAGCGGCTGGATTTCCGCCAGGCCGCCGCAGCGGCCCTGCAGCTCGCCATCAGCGCCAATGGCTACCTCAACGACCAGGCACCCTGGAGCCGGATGAAGCAGGAGGGCCAGCGGCAGCAGGTGGCCGACGACCTCTACGCGGTGCTGGAGGCAGCCAGGCACGTGGCGCTGCTCCTTGCGCCGATCCTCCCCGATCTCTCCGCCCGCATGCTGCTTCAGCTGAATCAGCCCCCGGCGCCCAGTGGTGCCGCGCCTGGAGGCCAGATCAACCCCACTGGCGTGCAGGTTCCCTGGCAGGAGCGTCTCAGCTGGGGTGCGCTGGCGGCGGGCACTCTCCTGCCGGAGCCGGAACCTGTGATGGCACGCCTTGAACTGGATGGCTCGCTGTGAGGGCCGTGCTGGCGGCTGCCCTGATTCTCGGACTGCCGCTGGTGGCCTTGCTGGGGTGCGAGCGCAAGGCCATCAAACCCAAGGAACCCCAACCCTTCGTGTTCCGCTCTCTCAACCTGCGCCAGCAGGATGGCAAGGGTCGGCCGGCCTGGGAGCTCACCAGTCCCCAGGCCCGCTACGACCTGCAGCGGCGGGTTGCCCGCGCCACGGAACCCCGCGGGGTGATCTACGCCGCCGGCAAGCCCCGCTACAAGGTGGAGGCCACCAGCGGTCTGGTGATCAATGACGGCGAGGTGATTCAGCTGGAAGGCAAGGTGCGCATCCTGGTGCTCGGTCCCAGGGGCTCGCTGATCACAGGCGATCGGGTGCGCTGGACGCCAAGTAAACAGGTGATGGAGATCGATCGGAAGCCCCTGCTCACGGAGCGTCGGAGCCGCCTGAGTTCCACCACGGCCAGGTTCCTGCTCGACAAAGCCAAGCTGGAGTTACGCGGCAAGACCCGCCTGCAGCAGCCCGAGCTCGATCTGCGCACCACCCAGGCCGACTGGCTGGCCGACACCGGTGTCCTGGTGGCGGCTGGTCCGGTCAAGGGGGAGCGGCGCCCCGCCGGCGAGAAGGGCACCGTCCAGACCGTCACCGGTTCGGCGCTGGAAGGGAACACACGCGAGGAGGTGGTGGATCTCCTGGCGCCGGTGCGCTTCGTCGATCCCTCCAGGAAGGCGGTGCTGGATGCCCAGCGCACCAGCTGGAACTCCAAGGAGCAGGTGCTCAGCACGGCCCTGCCCTTCACCGGCGTGGTCGATCAGCTGCAGGTGGCCGGCGACTCGCTGCGGCTGGTTCTGAACGAGAAGAAGGCGATCATCCCCAGCGGTTGTCGCCTGCGCCAGCCCGGTGAGCGACTCCAGGCCAGAGAATGCCGCTGGCGCTGGGACAACCAGGCCATCGAAGCCCGTGGTGGCGTTCAGCTGGAGCGGGATCAGAACCAGCAGATCACCCGCAGCGAGCAGCTGTTCGGAAAAGTCGGAGGCAAGGGCCAGGCGGAGTTCATGACCCCGGGGGGGCGGGTGCTCTCGGAGCTGAAGGTGCCTCCTCCCTCGAAGCAGAGACGCCCGCCTGCTCCAGTGACGTTCTGAGCTTCTCGGCCCAGCCCTCGACCCAGAGCTCGTCGCTGCGGCTGAAGCAACGCGGCGACCAGCCGCCAGCCAGCAGCCAGCCCTCGCTGCCGATGGGTTGCACCAGCACCGCGGGAGTCCCCTCCGGCAGGCAGCGGAACTCGTCGCGGCCTGGGTAGAGCTTCAGGTTCACCAGGGAGACGGCCCGGGCCGTGGTGGTGGCCCGCCGGCAGATCTCGCCCGGCTCGAAGGGGCTGGTCCCCAGCAGACCCCGCCGCAGCAGGGTCCTGCCCCTCCAGTGGATCAGCAGGCTGGCGGCCGGGGTGGCAGTGAGCAGCAGGCGGCTTCCCCAGGCCAGCTCAAGCAACAGCTCCTGGGGCAGAAGAGAATCCAGCTCCAGCCCCTGCTCCCCCTGCAGCTCCACCCGCTCAGGGGTGAGCGGCGCGGCCCGGGTCCAGAGCACGGCCACCAGCATCAGCCCCACCGCCATCAGGCTGGCGAGCACCCCGGCGCGTTCCAGGGCTGGGTTCAGCTCCGCAGCGGTGAGCTGATTGAGCAGGCAGAGCCCGAGCCCCAGTAACCCTGCCGCCAGGGTGAAACGGGCTGGGGCGGGCATGGTCGACACGGAATGGCTGGGGTTCAGCGTGAACGCTGACACGGATTCAAGCCGCCAGCCTGACCACTCTCAGGCGACTTTGCTGGTCGATTGAGGCCTGAGCCGCGACAGCCTGGCCAGCTGAAGGCAAACTGTGGAGCAATGATCCGTCTGCCGCTGCCCGTGCGTCTGATACCCCGCTTGATGGCTGTGATCACCGCCCTGGTGATTTCCCTGCTGGCTGCTGCTCCCGCTGTCTGGGCCGTGGGGATCCGTGACCTGCCCACACCACCAGGCTCGCAGCATCTGATTGACACCGCCGGGCTGTTCAGCCGAGCCACCTCGGCCGAGCTGGAGCGTCGCCTGGCTGACCTGGAGAGCGATCACGTCCAGGCGCGATTGCTCACCGTTCCCCGCCTTGACTACGGCCTGGAACTCGATGCCCTCGGCCAGCAGGCGCTGGAGTCGTGGTCGGCCTCCGAGCCCAGCTCCGGTGCTTTGCTGCTGCTGCTGATCGATTCCCAGACCAACACCGCTGCGGTGGTGGCCAGCCCCGAGTTGCTGGAACAACTGCCGGCCTCGCTTTTGCGCGACACCGCCGACAGCACCATGGCTGTTCCGCTGCGGCTGGGGGGCCGCTACCGCCAGGCCTCCCTCACTGCCTTGGATCGTCTGGGAACGGTGCTCCAGGGAGGAGAAGATCCCGGACCACCCCTGGAGGAGACAGACGCCCCCGTGGTGAGCAACATCCCCACCCGGGAGGAGACGGCCAACAGCAAAGGCTTCCAGTGGGTGATCGTGCTGCTTGTGGTGGGCACGATCGTGCCGATGCTCACCTGGTGGGTTTTCTCCCGCTGATCACCGATGACCCTGCGCGACTGGATGGGTACGTTCGGCAAGGCGCGCTCCAGCGATCTTGTTCAGCAGCTTGAGCGCGCCTATGAGGCCGCCCTGCTGATCCAGAGCATCGAGATCGAGTTCTTCGCCGATCGGCCCGTCCGCACGGATCTGGAGCTGAGCGTGCCCCGCCAGGTGCGCAACCAGATGTTGCGCCGGTTCCGGGCGGCCCTTCAACTCTGTCGCGAGAGCCTCGAGCAGCTCAAGCCCCGACGCCATGAACTGGATTCCCAGCAACAGCGGCAGCTCCAGCTGATCGAGTCAGTTGAAGCCCGCTACAACTCCCGATCAGGCTCGGCCAGCCTCAGCCGCACGCCCGAATTACTGCCCCGCAGCCTGCTGGGCGCCGTCGAGCGGATGCGCCAGCAGCTGGATCCGGAAGCCGAGGCCACCGTGGTGGCTGGCTTCCGGCGCCAACGCAACACCACGCTGGTGTCCCTGCGTCTGCTGCTGTTGCTGGTGCTGGTTCCTTTGTTACTGCAGCAGGCCAGCCGCTCCTTCGTGATCTCCCCACTGGTGAATCGCTTTGCGCCCGATGTGCCTTTTCTGAGTTACACAAAGCCACAGCTGGAGGAGGAAGCTGTGGAGAAACTGCGTATCTACAAGGCCGAGATCGAGTTCGCCGCCCTGCTCAAGGGCTCTGTGCTGCCGACCAATGAGGAGCTGCACCAGGCGCTTGCGCTCCGGGCCGAAGAGCTCAAACAGGAGGCGGACAGTCAGAGTACCCGTGCCATCAAGAACGTGCTCTCAGATCTGTTTGCCATCGTGGGCTTTGTTCTGGTCTGTGTTTTCGGCCGGGAGGAAATCCGTGTGCTGCGAGGGTTTCTTGATGAACTCGTCTATGGATTGAGCGACAGCGCGAAAGCCTTTGCCATCATCCTCTTCACCGACATCTTCGTTGGTTTTCATAGTCCGGAAGGTTGGACTGTTCTGCTTGGCGGGGTGGCCAGTCACCTGGGACTGCCGGAGCGGGAGAATTTCATTCTCTTGTTCATCGCCACCTTCCCGGTGATCCTGGCAACGATATTCAAGTATTGGATCTTCCGTTATCTCAACCGTGTTTCGCCATCTTCGGTGGCCACCCTGCGCAACATGAATGGGGGTGGTTGAGCAACGATCCGGCGCTGGTCTCACCCTGGTGAGTGGGCCCAGTCGCAGTGGCAAGAGCCGTTGGGCCGAGCATCTGGTCGCCAGCAGTGGCCATCCGGTGCTCTACATCGCCACCGGAGCTGTTGCTGCGGATGATCCTGCCTGGCAGCAGCGCCTGCAATTGCATCGGCGCCGGCGACCCATGAACTGGGCCACCTGGGAGGTGGAAGGGGAGCTGGAGTCGGCTCTGGGGCGCGCCCCCGCCGATCACCAATTGCTGATCGATTCCCTCGGCACCTGGCTTGCTCACCACCTCGATCTCAGCGCCGAGGGCTGGGAGCGACGGCAGCTGGGCCTGCTGGAGGCGCTGATGAGCTGCTGCGCTCCTCAGGTGATCGTGACGGAGGAGACCGGTTGGGGGGTGGTGCCTCCCACCGTGATCGGCGGCCGTTTCTGCGATCGGCTGGGGGGGCTGCAGCAGCGCTTGCAGCCCCTGGCCCAGGCCAGCTGGCTGGTGATTCAGGGCCGCGCCCTGGATCTGCATGCCCTCAGCCAGCCGGTGCCTGACCCTTGAGCGACCTTCCCCGGGTGGTGCTGTTCCAGCCCCAGATACCGCCCAACACCGGAAATGTGGCCCGCACCTGCGCAGCAACCGGCGCGGAGCTGCACCTGATCGAACCCCTGGGGTTCAGCCTCGACGACCGCCAGCTCAAGCGTGCAGGGCTCGACTACTGGCCCTGGGTGCCGTTGCACCTCCATCCAGGGTTCGAGGCCCTGCGAGCGGAACAGCGGCGGCGTGGAGGGCGGCTGCTGGCGTTGAGCAGCCAGGCAGATCAGCCCTACCACCACTGCCGCTTCCGCAGCGACGACTGGCTGCTGTTCGGGCGGGAGAGCGACGGTCTGCCGCCGGAGCTGCTGGAGCTGGCCGAACTGCGGCTGACGATCCCCATGGCCGGCTCGGTTCGACACGGTGGTGGGGTGCGCAGCTTGAATCTCTCGGTTTCGGTGGCCGTGGTTTTGTTCGAGGCCTTGCGCCAGTTGGAGACTGGTGTCTGAGCGATCAGCCGCTTCCTGGATCGTCCATGACGATTTATTCGCTGACCCCAGAGGCTTGTGCCTGATGGTTCATGCCGCTACCCTCGGCGCGGCTCGGGGATGGTGGCTTCTCCACCGGGCCTTGTCCAACGGGTGAATTTCTGCATGAAGCCTTCGCATCTGATCTTGCCGCTGCTGGGAACCATGCCGGTTCTCTCCCTCGTGGCTGTCGGCGCCATTCCAGGCATCGCCGACGCGCGCCGGCCCGGTTTCGAATCGATGCCCGAGCGGCTGGAGTCCGATCCATCAATGGCGGCTCTGCCTCCCATTGGCGAACCCCAACTGCTCGCCTCCCTGCCGAGCTCGTTTCGCGACAAGCTCTGGGTTCGCACCCGCGACGACATCAGCCTTGAGCAGCTGGCCAGCCAGTTGCGGGTTCAGGAAACCCCCCTGGCCAAGCTCAACGATGTCAATGAAGATCACGCCTTCAGCCGGGGCGACTGGGTTGTACTTCCGTCTAACAAAGCTTCGACGGCCAAGCAGCTTGCCTCCCTCGACACCAGCGAGCTGCGCCGCTCGGCTCCCCGCACTGAGCCCCCTCCGCTTGAGAGCACCGGTGTGGTGCGTTTCGGCGACAACCTGGTGAAGCTTGCCCAGCGTTACAGGCTCAGCATCCAGGACCTGTTGCGGCTCAATCCTGGGCTTGAAGCGGCTCGCCTGGTGGAAGGAAGCCAGATCCGTGTGTCCAGGGCTGGTGTCTCCCGATCGCGCATGGTGCTCGGACTCAAGCCCACGGGCAGTGGAGGCCTGAGCTGGCCCGACCTTCCCGGTTTCAACCGCCCGGGTGAACAGCGAACGACTCCTTCTCAGCTCGGCAGTGGTTGGATCTGGCCAGCCCGCGGCGTTTTCAGCTCTGGCTACGGCTGGCGCTGGGGACGGATGCACAAGGGCATTGACGTCGCCAGCAATGTGGGCACCCCAATTGTCGCGGCCCAGGGTGGTGAGGTCTCCTTCGCCGGATGGCACGATGGCGGCTACGGCTACCTGGTGGAGATCCAGCACCCTGACGGCAGCAAATCGCTCTATGGCCACAACAGCCGGATTCTGGTACGGGTGGGCCAGCAAGTGTCCCAGGGCAGTCAGATCGCGGAGATGGGCAGCACCGGACGCAGCACAGGTCCCCACCTCCACTTCGAGATCCACCCTGCTGGCCGTGGCGCCGTAAATCCGCTTCAATTCCTCCCCGGCAGAGCCTGATCTCCATCCTTGCCACCTTCTTCTTCCCCGTAAGGGAGAGGGAGGTCGATCGTTTAAAGTCCTTACAACCGGGCTCGGTAGCTCAGCTGGTTAGAGCGTGGGATTCATAACCCCAAGGTCGGGAGTTCAAGTCTCCCCCGAGCCATTCGTGCTGTCCGATTGACGCCCAGCCGCTGGCAGACCAAGTCCATCAGACAAAACCAGAACTTTGGTTCGTCTGATCAACCAGGTCTGTCTGATCAACTCGGTTCACCTGGAGCCAGGGAGCCATCAACCAGCTCCAGGGCACCGCTCTGGTCAGCTCGTATCAGCGCATCTCGACGGCGTTGAGGCGTTCGCGGAAGCTGGCGGAGGACGAGCCCCCTTCAGGGCCGGCGCTTGCTGGAGGCAGGTTGGGCGCCGGCGCTGGACCCGCATAGCGGCGGGCACGGCCATAGACCTGGGGCCGCACATCCACGGCACGTACCAGGGTGCCGGTGCGTGAACGGCCGCCTCCGTCACTGTCGCCGGGTTCCTCCCGGTTGAGGGGGCTGGTTTTCAGCTCGCTGCGCAGCTGGTTGAGCAGGCGGAAGTGACCGGTGTTGTTGTATTTGCGGAGCAGGACAGGGTCCCAGGACATCAGGTCAAGGCTGTGGAACGGGGGCGGGGCATCAGCCGTCATCACCTCCTTCATCGTAAGCGCCGCCGTTGCCAGGGTTCCGTGATAAATTGTTGCGGTCGCAAGTGGTAGTCGGTCCGAGTTCGGACTGAGCTCCCTGCTCTCCCGTTCGTTACCCAAATTTCAAGCATGTCCCGGCTCGTCGGTCTGCAGGCCCCTGAATTCACAGCCACCGCTGTGGTGGATCAGGAGTTCCAGACGGTCACCCTCTCCCAGTACCGCGGCAAGTACGTGGTGCTGTTCTTCTACCCGCTCGATTTCACCTTCGTCTGCCCTACGGAGATCACCGCCTTCAGCGACCGCTACGGCGATTTCGCCAGCCGCAACACCGAGGTGCTGGGCGTCTCGGTGGACAGCCAGTTCTCCCACCTGGCCTGGATCCAGACTGATCGGAAGCAGGGCGGCATCGGCGACATCGCCTATCCCCTGGTGGCCGACCTCAAGAAAGAGATCGCTTCCGCCTACAACGTGCTCGACGAAGACGCCGGCGTGGCCCTGCGCGGTCTGTTCATCATCGATCCCGATGGTGTCATCCAGCACGCCACCATCAACAACCTGGCGGTGGGCCGCAACGTCGATGAGACCCTGCGGGTTCTGCAGGCCTTCCAGCACGTCAAGGCCAACCCTGATGAGGTCTGCCCCGCCAACTGGACACCGGGCGAGAAGACCATGAACCCGGACCCCGTCGGCAGCAAGGAGTTCTTCGCCGCGGTCAACTGATCAATCGGCCCCCGGGCACTGCATGCAGAGAAGGGGGCCATTGGCCCCCTTTTTTCTTGCTCC
Source organism: Synechococcus sp. 1G10 (assembly GCF_002252625.1). Classification (GTDB taxonomy): domain Bacteria; phylum Cyanobacteriota; class Cyanobacteriia; order PCC-6307; family Cyanobiaceae; genus Regnicoccus_A. The sequence continues at coordinate 169,194 of NZ_NQKW01000001.1, read as the reverse complement.
CTGATGGGAGAGCCTTCAGCCCAGCAGGCTGGCGAACAGGCGCTGACCATCGAGGCCGCCGGTGCGGGGGTCGCAGGCCCGCTCCGGGTGGGGCATCAGTCCGAGCACGTTTCCGCCCGGGTTGCACAAGCCAGCCACATCGCCCACGGAGCCGTTGGGATTGTTCCGGTAGCGCAGGACCACCTGACCGGATTTCTCCATGGCTTCCAGGGTGGAGGGCTCGCACTGATAGCGCCCTTCGCCATGGGCAATCGGCAGATTGATCTCTTCGTTCTCCCCGTAGCCGGAGAGCCAGCGGCAGCTGCCAGGACGCACCGTCAGGGCTGTGGGCTCACAGATGAAGTGCAGACGGCTGTTGCGGGTGAGGGCACCGGGTAGCAGTCCGAGTTCGGTGAGCATCTGGAAGCCATTGCAGATCCCCAGCACCGGGCCACCCCTGGCGGCAAACTCCGCCACTTCCTCAAGAACTGGAGCGAAACGGGCGATCGCGCCGCAGCGGAGGTAGTCGCCATAGCTGAAGCCGCCGGGCAACACCACGGCATCCAGGCCGTTCAGGTCGCGGTCCTCATGCCAGAGGAAGCGGGTCGGAAGTCCCAGGCAGCCCTCGGCCGCCCAGCCCACGTCCCGGTCGCAGTTGGAGCCGGGGAAGACCACCACACCGATCGTCATGCCGGCAGGTCCGCCCCGTTGGCGGCGATCTCGTTGAGCTCCAGTTCCCAGTTCTCGATCACGGGATTGGCCAGCAACCGGTCGCTCAGCAACTCCACTCGCGAGCGGGCGGTGTCGGCATCGGGAGCTTCGATCTCCAGCTCCACCGCCTTGCCGATACGCAGGCGGCTGACCCCCTCCACCCCCAGGCGGCTGGTGGCGGCGCGGGTGGCCTCACCGGCCGGATCGAGAACCGAGGGCCTCAGGGAGACCAGCACACGGGCGTGAAAGCGGGGCACCAGGCAGCCGGGGCGTTTGTTAAATCTTGGCAGCCCATGTTCCCCCTTCGCCAGGGCCAGATCCAGCTTGAAAGGGTCAGAAGGAGGAGACCACAGCCATGCACGGCCCACCCCTGGCGCTGTCTGGGCGGCGGTCCTTGTCAGCCGTCGCGGCGCTGACCATGGCAGCCGCCCTGGTTGCGGGGCTTGGCTGGGTCTGGCGACCGGCGCTGGGGGCCGAACCACCGGGCTACATGGTCGAATGCCGCATGGATGAAGGCCCCTGGCACCCCTGCGTGATGACGGTGCAAGCGGTGGGTGAGCGCTGGCAGATCGACCTCGATGGTCTGCGGGTCCTGTTCCGCCACGACGGGCGAGGAACCGTCGAGATGCGTCGCTCCAGCGGTCCCTGGCAGCAAGTGAGCGGCCGCTGGCAGGAGGACCATGCCCTCTGCTGGGACGGGATCTGCGCCAAGGGGGCCTTTCCGCTGGATTGATGGCCGTTTCAGGCCAGAGGGCTGAGGGCCGCACTGCCCAGGACCTGCTCCAGCCTGGCTTTGTCGAGGCTCAGGCCCAGAACCACCAGCTCCAGGCCAGGGCTTTCTGCGGCGCTGGGCTCGACGGGCTGACGGTCGTACCAGCTGTCGAGCCGTGGACCGACCGCCTGGATCTGCAGGGGCCTTGGCTTGCCGCTCTGGTGCAACCAGCCCTTGAGCCGCAGAATCCCCTGCTCGACGATCTGCTCGATCAACAGGCGTTCCAGGGCCTGGCGGTCAAAGTGGCCGAGCAGCTTGAGCGACAGTGACTGCATCGGCACATGGCTGTGGTCGTGGCTGTGGGCATCTCCATGCTCGTGCTCGTGGTCATCGTCATCGGCATGGCCGTGATGATCGTTGTGGGGTGCCATGGCCGGCTCAACCCTCTCCAGGCCCAGCATCAGCTCGGCAGGCACCTCGCCACGGACCATGGGCAGCACCTGCACTCCGCGGCGGCAGAGCGGTGCCAGCTGTCGCTGGACGGCCGCGCTCTGGGAGGCATCGAGTCGATCGGCCCGGCTCATCAGCACCAGATCGGCAGCCGCCAGCTGGTCGCGGAAGAGGTCTTCGAGGTCGCTGAGATGGTCGAGGCTGGGGTCCGCCGCCCGCTGGCGTTCCAGGGCCGCCGGATCGCCCACCACGCTGCCCTGGGCCAGGGCTTCGCCATCGACCACCGCCACAACGCCATTGACGCGGGTGCGGGTGCGGATCTCAGGCCACTGAAAGGCCTGGACCAGCGGTTCGGGCAGGGCCAGACCGCTGGTTTCGACCACGATGCCGTCGAGGCGATCGGCCTTGGCCAGCAGGATCTGCATGGTGGGCAGGAACTCGTCCTGGACGGTGCAGCAGAGACAGCCATTGGCCAGCTCCACCAGCCGACCCTCCAGCTCGTCTTCGGGGCAGAAGCCGCAGCTGCGCAGCAGGGCTCCATCAATCCCCACTTCGCCGAACTCATTCACCAGGACCGCCAGACGCTGACCACTGTTGAGCAGCAGATGGCGCAGCAAGGTGGTCTTGCCGGCGCCCAGAAATCCAGTCACGACGGTGACCGGCAGCCTCCGATTGGCGAGCGGCGCCAGCGGGGCTGCGGTGGAAACTGCCATCGTCAGGGCACCACCTGGGTCCAGGCGAACGTGGCGCCGATGCCGATCAGCAGCCCCGCCAGCAAGCGCAGGTTGGCGGTTTGGAGCCCCCGCGCCCATGTGCGCACCAGGGTGACGGCCGTGATCAGCAGAGCCCCCTGGCTGAGCAGCAGACCAAGGAGGTAAACCAGCTGGGCCGAGAGCGACCAGCCGAGCACCGGCTGGCTCAGGACACTGCCGTGCAGGGCGATGGCGGGCAGCAGGATCCAGCTGGGCCAGCGGCCGAGCACCACCAGCCCGGTGGCCACGAGCGAAAGGGCCACCAGCAGCTCGCTGCCGGGCAGCACCGGCAGCACCAGGCCAAGGGCGGTGGAGCCCAGGCCGATCGTCAGCAGGGCAACCACCCAGCGCAGCGGTTGCTGCAGCCCCACCAGCCCCAGGCTGAGCAGGAACAGCAGGTGGTCAGGACCGAGCAGGGGATGGCCCAGTCCACTGAGGAAACCGGCCATGGCCCCTTCCCTCAGCCCGAATGCCTCCATCAGATGGTGGGCCGAGGCCGGGGCTGCCAGCAGCGAAACCAAGAGCACGGGGACCAGTGCCACCAGGGCGATGGGTCCTGCGGGGGTGCGCCGGGAGCCGCTGGCGGCAGAGGTGGACTGGGGAGATCGGGGAGCGTGCTGGGGTTGCCGTGCAGGCTGCAGCAGCCGAGCCGGATCCCCTGAGAGGGAAGTCATTGTCTGGGATTCCGGTCCGCGCCGGCACGAGAGGGAGAACCGGCGGGTGTTCTGACTGGCTCATGCGGCGGCTGTTGACCGGAGCACGGGCTGCACAGCTGCGGGACAGTGCCGGATTTTCACCGGACTTTCCCCCTTGCCCCCGGTGGCTGATCCCCACCGGAACCGGATCCGAATGTTACCGGCAGCCCAGGCTTTCGACCGTGGAGACGCCGGTGATGGAGTTGACGCCATCGGCGCGGGAACAGAGGGCCTTGGCCTGGGAGAGGTCCAGGACTGCGTCGCTGAAATCCGCTCCCTCGATCTGTGCGCCCGTGAAACGGCTCTGCATGAGCATGGCGTTGCGCAGCACGGCTCCGCTCAGATCAGCCCCGTCGAAGCGGGTGGCGAAGGCAACAGCGTCTTCGAGGTTGGCCCCGCTCAGATTGCTGTTGGTGAGGTCGCTGGAGTTGAACACGGCCCCGCGCAGATCGCTTTCGCTGAGGTCGAAGCCACTCATCGAGGCTTTGAGGAACTCCTGCTGGCGCAGGTCACGGCCGTGCATGTCGGGCTGCAGATCCTGCAGGGACCGCTGGCCCCGCAGTTCGGGCGCCGTGATCGCAGCGGCACTCCCCACCCCCACCAGCAGCGAGCTGCCCACCAACAGGATCAGGCCCGCCAGCAGCGAGCACCAACGCCGGAGGACGCGGCGCCGGCGAGACGGGTGAGGCCTGGAAACCCGAAGAGCAGTCGGCACAGCACACGTAGCGTGACTGCTCAAGCTATGGCACATGACCATGTCGTTGCGGGTGGTCGTTCCACCCCATCCCCTGATCGCCCACTGGCTGACCGTGCTGCGGGATCGGGAGACCCCCTCGCCGCTGTTCGCCACCGCCATGACCGAGCTGGGCCGCTGGCTCACCTACGAAGCCGTGCGCGACTGGTTGCCCCAGCGATCCCTGCAGGTGCAGACCCCCCTGGCGGTCACGGAGGGGATGGTTGTGGACCCCATGGTGCCGGTGCTGGCGGTGCCGGTGCTGCGCGCTGGGCTGGGGCTGTGGGCCGGTGCCCAGGCAGTGTTGCCATCCGCCCGGGTGGCCCACATGGGCCTGGTGCGCAATGAGCGCACCGGCGAGGCCCACTGCTACCTCGACACGCTGCCGGAGCGGATCGGCGAGCGGGTGGGGGTGATGGTCTTCGACCCGATGCTGGCCACTGGCGGCAGCCTGATCCAGGTGCTGGAGCGCCTGGAGGCTCTGGGAGTGAGCGGGCAGCGCCTGCGGGTGATCACGGCCCTGGCGGCCAGTCCCGGGCTCGGGGCCCTTGGCAAGCGCTTTCCGGATCTCACGGTGTACTCCGCCTGCATCGATCCCGAGCTGGATGAGGCCTTCCGCATCTTTCCCGGTCTGGGGGATGCCGGTGATCGGCTCCATGGCTCCCAGTCGCCGGTGTTTCCAGAAGAAGCTCAGCCCTAGGCTCACCGATTCCCGTTCCATCCCAGCTTCGATCGCATGGCCGTCGCCCCCGCCTCCGGTAGCCCCCTGAACCTGGGCTCCACCGCCGGCGCTGACCGGGGGCGCAGCCTGCGCGGCACGGTGCGGGTGCCGGGTGACAAATCGATTTCCCACCGGGCCCTGCTCTTCGGAGCCATCGCCGAAGGCGAGACCCGCATCGAGGGTCTGCTGCCCGCCGAGGATCCGCTGAGCACAGCGGCCTGCCTGCGGGCCATGGGGGTCACGATCAGCCCGATCCATGCCGGCGAAACTGTGCTGGTGCAGGGGGTCGGCCTCGATGGCCTCACGGAGCCCGAGGACGTGCTCGACTGCGGCAACTCCGGCACCACCATGCGCCTGATGCTGGGGCTGCTGGCGGGCCGCACCGGCCGCCATTTCGTGCTCAATGGCGATGCCTCCCTGCGCGGGCGGCCCATGGCCAGGGTGAGCCAGCCGCTGACCGGCATGGGAGCCATGATCCGTGGCCGGGCTGGCGGCAACCTCGCTCCGCTGGCGATCGAAGGCTGCCAGCTCCACGGCGCCGTGATCGGCACTCCCGTGGCCTCGGCCCAGGTGAAATCCGCTCTGCTGCTGGCAGCTCTCACGGCCAGCGGCTCCACCACCGTGATCGAGCCGGCCCGCTCCCGCGATCACAGTGAGCGCATGCTCAGGGCCTTTGGTGCCGATCTCGATGTCGGTGGCGACATGGGCCGCATGATCTGTCTTCATCCCGGGGCCAGCCTGCGCGGTCTGCCGGTGGTAGTTCCCGGAGACATCAGCTCGGCGGCCTTCTGGCTGGTGGCCGCCGCCATCACCCCCGGGGCCGAGATCACCGTGGAGAACGTGGGCCTCAACCCCACCCGTACCGGCATCCTCGACGTGCTGGAGCAGATGGAGGCCAGGCTGGAGGTGCTCAATCCGCGCGATGTGGCCGGTGAGCCGGTGGGGGACGTGCGTGTCAGCCATGGGCCGCTGAAGGCGTTCGAGATCGCTGGCGATCTCATCCCTCGGCTGGTGGATGAGATTCCGATCCTGGCGGTGGCGGCCTGTTGCGCCGAGGGGGTGAGCCGAATCCGTGATGCCGAGGAACTGCGCGTCAAGGAAACGGACCGCCTGGCGGTGATGGCCCGCCAGCTGAGGCTGCTGGGAGCAAGCCTGGAGGAGACCGCCGACGGCCTGGTGATCGAGGGTGGCCGCCCGCTCCATGGCGCCGAGGTCGACAGCGAAACCGATCACCGGGTGGCCATGAGCCTGGGGGTGGCGGCCCAGGTGGCCGGCGGCACCACACGGGTGCACCGCAGCGAGGCGGCGGCTGTCTCCTATCCGGGCTTCTGGGAGGATCTGGCGCGCCTGCAGGCCGACCCCGGCGGTCAGTCTGGGTGAACCCCGGGGTTCCGCTGGCAGCCCATCTCAGCCCCCGCGTCACCGAGGACGGCAGTTTCAGCCTGCACAGCGCCGAGTTCGGCGAGGGGTTTCACTGCCGCAGTGGCGCCCTGCTCGAGGCGCGGCGCACCTATGTGCAGCCGGCCCAGCTGGAGCGCTTCAGCGCCGGGGAGGAGCTCCGGGTAGTGGATGTCTGCGTGGGGCTGGGCACCAACAGCGCCGCCCTGCTGGAAGCGGCGGCCCCCCTGGGGCTTCGCCTGCACTGGTTCGGCCTGGAGATCGATCCGGCCCCCCTGGCCCTGGCCCTGGCTGAACCCTCCTTCCGCCGGCAGTGGCAGCCAGCGCTCGGCTTGGATCAGCTCCAGCAGCTGCGGGACACGAGCCAGTGGCTGAGCCCCCACGGCCGGGGCGAGATGCGCTGGGGCGATGCCCGAGAGCAGATCGATTCGGTGTTGCTGCGGGCCGCTGGGCGCTGCGATCTGGTGATGCTCGATGCCTTCTCGCCGCGCCATTGCCCCCAACTCTGGAGCCAGGAGTTTCTTGCTGCGCTGGTTGCGCTGCTGGCCCCCCGGGGGCGGCTGCTCACCTACTGCTCGGCCGCCGCCCCACGCCGCAGCCTGATGGAAGCAGGCCTGCAGCTGGCGGCGCTGCGATCCGGAGACGCTGCTGCCTCTGACCAGGGCGGTCCCGGTCAGGTCTGGAGCCATGGCACGGTGGCGGCCCAGGTGCTGGAGATGTCTTCTCCCTGGTGGCGACCGCTCTCGCTGCTGGAGCGGGAGCACCTGGCCAGCCGGGCCGGCGAGCCCTACCGCGACCCCGGGGGACAGGCAGAAAGCTCCGTGATCCTGGCCCAGCGCCAGAGGGCCCAGGCCCTCAGTGGGGCGGAGCCTGCCAGTGCCTGGCGGCGGCGCTGGGGGCTGCAGGGAGGAGACCGGTAGATTCCGTGCCCAGCCGCCTTGATCCGCAGATGCTCGCCGTTGCCGTGCTGGCCGCTGGAAAGGGCACCCGGATGAAGAGTGAATGGCCCAAGGTGCTGCAATCCCTGGCGGGCTCCACCCTGGTGGAGCGGGTGCTGGCCAGTTGCCGTCACCTCGATCCCCAGCGGCAGGTGTTGATCGTGGGCCACCATGCCGAGCGGGTGCGCGCAGCCCTGGCCGATCTGGAAGGCCTGGAGTTCGTGCTGCAGGAACCGCAGAACGGCACGGGCCATGCAGTGCAACAGCTGCTCGGTCCTCTGGCGGGGTTCGAGGGCGAGCTGCTGGTGCTCAATGGTGATGTGCCACTGCTGCGCCCCGCCACCCTGGAGGCGCTGCTGGAGCGGCACCGGGGCTCCGGGGCCGCGGTGAGCCTGCTCACGGCCCGGCTGGCTGATCCCAGTGGCTACGGCCGGGTGTTCACCGATGAGCGGGGCCAGGTGGAAGCGATCGTGGAACATCGCGACTGCAGCAAGGAGCAGCTTCAGAACGATCTCACCAATGCCGGGATCTATTGCTTCAACTGGCGCGCCCTGGCCGCGGTGCTGCCGAAGCTGAGCACCGACAACGACCAGGGAGAGCTCTACCTCACCGACACCGTGGCGATGCTCAGCCCCGCCGTGCATGTGGAGGTGGCGGACTCCGCCGAAATCGCCGGCATCAACGACCGTCAGCAGCTGGCCCAGTGTGAGGCCGCCCTTCAGGAGCGGCTTCGCTGCCACTGGATGGCGGAGGGGGTGAGCTTCGTGGACCCCGCCAGCTGCACTCTCAGCGAGGGCACCCGCTTCGGCCGTGACGTGCTCGTGGAGCCCCAGTGCCATTTCCGGGGCAGCACCAGCATCGGCAGTGGCTGCCGCATCGGCCCCGGGTGCCTGATCGAGGACAGCCAGCTCTATGACGGGGTGGAGGTTCTTTATTCCGTCCTGCGCGACGTGAGCGTGGCCGCTGGCTGCGTGGTGGGACCCTTCGCCCAGCTCCGTGCAGGCACCCGGCTGGAGAGTGGCTGCCGCATCGGCAATTTCGTAGAGGTCAAGAACAGCCATCTGGCCGCCGGTTGCAAGGCCAACCACCTCAGCTACCTCGGTGACGCCGATCTGGGGGCGGAGGTGAATGTGGGGGCGGGCACGATCACTGCCAACTACGACGGTGTGCGCAAGCACCGCACAGTGATCGGTGCCGGCAGCAAGACGGGTGCCAACTCGGTGCTGGTGGCACCGATCACGCTGGGGGCCGGCGTGACGGTGGGGGCTGGCTCCACCCTCACCCGCGACGTGCCGGCTGGTGCCCTGGCCCTGGGCCGCGCCCGTCAGCAGATCAAGCTCGACTGGAGCCCGCCGCAGGGCTGAGTCCCTGCTCCAGCAGCGGCAGCAGCCGTTCCAGGGCCACCCCACGGCTGGCCTTGAGCAGAAGGTGGTCGCCGGCCTCCAGCCAGCCCAGCAACGTGCGGGCGGCCTCGGCGGGCGAATCGAGCCGCTCCAGGCGCGGCAGGCCGGCGGCCCCCGCCAGCAGGGCCTCCCCTTCAGCGCCGCTCGCCACGATCACCAGGCCATCGAGCCCGAGGGCCCTGGCCCGCTCTCCCACCCGGCGGTGCAGCTCGCTGCTCTGCTCCCCCAGCTCGAGCATGGTGCCCAGCGCCGCGAAGCGGCGGCCAGGCTGGGTCGCCAGCAGATCCAGCGCCGCCAGCATCGCTTCGGGGGAGGCGTTGTAGGTCTCATCGAGCACCTCGATCCCCCCCAGGCGGATTCGCCGGCTGCGCCCGCCCGGCAGGGCCACTTCCAGGCGGCGCAACTGCAGCGGATCCACCCCCAGCTCGCTGGCCACGGCAAGGGCCAGCAGCAGGTTGCGGGCATTGTGGCGGCCCGGCAAGGGCAACTCGGTGCTGTGCTCCGCCGCCCCCGGCTCCGCCAGCCCCCAGATCAGCTGTTCGCCGTCGGCGCCCGACTCGATCCTGCCCAGCACCTGGGCCGGCTCAGGCCCGGGCGGGTCGTCGTGGAGGGCAACGCGGATCACCCGGCCGCTCCAGACGGCGGCGAGGCTGGTCTCGAGCAGGGGGTCACCGGCCGGGATCACCACCAGCCCATCGGGGCGCAGGGCCGAGACGATCTCGCACTTGGCCGTGGCGATCGCCTCGCGGCTGCCCAGCCGGCCGATGTGGGCCGTGCCGATGTTGGTGATCACGGTGATGTCGGGCTCGGCGCAGCGGCTGAGCCGCTCGATCTCCCCCAGGCCGCGCATGCCCATCTCCACCACCACGGCCCGGTGCTCCCCGCCGGCCTTGAGCAGGGTGAGCGGCACGCCGATGTCGTTGTTTTCATTGCCCACACTCGCGAGCACCGGACCGAGGGGGGCCAGCACGGCGCGGATCAGCTCGCGGGTTGTGGTCTTGCCGGCTGAGCCGGTCACGGCGATCACCGGAGCGCTGCCCTGGCGGCGCCAGAGACGCCCCAGCTCCTGGTAGGCCGCCTGGGTGTCGTCCACCAGCCAGATCCGGCCGCCTCTGGCGGCCACCAGGGCTTCGGCCTGCTCGGCGCTGAGGCGGTCGCGCTGGGCCAGGGCGGCCAGCGACCCCTGCTCAAGGGCCGCCTCCAGGAAGCGGTGCCCATCAAAACGCTCCCCCACCAGCGGCACGAACAGGCAGCCGGGCTCCAGCTCACGGCTGTCGGTGCAGATACGGCTGAAGCTGGCCGCCGGATCAGCGGGAGCCGCTTCGATCGGCTTTCCCCACAGCTCCACCAGGTTCGCCAGCCGCATCGCTTCCGCCCGCATCGGATCAATCGAGCAGAATCATGCCCCCGCCCACGACGGCATTCCTGCCCAGTTCTGCGTCACTGGGATCGAGCAGCCGCAATTGCTCGTAGCCCAGGCCAAGGGACTGCTGCCACCACTGCTGCGCCAGCCGTTGCCGCTCGCTTTCCGGGAGGGAATTGAAGGCCTCTGAGATCCTCAGCCTCAGCACGACGGCGCCGCCGCCTGTGGGGGCCGCCAGCACCAGCCCCGATTCATCAATGAATCCTGGCGGTAACTGGATCGGGGTCTCGTCTGCGCTGGGGGTGGCCTGAGGCGGGGGCACCGGCTCAGGAGAGGTGCCAATTGTCTCTGTGGGCGACTCCCGGCGGCCTTCTCTGGCTTCATCCGGGGCCTGTGCGGGGTCAAGGGCCGGATCAATCAATTCCGGATCAATCGATAACGGAGGCGATACAAACGGAGGCGATGCAACCGGTGCTGATCGCCCTGATCCATCCATCTGCACCGGCCTTTCCCCACTCGGAGGTTGCAGCTGCCCAAGCGCGAATCTCCCCGCCAGCGCCAGCAGAAGCAGAGCCAGCAGCAGCGCGGCAGGCCAGAACAGGGTTGCCTGGCGCCGGGGCCAGAACGGTGGCGTGGGCAGATCCCCCTGCCACTGGCGCCGCCACATCCGCCTAAAGGAAAGAGCGCAGCTGGCGGCCACGGCGCGCAGGTCCCGCCCCAGTGCCCGCCAGGGGCTTTCGTAAACGACCGGCAGCTCGGAGCCGGAGCGTTCCACGCTCAGCTCTGGCCGCGGCGCAGCAGGGCGGAGAGGGGATTGCGGGGCCCACCGCTCCCTTCCGGCCTGCGGGGTTGGGCCTCGGTTTCAGCCGCCTTGGCAGAGCCGCCGGCCTGGACGAGGCTGGGATCGGCATCCTGGCCGAGGGAGAACTGCTCCACATCAGCGGCCGAGGGGGTGGGCTGCTTCACCCCGCGCACATCGCGGTACATGGCGTCGTACTCCAGGGCTGAGCGGGTCCAGCTGTGGTCCACGGCCATGGCGCGCAACTGCAGTTCCCGCCAGCTGTGGCTGTGGCGGTAGGCCTCCCAGGAACGAACGATCGCGGTGTAGAAGTCGACCGGCTCATAGCGATCGAAGCAGAAGCCGGTGCCGCTGTGGTCGGCTGGCACATGGGGCTGGACGGTGTCGACCAGGCCGCCCACCTTGCGTACGACAGGGATGCAGCCATAGCGCATCGCCAGCATCTGGCTGATGCCGCAGGGCTCGAAGCGGCTGGGCATCAGGAAGGCATCAGCACCTGCATAGATCAGACGCGCCAGAGCATCGTCGTAGGTGAGGAAGACGGAGAAGCGGCCGGGATGGCGGGCGGCCATCTGCCACAGGCCCGATTCGTAATTGCGGTCGCCTGTGCCCAGCACCACGATCTGGCTGTCGGAGTAGGCCAGCACCCGGTCGGCCACCTGCAGCAGCAGATCCACCCCCTTCTGGTCCACCAGGCGGCTCACCATCCCCATCAGATAGGTATTGGGGCTGACCCCCAGCCCCATGCGCTCCTGCAGCGCCCGTTTGTTGGTTGCCCTCGGTGCCATGTCGGTGGCGCTGTAGCAGGCGGGCAGGAGGTTGTCGGTGGCCGGGTTCCAGGCTTCGGTGTCGATGCCGTTGAGGATGCCCCGCAACTTGCCGCTGATGAAATTCAGCAGGCCATCAAGGCGTTCGCCGTATTCGGGTGTGCGGATTTCCTGGGCATAGGTGGGGGAGACGGCGTTGACCCGATCGGCATAGAGCAGGGCGGCGGCCATGGTGTGATCCCCCTGCATGTACCAGGGGATCCAGGTCATGCGCTCGAGCTTCCAGCGCCAGGGACCCTGGTATTCAAGGTTGTGGATGGTGAAGACCGTGCTGATCTCCGGGTCCTGGTGCATCCAGACCGGGATCATGCCGGTGTGCCAGTCATGGCAGTGAAAGACCTCCGGTTTCCAGTGGTTCCAGGCGAATTCGGCGGCTGCATTGGCGAAGAATGTGAAGCGCCAATCCTCATCGTCTCCGCCGTAGATGCGCTCCGGATCGAACACCGGATGGCCGACCAGATAGAGCGGCAGCCCATTGGTGGGATGGCGGGTTTCGTAGACGGCAAAGTCGTTACCCATCGCCTGTCCTCGCCAGACGGGCTCTCTGGGTATCTCCAGACGGCTCCAGAGCTTGCTGTAGCCAGGCATGATCGTGCGCACGTCATGGCCAAGGGCTGCCACTGCCGGTGGCAGCGACCCCACCACATCGCCCATACCCCCCACTTTGATCATCGGGGCGCACTCGGCGGCGGCGAACAACACGCGCATGGGAAGAACCCAGGGGAGGGCCGAACTCTACGTTTGCTGCCCCGCTGGGCCAGCCGTGCTGCAGCCGAGGGGATCAGGGCAGCACTGTCACAACCGTGCCCATGCGCACCAGCTCGAAGAGGTCGCGCACGTTCTCGTCGTACATGCGAACGCAGCCGTGGGACACCGCCTGACCGATGCTTTCCCGCTGGGGGGTGCCGTGGAAGCCGGCACTGACGCAGCCCTTCACTTCCAGGTGCTGCTGACCATTGAAACCGCGCTTGCCGGCGCAGTCGCGGTGGAAGCCGATCCAGCGGCTACCGAGGGGATTGTTAGGGCCGGGGGGGTAGATCTTGCCGCTCACCGGGTGCTTCCAGGCCGGATCGGGCGCCATCTCGATCACCTGGAAGCGGCCCAGGGGGGTTTCCCAGCCAGGCATGCCCACCGCCACCGGGAACCGGCGCAGTTCACGCCCGTTCTCCACCACCACCACCTGCAGCTTGCCGCGGTAGAGCACCAGGCTGCGCTCAGGCAACGGCGAAGCAATCGCCACTGCGGGGCCTGGTTCTGGCTTGGTCTGCGCCTGGCGTTGCTGCGGAGCTGGGCTTTCGGGCAGAGGCTGCAGGGCAGGAGTGTGGGGGAGCGCGATCGGGGGATGCCATGCCCCGGGTGCCCTGGCCTTGGGCTGCTGCACCTCGGCCAGGGCGCCGGCTGGCGTGAGCAGGCCGCCACCAACCAGCAGGGTCACCAGAGGGAACAGGAAGCGGGGAGGCACGGCCAGGTGAACGTTGAGATGCTGTTGACACCCACGTTATCCAAGTGGCTCCTGAGCAGCCTTTCAGTGGAAGGCTATGAACGCAGGAGCCGTGCCATGAACGGCCAACGAAGAACTCCTGATGATTCTGGATGACTCACAGGAGCAGGAAAGCCGGATTAGCTCGGCCTGAGATGGCTCCAGGCCGGAATCCGCAGTCGATGTTGTTGTACTCCGGACCGATCAGTGGCCCATTGCTGCAACATCTCAAGCAGTTGGCCGGTGGTGCCTGGAGCTTCGCAGGCGATGAAGTGCAGTGGCGTCAGGGCAACCAGGGGGCATCGCTGAAGTCGGGGTCGCGCTTCTCCAAAAAGGCATTGCGCCCCTCCTGACCCTCGGCCGTTCTGTAGAAAAGATGGGTGGCCTGGCCCGCCAGCTCCTGAATTCCGGCCATGCCATCGGTTTCGGCGTTGAAGGAGGCCTTCAGGCAGCGAATCGCCGTGGGGCTGTGCTGCATCACTTCCCGGGCCCAGCGCACCCCCTCGGCCTCCAGCTTCTGCAGCGGCACCACTGCGTTTACCAGCCCCATGGCCAGGGCTTCTTCAGCGTTGTAGCGGCGGCAGAGGAACCAGATCTCCCGTGCCTTGCGCTGGCCGACCAGCCTCGCCAGGTAGCCGGCGCCGAAGCCGCCATCGAAGCTCCCCACCCGGGGGCCCGTCTGGCCGAACACGGCGTTTTCCGCCGCCAGGCTGAGATCGCAGAGCAGGTGCAGTACCTGGCCGCCGCCGATGGCATAGCCCGCCACCAGGGCGATCACCACCTTGGGCAGCGAGCGGATCTGGCGCTGCAGATCAAGCACGTTCAGCCGCGGCAGGCCGCTTTCATCGAGGTAGCCGCCATCGCCGCGCACGCTCTGGTCGCCGCCGGCGCAAAAGGCATAGCCGCCGTCGGCCGCAGGTCCCACGCCGGTGAACAACACCGCTCCCACCCGCGGGTCGTCGCGCACCCGGCTGAAGGCGTCGTAGAGCTCCACCACCGTGCGTGGACGGAAGGCATTGCGCTTGGCCGGACGGTTGATGGCAATCCGGGCGATCCCCTCCTCACACCGATCGAAGCGGATGTCCTCGTACTGGGCGGCCGGATGCCAGCGCACCAGGTTCTCCCCCGGCAGCACCGGGCCGGGGCAGGGGGCATCATCCGGTGTGGACTCGACGCTCATCGCGGCGGGGTCTGAGAAGAGTTCATTCTGAGCCGCGGAAGGGGGCCTCCTGGCGCAACCGCTGGCGCAACAGAGCATCGGCCTGTCGATCGGTCCTCACCTCCAGCAGGGCCACCGGCTGCTCCAGGGCCCAGCTCAGGGCGCCGCCCAGCTCTGCCAGACACCCGACCCGGCGAGAGGGCACCCCATGGGCGGCGGCCAGGGCGGTGTGGTCCAGAGGCTGGCCCATGGCGAAGAGGCGCTCGAAATCCAGGGACGCCGTGGTCCGGATCGGCAGCTGCTCGAAGATGCCGCCGCCGCCGTTCTCGATCAGCACCACGGTGAGTCGCCCCCGCAGCTGGTGGTGCCAGAGCCAGCCGTTGGCGTCGTGGAGCAGGGCAAGGTCGCCGCAGAGCAGCACCAGCTCACCGAGGCTCTCCGCCAGCCCAGCCGCAATGGAGAGCGTGCCATCGATGCCGGAGGCCCCACGGAAGCCATACATGGGTCTGGCAGGGCCGCGGGGATCGGCAAAGCTCTCCCAGTCGCGCACGGGGCTGCTGCTGGCCAGCATCACCGCCAGGCCTGGCGGCAACAGCTGGCTCAGAGCCCTCGCCAGGCTGGGTTCATCGGGTCGGCTGCCGGCAGCCTGGTGTGTCAGCTGGGCGTTGAGCCAGGTCTGGGTGCTGATTTCAGCGACCTGCCAGCGGGCCAGAAAGTCCTGGTTGGCCGTGGCGCTGGGGACTGCCTGCCCTGCCTGCCAGTGGGTGTCCGGCAGGGTCGAGCACCAGGCCGCAAGGCCGTCACTGCGGCTGGCCTGGACCGTGCCCAGGGGATCGAGCGGGCGCGGATCACCTTCGCTGATCAGCACCTGATGGCCACCGCAGCTCTCCAGCCAGCGCTGCAGCCGTCGGCTGGCGGGGAGGGGACCCAGCCTCAGCATCTGGGGGGGGACCAGAGCGGGGTCAGGGTTCTCCAGGATCAGGTCATAGCCCGCCATCAGCTCCAGACCGGCCTGGCCCCGCAGGCCGGAGAGCCCATCCGCCAGCAGCGGCCAGCCACAGCGCTGCTGCCAGCGCCCCAGCGCCGCGGCATAAGCGGGCCACTGGCCAGGGCTGCCCCGCCAGGGGCCCGCCACGATCACCCCGGGTCGGTCGGGATCCAGCCCGAGCAGGTCAGTGCTGGTCGTCGTCTGGCTGGTGCTGGCTTCGGGCTGCTGGCTGGAACGTTGGCTGTGCTCGGCTGTGCTCTCACCCATGGCGCCAAGCTCATGGGCCAGGCGCTGCAGGGCATCTGCCCCGGCGTGAAGCGGCTCCTCGAAGGGCAGATTGAGGTGCACAGGGCCCATCGGAGCGGCCAGGGTCATCCGGTGGGCCTGCCGGGCCAGGGCCTGAAGGGAAGGGCGGTCCGTCACCGCCAGACCGCGGCTGTCCGCCTGGGCGAACCAGCGGCAGCAGGGGGCGAGGAAGTCCTCCTGGTTCACGGTCTGGTTGGCGCCGCAGTTCTTGAGACGCTGCGGACGGTCGGCGCTGAGCAGCAGCAGCGGAATGGCGCCCCTGTCGGCCTCCACCACCGCTGGCAGCAGGTTGGCCACGGCGGTGCCGGACGTGGTGATCACCACGGTCGGTTCGCCCTCGGCTCTGGCCAGGCCGAGGGCGAAGAACCCCGCCGAGCGCTCATCGATGGCCGTGTGCAGCTTCAGCCCCCGTGGCAGCAGCAGCCCTGCCGCTGCCGCCAGGGGCCCCGAGCGGCTTCCCGGGCAGAGCACAACCCGCTCCATGCCAAGGGCCATCAACTCCAGCAGCAGGTTCACCGCCGCCCTGAGGTTGGCCTCAGCCCGATCTCCCTGCCGGGGGGGCAGCTCCTGGCTCACTGGGTCCGCCGCCGCTTCAGGATGGAGCGATCATGCCCAATCCCGCTCCAGCCCCTTCGGCACCGACCCCAGCCGCCGCCAGCCGCCGCTGGGAGATGGCCCGCCAGCTGATTCCCCTGTTGCTCTGGGTGGGGGTGGCGCTGCTGCTGCGCTGGCAGGTGATGGAACCCCGCTGGATCCCCTCCGGCTCCATGCTCCCCACCCTCCAGCTGGAGGACCGGATCCTGGTGGAGAAACTCAGGCCCCGGCTGGCTCAGACCCTGCCGCGCGGAGCGATCGTGGTGTTTCGTCCGCCCGATCCCCTGCTCGCCGCCGGCTACGACCCCCGGGCAGCCCTGATCAAACGGGTTGTCGGGGTGCCTGGTGATGTGATCGAGGTGGCCGCTGGTGAACTGCTGCGCAATGGCGCGGCGGTGAGTGAACCATGGCGGCTCGAGCCCATCAACTATGAGCTTCCGCCCCTCACCGTTCCGCCAGGCCACCTGCTGGTGATGGGGGATAACCGCAATGCCAGTCTCGACTCACACCTCTGGGGACCACTGCCTGACGACCATGTGATCGGTACCGCCGTGTTCCGTTACTGGCCCCTGCGCCAACTCGGACCGATACGGTTCCCACCCATCGCCAGCCGGGAGTGATCTGAAACCTTGCGTTAAGGTGCATTTCCAGAAACGGATCACGCCGGAGGGTCATGTTCAACCCGGAGTTCCTGACCACCGACAGCGAATCGATCAGCGGGAATTCCCTGATTCAATACCTGCAGGACCAGTCACCCGATGTGCTTCATCGGGTTGCTCGCTCCGCCAGCGGTGACATCCAGGACATCATTCGCCACAACGTTCAGGGATTGCTGGGGATGCTGCCCGGAGAACAGTTTGAAGTGAAGATTCAGACCAGTCGCGACAACCTCGCTGGTCTGCTGGCTTCCGCAATGATGACCGGCTACTTCCTGCGCCAGATGGAGCAGAGGATGGAGCTGGAAACCACGCTTTTCGGTGAAGGTGGTCTGGATGCCGATCCGGGTGAACTCAAGCTCTGACCCCCCGTCCCGCGGTTAAGCAATCCCATCTGATCAGCCTCCTGGTTCCCTGGGCACCACGCCCCAACTCAGAAGGGTTTCATCGATGCTCGCCAGATAGGCCCAGGAGCCATCGGAGCTGGCCCAGACCCGTTGCCTGATGCCTGCGGCCAGGCTGAGCAGATCAGCTTTGGAGCAGGCCACTGGTGCGTCGTAATGGGCAGGCACCAGCCAGCGCAACGGCTCCAGCTCGGCGAGGCTCTCCAGCCAGCTGAGCAAGGCGTCCGGGCGGCGAGGGAACACCAGCCGCTCCAGCACCGGTGCCACCTGCAGTCGGGCTTCGCCGCGGGAGCCCAGCAGAGCCTTGAACTCCGCCTCCCAGCCTTGTGACCAGCGAAAGGGGTACAGGCCGAAATAGTACCTGGACTGGCGTAGACCTGGTTGCCACGCCTGGCTGAGCACTTCCCTCAGCCCCGGAACCTGCACTGAACCGGGGCGCAGGTAGGAAGCGAACAGCACCATCCGCCACCAGCCTCGCCGTCGTTGCTCAGGGGTGTCGATCAACGGCTGGTCGCCTCGGTCGCGGCCATGGAAGAGCAGCGGCGTGGGATCGGCCTCGAACAGCTGGGGCGGCGCCGGTGGAATCGCCACCAGGGCGTCGGTGACCAGCAGGGCCCCGCTGAGCTGATGCAGACAGGCCACTTCCATGAAGGTGCCGGTCCCCAGGTCGAGGGGGCCGAGGGGATGCCAGCTGAGCTGGTCCCCATGGGGTACTCCATCCGCAAACAGCACCCGGGTACGGGAGCGGGGAAACCCAAGCCAGGGCAGCGGCAGCTGCAGTGGAAAGCTCCACTGCTGCGGACTCACCCAGACCTCGGCCTCGGGGAAGGCCCGCGCCATGGCCGGCACCGGCAGCTTGTGCTCCAGGCCCGAGCTGGTGGGCAGCACGATCGTGCGCACCGCTCCATGGAGCCGCTCCAGGGTCCGCAGCTCCCCCAGCAGCTCCTCGGTGGGGGGCAGCGGCGCGTAGAGCAGCAGCCCCTCGCGCAGACGCAGCACCGTCATGCGGATCGGCACCGCCACGTAGAAAATTCCCTGCAGTTGCTCGAAGCTCCACACCTGCCCGGGAATGAGCGTGCGCACCAGGGTGCGACGGCGGCCGTAGGGGTAGAGGGGCAGCAGGGGCCACCAGGGCCAGCTCTGGCTGGGCCTTGGCTGCTCCACAGATGTCAACGACGCTGCTGGGCCAGCAGGCCGTGGCGTGGTGCGAACAGGAAACTGAGCAGAAACAGCCCTGTCTGCACCAGCACGATGCAGCCAGCGGTTGAGGCATCCATCCAGTAACTCCAGTAGATGCCCAGCACACTGGAGAGCACCGCCGAGCCGATCGCGATCCAGGTCATGCGGTCAAAGCGGTCGGTGAGCAGGTAGGCGGTGGCCCCCGGTGTCACCAGCATCGCCACCACCAGGATGATTCCCACGGTCTGCAGTCCGGCCACCGCCGCCAGGGAGAGAGCCGAGAGCAGCAGGTAGTGGAGGAAGCCGGTGTTCACGCCGATCGAGCGGGCGTGGGTGGGGTCGAAGCAGAACAGGATCAGGTCGCGGCGGAACAGCAGCAGAACCACAAGCACCAGCAGGCTGATCAACACTGTCTGACGGATGTCCTCGCCGCTGATCCCCAGCACGTTGCCGAAGAGGATGTGGGTGAGGTCGATGGTGCTGCGCACCTTCGAGACCAGGGTGAGGCCGAGCGCGAAGAATCCCGTGAACACCAGCCCGATCACCGTGTCTTCCTTGATCCGGGTCATCTGCTTGATGTAGCCGATCGCCGCCACCGAGCCCACCCCGAAGACAAAGGCGCCCAGGGCGAAAGGCAGGTTGAGCGCATAGGCGATCACCACACCCGGCATCACTGCGTGGGACACCGCATCCCCCATCAGGGCCCAGCCCTTGAGGGTCATGAAGCAGGAGAGCAGCCCGCAGACGCCAGCCACCAGTGCACTCACCAGCAGGGCCCGCACCATGAAGTCTTGCCGCAGGGGCTCCAGCAGCCAGAGCAGGGGATCCATCAGGGCTCGCTCCTCCAGGGCTCGCGTCCCGGCTCGGGGAGCGGCTCGAGGCCGGGGCTGGTGAGCAGCTGCGCCGGGCTGCCGCCGAAGGTACGTGCCAGGTTCTCCTCGGTGAACACCTCGGAGGTGTCGCCGTAGGCCAGAACGGTCTTGTTGATCAGCACCACTTCATCACAGAAGCCGGTGATATGGGAGAGGTCGTGGGTGGAGATCAGCAGGCTGCGGCCCTCGGCGCGGAACTGCTGGAACAGTTCGATCATCAGTCGCTCCGTGCGGATGTCGACGCCGGCAAAGGGTTCATCGAGCAACAGCACCGAAGCACCCTGGGCCAGGGCCCGCGCCAGGAAGGCCCGTTTGCGCTGACCGCCGGAGAGTTCACCGATCTGACGGTGTCGCAGGGGCCAGAGCTCCACCCGCTCAAGGCTTTCACGCACGGCCCGGTGGTCGTCGCGGCCGGGAATGCGCAGCATGTTCATGCCGCCGTAGCGACCCATCATCACCACGTTGGCCACGTGAATCGGGAAGTTCCAGTCCACGCTTTCCATCTGGGGCACGTAGGCCACTGCCTGACGGCGCAGCGCCTGGCGCAATGGCAGGCCGTTGATGCTGATCTCCCCCTGGGCGGGCCGCACGAAGCCCATCAGCGCCTTGAAAAGCGTTGATTTCCCGGCGCCGTTGGTACCCACCAGGCCACAGATGCTGCCGGCATTCACCTTCAGGGACACCTCATGCAGGGCCACGACCCCGTGGTAGCTCACACAGAGGTGGCTGACGCGGATGCGCTCGGCGTTGGGGGCCAGATCTGGGTGGGTGTGGGTGGCCATGGCTTCAGCTCCCTCCCTTCAGGCCCTGGATCAGGGTGCGGACGTTATGACGCTGCAGCTGCAGCAGGGTCGGCGCTTCCCCCTGGGGCGAGGAGAGCGAATCGACGTAGAACACACCCCCGAAGCGGGCGCCCGTCTGCTCGGCCACCTGGCGCTGCACCTTGTCGCTGACGGTGCTCTCGCAGAACACCGCCGGCACCTGGCGCTGGCGCACGGTGGCGATCAGCCGCGCCATCCGCTGGGGGGTGACCTGGGATTCGGAGTTCACCGGCCAGAGGTAGGCCTCATCAAGGCCATAGTCCTTCGCCAGGTAGGTGAAGGCCCCCTCGCAACTGGTCAGCACCCGCTTTGAAGCCGGGATCGTGGCCAGCTCACTGCGCAGCTCCTGGTCAAGGGCCCGCAGCTTGCCGCGGTAGGCCTCGGCGCGGCGGCGGTAATCCTCGGCGTTGGCCGGATCGAGCTGGCTGAAGGCCTGGCGGATGTTCTCCACGTAGATCTCTGCGAGGCGGGGGGACATCCAGGCATGGGGATTGGGTTTTCCCCGATAGGCATCCTCGGTGATCGGCAGGGGGGTGATCCCAGCGGTGAGGGTGGCTCGTTTCATTTCCGGCATCCCAGCCAGGAAGCGATCGCTCCAGCGCTCCAGGTTCAGGCCGTTCTCCAGCACAAGGGCGGCCCCTTCGACCCGGCGCAGATCGCCGGGGGTGGGCTCGTAGCCGTGGATCTCAGCCCCCTGCTTGGTGATTGACTCCACCCGCAGGTGATCGCCGGCCACGTTGCGGGCCATGTCAGCCAGCACGGTGAAGGTGGTGATCACCAGGGGACGGTCCTTGTCAGCGCCGGTGCTGAGGGGGGAGGTCGCGGGGCCTGTGCTGCGGCAACTGCTCAGGGCCGCCAGCACCGTGGCGGCGACCAGCAGGACCAGAGACCCATGGGAACGGAGCCGGCTTTTGACCCTTCCGTCAGCGACGATCCGAGCTGCCAAACACCATGCTCATCAGAGATCAAATCTACAAGCCACGGATGCAGCAACGGCGATCGCATTCAGGTCGATTGCAGTCACGTTGATCGCAGAAATGTCGCTCGCGGTCATGTCGAACGCAGAAATCGCACGGCGATCAGATCGTCGGCAAAAAAAAGCCCCTGCCATTGGCGGGGGCTGAGTTGATTCAGGCTGTGGCGCCGAGGGGCTGAGCTGGGATCAGCCGATGGAGGGGGCGGTCAGGGCGAGGGGCACGATCTCGCTGGCGGCCAGATCCAGCGGGAAGTTGTGGGCGTTGCGTTCGTGCATCACCTCGAACCCGAGGTTGGCACGGTTGAGCACATCAGCCCAGGTGTTGATCACGCGGCCTTGACCATCGAGGATCGACTGGTTGAAGTTGAAACCATTCAGGTTGAAGGCCATCGTGCTCACGCCCAGGGAGGTGAACCAGATGCCGACCACGGGCCAGGCAGCCAGGAAGAAGTGCAGGCTGCGGCTGTTATTGAAGGAGGCGTACTGGAATATCAGACGACCGAAGTAACCGTGAGCAGCCACGATGTTGTAGGTCTCTTCTTCCTGGCCGAACTTGTAGCCGTAGTTCTGGCTCTCGCTCTCGGTGGTTTCACGCACCAAGGAGCTGGTGACCAGTGAACCGTGCATGGCGGAGAACAGGGAGCCGCCGAACACACCAGCCACACCCAGCATGTGGAAGGGGTGCATCAGGATGTTGTGCTCTGCCTGGAACACCAGCATGAAGTTGAAGGTGCCGGAGATGCCGAGGGGCATGCCGTCGGAGAAGGAACCCTGACCGAAGGGGTAGATCAGGAAAACGGCGAAGGCGGCTGAGAGCGGAGCTGAATAGGCCACGCAGATCCAGGGGCGCATGCCGAGGCGGTAGGAGAGTTCCCACTGGCGGCCCATGTAGCAGGAGATGCCGATCAGGAAGTGGAAGACCACCAGCTGGTAGGGACCGCCGTTGTACAGCCACTCGTCGAGGCTGGCGGCTTCCCAGATCGGGTAGAAGTGCAGGCCGATGGCGTTGCTGGAAGGAACAACGGCGCCGGAGATGATGTTGTTGCCGTACAGGAATGATCCTGCGACCGGCTCCCGGATGCCATCGATGTCGACGGGGGGAGCGGCGATGAAGGCGATGATGAAGCAGATGGTGGCTGCGAGGAGGCAGGGGATCATCAGCACACCGAACCAACCGACATAAATGCGGTTATCGGTGGAGGTGACCCACTGACAGAAGCTTTCCCAGTTGCCAGCGCGTCCGCTGCGAACGGCCGTGGTCATTGGAGGAATGAGGACGGGATGGATTCGCCCAGTTGATCAGCTTCAGATCCTGCTCAGAGAGCTGACTCTGGAGCTGGCCATGGTGGGCACCCATCGACGCTAAATAAAGACCTCCATCAGGCCACTGAAAGCCTTGAAATGTTTCCTGTCTAAGGAGAACTTCATGAACGACTTCATCAAGGCTTCATGAAGAAGTTTTGTATTGCGGGCTTCAGCCTGCTGCCTCCAGTCCCCGGCTCGCCTGGCTGCGCCACCAGGCCTGCCCCTGGCTGAGAAACCCCATCCAGTCGAGCCGCTCAGCTTCCACGGCCCTGGCCACCAGCAGGGGGGCCTGTTGCCTGATGGCCTGCAGATCCATTTCGGGGACACCGCTGGAGAGGGCGAGCACATCGGCCATGGCGTGGGCCACCACCCGGGTGAGGTAGGCGGCGCTCAGGGCCTGCAGCGCCCCCCCCACCAGCCAGGTGGTCCCCTCCAGGCGCATGGCCGAGAGCAGGGCCTGGCTGGTCCACTCGGTCACGCCCAGGGCCAGGGCAGCCTTGGCCAGCTCGGTCGCGGCCTCGCGCAGCTGAGCCAGTTGCCAGGGGCAATCCCAGAGCTCGGCCATCTCCTTGAGCATCAGTCCATTGGCCACCGCCAGCACGAGCAGATCGACGCTGGGCATGGGAGCCGCGAACACCCCGGCGGCCACCAGCCACTGGGTGCGTCGCACCAGACCATCCAGCCGCCCCCGGCGCAGGCCCTCCAGCCTGGCTTGCCAGTCGCCGTGGAGGCTCTCGAGGCAGCGCAGCTCGGTCTGCAGCAGCAGTCCCCGGCCGCTGGCGCGCAGCATGCGGCTGCAGGGCTCAAGCGCCCGGCTGAGTTGGACTTCCTCGCCGCTCCAGAGCATGACCTGAGTGGCCAGTGTCGCGGGCAGCTGGGCGCGCAACTCCTGCTCGAGTTCCGGCTGCGGCCCTGGGGTGGGGCTCGTCACCAGCAGGAACACGGCCTGGCCACTGGGCAGAGACTCGAGCCAGCGCAGATCCGCCGCCCTCAGGGGGGTCTCCAGGTGAATCAGCAGCAGGTCACACTGCTGGAACAGCAGGGGCCAGCGCCAGTCGGGGCTGTGGCTCGGGAGTGGATGGCCCCAGTGCAGGCAGAGGGGCAGGGGGGCCTTGAGGGCACAGATCAGCTCCGGCTGCAGGCTCTGTGGCGGCAGGCTGACCCCGGCCAGACCCACCTGCAGCTGCTGTCGCGGCTGACGTTCGCGCAGCTGCTGCAGTTGCTGCCGCCGGCTCTCCTGTTCGGCGCCGGCGGCTGGATCGTTCTGCGTGGGCTGGAGTAGCTCGAACTGATTCAGCAGTCCGTCGCAGCGCTCGATCCAGCCGCTCCAGCTGGAGGGAAGCCTGGGGTGGATCCTGGCCTTGCCACGGCTGATCCACCACAGGCCCCCAGCCGCCGCGGCAACCACCACAGCACCGGAAACGCTGCCGTGCAGGCTGTCGCCCAGAAGCAGGCCCCCGGTCAGCACCAGGGCCGCCGGCATCCAGGGCATCCCAGGCCGCCAGCTCCGCGGCTTGTCCCCGGCGTCGCTTACTGCGGCAGGAGCGTCGGTGCCGGAAGCAGCGGTGCAGGTGGCAGCGGTGGAGTCGGCTGGGGTTGTCAAGGGTGGTGCGGGGCTGCCGAAGCAGTGCCTCTCTAGCTCAGCCGCCCACTCCTGCCCAGGCCGCCCGGATCACCCTCAGACTGATGAGGTTGAGCTGCCTTGCCATGGTGGAGACGGCCCCGGCCGCCAGTCTGAAGCTCACCCCCCGGCTGGAGCAGGAGCTGGTCCGGTTCCAGGAACTGCAGCAACAGGAGCAGCACTGGCACGAGGGACTGCCGGTGCTGCTCCTGGATCGCTGCTGGCTGCGGCTTCAAGCGTTGGCGGTGGAGCGGCTGGCGCTGGAGTTGCCGCCGGACTGCACGGCCGCGGCCCCCGAGCTGGAGGCCTTCCGCCGCTGTTGCCGGGATGGCCTGAGCCCGGCAGCGGCTGAGGCCCATTGCTGGCGCGAGTTCGGTGAGGAGGCCTGCCGGCTGGCCCTGAAACGCCACTGGCAGGCCCAGGAGCGGGGCCACCGCGGCTGGACCCTGCAGGCCTACCTCGCTTTTCTTGACCGTTACCGGCATGCCTTCGCCATGGCAGGCCCAAGGCCGTTGCCGTTGCTGATTCTGGCCCGCTCCGGCACCGCCGAAGCCCACCGGATGCTTTGGCTGGTGGCCCCATGAACCGTTGATGCGGCACACTTGCCCCCTGATTGAAGGCTCTGGCGATGGCCGACGAAAACACAGCAGCAGTCCCCCAGCCTGAGCAGGACCAGCCCGCCCGTGCCCGGCGCATCGAGACCGGACGCGGCAGTGGCGGCGGTGGTGGTGGCGGCCGAGAGCGTGATGCCGGAGGCTTTCGCATCCGCCTGAGCGACAACGAGCTCCGGGCCGCCCAGGCCGTGCAGGAGGCCTTCCAGCTCCGCTCCACCGTAGCGGCTCTGGGTTTCTCGATCCGCACCGTGGCCCAGCTGCTGGAGCAGGGTCAACTGGACGCCCTGCTCGCGGAGCACCGTGCCCAGGGCGGTGCCCCCCGGAACGAGTCAGCCCCCCGCGACGGGCAACGGGCCCGGCGAGCCCCCGCCGAGGGCCGTGGTGAGCGTCGCTCAAGCCGTCCGGATCCGTTCGCGAGGCCCAGCCGTCCCCAGGCCCCAGCCCCTGAGATGGAGGCCCCCGACGAGCTCGTTGCCGAGGAGGCTGCCGAGCCTTCTGAACAGGCGCTCGAGGTGGTGATCTCGGATCCGGAGCAGGCCACCAGCCAGGCCGAGGTCGTCAGTCAGGACAACCCGGATACGGCCCTCCCGTCCGCCGAAACGGCTGAGACGCAACCGTGAGCGGCAGGCCCAGGGTTCTCTCCGGTGTCCAACCCACCGGTGCACTGCACCTGGGCAACTGGCTTGGAGCGATCCGCAACTGGGTCAGCCTTCAGCAGGACCACGACACATTTTTCTGTGTGGTGGATCTGCATGCCATCACCGTTCCCCACGATCCGGCTCAGCTGGCCGAGAACACGCGTAGCACCGCTGCGCTCTACCTGGCCAGCGGCATCGATCCGGAGCGCTCCAGCGTCTTTGTGCAGAGCCAGGTCGCGGCCCACAGCGAGCTCACCTGGCTGCTGAACTGCGTCACGCCTCTGAACTGGCTGGAGCGGATGATCCAGTTCAAGGAGAAGGCGCGCAAGCAGGGCGAGAACGTCTCCGTGGGTCTGCTGGATTACCCCGTGTTGATGGCGGCGGACATCCTTCTCTACGACGCCGATCTAGTGCCTGTGGGCGAAGACCAGAAGCAGCATCTGGAGCTGGCGCGCGATATCGCCCAGCAACGGATCAACGCCCGCTTCGCACCCGAAGATCAGCCGCTGCTGAAGGTGCCCGAGCCATTGATCCTGGCTGAAGGGGCACGGGTGATGAGCCTGGTGGATGGTCGCAGCAAGATGAGCAAGAGCGATCCCAACGAGGGTTCCCGCATCAACCTGCTCGATCCCCCCGAGTTGATCACCCGCAAGATCAAACGGGCCAAGACCGATCCGGTGATGGGGTTGGAGTTCGGCAACCCTGAGCGCCCCGAGGCCGACAACCTGCTGGGGCTGTATGCGCTGCTGAGCGGGGTGGGCCGGGAGGCCGCCGCCCGGCAGTGCGCCCCGATGGGCTGGGGCCAGTTCAAACCCCTGCTGGCGGAGGCGGCCGTGGAGGCCCTTCGCCCCCTGCAGGAGCGCTACGACGCGATCCTCGCCGAGCCTGGCTACCTCGATCAGGTCCTGCGCAGCGGCCGGGAGCGTGCCAGCGCGGTGGCCGAGGCCTCCCTTGAGCGGGTGCGCACGGCGATGGGATTCCTGCCGGCACGCTGATCACTGGCCTGAACTGGATCAGCGGCACTGATCTTTCAGCCCGTCAGCGGGGGCTTGTCGATCCAGACGGGTGTGGTAGCTGAATGAATGGCGGGCTCCTGTGGTGGTGCCTGCTTCGGAGTTTTCGGACCTGGCGGATGGATGGCGAAGCACGGCAGCGCTCCTCTTGTCCAGCCCGCCTGTGAGTCAGCGCCGGATAGGTGTTTCAACCATCACAATTTTGCGAACTTTGGTGAATTCGACACGGCATGGTTGGTAATGGAACATCAGCAACCCGCAGAACCATCCAGGCCCTGGGCAGCACCGCTGTGCTGCTGGCCCTGCCTTCGCTGATCTCCAGCCGCTTTGCCGCTGCTCTGGCTGCCGTTCCGCCGACGCTGCCCACGCCCCCTCCGCTTGCCTCCAAGCCGGCAACAGCTGCGCAACCGCGGCCTGCAGCTGCCACTGCCGCGGTTCGTTATCCGCTCACTCGCCAACGGCGGGCCCTGCTGGCCACCATCCGCTATGCCGAAGGCACCTGGGCGAATGGTTCCCCCGATGGCTACCGCACCCTCTACGGCGGCGAGCTGGTGTCCTCCCTGGAGCGTCATCCCGACATCTTGGTGGTGAACCGCTACGCAAGTGCCGCGGCCGGGGCCTACCAGATGCTGCCGGCCACCTGGGAGGCGGCCAGCCGTCGTCTTGGTCTGCGCGGCTTCGGGCCCGCCAACCAGGACCAGGCAGCTCTCTACCTGGCTGATCAGCGCGGCGCCCTGGCGGCGATCGACAGGGGCCAGCTCTGTGATGATTCGTTGGCGCGCCTGGCGGGTGAGTGGGCGTCCTTCCCCTTGCACCACGGCGGCAGTGCCTACGGCCAGCCGGTGAAGGATGCCGGCCAGCTGCGCCGCTTCTTCAAGGAGCAGCTCCTCCGCCCGACTCTGCGAACGGCTGACGGCGACCTCGTCTGATCAGGGCTCCCGGTAAACCACCCGGCCCCGTTCGTCGTTGCCCACGTCGAGCAGATCGTCGTGAAGGAGCCGCTCGATTTCTTCACGCACCCGTTCACGGGGGGTGTCACGGGGAAGCCGGCACTCCAGCAAGGCGTCGTTGTAGGTGAAGCCAGTGGCACCGGCACGTCTGGCCAGGGCCAGCAGCTGGCGGTCCAGCGGCGGCAGGGCATCCGCGGGGTCGCCGGCCTCGAGAGCCTCCAGCGCTTCCTGGAGCTGGAGCGGCTGGTTGGCCTGATCCACCAGCTCCGGGATCAGGAACAGATCCACCAGCTGACCGATGTAGCAGAGGCCGAAGGTGAGTAACCAGAGCGTGCCGCTCAGGGGTTTGCGGGCATAGAAGCGCTGCAGGCCGCAGACCCCGAAGAGTCCCAAGGCCCAGAGCAGGTAGCCGGGTGCCACCTGACGCCGCTGCTGGCGAATCCCAGAGGCTGCTGGACGTTTCAAGGTTGGGTCGCCGAAGGCAGCTCGGGCAGCACCACACCGGCCTGGCGCAGTTCCGCTGACAGGGTCCAGACGTTCAGCACCAGGCGGTGCCAGGGAGCCATGGCCTGCATGTCGAGGGCCATGCTCACCGGTGCGGCTGAGCGCAGGGTCCTGGCGGCAATCAGTTCCTTGCGGGCGTCGACCAGGCGCTGGGCGAGAGCCTGCTGCTCGCTGGCGGCCAGCACGCTCTCGGGGCAGTGCTGGAGCAACAGCAGCCCCCGATCGAACCAGAAGTCGAAATCCACTAGCAGCGAGCCCAGCAGCTGGTCGAGCAGCTCGCCCGCGGCGGCCGGCATGGGGGTCGAATCCGGTGTGGAGGGAAGATCACTCACCGGTCAATCTTAGGAATCGATCGGGCGGCAGGGCTGAAACCGATGCGTAGGATCGACCCTGGCCTGGCCCGATTCCGTGTCCCCATCCCCGTCGACGCTCCCGGCAGGCGAAGTCACCCGGATGCGCCTGCCGCGCACGAGCGAGAGCCCGGAGCTGCTGCGGATTCGCCATTCCATGAGCCATGTGCTGGCCATGGCGGTGCAGAAGCTCTTCCACAGCGCCCAGGTCACGATCGGCCCCTGGACCGAGACCGGCTTCTACTACGACTTCGACAATCCCGAGCCCTTCACCGAGGCCGATCTCAAGGCGATCAAGAAGGAGATGGGCAAGATCATTGCCCGCAAGCTGCCGCTGCAGCGCCTTGAGGTCAGCCGCGAGGAAGCGGAGGCGCGCATCAGGTCGCAGAACGAGCCCTACAAACTCGAGATCCTGGCGGGGATCCAGGAGCCCATCACCCTCTACACCCTGGGCGAGGAGTGGTGGGACCTCTGCGCCGGGCCCCACGTGGCCAACACCAGCGAACTCAATCCCAAAGCCTTCGAACTGGAGAGCGTGGCCGGGGCCTACTGGCGCGGCGATGAAAACAGGGCACAGCTGCAGCGCATCTACGGCACCGCCTGGCAGACGCCGGAGCAGCTGGCCGAATACAAGCACCGCAAGCAGGAAGCACTGCGCCGCGATCACCGCCGCCTCGGCACCGACCTGCAGCTGTTCTCGATCGAAGATGAGGCCGGCGCTGGTCTGGTGTTCTGGCATCCCCGCGGCGCCCGCATGCGCCTGCTGATTGAGGATTACTGGCGCCAGGCCCACTTCGCGGCTGGCTACGACCTGCTCTACACCCCACACGTGGCCGACCTGAGCCTGTGGAAAACCTCAGGCCACCTCGACTTCTACAGCGAGAGCATGTTCGGGCCGATGGCAGTGGATGAGCGTCAGTATCAGCTCAAGCCGATGAACTGCCCGTTCCACGTGCTCACCTATGCCAGCACCCTGCGCTCCTACCGCGAGCTGCCGATCCGCTGGGCCGAGCTGGGCACGGTCTACCGCTACGAGCGCCCGGGCGTGATGCACGGGCTGATGCGCGTGCGCGGCTTCACCCAGGACGACGCCCACATCTTCTGCCTGCCCGAGCAGATCGGCGATGAGATTCTCGGGGTGCTCAACCTCACGGAAACGATCCTCTCCAGCTTCGACTTTCACACCTATGAGGTGAATCTCTCCACCCGTCCGCCGAAATCGATCGGTGAAGATGCCGTCTGGGAGCTGGCTACAGCCGGCCTGATCGAGGCTCTCGAACGCAAGGGCTGGCCCTACAAGATCGATGAGGGGGGCGGAGCGTTCTACGGCCCCAAGATCGACATCAAGATCGAGGATGCTATCGGCAGGATGTGGCAGTGCTCCACGATTCAGCTCGATTTCAACCTGCCCGAGCGCTTCGATCTGCAATATGTGGCGGCCGATGGCAGCCGCCAGAGGCCGATCATGATTCACCGGGCCATCTTCGGCTCGCTGGAGCGGTTCTTCGGGATCATGGTTGAGAACTATGCCGGTGATTTCCCCTTCTGGCTTGCTCCCGAACAGGTGCGTTTGCTCCCGGTCACCGATGAGGTGATTCCCTATGCCGAAGCGGCGCTGGCCCAGCTCCGCTACGCGGGTGTGCGTGCCGTCATCGATCGCAGCGGCGAACGCCTCGGCAAGTTGATTCGCCAGGGCGAGCAGCAGAAGATTCCGGTGCTGGCTGTGATCGGCGCCAAGGAGGCGGAGCAGGGCAGCGTCAGCCTCCGCTCCCGCCGCGACGGTGACCTCGGCAGCGTGGCGCTCGCGACCCTGGTGGCCGCGGCCCGATCCGCCAGCGAGACCCGTGCGGCCGGCCTGGGCCTGGAGCCGGCGACGGCATCTTGACCACCCTGCTGGCTGGCGACATCGGTGGCACCAAGACCCTGCTGGCCACCTACCGGTTGGAGGCGGGAGAGTTGGTGCAGCTCCGCTGTGAGCGCTTCGTCTCAGCTGCCTGGGACAACTTCCCGGCCCTGCTCCGCCAGTTCATTGCCGGCGGAGCAGCCGGATCCGAGGCCCCAATCCATGGCTGTCTGGCGATTGCAGGGCCGGTGCAGGACGGCCTGGTGCGGCTGACCAACCTGCCCTGGGAGCTGGACGAGCTGGAGCTGACGGCCGAGTGCGGGCTCAGGCGCCTGGAGCTGGTGAACGACTTCGCCGTGCTGATTTACGGGCTGCCGCACCTGGGGGAGCACCAGCAGGCGGTGGTGCGAGAGGGAGTGGCCCAGCCGGGGCCCCTGGCGATCCTCGGGGCGGGCACGGGCCTTGGCGTGGCCATCGGGGTGCCCGGAGCCCAGGGCCTGATCGCGCTGGCCAGTGAGGCCGCCCATGCTGAGTTCGCGCCGCGGCTGGAGCGGGAGTGGCGGCTGAAGCAGTGGCTGCAGCACGATCTGTCTCTGGAGCGGGTCTCGATCGAGCGGATCGTCAGTGGCACCGGCCTGGGCCATGTCTTCCGCTGGTTCCTGCACGAGGCCGGGTCCGGCGCTCCCCATGGCCTGGCGGAGCCGGCAGCGACCTGGGCCCTGGCCGAGCTTCAGGGGGAGGCTGAACGCCCCGATCTGCCGGCACTGGTGGCCACCGCTGCAGCCAGCGGCGATCCAACGGCCGCAGCGGCTCTCGATCTCTGGCTGGCTGCCTACGGCTGCGTGGCGGGGGATCTGGCCCTGCAGAGCCTGTGCCGCGGTGGGCTCTGGCTGGGGGGTGGCACCGCTGCCAAGCTGCTGCCCCAGCTGCGCTCCCAGGCCTTTCTCGGCCCCTTCGCCGCCAAGGGCCGGCTGACCCCGGTGCTGCAGCAGATCCCGCTGCGGGCGTTGATCGATCCCGAGGCCGGCCTGTTCAGTGCCGCCTGCCGGGCGCGGATGCTGCTGGACTGAGGCCGCTCGGGCGGATGGGACACTGTCCCGAGCAGAACGGTTGTGATGGTGAGGCCCCGTATCGGGCAGGGTGTGCAGGTGGATGTGCCGGCGACCACCGCCAACCTGGGTCCAGGTTTCGATTGCCTCGGGGCGGCTCTGGAACTGAACAACCGCTTCGAGCTGCGCTGCATCGAGGGGGATGGTGAACGCTTCGATCTGCTGATCGAAGGCAGCGAGGGGGCCCACCTGCGCGGTGGACCGGACAACCTCGTCTACCGCTCGGCCCAGCGGGTCTGGAAGGAGGCGGGCCAGCAGCCGGTGGCGCTCGAGGCCAGGGTGCGGCTGGCGGTTCCACCGGCCCGGGGGCTGGGCAGCAGCGCCACGGCGATCGTGGCCGGCCTGATCGGCGCCAATGCTTTGGTGGGGGAACCCCTGAGCAAGGAGAAGCTGCTGGAGCTGGCCATCGACATCGAGGGCCACCCTGACAATGTCGTGCCTTCGCTGCTGGGTGGTCTCTGCATGACCGCCCGGGCGGCCTCGAACCGTTGGCGGGTGGTGCGCTGCGAATGGCAGGAGAGTGTCAAGGCGGTGGTTGTGATTCCGGCCATCCGGCTCTCCACCAGCGAGGCGAGGCGGGTGATGCCCAAGCTGATCCCGATTTCCGACGCCGTTGTCAACCTGGGCTCGCTCACCCTGTTGCTGCAGGGTCTGCGCACCGGCAATGGCGATCTGATCGCCGACGGCATGCACGACCGGCTGCATGAGCCCTACCGCTGGGGGTTGATCCAGGGGGGACGCCAGGTGCGCCAGGCGGCGCTCGACGCCGGAGCCTGGGGCTGCGTGATCAGTGGCGCCGGGCCGAGCCTGCTGGCTCTAGCCAGCGCCGACCATGCCCCTGCCGTGAGCCGGGCGATGGTGTCGGCCTGGGAGCGGGAGGGGGTCGCCTCCCGGGCCGAAGTACTGCGGGTGCAGCTGAGCGGCAGCCGCTGGCACGACCTCCCAGACCGCCCCTGAGCAGGTGCTCATGAGTACAACTACCTAACTGATACATTCAGTGCCCGAAAGCCGGTTCATCCGGCTACAACCGACCCCTCCGCAGTCTCGAATGGACGCCACACTGCCCCTCACGGTTGCGTCCAGCCTGCCTGCGTCCTTTCCCTGGCTCAGCCTGATCGCCCTGTTGCCGGCGGCGGGTGCCCTGCTGATGCCACTGCTCCCGGGCGACGGCACCGACCCCCGCGCTCCGCGCACCATCGCCC
This sequence comes from Synechococcus sp. 1G10, assembly GCF_002252625.1. Classification (GTDB taxonomy): domain Bacteria; phylum Cyanobacteriota; class Cyanobacteriia; order PCC-6307; family Cyanobiaceae; genus Regnicoccus_A. The sequence continues at coordinate 137,129 of NZ_NQKW01000001.1, read as the reverse complement.
TGGTGGTGCTTCTGGCCGACCTGCTGCTGATGATGTGGGTGTTCAGCCAGCGTTTCGACGGTGGACTGAGCGGCCTGCAGCTGGTGGAGCGGGTGCCCTGGGTCCCCCTGCTCGGCCTGGAGTGGTCGCTCGGAGCTGATGGCCTCTCGGCCCCCCTGGTGGTGCTCAGCGGACTGGTCACCCTGCTGGCGGTGGCAGCCAGCTGGAACGTGAATCGCAAGACCCAGCTCTATTTCGGGCTGCTGCTGCTGCAGGCCTCCGCGCAGTCCCTGGTCTTCCTCTCCCAGGACTTTCTTCTCTTCTTCCTGGCCTGGGAACTGGAGCTGGTGCCGGTGTACCTGCTGATCGCGATCTGGGGCGGAACCCAGCGCCAGTACGCCGCCACCAAATTCATTCTCTACACCGCCACCGCTTCCCTGCTGATCCTGATCAGCGGTCTGGCCCTGGCTCTTGGGGGCGATGGCTTCACTCTCAACCTGCAGGAGCTGAGCGAGCGCTCCTATGGCGGCAGCTTCGGACTGCTCTGCTACCTGGGCTTCCTGGTGGGCTTCGGGGTGAAGTTGCCGATGTTCCCGCTGCACACCTGGCTGCCCGATGCCCATGGTGAGGCCAATGCACCGGTGTCGATGCTGCTGGCGGGGGTGCTGCTGAAGATGGGCGGCTATGCCCTGCTGCGCTTCAACGTGCAGATGCTGCCCGACGCCCATGTCCAATTGGCGCCGGCCCTGGTGGTGCTGGGCATTGTCAACATCATCTACGGGGCCCTCAACGCCTTCGCCCAGGACAACGTCAAGCGGCGGATCGCCTGCAGCTCGGTGAGTCACATGGGCTTCGTTCTGCTCGGCATCGGAGCCATTGACAGCCTCGGCATGAGCGGGGCGATGCTGCAGATGATCAGCCACGGCCTGATCGCCGCCTCGATGTTCTTCGTGACGGGAGTGTTCTACGAGCGCACCAAGACCCTCTCGATCCCGAACATGGGCGGCCTGGCCAAGGTGCTGCCGATCACCTTCGCCTTCTTCCTGGCCAGTTCACTCGCTTCCCTGGCTCTGCCTGGCATGAGCGGCTTCATCAGCGAGATCACCGTCTTCCTGGGAATCACTGCCAACGATGGTTTCACCGTGCCCTTCCGGGTGGTCACGATCGTGCTGGCGGCCATCGGCCTGGTGCTCACACCCGTCTATCTCCTCTCGCTCTGTCGGAGGGTGTTCTTCGGACCCAGAATTCCGGCGCTGGCTGTGGTGGGCGACATGAAGCCCCGGGAGCTGGTGATCGGTCTCTGCCTGCTGGTGCCCACCCTGGCGATCGGCTTCTGGCCCCGCCTGGCGATCGATTTCTACGGCGCCACCACCACGGCCCTGGCCGAGGGGCTCAGCAACCCCAGCGTGATGGCGATCGGGCGGATTTCCGCTCTCGGTTGAACCGCCGTAGTGGCGCTGATCCGCTGGAATGGCTCCATTGATGCGGTTCACGTCCATGAGCGCCTCCCTGCTTGCGCCCCCTCTGCTGCGCGGCGAGGGTCTGCCCGACTTTCCGGCCATCACCCCGGAGCAGGTGCGCCAGCAGATCCCTGGCCTGCTGGAGGAGCTCAATGCCGGTCTGAGCGAGCTGGAGCAGCACCTGGAGCTGGCCCTGGGTTCTTCTGAACCCCTGGGCTGGGCTGAGGTCATGGATCCCCTGCATCGGCTGGGGGAGCGCCTGCGCTGGAGCTGGGGCGTGGTCAGTCATCTCAATGGCGTCTGCAACAGCCCCGAGCTGCGGGAGGCGCACCAGAGTCAGCAAGGGGCCGTGGTGGCCTTCGGCAACCGCGCCTGTCAGAGCCGCACGCTGTACCGGGCCCTGGAGCAGCTCCAGGAGCAGCACAAGGCTGGCCGACTGCCCCTTGATGCCACCCAGGAGAGGATCCTCGCGGCCGAACTGCTGGAGATGCAGCTCCGGGGCGTGGCCCTGGAGGGGGAGGTCCAGGCGGCCTTCAATGCCGCCAGTGAGGAGCTCGCCCAGCTCGCCACCCGCTTCGGCAACCACGTGCTCGATGCCACCAATGGCTGGACCCTGGCCCTGAACACGCCGGAGGAGGTGGAGGGCCTGCCTGACAGCCTGCGCCAGCTGCTGGCCCAGGCGGCGCGGGAGGCGGGGCTGAACGCGCCCGATGGCAGTCAGGCCAGCGCCGAGACCGGTCCCTGGCTGCTGGGGCTGGACATGCCCCGGGCCATGCCCTTTCTCAAATACAGCCGCCGCCGCGACCTGCGCGAGCGGCTCTACAAAGCCCAGGTGAGCCGTGCCTCATCCGGTGATCTCGACAACCGCCCCCTGATCGAGCGCATCCTCACCCTCAAGGGCGAGCAGGCCGTGCGGCTGGGCTACGCCAACTGGGCCGAGGTGAGTCTGGCCTCGAAGATGGCCGACTCCGTGGACGCGGTGGAGCGCCTGCTGGAGGATCTGCGGGCCGCGTCCTATCCGGCTGCGGAGCGCGAGCTGCAGGCCCTGGCCGCCTGCGCCGGGCGCCAGGGCGCCCCTGAAGCCGGCGAGCTCAGACCCTGGGACGTGAGCTTCTGGGCGGAGGTGCTGCGGCGCGAGAGCTTCGATCTCCATGGGGAGGCCCTGCGCCCCTGGTTCCCCCTGCCGCGGGTGCTCGATGGCCTGTTCGCTCTCTGTGGCCGCCTGTTCGGCATCCGCATCGAAGCCGCCGACGGCGAAGCCCCGGTGTGGCATGCCGATGTGCGCTTCTTCCGGGTCTTCGACACCGGCAGTGGCCAGGCCATCGCCAGCTTCTATCTCGATCCCTACAGCCGCCCCGGCAGCAAGCGAGGCGGAGCCTGGATGGACACCTGCCTGGATCGCCACACGGACGCCACTGGGCGCCCGGTGCTGCCGGTGGCCTATCTGATCTGCAACCAGAGTCCGCCGGTGGGTGAGATTCCCAGCCTGATGACCTTCGAGGAGGTGGAGACCCTCTTCCACGAATTCGGACACGGTCTTCAGCACATGCTCACCACCGTCGAGCGGCCCCAGGCGGCCGGCATCAACCACGTGGAGTGGGATGCGGTGGAGCTGCCGAGCCAGTTCATGGAGAACTGGTGCTACGACCGGGCCACGCTGCTGGGCATGGCCCGGCACTGGCAGTCCGGTGAGCCCCTGCCCGAGGAGGAGTTCGCCAAGCTGCTGGCGGCGCGCACGTTCATGGGCGGCAGCGCCACCCTGCGCCAGGTGCACTTCGCCCTGGTCGACCTGCGCCTGCACAGCGCCTGGACTCCCGGTTCGGGCCTGAGCCCCGAGGATCTGCGCCGGCAGATCGCCCGCACCACCACGGTGCTGCCCCCCATCCCGGAGGACTGCTTCCTGTGCGCCTTCAGCCACATCTTCGCGGGGGGCTACTCCGCCGGCTACTACTCCTACAAGTGGGCCGAGGTGCTCAGCGCCGATGCCTTCAGCGCCTTCGAGGAGGTGGGTCTGGGAAATGAGCCAGCTGTTCAGAGCACAGGCCGCCGTTTCCGCGACACGGTGCTCAGCCTCGGCGGCAGCCGCAGCCCCGCCGAGGTGTTTGAGGCCTTCCGCGGCCGGGCTCCCTCGGCGGAGGCCCTGATCCGCCACTCGGGTCTGGTGGCGGCCTGATCAGTGTCGCTGGAGGTTTTCAGGGGCGCAGCAATTCCCGCTGGATCACCTCCAGCGACGCCGGCGCGCTGAGCACGTTCTGGTGCAGCCACACCGGCAAGGTCCTGGCCGGCCCGAATGGCAGGACCGCCTTCCAGCCCGGCACCACCACCTGGTCGGTGGGGGTATAGAGGCTCAAGCACTCCACCCCGGCCAGGGCGTGGGGATCGTCGTTGAGTCGGCGCAGCAGCGGACTGCCCGGTTTCATGTCGGCGATCCCCCCCAGCAGGAACGCCGGCCAGGGCTGGGCCGTGAGCGTGCCCTGCTGCGGGCTGGCCACGCTGATGAAACGACGGGTGCGCTTCTCTCCGCTGAGCAGCTGCAACCAGCAACGGGCGATCACCCCGCCCATTGAGAAGCCGAGCAGATCGATCGGTTCCTCGGCTCCGAACTTCGCTTCGATGGCCTTGCCCAGCCGCTCAGCCAGGTCCAGCAGGGGGGTGGTACCGAGCCGGTGACTCAGGTGGGGAACTAGCAGCGGATCGCGGGCTCCCGCCAGTTGCTGCTCAAGGCGCCGGAACAGGCGGGGCGAATCCCAGAGCCCATGCACCAGCACCAGAGGTGGGACGGTCATCAGCTCAGTCTGCCGCGGGCAGATGGCGCCAGCGCTCCACCTGCACCAGGCCGCTGAAGCCGCTCACCGGGGCGGCGCATTTGGTCAGGATCACGTGCTGGGGCACGAGGCCGTAGAGCTGCTCGATCCGCTCCATGATCCGCTCGGCGTAGTGCTCGAGGGTGAGACAGCGCACCTGCCGCGCCTGCTCCTGCAGGGCCTGGATCGCCAGGCCGTAATCCAGGCTGAGGGCCAGATCATCGCTTCGGCCCGCAGGGCCCAGGTCGTGGAAGAGGCTGAAGGCCAGCTCGAACCACTGGCCCAGTTCCCTTTCCTGCTCCAGCACACCCACGTGTGCCCAGAGCCGCAGCCCGCGCACATGGATCGCCTCACGGCCGGATAGGGATGGGGGCAGTGGCTTGGCCGGAAGGCTCATCGGGGTAGGCGGCGGTGCGTGAATCGGCTCTTGCCGCTGGCGTAGTCGGCCACGATGTGGCCTTCACCGCGCAGGTGATAGCGGTAGGTGACCAGCCCCTCCAGCCCCACCGGCCCACGCGGTGGCAGGGTCTGGGTGCTGATGCCCACCTCGGCGCCGAAGCCGTAGCGGAAGCCATCGGCGAAGCGGGTGGAGCAGTTGAGGAACACCCCGGCGCTGTCGACGGCGGCGAGGAAACGCCGGGCGGCCTCGGGATCGTTCGTGCAGATGGCGTCTGTGTGGCGGGATCCGTGGCGGGCGATGTGCTCCAGAGCCTCCTCGAGACTGTCCACCACTTTCACCGCCAGGATCCGATCGGAGAATTCCCGGCCCCAGTCGTCGTCGCTGGCTGCGATCGCCACCCCCAGCTCACAGGCCAGGGGGCAGCCCCGCAGTTCCACCGCCATGGCGGCGAAGGCGGCGATGGCCAACGGCAGGAAGGCGGGAGCCGCTTCGCGATGCACCAGAAGGGTTTCGATCGCGTTGCAGGCGGCCGGGTACTGGGTCTTGCTGTCGATGGCCAGGCGCAGGGCCTGGTCAAGGTCCGCGGCGCGGTCCACCAGCAGGTGGCAGACCCCATCGGCATGGCCGAGCACGGGAATGCGGGTGTGGTCCTGGATGAAGCGCACCAGCTCGTTCGAGCCCCTGGGGATGATCAGATCCACCAGGCCATCGAGCTTGAGCAGTCCCAGGCTCTCCTGGCGGGTGGTGAGCAGGGCGAGGGCCGCCGGATCCACCGCGCTTGCCGCCAGGCCTTTCTGCAGGGCCGTGAAGATCGCGGCGCAGCTGCGGCTGGCCTCGCGCCCACCCTTGAGCAGGGCACCATTGCCGGAGCGGATCGCCAGGGCCGCGATCTGGATCAGGGCATCCGGGCGCGCCTCGAAGATGACCCCCACCACCCCCAGGGGCACCGTGATCCGCTCGAGCACAAGGCCCTGATCCAGTTCGGTGTGGAGCTGGCGGCGGCCGACCGGATCGGGCAGGTCCACCAGCTGGCGGACTCCGTCGATGGCGTCTGAGAGCTTCGCCGCGTCGAGCTTGAGGCGCGCCACCAGGGCCGGTGCCAGCTGCTCGGCCGCCGCCGCCTCCAGGTCGGCAGCGTTGGCGGCCACGATCGTGCCGGTGGCCTGCTCCAGTGCCTCGGCCATGGCGCTCAGGGCCTGGCGCCGCTGATCATCCGAAGCCTGGCCAAGGGCCATGGCGGCACGGCGGACGGCGCCCGCCCGGCTGAGCAGCTCGGGGCTGGGATCGGGGACGCCGGACGGAGTGGAAGCCATCCATCCATCATTTCAGTCGTAGCGGCCGTTCAGCCACAGCGCCTGGCTCAGGCCGGCAGAGCTTCCAGGGCCAGCTTCACGGCTCCCAGCCGTCCGGCGCCGTTGCCGAGGGCGCAGCGGCGAATCTCCAGGTCCCGGCGGCTCTCCGGCAGCACCCGCTCCTCCACCTCCCGCCACACCGCCGGCAGGAAGTGATCGCTTGCGGCACTGAGGCCGCCGCCGATCAACACCAGCTCCGGAGTGAGCACGTAGAGCAGCGAACTCAGGCCGATCCCCAGCCAGCGGCCGTAGCGCTCCCACACCGCCTGGGCCTCGCCATCCCCGGCTTCGGCGCGGCGGCAGAGCTCGGCGGGGTCCAGCGGGCACAGCCGCCCCAGCCCCGTGATGCTGCAGAACTGCTCGAGCGAGCCCCGGTTGCCGCTGCGGCAGGGCGGACCGTCCGGATCCACGCCGATCAGACCGGGCTCGATGGCCGCTCCGTCGCGGCCGGTGAACAGCTCGCCTTCCAGCAGGGCTGCGCCGCCCACGCCCGTTCCCAGGGTGAGCAGCAGCACGTCGCTGCGGCCGCGGGCCGCGCCCAGCCAGGCCTCGCCCAGCAGGGCGCAGTTGGCGTCGTTGGCCAGGACGACACGCCTGCCCAGCTGGGGCTCCAGCCAGTCGGCGAGGGGAACGTTGTGCCAGCCGGGCAGGTTGATCGAGACCCGTGCCACCCGGCCGCTGCGATCCATCGGTCCGGGCAGGCCGATCCCCACCCGATCGGCCAGGCCCGCCGGATCCACGGCCGTGATGGCCTCCACCAGTGCCGTGCACACCGCACCGGGCAGGGCTGGCCGGGGGGTGGGGCATTCCAGTTCGGCCAGGCAGGCGCCGCTGGCATCGAAGCGGCCGAGCTTGATGGCGGTGCCCCCCAGATCCACGCCGATCAGTTCCATGCTCAAGTGGGCTCCTTCAGAAGCGGAAGAACAACTGCAGCTGGCCTTGCCAGCGCCCTTCGGTGTCGAAGGATCCCTGCAGGCCCAGGGTGTCACTGGCCTGGTAGCGCAGGGTGAGCTGGGGGGGGATGTCGGTGCGGTTCGGGGCCGCCAGCACGGAGAAGTTGAAGCGTTCGGTGATGTCGAGGCCCAGCTCCGAGCCCAGCACCAGCTGGGCCGGCGCGCGGCGCGACTCCTGCCGGGAACCAGAGGCGTTGCTGCCCACCTCGTTCACGGAAGGGGAGAAGAAGGTGGGAAACAGGGAGAAGCTCACCCGCTGGCCGAAGGCGTTGGTGAGGGTTCCCACCAGGGGCGAGAGCAGTGACTGACCGAAGACCGTGGCCAGGGCTGCCGTGGCGTTGCCGCCGCTCAGTCCGGCGAGGGAATTGCCGCCGATCAGGGCCACCAGCCGCTCCTCCGGCAGGGGAGGGGAGCTGCGGATGGTGAGCGTTTCGGCGATCCGGTCGGCCGGGCCGCTAACGGTCACCACCACCCTGACCAGGTTGAGCTGATCGAGCGGGGTGTAACCGCCCCGCAGGTCGAAGTCGTTGAAGGTCTCGCGGCCCTGGCCCACGTTGAGCGTGTTCGAGACCCTGGTGCGCAGGGCGATGTCCACGTACGGGATCAGGCCCAGGCTCGGGGTGAACACCGCCACGTTGGGGGCGTCGGGATCGAGGGTGAAGTTGGTGGTGAACAGGCTCAGACGACCACCGAGCAGCCGCACCACGCCGCTGGCGCTGAGGCTGGGGTTGATGGGACCGTTGAGGGTCAGGGTTCCGCCCGTCTTGAAGCTGGCCACCGGTGGCACCACCACCTCCAGATCGGGGCCGAGCTTGAGGCGCAGGTTGCTCAGGCGCAGCAGGGGAACCCGGGGGATCGAATCGCGCAGGTCAAGGGCAGTGTCGCTCTCCACCTCCGGCCCCAGCAGCACCAGGGGCTTCTCGAAGTTCCACGACTCCTCCACCAGCCGCCGGGCCTGCTTCGGCTGGAGGACCCCTCTCTCATCCACCTGGGCCAGGGTGCCGGGCTGGCCGTTGATCGTGCCTTTGCTCAGGCTCAGCTCGCCGCTGAGCAGCGGCCGCAGCAGGCTGCCGCGCAGGGCCAGGCTGCCATTGGTGAGGGCGTTGAGGCGGGGCGCCTTGATGCGGGCGTCTTTGACTGTGAGGTTGAGGGGTTGGCGCTGCGGTGTGTCGCGGAACAGGCCGAGGCCACCGCTGCCATCGAGTTCCCCCCGGCCGCCCATGCGGGCCTTGAATTCCTGCACCAGCAGCTCCTCGAAATCGAAGAGCACCGTGGCCTGGAGCTGGCTGATCTCCTGACCGGCCACCACCAGCTCGCCGTCGCGGAAGCGCAGGAAGCCATTGGCCAGCGGCTTGAGCAGGCTGCCCCGCATCAGCAGCTCCAGATCGGCGCTGCCTTTGCGCCATTCCAGCCCGCGACCCACCAAGGTGCTGATGAAGCGCAGGCCGTCGCCGCGGCTGGAGAGCCTCAGCTTCAACCCCTCCCGAGCGGGATCGAGGGGGACGCTGCCGCTGAGGGCGACGCGGCTGTCGGCCCCTTCGCTGCTGAGGGAGGCCGACAGAGCCAGGGCATCTCCATCCAGGCTCACCGTGGCGTCCTCGAGCCGCACCGGAATCCCGTTCAGACTGGCGTCGATCAGGCTCAGGCTGGTGCGGAAGGCGCTCTTGCGCAAGGCCGATCCCAGCTGATACGAGCCCTCCAGATTCAGGCCCCCCCGCAGGCTGTTGGGCACCGGTGTGGCCAGGGCCAGCAGGGCAAGCGGAAGGTTCTCGAGGCTGAAGCTCCCCTTTCCTCCCCTGATCGGTCCTTCCAGCCGCACCTGGAACGGATCGAGCCGCAGGGCCTCGTCGCGGTCATCGGCCCGCAGCCAGAGGTGGCCCTTGGCGCCCAGATCCAGGTTGAGGCGCTCCAGATCGGGCCCGGCCAGGCTGATGTCGAGATCCACCAGACCGCGCAGGTCCTCGAGCCGTGTCCGTGATCCGGCGGTCGTCGGGCCCCGGAACTCAGCCAGCCTGGTCTGGGCCGCGCGCAGAGCCTGGAGCTGGCCATCGATCGTGCCGCCGAGGGTGTCGATCACCAGGGTGCCCAGGTCGCTGGCCCTGCCCCTGCCCAGGGGGCTGCCGCCCCTCCAGATCGTCAGTGCCTGGGCCAGCTCCTGGAAGAGTTGCAGCGGCAGTCCTCGCCCTTCGAGGCGGCTGCGCAGGCGGCCCTTGCGCTCGCCATCGGCGCTGAGGGCCACCGTTCCGCCGGCCAGAGGTGTGAGTTCTCCCTTGAAGCGGAACTGTCCTGCCGCGTAACGGCCTGAGGCGGTCAGCCGCTGCCCGCGCACCCCCAGCAGCAGCGGACGCTCCACGGCCACGCTGCCCTCCATCGCCAGGGGCTGCAGATCGAGAACCCCCTTGCCGCTGAGCAGTCCGTCGAGGGCCCTGGGCCTGGAGGCACCACCAGCGGCGAGCTTCAGGCCCCCGAGGGGAAAGCGGCTCGCCTGCCAGCGGTAGCGGCGCGTATCGCCGCTGAAGCTCAGAACCCCTTGCTGGCGCCGCAGCTCCACCTGGCTGGGCAGCCAGGAGCGGTTCAGCCTGGCCTTGAGGCTGCCCTGCTGGGCCGGGGCCAGTGCCGTCAGGGCCAGATCGCCGCCGCCGCCGCTGCGGGCGGTGAGCCGCCCTTCCCAGGTTTCCAGCAGTTGCAGGGGGCCGCTTCCAGGCTGCCGCACCGACAGCCAGAAGTCGGGACGGAGGGCCGCGAGGGGTCCGCTGAGGCGGCCCCGGGCGCTGAGTTCTCCCTTGAGCGTGCTGCCCAGCAGGGGGCCGAGCCGGGCCAGGGCGTAGGGCCTGAGCTGCAGGTTCAGGCCCAGATCACCTGCCACCAGGCCGCGCCGGCGCTGCCAGCGCAGCGGAAGGCTGCCATCGCCGCTGAGCTCCGGACTCTCGAAGCGGAGCAGCCGCAGCTGGTCATCGGACCAGGCCAGATCGGCGCTGGCGGCACCCAGCAGCAGGGTGTCCTGCAGGCGGAGGCCGGAGGGGGCCGTCAGCCGCGCCTGCAGGCGGCCGAGGGGACCAGCCCGGCTCTCGCTTGGCCCCGCACTGGCCTGGACGTTGAGCAGGGTGCTCCCCTGCCTCTGAAAGCTGGCGCTCAGGGTCGGCTGCCGCAGGGTTCCAGCCAGGAGCAGGCCTCCATCCACCCAGGCGCTGCGACCCAGCAGGGCCTGGGCCGCGGCTCCCGCCGGCTGCCAGAGGGAGGGATGGAGCTGCAGCCGCTCGCTGCGCACGTCGAGCCGGGGCCAGATCTGACCCCTGGCTGTGATCTCGGAGCGGCCGGAGCGCAGGCGCAGGCTGTCGAGCCGCAACTGGAGGCTGCTGCGCCAGTCGGAGCGGATCAGGGCGTTGAGTTTGAGCGGTTGGGGGCTGGTGGGGGTGCCCTTGCCGAGGGGGATGTGGCCATCGAGTGCCAGCAGGGGCTGGCGCCAGGGCCCGCTCACCCCCAGACCGAGCCGGTCGCCGCGCTGGGGATCGCTGGCGCTGAAGCGCAGATCGAAGCGGCTTCCAGGCACCAGGGAGCCCTTGACCGTGCCGCGCCAGTTCGCCATCCGCCAGGGATCCCCCTCCAGCTGGATCTCCTGCCCGCGGCAGCCAACGGCGAGGCGTCTGGCCTGGAGCGGCGCCGGCAACAGCGGATCCCGCAGCTCCAGCTCCCCGATGCGCAGCGAACCCCGGCAGCTGGTGCTGCCGCGGCGGCGATCCAGCTCAAGGCGGCCGTCGGCGGTTCCCTTCAGCGACTGCTGGCGCAGAGGACGGGCTCGGGGAATCAGAGAGACCAGCGGGGCCAGCTCCCAGCGACGCAGGTCGAGGCCGAGCTTCACCGCGCCACTGCGCCAGTTGGCAGAACCGCGCGCCAGGGCGCGGCCGTTGCCGGCCCTTTCCCTGGCAGTGGCGCGCCAGTCGACGCTGCGGTTGTGGAGCCTCACTCCGGCTCGGCCCTGCAGCTTCAGGTCGAGAGCGCCGGAGCCCAGCTGCAGCCGGGCGGGCTGCTCCAGCAGGATCTTGAGAGTGAGTCTTGGCGGGGGCCTGTCTCCAGCCCCCCCGAACACCCATAGCTGCCCCCGGGCGTTGGGGATCAGGCTGAGCTGGGCGCCCCTGGGCCGCAGCTCCAGCACCGGTGCCCGCTCCACCAGGCTGGCCAGGGGGTCCAGGTTCACCCCGATCCCGTCGAGGCGCAGGCTTGAGCTGTCGGTTGGCCCGCTCAGGACACGGCTGGGGCCGATGTTCAGCCCCCAGGGCCTGAGGCCTTCATAGGGACCGAGCTGGACGGGGTGGCCCAGCCCCCGTCCGATCAGCACCTGCAGCCTTGGCCGCCAGCTGTCGTAAACCCGGCGAGCCAGGTGATCGGAACCCCACCAGGCTCCCGCCAGCCCTGCGCTTCCCCCGAGGGCGGCAGCCAGCAGTAGTCGTTGGCGGCGACTCCGGGACTGGGTTCCCGTTTCAGGCGAAGACGGGGACCCCATCGGCTCGTCGCTGTCACCGCCTGAGGCCGCCGCAATATAAAGGGACTTCCCCTATTGCTCCAGCCGTCATGCCCGTCGATCCGCTGTCGCTCAAAGCCGGGCTCTGGCTGGGGGCCGCCAGTGGCGCGCTGGCGGTGTGGATGGTGGTGGCCTTCGTCATGGGCTGGGGATTCCGCTTCCGGCTGGTGGGGGTCACCAGCTTCACGGCCCTGCTTTCGCTCTCCTGTCTGGCCTTCGCCATCAGCTACACGCCACGCACCCAGGTGGAGGGGGCAGTGACCGTGCCGCTGGTGTTCGACAACGGCAGCAACCTGGTGATCGCCGCTGCAACGGCTGATCTTCCCGCCGAGGCCTACGCCCCCACGGTGGAGCAGCTGGCCCTCAACCTGCGCAGCAGCGGCCGCAGCAGTGCTGATGGGCTGGTGCATGTGCGCCTGCGACGGGTCGAGTCAGCCGGCGCCGGCGTCAGTCGGCCGGTGGTGCTGGCGGAGGCCACCCGCAGCCTCGATGACGGCGCGGTGAAGGTGCTGCGTTGATGCTTGTGCTTCACGCCCACTTCAGCGCTGAGCAGAGCCAGCTGAGCCTGGCCGGTCTGAAGGACTGGCCGGCGCTGGCCGCCCAGAGCGATCTGGCTTTGCGGCGCCTGGCCCGCTGCGGCGCTTCAGAGCAGCGTCTGATCAAGCTGCGGGGCCAGGCACGTCTGATCAGTGAGCTGGGTCTGGCGCCTGAGCAGGCCGCTCTGCTCCTCTATGCGGGCATCGCCAGTTCGGCCGGGCTGGCCGAGGCATCCCCCCAGCAACTGTTGCGCCAGCTGGGCCGGCTGCAGCGCTCTTTGACAGGATCCGCGCTGCCGTCGCCCGATGCCACCCAGGTGCGCGCCTGGATCGCCGCGGCACGGCGGGCCACCGGTCGCCCACCAAACTGACCAGGACTGCTCCAACCGGTCTCTCGGAGACCGTCAAATGGATGGATCACCCCTGCGGTGGACGGTCCTTGCCTGTTCTCTCTCTTTTCTCCAAACCACGTAAACGGCTGCCGGTCCTCAGTCAGCTCGCCCTGGCTGCTCTGGCCGGGCTGATCGCTGCCGGGCTGCAGCTCACTCCTTTGCAGGCGGCCTCACAACTGCTGGAGTCGGTCAAGCAGAACCCTCAGCTGGCCAAACGGATCTGCGGTGATCTGCGCCAGCTCAACAGCCGCGGCGTCAGTTCCAATTCGCCGGAAGCGGTGGCCATGGTGGCCCAGAGCCAGGGTCTGAGCTCCACCGATGCCGAGATCCTCACCACCTATGTGGTCGGGCTTCACTGCCCTGACGTGCGCTGAGTCGCTCCGCTGGACACTGAGCTTCTCGAGGAGTGGATGCCCTGCCCCGACGGGGTGCGGCTGGCCACCAGGGTCTGGAAACCGACGCGGCCCGGACGCTGGCCGCTGCTGCTGATGCGTCAGCCCTACGGGCGGGCCATCGCTTCCACCGTGACCTATGCCCATCCGCGCTGGTACGCCAGCCAGGGCTATGCGGTGGCCGTGCAGGACGTGCGTGGCCGGGGTGACTCCACCGGCGTGTTCAGCGGCTTTACCCAGGAGGCGGCCGATGGCGCCGTGGCCCTGGCCTGGGTGCGCAGCCTCGCCTACGTCAACGGCCGGGTGGGGACCTACGGCTTTTCCTATCAGGGCCTCACCCAACTGCTGCTGAGCCCCGGCAGCCCCCTGCCCGATGCACTGGCTCCGGCGATGGCGGGCCTGGATGAGCGGCTGCACTGGGCCAGCGAGGGGGGCGCCCACTGGTGGGCCCTGGGCCTGGGCTGGGCGCTGCAGCTGGCGGCTGAAACGGCGCGCCGCGCCGGGGATGAGATCGCCTGGCGTCGCCTGCGCCTGAGCCTGGAGGGGGGCACGTTCCTGCGGGATGGCCTGGCGCTGCTGGAGCAGCACGATCCAGGCGGGATGGGGCTGGCCTGGTTGCGGCTGGATCCCGCACGCCCCGCTGGCTGGAGGCGCCATCAGCCGCCGGAGGGTCTGCTGCGCCAGCCGATGCTGCTGGTGGGCGGCTGGCATGACCCCCACCTGGGCGGGGTGCTCGATCTGCGCGCCCGCGCCAAGGCCGCCGGCGCCGATCCCTGGCTGCGCATCGGCGCCTGGAGTCATCTGAACTGGGCGGGGGGCATCGATCGCCTGCAGCTGGCCTTCTTTGACCGGCACCTGCGGGACCGGGACGGTCTGGAGGCCCATCCGCGCGAAGCGGTGGCGGATCTTGGCGCTGGTCCCTGGCGGGGCCTGGCCGCTGGCGGCGCTGAGCCGCGCCGCTGGGCCCTGCGCAGCGAAGGACTGGCCGCGGTCGATGCCGGCGAGGGCCGCCTGCTCGCTGGGGGCGAGGGCGGCGGCGGCGTCTGGCTGGTGCATGACCCCTGGCGGCCGGTTCCTGGCCGGGGCGGCCATCTGGGCCTCGATGCCGGCCTGGTGGACCGCACCGATCTCGATGCCCGCGCCGATGTGGCCTGCTTCACCACCACTCCCTTGGCGGAGCCGCTGCTGCTGGCGGGGCGGCCGGCACTGGAGCTGGAGCTCAGCGCTGACCAGGATGGTTTCGATCTCTGTGGCGCCCTCTCGGTGATCCGTCAGGGCAGCGTCTGGCAGCTGAGCACCGGGGTGCTCCGGGCGCTTGGCCCCCACTGCCGCCGCCATCAGCACTGGCGCCTGAACCTGCAGCCCCTGGTGGTCAGCCTGGCCCCCGGCGAGCAGCTGCGACTGTCGCTGGCGGCAGCGGCCTGGCCCCAGGTGAGCGTCAACCCCGGCAGCGGCGAGGCTCCCCTTGGCCCCGTGGGTCCGGGCCACCGGGTGATCACCCTGGAACTGCAGCTGGCTGATGCCTGGCTGCGCCTGCTGCCGCTTGATTCTCCGGCAGACTGAGCTGACCCAAACGCCCGCACCTCCGTGAACCTGCGCGTCCCTCTGCTGGCGATGGCCCTGGCCTGCGGACTGCAGGGAGGCGGGGCACTGGCCACCTCCGCGCTGCAGCCCGCTCAGGCCAGAGCAGCAGGGCAGGTGTTGCTCGATGCTCTCAAGCGCAATGACAGTCAGGCCGTGTTTGACCTGCTGTCTCCCGACCTGCAGAAGCTGACCACGGTGGAGCGGGTGCGGGAGCGTCTGCAGCGGCAGGGGACCATCCTCGGCAGCCGCATCACTGAGGTGTCGACGGGGGTCGATGACAGCACGGTGGAGGCTGAACTCAGGGGAACCAGCGGCAGCCGGCCCCTGGTGCTGGTGCTCGATGGCCGTGGCCGGCTGCTGGGCTGGGAACTCGATCAGCAGGACACGCCGATCAGGCAGATCGCCAACAACTTCATCACGGCTCTCAGCCAGGGCCGGGTGGTGGAGGCCCGCAGCCTGCTGATCCGGAGTCTTCAGGAGGAGATCAGCCCCCAGGATCTGCTCAATCGCTGGAAGAATCTCGAGAAACTCACCGGCACATTTCAGCGCCTGCGCTCAACCGTGGTGGCCAGTGAAGGGGGACCCCAGCAGCTGGTGCTCGTCACCACCCAGTTCCAGAGGGTCACTGACAACCTCTTCGTGATCTTTGATCCCGAGGGACACATCATCGGCGTTGATTTTCCTGAAGATCCCGCCCAGCCCGGCGCCCCGTTGCCCTGAGCCATGGGGGCCCAGGATCGGCCGGCCTAAGCTCCCGTTTCGCCTGCCGATGCTCGATGCCCTCCACCAGCCTCGAATGGATGGTCCAAGACGGCCAGAGGCTTCAGGACTGCCGGCACGACCATCCGTTTGCCGTGCTTGGACCCCATCCCCATGGCGATGGCTGGGTGGTCAGGGCCTGGATGCCGGAGGCGAGCCAGGTGGACCTGGTGCTCGACGGCCGCGCCCTGCCGATGGCCACGCCCAACCACCCCTGGATCTTTGAAGTCGAGCTGAGCGAGGACCCCGGCCGCCGCTACGAGTACCGGGTGCAGCGGGGTGGCATCGAGCATCAGCAGCACGACCCCTGGGCCTTCCGTGAGGAGTGGATGGGGGAGCTCGACCGCCATCTCTTCGCCGAGGGGAACCACCATCACATCTGGCACCGTCTCGGCGCCCACCCCTGCGAGCGCGAGGGTATCGCCGGCGTGCAGTTCGCGCTCTGGGCACCCAATGCCCGCAGCGTAGCCCTGCTGGGTGGCTTCAACAGCTGGGATGGTCGCCATCACCCGATGCAGCTGCGCATCGGGGGGATCTGGGAACTGTTCGTGCCCGGGCTGAGACCAGGAGCCATTTACAAATACGAGGTGCGCTCGGCCGAGGGCCACTGCTATCAGAAGGCGGATCCCTACGGCTTCCAGCACGAGATCCGCCCCCAGACCGGCTCGGTGGTCGCCCAGCTGGGTCAGTACCGCTGGGGCGACCAGGCCTGGCTGGAGCAGCGAGACGGCCGCGATCCCCTCGATCAGCCGATCTCGGTTTATGAGTTACACCTGGGCAGCTGGATGCATGGCCCGGCCGATCAGCCCTACATCGAGGCCGATGGCAGCCCCAGGCCGCCGGTGGCGGCCGCCGATCTCAAGCCCGGCGCGCGCCTGCTCACCTATCCCGAGCTGGCCGACCGGCTGATCCCCTACGTGAAGGAACGGGGATTCACCCATCTGGAGCTGATGCCGATCGCCGAGCATCCTTTCGATGGCTCCTGGGGTTATCAGGTGACCGGTTGGTATGCCCCCACCAGCCGCTTCGGCCCGCCGGATGAATTCCGTGCCTTTGTGGATCGCTGCCACGCCGAAGGGATCGGGGTGATCCTCGACTGGGTGCCCGGCCACTTCCCCAAGGACAGCCATGGCCTGGCGTTCTTCGATGGTTGCCACCTCTATGAGCATGCCGATCCCCGCATCGGCGAGCACAAGGAGTGGGGCACGCTGATCTTCAACTACAGCCGCAACGAGGTGCGCAACTTCCTCGTGGCCAACCTGGTGTTCTGGTTCGAGGAGTTCCACATCGACGGCATCCGGGTGGATGCGGTGGCCTCGATGCTCTACCGCGACTACCTGCGCCCCGATGGCGAATGGCTGGTCAACGAACAGGGCGGCCGCGAAAACCTCGAAGCGGTGCGCTTCTTGCAGCAGGCCAATTCGGTGCTGTTCCATCACTTCCCCGGTGCCCTCTCGATCGCCGAGGAATCCACCACCTGGCCGATGGTCACCAAGCCCACCGACATGGGTGGTCTGGGCTTCAACCTCAAGTGGAACATGGGCTGGATGCACGACATGCTCGATTACTTCGAGCTGGATCCCTGGTTCCGCCAGTTCCACCAGAACAATGTCAGCTTCTCGATCATGTATCACTACACCGAGAACTTCATGCTGGCACTCAGCCACGATGAGGTGGTGCATGGCAAGAGCCATCTGCTGCACAAGATGCCTGGCGACGACTGGCAGAAGTTCGCCAATGTGCGCGCCCTGCTCGCCTACATGTGGACGCACCCGGGCAAGAAGACCATCTTCATGGGCATGGAGTTCGGTCAGCGCTCCGAGTGGAATGTCTGGGGCGACCTGCAGTGGGACCTGCTGCAGTTCGAGGCCCACCAAGGCCTGCGCAATCTGGTCGACGACCTCAATCGCTTCTACCGCGAGGAGCCGGCCCTGTGGAGGGAGGATTTCGATCACTACGGCTTCCAGTGGATCGATTGCAGCGACAGCCGCCATTCGGTGATCAGCTTCATGCGCCGCGAGAGCCTCACCGGCAGCTGCGTGGTGGTGGTGGCCAACTTCACGCCCCAGAGCCACTCCCATTACCGGATCGGGGTGCCCATGGAGGGCTACTACGCTGAAGTCTTCAACACCGACAGCAGCCGCTACGGCGGCAGCAACCTCGGCAACCTGGGTGGCAAATTCAGCGAGGACTGGGCGGTCCATGGCTACGACCAGTCGCTCGACCTCTGCCTGCCGCCCCTGGGCGTGCTGGTGCTGAAGCTCGACCCGGTCAGGAGCCAGGTCGTCTGTGACGAAGCCGCCGAAACGGGCGGGGCTCTCGGGTAGGTTCGCCCCTGGCATTCCCTTCACCCATGGCCGACTCGCTCCCCCTGCTGCTGCGCGCCGCCCGAGGTGAGCAGGTGGAGCGTCCACCGGTCTGGATGATGCGCCAGGCCGGGCGCTACATGAAGGTCTACCGCGACTTGCGCGACCGACATCCCGGCTTCAGGGAACGTTCGGAGCAGCCTGATCTCTCCTATGAGATTTCGATGCAGCCGTATCGGGCCTTTCAACCCGATGGGGTGATTCTCTTCTCCGACATCCTCACGCCCCTGCCGGGAATGGGGATTGATTTCGACATCATCGAGAGCAAGGGACCAATCATTGATCCGCCGATCCGCAGCCTGGCCCAGGTTGAGGCGCTGCGGCCCCTAGATGCGGCGGCTTCGCTTCCGTTCGTGGGCGAGGTGCTGGGCCGGCTGCGCCAGAGCGTGTGCAACGAGGCGGCGGTGCTGGGCTTCGTGGGGGCCCCCTGGACCCTGGCCGCCTATGCGGTGGAGGGCAAGAGCAGCAAGAACTACGCCGTGATCAAGGCGATGGCGTTCCAGGAGCCGGTGCTGCTGCATCGCCTGCTCACTCACCTGGCCGATTCGATCGCCGCCTACGTGAGCTATCAGATTGAAAGCGGCGCCCAGGTGGTGCAGCTGTTCGATTCCTGGGCGGGTCAGCTCAGCCCGATCGACTACGACGTGTTCGCCGCTCCGTATCAGAAACGGGTAGTGGATCAGGTGAAAGCGAAGCACCCCGACACCCCCCTGATTCTCTACATCTCCGGCAGCGCCGGTGTGCTGGAGCGGATGGCCAGAACCGGCGTTGATTTCATCTCCCTCGACTGGACCGTGGACATGGCCGACGGTTGTGCCCGCCTGCCCCAGCACCTGGGGGTGCAGGGCAATGTGGATCCCGGTCTGCTGTTCGGCACTCCGCAGGCGATCCGCGAGCGCATCGTCGATACCGTGCTCAAGGCCCGCGGCCGCCGCCACATCCTCAACCTCGGCCATGGGATCCTGCCGGGCACGCCCGAAGAGAACGCCCGGGTGTTCTTCGAGGCTGGCAAGTCAGTGAACGAGCTGTTGGGAGCAGCTGTTTGAGCGGCCGTCCTGCCCGCATCCTGATCACCGGAGCGAGCGGCTGCGTCGGTCAGGCCATCGCTGAGCAGCTGCTGGCCAGCTCCGATGCCGAGCTGCTGCTCTGGCTCCGGGATCCCGCCAAGCTCACGGCCGTGCCCAGGCAGCATCCGCGCATCACCCTGCTGGTGGGCGATCTGCGTGATCAGGCGCCCCACGCCGCAGAGATCGCCTCGGCCACCCGGGTGATCCACACCGCCACCGCCTGGGGCGACCCGGAGCGGGCCCAGCAGGTGAACGTGGTGGCCGTCAAGGAGCTGCTGAGCCGGCTCGATCCCGAGCGGCTGGAGCAGATCATCTACTTCTCCACCGCCAGCATTCTCGACCGGCAGCTGCAGCTGCTGCCGGAAGCGGCCGCCTACGGCACCGAGTACATCCAGACCAAGGCCCTCTGCCTGCAGCAACTGGAGAGCCATCCCCTGGCCGAGCGGATCGTGGCGGTCTTCCCCACGCTGGTGTTCGGCGGCTCGGTCGGTCCTGGCGATTCCCACCCCACCAGCTATCTCACGGCGGGCCTGAAGGAGGCGGTGCGCTGGCTTTGGCTGGCGAAGTGGCTGCGGGCCGAGGCCAGCTTCCACTTCATCCATGCTGCCGACATCGCCCTGGTCTGCGCCCATTTGGCACTGAACCCCCACCAGCCCAATCCAGAGCCGAATCAGGGGCCGCTGCGCCGGCTGGTGCTGGGCCAACCGTCGGTCACGGTCGATGACACCGTGAGCCGGCTCTGCCGCTGGCGCCGCAGCTGGCGGCCGCCGCTGGGACTGGCTCTCAATGGCTGGTGGATTGAAGCCCTGATCCGCGTGCTGCCGATCGAGGTGAACGCCTGGGACCGCTTCAGCATCCGCCAGCGGCACTTCGTTCATGAGCCGGTGAGCCCGCCGGAGCGCTTTGAGCTGGTGAGCCATGCCCCCTCCCTGGAGGCGGTGTTCGAGCTGGCGGGGCTGCCCCACCGCGGCGCTATCTGAATACGCAGTAAATTGTCATCAGTGTTAGGAAAACCTGATGGTTCAAGCTCTGCAGGCCTCCGCAGCTCGCCTCATCAAGGCCATGGCCACTTCTGCCCTGCTCGGGGCCCTGCTGGTGCTGGTGAGCTTCAGTTCGGTCCTGCCGGCTGAGGCCGCCACCGTTGAGGTGAAGCTCGGCACCGACGGCGGCATGCTGGCTTTCGAGCCCAGCGTGGTCACGATCAACAAGGGGGACACGATCCGCTTCGTGAACAACAACCTGGCCCCCCACAACGCCGTCTTCGATGGTCACGAGGAACTCAGCCACACCGCCCTGGCCTTTGCGCCTGGCGAAAGCTGGGATGAAACCTTTGAGCAGGCCGGCAGCTACAACTACTGGTGCGAGCCCCACCGCGGTGCCGGCATGGTGGGCAAGGTGATCGTGGAGTGAGGCCCCTGGGCCTCAGTGACGAGATTGTTTCATCCACTCCCGCAGCCGGCGCTTTGCCGACTCCGGGACTCTATTTTTGACTGGTTGCCCGCTCCATTGCTCGCCTCCCTGATGCGTCGCCTGCTTTCATTCTTCGCCGTCTGCCTGGCCCTGTTGCTGGGTGCAGCCCCCAGCTTCGCCGCCGACGCCGCCCATGGCGGGCAGATCTTCTCCGCCAACTGCGCCGCCTGCCACATGGGCGGCGGCAATGTGGTGAACGCCGAGCGCACGCTCAAGGCCGAGGCGCTCGAGGCCTATCTGGCCAACTACAGCAGTGGTCACGAAGCGGCTATCGCCTATCAGGTCACCAACGGCAAGAACGCCATGCCGGCGTTCGGCGGCAAGCTCAGCGAAACCGACATCGCCGATGTGGCCTCCTACATCGAGGAAATGGCCGCCAAGGGCTGGACCTGATCAAGGGCCTTCGGCTCTGATTTCCATCCGCCACCCCCGCCACGGGGTGGTTTTTTTGTGGTTTGTGTTCGCCCGCTGGTCAATCCCGCTGGGCAAGGCGAGGCTGGATTCGACCGACGCGACGGTGGTGATGTCGATGGAGCAACTGCGGCGGCTGGTGGCCGACGCCGAGCGGCAACCGAGGCTCAGGGCCCTGCTGCGGCTGGGAGATCAGGAGCGGCCCTGGGAGCGGCTTATCGAGCGCGCCAGAACCTTGGGTTACCCGATCGAGTGGGCCGATCTGGAGCAGGCCAGTGCAGCGGAGGCGGCCTCCCGCTTCCTGCAGCAGTCGCGGATCCAGCCCGTGGCCGATCTGCTGGGCTCGGTGACTGGACGAAGGGTCAGCTGAGCGAGCGGCGCCTGAAGAGCACCTCCAGGTAGAGGTCTTCGGGGACGTCGCGGATGTCGTACTCGCTGGGCAGCACCCCATGGGCATGGCGGTGCACCACCAGCCAGCAATTGCGCTCCGGATCCTTGCTGGTGCCCTCGAAGTCGCGCGATTCCTGCACCAGGCGCAGCACCAGAGCCTCCCTCTCCTCGTTGCTCATCCCTGCTCTGGGCCCGCGGCCTGACATGGCGACATCATGGCGACTTGGGCTTCAGCGGCAGCCGAACACTGAAATCGTGTAGCTGAAGCCGGTGGCGTTGGCGTTGTAGCCCGTACCCACCTTCACATTCACCTGGCTGACAAGTTTGCCGGCCGGAGGGTAGAAAGGGCCGAACTGACGAAACAGGCCAGGGGGTGCATCGAGGGTTTCATTCACCACCTGCAAGTTGCTGCCGTCGCTGAACTTGAGATAGGCTTGGATGGGGTAGGGACCGCGCTCCGTGGAGGTGGATTTGAAGTTCACCTTGTAGCTGGAGTAGGCCCGGTTCACCGTGAAATCGGTGTTGAAGTTGGTGCGGCCGAAGGGAAACACCAGGGGGCCGTTCAACTGGATCGACTTGCTGACGCTGGTGCCTCCCCCCACCGCCGGCAGATAGGTGCAACTGGCGGCTGCAGCGCCGGGGGCCAGGCCTGCGCCCAGCAGGGAGAGGGCCGCCAGCGCGGCAAGGGGCCGGGGCCTGGTCATCGGTATCGGCATCGTCATCTGGTAGGGGCAGGGAATAGAAGTGAAGTTAAGGACAGGCCCGGCCCGCGCCGTTCGGTTGATTCGCCAATTGTTTCGGCCTGCCCATCCTGTGCTGGCCGGCTTTCTGTTCATAGCGTTCTCTGAGAACTGATCAGAGAGGAGAACAGGCATGCATCCCACCGCCGAAGCATTCACGGAGAAGGCCTGGGGCGCCGTCGTGGCCGCCCAGCAGCTGGCCCAGCAGCGCAAGCAGCAGCAACTGGAGAGCGAGCACCTGTTCGCCAGCCTGCTCAGCCAGCCCGGACTGGCCAGCCGCATTCTCGAGAAGGCCGGCGTTGATGTGGCGGCCCTGAGCCAGGCGGTGGAGGCCTACATCTCACGCCAGCCGAGCCTCGGCGCGGCGCCCGAGAACGTGTTTCTGGGCAAGGGGCTCAACAGCGTGCTCGATCAGGCCGAGCAGCTCAAGGCCAGCTATGGCGACAGCTTCATCTCGATCGAGCATCTGCTGCTGGCCCTGGCGATCGACGACCGCTGCGGCAAGCAGCTGCTCTCCCAGGCGGGAACCAACGCTGACAAACTCAAAGATGCCGTTCAATCCGTGCGTGGCAACCAGAGCGTGACTGACCAGAACCCAGAAGGCACCTACGAATCCCTGGAGAAGTACGGCCGCGATCTCACCCAGGCCGCCAAGGACGGCAAGCTTGATCCGGTGATCGGCCGGGATGAGGAGATCCGCCGCACGATTCAGATCCTCTCGCGCCGCACCAAGAACAACCCGGTGCTGATCGGTGAACCCGGTGTGGGCAAGACCGCGATCGTGGAGGGCCTGGCCCAGCGGATCGTGAACGGGGATGTGCCCCAGGCCCTGCAGAACCGTCAGCTGATCGCCCTTGATATGGGCGCCCTGATCGCCGGGGCTAAGTATCGCGGTGAATTCGAGGAGCGGCTCAAGGCCGTGCTCAAGGAGGTGACCGAAAGCGAAGGACAGATCGTGCTGTTCATCGACGAGATCCACACCGTGGTGGGAGCCGGCGCGGCCGGCGGCTCGATGGATGCCAGCAACCTGCTCAAGCCGATGCTGGCCCGCGGCGAACTGCGCTGCATCGGTGCCACCACCCTTGATGAGCACCGCCAGCACATCGAGAAGGATCCCGCCCTGGAGCGCCGCTTCCAGCAGGTGTTCGTGGATCAGCCCACGGTGGAAGACACGATCTCGATCCTGCGTGGCCTCAAGGAGCGCTATGAGGTGCACCACGGTGTGCGCATCGCCGACAACGCCCTGGTGGCGGCGGCGGTGCTCTCCAGCCGCTACATCGCCGATCGTTTCCTGCCGGATAAGGCGATCGACCTGATGGATGAATCAGCCGCGCGGCTGAAGATGGTGATCACCTCCAAGCCGGAGGCGATCGATGAACTCGACCGCCGCATCCTGCAGCTGGAGATGGAGAAACTCTCGCTGGGGCGTGAATCCGATTCCGCCAGCAAGGACAGGCTGGAGCGCCTGGAGAAGGAGTTGGCCGATCTGAGCGAGCAGCAGAGCACCCTCAATGCCCAGTGGCAGCAGGAGAAGGGGGCGATCGATGAGCTCAGCGCCATCAAGGAGGAAATCGAGCAGGTGCAGCTGCAGGTGGAGCAGGCCAAGCGCCAGTACGACCTCAACAAGGCCGCCGAGCTGGAATACGGCACCCTGGCGGAGCTGAACAAGAAGCTGGCGGCCAAGGAGGCCGAGCTCAATGCCGGCGATGGCGAGAAAACGCTGCTGCGCGAGGAGGTCACTGAAGACGACATCGCCGAGGTGATCGCCAAGTGGACCGGCATCCCAGTGAGCCGGCTGGTGCAGAGCGAGATGGAGAAACTGCTGCACCTCGAAGATGAACTGCACACTCGCGTGATCGGTCAGGAGCAGGCGGTGACCGCCGTGGCTGATGCGATCCAGCGCTCCCGCGCCGGGCTGAGTGATCCCAACCGGCCGATCGCCAGCTTCCTGTTCCTTGGCCCAACCGGTGTGGGCAAAACGGAGCTCTCCAAGGCCCTGGCCGCCCAGCTGTTTGACAGCGACGACGCCATGGTGCGCATCGACATGAGCGAATACATGGAGAAGCACGCCGTCAGCCGCCTGATCGGAGCGCCTCCGGGCTATGTGGGCTATGAGGAGGGCGGCCAGCTCACCGAAGCGGTGCGGCGCCGGCCCTATGCGGTGATCCTGTTCGACGAGGTGGAGAAGGCCCACCCCGATGTGTTCAACGTGATGCTGCAGATCCTCGATGACGGCCGCGTCACCGACGGGCAGGGCCGCACGGTGGATTTCACCAACACAGTGCTGATCCTCACCAGCAACATCGGCAGCGCCTCGATCCTCGATCTGGCCGGTGATCCAGCCCGCCACGGCGAGATGGAGCGCCGCGTGAACGACGCCCTGCGCGGTCACTTCCGGCCCGAGTTCCTCAACCGCCTGGATGAATCGATCATCTTCCACTCACTCCGGCAGGAGGAACTGCGCCAGATCGTGGAGCTGCAGGTGCAGCGGCTGCGTCTGCGCCTCGACGACCGCAAGCTGGGCCTGGAGCTCAACGGCGAAGCGCTCGACTGGCTGGCCGCCGTGGGCTACGACCCAGTCTACGGCGCCCGGCCTCTGAAGCGTGCGATCCAGCGTCAGCTGGAAACCCCGATCGCCAAGGCGATCCTGGCCGGCACCTTCCCCGAGGGCAGCACGATCGCGGTGGACGTGGAGACCGCTGCGGAGCCGCCTCGGCTGCGCTTCAAGCAGGCCGAACCGGCCAGATTGCCGGTGCTGGCCTGAGTAGAGCTCGGCTGAGCCACACCTCAGCCAGGTCGATCTGCAAATCGGGGAACAGCGGAGCGGCATCGAGCATCTGGGCCGGGGCAAGGCGCTGCGGGGCAGCGTCTGCGGCGGTCCAGCTCTCCACGGCGCTGCTCAGGGCTGAGGACAGAACCATCGACGAGGCGAAAGTTGCTGTAGCTGTCGAACTGCTCCGGGCTCAGGCGCAGATCCCAGGGAAGGGCCAACGGCTCCAGCGCGGGAGCGAATGGACTCTTGGGTGGTGCAACTGTCATGCAGCGAGCGTCCGAGCTCTTGCTTCAAACGCTAAGGGCAATCAGAAGGAACCACCCGTAGCAACCAGTCGCCTACATCCGACCCTTCAGGGTCAGGCAGATCTGGCCTCCCTTTGCTCATACTTCTGCGCTAATCTGGCCTTCTGGGAAGGACAACTAAAGCGGCGATGGCGCTTGAATGGCTGCTGGAGCAGGATCTGGTGGACGCGATGGAGCGACCGCTGCCCCAGTGGTCCGCTAAGGGGCTGTCTCTACCTCGATGAGATCCAGCCGATCCATGGCTGGAAGGGTTTCGTAAGGCGGGTCATCGACAGCGAACCAATCGATGTGGTGGTGAGCGGCTCATCGGCCCAGATGCTGTCGGCCGAGATCGCCTCAAGCATGCGGGGTCGCGCCCTGGCCTGTGAGGTGCTGCCGTTCAGTTTTCTCGAGGCACTCCGCCACAGGGGTGTGATCAATGACGGCGCGTTGCAGTCCAAACCCTGGTGGGCGCCGCGGATCACGCCACCGCAGAGCGCCCCCAATGTGCTGCTGATCATCACCGACGACGCCGGTTTCGGGGTGCCCGGCACCTTCGGCGGCGTGATCCCCACACCGGCGATGGATCGCGTTGCCAAGGCGGGATTGCGGTACAACCGCATGTTCTCCACGGCGCTGTGCTCGCCCACCCGCGCCGCCCTGATCACCGGCCGCAACCACCACTCGGCAGGGTTCGGGGTGATCTCGGAGCAGTCAACGGGCTTCCCCGGCTACAACAGCATCATCGAGCGCGACAAGGCCACGATCGGCCGTCTGCTCAAGGACAACGGCTACTCCACCGCGTGGTTCGGCAAGGATCACAACGTGCCGGCTTTCCAGGCCAGCCAGAGCGGGCCCTTTGATCAGTGGCCCACGGGCATGGGTTTCGATTACTTCTACGGCTTTGTGGGCGGTGATGCCAACCAGTGGCAGCCGAACCTGTTCCGCAACACCACCCAGATCTATCCCTTTGAAGGCAAGGCCCCCGGCAGCTGGAATCTGGTCACCGAGATGGCCGACGACGCTATCGACTACATGACGCGGATGCACCAGACCAATCCGGCCAAACCGCTGTTCATCAAGTACGCCCCCGGTGCCACCCATGCGCCCCACCACCCCACCAAGGAGTGGGTGGACAAGATCCACGCAATGCATCTCTTTGATGATGGCTACGAGAAACTGAGGGAGCGCATCTTCGCGAACCAGAAGCGCCTGGGTGTGATTCCGGCGGACGCCAGGCTCGAACCCTGGCCCGCTGATGTGATCACCCCCTGGGACAAGCTCACACCGGAGGCCCAGAAACTGTTCATCCGCCAGGTGGAGGTGTTCGCCGCCTTTGCGGCCTACAGCGATTACGAGATCGGCCGGGTGATCCAGCAGTTCGACGACCTCGGCAAGCTCGACAACACGCTGATCGTTTACATCAACGGCGATAACGGCACCAGCGCCGAGGGTGGTCCGCTGGGCACCCCCAACGAGGTGGCTTTCTTCAACGGTCTCAACAAGCTGCCCGTCGAGGTGCAGATGAAGTTCTTCGACGTCTGGGGCACCGAGCTCACCTACAACCACATGTCGGCCGGCTGGTCATGGGCTTTCGACACCCCGTTCAGCTGGTTCAAACAGAACGCCTCCAAACTGGGTGGCGTCAACCAGAACATGGTGGTGAGCTGGCCAGCGCGCATCAAGGACAAGGGCGGTCTGCGCGAACAGTTCGTTCACGTGATTGACGTGGTGCCGACGATCCTGGAGGCGGCCGGTCTGAAGGCGCCCGAGCTGGTGGACGGCATCCCCCAGAAACTGATCGAAGGCACCAGTTTCCTCTATACCTTTGATAGCAAGAATGCCAAGACACCCTCGCGCCATAAGACCCAGTACTTCGAGATGATGGGCCAGTGGGCGCTCTACAACGACGGCTGGCTGCTGAGCACCAAGGTGAACCGGGCTCCCTGGGAGGCCTTCGGCCCGGCCAACCCGGATTCACTCAACAACCAGACGCTGGAGCTCTACGACCTCAACCGTGATTTCAGCCAGACCAGCGATCTGGCCGCCCAGAACCCCCAGAAGGTGAAGGAGATGAAGGCTGCCTTCATCGCTGAGGCCAACAAGTATCAGGTGTTTCCGCTCGATGCCTCGGTGGCGGCGCGGATCGTGGCGCCGCGGCCGAACATCACCTCAGGTCGCAACGAGTTCGTCTACACCCGTCCGATGGTGGGTCTGCCCCAGGGCGATTCGCCCCTGCTGCTCAACACCTCCTACACCGTGACAGCTGATGTCGAGGTACCGGCCGGCGGCGCCGAGGGCATGCTTCTCACTTCTGGCGGCCGCTTCGGTGGCTACGGCTTCTATCTGAAGAACGGCAAGCCGGTGTGGCTGTGGAACATGGTGGATCTGGAACGCCTGAAGTGGGAGGGAACCGAGCCGATCCCCCCCGGCAAGCACAAGGTTGAATTCGATTTCGTGTACGACGGCAAGGGGGCCGGCACCCTGGCCTTCAACGATTTCAGCGGTGTCGGCCGCCCCGGCACCGGCACCCTCAAGGTGGACGGCAAGGTGGTCGCCACCAAAACCATGCCCAAGACCCTGCCGATGATCCTGCAGTGGGACGAGAGCTTCGATATCGGCTCCGACACCCTCACCGGCGTCAACGACGCCGACTACCAGCCCCCGTTCCGCTTCACCGGCAAGCTCCACAAGCTGACGATCAAGCTCGATCGGCCCCAGCTCTCGCTGGCAGATATAAAGAGCCTGGAGGCAGGAATGGGGAAGGTGGAGGCCGCCCGTGAGTGCGGGCGACCGAAGTTCGGGCCATGAATCCTCTCGCCCCGCTGCTCTTTCTCCCCGGCGCCTCTGGAAACACTGGTTTCTGGCGGCCCGTTGCTGACCAGCTTGTGCATGGTGGTGAGCGGATCCACCTCGGCTGGCCGGGTTTCGGCCAAACGCCACCGGATCCGGCGGTAGAGGGATTCGACGACCTGCTCACGCTCGTTCTTGCCCAGCTGCACCGCCCCAGCGCCCTGATCGCCCAATCCATGGGAGGTGTCCTGGCTCTGCAGGCGGCGTTGGTACGGCCCGAGCGGATCACCCACCTGGTGCTGGCCGTCACCTCTGGCGGTCTGCCGCTGGCCGAGCACGGAGCCGAAGACTGGCGAGCGGCTTTCCGTCTCGCCTATCCCCAGCTGCCGGACTGGTTCGCCACCGCCAGCGAGAACCTCGTGGAACGACTGCCCTCGATTTCGATCCCCACCCTGCTGCTCTGGGGTGATGCCGATCCGATCAGCACGGTGGGGGTGGGGCAGCATCTGGCCTCAATGCTTCCTAACGCGCGCCTGGTGATCCTTCCGGGGGGAAGCCATGATCTGGCGATGGAGCGAGCTCAAGAGATCGCCCCACTGATCGATCGGCACCTGAGCACCCCAGCGTGAGCAAGACAGTCTGCAATTACTAGAGCCCGCTGGACGGGGACCAGCACCAGCGCCTTCATGGCCGCGGTGCATGATCCCCGAGCAGATCCTGATCGTGAGCTGCCGGGTGTGGGATGCGGCCTTCGCAACGTAGCTATCCGCATCGCGACCTATCAGCAAAGCTGTCCACTCGTAGTGCTGAGTTGGGCACCAAGATTCAGAGTATTGCGAGTTGAGCGTTACGAGCCCCTGGACCTATCGGCAACAGACACAGGGACCTGGGTTGTTTAGGGACAAGCCGCCACAGGTTTCTGCGATCAGACCACGATGCCCGGAGCAGGACCTTAGCGCCACAGGGGTAGATGGGTCATCAAGTAGGCTGATGAACAGGAGTCGAGAAGGTCAGAGTTAAAGCATCACTATTATTCTAGAGATTCTATCTAGTCCCATGACAGATACATACCATGCCCG
Organism: Synechococcus sp. 1G10; assembly: GCF_002252625.1. Classification (GTDB taxonomy): domain Bacteria; phylum Cyanobacteriota; class Cyanobacteriia; order PCC-6307; family Cyanobiaceae; genus Regnicoccus_A. Next base: position 108,626 of record NZ_NQKW01000001.1, on the reverse strand, counting down.
TCCAAGTCACCAGAACATGTATTCAGATTCGTCCTGACCCTTCCCGTGTATTTTTTAGACCCTTTGAATGGAGCAAGAGGGAGCGTGTTCAACGTATCGTCGCGCGAGTCACTGCCCTGAGTCGCTCCGAAGCGGAACGTGAAGCCGCCATCATGCTGGAGCGGTTTGAAGGTCGTCATGAAAAGCTGCAGGCTTTTCTGCTCAGCCGCTTTGATCATGTGCACGAGAATCTGATCACCGACCAGCCCCTGAGCCATTGCGAGCGGCTACTGATCGGCGCCTATTTCACACTGGAATACTCCCTTGAGGCTGCGGCACTCTTCAATCCATCAATCGTGCCACACCCGGATCAGTCGGGTCTGGAAGAAGGAAGTCTGCGCTTTCTGCTGAGCCTGCGTGCCACGGGCGAGGGCCACATCTCCTCCATCGTCTTCCGTACAGGAGTAATCAACCGGAATGTGGAAATCGCGCTCGATCTACCAAGTCCATTTGTAGCAGCCGCAGATATCCACCCAAATCCAAGTTATGACAAACATCTTTTCGAGCAGAAACTGCTTGAGTTAGGCCTGCTGTCACCGTTTGCCCAGCGGCTGATGGATCAGCTGGATGAACATTTCAATTTTGAGCAGCTCACAGTTTTGAGCAACCAGGCCCTGCGTCGGGATCGCCTCGGCAACGGAGACAGCCAGCAAACAATGGACAGTGTGCTGTCCCTGGCTCGGGCGAATTACGACATCAGCTTCAGCACTGGTGATGACTGCTCGGAGCGGGTCATCTTTCCCAATTCTCCCACAGAAAGACGAGGGATTGAAGACGCCCGTTTTGTCGCCTTCAACGATGGTGGCGAACAAACGACTTACTACGCAACCTACAGCGCCTATGATGGACAACTGGTCTTTCCCCAACTTCTGCAAACTAAGGACTTCCGCCAGTTCAAGATCAGCACCCTGAATGGGCCTGAGGTAGCGAACAAGGGCATGGCCTTGTTCCCGCGAAAAGTGCATGGTCATTACGCCATGCTCTCCAGGCAGGATGGGGAGAATATCTATCTCATGTATTCTGATCAGCTGAACTTCTGGTATGAAAAGCGCCTTCTAATGAGGCCTACTTATCCCTGGGAATTTGTTCAGATCGGCAACTGTGGCTCGCCGATCGAAACCAAGGATGGTTGGCTGGTACTCACCCATGGCGTAGGACCGATGCGGCGATACACGATCGGTGCGATCCTGCTTGACCTCGAGGACCCCGGGCAAGTGATCGGGCGCCTGAGAGAACCGCTGCTTGAACCAACCCAAGAGGAACGTGAAGGATATGTTCCAAATGTCGTCTATAGCTGCGGATCGCTGATCCACGCTGGTAAACTGGTAATGCCCTATGCCATGAGCGACCAGTCAACAAGCTTTGCCACGGTATCGGTCGAAGAGTTAATAAATGAATTGAAGGCCACCCGAATTGAGCGCTAGCTGTGAATCCAAGATCCACGCGCAAGATTGCCATCATTGGCGACTATCTGCCGCGAAAGTGCGGTATCGCCACCTTTGCTCATTCTGTATACCGCTCGCTTACAGACGACGCGCCTATTAATGATTGCTTCGTCGTGGCTGTCAACGACGTACCGGAGGGCTATGCCTATCCTCCCGAAGTTCGCTTTGAAATTGCCGAACAGGATCTTCGCAGTTATCGCCGTGCAGCGGACTTCCTGAACTTGACCGATGCCGATGTCATTTGTTTGCAGCACGAATTTGGGATCTATGGTGGTCCGGCTGGCAGCCACATCCTGACGTTGCTTGGCAATGTCGATCTCCCAGTGGTCACCCAGCTCCACACGATCCTGGAGGAACCGACCGTCGATCAGAGGCGTGTGATGAAGGAACTCATCGCCCTGTCGACCCGGATCATTGTGATGAGCGATCGCGGCAAGCGGATTCTGGAAGAAATCTACGAAGTTACCACCGATCATCTTGATGTGATTCCCCATGGTGTACCAGATATGCCGTTTGTTGATCCGAACTATTACAAAGATCAGTTCGGTGTTGAGGGCAAACAGGTCCTACTGACCTTTGGGCTGATCTCACCAGCCAAGGGTATTGAGACAGTGATCCGTGCCTTGCCCGAGGTCGTCAAGGAGTTTCCCGAGATGGTGTACATCGTTTTGGGCGCCACCCACCCCCACCTATTGCGCGAGCAGGGCGAGACCTACAGGCTGAGCCTGGAGAGACTTGCGAACGAATTAGGGGTTAGAAAACAGGTTATCTTTTATAATCGATTCGTTGGTTTCGAAGAGTTAAAAGACTTCCTTGGCGTCGCAGATATCTATATCACACCCTATCTGAATCCTGATCAGATTACCTCCGGGACACTTTCCTACGCCTTTGGTTGCGGCAAGGCGGTGATCTCCACGCCTTATTGGCATGCCGAAGAACTGCTTGCCGAAGGGCGAGGGGTGCTGGTGCCGTTTCGTGACAGTGACTCCATCGCCAAAGCGCTCATCGGCTTGCTGATGGATGACGTTCGTCGTCACGCCATGCGCAAACAGGCCTATTTACTAGGTCGTGGCATGATCTGGAGCCGGGCAGCCGCTCTCTACTACTCCTCCTTTGAGCGAGCCAGACTGGACCGCGGCAACAGAGTTGTTCCACACTCCCTGCAAAAGCCCTTGGAGCAGGAGCCGCGCGAGCTACCGGCCTTGAGCCTGGAGCACCTGAGGAGGATATCGGATTCGACAGGTATCTATCAGCACGCAAAATACACACTTCCCAACTTCAAGGAGGGCTATTGCACGGATGACAATGTGCGTGCCTTGCAATTGCTTGTATTGCTCGAAGAGTCTGGCGACATCACTCCAGAAGTGCAGGCACTGGCCACTTGTTACGGCTCCTTTGTTAACTATGCCTTCATCCCAGAAACCTGCCGGTTTCACAACTTCATGAGCTTCGAGCGCACCTGGCTCGATGAAGATGGCTCAGATGATTGCCTGGGGCGCACGCTCCTGGCGTTGGGTGCCTGCGTGGGGCGATCACGCCGAGACGACTTGCGCCACTGGGCAGTGGAACTCTTTCAGGTGGCATTGCCGTCAATCACGAAGACAACGAGCCCAAGGGCCTGGGCCCTTGGGCTCAAAGCCATTCATGAGTACCTGCGAAAACTGAGTGGGGATCGAACCGTCGATCTGATGCGCGATACCCTGACCGAACAGTTATTGGAAGCCTTCCATGAAAACTGCATGGATGAATGGCCCTGGTTTGAGAATATACTCAGCTATGACAATGCTTCTCTCCCGCACGCGCTGATTCTCAGCGGTCGCTGGTCGCAGCGCCAAGAAGCCCTTGATGTTGGCCTTCGCAGCCTTCGCTGGCTGATGGGTGTGCAAACCGCTGAGGCCGGCCACTTCAGACCGATCGGGTCTAACGGTTTCTATAGGAGAGGGCAGCACCGGGCCACCTTCGACCAGCAACCCCTTGAGGCCTGCGCCTCAGTTTCCGCCTGCGTTGAGGCTTGGTCCGCAACAGGGGATGACTTCTGGTTGGGCGAGGCATGGCGAGCCTTCGCTTGGTTTCTCGGTGGCAACGACCTCCAACTGCCGCTCTATGACGCGCGAACAGGCGGCTGCTTCGATGGTCTTCAAGATGACAGTGTCAACCTGAACCAGGGTGCCGAATCAACTCTTGCCTTTCTTCTGGCTCTCCAGGAGATGCGACTTCTTGAGCACACTCGCCATCCCCTGCACATGCCATGAACAGAATCCGGATCGGCGCAGTCGGAGCAGGCGGGTTTGGCCTGTTTGCACTGCAGCAGTTTCTCCAGGTCAAGGGGGTGGAGCTTGTCGCCATCGCCGGCACCCATCGCGAGGCGGCCATTGCCATGGCCCGCCGTTTTGGAGTGACTGAAACACTGGAGGTGGAGAGCCTGCTCCAACTGGATGAGGTCGATCTTGTCTACATCGCCACGCCGCCGTTCCTCCATTACCCCCAAGCCCGTGCCGCCTTGGAGGCAGGGAAGCATGTGATCTGCGAAAAGCCGTTGGCGCTCACGCTGCCGCAGGCTGATGAGCTGCTCCAAATGGCCCGTGCCGGCAATCAACTTTGCATCGCCAATCTGATGCAGCGCTACAATCCTCTGTTCGAAGCAGTGCGTCAACTGATCGAATCGCGGGTTCTTGGGGAGTTCCTGCACGGTTGGTTTGACAATGCCGCAGGTGATGAGGGGCTTTCACCGGAACACTGGTTCTGGGACAGCAGCAAAAGTGGTGGCATTTTCATTGAACACGGAGTGCACTTTTTTGATCTATTCGAAGGCTGGCTGGGTAAGGGTATGGTTGTGGCCTCTCAGCGCGTCCTGCGCCCCGGCTCTGGGCTGGAGGAACAGGTGCAGTGCGTGGTGCGCTATGCCAATGGTGCGCTGGTAACTTTCTATCATGGGTTCACTCAGTCGGCGCGCCTGGAACGCCAGGAATTCCGTCTTCTGTTTGAGCGCGGTGAGTTGACCCTTGATGAATGGGTGCCCACTCGGGTCCGCCTCCGAGCTGTGGTGGATGAAGCACAGTCGCGCACACTGATGGAGATCTTTCCTGATGCGATGCTCGACGTGATCAATACCTATTCCGGCTCCGAGCGGTTGGCTCGAGGACGACACAAGCATTTTGATGTGTATCAAAAGATCGATCTCAGAGCAGGGATGGATGTCGAAAAAATGCGCCGTTACTGTGAACTCTTACGGGCAATGTTCACTGATCAGATTGCCTGGTTGGCAGATCGCTCCCATCCACGAGTCATCAACGAGGACAACGGCCGCAACTCTCTTGCCATGGCATGTGCGCCAACTCAGCTGGCTGATTCCAGCGCATGATTCCGCGTCTATCTAGCCGATGTCTGCTACGACCGGAGGATCTCGCTCCCTCTCAGGACGACTTGAGCGTTGTCGGTGCGTTCAATCCCGGAGTGGTGGCGACGGCGGAGGGAGTCGTCCTGCTGATCCGGGTTGCCGAGACACCGCGACAGGTCCATACGGGTTATGTGGGTTTGCCGCGCTGGGATGTGGTAAGAGGTCATGTGATCACGGACTGGCTTCCAGAGCAGGAGGTTGTTTTCAATGATGCAAGGGTTGTGAAGATCCGGAAGACGGGCCTGCTTCGACTCACCTCCACCTCCCACCTGCGGGTTGTACGCAGCCCAGACGGTCGCAGTCTGGGAGCGGGCGAGCTGCAGATCCTCAGGCCCAGCCATGACTACGAGGCCTATGGCATGGAAGATCCTCGAATTTGTCTAATCAATGATCGCTTCTATATTACTTATGTAGCCGTTTCCCCTCACGGGGTGGCAACAGCTCTGGCATCAACCCAGGATTTCAACTCCTTCCAGTATCACGGACTGATCTTTTGTCCGGAGAACAAGGATGTTGTGCTGTTCCCTGAGAAAATCGACGACAAGTATCTCGCTCTCCACAGACCCACCGCGGCCCATATCTTCTCCCGTCCTGAGATCTGGCTGGCCACATCACCTGATCTGCTGAATTGGGGCGGGCACCAGCCCATTCTCAGCGCCACCGCAGCCTGGGATCGCGGACGCATCGGCGCAGGAACACCACCGATCCGCACGTTTTCGGGTTGGTTGGCTATTTACCACGGCAACGATAAGGGAGAAGAAGATAGCGGCATAGGCGGCTATGGCGCAGGATTGCTGCTGCTGGATCTGGATCATCCCGAGAAGATCAGCAGGGCGGGAGGTCAGATTCTGGTGCCAGAAATGGAGTACGAACGCCAGGGACTTGTGCCGAATGTGGTCTTCCCAACTGGAATCATCAATCAGGGGGAAACAGTGCTGATCTATTGCGGTGCCGCAGATACCGTAACTGGTGTTGTTGAGTTTCGCCTGAGCGACTTGTTGGAGGAGAGCTCATGACTGTCGCAGCAACTATCCGTTTATGGCCCACTTGGACCAATTGCCACTATTTCATTGCGTTTCTTGGCTTGGTGTAGAGGCTGTGGTCCGACTGTTACTGATTCGTGTTAAGAGAGTGAGAAGACATGCTCATGCACCCAACTGAGCTGCATCCCAGTCACAGAAAAGGCTATTGGGCTACGGACCAATGAAGCTATTGGCCAATGCAATGATCCGAAGAGTTCCAGCAGCACCGCTTGCCCATGCCCATGCCCATGCCCATGTCCATGTCCATGTCTTTCCGCTTCCGCCTTAGTTCCCGCCTGGGCCCGTTGCGCCTCAACTACCGCTTCGCGAGCTTTCCGCTAAGTCAGGGTAGCCTGAGCTCGATCTCGGTCGCTGGTCGCGGGGCTGGGGAGCAGATTGATGGCGCCGTCGGTGAGCACCACATAGCCTTCGGCCTGCAGAGCCTTGCTCAATTCAGCGACGCTGGTGAACATGCCGTTGCGCAAGCTGGGGCGAAATCATCCGGCAGCGCCTACCGCTTGATCCGATCGATCAAGGGGGTGATTGTCGGCTTGGTGGTGGCGTTGACGGTGGGCAGCCCCGTCCAGCGGGTGGCGATCACCTCTATATCGGTGTCGAGTCTCACCACGCTGGCCGTACTGTGCAGGGCCACAGCGTTCACCAGCAGCTCGGGGCCCGTTGCCAGAGATCCGTTGGCATGCTCAGGCCGGGCTGGTGAAGCGCAGCACCTCGAAGCGCACCAGTTCGGCCCGATGGGCCACGGGTTTCCACGACCCAGGGGGCGATGAACGGCTTGAAGGCGGTCGGGCTGCGGCTGCGCCTGAAGTCGATCCAGAGGCTGGAGCCGAGCAGCAGGTTCATGAGCCGCGCTGCTGGCCACTCTGTTCAATAAGTTCTGACAGACTTAGTCCTTGCCTAAACTAAGTGTTTCATTGGAGAATTTCGCCATGGAGCCAGCTCTGCCGTTGCCGCCTTCAGAGCAGCTCACTGGGCCGCACTCAGGGCCTCGTCTTGTGAATGTGCATCAGGCCAAAACCCAGTTGTCGCGCCTGATTGATGACGCCCATGCCGGCGAGACGATCGTTCTGGCCAAGGCCGGAAAGCCCTGGGCCCGGCTGATGCCGCTGGCATCCCCACCCCCGCAGCGTGTTCCGGGTCGGCTGCGCAGCCAAGGCCCCCTGGGTGATCCCGTTGTCCTGCTGAAGCCTATGGAGGCTGATGAGCTCGCCAGCTGGGAGGACAGCCCTCTGATCTCAGCAGCCCCCAACACGTGAGCAACTCCGCGGGCTACCTGCTCGACAGCCATGCGCTGCTCTGGTGGTGGTTCGATCCGGATCGGCTTTCCTCGGCAGTTCGGGAAACGCTGATCGACCCAACCAGCTCGATCCTGGTGAGCGCAGCATCTGTGTGGGAACTCAGCCTCAAGCACCACCGCGGGAAGCTGCCTGAACTCGGTGATGCCATCGCTGATTTGCAGGGGTTAATGCAGGCCGATGGCTTCGTTGGCCTACCGATCACAGCAGCCCATGGGCTGAGGGCCGGGGCTTACCCCCAATCTCACCGAGATCCCTTCGATCGCATCCTCGCCGCCCAGGCCGAAGTGGAACGGCTGGTGCTCCTGACGGCCGATTCACAGCTCTCCGCCTTTCCCTGTCAGACCCTCTGGTGATCGCCGATGGCGATTGGGCAAAGCCCCCTGGATATCGCCGACAGGGCGCCCCGCAACAGCGAGCACGACTTGTGCTCTTTCCTGCAGTCCACAGTCATAGTTAACATTCCGGTGGCCCCTGCCAGCCTGGGACCCTTCGCCCGCCCCCACCAACCCAACGGCTCGGCATCTCTAACGATGAGCTGATGACCGCGAAGAATCAGACCAAGCGGGAGAAGTTCCTGGCGGAGATGTTGGCGGTGGCTCCTTGGCAGGTCCTGACCGAGCTGATCGATCGCTAGGAGTTTGTTCCTCGAAGCTTCGTCGTCAGTCGCCAGCTTTGTTCGTAGTTGACAACTGCTGCGGTTTTGCTGAGGCCAAGGCCCGTAGGGCCATTCCTCGCAAAGGCAGGCAAGCTGTGAGGATCCAGAGGCCCTAGCCAAACCGGCTCAGAGTTGAGGCTGAGTGGACGTACATACTCGACCCCACTTGCCGGATATTTTTACCTGCTGAGAAATCAGCAGTCTGAGGAATCACCATTCTGAGGAATGACGGCCATGCATGGTTAAAAGCAGGGGTTGAAGCCGAAGGCGGTTGTAGCGCTGCAGCCACAGGCAGGGCAGGTTGAACAGGGTCGCGAAGATCAAGTTTATCAACACACCGGCAGGGGGTAGCCACAGAGCTGTTGCGATCCAGAAGGGCCAGATGGCCAGATGCACAAGTTCTGCACGCCTGGATTCCTCCACAAGACGATGCAAAGTGGCAGGATCTCGGCTGACCAGGCTGTTCTTGAGCACACCTCCAGGTAGGGCATTGCCAGCATCCGGCAAGAGGGATTTCCAGTGCTGGATCCCCAGGCGTTGCTGGTAGAGCTGCTTGGTCTCTGGCCATGGACGTCTTGTGAGCCAGGTGTCGCTACTTAAAGCCGCTTGGGGTAAGAGATGGGCCAGCCAACCGACCAGCACCGACCACACCGACCATCCAAGCGCACAAGCCAGAGCCGCTAATATGTTTGAAACTGTCTGCCCTTCCATTCGATCGTACCGCGTTTCAGATTGAAGACTGCCAGAACAAAGACCCCCAGAAAACACAGAACAGGGATCGGGAACACCAGGCAAATCCAAGCGAAGTTCCCGACTCGCCATGTGAGCGTGATCAGCTGCACCGCAAAGGCAAGGTAGAGGAGCAGATTGGGAAGAACGGATGGCTGCCCCATCAATGGCCAGCCCAACAAGGACGCCGGCAGGCACCAAGCGGCCCAGAACAGGCCTGAGATCCACAAGAGCACGGCCAGCATCCAGATTGCACGAACCTCCCCAGCAGCGGTGGCGAAATTCTTGGCGAAGCCCATCACCATGTCATTGAAGCCACCTGGATACATGCGGTACTCGATCAGACCATCACCGATGTACGCACTCACCGGCAATCCGGCTTCTACATACAAGTGGCCCATGAACCAGTCCTCTACCACTTTGCCTGCGACAGCTTCATGGCCACCGACCTTGTCGTAATCAGCACGACTGGTGGCCATAGCCGGCCCGAAGGCCACACCGCATCCCGGCCCCATCGGCACCGCCATCAGCCCCACCAGGCTGAACAGCACCGAAAGCTGCTCGTAAGCCTGCTCGGTGCGATGGAACGGCTGAACCGACACCAGACCGCCAAGCTGCTCTTGGGCAGCCACCAGCCTCTCCAGGAACTCGGGAGCTGGCTCGGTATCGGCATCAAGGAAGACCAGAATCTCGCCTTTGCTGGCCTTGACACCATGATGCAGAGCCCAGGTCTTACCGCACCACCCATCCGGTAGAGAAGGCGGTTGCATCACCTTGGCCCCGAGATCCGCCGCGATAGAAGCGGTGCGATCGCTGGAGTGATCATCAATCACGATCACTTCAAGGGGGGTGAAAGTCTGGGAATTGATGGCTGGCAGCAGATTTGGAAGAGTGCCTTCCTCGTCCCGAGCAGGAATCAGCACCGAAACGGTTGGATTCCCCTTTATCTTGCCCTCAGGGAGCCGGTAAAGCCTCAAGCAGAGTGCCCAGCCAAGCAGCCAGCGCACAAGAACTGAAATGGCGACAAAGTCCATTGATCGGAAGTCGTTAAACGTTTTCGAAAGAAAAGAGAGAGCGTTGAGCCTGGATAACTACATCTTGACCCTGAATCACCAACAGTTCTGGATAGCCGCTGAAGTTGCAGCATCCCATCGTCGAAGCTGAGTGCAAGGCAAGGTGACCATGCCGAAGGTCATGCCGTCCAGACTTCGAACGACTCCAGCACCGAAGGACCGAACGTGGTTGTGAGGGCCACATCGGCCGCATCCCGGCCACGGGCGATCAGGATCCGCCCGATCCGCGGAGTGTTGTTGCGTGGGTCGAACACATGCCAGCCATCACCGAGGTAGGCCTCAAACCAGGCATGGAAGTCCATCGCTGAATGGGGCGGCGGCACTTCGATGTCGCTCAGATATCCCGTGCAGTATCGGGCTGGGATGTTGACGCACCGGCAGAGGGTGATTGCCAGATGGGCGAAATCGCGGCAAACCCCCTCCCGGTTTTCAAAGGTCTGCACCGCTGATTTGGTCGGGTTGGTACGGCCATAGTCGAAATGGACGTGCTCGTTTACGTAATCGCAAATCGCTTGCACCCGCTCCCACCCCGTGCAGGGCTGCTGGAACTGGGACCAGGCAAACTCTGTGAGTAGATCGGTCTCGCAGTAGCGGCTGCCCAGCAGGAAGATCAAAGCATCATCCGGCAGATCCTCCACCGGCCTTTGCTCCAGCCAAGGCAATACCGGATCGGGCAGAGCGCGATCGGCTACGAGCCCTCTGCTAGTTATCTGCAGCCGCCCAGCTGGGGCCACCAGCCGCTGGCATTGGTTTCCATAGGAATCCACGTAGGAGCGCAGCGGTACCGGCGGATCCAACTGCAACGTGTCGGGCTCAATCAGATCGTCTGCCCGGCTGGCATGGACGCCCAGAGTGACGATCATCGGGGTCGGCTGGGGGCAGCTGACCTCCAGCTTGAATCCCACGCTGATCTGGATAGGCGATGGTGGCACAAGAGGGATATTATGAGGTATTTTCATAGTTTGCTCCAAAGACTCTTGCATAATTAGTCAACGAATTCTGACGGCAACCACGGCGGGCGCTCTCTCGGGTTACAGGGCTACAGACGCTTAGATGCTTATATCGTATGAGCTCTGACTGCTCCTGGTCAAGGTGATCAGATACCTCGGCCTCTGATCAGACGGAAGATAATTGAGATTACGGCAGTCACCAACAGGATATGAATTAATCCTCCCAACGTGGTGGAGGTAAGCAAGCCCAGGAGCCACAGCACCACAAGGAGGATGGCAATCGTCTCAAGCATGGATTCAATCTGCGAAGAATGGTAATGAGGGCGGGCGCAGCCCTCTCTGCCTTGGCAAGCAGGGCATCGAGGCTGCACCCGAGGGCTTCACTTGATGTTATCTGCGGCTTGTCCTGAAATCTCGCTCACCTTCTTGGCCGCCGCTTTGGCGCCCTGCTTGAGATCTTCGGCGGTGTTCACGGCTGAAGCCTGGACTTGCTTGGCCTTGCCTTTGATCTGATGGCCTGTGTCGCCAGTCAGTTCGCCGTAGGCGGATTCCAGTTTGCCTTCCGCATCTTTAGCGGCGGCATCGAACTTGTTAGACATTGCAGCAAAAGCGATGGGGAATGGAGCATGAATGTGAACCAGCGCCTGAGCAGGCGCTGGAAACACGGTGATACCAAAGGCGATCACCAATGCCCAAAGGGAGGTGATCAACTTGAACGGAAAGAGCTTCAACGGATAATCCTCCAGTGGACTACTTCCTAATTCTAGGCAGGTATCACCTACATAGCAACAGACTGACTAAGCGATGCTCTAAATAAAACAGCCCAAACGTAAATTAATGAGTGCACAACTGGTTTATTCAAATGTGACCAGCCATGTCTGCGGACTCAAAGATGAGGGTGGTGTGCAGCAACGATGAAAACACTGCTTTTTGCGGGTTCCGCGGATTGTGTTTATACGCTGCCTGCTTCCTAATGGCTGGTTGAGATATCTGACTGCTGATAATGGATGGTCAGTTGCTGAAGTCGGAGTGAGCACCAGCGTCTTTGGGCTTGATCGAATCCCCTAGCCAGCTGGCATGGAGCAAAATGGGGGACGTGCTCGACGACCTGCCTACAACTGAGTTCGATAACTTCCAATTGCCAAACCCAGGCTCAGTTCAAGAGTTGAACGCGAGCCTGCTGCAGCAACTGAGAAAATCGAATGCAAGAGCAATGCCTCTAACCATTCAACCTTCTTCCCACTGGAACCCCTGATCATTCCAGGATTGTGGATCCTCGATCGGCTCAAGATGAGTGAGCACATGCGTGCGGTTCAGAGTCCTGGCGATCTCGCGCTCCAGCTCTTCGCAGAGATCGTGGCCAGCCTGCACCGTCCACCGGCCCGGAACCAGAACATGGAAGGTCACGAATCGGCGTGAGCCGGCCACACGGGTGCGCAGGGCATGGAAGCGGATGTCCTCCGTTTCGCGTGAGGCGAGCAATGCCTCCAGCACCCCTTGCTCGTCCTCTGGCAACGAACGATCGAGCAATCCGGAGGCAGTTTCGTGGAGCAGCTTCCAGCCGGTGACGACGATATTGAGCGCCACCGCGATCGCGATCAGGGGGTCGAGGATCGTCAGACCTGTCACCTTCACCAGGCCAATACCCAGGACGACACCGAATGAGGTCCAGACGTCGGTGAGCAGGTGGTGGGCATCCGCCCGCAGGGTGATCGAGTGGAAACGGCGGGAGGCCCGCAGCAGCACCCAGGCCACCAGAGCGTTAAGGGCCGTGGCCACCAGGGAGAGGGCCAGACCGATACCAATCTGCTCAAGAGGCTGGGGCTGCTGCAGTCGGCCGACGGCTGCATAAATGATCGCCAGGGCTGCCAAAACGATCACAACGCTTTCCAGCCCGCTGGAGAAATATTCGGCCTTGAAATGGCCGTAATGGTGTCTACGGTCGGCTGGTTTTGCGGCAAGCGTGAGTGCCCAGAAGGCCCCCAGTGCCGCCACCAGATTCACACCGGATTCCATGGCATCGGAGAGCAGACCCACCGAGCCGGTGAGCCGCCATGCAAGCGTTTTCAGCACGATCGTGGCCACCGCAGCTGCCACCGACAGCAGCATGTACGAGCGTGGGGATGCGAAGACCATGGGAACTCGGGAGGGGTATCCGAAGGATGGAACCGTGGGCGTTGATGCTCTGTCTCAATACCAGCGCGGCGCTTTCGTTGCCGGAGGGCCATGGCCTGCCGCCATGACCTCTGCCCAGGTGATCCGGTACACCTCAATATCCTCGGCTTCTGTGCTGATGGGCTGCATCCGATCGGAGCCAGAATCGCTGATCAACAACACCAGCTAACAACTGTGGGGACGGCCGCACTACAGGCCCTGCAGGGCAGCTCTAATGGCGAGCGAATCGAGAATTGGCGTGTTGTGGTCGAGGTCGGGCACCACCACCAGCCGCGCCACACCTGGCCGAAAGGCGCGGTGCAGGGCTTCGGCGTGGCGCGGAGGCACCACCCGATCGAAGGCCGCCGCCACGATTGTGGTGGGTGCGCGCACCAGGGGCGCCTCCGCGGCCGCATCCCAGCGATCGATCAGCAGCAGATCCACAGGCAGCCATGGCATGGTGGCGCGGGCCACTGCCAGCAGGCTGTCGAAGGGCACCAGCAGCACCAGCCGGTGCACCGGGCGGGTGGCAGCCAGATGCACCGCCGGCCCCGTGCCCAGGCTGCGGCCCACCACTGTCACCGCGCTGTGGCGCTTGGCCACATGTGCATAGAGGGCCAGGGCGTCGGCGCGCAGGGCCGCTTCGTTGGGACTGCCCTCGCTGCCCCCGTAGCCGCGATAGTGGAGCAGGTAGAGGGCGGTGTCGGGCAGCAGGGCGGCCAGCTCGGCGCGGGTCAGGGAAACGTCCTCGGCGTTGCCGCCGAAGTAGATCAGCCCCCGGGGCCCCGGATGGGGGCGATGGGCCACCAGTACGCGCTTGCCCTCCACCTGCAGCTCCAGCCGACTGGAAGGATCGGCCGCGGGCCTTGGGAAGTAGATGAACGAGCGCTGGGTCAGGAACATCAGCAGGCAGACGCCGCCGTAGCCCAGCAGAAGCAAGCCCGCCCAGCCCAGAAACCTATCCACACCCATCGCCGCTACGCCCAATGCCCCTCGGCAGACCACGCTGAACAGCCCTGTCGGGACCGATCTCCAGCAGCGCCTGGCCGATGCTGACGTCGCTGAACAACAGGACTTGGAGTGTCAAGGTGTGGCCCACTGCCAGCTGATGGCTACTACGAGTGGAGATACAAGCAGCCATATTGGGTCTGATGAAGACGCGTCCGAGTATGAGGCTCTCAGTCCCCAATCTTCCTGTCCAGCCACTGCGTCACCACGTAGACACCGATAAACATCGGCAGATAGGCGATCCACATGTTCGGGAGGTTCAGTTCTGAGTTGTTGATCAGAACAAGCCCAGCATAGCTGATCAGGCCATAGATCAATGCCCTACGCAGTGGTCCAACAAGCTTCTTCAAGTGAACTGCAACAATGACTCTGCTCCATCTTATCCGCAATGAGAACATCGACCGCCTGCGCAGGGCAGGCGTGGCCTGTGGATTCAGCTTTGCAGAGACCTGGCAGGGGGTTGGATCGGGTTGCGATCAGCCCTGCGGATGGCGAATGTTGCGCCAGATGCCGAATTCGGTGCTCACCGATCACGGTGAGGCTGACCCTGTTGATCCACTTGGCGGTAGCTCCTTGGCTGGCGGTTGCTCATCGCAGAAGAGACAGCCATTGATTACGGACTCAGGTTGATTGACATAGATCTGTTTGGAGAATGCTGCTGATCACCAGGGGCCGGCGCTGAACAGCAATTGCAGCAGGGCAAATCCCGTCAGACAGGTGGCGGCGAGCAACGGGATGGTGTGCAGCACGATTGGGAAATCCCTCCGCTTCGACCTACTGACGATGCTTGATCAAGCTGCCGATGGCGGATCGGATCAGGAGAACAACAAACACACTCGGAGATGAAGTTGTGTTGCTGATTGTGCGATTTGAACATCTCGCCAGCTTCAAGACACGAACAGTCGGTAAAGCCAGCGCACGAAACCACCCACCACTGGTACCGGCTCGAAGGTGGGGCCAACGAAATCGAAATAGTCGCGATGCTCCACGATCTTGCCGTCGGCACCGATGCGCAGGCGGGTGGTGCCGGGATAGACGAACTCGATCCCTTTGATCTTCAGGCCCATCGTCCACTCCACGAAGGCTGTATCGCCACTGAGCGCCACGGCGACAGGCGCCTGAGCGAGCAGGCTTCCGGCGAAAGGCCATCGACACCCGCAGGATTCCAACGATCACCACCGCAAATGGGCCGAAAAGTCCGCCACCACTAGGGAGATGAACCTTGCAGGGTTACCACCGTCCGAATTCCGATCGGCGAACTGATCGCGAGCAGACCAGCCTCAGGGTGCACTTACCACCAGGCAAAACCGCTATGCGGATCAGCCGATTCCCAGAATGCTTTTGGTGAAGGCCTCGCCCCCCCGGGCGTATTCAGTGATCAGCAGGGCGATGAAACCGAGCATGGCAAGGCGCCCGTTGAGCTTCTCGGCACGCTCATGGAAGCCCCAGCCCCGATCGGCATTCACGACTTCCATACGAGGTTCTGTAGCGAAGGCATTGAGGCGACCACCTTCCTCTGTTGTGACGGTGGCACCTCGGATGGAGGCGCGATCAACCGCACTGGTGGTCTTGGAGGTGTCCGGTTCCATGGCAGTCTGATTCGAGAAGAAGCATTCTAACAGCGATGACTGGGTGCAAACAAACTACAAGTACGAATTACACGCCAGCTGGGCTGGTTTCTGGCCTGTTTCAACAGTCATGAAGGCAACGACCCCAACAGGGACCATCCACCAGCAACCCGTCGTTGATGTTGACATTCTGCGCTCACAGGCAAGGCTGGGACAGCGGGGTGGCCTTCTTCGAGGAGCTACATACCCCTCTCCGCTGGAACGTTCGGTTATCACCCCTCAGGATCAAGTCACGTTGTCAGAGCTGACGCTTTCGTGTGGAGAGTATGCTATGGGTAGCTTGCCACCGACCAAAAATCAAGGACAAGCATAGGCCTGGATATGCGGCCATGCGCATGAAACCCTGGAACTGATTTGCAAGGTGAAGACTCAGGAACAATCTTTGCCTTTTGAATATGAAGAAAGTTCCTGACTGATGTACCCGAGCATGATCCTCAAGGATCATTAACACTATTCCAGGCTTGAAGCTTAAACATCTGGTCTTTTGTCAGTGAAATTCAACCACCCAACACCACATCACACCCCGGAAACTCCCTTGCGACTTTCCCGTCGCTTGCTTGGTGCGGTTGGCACGAAGGTATCCCTTGAACATTCAGAGAGAATACCCACTGATAACAGAATCCTGGTTGTCAGCAATCATCGCAGCGTACTCGATGCTCCCCTGTTGATGGCAGCCATGAACCGCTCCGTGCGATTTGCCTGTCACTACTACATGAGTCGTGTTCCAGTGATGCGGGATGTGGTTTCGGCAATGGGAGGCTTTCCTTTGGACGCTCCCAGCCAGAGACAAAAGCACTTTTTCCAGAATTCAATCAGCTTCCTGCAAGCAAGGCAAGTGGTGGGAGTGTTCCCCGAGGGGGCCCAGCCGATGGTTCAGGTCAAATCTGCCAATCAACTCAGCCCCTTCCATCGGGGTTTTGCCCATCTGGCCCTGCGAGCACCAGTTACTGATTTAACGATTCTGCCGGTTGCCATTCTATCAACCGAAGAGAATAAGCATCAGCTGGCCCCGCTTAAGCTTTTCCGCTTGTTCGATCCTTCAGAACCGCTGTTCAACTGTGGGGGATGGCATCCTGCAATTGTCTATCGTCGCGTTCATCTTCACTTTGGTTATCCTATCCAGATTGATGAGAATTTACGCCAACAGTATCGCGGCCGCCACGGTACGCCGCTGGCTAAGGAAATAACTCAGTCATGCTGGGACCAGATTGACGGAATGCTGCAACAAGGCTGTAACTAATCCCTTCACGCAACCGATGTCAGTCTCCACCAGACCACTCCGACTACTGTCTTCCACGTCCAACAGAACGAATCTTCCCCTGTTTGTCTTTCTGCCGGGAATGGATGGGACAGGTAAGTTGTTGGAACCCCAGCAAGCTGGACTGAAGTCCATTTTCGATGTTCGCTGCCTGTCGATTCCCCCTGACGATTTAACAGGCTGGGATGGGTTGGTTGAACAGATTGCTGGTTTGCTCAGAAAGGAGAAGCAACGTTTTCCTTCACGTCATATAGTTCTATGCGGTGAATCGTTTGGTGGCTGTCTGGCCTTGGGGCTGGCAGTTCGCCATCCGCCTCTCTTCGATCGTCTGATACTGGTGAACCCAGCTTCTGCGGCGGGTCGCCAACCGTGGCTGGGTTGGGGAGCCTCATTTACGCAGCGCTTACCAGGTTCCCTTTACCGCCTGTCTACTTTTGGGCTGTTACCGCTTCTGATTGCCTCCCACCGTGTTCCAGTTGTGAGTCAGCAGGCTTTGTTGGCTGCCATGCAATCGGTCAGCCCACCAAGTGCTGCCTGGAGATTGTATCTGCTCAGCCAGTTCGAGATTGAGAAACCGGCTCTTGAGCGGATTGAGCAACCTGTTCTCGTCCTGGCATCGGGCTCAGATCGACTCCTCCCTTCCGTGCAAGAGGCGAGAAGATTAGAAAGACACCTACCTAATTCTCGGACCGTTCTACTGCCAGAGAGTGGGCATGCTTGTTTGCTGGAAAAGGAGGTCAAGTTTGGCAGTATTCTGAAGTCACACAACTTTCTTGTCGACGCCAGGAAGTCTGATCTCGCCCTGTCGAGATAACTGAGATGCTTGAATGACCAGTAACAGATAGGCAGCAGCAGCCAGGTGTCTGAGGTTTGCGCAGTGCTCACTCCTCAAGGTGAGGAAGTCATGGGATCTGCCGCCACCAACGCCAGGCCTCCACGTTGATCAACACCCCGAAGACCGTGAGGGCAACCATCAGCACAATCTGATCGAGGCGAGCATCGGGCACCAGGATGTCGGCGAGGAGATGGGGAACGTTGGTGATCGAATAGACGACGCTGAACCAGAAGTGGATCCGCCGCCAAGGCCGCCAACGCGTAGCAGGGCCGACTGCAGTGGCTGAGTAGGCGATCAGCACGATCGCGATCAGCGGCAGCAGGAAGTAGCCGAGCATTGCTCCGAAGAGCAGGGGCAGCGCCCCCTCGTGCACATGGCTGTGGATCTCCGGCGACTGGCCGTGGAACAGGGGCATGAGGCCCAGGTCCACGTGGAAAAGCATTGCCAGCAGCCAGGTGATCCAGAGCGTGATCAGTCGCAGGGGCTGGTTGATCGACGTGTTCATCACTCTCGTTGCCTGTTCTCTCAGTGTGGGAAGCAAGGAAGCATGGACCTTGTGATCTTGGTGGTTCTTTGTGGATGAACCGATGCATTTCATCAAGGGTCGCGGCATGACCGCTGCCGAATCCACGCCCATCACCAGCACCCCGCCGGCGTCCACCTGGCCTACTCGCCTTCTGTGGTCACCACCACGGGCTCACCGGCCGCTTTCCAGGCCTCGATGCTTGGAGAACCCCCCGCCCCAGCGACGCCCTTGCCCTACACGATCTGGGCTGATCCTGACCCTGACCCTGCAGCGGAACGATTGGCCTCGTCTCGCTGGAAGCAGTGATTCAGGGGGCCAGATTGACGCTGATCGTTTTAAGCACCGATTCCGGCAGGTTTCGGGAGACCGGACAGGCCTTCATGCGGCTTGGCAAGAAGCGTCAATTCAATGATCCAAGCGAGTATGAATCGGTACAGCAACTGCACCCCTCGATTGGGCGAAAGCCCAACCCCAGTCCTCTGCTCTCGCTCTACTCTCCCTCCCAGCCACTCAGGGGCAGAGTTCAGGCTTGCTGTATCAGCCACAATGCAGCCGCCGCGCAGATCCGTGAGCCAGTGCCCACCGCCTGCGGGGAACGAGCAGCTTCATGTCCGGTTCTTGGCTGCGGCCATAAATGCAGCACGCATCCATCAATGGTCGCAGGCCAGAGTTGGCGCTCTTAGATCTTCCCCTTTCTCTGCGATAGACGAGCTGGATTCTGTCAGTACGGTTGGGCGCACTCCAGCGACTGGGCGCAAGTAAGAACCCAAAAGACCATCCCGCAGCTGCGACTGTGGGATGGTCAAGGGACAACGTTGCTCGACGAGAGATGCTCAAGGCTTGATCTCATCAGCCGATAAGCCCCGTCTGGGTTATGCAGCCCAGGATTCGCACATCAAAAACATATAATCAGCATATGGCTCACTCCACTGGGTGAGGTGGCAACCGTGTGGTGCCACGTTGGGCCTGTTTCCAATCTCATCACCTCCATCTGCGCTGCCGGGCGACGTACCCGGATTGCTGTTGAGGAGAGAGCTCTCAGGGGGGCCTCCCCTCAACTTCAAGCTAAAGCTCCTGCGTGTTGATGGAGGCTGGAGGGGGTACCTGTTCCCGTACAGCGGAGTGCGCTCGTAACAGAGCCAGAACCTGTTCATCCCGAAGTTGCTCGAAGTGCTCATACCAAAGACCAACAGCCTGGAGATCGTCGACTTCAGCCAGGGCCACGAACCGATCCACCAGCAGGCTCAGTTCGGCGATGATGTCGCGATCGACCACTGGCACTCCCAGGGCCAGCGAGGCCGGGTGAAACTTGCGCAGCGAGAGCAGGGCAGCCTTCACGGTCATGCCTGTAGCGATTCCGTCGTCCACCACGATCAGATGTCGGCCGAGAAGCTGCTCACCCGGAGGGTCCCCGAACAGCAGTTGACGGCGTCTCAGTTCCTGCTCCTGCGCCCGCAGCCAGCCGTGCGCTGCGGCCGTCGTCGCCCTGCGAATGGCGCCTTCCCCATCACGCCAGACCACCACCCCACCGGCGGCCACCGCACCGATCGCCAGCTCCGGCCAGGCGGGATCGGCGACCTTGCGCACTGACCAGGTCGCCAGTGGCAGCCCCAGGCGGGAGGCCATGGCGGCCGCCACCGGCACTCCCCCCCTCGGCAGCGCCAGCAGGGTGGTGGTGTCGGCGAGGCCCAGGCAATCGGCGAAGGCTTCAGCAAGAGCGAGCCCTGCCTGGTGGCGGTCGCTCCAGAGAGGAGGTCGGTCAACCATGTCTTGAAGGGGGGCGTGAGGGATCAGGAATCATTCAGCCTGGCCCCTGAGAGGTGTTTAAAAAACCAGTCGCGGGCAAGCTGGGCGGCCTGCTCCAGGGTGCCGGGCTCCTCAAACAGATGGGTGGCACCCGGCACCACCTGCAGGGCATGGGGAGCAATCAACCGCGCGGCGGCCTGTCGGTTGAGCTCGAGCACCTCAATGTCCTGAGCACCGACGAGGAACAGCGTGGGGCTGCGCACAAGAGGCAGGGCCTCCGCAGCGAGATCGGGGCGGCCCCCACGGGACACCACGGCTTTCACCGGATCTGGGCGCGCCGCTGCCGCCGCGATGGCCGCCGCGGCGCCGGTGCTGGCGCCGAACAGTCCGATCGGCAGACCGTTCAACTCCGGCTGGCTGCCCGCCCAGTCGATCGCCCCGATCAGGCGCCGTCTGAGCAGGTGGATGTCGAAGCGGAGCGATCGGTCCAGTTCATCGATCCGCTCCTCCGCGGAGGTGAGCAGATCGAACAGGAGCGTGGCCAGCTGTGCCTCCACCAACACGCTGGCCACGTAGCGGTTGCGGCGGCTGAAGCGACTGCTGCCGCTGCCATGGGCGAACAGCACCAGCCCAGCTGCCGGATCAGGAAGCGTCAAACTGCCGGCCAGCTCCACGCCAGCTGAGCGGACGATCACCTCCCGTTCGGCGGCGTTGGAACTGCTCACAGCAACCCCCTGAGGCTCCCCTGTCCTAGCCACAGGAGGTCAGGGGCGCTGCATCACATCCCTACGAGGTCACGGCCTGGGAAGGCCAGCGTGGATACGGTTCAGGTGGATCCCTCCGATCCCCCCTTCCTGCCGGTGCCTGCCATGAACTGGACGCCCACACAACCCCTCGACGACAACCTGGACTCGCCTGATGCACCCGATCGAATACTCCAGGAGCTGAGTGATGAACTCACCGGTGAACCCTCGCCGGCAGGGGATGCCGAGGAGGAGGACCTCACCGGACTGACAGAGGCTGAACTCGAAGGCGCGTCCGGTGTCGAGTCCCCTCCCGGACGCATCGACTGACTTGGCCATCCGACTGGAAAGCCCCGCCTCTGGTGAAGGTGACAGCGAGCGCCTGCTGCTGCTTTGCCAGCGCAGGCGGTAGACGTCGTCGATCAGGCATGGGGATACCAGAGGCTGCCGCCTCTGGAGTCAGTATGAACCGACACCAGCAGGGGGGTTGATCCTTGGCCGTGGCTTCCCCATCCCTGCTCAGCACGCTCCTGATCCTGCTTGTGGGCGTCCTGCTGGCTCGTCTTTCAGCCGGATGGATGGCCCGATGGGCGGTGCCGGCGATCGTCCTGGAGCTCGCCATGGGTTTCATCCTCGGCAACACCGTGCTTCCGTTCCAGTCGATGGCGCCGCTGAGCGGTCTCACGGAGCTGGGGGTGCTCACCCTCTTCTTCCAGGTGGGCCTTGAGGTGCGCGGTGATCTGATCTCCTCGCGTCGTGCCACGGTGCTGCGCACGGTGGCGCTGAGCTTCTGCACCCCCCTGCTGGCGTT
This sequence comes from Synechococcus sp. 1G10, assembly GCF_002252625.1. Taxonomy (GTDB): domain Bacteria; phylum Cyanobacteriota; class Cyanobacteriia; order PCC-6307; family Cyanobiaceae; genus Regnicoccus_A. The sequence continues at coordinate 87,291 of NZ_NQKW01000001.1, read as the reverse complement.
CTGGCCCCTGAGGAGCTGGTTCGCTCTCTCCCTCCCCACCACCCTGCTCTGCCTGGCCGTTCTCAGCGCTACAGGCACCGGCGTCACGCTGCGGCTGCTTGCCCAACGCAGGGTCCTGCAGACCCCCTCCGCCAGGGTGCTGGTGGGGGTGTCGGTGCTCGACGATCTGCCGGCCATCGGTCTGCTGCTGATCGCCACCGCCACCTCCGGCCTGCGGCTTGGGGGGCAGGGGGGCGGCTGGATCGGCCCGCTGGTGGGAGTGCTGATGGCGATCCTCAGCTGGGTGGCCGTGGACTACTGGGCCCGTCACCGCAGCGAGCGGCCCACCAGTTCCCTGTCCGTGATGATGATGCTGATCGGCTCTGCCTGGCTGGGTGAGTCGAGTGGTCTCACCAGCCTGCTCGGAGCCCTCTGGGGAGGGGTGCTGATGGCCCGGCTGGGTCCAGTGCATGGGGAGGTGCAGCGGGTGCTGAACGTGCTCTCCGAAGTGTTCCTGCCCCTCTACTTCATCAGCGTCGGCATGCGGGTCGCTGCCGGCACGCTGCTGGAGCCACTCGCCTGGAGCCTGGCGGCGGTGTTGATCGTGATGGGTGTGCTCAGCAAACTCACCTGCGGCCTCGGCATCACTCGCCGAGATCGTGAGGAGGGCGTCGACCGCTGGCTGGTGGTGGCGGGTCTGATCCCCCGAGGCCTTCCCGGACTGGTCTTCGCCACCACAGCTCTTAATCAGGGCCTGATCAACTCGGTGCAGTTCTCGGCCCTGGTGATGATGGTGACCGTCACCACGGTGCTGGGTCTACTGCTGCTGGAGCGGCGACTGAGCCGTGTTGAACCTGCCCCAGCCTGAACTCTGGGGTCTGCGTGGGCTTCAGTTTGTTGTTCTTCCTTGTTGTACCAAGGTCTACCCAGAATTCCTGACCTGGCCCTGCAGCCACCCAATTTCAGGGTGAAATCGCCTCAATCCCAGTCGATGGGATCATCGCCCAGCTCATACCAGCTCAGTTTTCTCCACCTTCACCACCCTCACCACCTTCTTCTCGTTCATCCCCTTTAACACCCTCTTTGGTCTTCTCGCTCTGGACAGCGCCGGGAACGGTTTTTTCCATCTTTTCTCCATTGCCTTCCCCGCCCTCCTTGGTCTCGGGGGCACCTCCGCAGCCCACGGTGCCGGCCACCAGTCCAGCGGTGGCCAGAAACAGGGCAATGCTGGAGCGGGCCATGGCAAAACTCATATGGTGTTTCATTGTGAGGTCGTGGCTCCCGGCAGCCCGTGCATTTGCCACAGCCTGTGGTGCCATTCGTCACAGTCCATGCGTTTCGCGCTTGAACCTCTGCTGGAGGCCCAGCAGGTGGCGGATCTGCGGATGGAACTGCTGGCTGAGGCCGATGCCTGGAGGCCTGGCGTGGAGACCGCCGGTTGGCATGCACGAACGGTCAAGAACAACCGCCAGCTGGATCGGGGTTCAGCTCTGCAGGGCCAGCTCACACCACGGGTGGTGGAGCCCCTGTTACGCCACCCCCTAGTGCAGTCGGCAGTCTTGCCTGTGAGGGTGCACGGGCTGCTGTTCAGCCGTTCCGGACCCGGTGAAGGCTATGGCCGTCACGTGGACAACGCCTTCATGGCGGAGGGTCGCAGTGACCTCTCCTTCACCCTCTTCCTCAGCGATCCGTGCGAGTACGAGGGAGGCGCCCTGGTGCTGGAATCGCCCGCGACAGAGGAGGCGCTGCGGCTTCCGGCCGGACATGCGTTGCTGTATCCCAGCACCTTGTTGCATCGCGTCGCGCCCGTGACCCAGGGGGAGCGTCTGGTGGCCGTGGGCTGGATTCAGAGCCGGGTTCGCGACGCTGAGCAGCGTGAACTGCTGTTCGAGCTAGACACCGCCCGCAGGGCGCTGTTCCGTCAGGAGGGCAAGAGCGACGTGTTCGATCTGATCAGCCGCAGCTACACCAACCTGATGCGCCGCTGGGGGGAGTGATCCAGGCAGCAGCGAGATCCAGTAGTTTTTGGTCCCGGCTGGATCAGTTCTGCTTCTCGCCCGACCCGTTGTTCCCCCCAGTGCCCTGGCTGTCGGTTGGCGCTTTGGGCTCCATAATCACCCCAAGGGCACGGCATTCAGCGATCGGATCCACTTCTGGTGCCAGGCCCAGTGCCTTGCGCAGTGCATCCAGCTGGGCAACCGATTGCAGATCAATCGTGTTGACCGCCTTCTCGCAGGCCATCTTCTTGAGGGCCGGGAGATCGGGGCTACCGCATCCAGCCAGCAGCCCAAGGGTGATGCAGGCACCTATCGGGACAACTCTGACCATGGTGGTGCAACCGAAGAAGTCGACAGATTAGAAGCGGATGTCAGGCTCCAGTCTTGCCCAACCGCTGGGGGAAGGACACATCCAGCACCAGGCAGCCGACGTCGGTGCTGAATGGGCCATGCACCTCACCAGGAGGGCGGCTGGCGTAGTGGCCTGTTTCCAGCCAAATCGCGAAGGACCCATCCCAGAGGCGACCGCTCACGATCAGGATCTCCTCGGGATAAGCGTGCACAGTCGCCCCGAAGGCAGTGGTGTGGGCACCGGGGTGGAAGCGGGTGAGCCGGGTGAACTCGCCGGTGGCCGGATCATGACTGAGGATCACCTCCTCCACCTGCCCCTCGAGGCCCTCAAGCCAGTGCCAGCAGTGCTGCTGGTCCTGGGCCAGGGCATTCCAGTAGGTGCAGGTGGTTTTACTCACAGCGGTGCGCTCAGGTGCGATCGATCGGTGGGGCGATCTCGTGATCTCGCTCCAGGGCCAGATCCTCGCTCCCAGCGGGGTGACGCATCGGGCCCAGACCGCAAGCTGCAGGTTGGGTGATCACTACACGCCGAATGATTCCCAGTTGCAGGGGATCCCCATAGTCTCTTCATACAAGTCTTTAACCTTTGGTTGTTCATGGATGCCAACAATTCTGTTCCCCAGGCCATCAGCCACCGGCAACTGATAACTCTGCTGCAAACTGCCGCTTCCGATACCCCGATGGTCGAGGGTGGTGCCGAGGCGGACCGGAGTGATGAACTCGAGGGGCTGCTGCGCAGCTATGGACAGGTGAGCCAAAGGCTGCTGCAGGCCCTGCAGCAGAGGAATGGAGCCCTGGCCAAGGGACGCAACCCCAGGCAACTGATGGCGATCGGTGCTTTGCAGGCACATGTGACCATGGCGCTTCAGGCCCTGACTGCAAGCCAGGCCTGAGTTCGCCGGCTCCAGGACGGGCTACCAGGGCAACACCTCACCGTTGGCATGCCAGAAGGTGCCCGAATTCTCCAGGGTGAGTTCATCGATCCGATCCAGCAGCCCTCGCACTGACTGCTCCGGTGCAATCCCCTGGGACGTGAACCCTGTCATCCCGGTACTCACCATGCCGGGATGGAGGATTCCAACAGCAACCTCGCGGGGCTTCAGGTCGATCGAGAGGGATTTACCGGCCATACAGAGCGCCACCTTCGACATCCGATAGCCATAGGAGTTGCCGGAGCTGTTGTCTTCAATCGACCCCATGCGACTGGTCATCATGATCACCTTGGAGCCCGGCTGGAGCTGGCCCAGAAATGCACGGGTGAAGCGCAACGGAGCGATCGCGTTCACCTCGAACTGACGGCGGAGGCTCTCGACATTGAGATCCTCCAGCGTGGTTCTCTCGAGGATCCCGGCATTGTTGATCAGCACATCAATCGGCAGATCCTGCAGCCGCTCCACCAGGGCCGTGATCGACTCCTCATCGGTGACATCCACTCCCGCCTCGATCCGCACTCCCAGATCCTCCAGATCAGGAGAAGGATGGCGGCAGACGGCCACCACGGAATCGCCACGGGAGGCGAGCTGCTTGCAGTACTCGAAGCCGATGCCGCGGTTGGCGCCGGTGATCAGAACAGTCGCCATAAAGGGCTGAGTCTCCGCTCAGTTTGATGTTTACTTGGATCGTATGTCACGGGGTGCCCACCGGCTTGGCAAGCATGAACGTACATGCAATCAGTCGTTCCAGAAGCAATCGGATCTTTTATGGGCACCTCGAAAAATCAGCCTTCCCTCGACCATTGGCCAAGGCCGACGCCGGCTAGGACATGAGTCTCAATCGGTGCCTCTAGGGTAAACCGGTATTTTTCGAGGTGCCCTTATGGCATCAGCGCAAGCGATGTTGTAGACGATGCCGAAGCCACCGGGTGAGGGTGAGCTGAAGCCGCCTGTCACATGGTTGAATTTGGTATTGGGCTTAAACTCCCACAATCGTGTCAGTCAGGTGCAGCATGATCAGCCTTGATCGCATTGTTCTGAACTGAAACGGCGGCTCTCATCACCACAGCAACCCCATCAAGAACGCCAGGCCTGCACCCACCGGCCCATAGAAGAAGACACTGGTCATCGCCGCCTCCAGTTCCCGGTCATGTCTTGGTGAGTACTGCGCCACCAGCACGAGGCTGATCACCGTGCTCAGTACAAACCCAACCAGCGCGCCCAGCAGCCCTCGTCCAAGTCGCTTCATGCTGGCTTCGGGTCGATTCCGTCCCCATCCTCACTGAATTCTGCTTCGAAAGCCCGTCCAAGTGGTTCAGCCGCGATTCCCTCCACTTCCCGCAGATAGCGGGCCAGGCCGTCACTGTTGCCGTGGGTGACATACACCTGGCGGGCGCCGGTATCCCTCACGGTGCGCAGCAGGCCGTCCCAGTCGGCGTGATCGCTCAGCACGAAGCCGCGCTCGTAGCCACGCCGCCGCCGGGCACCGCGCACCGCCATCCAGCCGCTCACGAAGGCGGTCTGGGGCTCCTTGGACCGCTTCATCCACACCGAGCGGTGTGCCGAGGGGGGCGCGATCACCAACTTCCCCGCCAGGCTTTCACTGCGCGGCAGGTCACTCACGGGCCGGGTGGGCACCATGGCGACCCCCTGCTGCCGATATGGCTCCATCAACGCCTGTACGGCGCCGTGCAGCAGCACCTCCTGCTCCACTCCGATGGCGGCCAGTTCGGCGAGCAGGCGCTGTGCCTTGCCGAAGGCGTAGGCGAACAGCAGCGATGGCCGCTCCGGCGCCCCCTGCCACCAGGCGCGAATGGCGTTAGCAACGTCAGCGCCGCTCGACCAGCGGTAGATCGGCAGGCCGAAGGTGGCCTCGGTGATGAACACATCGGCCTGCACTGGCTCGAAGGGGGCGCAGCTGGGGTCGGCGCAGCGCTTGTAGTCGCCGCTCACCAGCCAGCTCTCGCTGCCTGCCTCCAAACGGATCTGGGCGCTGCCGAGCACATGGCCGGCGGAATGGAACGACACCTGGGCGCCGCCGAGGCGGTGCAGTTGCCCGTAGTCGACGGGGATCAGGCTGATGCCCGCGCCGAGGCGCTGGCGCAGGATCGCCTCACTCGCGCCGATCGCCCAGTACTCGCCGCAGCCCTGCCGGGCGTGATCGGCGTGGGCATGGGTGATCAGGGCCCGCGCCACCGGCCGCCAGGGATCGATCCAGGCCTCGGCGGCCGGGCAGTACAGCCCCTGGGGGGTGAGCTGGAGCAGGCCGCCGGTGGGCAGGGACATGGTGGTGAGCGACCTACGGAAGCTTGTCGATGCGTTGGCAGGTCCCAGTCACTGTCTGCTCATCAATGTCGGGCCCGTCGTCACGCCGAATCTTCCATTCACTTTGATAGATCAGAGTCTGCCGATGGATGGTATGGCTTTCCGCCACAAACTGGGGCCTGTACATCCGTTTCTCCCAGTATATTTCCCGATCGGTGATCTTCACTGTGCTGTCATCGATGATCCCCCCTCCAAGCTCGGCAGGCGGTTCATAGGTGGCGATGGTGCTCGTCACCTCCCCCGTGCCGGGATCCGGCTCCAGCATCGGAACCGCCCACCTCCGCGCTCTTTTGTTCAGAAATCCCGGTGCCATCACCATGGGCGGATTGATCGGTCGCAAACTAGTAATACCCTGCCAGGTCATCAGCCCTGTCGCACGTATGCCCCGAACACGTTGGCCAGGTCTGCTGAGCACCTGTCTGTTTCTCTGGGTGGCCTGGAGCTCCCCACTTCGATCCCAGCCGGTGCCGACTCTCTCCGAACCGGCCCAGGAGCGGATCTCCCTCAGCACGACAACTTTCTCCCTTGATCTGCTGGATCAACTCTGGCAACAGCCCGGCAATCTGTTGGTGTCTCCCTACAGCCTCTACGCCGCTCTGTTGATGGTGGCTAGTGGTGCCGGCGGTGAAACGGCCGCAGTATTGGGCCAGGCCATTCGCCTTGATGCCGCAGGGAGCGATCTGCAAGCTTTCACCAGCCACTCGGCACGCCTCACGGCAGAATCGACCGGGTCGCAGCTGGTCGTGGGGCAGTCGATCTGGCCGGCGGAGCGCTTCACGCTGCAGCCTGCCTTCCGCCAGACGATGGCCACGAGTTTCGGAGCCAGCATCACCCCGCTCAACTATGCCGGCGATCCCCAGGGAGCCGCCCAGCGCATCAATGCCTGGGTCAGCGAGAGCACCCGCGGCAAGATCAAAGAGCTTGTGTCTGAAGAGCAATTCTCACCGGACATGCGCCTGGCGTTGCTGAGCACCATCTGGTTCAAAGGTGAGTGGAAGAATGAGTTCGACCCGGACAACACCCGCACCGGACCGTTCGTTCTGCAGGGAGGCGGCACGAGCTCGGTGCCGCTCATGCATAAGATCGGCTGGTACCGGCTGGGGGCGATCCCGGGCGGCAGGGTTCTGGAGATTCCCTATCAGGGGGAGAGTTACGACACAACGAATCATGCGCTGCTGATCCTGCTCCCTGACAAACGCGATGGCCTGGCGGCTCTGCAACGTCAGCTAACCCCGCAGAGCCTGAAAAAGGCGATCGAGGGGATGAAGGACGAACGAGTGGAGTTGATTCTGCCAAGGTTCAAGATGAGGAGCCGTCCCCATCTGATGGAGCCGCTCGAGCGGATGGGGCTGGGTGCAGTTTTCGGCGCCGATGCTGATCTGTCGGGCATCAGTGCGGTTCCCGATCTCTACCTGTCCAGCGTGCTGCAGGAGGCCATGCTGGAGGTGGACGAAAAGGGAACCGAGGCGGCTGCGGCCACGATTATGGAGATGCCGGTCACAGGACTGAGTGAGGATCCGATCACACCATTCCGTGTGGACCACCCATTTCTGCTCATGATCCGCGATCAGCCCACCGGCACGCTGCTCTTCCTGGGTCGGGTGATGGATCCGGGTGAGCAGGGGTAGCTGCACGAGTTCAGTCTCACTTCCCGTGCGTAGCGGCCGGCCATACTGTGACAGGTGTGAATCAGACCGGAACGGAGCTCGATGGCCCCATGGCTTCCTGGTCTTCTGGCTGGACTGACGGCGCTGCCATGGCTGGCCAGGGCTCCCGTCATCGCGGCGGTTGCCGTGCCGGTTGCATGTCCTGCGCCTGTAACTGCCCAGATCGCCGGCCTCTACCGCTGGCAGGTTGCGCGCCAGAACGGACGGGGGCCGATCGATCTCTCGAGCCAGCGCAACCGCTTCACGCCCGGGCTCTATGCCCAGCTGAGCAAGGCCTACAGGCTGGGCCCTGCAGATGGCGGCTTCGTGGATTTCGATGTGTTCAGCGGCACCCAGGTGGCCACCTTCGGAGCCACGGTGGTGGGATGCGTCACGGGGGAGCAGGGGGGGCTCGAAGCCCTGGTGGACGTGCAGGTGGGCCTGGTCAACCGCGCCCGTGATCTACCCGTGCGGCTGGGGTATCAGATGCGGCCAGGCAAGAGCGGCGAATGGAAGTTTGCCGACATCCGCTATCCCGGTGACCCCGGCTTCCGGCTCTCCTCCTTCCTGGCCGACCTGCTGGCCTCCCCCTCGCCGTAGCCGTCGGTGCTGCCCAGCAGGTGGCGTTGACGGCGGCAGGGCGCGCACTTAGTCATGGGGTAGGCCCCGCAGCGGTTCATGACACTCGATACCCACCGCGAGGAGCTGGCAGCCACCGCCACCGCCCTGGCGCGGCCCGGCAGCGGACTGCTGGCAGCCGACGAATCCACCGGCACGATCGGCAAGCGCTTCGCGGCGATCGGGGTGGCGAACAGCGAGGAGCAGCGCCGCGCCTACCGCACCCTGCTGGCCACTGCGCCTGGGCTGGGGGAGTCGATCAGCGGCGTGATCCTCTACGAGGAAACGCTCTTCCAGGACGCGGCTACTGCCAGCAGCGGTGGCCCACCGGCCGGATCGATCCTTGAGCACTTCCGCCAGCAGGGACTGGTGGTGGGCATCAAGGTGGACATGGGCGTTGAGCCCCTTGCCGGAGGCCTGCCGGGCGAAACCTGGTGCACCGGGCTCAAGGGGTTGCAGGAGCGGGCGGCCCGCTACTACACGCGCGGTGCCCGTTTCGCCAAGTGGCGGGCGGTGCTGCGCATCACAGCCGATGGCTGCCCGTCTGAGCTGGCCGTGCGTGAGAACGCCTGGGGCCTGGCCCGTTACGCCCGCACCGTGCAGGAAGAGGGCCTGGTGCCGATCGTGGAGCCGGAAATCCTGATGGACGGCGACCACGACATCCTCACCACCGCCGCGGTGCAGGAATGGGTGCTGCGCAGCGTCTACGACGCCCTCGGCCGCAACGGGGTGTTCCTTGAGGGGAGCCTGCTCAAGCCCTCGATGACCCTGCCTGGCGCCGAATGCCGACAGCGGCCCACACCCGAGCAGGCGGCGGCCTTCACGCTGCGCACCATGCAGCGCTGCGTGCCCGCAGCCGTGCCGGCGATCCTCTTCCTCTCGGGCGGTCTGAGTGAGGAGGAGGCCAGCGTCTTCCTCAATGCCATCCACCAGACCGCCGGCACTGCTCCCTGGCACCTGGGCTTCTCCTATGGACGCGCCATGCAGCAGTCGTGCCTGAAGCACTGGGCCGGCCACGACGTGACTGCAGGGCAGAAGGCGCTGCTTGCGCGGGCCCGAGCCAATGGCCAGGCAGCCCGGGGGACCTATATCGCCGGATCGGAGCCTTCGGATGGCAAGCCGCTGCATGAGGCCAACTACAGCTATTGAGAGCGGCCACTTCACACATCTGCAATGGTCTGATCGTGTCTCAGGTTGCGCGCCAGCGGTGTGAGCTGGAGGGATGTCTAAGTGAACCCCCTTGCGTCAGGCATGGTTGCGGGATTGCTGTCGCGGTCTACCCCGTCGATAAGACTTTGTCGAAGCCCAGCTCTGCAGCGATCGCGGCGCTTGAGCTGCTCACCATTGAGCTCCCTGATGGCCTGACCACGGAAGCACTCGAGCCGACCATCCCTGAGGGGTGGAATTCGGTGCCTGCTCCAGAATCGCTCCAAGCACTCGGGTCCACGTGGCTCAAGAGCGGACGTAGTGCGGCTTTGAACGTACCGTCCGCAGTCATCACTATCGAACGTAACGTCTTGCTCAATCCACGGCATCCAGAGGTGCACTAAGCGCGCATCATCAGCGATGAGGCCTTCTAATTCGATACGCGATTCTTGTGACTTTAAGCCAGCGAACAACGCCATCTACCTCAGTAGACCTCGCAAGGCTATCTGCTAGACGCAACACTCATTGCGCCTGGTGGTGGCAAGCCTTCAGTAGAATGAAGACTGGTTATCAGTTTCTCGGCTCTTGGTGGGGAGAGAGCTATCAATTGCAGCTCTGATAGTCCTGCCATCAAACTTTCTGGCGTACCTGTCACATAAATGTAGCCATAACTGCACCATGCCTTTGTGACAGTAGCTGTATGGATGTACTGGCTAGATGCAAGGCAGCTGTCATCCCAGCTGCCTTGCTCCAGCGCTTGATGAGTCAGCAGGCCTAGTTGAAGAGGGTTGGCATGTAGCGATGCTTGACCTCATCAAGCCGACGTGGCTAAGAAGGGTCAGAAGAGACCTGCCCAATGGCCAGAAAACTTGCGATTGTGATCAGCGGAGCGGTGTCACTGGGCAGTTATGAGGCTGGGGTGATGTATGAGCTGCTCGAAGCCATTGCCCTCCGCAATGAGTTGCTCAAGAGTGAGCATCCGGAACGCTATGAACAGGATCGGGTGATCATTGATGTGATCACTGGCGCCTCAGCTGGTGCGATGACAGCTGCGATCCTTGGCCAGCAGCTTTATTATGGTGGCGACCGCCTGCGTGATCCGTATAACAATCCTCTGTTCAATGCCTGGGTGAAGGACGTGAATATTGACGGCCTCCTTCAGGTGCCGCGAAACAATCACAAGTATGCCCTGCTCAGCTCTGCTGTCGTTGATGACATCGGAGAAGAGTATATTGCAGATGATCCCGGTGATGCCCTGAATTGCCATCCGGCAGCCGCGGATTCCCTGCGGATTGGCCTGGCCATGGCCAATCTCAATGGCTTCTCCCAGGAGATTGCCAAGGAGAAGAAATCTTTCGCCTATTCCCGCTACAAGGATCAGTTCGTCTGTCTGCTGCGCTGCGTGATTCCTGAGGACATCCAGTCAATCAGTTCGGGTGAGGAGGTCAAAAGGACCGTGCAGCTCACTGAGCTGGAACCTCGTTGGAAGGAGCGACACGTGGTTTGGCGTCCGATGCTGAACATCTGTTCCTGGCCGATCCTTAGATTGATGGCCTTATCCTCAGGAGCGTTTCCATTCGCGTTTCGCGCCCGTCGCATCGTCCGTACTGGCGGCTCTAGTGCCAGTCTGATGCGCACAAGAGATAGTAGTCGCAAGGCCACCGCCGGTGATCAGCTGTACGGCGGCAACTACCTTTACACCGATGGCGGTGTCTTCGAGAATGAGCCGATTGGCATGGCGGCCAGCCTGGCCAAGGAAATCGATGAGAAGGATGGTCATTCGCAGCGCAACTATCTGTTCGTTGCTCCCGGTAAACGCACGATTGATGCCGATCCCTTCTTCAATCGAGAAGACAACCTGCTGGCGATGGCGATTGGCCTGGCCAGTGCGGTCTTCGGACAATCCCGTTTTCAACAGTGGGTGACGGAGGGCCTAGAAGGCAAGCTGCTCACCGTCACCGCTTCCGATGCCTTGCTGATCGGGGATGTGTTCTCTGCGTTCGCAGGATTTCTGGAATTTGAGTTCCGGTCGTATGACTACAACATCGGTAGGCGAAATGCACGTCAGCAGCTGAGAGAAGGGCAGTTTACAGATCTGATCGGTGATTTTCATGACATCGATAGGAAGATGCCGTTTATCGACTGGCTGCCTGACTGGCCGATATCTACGCAATCCCACCAAGAATCATCTGCTTCAGCTTCAGCCTGTGCTGCGAATCCTTTCTCCCATGAACAGATCCAGGACGGCTATGTGGAGCATGAAACTGACTCATGGAAACGGGTACGTGATCATCTTGTTGGTCTCGCTCAACCCTGCATTATCGAGGAGGATGGTGAGCGCCGGCGTGATCAGCTGCAGGAACTGCGTAAGCTCATGGGCAGGGTGGACCCCAGGCGCCGCGTGCTCATCGCTGAGCAGATCAGCGCTCGCGTCGACTCTCTTGTCGACTTCTTCCATAAGGATTATCTCGACAAGCTGGATGCTCGACGACGCTATGGCCCATTGAGGTGGATGCTGCGCCAGATCATCGGGAAGCCGCTCACAAAGCTGATTCTGAGGCGACTGATCACGCCAGTCCTCGAAGTCAATGTCCTGCGGCCGGAGCCTTAGCGCCTCCTCGCCGGGTTTGCTTCTCAGCATCTCTTGCATGTATCTCTTGGAGTTGCTGGCGCGAGAGCAGCAGGGGCCTCAAGTTTGATCAGAATTGACGTACCGCGCGTCATGCGGCTTCCCCTGGAATGTCCCCGTTGGTCGACGCTGACACGCTTCTCCAGGTCGTGCTCCCGAAGCTGCTGCGCATGACGCTCGTCAGCTTCGTGGTGGGCAGCTTCGTGGTGGGCAGTGGTCGCCGCGATCCCCTACCGGCTCATCTCCAGCATCCGCTGGATCGGCGCCAGGGCTCTGACCCGCAGATTCTCATCAAGTTCGATCGCAGGACTCATCGTGTCCAGGCACTGCCAGAGCTTTTCCAACGTGTTCAGACGCATGTAGGGGCAGGCGTTGCAGCTGCAGCCGTCCTGACCTGGCACCTCAACAAAGGTTTTGTGGGGCAGTTGGCGTCGCATCTGGTGCAGGATGCCGGGCTCGGTGAGCACGATGAAGCTGGTGGCGTCGCTGCTGGCGGCGCGGGCAAGCAGTTTGCTGGTGGAGCCGATGAAGTCGGCCAGATCAAGCAGGTTGGGCAGACACTCCGGGTGGGCAATCACCTCGGCCTCTGGATGCTCCAGCTTCAGCCGCAGCAGGGCCTGCTCGCTGAAGGTTTCATGAACAATGCAGCCTCCTGGCCAGAGGGTGAGTTCCCTTCCGCTCTGACGGGCCACCCAGCGGCCCAGGTTCTGATCAGGCGCGAACAGGATCGGCCGCTCGGCCGGCAGCTGCTGCACCAGACTTACGGCGTTGCTGCTGGTGCAGATCAGGTCGCTCTGGGCCTTCACCGCCGCCGAGCAATTGATGTAACTCACCACCAGATGCTCCGGATGCTCGGCGCGGAAGGCGGCGAAGGCATCGGCAGGGCAGGCATCAGCCAGGGAGCAGCCAGCGGCGAGATCCGGCAGCAGCACGGTTTTGCCAGGGCTGAGAATCTTGGCGGTTTCGGCCATGAAGTGAACGCCGCAGAAGACGATCACCTCGGCGTCGGTGGCGGCGGCCTTGCGGGAGAGCTCTAGCGAGTCGCCGATGAAATCGGCCACATCCTGGATTTCAGGACTCTGGTAGTAGTGAGCCAGGATCACGGCCTTGCGTTCCCGGCGAAGTAGGTCGATCGCGGCCGGGAGGTCGTGGGGAACGGTGGGGGCTTCAAGGGCGGCAAAAACCAACCTTGACCTCAACTGGGGCAGGATGAACCCACCCTAGGGAAAGGAGTAGTCGTCACGGCCCACATGCGCCTTGCCATTGCCGGGGATCTGCACGGGCAATGGGACCGGCGTGACGTGACCCTGCTCACCCAGCTCGCTCCCGATGCGCTGCTGGTGGTGGGCGATCTCAGCGATGGCCAGCAGCGCATCGCCGCCAGCCTCGCCGACCTGCCCCTGCCGGTGGCCTGCATCCTCGGCAACCACGACACCGGCAAGGATCACAGCGGCCGCAAGCTGCAGCGCCAGATCGATCGGCTCGGGGAGCGGCACTGTGGCTGGGCCCTGCGCCGGCTCGATCCCCCCGGCCTTTCCGTGGTGGGTGGACGGCCGGGCAGCGCCGGTGGCGGCCACCACCTCTCCAAAGCGGTACAGGCGCTCTGGGGTCCTGTCGAACTGGCTGAGTCGGCTGGGCGGATCGCCGCAGCGGCCCTCTCGGCCGACCCGCGCCTGCCTCTGGTGCTGCTGTCGCACTGCGGTCCGAGTGGCCTCGGCAGCGAGGCCAGCGATCCGTGCGGCCGCGACTGGAAATCGCCCGCCTGCGACTGGGGCGACCAGGACCTGGCCCAGGCGATCGAGCAGATCCGCACCGAGCGCCCCGTGCCTCTGGTGGTCTTCGGGCACATGCACCATGCCCTCAAGCGCGGGCGGGGTGAGCGCCGCAGCTTCCTGATCGATCGCCGCGGCACCGCCTATCTCAATGCCGCCTTCGTGCCGCGCCATGCCGTTGACGGCGAGGGTCGGCAGCTGTGCCATCTGTCGTGGGTGGAGCTGGAGGAAGGCCAGCTGATCCATGCCAGCCATCGCTGGTACGACCCTGAAACGGGGAGGCTGCTCTATGAACAGCTCCTGCACCAGCAGCCCGTGGCACTGCCGTGCTGATCTATGCCGCCATCAGCGGCCATGGCTACGGCCACGGCTCCCGAAGCGGTGCCATCCTGCTGGCCCTGGCCCAAACGCAGCCCGGCTGGCGGCTGGTGCTCTCCACCTCGCTGCCCTCGGCGTTCCTGCGCACAGTCCTGGGAGCGGTGCCCTTCGAGCAGCGCCCCTGCTGCTGGGATGTGGGTGTGGTGCAGGCCGATGCCCTCGGCGCCGATCCAGCTGCCACCCTTGCGGCCCTCAACGATCTGGAGCGGCGCCTGCCTGATCAGATCGCCGCAGAGGCTCGCTGGCTCAGGGCCCAGGCCTGCCCCGTGCTGCTGCTGGGCGATGTGCCACCGGCACTGGCGCTACTGGCCCAGGCGGGAGACTGGCCCCTGATCTGGGTTGGCAATTTCGGCTGGGATGCGATCTATGAGCCGATGGGCGGGTCTTTTCTGGTCTGGGCTGAGCGCTGCCGTGCGCTCTACCGAAAGGGCCAGGGTCTGATCCACTGCCCCTTCTCGATGTCGATGGACTGGGGGCTGCCGGAGATCCGGGTGGGTCTCACTGTGGCGCCGCCCCGTGAGCGGGCGGAAGCCCTCAGGCAAAGGCTGGAGCTGCCTGAGCGCAGTCGCTGCGTGCTGGTGAGCTTCGGTGGGCTGGGGTTTGAGCTGGGGGAGGAACCCTTCCGCCGCTGGCCCCAGCTCACTTTTATATGCACCGATCCTTCGGCCGCAGGGGCGCCCAATGTGCGGCTGTTGCCCCAGGGTCTGCGGCTGCTGGAGTTCATGCCGCTGGTGGAGCGGCTGATCACCAAGCCTGGCTACAGCAGCTTCTGTGAAGCCCTGGCCCACGACGTGGGCATTCACCTGGTGCACCGGGAAGGCTTTGCCGAGGCGCCGGTGCTGGAGGAGGCGCTGCGCCGTCATGGCCTCCACCGGTTCCTCAGCCAGGAGCAACTGCGCTCCGGTGAGTGGCAGCTGGATCAGCCCCTGCATCCAGCTGCGGTGGGTTCCCTGGCGCTGGACGGGGCCCAGCAGGCCGCCGCCTGGCTGAAGCAGCAGGCGCAGGCCTACAGCTGAGATCGCCGGGGAGCATTGCAGCGCAGCCGACCTGGTGTCCGTCGCTACCACTCCCAGGACCACAATCAGCAGAACTGATGATCAACATGTCGAATGATTTTGCATCAACAAACCCTGTGCTGAACAGTGATGTGAACCTCTCGGCCAATTCTGATAGCTGGTGGACAGTTGTGCGACTGTCACTAATGCTATTCCTGCCCCACCCTTCGTTCGACACATTGGCGTGCAACCCAAGTCCGCCGAGATGTATTCTTCCATCGCTTCGACGGTTTCTTCCGAGTTGTCCCTAGATCACTGACCCTGACTGCATTCATCAGAGTTCCTGATCATCACTAATCATTCTTCTCTTCTCAGTTCTGCTTTTTCCGTTCAGAAGTCACGAACGAATTCAAGCTGAGCTCCATATTGTTTTTCGCCATAGCAACATTTTTCCAGGTCGATTCCTCTTGGGTCAACCGGAATTAACGATGCATCAATCATCCTTTCTCCCCCGAACTCTTTTGCTCGCTTTCGCCTCCCGTTTCAGCCGCCTCTGCCTGCCGGCTCTGGTCGTCGCCATGGGCGCACCCGCTCAGGCCACGTCCTGGCAGGAGATCCGCCTGCCCGGAGCGGCCCCGTCCAGCCAGCCCCAGTCGCTGGCGATCGCAACTCCCCAGGATCTTCCTGGTATGCGCGCCATCTTCGAGATCACCCCTGAGAGGAGGGCCCTCCTCAACACAATTCGCTTTGCCGAGGGAACCTGGGCGAACGGCGAAGACGTGGGCTACCGGATCATGTTCGGCGGCAGCCTGATGACTTCCCTGGATCGCCACCCCGATCGGGTCAATCGCACTGTGGGCTACGCCAGCGCGGCTGCTGGTGCCTACCAGTTCATGCCGATCACCTGGTCGATGGCCACCCGTGCCCTGGGCATCACCGGCTTCGGCCCCCAGGTCCAGGATCAGGCCGCCATCTTCCTGATTCACCGCCGTGGCGCTCTGGCCCTGGCCGATCAAGCCATGCTCACCCCTGAACTGGCTGCCAAGCTGGCGCCGGAGTGGGCCTCGTTCCCCACTCTGGCCGGGAGCAGCTTTTACGGCCAACCCGTGAAGCGCTATGGCCAGCTGAGGGCGTTCTATGAGGCCAACCTGGCCAGCCTGCGGGCCATCGAGAACGTCCGCCCTGATATTGCCCAGGCAGCTCCTCCAGTTCAGCCCGCCTGCACCGGAGACAGCCTCAGCTGCGCTCTGCAGGAAACCAGCGCCGGCCGCTGATCCCCGGCCAGGCAGGGCCGGGTCAGTCACCACTGCTCGAGCCTTCCCTGGCTGCGGGTGGTCCCATGGTTTTCTGGGCAATGAGATAAGCCGCCACGGCTCCTCCCAGGAAACCCAGTGCGTTGCGCAGCACCGGCATCAGGTCGGAGGTGCGGGTCACCACAGGGCCCAGACCAAACACCACGAACAACATCACCCACAGCGGTGAGAGCAACAGCACCCAGCTCCAGGCCACCAGATCACCCTGTTTACGTGGGTAGCCGGCAAAGCCGACGATCAGGCCACCCAGCAGTGAGGTGCAGAAGGTGAGGAGCCACTGTTCCTGGGGCAGCCCCGGCACCACCTGGCAGCCGCCCCGCTCCAGGCAGGTCTCCACCGCGCTGAGCGCATCCACGATTGCGCCGTCCTCGCCGTGGTCGCGCACGTAGTACTGGTTGCCGAAGCGGGTCTGCAGCTCCACCCAGAAGGTGCGAGGCATCAGGGCGAAGAGCGCGTCGCCCACGTTGAAATTGAGCAGGTTGCCGCCGCGGGGATCAGCCACCAGCAGCAGGCTGCGCTCATCCAGCCCCCAGAACTCCTTCACCGCCAGACCGGGCGTGCGCTCGTATTGGGTGAGAACCCGCAGTTTCCAGCCGCTGCTCTCTTCGAAGGCCTCCAGGTGCTCCTCCAGGCTGGCCCGCTGGCCGTCGGTCAGCGCCCGGGCCAGATCGATCACGGGAGTTGGGTGATCCGGCAGGAGCGATGGATTGTCGGCGGCCTGAACCATCCCGCCCGGCGCTCCCCCCAGCGGCGCCAGCAACAGCACCAGGGCTGTCAGACAACCAAAGATGGAGCGGAGAAGAGATCTGGCGCCAGGGGCCATGCGGCTGCTTCAGTGGCCTTCCATTCTCTCCGAGGCGTACCCCGCCCGTGCCCCTGCCCGCCTGGCTGGACAAGCGCCTGCATCAGGCCAGAGGCAGCGTGCCCTTCCGCACCTATATGGAGTGGGTGCTCCATGACCCCGAGCACGGCGCCTACGGCGCCGGCCGCCTCAGCATCGGCCCACGCGGAGATTTCGTCACAGCCCCGTCGCTGGGCCCGGAATTCGCGGCCCTGCTGGCCCCCCAGATCGCCCGTTGGCTGGAGGATCTCCCCAGCGGACGCCTGAGCCTGGTGGAGACCGGGCCCGGTGAAGGCAGCCTGGCGGCCCAGCTGGCCGAAGTGCTCTCAGCCGGCTGGCCCCAGCTGGCCAAGCGGCTGGAGCTGGTGCTGGTGGAGCCCAACGAGGGCATGGCGGAACGGCAGCGCCAGCGCCTGAAGGGCTGCCCTCTGCCTTTGCGCTGGAGCAGTTTTGCCGAGATGGCAGCCGCTCCGCTCACCGGTGTGGTGCTGGCCCACGAGGTGCTCGATGCCCTGGCGGTGGAGCGGATCGAGCGCAGTGGGGACCACTGGCGCCGGCAGCAGGTGACGCTCCAGGAGGGGACGTTACGGATAGTGCCCGGCGAACCCCTGGAGCCGGAAGATCAGGCGCGGCTGGAGCCCCTCGGGCTGCTGCCCCTTGATCCACGGCGTCCGCCGGGCTGGTGCAGCGAGCTCCATCCCGGGCTGGCCCCCTGGCTGGCGGCCTGTGCCGCCGCTCTGGCCCATGGCCGCCTGCTGGTGATCGACTACGCCCTCGAGGCCTGGCGCTACTACGCCCCCCAACGCAGCAACGGCACTCTGATGGCCTATCGCGCCCAGCGAGCCAGCTCCGATCCCCTGCTGGAACCTGGCCAGTGGGACCTCACCGCCCACCTCTGCATCGAGAGCGTGCTTGAGGCAGCCGACGCTGCCGGTTGGAGTTTTCTGGGCCAGCGGCGGCAGGGCGAAGCCCTGCTGGCCTTGGGGCTGGCCCAGCGCCTGCATGGGCTGCAACAGCCGCAGACAGCGGCGGCCCAGGCCACCAGCCCAGGGCGGAGTGAGGGGTTGGCTGAGCTGCTGGCCCGGCGCGAGGCCCTGCTGCGTCTGGTGGATCCCACCGCCCTCGGCGACTTCCGCTGGCTGGCCTTCAGCCGCGGCGAGGTCTCGCCGGCGGCTGGCTCCAGCGCCGAGCTCTTCCTGCAGGAGCCTGGCGAGGGCACGTAGCTTGCCCTGATGGAGCCCACCATCCTCGACGTAGACCTGCTGGCCTTCGAGCGCGGAGATGACAGAAGCCGGCAGGCGGTGATCGATGGGGTGAGACGCAGCCTGGCCACCGGCTTCGTGTACACCAGCAGCGATCTCTCCGCCGATCTGCTTGACACCGCTTACGGCATGCTGGCCCGCTTCTTCGCCCTCGATGGGGCCAGCAAGGGTCGCTTCACAGCAGCCGGGGCCTCCGGTCAGACGGGCTACACCGGCCTGCTGGTGGAAACCGCTGCCGGCAGCGAGCGGGCCGACTGGAAGGAGATGCTCAACTGGTCGGCGCCGATCCCGGCCGCCCACCCCCTGCGCCGCCGCTATCCGCTGCTCTACCCAGAGCCTTTGCTGCCCGAAGCGGTGGTGCCCGGCATCACTGAGGTGCTGTTGCGCTTCCACGGGGCACTCGCCGATCTGCAGCGGCGCGTCCTGCGGGTGATCGCCCTGGGCCTGGGCGCGGCCGAGTGCTTGTTCGAGGAGATGGTCAGCGAGGCACCAACCCTCAGCCGTGCCATCCGCTACCCGCCCATGGCGGCCGCCCCCGGTCCAGGTCACCTCTGGGCCGCTGCCCACGGCGACATCAACCTGATCACCGCCCTGCCCCGGGCCAGCGGTGCAGGCCTGGAAGTGGAGGTGGCCGGCAGCTGGGTGCCGGCCCTGCCGCCCGAGGGGCAGGTGATCATCAACAGTGGCCTGATGCTGGAGCGACTCAGCAACGGCCTGATCCCTGCCGGCCTGCACCGGGTGGTGGCGCCGCCCGATCCGAATCAGGAGAGGCTGAGCGTGGTGCAGTTCTGCCACGCCCGTCCCTCCACCCTGCTGGCGCCCCTGGCCAGTTGCTGCACCCCCGACAATCCCCAGCGCCAGGCGGGAGTGCTGGCGGCCGATGCCCTCGAAGAGGTGCTTTACCGCATCAACCTCCTGTAGCGGTGGAGCGCCGTAACTGGGTGCGCCCGCGGCTGTCGCTCAGCCGTGGCGGCAGCTGCCCCGGATCCAGCAACTGCCGCGTGCGCATGTTGACGGTGCTGTCCCGGCGCAGGCCCTTGCTCCAGTCGTAATCGAGCACGGTCAGGGTCTGGAACGGCGCCCCGCTCTGACCCAGCAGCCTGCGGGGACCGCTGCCCAGGGCACCGAGCTGGATCAGGTCGAGCTGCCCAAGCCGGCCGGGGTAGTAGGCGTGCTGATGACCGCTGATGTAGGCCTCCACATCGGCACGCTCCAGCAGCTGGCGCAGCTCCAGGCTCTGGGCCAGCACGTTGCCGGCTGTGTCCCGTCCCTGGGAAACCCCCAGCAGGGGGAGGTGCCCCATCACCAGACGCCTCCTGGCCCCACGGGCCCCTGCGCTCTTCAGGCTCCGCTCCGCCCAGCGCAGTTGCTCGGCAGGTATCTGGGCGGAGGAGGCGTCGAGCACCAGCAGGAACAGCCCGCCCTGGAGAACTGAATAGAAGAAAGGAAAGCCTGAGGCGTCGGCAAAGGTCAGGCCGAGGTCACCCTGCTGGCGGCGCCAGTAGCGGCTGGCCTCCTGCCGCTCCCGCTCGAAGGCATAACGGCTGCCCACCAGGCTGCTGGAAGCATCGTGGTTGCCCATCGCCGGCACGAAGGGCAGGCCTGCCCGGCGCAGGGGCCTGAGCACCTGGCGATCGAAGCCGGCCCACATCGCCTGCAGCTGGCTGGTGCCGAGACTCGCCTTCTGGCCGGCCACCATGTCGCCGGCGCACATCACCAGATCCGGGCGCAGGGAGGGGATCAGGGTGATGCCCTGGCCCACCTCGGGGATGTAGCTGGTGGAGCCATAGCTGGCATTGAGATCACTGATCAGCACCAGCCGCCGGTCGCCACGGGGGGGCAAGCCAAGGCCAGCGGCGCCCGCCGCCGCCAATGGGGCTGCCTGCGCCTGCCGCCAGGTGCTGAAGGCAGCACCCCCAAGGGCCAGCCCCCCCAGGCCGAGAACCTGACGTCGGGTAAGGGATGGGGCCATGGTTGTCATTGCCACTGTCAGACCATGCTGCCGGGGCCGGCGCTTTCTGAGCCAGACCCCATAGGCTGCCCCAGACCGCAACCCTGGCGTGAACTCCCACCTTCAGGAAGCAACCGATGAGGCCCCAACGATGAGCAGCAACGACTTCCGCTACGAGCCGGTGGAGAAATTCGGCGAAGGCCTCACCACCAGCCGGCCCTGGAACACCACAGCCCTGGCAGGGGTGGAGCTCCTCAATGGCCGGGTGGCAATGCTGGGCTTCAGTGCCGCCATCGTCGGCGAATTGCTTACCGGCAAGGGAATCGTCGGCCAACTGGGCGCAGTGCTGGCCTGGTATCTCGGCCAATGAGCGCCTGGGCCTGCGCGCAGTCGGGTTGCAGAAGCTGAAAATCAGTGAATTCGAAGCCGGGAGCCACCGTGCAGCCCACAAGGACAGTTTCGCTGATCGGTTCAGCGGCCTGCCACATGCCGGCCGGGATGACCTGACACCAGGAGTTGGCCTCAGCTGAGAGCGTCAGGCAGCTGGGGGAATCACTCGTGCCATCCCAGCTGTAGAGCCGGAGGCCTTGGCCCTGATAGAGATTCCATACCTCATCGGAGCCCACCCGGTGAAACAGGCTGCACTCACCTGGCCTCAACTGGAAATAGATGTGGGTGAGTGCGCAGCGGTTCTCACTGGTTGCTGTGATCACACGGCGCTTTGAACGGAACACCTCTAGAAAACGTCCGCCTTCAGGGTGATCCATCAGCTGCAGAGGTTGCATGGGCAGAACGGCCATCGGGTCACTCCAGGAGATCGATCACAGCAGAAGACTGGCAAACGTCAGCGCTCGTCGTTCGGCATTCTCTGCACTGCGCTGGCCGTGGTCATGGCCCTAGGGTTCAGGCCCCAGATCCCTTTCTTGATGCAGAGCTCGATGCGGCCGGCCGGTGGCGATGGACCAGGAACCGGTTTTCAGCTGATCGCGGCCGCGGCGGTGGCGCTGCTGATCCTGCTCACTCAGACCATCTTCATCGTCCCAGCCGGCAACGTGGCTGTCGTGACCACCCTGGGACGCGTCACGGGGGGACAGCGCAGCCCAGGTCCCAACGTCAAGGTGCCGTTGATTCAGGCCACATCCTTTTTCGATGTGCGCACTCAGGTGCGTCCGGAGCAGTTCTCCACCCTCACCAAGGATCTGCAGGTGATCGAGGCCACCGCCACGGTGAAGTACGCGATCAAACCGAAGGAAGCAGGACGGATCTACGAAACGATCGCCACCGACAACCAGCAGATCTATCCGCGCATCATTCAGCCATCATTGCTGAAGGCACTCAAGTCGGTGTTCTCCCAATATGAACTGGTGACAATCGCCACCGAGTGGAACAGTATTTCGGAACTCGTGCAAGACAAGGTGGCTCAGGAACTGATCAAGTTCGACTATGTGCAGGTTCAGGGACTTGATCTCACCGGACTGCAGATCGCCGAGGAATACCGTGCCGCGATCGAGCAGAAGCAGATCGCCGATCAACGGCTGCTGCGTGCCCAGACGGAAGTGAAGATCGCCGAGCAGGAGGCCAAGCGCTACGAGATCCTCAACTCGAGCCTCGATGACCAGGTGCTCTACAAGCTGTTCCTCGACAAGTGGGACGGGCAGACATCCGTTGTCCCGGCCCTGCCCGGCACAGCGGGCGGTGGCACCCCCGTGATCGTGAACGGCCGCCGTTGATGCTCAGTCGTAGCGGCAGTCTGGGGTGAGGCCGGGCAAGGTGAACTCCTGGAACCAGAGAAAGTCTCTACTTCTCCAGCCCAGATCGAAGGGGGCTGTGGAGGTCCATTCCCCCTCGTCTAACTGGAACCGTGATTTGAGGTAGTCGGGGACCAGAGCTGCCACTTCCTGCTGCCCTTCGCTCTCTTCATCGGCAAAGAGCCGATCGAGGTAGAGCACTGCGAAGATCGCCGCTTCCTCATCCACCACCACCACCTCGAACGGTCCGTCCTCTGCAGGCAGGGGGGTGACCTCGAAGAACTCATCCCGCTCCAGAGGATCGGCCGGCGCCTTCTCCATCAGGGCAGCGAGGGCCTGCTTGAAGCGATCGAGAGTCATGGCGATTGCTGCGGCTGTTCCTGCATCCTCGCCCTGCCCCCCAGGCCCCAGAGCCAAAGCGTTACAGCCAGCCCATGCAGCAGCACCGGCGGCCAGAGGGAGCCCGTGACCCCGTAGATCAGCACGCAG
This sequence comes from Synechococcus sp. 1G10, assembly GCF_002252625.1. Lineage (GTDB taxonomy): Bacteria > Cyanobacteriota > Cyanobacteriia > PCC-6307 > Cyanobiaceae > Regnicoccus_A. The sequence continues at coordinate 64,919 of NZ_NQKW01000001.1, read as the reverse complement.
GCGCCCCCCAGCAGGGCGCACTGCGCCAGGAAGCGCCCGTCGCGGAACACGCCTCGCCCCGGCGGATACCACCAGCGCGCCGCCACAGGGTGATACAGCACGAACAGACCCAGGCTCAGAGCTCCCCAGGCTGCAGCACTGGCAAGTGATTCACCTTCAAGCGGATGGGGCAGCAGAGCCACGCGGAAGATCAACTCCTCCCCAAGGGCCGGCATCAGCAGCAGAGCCGGAATGGCCCGCAGCGCCGGACCGATCGCCTCCAGCCTCCAGGGGCTCAGAAAACCTGACCGCCAGCCAAGAGGCAGGGCAAGCGCCGCATAGGCCACCAGGATCGTCAGAGCACGGCCAAGGGCGGCTGGGCCAAGGGGCGCGAACAGGGCATCGCTGAAACGCCGCAGCAGGGTGGAGAGAATCGGGATCTGACCCAGCAGCAGGGTCGGTGCCAGGGGCTCGATTGAGGTGTCGCCTCCCGCCAGCTGGTTGCTGCGCAGGAACCAGAGGCTGGCGCCGTGCTGCAGGAACACCCGGGACATGTCGTCGTGGGCGCGGCGGGGAAGCATCGAGCGCCAGCTCATCAGAGCATCGATCCCCGTCTCGCCGCGCACGAAGGCATCAGCAGCCACCACTGTCGCGTTGTGGCGCCAGTCGGACCGTGCCGTGCCGAAGGGGGTCAGCAGCTCGTCGAGGGAGGAGGTGAGTCTTGCCAGTTGACGGACGGCCTGGCTGGACTTTTCCTGCGGGTGGTCCTTGAGCCAACGCCGCAGCCTCGGTTCGTCCGCTGCCCGGCGGCGCAGGCGATCGATGGCGATGAAAAGCGCCTGGCTCGAATCCTGCACGCAGGATGTGGACGGGGTCACCGTGGAGACGCCGCTGCCATCGCCACTGCGGTAGCGGGCCATCAGCACCTCCGCCTGGATCTCCAGCTCCCGCAGCAGCGAGAGCCGTTGCCCATCCACTGTCAGGTCGTCGAAGGGCTGCAGTTTGATCAGCACATCAGAGATGGGCCTGGAGCCCAGCCAGCCCCGTTGCAGATCTCCGCTGAAGGCGGTCCAGTCCTGGATTCCCGAGACGATGCCATTGGGGTTGTTGGCATAGATCTGGTGGTAGCGCAGATCGAAGCGCGGCTCTCCGGTGATGGCATCGCTCACCACACGCGCTTCCCCGAAGGCGAAATGGCCGGTCACGGTGGCGCCGCTGATCTGCTCGCCCCCCGGCCCGCCGATGCCACCGAAGCTGTGGATCAGCAGGGCTCGATCTCCCTCCCGCCACCGCTCGCCCACCGGCCCCACAGGGCTGTTGCCATTAGCCCCTGAGTGCTCGAGCAGCACCCGCTTGATCCGCCCCCGTTGCCGGGGGGTATCGGCCCAGTTGCCACGCAGGATGTAGGGGATCCCCTGGCGGGCCGCGGGCAGCACGGCATCGGGTTGGAGCAGGTGCAGGGCCCTTGGCTTGATGGCCTGCACGGTGAACAGCCCCTCGGCGTCGGGAGCGCCGTAGACGTACCACCCCTTGTCACCAATGGGATTGGAGCTCAGTCCCCGGGGAGTGGAGATCCAGCGGCCGTAACGATCCCGCGGCTGCTGGGGCACACGCACCACATCAAGGGGGCCGCTGAAGTCGTTCCGGCCTGGGTTCCAGTGGCGCACCCGCAAGCGCTCAGGATCCCCGGCGACAGGGCCGAGGATCCGCACCAGGCCCACATAGCGGCCGCTGATCTGCAGCGGTGGCCGACCGATGGTCAGCCGGGTGGATCCTTCAGCTCCCGGCTCCACCTCCACCTCCTCCAGCTGCACGATCAGATCGTCGTTGGGGCGTGCTCCTGCCAGCGACTGCAAAGGCCCCACCCGCCGGCGCCCATCCAGGCGCCGCGGCAGCAGATTTCCCTGGGACTCGATCTCCTCCGCCGCCGGAGCGAAGCGCACATCGGTGCTCACCCGCTCCACCAGCTCCCGCAAGGCCGGACGCTCTGCCCAGCCCAGGCGCAGCACCTGTCCTACGAGCTCGGCCGAGGCCGGCGGGGCATACTCGATTTCGACCCAGACCCAGTCGCCGGGCTCCTGGCTGTTCTCTGCCGCGCCGGGCAGGATCAGCCGCCCGATCCAGTCGGCATGGGGACGGTACAGCTGCGGATCAGGGCGCTGGCTGAGCGGGTAGTGGCTGGGCCGGTTGAAGGGCGCGGCCTGGGCCAGGACATAGCTGCTGGTGGGGGCCGGCTCGCTCGCCTGCACCGGAGCCAGCAGGAGCGACACGGCCAGGGCCACCAGGAGCAGGAGAGCTCGCAGTGGCCGCGGCCCCAGGCATGACAGCCGCCTTGGCGAAAGGAGGGATGGGGATGTCAATACTGGTGGCCTCGCGCTGGTAGGGCCACGTCCAACTGGGCGGATCCGCACTGGCTGCAGTAGGGGAGATGGCGATGAGTGGGCTTGTGGCAGTGCACGCAATCGCGGAACTGGGCGTAACCGCAATGGGGGCAATGGCGGCATCCGGACGGGAGCCTGCGGGCGCAGCGCAGACAGCGGTTGCGCTGCGCCCGCTCGGCCGCCTGCACCCTCGGGTTGAACACCAGGGTCTGCAGCAGTTTGATCAGGGTGAAGCCCAGCACGGGCACCACCAGCAGGTACAGGTAGGCCACCAGGAAGCGCAGGTTGCCCACCAGGGCCTGCACCAACCGCAGTACCAGGCTGAAGAGCACACCCACCTGGGCCCCCTCAGCCAGTTTCAGCAGCAGCGGGATCAGGGAGATAACCAGCAGGTGCCAGCTGACCAGCGCCAGCAGGCCATGGCCGCGACGCAGGGCCAGACGGTGGATCAGCAGGCTCAGCAGCACCAGCGGCAGCAGAAAGAGGCTCTGCAGCAGCAGACTCAGGCTTGGGGCCCAGAACAGGGCTCGCTTGAAGCGGAGCTCCAACGCCTCGAAGCTGGCTGTGCTGTTCAGGAAACCCAGGAAGGACTGGCTGTCAGGGGCCTCCAGCAGGCGTTGATTGAGGGTTACCACTTCGGCCCGAAGGGTGCTGATGCGGGTGTCGTTGGCTTCGACCCGCCGCCGGGCCTGGGCAGCGGGGACCGGCTGAAGGGCTTGGCTAGAGGGCTGGCCGGCGATCTGCTCCAGCAGGCTGGTGTCGTACTGAGAGCGGATCACGGCGTTGGACTGCTCCAGGGCGCTAATCTCTGTCTCGGCTGCATTGAGGCCACGCTGCAGCAAGCGCAGCTCCGACTGGGCTGCGAGGCGGTCCTGGTAGCCTGCGAACTCCAGGCAGAGGGGGTCCACCTGGCCGAGGTGATCGCGACTGGCCTGGAGGGCACTGGCGCGGAAGCCCTGTTCGGGGGCTGAAGCCTCGGGCTGGCCTGGCACACGACGCGGAATCGCCCGGCGCAGGATCGCCAGGTCCTTCTCCTGCCGCTGGCTGCTGCCCTGCTGGTACAGGCTCCACTCGGCCTGACAGGGGAAGGCCTGCTGCGGGCTGAGGGGCCATTCGGCGATGGCAGCCATGCCGTTGAAGATGTTGACGAGCAACACCAGATCAACCAGCACGATCACCAGCAGGCTGGCCTTGTTCAGGGGCTGGCCGTTCAGGTGTCCCGAGTGCTGCAACAGACCCCTGATCAGCCGCCCCAGCCGGTGCCGGGCGCGGGTGAAAAGGGCGGTGAACGGGAATCCTTGTGGCATCGGCACGGTTCTAGGGCCAGAGGCGCAGGGTCGCAGGCACCCCGTCCAGGCGCCAGAGCTGGGCCCTGTGGCGCAACAGCTCCTGCCCCACGATCGCTTCCACCTGCAGGCTCGTGAAGATCGGATTGACGGTCACGATGGCATCGACCGGCTGGCCAGGATCGCCCCCGGGCAGCGCCAGGCCGGATAAGGCCTGGCGGCGGGCAGTCTGCTCGCCGCAGAACCCCGTCAGTCGCAGAGCGCTGGCCGGTGCCAGCGGCCGCAGCCGGGCCGCCAGGCCCGCCGTGATGAACAGCCCTTCCGCGCCGGTGTCGGCCAGAGCGAGGGCCAGGCCCGCCGGTGTACTGAGGGGCAGCAGCGGCACCCCTTCCCTCCAGAGCAGATTCAGGCTGGTGGAGGCCCCGGCGTGGTCTCCCCGGCGAAAATGATCGGCGTCAGCGAGGGCCAGCGGTCCGAGGCTCAAGCGCTGGCCGTGGGGATCAATCCAGATCGGCTGCTGCCGCAGCTGCGGGGCCCCCAGGACACCGTCCACCCCCGGGGGCAGTCCCGCCACCGGCAGCACCAGCGCCTCCATGCCGCTGAGCTGGAGCCGTTCGCCAGCAGCGGCAAGCACGAGTTCGGGCAGCTTCACCCGCCGGGGCTTCAGGTCTGGGCAGGCCTCTCCGGCACCGGCGAGCGCGAATGCCTTCGGATCCACAACGCGGCTCTCAAGGTCCAGCCGGCGCACCAGCTCGGGGGTCACAAGAGTTGTGGAGGCGCCGGTGTCGAGCAGCAACCGCACCGGGCCGCCGCGGCTCTGCAGGCTGAGCACGGGGGTGTCCCCGCCAGTGGCCCGCTCCAAGGGGATGCTCACCTGGCCCCTGCTCCGGCCAGGAGCCAGGGGCGGACCCCCCAGCTGGATCAAAGCCGCCGTCGTGGTGGATGGAGTGGTGGCTGCCGTGGAGCTGAGGGCGGGGCCGGCGAGCTGCAGGCCCGCCATCGCCAACCCATGCGCCAGTGCCAGCGCCGCCGCTTGTCTGCTCATCTGCCGTCGGCGCGGCGCAGGGTGACTGCCAGGGCCCCATCGGGTCGCCGCAGCTCCAGCCGGTTCGCTTCGATCTGCCATTGGCTGGCGGATTCAAGGGCGCTCAGAAACTGGATTTCCTGCTCCATCACTCCCGCGGGCCGTACGCAGATCCTGCGGGTCGCCGCCGGCGGCCCCACCTTGATCCTTCCCTGGCCGAGCACGGCCGTTGCGGTGTAGCGGTTGCATCCAGCCGTTCCCACCAGGCGGCCCCTGGCGCGAAGTTCCAGGCTGAGCGTGGTGCCGGTCAGGGTGCTGACGACTGCCTCCTTGCCGTTGTTGAGCCCGGTGACGATCCAGAGGGCGCCGGCGATCTCCTGGGGCTGGGGCCGGAAGCGGGCCAACGTCTTGCCATTGGAGGCCATCAGCTCCAGCTGGCTGTTGCGAAGGCTGTAGCCCCTCGTCGCCGAAAGTGCCGCCCTGAAGGACTGAGCCTGACGCATCTGCTCTTCGGGGCAAGCCATCTGGGTGGAGGGGCCCTGGTCGGTCACGCGGAACATGGAGTCCCTGAGCAGCACGGCAGCGGAATAGCGGTTGCAGCCGTCGCTGCCGCTGATGCGACCTTTCTCCAGGCGCAGGGTCGGAACTGGGGGCACCAAGGTTTTTTGCCCCGGAAACGATTCCAGCAGCCAGGCACTCCACTCCAGACCCTGGGTCTGTGCCAGCAGCGGACTGACCGTGATCGCCATCATGGCGCCGATGGCCAGGCTGAGCGAAGCCCTTGCACCGGCGCTGCTTCTGATCACGTTGAGCTCCACCAACGGTGGCACCCATCCTGGTACCCAGCATCACCTGGGACGTGAGTCAATCCAGGAGCACGCTCCAAGGGTGAGAAGCCGCTGTCGGCTCCGCTCAGCGGCGGCCGGCTCAAGCTGGGTACCGGCCGATGACTTCCAGATAGCGGTCCTCCGCTGCTCCCACCAGCAGCTGCTCAAGGCCGGCCTGATGCAGCTGCTCCTCCACCTCCTGAACTGTGAAGGCGGCCCGGAGAGAGTGGCGGTAGTCGTGCTGGAGCACTGGTGGGGCCCCGGCTGCATGGGTGGCCACCAGATGATCAAGTGCGGCCTGATCAGCGGGCCGCCGTAGGTCCTTGATGTAGATCGCGGCCCCGGGGGCCGCCAGCTGCCGCACCGTGCTCCAGAGAACCTGGGGATCGTGGAGGTGATGCAGAAGGCTGTTGCTCACAACGGCGTCGTAGCCACCCTCCAACTGAAGCGAGGGGAGCAGGGCCTGCTTGAAGCTCACGACTCCGGAGAAGAGGGAACCCTGCTGTTGCTGTTGCAGCTGCTGATCCAGGCGGGCGATGGCGATGGCCAGCATTGCGCCGGAGCCATCCACCCCCACCACCTGGCTGGAGGGGTAGCGGCTCGCAAGCCGGAAGGTGATGTTGCCGGGGCCACAGCCCAGATCGATGATTCGCTTCCCCAGCTCGGAGCCGAAACAGACGGCGATGCGCTCGACCATGGCCTGGTCGGAGGCACTGAAATCGGCCTCGGCGTAGGCCTGGGCCTGCTCGGCCCCATCCATCAATTCGGGCTCACAGACGCGTTCGATCCGGATGCTCCTGGAAGCCATGACGATTCTCCCATCGGTGCATCTCACCCCGTGGCTGTTTCAGGGGCTGGAGCGGCTCTTGGAGGTCTGACGTTCACCGCTGCTGGTGAACTGATACCAGCGGATCTGCTCGATCGTTCCCAGGGTCTGGGACTCTCCTGAGGCTGTGGTCACGGTGATCAGATCAGGGCGGCCCGCCAGCACCTCCAGCCCTTCCCCCAGCGAAAAGGTTCCGGTGCCGGTGAACAGGCCACGGAACAGCTCCTTGCCTTCACCGTTGCGCACCTCAAGCCAGCTGGGTTCTCGGCTGGTGAGCAGAAGGCTCCCCAGGCTGGGCTTGCCGGGGTCGGCTGGCTTGGCGGAGCTGGCGGGCTTGACGGACGCGCTTGTTGTGGTGGCTGGCTTGGCGAGATTGCTGGAGGAGGGTTGGATCTGCTTCGTGCCGATGGCCAGGCCCGCCACCAGGGCCAGCACACCGGCACCGCCTGCCAGCAGCCAGGTCAGCCCGCCCCGTCGCAGGGGCTTCTGGGTTGACGGAAGCTGGACGGGACTGCTGGGATCCCGGGGTGCCATGGCGGGGGCTGCCAGGCTCACCCTGGCCACGGAGCCCGAAGGCTGGCCCGCGCTGCTTGGTGCTGGGGAGGGTGCGGAACGGCGGCTGACCCCGGGCAGGTGGATGTCCAGCAGGGACTCGGTCACTTGATCGGCGTCGAGGCCGAGGCTGGTGGCCACCCGCCTGGCCTGGGCGATCAGGTAGATCCGCTCCGGTAGCCGTGTGTGATCACCCGACTCAAGGGCGCTGAGCCTGTCGGCGGAGAGGTAGTTCTGCTCCGCCAGCACCGCCAGGGGGATGCCCCTGGCCTCACGGGCCTCAGCAAGTGTCTTGCCCAGACTCACCAGGGCGGGTAGACGCTCGGAGCCTGCGGACTCGGTTGTGGCAACCGGTTCGCCGGGCTCCGCGGGGTGGGACGCGCGCTCGCTCACGCTGGGGTTGCCTTCGAAGGATCCGCCCATCATGAAGGGAAGCTCCGATGCCATCAGACGCCACTGATGCAGGTTGCTTCTTGGCTGCTTGTGCAGACATTGCTCAAAGAACAGGGCTGCGTGATACGGCGAGATTCAAGCCGCTGCCAGCAGACTGCGGGTCGTTGCATCGTCGTTGATGAGGAGCTCCAGGCCCCAGCTGCGCCTCTCCCGTTCTGGACAACGCTCCCAGTCCACGCCCTGGATAGGGGGATTGGCCCGTGTACTCCTCGCCCTTGTGTTCGTTAACGCCCTCTTGGGCAAGCTGACGAATTTCACGGCGGTGGCCGAGAAAATTTCCGCCAAGGGGCTACCCCTGGCCCCAGTGCTGCTGGTGCTGGCCATGGCCCTGTTGGCCGTGGGATCAGCTCTGCTGATCCTTGGCTGGCGTCAGCGCCTGGGCGCCGTGCTGCTGCTGATTTTCCTCGTGCCCACCAGCCTGATCTTCCACAGCGACCTGGGCGACAAATCCGAGCGCATCCAGCTGCTGAAGAACCTGGCGATCGTGGCTGGTTTGCTGCTTGTGGCCAATCAGCCCAGTGAGCGGCGGCCGAGACTTCGTCGTCAGTAGAGACGGCTGATCACAAACTCGGGCAGGCAGAGCAGGGCCGTGCGCGAGTCGGAAGGGCTGAGCCACTGCAGGGCATCACCAGCTTCCCGTGCAAACCCTTCGGCCAGGGCCCTTGAGCGTGGGATCGCCTCGCAGCCCCGTACCAGGGCCAGGGCCTGGGCAAGATCATCGGGCTCACAGAGTTCACGCTCGATCAGCCCCGCCAGGGCCGGTCGTTCTTCGAGGGCATAAAGAACCGGGGCCGTGAGATAACCGGTGGCCAGGTCACTGGCGGCAGGCTTGCCCAGCTGCTGATCGCTGCCTGTGAAATCGAGGATGTCATCGACCACCTGGAAAGCGAGGCCGAGCTGACGTCCGAAGCGGTAGAGGTCTTCGAGGCGGTCGTTGCCGAGCCCGCTCAGCACGCCGGAGGCCTTGGCACTGTTGGCTATCAGGGATGCAGTCTTGCAGTAGCTCTTGTCGAGGTAGGTCTCGAAGCTCTGGCCCGTGTCATAGCGGTAGAGGCCCTGCCGCACCTCGCCATCGGCCAGGTCCATGATCACGCGGGAGAGCAGCTTGACCACCGCGAGGTCGTCGAGATTGGCCAGATGCCAGCTGGCCTGGGCAAAGAGGAAATCACCCGCCAGTACCGCCAGTCGGTTATTGAAGCGGCTGTGCACCGTGTCCACCCCGCGCCGGGTGGAGGCCTCATCCACCACATCGTCATGAACCAGCGAAGCGGTGTGGATCATCTCGGTGATCTCCGCCAGGCGCCTGTGGCGGCTGGAGAGTTCGCCATCGGCAGAGAGGGCGCGCGAGAGGAGCAGCACGATGCCGGGGCGAATTCGCTTGCCTCCAGCGCTGAACAGGTGCTCGGCAGCGGCCTGAAGAATGGGGTGCCCCGCTCCGATCAGACTGCGCAGATCGCTCAGCAGGGTTTCCAGGTCGTTCTCGACCGGCTGGAGCAGCTCTGCAACGGTGGCCATGTCTCCCGCCAGGTGAGCTGATCCTAGAAGGCTCCCACCGATGACCGGAGGCAGACCCGCTCCACCTTGGGATGCCAGCCCAGCCAGGGGGCCGCAGCCAGGGCAAAGGCCTCGGCATCGCCCGTGACGCAGAACCGCCCCCGCTCCACCGGCACTTCACGGGGGTGCAAGCCGCATGCACGGGACTGAAGCAGGGGTGTCTTGCCCAGCAGCTGGCCCAGCTGAACCACCGCCGCCTGGGCCGGGTCAACGAGCACAACCTCGGGAGGAAGAAGCTCACGCAGCAGTTCCTCCAGCAGGGGGTAATGGGTGCAGCCCAACACGATCGCTTCCACCCTCTCCTCCAGCAGCGGCTTGAGGTAGGCGATTGCCGCAGCGCGCAGGCGTGGATCGGCGAAATTTCCGTCCTCGATCAGAGGCACGAAGGCGGGACAGCCGATTTCGACCACATGGCAGGAGGGATCAGCCTTACGCAGGGACCGTCCGTAGGCACCGCTGGAGGCGGTGGCCGGGGTCGCGAGCACCCCCACCCGCCTGCAGTTCAGCTGGCTGGCGAGGCAGTCGATCAGTCCGAGCACCGGCAGATCGCATCCGGCCTCAGCTTCGGCGACGTCGAAGGCCAGGGCATTGGTGGTGTTGCAGGCCATCAGCACCACATCCACCTGTTGCCGCCGCAGCCAGCTCACCACCTCCGCGGCGATGTGGCGGATTTCATTGGGGGAGCGCTGGCCGTAGGGAACCCGGGCGGTGTCGCCGAGATAGACGAAGGGAAGGTCGGGGTGATGCTCAAGCAGCCGCCGCAAGACCGTCAACCCGCCAAGTCCGCTGTCCAGCAGGCCGATCCGCTGATCCATCAGCCCCCTGCCAGAAAACCGAGAATACCTCTTGTGATCGCCTGAGCCAGACGTTGCCTGTGCGAGGCGGTCGCCAGGCGGGGCGAGTCGATGTCACCGGTGACGAATCCCGTCTCCACCAGGGCTGCGGGCATCACGGTGCGGCGGATCACGAAGAATCGCCCCGTGCGTACACCCCGATCCGGGCTGCCCGGAGACACCGCGAGTACTTCCGACTGGATGGCCGCCGCCAGAGCCCTCGACAGAGAGCTCTGGAAATAGAAGGTTTCAATGCCGTTGACATCGGGCCTGGCCATGCTCAAAGCGTTGGCGTGGATGCTCAGGAAGGCATCGGCGCGGCTGCTGTTGGCCAATGACACCCGCGGTGGCAGGTCCACGTCTATTTCCGAGGTGCGGGTGAGCACCACCTGAACCCCCTTGGCCTGGAGAAGCCGCGCCACCTGGAGACTGATGTCGAGCACCACATCGGTTTCACGCAGCCCGCCGATACCGACCGCTCCAGGATCCGGGCCCCCATGGCCTGGATCGATCACCACCCGATAGCGGCCGCGGGGCACATCGGGAAGTCCGGCTGAGGAGACTGGGACCCGGCTGTAACCGGGGGTGAAGCCCGGATTGGAGCGCCAGGGCACGGAAGCGGCGTTCACATCCCCTTCACCAAACGTGCGCAGGCTGCCATTGGGTAGACCCTCGAATTCGAGCTTCCAGCGGTCCCGGGACGTGCCCACCAACCTCAGACGTCTGGGATCGAGCTGGGTGCCGGGCTGGAACTCAATCACCAGCCTGGTGGTCTCGGGATCGGGCTTGCCGATGCGCACCTCCCGCAGGACGCCGTTGCCGCGGATGCTGCGTGTGCGGATGGGTACTCCCGGCAGATCCACCCAGACCCTGGGCCCGATGTTGCCCCGTCCCGCCTCAAAGAAAGCCTGCAGGGAGATCGACGGGGAGGTGCGCAGCTCCAGCACCCCATCGCTGTTGATGCGCCAAGCTGCCAAGGCACTGGCAGCCCTGGCCGGCAATGCTGCCAGGAGCAGGGCGGCCTGAAGAACTCCGCCGAGGAGAACACCGCGCATTGAGACGAAACGGAGTGGGCGTGGCTTCCTCAGGTTCAGAACAGCGAAGGACGACGGTGGTTGAGGCTCGGCATCTGGGCGCGGACCCGCTGGCCATGGTCAGGGTCGATCGGGGCCACGGCAAGCCCCACTCCGACGCCCGCATCGGCGAGCACCGTTCCCCAGGGATCGATGACCAGGGCATGGCCGTGGCTCTGGCGTCGCCCGTAGTGCAGACCGGTCTGGGCCGGTGCCAGTACGTAAGCCGTGTTCTCGATCGCGCGGGCCTGAAGCAGCACTTGCCAGTGATCCTTGCCGGTGAAGGCGGTGAAGGCCGCCGGAATCATGATCAGCTCAGCTCCGGCGCCGGCCAGATGGCGGTAGAGCTCGGGGAAGCGCACGTCGTAGCAGATCGAAAGTCCGATCCTGCACAGGCCCGGGGCATCGACAACGGGCGGCAGGGCAGTGCCCGAGCGGACGGTTTCCGATTCCCGGTAGGTGTTGCCATCGGGCAGATCCACATCGAAGAGGTGGATTTTGTCGTAGCGGGCCAACAGCTGGCCGTCCCGGCCCACCAGTTCCGCCCGGTTGTAGGTGGCTCGCTCGCCCGCGGGAACGGGGAAGCCACCACCCAGCAGGGTCACCTGGTAGCGCCGCGCCATCGTGACTAGAAAACGGCTGCACCGGTCCGCCAGGCTGGGGGCCAGCTCCAGCCGCCGCTCGTCATCGCCCATGAAGGCGAAGTTCTCGGGCAGGCCTACGAGCTCGGCGCCACGACGGGTGGCCAGGTCGATCTGCTCTTCGGCGGCGGCAAAGTTGGCGTCCGGATCAGGCGTGCTGGTGAGTTGCACAGCGGCAGCCAGAAAGCTCGTCACCAGAAGGAAGTGTCAGATCGGCCGAACTTTAGGGGGAGGTCCGTCAGGGCTACGGACCGGGACGCCCACTCTTGGGCTGGCTTCAGCTGGCCTTGAGCACGCCTGGTTCCGCCTGCATCGGCACGATCGTGAGGGTGTCGAGCGCGGCACAGCACTGGAAGTCGGCGTCATGATTGCCCAGCCGGATCAGGCGCTGGCCGTGGCTGGCGGTGCGCAGGCAGCCCTCGGGGTTGTGTCGCCACTGCTGCCAGAGGGCCAGGGCCGCCACCATCTCATCGTTGCCGGCTGCCACGCTGATCCCCGCGGCAGGGGCCAGGTCGATCAAAGCGGCGCCCACGGCGCCCGCCGCCAGGCTGTCCTCCAGCGAATAGGCACCCTCCCAGCCGCTGCCCACGATCCAGACGTTCTCAACACCCCGCTCGATCAGCCGTTGGGCCACAGCTGTGCGGTTCGGCAGGCAGGCGGTGAGGAGCAGGGGCAGATCCCTCACCCGGTCGAGGGAGCGGGTGCCGTTGGTGGTGCTCATGAAGATGCGCTTGCCCGCGACCAGCTCGGGGGTCACCCCAAGGGGCGAGTTGCCCATGTCGAAGCCCTCCACCCGGGCACCACCGCGCTCACCGGCTGTGAGACGGAGCTCAGCGGGCCAGGCGGCGGCACTGGTCTTGAGGTCTTCGAGATTGGCGAAGGCCTGGATCGCCTCGGCGCCGTTCTCCAGGGCCCAGGCCATCGTGGTGGTCGCCCGCAGCACATCGATTACCACTGCAGCATCGGGGCTGCCGCCTTCGGCAGATCCCACAGCCGGCACGCACTCTGAGGTGTGGAAGGTATGGATCAGCACGGCGCGGCGAGTGGTGAGGGTGCGTCACAGTAAGCAGCAACGGAACTGAACTGATGCCGGCAGTGTTGCCGCGAAGCACCACCCGAGACCTGCGGGGTTTTCTGGCGCTGCTGGAACAGCGCGGTCAGTTGCGGCGGATCACCGCGCCGGTCGATCCCGATCTGGAGCTGGCCGCCATCGCCGACCGGGTGCTGGCCCGTGGCGGACCAGGCCTGTTGTTCGAAAACGTGATCGGAAGCCCGATGCCGGTGGCGGTCAACCTGCTGGGCACGGTGGAGCGCGTGGTCTGGAGCATGGGTCTGGAGCGAGCTGAGCAACTCGAAGATCTCGGAGAGCGGCTGGCCCTGCTGCAGCAGCCCCGCCCCCCCAAGGGCCTGCGCGAGGCGGTTCGTTTCGGCGGGGTGCTCTGGGATGTGGTCAAGGCACGCCCCGACCTGGATCTGCTTCCCCCCTGCCACCAGCAGGTGTTCAAGGGGGATCAGGTGAATCTCGATGCCCTGCCGCTGTTGCGCCCCTGGCCCGGCGACGCCGGCGGTGTGGTCACCCTCGGTCTGGTGATCACCAAGGATCCGGAAACCGGCGTACCCAACGTGGGCGTGTACCGCCTCCAGCGCCAGTCGAGCAACACCATGACCGTGCACTGGCTGAGCGTGCGCGGTGGTGCCCGCCACCTGCGCAAGGCCGCGGCCCTGGGCAAGCCCCTGGAGGTGGCGGTGGCGATCGGCGTGCACCCACTGCTGGTGATGGCCGCCGCCACCCCGATTCCGGTGCAACTCTCTGAGTGGCTGTTCGCCGGCATCTATGCCGGGGAAGGGGTGCGACTGGCGAAGTGCAAGACCCTCAACCTGGAGGTGCCGAGCCACAGCGAGGTGGTGCTGGAGGGCACGATCGCACCGGGGGAGGTACTGCCGGATGGTCCGTTCGGCGATCACATGGGCTTTTACGGCGGCCTGGAGGATTCCCCCCTGGTGCGCTTCCACTGCGTCACCCAGCGGCGTGATCCCGTTTTTCTCACCACCTTCAGCGGCCGCCCTCCCAAAGAGGAAGCGATGCTGGCGATCGCCCTCAACCGGATGTACACGCCGATTCTTCGCCAGCAGGTGCCGGAGATCGTCGATTTCTTCCTGCCGATGGAAGGCCTCAGTTACAAACTGGCGGTGATCGCGATCGACAAGGCCTATCCCGGCCAGGCCAAGCGGGCGGCGATGGCCTTCTGGAGCGCTCTGCCCCAGTTCACCTACACAAAGTTCGTGGTGGTGGTCGACAAGGCGATCAGCATCCGTGATCCGCGTCAGGTGATCTGGGCAATCAGCGCCCAGGTGGATCCCCAGCGGGATCTGTTCGTGCTCGAGGACACCCCCTTTGACAGCCTGGATTTCGCCAGCGAGCGGCTGGGGCTCGGCGGCCGTCTGGCAATCGATGCCACCACCAAGATCGGCCCGGAGAAACGCCACGACTGGGGCGAACCGCTGCGGCGCACAGCGGAGCAGGAGGCCCGTGTGGATCAGCGCTGGGCCGAGCTGGGCCTGTCCGACATCGATGCCAGCGATCCCGATCCGGTGCTCTTCGGCTACACCCTCGAGCACGTGCTCGAGCGGCTCTCCGCCCGCGGCGGCTAGGCCAATGCCCTCTCCCAGGCGGTGATGCTCAAGCGCCGGGGCCTCCAAGCGATCCAGGCCTTGCTGGAGCTGGCACTGGAGCCTGAGCGCTGGCGCTCTGGGCCCGATCTGGCTGCCAGCCAGGCGATCCCCGAACCGATGTTGGAGCAGGTGCTGCAGCAGCTGCGCCGCGCTGAGCTGGTGGAGGCCCGACGAGGTCGCCATGGCGGTTACAGGCTTCAGCGCGCTGCCGCCGCCATTCCTCTGCTGGAGGTGCTGCGGGCGGTGGAAGCGGACCCGTCGCAGGAGCCGGCCACCGCTGCGGCCGCACAGCAGGCGGGGGAGCAGGTGGCCCTTGCCCTGGAGCGGCGGTTACAACTGGCACTGGAGCGGGAGCTGGCCCGGCTCAGCCTCGAGGAGCTGCTTTACGACCTGCGCAGTACCCAGGAGTGCCTGCGTCAGGAGGGAGGGCTGATGCTGGGCTGACCCAGCCGCCCATGAATCAGATCAGCCATCACCGGGCTGCTCAGCTCCCAGATAGGTGGTCCTGAGATCCTCGTGGGCCAGCAGCTCGGTGGCGCTGCCGCTGAGGCTGACACTGCCGGACTGGAGCACCACCCCCCGGTCGGCGATGGCCAGGGCCGCCTGGGCGTTCTGTTCGACCAGCAGGATCGTGAGCCCTTCGCGATGAAGCTGCCGAAGAATCGCCATCACCTCGGCCACCAGTTTCGGCGCCAGCCCCAGACTGGGCTCATCCAGCAGCAGCAGCCGCGGACGCCCCATCAGCGAGCGGGCGATCGCCAGCATCTGCTGCTCCCCGCCCGAGAGACTGCCGGCCAGCTGCGAGCGGCGTTCGCGCAGGCGGGGGAAGCGCTCGTAGCAGCGCTGAAGATCCCGCTCGATTCCGCGCCGATCCCGGCGGAGATAGGCCCCGAGCTCCAGATTCACAGCCACGGTCTGGCGTGCCAGCACCCGCCGCCCTTCCGGGCAGTGACCTATCCCGAGCCGCACCGTTCCCTCGGTGGCGACCCTGGCCAGGCAGCGGCCCTGCCATTCGATCCTGCCCGCCTCCGGCTTCACAAGCCGCGAAATCGCTCGCAGGGTGGTGCTCTTGCCGGCGCCATTGGAGCCCAGCAGCGCCACCAGTTCCCCCTCATGGATGTGCAGGTCGACCGCGCTCAGGGCGTTGATGGGCCCGTAGCGCACCGAGAGCCCCCGGATGGCCAGCAACGGCGTGCCTGCGGCAGTGACGCTCATGGCGCTCATGAACTCACCCCCAGGTAGGCCTCGATCACTGCTGGGTCATGGCGCACGCTCTCAGGCGTGCCCAGGGCGATCCGGCGGCCGAAATTCAGCACCGCCAGGCGGTCGCAGAGGCTCATCATCAGCGGCACATGGTGCTCAATCACGAGCACGGTGAGATCGAAGCGTGAGCGCAGGCGCCGGATCAGGGCCGAGAGCTCCTCCTTTTCGATCGGGTTCATGCCGGCGGCCGGTTCATCCAGCAGCAACAGGCGCGGGGCGGTGGCCAGGGCGCGCGCGATCTCCAGCCGCCGTTGTGAGCCGTAGGGCAGGCTGCCCGCCGGCTGCCGGGCTGTGTCGGCCAGGTCCACCAGCTCCAGCAGCTCCAATGCCCGTTGTCGCAACTCCCCCTGGCTCTGGCGAAACGATCGTCGACCCAGCAGGGCAGGGAGCAGGGGAGCGCGCGCACTGTGGTGCAGGCCGATCAGAACGTTCTCCAGGCAGCTCAACCGCTGGAACAGGCGCAGGTTCTGAAAAGTGCGGCCAATACCCAGGCGGTTGATCCGATCCGGGGGCAGGCCGTTGATCGCTCCATCACTCCAGCGGATCGACCCCGCCGTGGGGCGGCCCACGCCGGAAATCAGGTTGAACAGAGTGGTCTTACCGGCTCCATTGGGGCCGATCAACCCGAAGATCTCCCCCGGCTGCACCTGCAGGGAAACGCGATCGAGAGCGAGCAGGCCACCGAAGCGGCAGCTCACCTCCTCCAGGGCCAACAGGGAGGCTGCAGCTGTTGCCTGGGCTGAGGGAACCTGCATCAGGGGCGTCGCAGGGTTTGCTGAAGCCTGGCCAGGCGCTCCGGGGTGATCAGGCCCTGGGGAAAGAGGATCGGCCCCAACAGGATCACCAGGCCGAAGAGGATCAGGCGCAGATCCCCCACCGGCCGCAGCAATTCGGGCAGGGCCGTGATCACCAGCCCACCCAGCACAGGCCCCAGCCAGATCCGGGAGCCGCCGAAGACCACGAAGGCCAGGGTGGTGATGCTGGCGTCGAAGCCGCCCTGACGGGCATTCCAGGTGTTGAGGAAGTGAGCAGCCAGCACTCCGGTGAGCGCGGCAATCACGGCGCTGATCACGAAAGCGGTCAGCTTCACGTCGGCGCTGGGAATGCCCATGCAACGGGCGGCCAGCTCGTCATCGCGGATGGCGGCCATCGCACGCCCCAGCCTCATGGCCTCCAGACGGGCACACAACCAGCAGACCAGGGCCAGCAGCACCCAAGTGGCCAGGGCATAGCCCCCAGGGCCGGCAAAAGGCTGGGGAATGCCGAATATCCCCACTGCGCCACCGCTCCAGGCGAGGTTCAGGTTCAGCACTCTCAGGATCTCCACCAGGGCGATGGTGGCGATGGCCAGATAGATGCCGCGCAGCTGCAGCACGGGTCTGCCGAGTACCAGCGCCACTGCTGCTGCCACCGGGGCCGCAACCACCAGCTCCAGGGCCAGGGAGGTAAGGGGGTAGCCGGCCCCATCGCCCGAAAGGGCAGGCCAGCGGGTGGAGAGCAAGGCAGCCACATAGCCGCCGATCACATAGAAACCCGGAGTGGCCAGCGAGAGCTGACCGCAGCGCAGGGGCAGGTAGACGGAGAGGGCCAGCAGGGCGCCGAAGCCCATCTGCACCAGCAGCGAAAGGTCGCTCACACCCTGCTCGCCACAGGTTTGCCGAGCAGTCCCTGGGGACGCAACAGAAGGACCAGAAACAGGATCGCGAAGGCCACCCCGTCCTTGTAGCCGGAGAGCTCCGCAGGCACCAGCGCTTCGGCCAGTCCCATGATCAGGCCGCCGAGCACCGCTCCCGGCACGCTGCCCAGACCGCCCAGCACCAGCACCCCCAGCCCCTTGAGCCCATAGCCGATGCCGAAGTAGGGCCCGGCAATGCTCACGCTCAGCCCCACCAGCCCACCGGCCACTCCCGCAAGGAAACCGCTCAGCGCGAAGGCCAAGCGGATCATGGCGCCGGAGTCGATTCCGAGCAGACGGGCGGTGACCGGATCCTCTGCCACCGCCTGCAGGGCTTTGCCGCCCCGACTACCCTCCAGCCAGAGCGTGAGCAGCGCCACCAGCAGGGTTGCCACCAGCAGCAGGAGCACCTGCACGGTGCGGATCTGGGCGCCGCCCTGGGCCAGTGCCGACGGCAGTGCGGCCAGGGTGGAGGCGGGGATCGAGTAGCTCTCGGCTCCCATCAGCAGCTGCACCAGGTTCACCAGCACCACCCCGGCTCCCAGGCTGGAGATCAGATAAAGCAACGGCTCGGCGTTGCGTTGGCGCAGGGGGCGGAACGCCACCGCCTCCACCCCCAGGCCCACCAGGGCGGAGCCGGCTCCAGCCAGGGCCAGGGCCAGCCAGAACGGCAGGGAAACAGGCAGTTGCCAACTGGCCAGCAAACCATTGGCACCCACCGCACCACCGATCAGCAGGTAAGTGAGGTAACCCCCAATCGTGAATATCGCTCCATGGGCGAAGTTGATGACACCTAGCACCGAAAACACCAGGGTGTAGCCGAGTGCGAACAGGGCATAGACCGCACCAGAGGCCAGTCCGTTGATCAGAATCTGCAGGAGATGAACCACGCCAGGCTCAGGGAAGCAGCAGGAAACGGCCGCTGCGGCCGTCTGGCTGCATCTGCACCTGGGCCACATGGAAGCGTTGCTGCACCACCTCACCATCGGAGGTGAAGCTGATCTCGCCCAGGGGAGTGTCGTATTGGCCGCCGAGCAGTTCGGCCATCAGCGCCTTGCGCGCCTCCCCCAGGGACAACTGGGCCAGCGGCTGACGTTTGTTCAGCCGCTGCAACGCTTCGGCCACCACCTGGTAGGCCGTGAAGGCCTGGGCCGTGAGCTGGGGGGGAATCGCTCCACCTTTGGCCTTTTGATACAGAGCCACGAACTCGCGGTTCACGGGCGTGTCGAGCTCGGGGCTGTAAGCCTGGGCGATCAGGATGCCGTCGCAATAGCGCTGGCAGATCGGATAGATGTTCGGAGTGTTCATCCCGTTCCCCACCACGATCGCGCCCCTGTAGCCCAGCTCCCGCAACTGACGGATCAGATTGCCCCCATCCACCGCCTGAGCCGAGATCACGATCAGATCGGGTGACTCGCGCAGGGCGGAGGTGATCTGGTTCTGAAAATCCTGGTCATTGAGCTGGGTGCGCTGCACCGTCACCGGCTTGAGTCCTTTGTCGGTGAGCGCCTTCTGGAAGATGACGGTCTCGGAGGTGCTGTAGGCGTCGTCGTGGGCGTAGAACACCGCCGCCCGCTTGATCGAGGGTGTCAGCTGCAGGGCCTTGGCGATCGAAAGGGGCGCAATTTCGGTGCTGGGGGCTGACACCCGGCTGATGAAGCTGCCGATCTGGGGAATGCCGGTGGCGGTGTTGGAGGGCGCCACCACCGGCACACCGCGGCGCTGGGCGATCGGGTCGGCCGCGAAGGCCTGCTGGGAGAGGGTGGGTCCGATCAGGGCCACCACCCCGGCATCGATCAGCAGGTTGAAGGCCTGGCTGGCGGTGGCCTCATCGCCGCCGCCGTCCTCCAGCCGCAGGTTCAGTTCCAGCGCTTTCTGAGAGTTGGCGTTCCGGCGTTGCTGGAACCAGGCCTGAGCCAGCTTGAGGCCGATCTGCTGATCCTGTCCGTAGGCATTGGCATTGCTGGTGAGCGAGAGCACCGCCCCGACGGGCACGCCGCCCTTGAGCTGCAGCGGCTGATCCTCGGCGCGGGGGCCGCACGCCGCCAGTCCGGCCGCCAGGGCAGCTGCAGCCCCCAGGGCGACCGCGATCCGGGAGCGCTGTCCAGCCTGCATCAGGCGATGGCGGCGAAGCAGTCGCGGAACGCCTCCAGAGTGATATCGATGTCTTCGTCCGTGTGGGCCAGCGAGGTGAAGCCGGCTTCGAAAGCGCTCGGCGCCAGGTAGACGCCGCGCTCGAGCATGGCCCGGTGCAGCTTGCCGAACCGCTTGGTGTCGGCTGCTTTGGCTTGCTCGAAGTTGCGCACCGGCCCGTCGCAGAGGAAGAAGCCGAACATGGCACTGATGCTGCCGCCGCAGATCGGCAGGCCGGCATCCCTGCCGGCGGCCAGGATGCCGGCGAGCAGCCGCGAAGTGGTGGCCTCGAGTTTCTCATAGGTGCCGCTCTGGCGCAGCAGCTCCAGGGTGTGGATGCCGGCGGTCATCGCCAGGGGATTGCCGCTCAAGGTGCCCGCCTGGTACATCGGACCGGCCGGCGCCACCATCGCCATGATCTCGGCGCGGCCGCCGTAGGCACCCACGGGCAGGCCGCCGCCGATCACCTTGCCGAGGGTGGTGAGATCAGGGGTGATGCCGAACTTGGCCTGGGCGCCGCCGTAGCTGATCCGGAAGCCGGTCATCACTTCATCGAAGGTGAGCAGGGCTCCGTTTTCGGCTGTGATCTCACGCAGGCCCTCCAGGAAACCCGGTTCGGGAGGCAGGAAGCCGGCATTGCCCACCACCGGCTCCAGGATCACACCGGCGATTTCACCGGGGTTTTCGGCGAACAGCCGCTTGACCGCTTCCAGATCGTTGTAAGGAGCAGTCAGCGTGCTGGCAGTGGTGCTGCGGGGCACGCCGGGGGAATCGGGCAGGCCGAGCGTGGCCACGCCCGAGCCCGCCTTGACCAGGAACATGTCGGCGTGGCCGTGGTAGCAGCCTTCGAACTTGATCAGCTTTTCGCGCCCGGTGAAGGCCCGCATCAGCCGCAGCACCGACATGCAGGCCTCGGTGCCGGAGTTCACGAAGCGCACCATCTCCACGGAAGGCACGGCATCGATCACCATCTCGGCCAGCTGGTTCTCCAGGGCGCAGGGGGCGCCGAAGCTGGTGCCTTTGCCGAGGGCGTTGCGCAGGGCGCCGATCACCTTCGGGTGGGCATGGCCGCAGATCGCCGGCCCCCAGCTGCCGATGTAATCGATGTAGCGGTTGCCATCCACGTCCCAGGCGTAGGCCCCCTTGACCCGGTCGAAGACGATCGGGTCACCGTCCACCGAGCGGAATGCCCGCACTGGCGAACTGACCCCACCGGGCATCAGGGTCTGGGCGGCACTGAAGAGTTCCTGGGAACGGGAGGTGTTCAGGGCAGGAACCGAAACAGGGGCCGAAGTCAAGGCTTGATCCGCGAACGTTGAAAGGGGTGAAGAGCTTGAGCCGACGCTGAGGACTGCTTCCGCACTTCCAGACCATGTTGCATTCTCGCCCAACGCCCTGCTGTTCGTGTCAACTGGGCTCCAACTGGCGGATCACCCCTCCAGACTCCAGCCGATCCCGCTTGCTCATGACTTCGCGACGAGTCTTGCCAGCCCGGGGCTCTGGGGGATTGACCACTCGCCATGCTCGCTATGGTCACGGAGCTGCACCCTGTTGTTGGCTGACCCCTTGGCCGAGCCGCATGCCCTGACCCTGCCCTGGAGGCGGATCGAGCGGCGCCTGCGCCAGCTGCTGCCCACCAGGGCTGTGGTGGCCCGTCGCGCGGAGCTGCTCACTTACGACAGTGATGGTCTGACCCTGCATCGACATGAACCACCCCTGGTGGTGTTGCCCGAAACCACCGAGCAGGTGGCCGCGGTGCTTCTCCTCTGCCAGGAGGAGGGCGTGCCATTTGTGGCCCGGGGCAGTGGCACCGGTCTCTCCGGTGGAGCCGTGGCCGAGCAGGAGTCGCTGCTGGTGGTGACCAGCCGCATGCGCTCGGTGCTGGCCCTGGATCTGGAGAACCAGCGCATCACCGTTCAGCCGGGGGTGATCAACAGCTGGGTGACCCGCGCCGTGGCCGGCGATGGCTTCTACTACGCCCCCGACCCCTCAAGCCAGGTGGTCTGCAGCATCGGCGGCAACGTGGCCGAGAACGCCGGGGGGGTGCACTGCCTCAAGTACGGCGTCACAAGCAACCACGTCCTGGAATTGGAGGTCGTGCTCCCCGATGGCAGCATCACCCGTCTGGGGGGAAGCCTGGCGGAAATGCCGGGCCTGGATCTGCGTGGGGTCTTCATCGGCAGCGAGGGCACCCTCGGCATTGCCACCGCCATCACCCTGCGGCTGCTGCCCCAGCCCCAGACGGTGCAGGTGCTGCTGGCGGATTTCCCATCGATGGAAGCGGCTGGTGAGGCCGTGCGCCTCGTCACCGAAGCGGGGGTGCTGCCGGCGGGGATGGAGATCATGGACAACTTCACGATCAACGCAGTCGACGACCTCTTCGGTTGCGATGAATACCCCCGTGACGCCGCAGCGGTGCTGCTGATCGAGCTCGATGGCCGACTCGAGGAGGTGAGCGCCGCGGCGGAGAGGGCGATGGAGCTCTGCCGCCAGGCCGGAGCCCGTTCCCTGCGCCGGGCTGAATCAGAGACCGATCGGGCCCTGCTCTGGAAGGGCCGCAAATCAGCCTTTGCGGCCGTCGGCCGGATCACCCCCACCTATTACGTTCAGGACGGAGTCGTTCCCCGCAGCGCCCTGCCCCGAGTGCTGGCAGCGATCGAGGAGCTCAGCCGCCGTTACTCCCTGCCAGTGGCCAACGTTTTCCATGCCGGCGACGGCAATCTGCACCCGCTGATCCTCTACGACGCCAACCAGCACGACGTGCAGGAACGGGTTCAGTCCCTCGGCGCCGACATCCTGCGACTCTGCATCGACGCCGGTGGCAGCATCACCGGCGAACACGGAGTGGGAGCCGACAAGCGCTGCTACATGGATTGGATGTTCTCCCCTGACGACCTGGGCACGATGCAACTGGTGCGCAACGCCTTCGATCCCGAGGGTCGAGCCAACCCCGGCAAGCTCTTCCCCACGCCCCGCAGCTGCGGCGAATCGGCTCGTCGTGCCCGCAGCGTGCGCGTGCAGGTGGACACAGCTGAGCAGGCCGATCAGCCCCTGGCGGCCCCGATCGAGGTGTTCTGAGGGCGCACCCCTGGCTGCCCAATCTGGTTCAGGCGGCCACAGGCACCTGGTAACAGGCAATGCGTGCAAAGCCGGTGGGATCCAGTGAGGCTCCGCCCACCAGGACGCCATCGATATCAGGCTGGGCCATCAGCAGGTCGATGTTCTCCGCCTTGACCGAGCCGCCGTACTGAATGACCACATCCTGATAGCCGACCCAGTCACGGATCAGGGCGCAGAGCCGGTTGGCCTCTTCGGCGCCGCAGGTCTTGCCGGTACCGATCGCCCAGATCGGTTCGTAGGCAACCACCAACTGAGTGGGATCAAGGCCTTCGAGGCCCTGATCGACCTGGCGGCGGATCACCCGCTCGGCCTCGCCGGCCTCGCGCTGGGAATCGCTTTCGCCCACACACAGGATCGGAATCATCCCCGACTTCTGGGCCGTGCGAGCCCGCAGATTGATCTGCTCATCGGTTTCGCTGTAGTACTTGCGCGGTTCGCTGTGGCCCACGATCGCGTGGCTGACACCATGCTCAAGCAGCATCGGTGCCGAAATGCTGCCGGTGTAAGCGCCGACATCGTCCCAGTGCACGTTCTGGGAGGCGATCTTCACAGCAGAACCCGCAAGGGCTTCACTCAGAGCTGCAATGGCGGTGAAGGGAGGAGCGAGCAACACCTCCCGATCACCGGGCAGGTCTGCCAGCAACGGCAGGAAGGCGGTGGCGTAGGCCCGCGCCTCGGCGCAGGTCATGTGCATCTTCCAGTTCCCTGCAATCACGGCCTTGCGCACAGGATTGTCCTCGCCCAGAAGTGCCCCACAACCTAGATCTCAGCGGGGACCACAAGCTTGATGCGCGCGAGTTCAACCGTGTCTCCAGGGAGCAGCTGACGGCCGCGTCGACGCTCCACCGCTCCGTTGACCCTGACCTCTCCGCCCTGCACCCGCAGCTTGGCTTCGCCACCGGTTGCCACCAGGGCCTGAAACTTGAGGAATTGATCAAGCCGCAAAAGAATGGGGGCCGGATCGGCGCTGATAAGGTTCGCCGATGCTCGCACCCCCACCGGCCGGCTTTCGAGAGCTGCTGCCGCTGCTGAAGCCCCACCGCCGCAGGCTGGTGGCCGGTGGCCTATGCATGCTCGTGTTCGTGGCCTGCTGGCCCTTGCTCGCCGCCCTGGCAGGCCAGCTGATTCCGGCTATCGGCGCGGGCGATTTCCCTCGGGTTCTGCGGGCGATCGCCCTGGCCCTGGCGGTGTTCCTTGTGCAGAAGCTGGCCCAGTTCGGCCAGGACACCCTGCTGGCCTCCCCGGCGCTGCAGGTGAGTCAAGCACTGCGCAGCCAGTTGTTCGCCCGACTGCAACGGCTGGAGTTCTCGGCGTTAGAGAAACTCTCGGCCGGTGATCTCACCTACCGCCTCACCGAAGACGCCGACCGGGTCGGAGAGGTGATCTACAAAACGATCCAGGACACCACCCCAAGCCTGCTCCAGTTGGTGGTGGTCTTCGGCTACATGGTGTTTCTCGACTGGAAGCTGTCCTTGGCCACGCTGGTACTGGCACCGCTGGTGGCGCTGATGGTCAGCGGTTTTGGCGCCCGGGTGATGGGAGCAGCTGAGCGCAGTCAGAAACAGGTGAGCGAGCTGGCGGGCCTGCTGGCGGAGGCCATCGGTGGCCTGCCGCTGGTGCGTGCATTCGCGGCCGAGGCCTGGCTGCAGAACCGCTTCGAGCAGGAAATCGATCTGCATCGGCGCGCTCGCTACCGCACCATGCGCCTGCTGGCCCTGCAACATCCGGTGGTGGGCTTCATCGAAGCGGCCGGCATTCTCTCGGTGCTGCTTATCGGTGCGGCCCGTATCCAGGCCGGCGGGCTCGACAGTCAGGGGTTCAGCTCCTACGTGGCTGCGCTGCTGATGCTGATCGATCCGATCTCACACCTCACCACCAACTACAACGAGTTTCAGCAGGGAAAGGCATCCCTCAGCCGTCTGCGCGAGATCGAGCGCGAGCCGATGGAGATCCCTGACCGCCCCGGCGCCAAGCCCCTGGGCCCGGTGCGCGGTGGCCTCAGGCTGGAGAACGTCTGGTTTGGCTACGACCCCGAACAGCCGGTGCTGCGGGATCTTGATCTGTGCGCCGAGCCCGGCCAGCTGGTGGCCCTCGTGGGTCCCTCAGGTGCTGGCAAGAGCACCCTGTTTTCGCTGCTGCTGCGTTTCAACACCGCCCAGCGCGGCCGGGTGCTGCTCGACGGCCAGGACCTGGCGGGCCTGCGGGCCGCAGACCTGCGACGGGCCGTGGCCCTGGTGCCCCAGCAGAGCCGGGTGTTCTCCGGCAGCGTGGCCGAGGCGATCCGCTTCGGGCGCGCTGCCGGCGACGAGCAGGTGCAGCAGGCGGCCCAGCTGGCCAACGCAGCGGGCTTCATCGAGGCCCTTCCCCAGGGGTACAACTCCCGCATCGAGGAGCGGGGCAGCAATTTCTCCGGCGGCCAGCTCCAGCGCATCGCCATCGCCAGGGCAGTGCTCGGTGATCCCGCTGTCCTGTTGCTGGATGAGGCCACCAGCGCCCTCGACGCCGAAGCGGAGGAGGCGGTGCAGCAGGGCCTGAAGCAGGCGATGGCCGGTCGCACCGTTCTGGTGATCGCTCACCGCCTCTCCACAGTTCAGGGCGCCGACCAGATCCTGGTGCTCGAAGGAGGCGGCATCATCGAGCGCGGCAGCCATGATCAGCTCATGGCACGTCCCGGCCGCTACCGCGAGCTGTGCGACCGTCAGTTGATCCGGGTGGCGGCCTGAACCGCCACCATCGGTGATGAAGTCCAGTTCCACGCTCGAGCGACCATGGCTGAGATGCCCCAGTGGGAGTACCGGGTGATCCACATCAACGTGGAGAACAGCTCCCCACCCGCACCCCCCGACCCCCAGGCCGCCAGCCAGAAGTTGCAGGGAATCCTCAGCCCCGAATTCATCGCCCGGGAGTTTCCCGAGTTCTATGGCGCCTCCCAGACGCCCCGCCACCCGGCCGAGCAACTGCAGTTCTTCATGAACCTGCTCGGCAAGGAGGGTTGGGAGATGGTGGAGGCGGCCCAGGTGGGCCCCCTGCTGATGTTCTTCTTCAAACGGATTCGCCGGCCCACCCCGGCCAAGCTGCCGCCGGCTGGCACCTCGGTTGCTGCCCCAGCCTTGGAAGGCCCGCCGGGAGCGGCTTAACCTGCCTCCGCGACGACACAGTGGTGACCTTGACGGCCTCTTCCAACCAGCCCCCCGTGCTCACCTTCGAGGGCAAGCGCTACGAACTCAACGTTCTTCCCGACGACGTCAAGGAACTGGTGCGGGGCATGCAGGTGGCCGATGCCCAGCTTCGTCTCTACGAGGACACCCTCAAGGTGCTGGCAGTGGGCCGCCAGTCGATGGCCTTCCAGCTGAACGAACGGCTCAAGAGCATCCCCGCCCTTCCGGACGGGGTCTGAACCTGAGCGAGCGGGTGAGCGAGTGATCTAGGCGGAGGGTTCAGCGGCGGCCTGTGGCAGCGGCTCGAGGGCCTCGAAGCGGAAGGTCTGCACGCTGCTGCACCCCGGTGCTTCGGGATCGTCGCTGGTGATCACCCGCTCAGCGAGCACCCAGGGCCCTACGCCGGCCAGGGGAACAAAGGTGTCGCTGAACCGGCTGGTGCCACCGCGGGCTTCGCCCGTGGCCGGATCGCTGTAGCGGCTGCTGTAGGTGTGGCTGAGATAGCCAGCACCGGTGTCGGTGGTGCTGCCGGTGAAGATCGTTACCACGGTGCCGTGGATCTGGCGGTGCACCATCGTGACAACCGAATCCTTGATGCGGTAGCGATCACCGGCGTTCTTGCCGCCCACGATCACCTCGAGGCCCACGGCATCGGTATCGCCGGCGCTGAATGTGTTGGCGCCGTGGGTCTGCTCGAAGCTGCGGCGCACCCGGTGGATGCACACTTCCCAGAGCTGGGAGCCGATCGACTTGGTGATCTCCTCGTCCTCGATGCCCTCAACACTGGCCTTGAGGTCGGCGCCCACGCGGAATTGACCCTCCACCCGCTGCTCACCCTGCTCCCAGACGCAGCGGCCCCGGTAGCCGCCGAAGCCCGGAGCCCAGGTGTAGCGGTTCTCGTAGGCGGCACGGAACAGCTCGCGGATGTCGCTCCCAGGAGCGATCGAGGCG
This sequence comes from Synechococcus sp. 1G10, assembly GCF_002252625.1. Taxonomy (GTDB): domain Bacteria; phylum Cyanobacteriota; class Cyanobacteriia; order PCC-6307; family Cyanobiaceae; genus Regnicoccus_A. Next base: position 38,517 of record NZ_NQKW01000001.1, on the reverse strand, counting down.
CTGGTGGCTGGGTTGACGCTGGCGCTGATGGGAGTGGCGGTGCCGGTCAAGGATCCGAGGGCGAAGGTCCTCAACCCTAACGAGCGGGATCGGCGTGGATGTCCTGGAGCGCGGCCACGGTGAGCTCCTGGCTCTGGAGGGTGGCGATCGCCTCCACCGCCGCGCGGGCACCGGCCAGGGTGGTCACCGTGGGCACGGCGTAGTCGAGGGCTGCGCGGCGCAGGTACTGGTCGTCGTGGGTGGCCTGGCGGCCGATCGGGGTGTTCACGATCAGCTGGATGCGGCCGGAGCGGATCGCGTCCTCAATGTTGGGGCGGCCTTCATGCACCTTCAGGATCGACTCCACCTCCAGGCCCGCATCCCGCAGCACCGCTGCGGTGCCGGTGGTGGCGATCAGAGCGAGCCCTAACTCCGAGAGGCGCTGGGCGACGGGCACCAGCGAGGGTTTGTCCCGGTCGTGGGTGGAGAGGAAGACAGTGCCGCCGAGGGGCAGGGCTTCACCGGCGGCAATCTCGGCCTTGGCGTAGGCCATGCCGAAGCTGGCGCCGCTGCCCATCACTTCACCGGTGGAGCGCATTTCCGGTCCGAGCAGGGTGTCGGAGCCGGGGAAGCGCTTGAAGGGCAACACCGCTTCCTTCACGTTCTGCAGGGGTGGTCTGGGCTCGCTGCTGAGGCCCAGCTCGCTGAGGCTGTGGCCGGCCATCAGCAGGCTGGCGATCTTTGCCAGGGGCACACCGGTGGCCTTGGCCACGAACGGCACCGTGCGCGAAGCGCGGGGATTGGCCTCGATGATGAACACCCGCTCGGCCTGCACGGCGAACTGGAGATTGATCAGGCCACTCACATCGAGGGCCAGAGCCAGAGCCTCGGTCCACTGGTGGATCGTGGCCAGGGCCTGCTCCGAAAGCGACACCGCCGGCAGGGCGCAGGCCGAATCGCCCGAGTGGATGCCGGCCGGCTCGATGTGCTCCATCAGGCCGCCGATCACCACGGACCCCTGCCGATCGGCGAGGGCATCCACGTCCACCTCGATGGCGTTCTCGAGGTACTTGTCGATCAGGATAGGGTGATCGGGCTCCACCTGCACCGCCTCCACCATGTAGCGGTTGAGTTCGGCTTCATCGAAGACCACCTCCATGGCGCGTCCCCCGAGCACATAGCTGGGGCGCACCACCACCGGATAGCCCACCCGATCGGCCACGGCGCGGGCCTCGGCCGCGCTGCGGGCCAGTCCGTTACTGGGTTGGCGGATGTTCAGGCGGCGCAGAATCGCTTCGAACTGCTCCCGGTCTTCGGCCTGATCGATCGACTCCGGTGAGGTGCCCCAGAGGCGGGTGCCGGTGGCCTGGCCCTCCGGTCCTGCCAGCCAGCGCAGCAGGGGGAGCGCGAGCTTGAGCGGGGTCTGGCCACCGAACTGAACGATCACTCCCTCGGGTTTCTCCGCTTCGATCACGTTGAGCACATCCTCAAGGGTGAGTGGCTCGAAGTAGAGACGGTCGCTGGTGTCGTAGTCGGTCGAGACCGTCTCCGGGTTGCTGTTCACCATCACGGTGGCGAAGCCATCGGCCCGCAGTGCGAAGGAGGCGTGGCAGCAGCAGTAGTCGAATTCGATGCCCTGGCCAATGCGGTTGGGACCGCCGCCCAGGATCATCACCTTGCGGCGTGACTCCGGTTGCACCTCATCCTGGGGTGCAAGGCGGATTGGAATGCCGGCGTCGTCGAGGTGCTCGATGGGGCGCTCGTAGGTGGAGTAGTGATACGGGGTGGTGGAGGCGAATTCCGCCGCGCAGGTGTCTACCGTCTTGAACAGGGCGTTCACACCGAGCCCCTGGCGGGTGCGGCGCACACTCAGCTCATCGCTGCCGCTGGCCCAGGCGATCTGGCGGTCGGAGAAGCCCAGCTGCTTCAGCTCCAGCAGATCCGCAGCGGAGAGCGCATCGAGAGACCGTCCGCGCAGCAGGCGGTCTTCGGCCTCGATCAGGCGCCGCAGCTTGGCGATGAACCAGGGATCGATGGCGCTGAGCTGATGGATCTCGGTGTCGCTGCGGCCCGCCACCATCGCGGCGCGCACCGCGAAGATGCGATCCGGGGAAGGGGTGCGCAGCATCCGCTCCAGGTCGCTGGATTCCAGCGACTGATCGGGGCGATCGCAGCCCCAGCCGGCATGGCCGGTTTCCAGCGAACGCACCGCCTTCTGGAACGATTCCTCGAAGCAGCGGCCGATCGCCATCGCCTCACCCACCGATTTCATCGAGGTGGTGAGCACCGCCGGGCTGCCGCGGAACTTCTCGAAGGCGAAGCGGGGGATCTTGGTGACCACGTAATCGATCGTGGGCTCAAAGCAGGCCGGTGTGGCGCCGGTGATGTCGTTGATGATCTCGTCGAGGGTGTAGCCCACCGCCAGGCGGGCGGCGATCTTCGCGATCGGGAAGCCCGTGGCCTTGCTGGCCAGGGCTGAGGAGCGGCTCACCCGCGGATTCATCTCGATCACCACCACATCGCCATTGGCGGGGTTGATGGCGAACTGGATGTTGCTGCCGCCGGTCTCCACGCCGATTTCACGGATGATCGCGATCGACTGGTCGCGCAGTCGCTGGTATTCGCGGTCAGTGAGGGTCTGGGCCGGCGCCACGGTGATCGAATCGCCCGTGTGCACCCCCATCGGGTCGAGGTTCTCGATGCTGCAGATGATCACCACGTTGTCGGCCAGATCGCGCATCACCTCCAGCTCGAATTCCTTCCAGCCGATCAGCGAGCGCTCGATCAGGATCTGGGACACCGGGCTGGCCACCAGTCCGCTCTTGCAGAAGGCCTGGAACTCCTCAGGGTTGTAGGCGATGCCGCCGCCGGAGCCGCCCAGGGTGAAAGCCGGCCGGATGATGAGTGGATAGGTGCCGATCTCTTCACCCACGCGCTCGGCTTCCTCCAGGGAGGAGGCGATGCCGGAGGGGCACACCGCCACCCCGATCCGCTCCATGGCTTCCTTGAACAGGCGCCTGTCCTCGGCCTTCTGGATCGCTTCGAGGTTGGCCCCGATCAGCTCCACTCCGAACCGCTCGAGGGTGCCGTCCTCCGCCAGGGAGACGGCCAGGTTGAGAGCTGTCTGGCCGCCCATGGTGGGCAGCAGGGCATCGGGACGCTCCAGCTCGATCACCTGCCGCACCACGGCGGGGGTGAGCGGCTCGATGTACGTCCGATCCGCCATCTCCGGGTCGGTCATGATCGAGGCGGGGTTGGAGTTCACCAACACCACTTCGTAACCCTCATCACGCAGTGCCTTGCAGGCCTGGGTGCCCGAGTAGTCGAATTCGCAGGCCTGGCCGATCACGATCGGTCCCGAGCCCAGCAGAAGGATGCGACGCAGATCCGACCGGCGGGGCATGGGCGGCGCTTGAACTGCCAAACGACGCCAGCCTCTCACGGCCCCACCACGAAGCCTGGCGGTGGGGCGCTGTGTCCTCGCTAACGTGAGCATCTTGTGATCAGCGAAAGTGGCTCCATGAGCGAACTCCAGCGCCTGAAGGGGCTCCTCCCTCCGGAGATGCAGAGCTGGGTGTTCGTGGAAGCGGCCGCTTCCGCCGATCCCCCTCTGATCACGATTGAGGAGATCGGTCGCGACGAGGTGGAGGTTCAGGTCGATCTGCTCAAGTGGGAGCCTTTCGCCCTCGATCACCGCAACCTGCTCTTCTGGCATGAGGTGGGGCGCATCCAGAACGACGCCGTCCCTCGCGACGGCTGGGAGATGGCGGCCCTGGCAATCGGCCTGGGCGGCGCCATCGGCGAACTCTGGGTGCAGGACGGACTGCTGCTGATGATGGCTCTGGGGCTCTCCGGCTTCGCCGGCTACCGCCTCTACCTAAAAAACAACAACGAGAAGCGCCTGCAGGACGCCATCGCCGCCGACGAGCGAGCCATTTCCCTGGCCTGCCGTTTCGGCTACACCCTCCCCAACGCCTACAAGAGCCTGGGGGGAGCTCTAAAGGAACTGCTTGAGCAAACCCGCAAGAAACGTCGTCGCTCCTTTTACGAAGACCGCCTCGAGGCCCTGCGCAAGAGTGCTGGACGAGCCCGCGCTGAAATGGCTCAACAGCAGGGAAGCCGCCAGTCAGTGACCAGTGAGAACGTTTATGGCTGAATCAGCTCCCAGCCCCACTGTGCTGGCGTCCGGAGACAGCCGGGCGCTTGCCCTGCTTGCTGCAGAGGCCTGTGACGACCGCAAGGCCGTTGAAATCTGTCTGATCCGGGTTGAGGAGGTCTCCTCCCTGGCCGACTGGTTCGTGATCTGCTCCGGCCTTTCCGAAGTGCAGGTGAGGGCCATTGCCCGCTCGGTGGAGGACCGGCTTGAGCTTGAGGCAGGTCGCCTGCCCCTGCGCAAGGAAGGTCAGAGCGAAGGCCGCTGGGTGCTGCTCGACTACGGCGAGCTGATCGTGCATGTGCTCACCCCAGCGGAGCGCCGCTACTACGACCTGGAATCCTTCTGGGGGCACGGAGAGCACGAGCCATTCCTAAGCTCGACTCAGCCCCTGTCCCAATGAATGGTCCCACTGGGCAGTTCGACAGCAGCCCAGAGACCTTCCGGTGACTTCCCTGTGACTGCCATGGATCAGGCCTGCTCGGAGAGTCCCTGCCCGGTACCGCCCGAGCAGCGTCCCCTCGAGGAATACCGCCAGCTTTGCGCCTCCTGGTTTTTCGCCTGGCCATCGCTCACCAACGCAGGTCTGAGGCGGCCCCTGCTGATCAGCTGGCTTCTGGCTCTGCCGCTCACCGCCTTGATCAGCTCAGGCAGCTGGCCCCTGCGCCATGCGCCCCTGCGTCTGGCGGCCACGGCCGCCGTAGCGGCAGTGCTGCCGGCCCTGCTGTTGCTGACGCGTCAGTGGCTGGGCTGGTCCTATGTGAACCGTCGCTTGCTCTCCGAGCGGGTGGAGTACGAGGAATCAGGGTGGTACGACGGCCAGGTGTGGGAAAAGCCCCTGGCCTGGCGCCAGCAGGATCTGCTGGTGGCCCGCCATCAGGTGCGGCCCGTTCTGGTGCGGCTGCGCCAGGCTCTCAGCCTCGCCATTCTGCTGCTCCTTGGGGGTTCAGGCCTCTGCCAGGCTCTCTGAACGCTCCAACCGCGGTCCCTTTCCCTCCCCGATGACCCTGTCTTCCAGTTTCGGCAGCCCTCAGCGCCCCGGGGTTCCACCCCTGGAGGTGCGCCTGCTGCGCAACGGCATCGCGGAGTCGTTCCATCGCGTCCACGCGGTTGTCTGCGACAAGCGCGGCAGGGTTCTGATGCGCGCCGGTGATCCCCAGCAGCTCAGCTTCGTGCGCTCGGCGCTGAAGCCGTTCCAGGCCATGGTCTTCGTGAGCAGCGGCGCCGCCGATCAGACCGGCAGTGGCGACCGCGGACTGGCGATTGCCTGTTCCTCCCATGCCGGCACCGCCGCCCACGCCCGCGAGGCGTTCAAGCTCCTCTGGAGCGCGGACATCGAAGCCGAACAGCTTCAATGTCCGACCCCAGTGGGGGCCGACAGCCCGCTCCAGCACAACTGCTCCGGCAAGCACGCGGCTTTCCTCACCACCTGCCGGCGTATGCACTGGCCGCTCGAAAGCTATCTGCACGTGGACCATCCCCTGCAGCAACAGATGCTGCGCCGGGTCGGGGAGCTGCTGGGGCTGCCAGGGGCCGAGCTGGTCACCGCTCGCGACGACTGCGGTGCACCGACTCTGCAGCTGCCCCTGGCCCAGATGGCCCTGCTGTTCGCCCACCTCGGCTCCTCCGAGCATGCGGATCTGGAACGGCTCAGCCGGGCGATGCTCGCCCACCCGGAACTGGTGGCCGGGGAGGGCCGCTTCGACACCGAGTTGATGGCCCGGGGTCACGGCATGGTGATCAGCAAGGGTGGTGCCGAGGGCATTCAGTGCCTCAGCCGGGTGGGCGAGGGTCTTGGTCTGGCGATCAAGGTGGAGGACGGCGCCAGCCGGGCTAAGCACGCCGTGGCTCTGCACCTGCTCGAGCAGCTCGACTGGCTCACCCCGATCACCCTCGAAGACCTCAAGCGCCAGTTCCTGGTGCCCGGGGAGGGACTCGAACTGGCAGTGAGCGGAGAGTTGCGCTTCGACGCCGCCAACCCCTGAGGGCATCGGATTGCTGGCGGGCACCTCGGGGTGGTACTCTCACTTGGGCGCCGCGGGGTAGAGCAGTCTGGTAGCTCGTCGGGCTCATAACCCGAAGGTCAGGAGTTCAAATCTCCTCCCCGCCACCAAATCAAAAAGCCCGGTCATCTTCAGATGGCCGGGCTTTTTGATGGCGAGCCAACGAAGCTCTGCCCTAGCGTCGCCCCCTGCTGCCGGCTGAGAAGCCATCGGATGTCGTCTGGCCTTGCCACTTCTCCAAGCTTCGATCCATCCCTCACCTACGACGCCGTGGTGGTGGGCTCAGGAGCCACGGGCGGTGTGGCCGCGATGGTGTTGGCGCAGGCAGGCCTGGAGGTGCTGGTGCTGGAGGCGGGCCCCGATCTGAGCCCGGAGAGGGCCTTCGGTCGAGAGCCAGGCAACAGCCTGCGCCGGCTGGCCAACCTCAGCAGCGGACGCCAAAACCTGCAGAGCCAGCATCCGGGGTACTGGAAGGCCAACCCTGATCTCTATGTCGATGAGGTCGAGAACCCGTACACCACTCCCGAGCAGCGTCCCTTCCTGTGGAGCCGCGGACGGCAGGTGGGCGGCAGGAGCCTCACCTGGGGGGGCATCACGCTGCGCCTCTCCGACCACGAGTTCAAGGCGGCCGAGCGTGATGGCCATGGCCTCCCCTGGCCGATCGCCTTGGAGGATCTCAACCCTTACTACGACCGGCTCGAGCGCATGCTCGGGGTGCACGGCCAGTGCGACGGGCTGCCCCAGCTTCCAGACGGCCAGTACCTGCCTCCCCTGCCGTTCACTCCCGCGGAGGAGCACCTGGGTGGCGCGATCTCCCGCGAGCTGGGCCTGCCCCTGATCCACTCGCGCGGCTTCCGGCTACAGCAGCGCACGGCCAGCAGTCCATGGCCCCGTTCCTGCTCCCAGGGTGGTGCCCTGGCCCGTGCCCTGGAAATCGGCCGGGTCTGCCTGCGCAGCAATGCGGTGGTGAGCCATGTGGAGATCGGCAGGGACGGGCTCGCAGATGGGGTCGTTTTTCTCGATCGACTCAGCGGCGCTCGCCACCACGCCCGGGCCCGGCTGGTGGTGCTCTGTGCCTCCACGCTCGAGAGCGTGCGGATCCTGCTTCACTCCGGCGAAGCGCACCAGAGCCGGGGACTGCCTGATGGCTCGGGCTGCCTGGGGCGGTACCTGATGGATCACATCTCCAGCAGCCGCTTCTTTTCCCTGCCCGATCAGCCGCCACCAGCTGAGGTGGCGGAGCTGTCAGGGGCTGGCAGCGCCTTCATTCCCAACACACTGAATCTCGATCACGGCGGTGATCTGCCCTTCCTGCGCGGCTATGGCCTCTGGGTGGGGGTGCAGCGCTTCGATCCACCAGCGCCGTTCAAGCGCCACCCCCGCGAGGCGGTGGGTTTCCTGATCGGTCACGGCGAGGTGCTGCCCCACCCCGGAAACAGGCTCACGCTCAGTACTTCCGTCAGCGACGCCTGGGGGCTGCCGGCCGCTCACATCGACTGCCACTGGGGGGAGAACGAGTTGCGCATGGTGGCGCACATGCAGGAGCGGATGCAGCAGGTGGTGACAGCCGGTGGCGGAGAGATCCACCCCCTCGAGGACCTGTTCCTGTTCCCTTTGGCTGAACCCCTGCTTCGCCGCAGCGTGGCCCTCGCCCCCACGGCCGCACCGCCCGGTTACTACGTCCACGAGCTGGGCGGCGCACGCATGACTGCGAGTCGGGATGACGGGGTGCTTGATCCCTGGAACCGCCACTGGCAAGCGCCGAACCTGCTGGTGACGGACGGGTCCTGTTGGCCAAGTGCCGGCTGGCAAAGCCCGACCCTGACGGAGATGGCGATCACCTGGCGGGCCTGCGAGCGAGCGGCGGCGGAGCTGCGGCGCTCCGGGATGTGAGCGGCTGCACACCAGCGGCTGCAACTGGTGTCGATGACCACAACCAGGCTGGATCTCAGGCCGCACAATCTGCAGGCGACCTTTCAACGGGTCGGGCAAGGGAGAAACGGCGGGAGCGGCAGCTTCCGCTTTTTTTTGGCGTTTTTTCGCCGCTGCCTGCCCTTACTTCAACTTGAGCCGGCCTTCATGAACAGTCCATCCAGGTAGTGCTGGGTGACGCAGCGATCACTGCAGCCGTTCTGGAACAGGAAGCCGGCCAGGGCGGAGGTGATCAGGCGGTACTGATCCCAATGGGGGTGGCTGCGCATGAACTCGTGCATGCCATTGAAGAGGTCTTCGGGGATCTCCGCTTCCAGGCTGATGTCTGCGCGGCTCAGGGGCTCTCGGCCATCGTGATGCATGGGCATGGATCCTCTTGGGTGCACCCAGAAAGACACGGGGAGGGGGGTGACGTCAAAGCGGCCTGGTGGCGTCGAATCCACCTGGCCCAAGCCTGAGACAGCCAGCCCATGAGCGGCCTGGCAGGCCTTGGCGAGATCCCGGCAGGGGGGCGTAAAGGGCTGGGAGAGGACTGTCAAGTTCTGGGCCTGGGGAAGAGCGGAATCCCCAGGCCCAACGCCGTGGCGGCCTGTTCGACCCCTAAACCTGTGGAAAAACCCCTCTCGACCTGGGGAAAACCCCCTTGACCTGGGGAAATCGTTGATACATCAGCCCTGCTGATGCCTAACGTGTCTCCTGAGACTCGGCTGGGACCGAGACAGGTGAGCCAGCCGCCCCCAGGCTGCGGGGGCCGAGCGGATGGTCCGCCTGGGGATAGGGCGCGTGGGTGTGGGCATGACCTGCTGGGCCGTGCTCATGGCCATGGCTGTGGTCATGGCTGTGGCTGTGGTCATGACTGTGGCCGTGACTCAGGGGAATCGGCACCCCGTCGGGCTGGCAGGCGCCGGTGCACTCCCGCTCGCAGAGAGTGCAGCTCTCCACCAGACCCTCCACGTGGTGGTGGTGGCTGCGCTGGGGAGCCCCCACCTCACTCTCGAAGCCCAGCACCTGGGCCCGGTACTTGCACAGGGAACAGTTCATCTGCGTGTCCCCCCGGATCACCTCCTCCACCCGCTCACGGAAAGTGTCAAGCACCAGCGGGTGATCCCCCAGGTAGCTGGCTGAGAGGAACTCGATCTCGGGGTGATCAGCCGCCACCCGTTGGCTGTGCTGCTGGATCCGGCTCACCAGCACTCCCGAGAAGAGGAAGTAGGGGAACACCACGATGCGACGGAAGCCCAGCTTGACCGCATGGCGCAGGCCCGGCTCGACCAGCGGGAAGGTGACCCCGGAGTACAGGGTCTCCCCCCAGCCGAAGCCCATGCCCTCCACCAGCATCCGCGTCACCTTGCTGACGTTGGAGTTGGCATCGGGATCGGATGAACCGCGTCCAACCACCACCAGCAGTGTGTCGTGCAGGGCTACGGAGGGGCCCGCCTGCTCCAGGCAGGCGGAGATCCGGGCGGCCGCAGCCTGGATCATCTTGCGGTCGATGCCCAGCTCCCGTCCGTAATCGATGCGCAGGCCGGTTTCGGCCGCATAGGTGTTGAGCACCGAGGGGATGTCGTTCTTGGCATGACCGGCTGCGAACAGCATTCCCGGCACCGCCAGCACGTGCTCCACGCCTTGGCTGCGCAGATTGTCAAGGCCATCCCGCAGGATCGGGCGGGCGAATTCCAGGTAGCCGTAGTCGACTGGAACGCCCGGCAGAAGGGTGCGCAACCCCTCGGCCAGCTGAGCGAACTCGCCCACGGCAAGTCGATTGCGGCTGCCATGGCCGCAGACCATCACACCGAGTTTGCCGTGGGGGCCAAGGGCCGCCAGGGGTTGCGCTGGAGAAAAAACCATGGGCCGTCCTGCCTGGAGGGACCCTATCGCTCCCCCCGGGGCAGTTCAGGGGCCGCAGGCAGAGGGCAGAAATGCTTGGCGATATGGACGCTTGTTCGCCAGCTCAGGCGCTGTAGGCCTTGCGCGCCGGAATCGGGTAAGGAATGCGGCGGTGGCGCATACGCCGCCACACCTTCACGAAAGCGCGGATCACCAGCTCAAGTTCGCCGCGGCTGATGCCGCTGTCTCGGAGCTGTCCATCGAGGCGCCGGGCATCGATCAGGCGCCGGACCATCGCCGCAGCATCCTGCTCCGACGTTCCCGGAGGCAGCGAGCGCAGGGCGGCCTCGCAGCCATCGGCGAGCATCAGGATCGCCGTTTCCCGGCTCTGGGGAGTGGGGCCGCGGTAGCGAAAGGCGGATTCCGGAGTGGAGGGATCGCGCTCACGCGCCTGGTGGAAGAAATAGCCCATCCGCAGGGTGCCCTGGTGCTCGGGAATGAAGTCTTCGAGGGGGCGGGGCAGGCGGTACTTCCGCGCCAACTTGAGGCCCTCATCCACGTGGGCCTGCAGAACCTTGGCACTGCCGAAGGGATCATCGAGCTGATCGTGGGGGTTGGGCCCCTCGGACTGGTTCTCGATGAACCACTGGGGCGCATGCAATTTCCCCACATCGTGATAGAGCGAGCCTGTGCGGATCAGGTCCACGTCGGCACCGATAGCCCGGGCACCCTCCTCGGCCAGACCGCAGATCATCAGGGTGTGCTCAAAGGTACCCGGGGCCTCGGTGGAGAGGCGGCGCAACAGCGGACGTTCCAGATCGGCCATCTCCAGCAGGCGAGCCCGCGTCAGCAGCCCGAAGAAGCTCTCCACCAGAGGGCCAAGCAGCAGGACCCCCATCAGCAGCCCCCCCATCAGCAGGGCCTCGGCGGCCAGTTCGGTGCCGCTGGGAAGCACCTGGGTGCGCCCATGCCAGAGGGCCACGCTCTGCAGCACGAGCCACTGCAGCACCAGGGCACCGACCGGCAGCAGGGTCGCCAGCTGCACAAGCTGAGCCCGGCTGCGCTGGCGTCCGGCCAGCAGCGCCCCAGCCAGCGCCACCAGGGCCGCCACCAGCAGGCGGATTTCGCTGAAATCATCCAGCGGCTGGGGCCAGATCAGGCTGGCCACCGCCAGCCAGGCCAGGCCAGCCGGTGTTCCCAGGGCCTGGGCCAACAGCAGGGTGGGGGGCACCAGCAGAGCCAGGGGGCTGGCGGCGTTTCCCAGCCAGAGCTTGAAACCCTGCACCACAGCCAGCATCGCCAGGGCCAGCAGTGCGTGGCGTGGCTCCAGGCTGCAGCGCCATCTCCGCATGATCAGCACCATCACGATGCAGCCGGCCAGGGCTTCGATGGAATAGCCCATCCAGGCCCAGAGCAGCGGCCTGCGGTTCACCATCCCGAAATAATCGAGCACGTCGTAGGCCTGGGGACTGATCGGTTCCCCGCGGCGGGCAATCAGATCCCCCTTCTTGACCACGATCCGGGGAATGCCTTGCTGGCTGAGCAGCTCCTCGATCAGCTGCTGGCTCATCAGCGTGTCGGTGCGCAGATTGGTGCGCCCCTGCAGGTTCGTGGCCAACAGGCGCCCACCCAGGCTCAGTCCGGGTTCCTCCATCGGCGAAAGCTGAAGGCGGGCAGCCTGCTCCAGCTGGCGCTTGGCGAGGTTGCCCACGATCCCCTGGCTGAGCATGCGTTGCTGGGACTTGCGCAGAGCCAGCTTCCAGCTGTTGAGATCCTTCGGGTCGCGGCCCACCAGCCAGGTCTGCTCCAGGGAGCTGAGGTTTAGGGGTCCAACACGGGTCTGGCTGCTGCGCGACACCTGATCAAGCTCCAGCAGCTGGCGCTCCAGCCGCTCCTGCAGCACCCTGTTGGCCTCCAGATCCACCACCTGCACATGGGTCCGGGTCCCCAGCTGGGAGCGACGCTGCTCCAGGGCCTCGCTGTTGATGACGGTGGCGTCCTTGGGCGCACTGACGCTGATCGGTGCAGGAATGCCCGGCCGCAGGCTCGGCTCCACCAGCCAGGGCCAGCTGGAGATCAGGGCCACCAGCGCACTGGCCAGCAGGATCGCAGCCCAGTCCAGCCGGCGCCAGGAGCAGAGGGCCTGGCATGGGCTTTCCTGCCGCAACAGCTGCCGCCAGATGTTCTTGAGGCGACCCCGTCGCAGCACCTTCACCATTGCCTGAGGTCAAACGCTAGCCAGGGCGCCTGCGCACGCTCCACTGCATGCTGGGCTGACAGCAAGCATGAACCGATGGCCCTTCGCCTCGATGGCCGCCAATTGGCGTCCGAGCTGGAGAATCGCCTGCGCGCAGTCATCAGCGACAGGCTTGAGCGGGCAGGCCGCGCACCCGGTCTGGCGGTGCTGCGGGTGGGAGATGATCCCGCCAGTGGCGTATACGTGGCCAATAAAGCGAAGGCCTGTGCCCGGGTGGGCATCCACAGCGTGGTGAAGCACCTGGGCTCTGACATCGCTCCGGCAGAACTGCTGGCCGCGATCACGGCACTCAACAATGACCCGGCGGTGGATGGAATCCTGCTGCAACTGCCCCTGCCGGCAGGTATGGAGGAAGCAGCCCTGCTGGCGGCGATCGATCCGGCCAAGGACGCAGATGGACTGCACACCCTCAACCTCGGCCGGCTGCTCAAGGGAGAGCCGGGCCCGCGCAGCTGCACACCGGCGGGTGTGATGGCCCTGCTGGCCCGCCATGGGATCGATCCCGCCGGCCGCCGGGCAGTGGTGGTGGGCCGCAGCATTCTGGTGGGTCAGCCGATGGCGCTGATGCTGCAGGCCGCCGATGCCACCGTGAGCGTGGCCCATTCCCGCACCACCGACCTGGCCGGTCTCACCCGCCAGGCGGAAATTCTGGTGGTGGCAGCAGGTCGGCCGCGCCTGGTGGGCGCAGAGCATGTGAGCTCCGGGACGGTGGTGGTGGATGTGGGCATTCACCGCCTGGATGGGGGCCTCTGCGGTGATGTCCGTTTCGAGGAGGTGGAGCCGCTGGCCAGCGCCATCACACCCGTGCCGGGTGGTGTGGGGCCCATGACGGTGACGATGCTGCTGGTTAACACCGTGGTGAGCTGGTGGAGGCGGACGGAGGGGGGTGATCCGGGCCCAGGTTCTGCTGACAATCCTTTGGCGGATCTGCTGCCTTGAGCCACTGCCGGACCGGTGGCCTGAGAGAATCCCCGCCAGCGCGCTGGTATCCATGGCCGTGGCGGTGAGCACGGAATTTGATTTCGCCGCCTACCTGGAGTCGGCCCGGGGGCAGGTGGAACTGGCCCTTGAGGCGGCTCTGGGGCCTGAGCGGCCGGAGTCGCTCCGGGAGGCGATGCGCTATTCACTGCTGGGCGGTGGCAAGCGCCTGCGTCCGATCCTCTGTCTGGCGGCCTGTGAGCTGGCCGGCGGCGAGGTGGCCCTGGCCCTGCCCACGGCGGTGGCGCTGGAGATGATCCACACGATGTCGTTGATCCACGACGATCTCCCCGCCATGGACAACGACGACCTGCGCCGGGGGCGTCCCACCAACCACAAGGTCTATGGCGAGGCCCAGGCGATCCTAGCCGGTGATGCCCTGCTGACCCGAGCCTTCGAGATGGTTGCCCTGCGCAGCCCCGGCGTGCCGGCGGAGCGGCTGCTGCAGGTGGTCGGTGAACTTTCCCTCTCCGCCGGAGCTCCGGGGCTGGTGGGCGGTCAGGTGGTCGACCTGGAATCGGAGGGCAAGGACGTGGACCTTGACACCCTGGAGTACATACACCTGCACAAGACCGGCGCCCTGCTGCAGGCCTGTGTGCTCACCGGGGCCATGATCGCCGGGGCCTCAGAACCCCTGCTGCAGGGGCTGCGCACCTATTCCCGGGGCATTGGTCTGGCCTTCCAGATCATCGACGACATCCTTGATCTGACCGCCAGCAGCGAAGTGCTGGGCAAGACAGCAGGCAAGGACCTCACCGCCGACAAGACCACCTACCCCAAACTGCTGGGGCTGGAGGAATCGAGGCAAAGGGCCGAAGCCCTGGTGGCGGAGGCAAAGGCTGCCCTCCAGCCCTGGCAGGCCAATGCCCAGCCTCTGCTCGCTCTGGCCGACTACATCACGAGCCGCGACCGATGATCGGTTCTCCCTTCTCGGCTGGTCCCCTGATTCAGTTGCTCGACAACGGAGTGCTGGCCTGGGCTCTGATTGCCTGTGGTCTGGCCCAGCTCGGCAAGTTGCTGGTGGAACTGGTGGAGCACGGCCGTTGGCGGCCGGCTGTGCTGTTCGAAACCGGTGGCATGCCCTCCAGCCACTCGGCCCTGGTCACCGGAGCCTGCGCCGGCATCGGCTGGGAGCTGGGCTTCGCTGATCCCCTCTTCGCCTTCGCCTGCACCATCGCCTTCATCGTGATGTACGACGCCAGCGGTGTACGCCGGGCCGCGGGTCTGCAGGCCGCCCGCCTCAACTCCCTGCCAGCCTCCTTCTGGGCCACCGAGCCACGGCCACAGCCAGCGGCCGCCACGGCACCGCTCAACCCCCTCAAAGAAAGCCTCGGCCACACCCGCTTGGAGGTGCTGGCCGGCAGCCTGATCGGCCCGGCGATCGCCCTGACAGGGCTGGCCCTGGCCGGATCCCCGCTGCAGATCGCCCAGGGGTGGGGTTGGCTGCCCCTGGCCTGAACGACAGCGCAGCCGCTGCCCCTCTGGAGCTCACCCTCTCCCAGAGCCTCGCCGTGGACACCTTCACGGCCTGGCTGGCGAGGCCAGCCCGGGATGAGCCATTCGTGCTCAGCGGCTATGCCGGCACCGGCAAGACCTTCCTCTCAATGGTCTTCCTGGCCGCGGCAGAAGCCAGGGGTCTCTGCTGGACCGCGGTGGCCCCGACCCACAAGGCTGTCGGGGTGTTGCGGGGATATCTGGAGCGGGCGGGACTGCGGCCCACCTGGCACCCCTCCACCCTGCACCGCCTGCTGCGGTTGAAGCTGCGCCGCCAGGGGGGGCGCGAGGTCTGCGAGGAGACCGATCAGACCGCCCTGGCCCTGGAGCACCTGGGGCTGGTGCTGATCGATGAGGCCTCGATGGTGGACGGCAGCCTGCTGCGCTTCAGCCTGCAGGGGGCCCATCCCTACGGCACCCGCCTGGTGTTCGTGGGGGATCCGGCCCAGTTGCCGCCGGTGGGGGAAGCGAGCAGCCCGGTGTTCGCACTGCAGCGGGCCTGCCGCGCCGATCTCAGCGAAGTGGTGCGCCACCAGGGGCCCGTGTTGCGCCTGGCCACCGCTCTGCGCCAGGAGCAGCTTCCTTGCCGATTACCGCCGGTGGGGCCCCGACGACAGACGGCCCAGGGGGATGTGGTGGTGCTGGAACGCAGCGCCTGGCTGGAGTCCGCCCAGGCGGCTCTGCGCAGGGCCGCCGCCAGCGACGATCCCGATGAGGCGCGTATTCTCTGCTACACCAATCGATCGCTGGAGCGGTTGGTGCCCCTGGCCCGCCGCGCCATCCATGGCGCCATGGCCGACCAGCTGCCGGTGCTGCCCGGCGAAGTGCTGCTCAGCCGCATGGCGGTGATGGCGCCGGCCTGCCGCCAGGGGGCCGCAGCGGGTGAGGAACCGGACATGGTGCTGGCCTCGAACCTGGAGCTGTTGGTGCGGGATGTGACCCCGGAGCGCTGCGACCTGGCCGAGTTCGGCGTAGCGGATGCCCCGGTGATCGACACCCAGCTGGTGGAGGTGGTCTTCGGGGAGAACCCCCTGAGTCTGCGCCTGCTGCCGCCGGTTGGAACCGCCGCCAGGGAGCAGCTGGAAACCGTGCTGGCGTCCTTGCGGCGGCAGGCCCGGGAGGCGGGCCAGGACAGGGGCCGCTCCCTCTGGCGCCGCTACTTCCTGGTGCGTGATGCCTTCGCCTCGCTTGGCCCTGCCGCTGTGCTCACCGTGCATCGCTCCCAGGGGAGTGGGTTCGGAGAGGTGTTCATCGATGGGGATGTCTTCTGGCCGTCCGACCTGCGCCTGCGTCGCCAGCTGGTTTATGTGGCCGTGACCAGGGCACGGCGCGGCGTATGGCTGGCAGGAGGTCCCGGTGATGCGGCGGATCGCCGCCGCTGGCAGGAGGCTCTTGCTGAAGATCCCAGTGCTACCTAGGCCAGCTGAAGCCCCTCGATGCCCTGCCAGGCCAGATAGGCCGCCAGGGCCAGGCTGATAGTGCCCATCACCAGTTCACCATTGGCGTAGAGGCTCTGCTTGCCCCGCTGCAGCAGTGGCAGCACCCGCTTACGGCCCAGGGCCACCCCAAGCAACGGCAACAGCAGCAGCAGACTGGCCGCCAGGCAGAAAAGGCCGGCCAAAAGCACCTCCTGGCCGCGACCCAGGCCGGCGGAAAGGAGGGCGGAGGCCCCCTTCGCCAGCAGGACCAGGTCGTCGGGGCTGACCACCTCGATCGCCACACTCACGCCGATCAACAGCGGCAGCGGCAGGGCGCAGAAGCGATCCAGCTGGCGAATCCAACCAGCGGGTTCTTCTGCGCCGGCCTTGGTGGGCAGCAGATCCCTGATCCCGAGGGCCAGCAGAGCCCCGGCGCCGATCAGATCCAGGCCGGTGCGGTGGTCGCTGCCCTGCTCCATGGTCAGCAGCAGGCCATGACCAACCGACAGCAGCAAGGCCATCATCGTGGCGATGGTGAGAATCCAGCTCAGCAGAAACAGACCACCCCGGCGCAGGGGATCGGGCCCGAGCAGCAGCAACAACAGCAGGCCGATGTGGATCGGACTGAGGCTGATGACGCTGCCGTAGGTCAGCAGCTCGGCCCAGAGCTTGGCATCGGTCATGGGGCTGGCGAGAGATCGGGACTCAACGACGCACCTCAAACCAATCGTGCCCATCGAGCGGAATCATGCACTCGCTGACGCTGCTCACCTGGGCACCGGCAGGGCCCGACTCACACCAGATCCTGAGCTGCTCGAGGTCGTGGCTGCATCCTTCCGCCTCCAGTTCCACCCGACCGTCGGAGCGGTTCCTCACCCAACCCCCCAGGCCAAGGGCCTGCGCACGTTGGCACAAGGCCTGCCGGTAGCCGACCCCCTGAACACGGCCACTCACGATTAGGCGCCAGCGCTCAATGGAGGCACCGCCAGCGCTGCGGCCCCGGCTGTCCCTGCTGCCTCGGGGAAAGGAGTCGCCTGGGCGGCCGCGTTGCGCAGGCGCCGGCAGATCGCCGGACATCCAGCCCAGTGGAGGTGCAGCCAGCTTGCGTGAATTGTTGGTGTCGTCCATCCTTCCAGCCGCGGTGCCCAACCCCAGCCTTCAAGCTGCCACAGCCGTTCGCTGCCGTCCATGACTGTGTCGCTCAGTTCCCAGCGGTGAAACTCATGGCCAGCGAGCACCTCACCGCGGCGGGTCACCAGACCGTCGCCGAGGGGAGTGGCCTGGCGATAGCCCAGTTGCAACGAACCGCGCCTGGCGCTGAACGGCAGCAGGCCTGCCATGGCGTGGGCCTCACCCAGGGGATCCTCAAGCATCTGGCCAAGCAGCAGCAGGCCGCCGCACTCGGCGTAGATCGGCAGGCCGGCGGCGGCGGCCCGCCTCAGGTCGCCCTGGCTGCGCTGGCTGACGGCCAGCTCAGCGGCATGCAGCTCCGGGTAACCCCCCGGCAGGATCACCCCCCGGCACCCCTGGGGCAGGGGCTGATCGGCCAGTGGTTGCCAGGGCAGAGCGGTCACACCCAGAGCCGTGAGCAGTTCCGTGGCTTCGGGGTAGCGGAAGTGGAAGGCGGCGTCGCTGGCGATGGCGATCGGCAGCTCCCCTCCGCGCTCGTTGCACTCCAGATCCGCTTGTGTCTGGGCTGAGCGCTCCAGGCACCAGCGGATCGGATCGCGGGCGCTGCCCTCAGCGACCTTCAGGGGCGGCGGCGGCGCCAGAAGAGGCAGCAGGCGCTCCAGATCCAGGTGGCGCTCCGCCAGAGCGGCCCACTCCTCGCTTCTGGCCTGGAAATCCTGCAGCTCATCGGGAGGCAGCAGTCCCAGATGCCGGGAGGGCAGGCTCAGGTCAGGGTGGCGGGGCAAGGCCCCCAGCAAGGGCATGGCGATTGAGGCGAGGGCCTCGCTCAACAGGGCCCGGTGGCGTTCAGTACTCACTCCGTTGAGCACCACCCCGGCCAGCTCAAGCCCCGGCTGGTGATCACGAAAGCCCCGCACCAAGGCCGCCAGTGAGCCCGCCTGCCGGCTGGCCTCCACCACCAGCACCACCGGCAGACCCAGCAGGCTGGCCACCTCGGCGGAGCTGCCTTCGGCGCTGGCCCCCCGGCCATCGAAGAGGCCCATCACCCCCTCCACCAGGCAGTGGTCGGCCTGGCTGCCCCACCAATGGAAGGCCCGTTGCAGCCACTCCTGGCCGCAGAGCAGGCGGTCAAGGTTGCGGCAGGGGCGCCCGCTCACCCGCCCCAGCAGCTGGGGATCGAGGTAATCCGGCCCCACCTTGAAGACCTGAACGCTGCCCCGGCTGCGGCGCAACAGGGCGCTGAGGGCAAGGCTGAGCAGGGTCTTGCCGCTGCCGCTGCAGGGGGCGGCGATCAGGCAGGCCATGGCTTCGAACCCGCAGGCCGTCAGGCGTTGGGCAGGAGTTTGGCAGCCAGCGGCGCCGCGGCGGCCAGCAGGGGATTGGTGGAGTCGTGTCCACCCCCGAGCAGCCGGGCCATCTCCCACTCATCAGTGGCATGGGCCATTGGCACCACCTCCTCGGCCAGCTCCATCCGGGCCATGCCCCCGGCCTCAAGGCGCATACAACCGCCCGATTCTGAACAGAGGATCACGCAGAGGGGCTGTCTGCCTGGCGGTTGGCAGATCAGGCGCAGACCCACCACGCTGCCCGGATGGCTGCTGGGCACACCCACAGGCACGGGTGTGAGATGGAATAGGACGGGGATACCATCGTTACGCTCGAATTCGGCACTGATCCCCTCCTCAGCGGCGGCGTTGCTCTCCACCCAGTGCCAGCCGAGGCGATCGGCCAGCCAGGCGGCTAGTAACAGGCCCTGCACGGGATGGGTGCCTTCGACGTCGATGTCTAGCTGCACCACGTGATTGAGGGCGTCACGGCGGCTGGGGGGGTCAAAGACCATGGCCAGCGATTCCCGCCAGGCGCGCTGCCGCAGCCAGTTGAGGTCGTTAACGGGCTGACCGCTGCCCACGCAGCTCTCCAGCAGGTCCAGGCAACGGCGCGGGGTGCCGAGGGCCGTGTCAATCACCAGGCGGCGACCAGGTTCAGCGAGAGCCTCCAGCAATTCAGGCGCCTCATCCAGGGAACCGTTCCACCAGACCCAGCAGGGCAGATCAGCGGGCACGAGAGGCTGCAGCAACTGCAGACCCTGTTGCAGTGCACCGAAATCGCCCCGCAGCACCACCACATCGCCGCAGGCGGCGGTGGTGCCTTCGCCCGGCAGGGGGCAGTAGGCCGCCACCAGGGTTTCCAGGGGCTGGCCGTGGTTGAGGGTGGGCGCCAGAGTGATCAGCCGACGGGGCTGGAAGGCGCTGATCGCCGCGTCAATGTGCTGGCCGCGCAGATCTTCGATGGCATGGTCACCGCTCTGCTGACCCAGGGCCCAGGCGAGCTTGGGCGAGAGGGGGGAGATGCTCAGGGGCAGATCACAGGTGAGCACGGCCTCCCGCGCGGCCTCCAGCAGTTCAGTGCGGACCACACCGGTGACGGGGCCGTCGAGGCGGCCGGTACGCACCAGATGCTGCTCAACCCAGGCCGGTTGCCAGACCAGCAGAGTGAAGGTGGAGGCCCCGCTGGCGGATTCGAGGTCCTGGCTCCAGAGCTTCTCGAGGTAGTCGGTGAGCTCGGGCGGTGGCAGGGCCACGGGGGCCTGAAGGGTGAGCTGGGGGGACATGGGGTTGGCTCGTTAGGAGAGGGGCAATGCCGGGGGCAGCCATCGGAATTGGGCTCGGAGCGGGGCGCACCTCAGGGGCGGCGCCACATCAGGCCATCGCGGCCCAGAAGGTTGTCGGCAGCGGCGGGGCCCCAGGTGCGGGCTTCATAGGGGTGGACGGGCAGCTGCCAGGGGCTGTCCTCGATCAGCTCCAGCAACGGGGTGTACAGCCGCCAGGCGGCCTCCACCTCATCGCCGCGGGTGAAGAGAGTGGGGTCTCCCAGCATGGCGTCAGCGAGCAGGCGAACGTAGCCCTCGTCGGAGGGTTCACCGAAGGATTCGTCGTAGGAGAAGTGCATGTCGACCGGACGGCTGCGCATCCCCGATCCCGGGGATTTCACTTCAAAGCGGAAGCCGGCCCCTTCATCGGGCTGGATGCGCAGGATCAGCTGGTTGGCGGTGGGACTGCCGCCGGCTGCATCGAACAGATGCACAGGTGCCTCCCGGAAGGTGAGCACGACCTCGCTCATGCGCTTGGGCAGGCGTTTGCCGGTGCGCAGGTAGAAGGGCACCCCCTGCCAGCGCCAGTTGTCGATGAACAGCTTCATCGCCACATAGGTTTCCGTGGTGCTGTTGGGATTCACCCCGGGTTCCTGGCGGTAACCGGTCAGGGGGCGCCTGGCGGTGCCACCGGGGCCGTACTGGCCGCGCACGCAGCAGTTCCAGGGTTCAAGCTCATCGGCCAGCCGCGCCGACTGCAGCACCTTGGCCTTCTCATTGCGGATCGCCTCCGCATCGAAGCGTCCCGGGGCTTCCATCGTTGTGAGCGCAAGCATCTGGGTGAGGTGGTTCTGCACCATGTCCCTCAGGGCGCCGGAGCTTTCGTAGTAGCCAGCCCGCTCCTCCACACCCACGGTTTCAGCCGCGGTGATCTCGACACTGGCGATGTAGTTCCGGTTCCAGATCGGCTCGAAGATCGTGTTGGCGAAGCGGAGCACGAGGATGTTCTGGACCGTCTCCTTGCCGAGATAGTGGTCGATGCGGAAGACCTGGCTCTCCTTGGCGCTGGTCTGCACGATCCGGTTGAGCTCCTGCGCACTGCCGTAGTCACGACCGAAGGGCTTCTCGATCACCACCCTGCTGCGCTCGGGGTCACTGAGCAGGCCAGCGGCGGCCAGGGCGCTGCAACCACTGCCGTAGAACTTCGGCGACACCGAGAGGTAGAAGGTGCGGTTATTGCGCGTAGCCCGGTGGCGGTCGATCACCTCGAGCCGCTGGGCCAGGCGCACCAGGTGCTCGGGTTGCTGCAGATCCACCGGCTCATAGAACAGACCGGCGGCGAACTGGTCCCAGGCTCCGCGGTGCTCATGGATCAGGTCACCGAGGGCTTCGGCCATCTGGCCGCGGAACTCTTCGTCGCTCCAGGGGCGCCGGGCGCAGCCCAGCACGGCGAACTCGGTGGGGAGCCGCCGCTGGCGGAACAGCTCGAACAGGGCCGGCACCAGCTTGCGAGAGGTGAGGTCTCCGCTCGCCCCGAAAATCACCAGGCACTGGGGCGAGACCACACGCTCCTGGCGTAGCCCGACCCTCAGTGGATTGGTGAGCGTGACGGTCATGGAGTTGCAGGTGATGACACTGGTTTACCCACGAAAGCGGGGAACACCCAGCAAAGGGCATGGGCAGGCCCCCTCTGTGCTGATTTCGGCAAAAAAAAGCCCGCCGTCATGGCGGGCTGAAGCGGTACGGCAAGGGCTGTGCTGAGGGTGCCTGATCAGTAGGTTTCCACGTGCCAGCGATCGGCCTTCTTGAGCTGGGGACGAAGTTCTGACCAGTTGAGACCCTTGCTTTCGGCGGCCTTGCTCATCGCTTCATCGATGCCGGGTTCCATACCCCGCAGGCCGCACATGTAAACGTGAGTCTTGGGGTCTTCGATCATGGTGAAAATCTCATCGCCGTGCTCAGCAACACGATCCTGGATGTACATCCGACCACCGCTGGGATTCTGCTGTTCACGGCTGATCGCCTTGGTGTAGCGGAAGTTGTCGGGGAATTCGGAAAGGTAGCTCTGGAGGTCCTCTTCGTAAAGCAGGTTCGGAGTGGTGGGAACACCCATGATCAGCCAGGCCTTGCCCCGGAACTGATAGCCGGGGTTTTTGGCCCGCTCGCCTGGATCGAACATGCGGCGCAGGTAGGCCCGCATGGGGGCGATGCCGGTGCCGGTGGCCAGCATGATCACATTGGCGTCTTCATCGGGGGGAAGCAGCATCTCCTTGCCCACTGGGCCGGTGATCTTTACCTTGGCGCCAGGTTCAATGTCACAGAGGAAGGTGGAGCAAACTCCATTGATCGTCTCGCCATCCTTTTCGTACTGAAGTTGGCGGACGCAGAGGGAAACGGTCTTGGCTTCGAGGTTGTCGCCGTGGCGGGTGCTGGCGATTGAGTAGAGACGAAGCTTGTTGGGCTTGCCATTGCTGTCGACTCCATCGGGAATGATGCCGATGCTCTGGCCCTCCACGTAGTGAAGGTTGCCCTCGGAGAGATCGAAGGTTATGTGATTGACCCTGCCGATCGCCCCTTCAGCCAGAAGCGAATAGTTTCCGAGCACGGTGCCGATGTAGGGATCCTTCGGCTTGTAGAGATTGACGGGAACAGCTTCGTGCTTGACGGGGGTGGTCACGGGAGAAGGGGCGGCGTTGGCAGCGATCGAGGCGGGCTCGGGAGTGGGAGCGGCGGAGGCCTGGTCAGCCGGGGTGACCGAGAGAAGACGTCCGCCCTGCTGGTTGATCATGCGCAGGGTGGCCTGCATCTGAGAAAAAGGGATGGTGAAGCAACGCTCGGCCGTGCGCGTGCCAGCAGCTTTGAGGCCCTCCACCACAAGAGTGAACATGCGGGCATCGGACTGACGAAGCGCTGCGGTCGAGATGCGCATGAACCCTCAAACTCCTGAAAATCCGTACGATCATAGGGAACGCCAAAGATCGTTCCTCCCCAGACCGTTGGCCTTTCCGCACCAGCAACCGAGTGTTGCGGTTAGGCTTGGAGGTGGCTGGGTTGATCCGGCTTGCCCCGAATCCGGCGTTCCCCCCACTTGGCGCAACTTTCGGTTCTGACAAATCCTTCCATCCAGGGCCTGCTCAGCAGCCAGGACACCTGTTCTCTGGACACGATCCAGCAGGACATGGAGCGGCTGCCCCAGGGAGCTCGCCGTCTGGCGGTTCAGTTGCGCCTCGAGCTACCACCACCTCAGATCTGGGCTGTTCTCACCGATTACGAGAACCTCAGCCGCTTCATCCCCAACCTCTCGACCTCCCGGCTGCTCTGGCGCCGGGGTAACACCGTGGGACTTGAGCAGGTGGGCTGT
Organism: Synechococcus sp. 1G10; assembly: GCF_002252625.1. Taxonomy (GTDB): domain Bacteria; phylum Cyanobacteriota; class Cyanobacteriia; order PCC-6307; family Cyanobiaceae; genus Regnicoccus_A. The sequence goes on along the minus strand of NZ_NQKW01000001.1, from coordinate 15,394 downwards.
CAGCAGTTCTGCGGCCTGCGGTTCAGCGCCCGCGTGGAGCTCGAGTTGCAGGAGCATCACGACGACGGCCTGCTCAGCTTCAGCATGCGCGAGGGCGACTTCCGCCGCTTCGAGGGGGCCTGGCAGGTCAGCGGCGAGCCCGGTGGATCGCGGTTGCTCTACGAACTCACCGTGCAGGGTCGCCAGGGCATGCCGATCGGGCTGATCGAGCAGCGCCTGCGCGAAGACCTCGCCGCCAACCTTCGCGCCGTGCAGCGGGAAGCCCTGAGCCGCGCCCGGAAAACCTGAAAGCAACGCGCCATCAGCGACGAATTGGGATCATTTCCCGCCCCGACCAAACTTGCCCCCAGCCACAACTGATTGGAGTAGGGCTCATGCTGGATCTCAAGAAAATATTGACCGCACCGAAAGAAGTTGGCAGCACCGAAATAAGTTCTTAACGATTGGCCTTATATCGCTTAAGCCAGCAAGAAGAATAGAGATATCGAGCAACCCCTTGCTCAGGGCAGCTCGCGACAAAATAGAGCTTCAGCTGCAGTTGTTGTTATTCCAATATAAAAGTTCATATCGGATGAAGATTACCCCGATGAGAGCTAAATGAAAATATCTTATTAACCAAGATCAGGTCATTCCACGAATCCAAGCAATCAGCATACCATCTGAAACAGCTGACAGTTCAGTTCCAGTCGAGAAGGGAAATCTATGTTTGCTCTGCTTGCTCAGGCAAAAATCAAATATAGAATATTGACAAAAAAATTGATCGGTATACCCCCAAGGGGATTCGAACCCCTGTCGCCTCCGTGAAAGGGAGGTGTCCTAGGCCTCTAGACGATGGGGGCGAGGCCACGGAGTGAGAGCGTTTTCAGGCGCCGTTTCCGATATCCGGACGCTACGGGTCGGAGTGTCCCTTCGTCAAGGCAAGACCTGGCTGGGGGAGTTCTGCCCTGACCACTCCGGAACGGTGAAGTGGAAACAGGCCCCTTCACCTGGCTCGGAAACCACCCAGATTCGCCCGCCATGCACTTCGACGATGCGGCGACAGACCGAGAGGCCCACCCCGAAGCCAGAGGTCGTTCCAGAGGTCTGCGGAAGCCGCACCCGCTCAAGGAAGATCCGCTCCTGCTCACCGCGGGGAATTCCAGGACCGGTATCGCAGACACTCACCTGCACCCATTGGCTGGTGCGGTGCAGCAGCGAAAGGGTCACCTCGCCCTCGTCGGGAGTGAATTTCAGTGCGTTCTCCAGCAGGTTCAGCAGCACCTGTCGCATCCGCCGCTGATCTGCGAACACATCCGGCAGGTCGGCGGGGATGTCGGTGGTCAGGCGCAGCGTCCTGCCAACCCATAATTTCTCCAGCTCCAGGATCGCCTCCGCGGCCACCGGCGCCAGGTCAAGCCGCTGGGGGTTGAACAGGGCCTCCCAACGGGTGGTGCCTACCTCCAGCAGATCCTTGGACAGATGCTCGATGTCATCGAGGCGGCGGTCGAGGACATCCCTGCAGCGGGTGTTGTTGATGTGCCCGAGTTGCAGGCTTTGCAGAGCCAACTTGGCAACGGTGAGAGGGGTGCGCAACTCATGGGCCACCATGCGCAGCAGCCTCTCCTGCTCCCGCAGGCGTTCGATCAGGGTTTCGTTCTCCTGACGCAGCACCAGCACCTGATCCTCCAGCTGCAGCTCCCGCTGGGAGCGGCTGCCATCCATTTCGGCGGGCCGCAGACTCATGCCCAGATCGCTGACCACCTCCTGCTGCTGCCAGCGGGGCAACCAGCCCTTCAGCTGATCCAGCACCGCATTCCCGGCCAGAACCTGGCGAGGGGGCGGCTCCAGTTTCACCAGGGCCGGGGTGGCCACCAGGCGGTGCAGCTCCAGCAGATCAGGGCGCAGGGCCGGGTCGGCCAGCTCAAGGGCCACGTCGAGACCACAGTCGCAGGTTTCGAGATAACGCAGGACCCCGGTCAGATCGGCGGAAGCGAGATGGTGCGGGGCCGCCACCAACAGCAGTGTGAGCGGCCGCCGCTTCGCCGGGAGGCTGCCCTTGGTGTTGGCAGGGACGGGCCCCGGGGCAGGCGTGCCGGAGTCAGGGTTTCCCGCTTCAGGCACCTTGGGGGCAGGCGAGATCGTGCAGATCACCTTATGGCTTCAAACACTGGGCCGAGGGCTGGCTATGACGAACCTGTCAACCGTCCCTCTGACGTTCACGCACTTCATGACCCCATCCACGGAACGGGTGCCGCTGGACCCGTCCGGGCCTTCGAGTCGACCCCCCCAGGACAGCCGTATCCAGTTGGACAGCAGCCTGCGGCGGTGGTTTTCGCGCAACCTCGGACTGTGGCGCTCCCGGCGCCTCTATTTCTTCCGTGGCGAGGAGGAGCCCCTGCGCCTCGACCTCCTGCTGCGGATTGAAGCTTTCCAGCAGCCGGTGGAGGGGGAGGCGGCTTACCGCTTCAGCTGGAAGCCGGAGCAGGATTTCGGCTTCTATGCCCGCAAGCCCCAGTACCAGCCAGAGGGCAGCCTTGACGTCTATCTCTGCGGACACCAGCTGCGGCGCAGCAGGGGGTATCTCGTGGAGCAGCCGATGCGATCCCAGATTCGCCAGGTGGATGAGCATCAACTGATGTTCGAGTCGCAGCACCAGAACTGGGACATCCAGCAGCACATCCGGCTGATCGATTGGGATCGCTTTCGGAGCAGCTCGATCTTCTCCTGGCGGGACGGAGAGCTCGACATCACCGAGACGCACCATGAGATCCGTCTGGAGGGTCCCGGAGATCCTCTCCCCGCCGATTGAAGTTCGCGCCCCTGTGCATCAGCATGGACGTTGATGAACACGCTTCCCTTGCGCCTCACACACCGCCTCCGCCGGTTCCTGTTGCTGGCTGCCGCTCTGATCATTCCAGCCTCTGCAGGAGCTGCCCCCGCCCAGGCGGCACCCGCCAGCGAAAGCGAGATGTCGCTCTACACCAGGATTGCGGCCGTCAATGTCTGCATTGCCCGTGGCGCCAAAGTCGAATTCGACAAGGCAGCCAGCATCGCCGGGGAAACCATCGCCCAGCTGATCATGGGCCAGCACCAAGGTCAGATCAAGCAGGTAGGCACCAAAGCCCTCACGATCGAGGAGCTGCGGCGCGGCTCTGTGAACTCCGCGGTGATCGGTGCCGTTGAGCTCTGCCCCAAGGAGGTGCCGCCGGATGTGGTCAAGAAGGTGAATGATGCCCTCAAGCAGCAGGGCGGCAAGTAGTCCCGAGAGCCAACTCCGCTGGCCCTGGGGCGGACGCATCCGGACACATCCGGCCCCAGCCAGAGTTGCAATTCAGACGGTCCTTTTGGCTTTGCTGATGGCATCCCCTCGGGGCTGTCCTCCAGCTTGATCACCATGACCGTCTTCATTCGTCGTCTTCACTTGTTCCTCGCTGCCGGGGTCTGTGGCCTCGGCGCTTCGCTGCCCGCCTCAGTCTCAGCCCAGGAGTACGGATGGGGCTATGAGGGCTACCGGCTGCCTACGGATCGGTACCCGATCTCCCGCAACGCCGGTTATGGCGTGACTCCAGTCCGCAACTGGCCGCCGGCTCCCTACCAGGACTACGACAGCCGGGACTACAACAGCCAACTGCCCAACGGCAGCACCCCTTACAGGCAGCCGGTGCCCACCACCTGGGAGGAAGCCCAGGCCCTGCAGCAGCGCTGCTCGATCGGTCGGCTGGTGGGCGGTGTCATCGGTGGTGGCCTCGGCTATGCCGCTTCCCGCGATGACGGCCGCACCTGGGCGGTGCCCCTGGGAGCCCTGCTCGGATCCCAGGTGGGATGCAACGCCGGACAGGGCCGTGGGCCTCTGCCCTGGTGAGCGGGGCGTCAGGATCAGGGGGTCTTCTCCCCCTGGCCTGATGAGCGTTGTGCGGCTGGCCGACTATCGACCCTTCCCCTACCGGCTTGAGCGCACCGACATGACGGTGCGCTTCCTCGGTGACGAGGCCCTGGTGGAAACCACCTTGCTGCTTGAGTCCCTCGCCGCAGTTGGTGAAGCCAGAGATCCGCTGGTGCTTCGCGGTGAGGGGCTGGAGCTGCTCTCCCTCAGCCTCGATGGCCGGCCCCTGCTGCTCGACGAGATCGGGCGCGACGGCGACGCGTACATCATCTCGAGCACTCCCGCTGGGCCGTTTCGCCTGACCAGCGAGGTGCGCCTGCACCCCCGTGCCAACTGCAGCCTCGAGGGTCTCTACGCCAGCGGAGGCATGGTCACCACCCAGTGCGAAGCGGAGGGGTTCCGTCGCATCACCCTCCACCCCGATCGCCCCGATGTGCTCAGCCTGTTCCAGGTGCGCATCGAGGCCGAGCGTGCCGCCTTCCCTGTTCTGCTCTCAAACGGCAACCGCATCGAGCAGGGCATCCTGCCGGCCCAGGCCGGCGAAGGGGAGCGTCACTATGTGGTCTGGGACGACCCGTTTCCCAAGCCCTCCTACCTGTTCGCCCTCGTGGCTGGCGTGCTGGAGGAGGTCCGCGACAGCTTCACCACCGCCAGTGGCCGCACTGTGCAGCTGCGCCTGCATGTGGAGCCTGGCGATGCGCCCTACACGGGTCATGCCATGGCCTCCCTGCAGCGCTCGATGGCCTGGGATGAGCGCGTCTATGGGCTGGAATACGACCTCGACGAGTACAACATCGTGGCCGTCCGCCACTTCAACATGGGCGCGATGGAGAACAAGAGCCTCAACATCTTCAATTCCAAGCTGGTGCTCGCCGATGCAGCCACGGCCACCGATGCCGAACTGGAGAGGATCGAGAGCGTGATTGCCCATGAATATTTTCACAACTGGACGGGCAATCGCATAACTTGCCGCGACTGGTTCCAACTTTCACTCAAGGAGGGACTCACCGTCTTCAGAGATCAGTGCTTCACAGCGGATCTGCATGCGCCGTCGCTGAAGCGGATCGAAGATGTGGCGATGCTGCGCAATACCCAGTTCCGCGAAGATGCAGGTCCCACTGCCCACCCGGTGCAACCGGATCATTATCAGGCTATCGACAACTTCTACACCACCACGATCTACGAAAAGGGTGCGGAGGTGATCCGCATGCTGCATACCCTGATCGGCCCGGAAACCTTCATGCGTGGCATTGCCACCTATGTGCAGCGCCATGACGGCACTGCCGCCACCTGCGACGACTTCATTCAGGCCATGCAGGATGCTGCCGCGACGCCAAGCGATGACGGCAAGACCGCCGCCAGCAAGTTCTGCTTCGAACAGTTCCGCCGCTGGTATCACCAGGCGGGAACGCCGCGACTGGAGCTGCAGCGCCACTGGGATGGGGATCAGGGCCGCCTGTCGCTGACCATCCGCCAGCACACCCCGCCTTCCCCTGGCCAGCCCGACAAGCTGCCACTGGTGATCCCGCTGGCGCTTGGGGCGGTGGACCAGGCCGGAGAGCCCTTGCTGCTGCAATACCCAGGCGAAACCACAGCCACAGCTGAGGCCGCCAGCCTCGACCATGCCTGGGGGCCGCTGACGCGGCTGCTCGTGATCGATAAACCCGAGCAGACCGTGGTGTTCGAGGGTTTCGAGCCCCACAGCCACCCGCCGGCCCTGTCCCTGTTGCGCGGCTTCTCCGCTCCGGTGCAACTGGAGTTAGATCGCCCGCACGAGGAACTGCTGCATCTGCTCAGCACTGATGGCGAGCCGCTGGCCCGTTGGGATACCGGCCAGCGACTGCTGTCTGAGGTGCTGCTGCGCCGAGCGGCAGGAGCCTCGGATGAGGCCCTCGAAGATGGGCTGGTGGCGGCGTTCAGGCGGATTCTGCTGGAGGGCACTCTCAGCGACGGCAACCGCTGTGCCCTGCTGACAATGCCGGGTCTGGCGGAACTGGAGGCAGCCACCGCTCAGCCTGATCCGCCGGCGCTGTTCCTGGCCATCAGGGCACTGCAAACCCGATTCGGTGAAGCCCTCGCCGATCCCCTCAGCGATTGCCTTGAGCGCTGCCGTCCCCAGTGGGGGCTCCCCTGGCCCAAGGGTGTCGGCGATCGCCAGATCACAGGACTGGTCTGGTCCTGGCGTGCTGCCGCCGGCGATGGGCCAGTGATGGCCGAGGCCGCAGCAGCAGTGGAGGGTCCTTCGATGACCCTCGCGAGGGCCGGGCTGCGGGCGTTGCAACCCCTGGAGGGGCCCGAGCGGGAGCGGGCGATGGCGGCCTTCTACGAGCGCTGGCAGGCAAGACCGGTGATCCTCGATGCCTGGTTCAGCCTGGAGGCCTCCGCCCCCTTCCCTGATGGGCTCGAGCGGGTGGAGGCCCTGCTGGCTCATCCGCGCTATGACCCGGCAGCTCCGAACTCCGTGCGGGCCGTGCTCGGCGGCCTGGTGGCCAACACACCGGTGTTCCATGCCGCTGATGGCAGCGGCTACCGCTACATGGCCGATCAGATCGCTCGGCTCGACCAGCGCAATCCGATCACCGCTTCGAGGATGGCCAAAGTGTTCAGCCGCTGGCAGAGCTACGCGCCCGAGCGGGGGGAGCGGATGCGGGAGGCGATGGAGCAGCTCGCGGCCGCCGAACTCTCTACCAATACCCGGGAAGTGCTGGATCAGAGCCTGGGGCGGGAGCTGCGCGGGTAAGGATCCGGGTAGAGGGTCCCGTGTAGTCGCTGGAAGCTGGAGCGGCGCGCACTCGCACCCTCCGGCCCCCCATAGGTTCCCCAGAGCCCTTCCCAGTAGAAGTAGATCACTCCCAGGCCACGCCTGGCCACCTGCTCCACCTTCTTCTCCAGTACTGCTGAGGAGGTGGTGCGGCCCCCAAAGCCCGCCAGCACGCCGATCTGCACAGGCATGCCCCAACGCCGGGCCTTCACCAGCGCGGCCTGGTCGAGGTCCTTGGTGAACCCGGCCACGGAGTGGGCATAGTTCTGGACCACCAGTTCATCCACCAGCTCCCCCAGAGCCCAGATCTCCCAGTCCTGCAGCCAGTGGTTGTAGGCGAAACGGAAGGGCCCGGGGGAGTGGCTGATCACAGCACCGCTGCGTTCCTTCTTCATCCTGGCGCGCAAGTCGCGCAGCAATCCTGTGAGCTGCTGGCGCCGCCAGGTCATCCACTCCCGGTTGTTGTAGTCGCGGGGGGGCTCGCGACCTTTCTCCTGACGGAACAGGGCGCGGGTATGGGGGTCGTAGCCGAGCTCCACTGGCCAGGCGAAGTGGTCATCAAGCTGGATCCCGTCGACGCCGCAGCGGTCGACGATCTCACCGATCAGCCCGATTACCCGCTCGCGCACGCCGGGATGGGACGGATTCAGCCAGACCCGCAGATCCTTGAGCGGCGAAGTCTTGAGGTTGGCCCCATGCATGGCGTACAAGGTGGAGCCGTCGCTGCGTTGCAGCACCCACTCAGGATGGAGGCGCACCACTTCGGCATCGGCCGGCTCCATCAGGCCGTACTCGAACCATGGGATCACTTTCATGCCCCGCCGCTGACCGGCCTTGGTCAGACGGCAGATCGGATCGAGGGAGGCGTTTACCTGCTTCAGCTTCGGCTCCATCGGCGCGTAGCGGCTGCGATGGAACGTGAACCCCCGGCTCCAGACGTTGGGGTAAAGGGTGTTGAAGCCAGCGGCATCGAGTTCGGCAACGGCCTTCTCGATCAGGTTGGCGTCGTAATAGAGGGGGCTGGGGCTGTTGGTGAGCCAGACACCGACCCGCTGGCTGGCAGCCAGGGCTGGCAGGGCTCCCAGGGCCTGCAGGGTGGAGGTGAGCAGCACGGTGGCCAGGGCCGGCAGAGCCCTCTTCAGCCGGACCCTGCGGGGCATTGGCCCGTTCAGGCCAGGGGGAGTGGGACGCGGCAACAGATGTCTGAACAGGGTGGAACTGAGCGGAGTGGCCTAACAGAAGGATTGATCGGAATGGCTCAACGGAACATCGAGCTCACGGAGCTTTCTTCGTGGATGCGCCAGATGGCCTCGCCGAGCATCTTGGCCACCGACAGCACTTTCAGCTGAGGGAAGTTACGTTCGTCGCTGATCGGGATGCTGTTGGTGACCAGCACCTCCTCAAGCAGTCCCGGCTCCGAGAGACGCTCGATGGCAGGGGGCGAGAAGACCGCATGGGTGGCGCAGGCCAGCACGCGACGGGCCCCCTGGCGCCGCAGCAGACGGGCGCCCTGGCAGATCGTGCCGCCGGTGTCGATCATGTCGTCGATCAGAACCGCCGTCTTGCCGGCCACATCGCCGATCACGGTGAGGCTTTCGGCCACGTTGTGGTCTGAGCGCCGCTTGTCGATGATCGCCAGGGGCGCATCGTGCATCCGTTTGGCGAAGGCGCGTGCCCGCGCCACACCGCCGACATCTGGGGAAACAACCACCATCTCGCCTAGGTCGCGGGCTGATAGGTAGTCGACCAGAACCGGTGAGCCGTAGATGTGGTCGCAGGGAATGTCGAAATATCCTTGGATCTGGGAGGAATGCAGGTCCATGGCCAGCACCCGGTCAACTCCTGACTGAGCCAGCAGGTTGGCCACCAGCTTGGCGGTGATCGATTCCCTACCGGCGGTCTTGCGGTCGGCACGGGCGTAGCCGTAGTAGGGGATGACGGCGGTGATCTGGCGGGCGGAGGCCCTGCGGCATGCGTCCACCATGATCAGCAGCTCCATCAAGTGATCGTTCACCGGGGCGCAGGTGGGCTGGATCAGGAAGACGTCGCAACCCCGGATTGATTCCTGGATCTGGATGTAGAGCTCACCGTCGGCGAAGCGCTTGATCACTCGCGGACCATCCGGCACGCCGAGGTAGCTGGCTATCTCGTGGGCCAGGGCGGGGTTGGAGGTGCCGCTGAACAAGCGCAGACGGCGGGTGTCGTGGGGCTTGCTGTCCTGCTCCACCCGTTCAGCAGTCAAGAAACTGGTCACGGGGGGCGTGATCAAGCAGGGCTGGAGCCTGATGGTAGAAGCCTCCCGGCCCGGCGTAGGCAAACAATGATGAAGCCAGCGGGTTCGCCCCCCACCGCCGCGGGCTCGATCCCCCCCCTGCGCGTGGTGCTGGCGGGTGCTGCGGCTGCAGATGCCGCCGCTGGCATCGAGGAGGCCGCCGGCAGGTTGGCGGCCTTGGTCGGAGTGTGCTCCCTGCCGCCGCTGGTGGCGGCCAGCGATGAGGGCAGAGGAGGAACGACCTCAGACTGTCCGGACACGGATGTGAACGTGTTGATGACAGAGCTGAGCGGCCGCAGCGGCTCCTGGATCGTGCCGTTACTCCAGGATCCAGGTCGCTTTCAGCCCTGGGGTGGGCGCTGGTCGGAGCTGCTGGGAGCCTGGCGCCAGCCGACCGTGCTGCTGATCGAGGCCCACCAGGCGGATGGAGGCCTGCCCGCGGCCTGCACTGCCCTGATGCAGCGCTGTGGGGTGCCGCTCCTGGGCCTGATCCAGTGGGGCGGCCGCTTCGATCAGGAGGCCCGCCGTCGCGATGGACTCCCCTGGCTGGGGGTGCTGGCTCAGGACGAAGCCGCTGACGATTGTGCGGATCTGTTGTTGAACCTGAGTCGGCGCTGGAGCCAGATCGCCGCCGAGGCGATCTAGTCGGCTGCTGAGGGCTTCAGCGGCCAGAGAGGTGTGGGGGCCTTGGCGCTGATCTGGCGCAGGGTCTGATCCGGCTTGGACGGAGCTTCGAGCGGCACCCGGCTATAGCGCACCGGCTTGTTCTGGCGCAGGCCGGCCGTGACCAGGCTCAGGGCTTCCTCCTGAGTGAGGTTGGTGTCGAGCTGGGAGGTGAGCCGCTGCCAGCGCTCCGGTAACTGGGCCCATTGGTCCGGGCGGGTCAGCTCGCTCACCAGCAGACCGACCACCTTCTCCTGCCGTTCCCGGCGGCCGGCTTCCCCCTGGTCCTTGTTGCGGTAGCGCACCAGTTGCTCCACCTGAGCACCCTTGAGCCGCTGCAACCCGCCCTGGAGATCGATGCTGAACGCCTGGCTTTTGTCTTTGTAACTGAGGGGCTGATCCAGGTTCGCCTCCAGTCCCCCCAATCCGTCCACCAGCTCCCGCAGAGCCGAGCGCGGCAGCACCACGTAGCGCTCGGGCTGGCCGGAATCAAGTCCCACCAGCTCGGCCACCGCTCCCGCACTCAGGGCAGCGCCCCCCTGCTTGTAGAGCGATCCCAGCGGCTGCACGTTCGTCTGCCCGGGCAGCTTCACGGCCAGTTCGGTCGGAATGGCGAGCACCTGCAGGGGGCCGGCGGGGTCCACCCGCAGCAGCATCAGGGTGTCGCTGTTGGCTGCCCCGGCCGGGGCAGCACCGTTGCTGGCGGCCGCCAGACGATCGGCATCACTGCCGATCAGCAGCACCGTGATCGGCCTGGAGGGGGGACTGGCCAAGGGTGCGGCCTCGCCGTTCTGCTCCTCACTACTCAGTCCCTGATCCTGCTGCGGCCAGAGCCGGCCAATCAGGCCCAACGAGGCCACCAGCCCGAGGGCGCCCAGGCCCAGCCCAGCCAGGAGCTTCCATGGCCCGCCACGTCGTGGCCCCGCTGGAGGTGCTGACTTGCCTGCCACGACTGAATTGGCTTGAGGAATCGCCTCACTTTGACGCAGCTTGTTCAGGGTCGGTGCAGTGGCCGATAAGTTGAGGAACTCCACCATTCCCGTCGGGATTCAGCATTGAGCGCCGCTTCCCGTTCAGGTCCCGCCCAGGCCGCCGGTCCCGGTCGTGGCGAAGAGCTGGCCCCCCACGAGCGGGCCCGGCCCCTGGCCATGGGCAGTGTCAAGCCGGCCAGGGATCTCTGCAGTGAGTGCGGGCTGTGCGATACGGGCTGGGTGGCCTACGTGCGCAGCGCCTGCGCCTTCCTGACCCAGGGCTTCGACCGGATGGAGGAGCGGGCCCACGGTCGCAGTCGCGATCTGGCCGACGAAGACGAGCTCTACTTCGGTGTGCATCAGCTCATGCTCAGCGCTCGCCTGCAAGCCCCGATCGATGGCGCCCAGTGGACCGGCATCGTCAGCCGGATCGGCGTGCGCGCCCTTGAGAGCGGCCTGGTGGATGCGGTGCTGTGCGTGCAGCAGAGTCCCGACGATCGCTTCACGCCGGTGCCGGTGCTGGCGCGAACCCCAGAGCAGGTGCTGGCGGCGCGGGTGAACAAGCCCACCCTCTCGCCCAATCTGGAGGTGCTGCAGCAGCTGCCAGGCAGCGGCATCCGCCGCCTGCTGGCGATTGGGGTGGGCTGCCAGATCCAGGCTCTGCGGGCCGTGCAGGACACCCTGCCGCTCGACGAGCTCTACGTGCTGGGCATGCCCTGCGTCGATAACGTCAGCCGCAGCGGGCTGCAGACCTTTCTGGAGAGTGCCAGCCGCTCACCGGAGACGGTGGTGCACTACGAGTTCATGCAGGACTTCCGCATCCATTTCCGCCACAGCGACGGCAGCGAGGAAACCGTGCCGTTCTTCGGGCTCGACACCCCCAATCTCAAGAGCGTTTTTGCCCCCAGCTGCCTGAGCTGCTTCGACTACACCAACGCCGGCGCCGACCTGGTGGTGGGTTACATGGGAGCCACCTTTGGCCGCCAGTGGCTGGTGGTGCGCAACCCGAAGGGTCAGCTGCTGCTCGATCTGGTGGAGGCCGAGCTCGACACCGCCCCGGTCACCAGCCAGGGGGACCGCCGCGCCGCGGTTCAGCAGGGGATCGAGGCCTATGACAAGGCCGTGAAGCTTCCCCTCTGGCTGGCGGAACTGGTGGGATTCTTCGTGAAGCGCTTCGGTCCGAAGGGATTGGAATACGGTCGCTTCTCGATCGATTCCCACTTCACCCGCAATGCCATCTGGGTGAGACGTAACCACCCGGATCAGGCGGATCGCCACATCCCTGCCTTCGCCAAGGCCATCATCAGCCGATATCGCCTGCCCGATTGATGCCCGTGCCCTCTGGCCCCGACCACGGGCCCTCCAGCCGGCACTGCGGCGTGCTGCTCCATCCCACCGCCCTTCCAGGCACACCTTGCTGTGGAACCTTCGGCATGGCGGCTCGCCAGTGGATCGACCAGCTGGCCGCGGCCGGCATCGCCGCCTGGCAGTTGTTGCCGCTGGCTCCCACTGACGGCACCGGCTCCCCTTACAGCTCTCCCAGCGGTTTCGCTCTCAACCCCTGGTTCCTCGATGCCGACGAGCTGGTGGACGAGGGATTCCTTGACCCCGTCGACCTCGAGACTCTGCCAAGCGGCAGCTTCGAGCGTCTTGACCTGGAGGCGGCACGGCTGCGGGCTGCGGCTCTGGGAGAGCGCTTGCTTAAACGCTGGTCTGCTCAGAGCCTGGAGCGCCAGCAGGCATTCGCCAGCTGGCGGCGTCAGGAGGACGACTGGCTGCGAGACCATTGCCGCTTCATGGTCTTGCGCGATCGCCAGGGCCAGCAGCCCTGGTGGACCTGGCCCAGGGCTCTGGCGCGGCGCGGCCGCCTGGCCCTGCGCCAGCTTGATCGGGAAGCCTGCGGTCCGCTGCTGCAGGAGGCCCTGGTTCAGTGGCAGCTGCAGCGGCAGTGGCAGCTGCTGCACCAACACGCCAGAACGCAGGGCGTGCGCCTGATCGGTGATCTGCCCTTCTATGTCGCCCACGACAGCGCCGATGTCTGGGCAAACCGCCGCCTGTTCTCCGTGCGCGCCGATGGCTCGCTCACTGAGCAAAGCGGCGTTCCCCCCGATTACTTCTCCGACACCGGCCAGCTGTGGGGAACGCCGGTCTACCGCTGGAGCCTGCACCGGCTCACGGGGTTCCGTTGGTGGATGCGCCGGCTGGAGCGGCAGATGCAGCTGCTCGACCTGCTGCGGCTCGACCATTTCCGCGCTCTGGAGTCGTACTGGAGCGTGGCTGGCCAGGCCGAGACGGCCCAGGAGGGCCGCTGGCGCCCGTCGCCTGGGGTGGCCCTGCTCGCCACTCTTCAGGCCCGCTGGCAGAGGCAGCAGGCCGGCAACAGCAGCAGCTCAGCATCAGCCTCAGCCCTGCCCCTGATCGCCGAAGACCTGGGTGTGATCACCCCGGAGGTGGAGGCCCTGCGCGATCGCTTCGCCCTGCCGGGGATGAAGATTCTGCAGTTCGCCTTTGATGGCAAGCCAGATAACCCATACCTGCCGGCGAACTACCTGGGTGATCACTGGGTGGTCTACACCGGTACCCATGACAACGCCACCTGCCTGGGCTGGTGGCGGAATCTGGAGGAAGACCAGCGGCGTCAGGTGGGGGAGCTGGTGGGACACACCATCGACGCACCCGGTTGGCAGCTGCTGGAGCTGGCTCTGGGCTCCTCGGCCCAGTTGGCGGTAGTACCCCTGCAGGATCTGCTCCACCTCGATGATCAGGCCCGCTTCAACACCCCTGGCACCGCCTCGGGAAACTGGACCTGGCGTCTGAGCCAACCGATCGCCAGCCTCGATGACCCTCTTCAGGGGCTCCAGGGGCTGGCAAAGCGCTACGGGCGCACTGGGGAGCCTGGCGTCCCTGGGGCTGTGGCCGGCGGCAGCCGGTAACGGCCAGCTCCGCCAGGCTCCGGCGCCAATGGCTGGCCGTCCCAGAGCACCGAGCCCTGTGACGGCACGGGTTCCAGGCTCAGGCGCAGGGGAGGCCTCAGCTGCAGCACCAGCTCACCTGTGGCTCCGTTGAGCTCGGTCTTCACCCCTGAATCACTGCCCAGGCTGACGCGGGTGGGTTGCCCCAGCTGCAGCCGCAGCACCCCGGCTGCGGGACGGCGCTCAACACCCCCCTCCAGCAAGCGTTGCCTTGCCACACCCTGGGCTGCCTGCTGCAGGGGCCTGAGGTCCGGATAGGCCTGCAACAGTTCGGCGTTGGGGTCAGGAGCCCGTTGTTCAGCTGCCGGCAGGGGTGGGATCGGCTTCAGGGCCAGCAGGTTCTCTGCCGCCAAGCGCCGCTGCTGCAGATTCACGCCATAGATCAGGGCCAGCGTCAGCACCCCGTAGAGCACGGTCCCCTGCCAGGTGGTGAAGACATCGATCGAGCCTGGAGTGAAGCGTGAGAGCAGGGCCTGACGCCCGGAAACGCCCTGCTTGGTCGTCTCGCCCCGGTCCGGCAGGGCACCTTCGAGGGCGCCGGCGGAAAGATCCAGGTGCTGCTCCAGCAGCGGCAGCATGGTCCTGAGATAAGCCGGCTCAGGCAGTCGCTCGCGCCATCCCCGCTCCAGGGCTTCGAGGACAGGGGTGCTCACCCGCGTCTCGATCGCCAGCTCCCGCAGGCTCAGGCCCCGGGCTTCCCGCTGCTGCCGCAGCTGCCGGCCGGCGTTGAGCAGGGGATCCTCCCGCGGCTCGACCGGCAGGCTGGGCAGGGCTTTCTGCCAGGGCCACCGACGCCTTAGGCGCGGTGCAGCCGTGGGATTACTGGTTGGCGGCATCGATCAGGGCAGTGGTTCGATCGGTCCACGGCTCAATCCCGCGGTTCCAGATCCTTCCATTCTTGGGGGGCAAGGTGGCGCCAGCGTCCCTCAGGCAGATCGCCGAGGCGCAGCGGGCCGATCGCCACCCGCTGAAGATCGCGCACTGGATGACCCAGCAGTTCGGCTGTGCGCCGGATCTGTCGGTTCCTGCCCTCACCCATCTCCAGCTCCAGCAGGGTGCCTTTTCGCTCCCGCGCCAGCTCCCGAACCACCACGGGCTGACTGGGCCGGCCGTCGAGCGGCACACCGCGGCGCCACTGCTCCAGCACCTCAGGCCCGGGTTCACCGCTGACCCACACCCGGTAGTGCTTGCGGTGACCGAAGCGGGGGTGGGTGAAGCGAAGGGTGAGCGCACCGTCATTGCTAAGCAGCAGCACTCCCCGGCTGGCGCCATCAAGACGCCCTACGGGATGGAGGCCGGTCCCCATGCTCAGCTCCGGCGGCAACAGATCGAGCACCGTGGTTCGCCCCTCGGGGTCCTGGCAACTGCAGATCACGCCGCGGGGCTTGTTGAGCAGGACGGTGATGGTGCGGGCTGCCGCACCCACCGGAGTCCCATCGAGCTCCAGCCGATCACTGGAAAGATCGGCCTGGTCCCCCAACCGCGCCACGGTCCCGTTCAAACTCACCCGCCCCTCCAGGATCAGCTCCTCGGCCCGACGTCGGGAGCAGAGTCCGGCACTGGCCAGCAATTTCTGGATTCGTTGCGCCGTCATGCCTGGGTGCCGTGTTTGGTCTCTGACCGGGAATGGCAGGACGGGCGAGGCCGGTTCACCACTGAGCAGGCGGAAGAGATGGCGTGGACCGTCAGGTTGATGGTAATTTACGAAACACAAAGGTTTCCTAACTCACCGATTCGGCCCCATGCCCTCTCTCCCCGTGGCCGCCGCAGCCTCCGCCTCGTCCCTGGTCCCCACCGGCGACCTGGTGCGCTCCTACCTGCGCGACATCGGCCGCGTGCCGCTGCTGACCCATGAGCAGGAGATCACCCTGGGTCGTCAGGTGCAGGACCTGA